>NZ_JBSPKX010000009.1:0-97447 GCF_053848045.1 Mesorhizobium sp. BHbdii | reverse complement strand
CGGGCTGCCCGGCCGGCATTCGCCGTCTAGTTGACGCGGGGTGGAGCAGCCCGGTAGCTCGTCAGGCTCATAACCTGAAGGTCACAGGTTCAAATCCTGTCCCCGCAACCACCGATACCGACACTCCCGCAGCTTTTGCTGCGGGAGTGTTCTTTTTTGTAGTCTTCCCAACGGCCTGCCGCTCAATCCAGTTCAGGATCGCACCGAGTTCTCCGTAGAGAAGCGCGTCGATCTCGCCGCGATTGGGGCCAGGGCGTAGCACTATTTTCTCGATCACCGTGCGCAATGCCTCTGCAGCCTCCGTCCGCGCTTCAGGGCGGTTCAGCGCCTCCGTCAACCGGGCAACCTTCTTCGCGTAGATCGCCGATGCGCTCGTCAGCAGGACCGGGACATCCTCCGGCACGTCAGCGAGGAGGGCAGACAGCTCGGCCTTGCGTAGTTCCAGCTTCTCGATCTTCTCTTTGAGCGTCAGGGGAAGCACGCCGGCGAGAATGGCGTTGATGGCCTTCTCCAACTCGCGCCCGGTCTTCTCAAGCTCTGTCCGCCATTCGTCGCCTTTGGACCGGCGCTCGCGGTTGAGCCGGTTCGTCTCCTCCGCATGGGCGCGCATGGCCTCTGCTGCTACCTCTGGCGACATCATCCGGTCCTTGAGACCGGCCAGCACGCGGTTCTCCAGCTCTTCGCGCGGGATCGTGCGGCTGTTGGAACAGGATTTGTTGGCGATGTGGCTCGAGCAGGCAAAGCGGCCAGCGCCACGAAGCGAGTAAGGACCACCGCAGCAGCCGCAGAAGATCAGGCCGGACAACAACGACTTCGGCCGGCGTGCGCCGTTCAACTTATTCTTTCTATGGTGCTCGCGCACCGCCTCGGTCACATTGGCATATTTCTCGACGATCTCGCTCTGGCGAACACGGACCGCCTGCCAGAGCTGGTCATCGACGATCCGCAACTCGGGAACCTCGGTCACGATCCGGTCAGATTCCGGGTTCATGCGCGACACGCGCCTGCCAGTGGACGGATCCTTCACGTAGCGCAGCCGGTTCCAGATCAGCCGGCCGATATAGAGTTCGTTGTTGACGATGCCGGAGCCACGCTTCTGATGCCCGCGGATCGTCGTGTCGATCCAGGGCTTGCCGCCGGGACCAACAACACCTTCGTCGTTCAGCGTCTTCGCAATGGTGCGCGGGCCAATGCCGGCCGCAAAGTCGCGGAAGATGCGACGCACGACCTCGGCTTCGTAAAAGTCGATCTCGCGTTCGCCTCTGATCAGTTCGCCGCGATGGTCCAGCTTCTTGAGGATCTTGTAGCCGTAGCAAAGCCCGCCGCCGGACTTGCCGTCCTCGACTCGACCGCGCAGGCCGCGATGCGTCTTGGCGGCAAGATCCTTCAGGAACAGCGCGTTCATCGTGCCCTTCAGCCCAACATGGAGCTCAGTGATTTCTCCTTCAGCCAGGGTGACGATCGGTACGCCGGCGAACTTCAGATGCTTGAACAAGGTGGCGACGTCGGCCTGATCGCGGCTTACCCGGTCCAGCGCCTCGGCGAGCACCAAGTCAAACAGGCCCTCCTGCGCATCCTGCAGCAGCATCTGGATGCCAGGCCGCAGGATCATGCTCGATCCGGATATGCCCGCATCCTTGTAGCAACCGGCGATCTTCCAGCTTTCCCGCTTTGCTTGCTCGCGACAGACACGGAACTGATCCTCGATCGAGGAGTCCCGCTGGCTTTCAGATGAATAACGGGCGTAAAGCGCAATGCGGGTCATCTGGACTATCCTCTCGGCCTCTATCGTCCCGTCAGGCGGCCGCTTACTGGCGGGTGGGGCGGATCAGGATTTCGGCCGAGATGCCGAGCTGGTCGTGCAGGTTACGGATCATCTCAATCGAGAGACCGCGCCGGCGGTTAAGCACCTCGGCTACTCGGCCCCGTGTTCCGATTATCGGTTCCAGATCCTTGCGGGACAGACCCTGCTGCTCCATGCGGAACTTGATCGCCTCGATCGGGTCGGGTGGGTCCATCAGATGGTGTTTTTCCTCGTAGACCTCAATCAGCGTCGCGAGTACGTCCAACCGATCGCCCTCAGGCGTGCCGCTCTTTGCGCCCCACAGACGCTCCGCTTCGGCAAGCGCCGCCGCGTAATCCGCCTCGGAACGGACGGGCTTTAGCTCAATCGCCATGTTTCACCTCCGTCACGTCGATCCTGTCATAGGGGCTCAGTGGGTGCCGATCCACTTGATCCAGACGATGCTCTTCTCGAAGTCGACCGCCACCAGCAAGCAATAGGCATTGCCCTTGATGTTAAAGGCAGTCCGCTCGGCGCTGAAGATGCTGGCCGTCGCGTAAAGCCGCTTCACATCAGCCGAACTCTTCCAGTCCGCCTCGCCGACTTCGTCGAACCAGGCATCTAGCGCGGCCTTCACTGCCGGCTGGTCCTTGTGCGTCTCAAGCCTATCGACGAACTTCCGCAAGGTGCGACGGGCAATAATCCTCATCACGAGACCTTACTTTGGTCCCGAAATGGGTGCAAGCCGAATCTGGAAAAGACCCCGGCGGGGAAGCTTCGCCAGGGAACGCAATGCGCTGCCGAGGCGGGGTTCAGGGGCGATCGGCGGACCACGTCCCGGTTTTCGGACGCCGTTCGGCTGTCAACCTACCTTCAAACTGCTCGCGGGCGATCTGACGGCCGATTAGGCGGGCGAGACGCAGGACAGCTGCGTCTGCGATGGTCGGAGATTCGGCAGACTTCTCGGATTCAACCGACGGGTCGCGACCCTCGATCCTGATCCTATCTCGTTTGGCTGCCATGCCTCCAGTACCCGGTGCCGAGCATCATCAGGAGCCATCGGAAGCCCATCTGCAGGAATAAGGGAAGGGGGGCGCCACCATTGTGCGGCGAATCGGATACCGCGACTTGGAAAAGGGCTGGGTTGGCCAGTACTCGCCAAAAGAGTCTCACGCAATCGCGGATCGATGTGCCATCGGCCGTGCTGGAACACCTCGGGGGCCGGAGACCGGCGTGTCGGCCTACGAGCCGAACCTCTCCATCAAGCACGCACCGGCGCCAACAGCGAACGACGAAGAAAGCAATCCACTGAAGGTGGATGGTTTTTACGAGCGCTGCGGGATTTGGCTTAGGGAGCGAACGCTCGATACCACAAAATTCGAGATCCATCCAGGAAAACAAGACCTACGGATTCCGTCGAAACCTATTCGGCGTAAAATGGCGCGCGCTAACGCTGAACATGATCGTCGTTCTGATCTGCTTGCTTACTCTCTCTCGGAAAGCCGTCGTCCCAGTGACCCTTCTTTGCTTCAGGTCTTCACGGTACTCGTGATCGCCGCCATCCATGCGGGGTATTTCTTCTTTTTCGTCGAGAAGGCGGCAGTGCTCGAGGCCTCGGACCAGTGCGGACGGCAGCTCATTCTGAGCTGTGAAGCCCTCATGTCTGAATCGAAGTGAGCAACACTAAGGTTCCGGCCGGCGGGCTTTTTTGTGTTCAGGCCCTCTGGTACAACCCTAAGGCATGCGTATGCCTCTGCCAGATCCCGATGTGACCGACGAGGCTCCACTTCTTCCGTGCTGGCCGGCTACGACGAGGAGCGGCTGCTCACCTACGTTCGCCTTCTCGATGCCGCGGCCGAAGATGCTGACTGGCGTGAGGTTGCCAGGATCGTCTTACACATCAATCCCGAAAAGGAGCCGGAGCGGTGCGTTCCGCGCTTGGAGAGTCATCTTGCCCGCACCCGACGGATGACCACAACGGCTACAAACATCTTCTGGCAGGCGGGGGTCCGCACTGATCCTTGACAGCGAAGCGGAGCCAGAGGCGGGGATCAGCAAAACATGTCACCGAGACTGACGCACCCTAGGTGCGGGCTCGTGCGATACTGTTTCGACATCTACCGTGACTAGGCCGGCTCCTTCGATCCGGACAGTCACCTTGCCGTCCTCGTCATCCACCCGAGTGACAAAGCCGGTGATCTCGACCTTTTCGCCGGCCGTTGCCCTCTTCGGTGTGTCGATCGAAAAGGGAAAGCTGTAAGAGGGTATGCTCACGCTCGACATGCCGTTGTCCAGCACCTTCAGGATTGTCACGGTGAGTGTGACTTCATCGCCGATCTTTACCGCCATGGCCAGGGTCCATTTCCAGCTTCGTCATTTCCAACTAAACATTCCATTTTGCTAAAATGTTCCGGAACCGATTGCCCGCCCTGCGGCTTGAGTCGCGGTTCGGGGAGTCACTGGTGCATGAGCAACGCCGCAGACCGGCTATCATTCATCGAGTTTCAATCGCCAACGTTGGTCGCGAAAGCTCCCGCGGGCAGCGACTGGCTTCACGAGGTCAAATACGATGGCTACCGCACCCAGCTAATCGTCGAGGGCCGCACAGCACGAGCCTTCACGCGCCGCGGCTATGACTGGTCGCATCGATACAAAGGAATTGTCCAGGCAGCGGCGAACCTACCGGCTAAAGCAGCAATCATCGACGGGGAGGCTGTCGTCCTGGGCGAGACCGGGTTGCCGGACTACCAAGCCCTCGAGCGGGAATTGGGCAATCCAAACTCGCCGAAGGTCATCTTCTATGCATTCGACCTGCTGCACCTGAACGGTCGGGATCTCCGGCAACAGCCATTGGTGAAACGCAAGGCTGCGCTAGAAAAGCTGGTGAAGGACAGGGCGCCGACACTGACCTATGCCGAGCATCTGGAGGTGAGCGGCAGCGACGTGTTTGAACATGCATGCCGGATGGGCTTGGAGGGGATCGTATCCAAGCGAGGGGATGCCCCCTATCGCTCAGGTGTGCAGACGAGCTGGCTCAAGGTGAAATGCATCAAGAGCGACACCTTCCCCATTGTTGCTTTCGTCGAGAAGCTCGGCGCCCACCCGCGCCGCATTGCGTCCCTTTACCTAGGCCGCCGGGAAGGCGATCGCCTGCTCTACGCTGGCAAGGCCCAAAGCGGCTACAGCTTGACGACAGCGCGGCATGTTAGAGAGCGGCTTGATCCACTGATCATCGGCAAGTCGCCTTTGTCACAGCCCATCGTGAAGCCGAAGGCGACCTGGGTCAGACCAGAGGTCCTGGCCGAGGTGCAATTCAGCGGCGTCACCGATCGTGGCATCCTGCGTGAGGCAGTGTTCAAAGGCCTGCGCGAAGACCTCGTGACGATCCCGGCGAAGCCGCCCGCTCCCTCAAAGAGACGAGAGGCGGTCCGGGCACATGGGGTTCCTCGCGAGAACATTCTGCAATTGCTGCCCGATGCGGTTTCGCCCTCCAAGGAAGAGCTTGTGCGCTACTGGGAGCGGGTTGCTGATCAAGCACTGATCCATCTCGGCCGGCGACCGCTGAAGCTGGTCCGCCATGCTTTTGGGGCCACCTTCTACCACAAAGGCAAGCTGCCCGAAATTCCAGCGGCGGTGCATCAGTTGCGCGTCCAGAAGCGCGAGGGGGGCGAGGGCGTTCGCGTGTGGGTGGACGACCTTGCCGGTTTGCTCGGGCTGGTCGAGATGGATGCCGTAGAGGTGCATCCCTGGAACGCCACCGTTGACGATATCGAGCATGCTGATCGCGTCGTGCTGGACCTCGATCCGGGCGAGGGCATCGAGTGGGCGGAAGTGATCGAGACCGCGTTAGCGCTCCGCGACATCATGGAAGCGGCAGGTCTGGAGAGTTGGGCGAAGGTGACGGGCGGCAAGGGCATTCACTTGATGGCGCCGCTTGAGACAAAGATGCCCCACGACAGCGCCCGGCAATTGGCCAAGTCGCTCGCCCAGTGCCTTGTTGAGGCACGCCCCGATCGTTATCTGCTCTCTGCCGCTCCGGCAGCCCGAAGAGGCCGCATCTTTCTTGATTATCTTCGCAACGGGCGCGGCAACACTGCGGTGGGAGCCTTCTCCCCACGAGCCCGACCGGGCTTCCCAATCGCCCATCCTGTAACGTGGAGCCAAGTTGAGCGGGGTATTCGGCCCGACGGTTTCACCATCGACCATCCGTTCCGAGCGGCTGCCCGAAAGGCGGCGTAGCCGCTCGCATTCGAAGCTTTTAATGCTGCCTGCCTGCTCGGATCATCGCTCTGGCAATCGCAAGCTCCGCTTCGAACTTGGCGTTTTCCTTTTGCGTCATGTTGTCGGCCGCGATCAGCCGCCGCAGCGAGCGGATCACCTCGCCGCGTGCCCAGCCGGCTTCTAGCATGCAGTCGACGATCGCCTGAAAGCCGGGCTCTCGCGGTCTGGATAAGAAATTCTGATTCTTAGGCCGATTGATCACAGGCAGCGCTCCCCGTCCTCACGATGCTCAAGTCAGAACCAATTCGGCGTTTGTCGCGGCACAGCTTTTGGACCTGCTCTTCGGTGGCGCCATCTTTCATCACCAAGCCGTAGGCGATACCCGGCAAAGACGGGATCGCTTGCCCTTCCAAATCGATGGTAAAGCGGCCGCCTGGCATTTTGTGAACGCTGAAAGAGACACCTGCGAACTCGACTGGAACCAAAGGTTCTTTCTGGTTGCTCATGATCCGCTCCTTTCGGTTGTCACCCAATGTGAACAAAATGAGAACAAATAGTCAAGCCAGACCTTGACGAGTGAGGAATATGTTCCTTATTCCTGAATGCTTCTAAGCAGGAAGGGCTATGGGAAAGCGCCACAACGCGCCGGCCGGCGAAGCATTGTCAGAACTGGAACTGGTTGCCCAGCAAGCGATAGCTGCGGCAGGGGGCGATGCCTTGGTCGCCCTGCTCAACGTGCTCGCCATCAATGCCGAACTCAAGCGCGAGCTTGCCCTGTCACGGGCAGCAGTTTCGAAAGGGTTCTCCCGCGGCTGGCACAAAGCGCGACACTAGCCATGGCAAGCACGGAAGACAATTTTCGGATCGAAGTTTGGGACAGGGACGAAGCGGCGCTTGTCGAACCGATAAACAGATCGCCCGATTCAATGGTCAGCCAAGCTGCCTGGCAGGCCGCCATTCGTCGGCGGCCGGGCATGCTGCTGATCCACTATAATAGCCGCCACGTCATGGAAAAAATTGTCACGCCAGGCGAAGTGAAGATCCCGCCTCAAACGATCACCGACGGCAGTGTGCATGCCGGGCTCGACGTGTCACTGGGTGATCTGCGCGAGTGGCATAAGCTGCGGGCGTGGTGCAAAAGCTGTTCCCATCACGCAGAGATCAACCCCGCGGCGCTCATCCGGAAATATGGAAAGGCGGCGCTATTCAGCACAGTCGAGAGGGCGCTGTTCTGCACCAGCTGCGAAAGAGGCGGCCCGGTCAGCCTGGAGATCCACAAACTGCCGAGAAATTGAAAGGATGTGAGATGCAGGAGCTTGTCGATATTCTACAAAGCAACTCTGCGCCAGTACTGGCTAACCCAGTCGCCTTTGGCACATTCGCGATAATTTTCGGAAGCGGAGGCTTTCTGGTCGGGCGCTACTTCTTGGCCGAGCGCATCGCCAACCTCGAAAGCCGCATTGCCAGACGGGATGACGAGCTTGCCGAGTTCAAAACAAGACGGCCATCTGCCAAGGAACCTGAGCCGTCCAATGGTGCCGCTTATTGGCACTACGGCTACCGGAGGAACTGACGGAAATCTGCCGCTCGGGAGATTGTCTAATCATTGCGGTGCTGGAGACGCTGTTCGGCGCGGAAGCACCACGAGAGCCCCACAGATGGTGCCAATTTCGGCGCCACCTCTGTGGAAAAGTGCCACTGGTGGACGATGGTAGCGCTTACCGTCAATACAGCGCGGCCACTGAGTTCGTTTGCTAACTCAGGTCCCGGTCAAAGCGAAGGCCTGCTTAACTCTTCTCGTGCACTGAAAAGCGCGTTTTGCGTGGAGGATACCATCTTGCCGTACGAGTACTCAGCTCAAAACCATGATTGGGATCTAACGCTCTATGCCGCAGGCGAGCTGATCAAGGTAGGCCTCGCAATGGACAAGCGGCCAAAGGCGGGCAACATGTCGATGGGGTTTTCCTTCTTCACTGGAGGCATGGTCCTATCCTTCGCAGCTATCGAGAGCTTCTCCGCATCCGTGGCGTTTTTGATGGGATCAGATAATCGCTTCGGGGGCTTTGACTACCAGAAATACCGGCAGGCGAGGCGGTTTTGGGACAAGATGCAATTGCTGATGTCTGCGGCCGGCATTGAGATTGACAAGAGCCAAGGCACGTTCCGAGATATCGGGCAGATGCAGCAATGGCGCAATCTTGTGACCCACTCTTCGCCCTATGAAATCGAGCCTACCGAGATTCAGGACACCACCAGGGCCCCACTGAAGCTGCATGAGAAAACCAACCATCTCGACTATACGAGAATGGCCGATCCCAAAAACGCCACGAGGTTTTACAAAACCGCTGCTGCGTACATTGATCTGGTGAAGGAGCGGACAGGTATCGATCCTCGTGCTTCTGCCACTTACAAAATTCTGGGGTAAAAGCAGCGCCAGTCTCGGAATTGCCTCTCCATAGGACTGCCGTTCGCCGATTACACAGCAGTCCGCTGGTTGAGATGGGGTCTGCCGATGTTAAATGAAACCTGGGACGTTTGACCCGGCGACAGGTCACAGGTGCCAAACCCGACTCATACTCTACCACGAGGTCAGGCAGCCGCAATGTGCGCAGGTGACCTGCTGCGACATTGCCGAATCTTTAGCCGAGGTCGTCGGCATCAAGCGCGTTTCCGGCACGAAAGCCGCAACGCTCCATGAACATCCATGCGCGCAGCCAATTGTTGACCTCTTCAATTTTTAGCTTGGATACGTCCTCGCCCGAACATTTCCCTAAAGCGTTACAGGCGTAGACCCCATTAAGGTAGCCGACAAAGGCCTCGCGCATCATGCCGGTCGGCCGAAACGCAAAATTGTGCGTTATTACCACCTCCTGAACTGATGTGACCATCGCACCCCAATACGGAGTTTCGACCTCACCCTCATAGTTGTTTGTCAGACAATCCTTGAGGGCGTGCTGGGCGAGGCGAATAAGCCGGCCATCAAAGGCGAGCTGTGGTGCTTCCAGAAAATTGTCATGATGCTGTTCATCAATCCCTTCAAGGAACGCGCTTGTGCGTTCGGGCTCGGCGATGTTGAACGGGTTCAGCGCACAAATGAAAAGGCTGTTGCGGTAGTAGCGGGGAATTTCGTTCCACGGCTTTCTGATAAGCAAAAGCCGTGAAGGCGTTCAGCCTCCATGAGTTGGGCGGTGTAGCCGCTGAGCCCGGCCAGATTTTTCTTTGTCCAGTCATTCAAGCTTCCACTCTCTTCTTCACTGTCGAACCATCCCGGCAGGTCATGGAACGACATGACCACGCAGCTCATAGCGTCATGCGACAGGGGGTTGATTGGTGAAATGCCGGAAGTCGTCGTCGCTGGGGATGTAGATTTCCAGCTTCAGGCTCGATAGCTCGCCCGTCGGAAACACCGGACGATAGACGATGATGTCACGCTCGCTGATCAACAGATCGTACAGGAAGGCCTGTCTAGTAATCTTGTTATCAAGATTGGCAACCAGGATGTTGGTAATGTCCTGCGGGCCGGACAGCGCGAACATGCCGGCGATGTAATTGCTGTATGCGAAGAGCTCAGAAAAAGCGTTGCGCTCAGCCGAACGCTCGACCTTCAGTTCCAAGACGAAAAGTCCGTCGTCTGAGTGCCGAGAAGGTCCAATTCCATAGGTGTGGTGCTATCGGTCGGCAGCTTGACCTTGCTGCCGATGAACTCTCCGTAGCGGACGGACCAATGAAGCCACCGTAGCTTGGCAAAAGCCCTTTCTTTGATAATCCGCCAAAGGCGAAAGTCGTCCTCATCCCCATCGCAGTCGGGTGCGGCAGGTGTTACATCAAGCTCAGCATTATCCATTATCAGGGCCTCAAGGCCGGTTTGATAAAGATGCTGGTGGACCTGCTCTTCGCTAAATTTGGTCATGACCTACTGCGCATTGTTATAACGCTGAATGTCAACGCGGTTTCACTTGCCCGGCTGAATTGGTATATTCGTAGAGACTAATGCTAATAGCGGCTGCCACCGCAAGGATGTGCGGTGTAGTACCGCAACCTTGGCAAAGGGGGACCCGCTGTGCGGTTCCCCGCTTGCAATCCCCCGGCTGTGGTGTTCGCTCGGCATCGGGCCTCATCACGCGGGCTTGCCCTCCCCGAGACCCTGCCCAGACCAGCCTGATTGCCGCTGGATCGCCTCCGAGGACGTTTGCCGTCCCTTGGAACCCCGCACCATGCTGCTCGCGCATGGAGGGCGACCAAAGAGCCTTCATGCCCCCTTGGAATTCTGACGGGCTTTCGTGCGCCTCGACCACCATTCCATTGCGGCATCGGTATGGGAAGGGGGCGCTCTCCCCGCGAGCCCCAGCGCCGAATAATGCCATTGTCGTCAGCTTGATGCGCTTGATAGGGCCTGTGCTGACGTCTAGCCCATTAAGGCTTCAGATCGTCCGCCAGGATTGCAGCAACCCGTTCGGAGAGATGATTCTCTTCCGCCTCGATCGGATCAGCATCGAGATCGATCAGGCCGTTATAGAGGCTAAACGAGCCAATCCCCCCCAGCAGTGTAACGGGTGCTTGGACCGGGTCTCTCCCTGCATGTAGCAGCATTACATGACGGGCTGCATACTTCGCACCATAGAGCACGACCTGATTGACATCATCCCTAACCGGTTTGCTGGTCGCGGGCTTGTATTTTGCGTCGATGACTAGCCGCACTACTCCGTCAATCTCGATCACAATATCTGGCGTTACATCAACATTCTTGACGCCAGGTTCGATGGGATCCAACAGCAGCGTGCTGGCACCTCCGGGCGGCGCGTTGTTCCCGTCCTTGACTACGATGCGCGGGTTTTCTTGTAACCGGTCCGCCAGAACCCGCCGGACATAAGCTTCAAAGACCGTGGCCATATCGATAATGATCGACGGCAGAATGGCCATGCCATTGTTACCGCGGATTGATAGCCCCGAATCCGAAATCACGAGCTGTGCGAGCATCAAGGCATCAGCGTAGTTCTCATGCTGCGCGGGAAGATGTCTAACCATGTCCGTGACGGCTTGCGGCGTCATCTCCGAGCGCGACGGCAAGGCAACATCTTCGAGACGGGCGAGTACGCGGCGGATTCGTAACAGTCGCGCGCGTTGGCTTTGACTTTGCGTCCCAAGATAGCGGGATAACAGCTTTTCGAATGCCAGGCGCAACAGGCGGTTGGGTCCAAAATCGACTGTCCTATGAAAGGCCGCAGAGGCGGCCACAGGTAGCCCGGCCTTCGCTGTCCGCCACGCGCTTTCGAATGGATCAATCCGACCCGCAGGCGATGTGCCGATGCGTCCCCGGCGTTCGTAGGCTTTTATGAGACCACTCTCCCAGACGTGATCGAACGCATGCAGCATCTGATCGGTCAGCACATCGAATAGGGAATCCGGTCGCTCTTGGCTGAGTGCGAACTGCCGTGTATATTTTTGCAAAACGCGCGGGGTGTAGCCGGCGGCCATACCAATCAGGCGCTCAAGATTTCCGATTGGCACCCGCGGTGCGACTTCGAGCGCATATTGATCGTTCAGCGGAATATATCCAACCCATCCGCCACACTGAATCGCCGGCTTCCCGTCGCTAAAGATAGGCTTGAAGAGCTTGCGTACATCTTCATAGAGATCAAGACTTCCATCGGGCCTGATCAGTGCCGGTGGCAGTTCCTTAATCTGATGTTCGATGCCTTTGATTGGCGTTCGAGAAATCTGACGTGACGCCGCCTTGCCACGCCCGCTGAGCGCCTCGCTGAGTTCGATAACCCCCGCCATCGATTGTTATGCAGCTGGTTGCGGTGGAGCAACCTGCTCGGCAGGAGCAGGTTCGGCCGCCTTGGCCGCAGCATCATTGATTGCCGCAGGTGCCGGTTGCGCGGCTGCTGCAGGCTGCAACGGGACTACCTTCAGCCAGTGCCGCTTGATGGTATTAAGCATCTCACGCTCAAGCCGGCATGCCTTCGTAAAAAATGGTAGCAGCCTGAACGCCCAAGCTCGCCGAGCGCTTTCTTCGTCCACGCAGTTGTTGAAATAAGCATGGCCCAAGTGGACCATTTCGTCATCGAGCGCCTGGATGGCCTCAAAGAAGGTAACGATCCGCTCGACAAAGGCAGAGTCTACTTTCTTGCCCGCCAAAATCTCGCGTAGCGCTTTCGAGCTTGGTGGCATGTCGATCTGCGCAAAGCGGCGTTCGAGAGCGACGTCGAGTTCATCGACGCCCTTATCCCAAGGGTTCATCGTTGCAAGAATGATGAGATTCTTGGGAACGCTCAACTCCTTACCAGACGCGAGATGAAAGGTTCGGCCGCGCTTGTCCGGTTCCAAATATGTCAGCGCCTCCCCGAACACCCGCGCGACGTCGCATCGGCTGATCTCGTCAATCAGGATAACGTGGATTGCTTCATCGGGATCTTCGTCGGCTGCCTTGCAGGCAATTGGAAATATCTTGTTTTGTAGTTCAAATCCACTGCCGTCTAAGGCTGGCGCAAACCCCTGCATAAAGTCTTCATACTGGTAGCTGGCATGGAACTGGACCACACGCACCGCACTAGGGTTGCTAGCTATGGTGTGGGCGATCCTCTCGGCATAATAGCTCTTCCCTGTGCCTGGCGGCCCTGAAAGGATAATCCCAGCAAAACCCATTTCTAGCGCGGCGCGAACGTCGATCAGTACGGAATCGGTATCGGGCAAAGGCTCAACGTCTCTAGGTTCAGGGTTTGGCCCTAAGGCACCGATAGACGCCTTGGAAACGTTCAGCCCCAACTGCTCGATCGACAGGGGCCTAACGCGTTCCTGGGTGACACTATCCACTTGATCTATTCCTGCATCAGTTCGATGTCACTTGCTGGGAAGTCGGCGGCGTCATCATAGAACAGCGTTTCGAAAATCTGCTGCTGATCCGCGCCATCCGCTCGGAGGTAGAATTCGGTGCGAAAAAGATTGGTTGCCGCTGCGATTGAAGGCTCATCTAGATGCATACCGTAGTCGCGATACATGAATGCCGCGAGCGCCGTGATCGGTAGCTTGTGACCTTTGAGAAGATGCTCAGAGGCACGGGCTGCGTGGTCAGATGGCAGTGAATACTTCGTGTTCAACCCGCTTCCGCTTATCTGAACTACGCGGAAGATCGGCCCAGGATCGGCCTTCACATTGCTCGGTGCATATGAGCCGGAGATATTGCCGTTAAACCAGATGTTTTTTCCGCGTGACACAAACGGCCGCAAATACGGGCGATTTTCCGCCGCGTCTAACACCTTGAGATATCGATCGTGGACTTCGACTATGTCGCTAAGTTGGGATGGCGCTCCAACTCTGGTGTTTTGTGAACGCAAGAGTGCGAGATAGCCTGGGACATGCTCATGATTCTTATTCTTGAGTAAGGAATCGATCGACCTGCGCACTGCATTGGCGCTAAAGACGTAGGTTTCAGGCTTTTCTGCCTCTTCCGCCACGGCGCACTCGTCCCTGAGAATCAGTCTGCTGCGCCAAATCTACACCGATTGCACTTCGTCCTGCATCTTTTGCTGCACGCAAAGTCGTTCCCGTCCCCATAAAGGGATCAAGGACGATTCCTGGCCTGAACGGGCCTTCGCACCCGCAATCACTCCATCCGACCGCACGCCGTTTTGCAAAGGTGAACTCTCGAAAATACCCACCGAGTACCAGCTTCGCCTCAGCAGCAAGCTTTTTAACCGGCTCCGAATTCCGGCCTGTTCCGGTCTGAGTTTTCATGGCCTTACCCGCATCAGAAATCCCCGTCGCCTGGATCGCAGCAATATGGGCTTCGGAAAGGCCGTGCATCTTCGCAAGTTCCATTGCGCGCTTGGCCTGGGGGCGCGCGGGATCGAGGTCAGATGTTCTCTCGACCAAGCGACGACGGGGCTTGCCGCAGCAAACACAAACTTGCTCAGGGCAGCCGAGCGTCAGTATACGGTCGACCAGTTCGACCGGGTATGGTGCTAGGTGGTCGCTTACGTCTCGACGCAAGCCTATCTGCCATACATCTGTAGGTCCCGTGCCGTTCCCGTATTTTTCGGCATATCCGTACTGATCGTAATAGTAGTCTCGCCGCTGCATCGCGAAATGGATGATGTACTCGTGCCGGCTCTTCAAGCGGTCTTTGGCCGGGTCGGGCATGCCGGCGTCTTTGACCCATATAATGCGATTTCTAACTGTCCAGCCTGCATTGTGTGCGGCAAATTCTAGACGCCCCGGCGTGTTGGCTAGAGATCCATTGTGATAGGTATCGCCGATATTGATGAAGACTGAACCCCACTTTGGTAGGACGGTCTTCCAGTTCTCCATGCAATCGAGCAGGCTACCAACATAGCCTTCTGCGGTTGCCTCCTGCCCTATCTGACCATCGACGCCATAGTCGCGCTTCAACCAGTAAGGCGGCGACGTGACTACCACATCCGCCTCACCGGCTTTCAGGGGGACATGCCGGGCATCGCCGTGGACTTTCTTGGTGAAAACGGGAAGAAGTTTTCGGTCATTTCCATCAGAATCATCGGAGGCCTGTTCCTCGGATTCGCGCGGCGACACGACCCGCAAATTGGTTGCCGGTCTGGGCATCTTGGCTATCCCCTCCAAGTTCGTTCTGACGATGACTGAACTCAATACAAGGAAGTACAAGCCAGTTGGTGACCTGTACGCCACACACTGTGACTCATTTCCTCAGATTCGTCGATCCGTGAACAAAATAAGAACATTGATGGAACTTATTGTCAATCGTCATCGCGCATTTTCCGGATCAAAGTTGGCCCGGCTAGCCGGTCTGGCCGTTGCGCAACCCATCCAATTCGTTCAACGCATCCTTGGCAGAGCGGTGGCTCGGTCCAGATCCCGAATCACCAGCATATCGCCGCGCTCAAGGCTTTGGCAGTTTGGGTTTGACCGGCGTGTGCGAGCAGCTTCTCACAGTGGGGACATGCGAAACCATGACCGTAACCGATCCGGAGGCGCTGTTTGCGGTGTTGAAGCCGTTTCTGGGGCGCCTGCGCCGCGTCGCCAACGAGGCCGGCTCGTTGTCGCCGTGGCTGATCCGGAAATTACTGAAGCTGGGACTTCCGGCGGTGTGCCCTGGAAACCAAACGCCATCAGTCCGGCTGTTCGATCGACTTCACCGGCCGTATCACCAAGCAGGCTACAGGACAGCACGCGAGGCGGCGGCCCGCCATGTTGCTGCGCTCGCGCCGCGGCTCGGCGCTCAAGGCGTGGGAGCTCAAGATCGCCAAGAAGCGCTCGATGGTGTGCGCGATCACGGTCGCTTGCAAGCTTGCCGGCATCCTGCATCGCGTGTGCATTGACGGCAGCGAGTTTGTTCCAGGCGCCGGTGCGGTTGTGACGCCGGCGATGCGGGCGACCTTGAAGGCGCTGAGGAACGGCGTGTTGACGGTTGCGTCTCGGCAGTTTGCAGGAGGATCAACAGCCTGAGTCTTTGCAGTTCCCGTGCGCATGGGCGGCGCCATGGCAGGGGCGTTTGATAAGCTATCTTGCCGGCATCCGCCTGCCACCCGGATGAGTGCGCCGTGATCGCTAGGACCGCCTCGTCATGGGCCATCAATATGGCCCAAAGGAGAGCATGGACGGCTCATTTGAGTCGAGCTCGTGGTGACGCAGGGATCTACTGAGGGAAAGTTTGGTTGCAAGAAGCACGCACGAAGTTTGCACCGACTATGGAGCAGAACTGGCGATGTCATGCGGCCGGGAAAATCATTATTGCAGGTGACATTAGAAGCCCAGAAGCCCGATCAAGACGGCGAGATAAAGCGAGCTGGCGCTCGCACCTCGCTTTGCTCGTAAGTGATTGTCTGCACATTGTTTTCGCCTGCGAAAACGGTGCCGTTCGGGCATTTTTGAGATGTGTGAGGCGCCGGTCTCAATTGCGCGCCACGGCGCGATTGGCGCTTTGAGCATCTTGCAGAGCCTGAACCCGCCGCCGATTCTGCTGCCATGGCAGACCGTGACGACAGCGATTTCCGTGTCAGGCCGGGACGCGTGCGAAACCATGGCGCGCGGGTCAACCCACGTTCGGCGCCATTCCTCGCCCAGGTGAAAATCGCCGTGCGCAAGGTGGGCGGCAACCCGAACCGCATCGGCGGCTCAGTGGGCAAAGGACAGCGGCCGGTTCAACGCCAGGGGGCGCGGCGCCAGCATCGCCGCGGGCCTGCTACGGGACAGCGGCGGCTGGAGCCGGGAAGGGGGCGGAAGCCGCTTCCGGGCGCGACGGGTGATGGTCAAGGCGCGGGTGGTCAGGTTCACGTCCCAGCGTGGTGCACGTGGCCCAAACTGCGCGGTGTCTCCATCAGGGCCGTGGATGCGCATCTGCGCTATCTTCAACGCGACGGGGTGACGCGCGAGGGCGAGAAGGGGCGAGTCTATTCCGCCTTCGAGGATGGCCGCGACAGTGACGAGGGCAGGGCATTCACCGAGCGCTGCCGCGGGGACCGGCACCAGTTCCGCTTCATCGTCGCGCCAGAAGATGCGGTTGAGATGGAGGACTTGCGATCCTTCACGCGCCACCTCATGCGGCAAATGGAGAGCGATCTCGGGACGCGGCTCGACTGGATCGCCGTCGATCACCACAACACGGGCCATCCTCACACGCATATCCTGGTGCGCGGCGTCACCGAGGAGGGCAGGGTGCTCAACATCGCCGGCGACTATATCGCCCACGGCATCCGCCATCGCGCCGGCGAACTGGTGACGCTGGAACTGGGGCCACACACCGAGATCGACATTGCCCGCAAGCTGAGAGCCGAGGTGGAGGCGGAACGGTTGAACCGCCTCGACCGGATGCTGCTTGCCGAGCAGGAAGAGCATCGCGTCGTAGACCTGCGTCCGGGCATGAGCGAGACCTACACGCTGCGCGCCAGCCGTCATCTCCTGATCGATCGGGCGAAGCGTCTCGAACAGTACGGCCTCGCCTCCGAGACCGAGCCCGGCCGCTGGGTGCTGCCGATGATGCTGAACACATCCTGCGCGATCTTGGCACGCGCAACGACATCATCAAGACTATGCATCAGGCGCACTCGCCGACCACGGCATCGCTGATGAGCGCGGTCCCAACCAGTATGTCACCCATGGCAGGCAGGTCACCGAGCCGATCGTGGGACGGGTGCTGGCCAAGGGGCTTGCCGGCGACGAGATGGACGGCGGGCTCTATCTCGTCGTCGACGGCATTGACGGACGCACCCACTATGTCGAGACAGGCGACGAGGCAAAGCTCGACGAGGTGAGGCGCGGCCACATCGTCGCCCTCGAGCCGCTCCCTACAAGGGCAGAGCCGCGCGCAGCCGATCTCAATATCCACGACATGGCGGCCGAGCGCGGCGGCATCTACCGGCCGAGCGAGCATCTGGAAGCAGCACGGCCGCAGATAGAGCGCATCAAGGGCGATCCCGATGCCTTCATCCGCGCGCATGTGCGCCGGCTGGAAGCGCTGCGGCGGGCCGGCATCGTCCAGCGCATCGATGCCGACCACTGGAAGATCCCTGAAGACATCGCCGAGCGCGGCGCGACCTATGACGCCCGCAACCGTGGCAAGGACTTCACTGTCCGCACACTCTCCTTCCTCGAACTGGACAGCCAAGTGACAAGCGACGGCGCGACCTGGCTCGACCGGGAACTGGCCTCGGCAAACCGGACGCCGCTTGCACAGGTCGGGTTCGGCCGAGAGGTTCAGGAAGCGATGGATCGGCGCCGGAAAAGCCTAGTCGACATAGGCTACGCCACGCCACTGCCTGATGGGTTGATCCGCGCCCCGCGCGATCTCCTGCAGCGCCTCGAGCAGGCCGAGGTCGCCCGCGTCGGCCGTATGATAGCGGCTGAGCGCCGGCTCAGCTTCACTCAGGCCAAGCCTGGCGAACATGTCAGCGGCCGGCTTGCCGGAGCCGCCAACCTCGCCCCCGGCCGCTTCGCCATGATCGACGACGGAACCGGCTTCCAGCTCGTTCCCTGGCAGCCTGTTCTCGAAAAACGCGTCGGTCAGCACGTCACCGGCATTGCCCCCGACACCGGCGGGATCGAATGGAACTTCGGGAGAAAGCGCGGTGTGGGGCTGTGATGGCTTTGCGGCAGCTGAGGTGTAGTTTCTTAGTCACCTCGTCCATGTGGATTCACCTCTGAGCGCGCAAGATGCGCCAACTGCAGACGCTTGGTTACAACAAGGCGAATGTCTTGAGTGGGGCCGGCACGTTCGGCGATGTAGCGGGCCCAGACCTACATAAACGGGGCCGGGGATCGTCCCGCCCATCTACTTCCCGCGCCGTTCATCGACAAGCCTATCAATCTCATCGTCAATCTGGCGGGCAGTCTCACTAAGGCGTGTCGCAGTATCGCACGATTTGTGTCTGACACGGTGTCTTCATTCACCTGCCAAGGCCAGTCCTCGGTAAAGGACCTTGCCTTGCGTGCCAATTCATTCAGCAAGCTTGCTCTCGCATTGCTCGCGATGCGATCGCGCAAAAAGTCAGCTTCTCCTCGCGTCAGCGCGAAGGCAGTTTCATCGAAGAGATTTCCGGGCGGTTTCGGGAGGTTAGATGTCCACAGTTTGAGATCATGGTCCTTGAGGCTTTCGGGCCCGTAAGTGTGGAACGTCGCCTGGTTGCCTGGCAGCGCCCGAATGCCGAGGGTGTGCAGTCCGGCCCAGTAGACGCTCGAGGGTAGCCGTTTGAGGCCTCGACCGGCGAGACGACCAATCACATCAGCTGTTTCTCCGCCTCGTAGAAGTGCTTCGCTCAAATCAAATTCCAGATCGCGAGCAATGACTGCCCGTTCTGCCTGCGTCGCCCTTCGACTTTGGGCCTCCAGATAGATCCATGGAATGAACAGCATGTAGCGCAGTCGCGTCTGGATCGTGCTGGTCCCGGGGAAGAGGAGATCGGCAAGGCCATCGCGCACGGTGCCTAGGCCAAGCTCATCGCGAGCTTCTGGCTGCTTGAACAGGTCGATCAGCGTTTGAGCGCGCCGACGCTCCTCGGGGTCGAAATCAATCCATGCGAGATAAGACATCAATTCTGCCTGCTATTTCTTTGGCTTCATCTGCGGCCGATCCGCCTCTGCTGCCTCGCTGTCGGACTTCAAATCAGCAACCAGGGCCTCAAGTTCGGACAGATGCGAGATGAACTCTTGGGGAAGGGGGACAGCTACCGTATCCGCCGCGGGATTGTCGTGGCTGTGAGTGTTTGCGCGGGTCATGCCTTCGTGGAATCGTATTGCCAACGCGTCCGAGAGTCGAACATAGCGCAGTAGCTGGGTTTGGATGACATCCGTTCCTCTTCGCACGATATCTCGGAATATCACTTCCTCCACCACACGCTCGTAAGTGTCGCGTAATCGGCCATAGAGGTTCTTCACACGGTACTCGTACTCGGCCGGGCTGGTCGCAAGCAGCTTGGTCAGTTGTGCTGAGTCGTTCTTCAACAGCCCGATGCGCTTGCCGACGTTTTGCCCCTTCCACGGCATCCCTGCCGTATCCACTCTGCCAGCGGCAGCCTTGTCGCTAAAAAGTGCGACCGTGACGGGCTCGATGCCCACTTCATCAGCTGCGCGACTGAGCTCATTGAAAAACACAATATCGTGCGTAAACACGATGACCTGTCGCTTGGTTGCCTCCTCAGCGATCCGCTGGGCGACCCTTGCACTTCGATCGCGATCGAGCGACGAAACGGGATCGTCAATCACGATCGGACCTGAACCGTCGGTCAAAGCAACTTCGGTCAGGAATCCGGCAAGAGCCAAGGCACGCTGCTCACCCTCGCTCAGGATATCCGAGGTGACCTTGGCCAGTTTTGTCTTGGGATCGACCTCGAATTCCGCCTTTGTCTGATTGCTCTTGCGTGCGAGGCCCACCTTGAGGTGCATGATGTCGAAGCGGGCGCGCTCGGCATCAAAACGCGTGACGACGGCTGTTGTCAGGTGGGCATCGACAAGCTCATTCGCGCGCTGCGTAATGCCACGAGTTTGAACGTCGGCGAGAGCCTTGGAGTAGGCGGCATCAACGATGAGCAAATTCCGTCGCACGGTGAGCTTCGTTTTGTTGATGGAAAGCAGCTTGCGGTCCTCAAGCTCCGTCTTTTCCACCAGGAGTTTGATCCGCTCTTCGTTGTCTCCCGCCTGCGCTAGTCCATCCTTCTCGCCTTTCAATTTGAGCGCGAAAGTTTCCAGCTGCTCGATCGGCACGACAAGAGGAGGAATTGTCTGACTGCTCTCGCCCCGCAATCGCGCGAGGGCCTCCGCTCGCCGTGCCACCGCCGATGCCTGGAGGGTTGCGAGGGCGCCAGCGAGCATCTCGTCCCGCCTTTTTACCTGCTCGAGACGGTCGGCAAAATCGGAGGCGCCAAGGAGAGCCAAGGCATGCATGCTTCCCAGGGCGTCTTCGACGGCTTTCTCAGCTTCCCGGGCGGCGGCATCGAGTGTGTCGTCCATGTATTTTTGGAAACGCTGCATGCGGGCAGCACCGTCGGGCAAAAGGGGCTGCTGGCATAGCACGCATGCAGCAGCGCCGCCGTCTGCCACCAGAACCGGGAACTCCTTGTCCTTATACGCTTCTGTCACCGAGTAATTGCGAGCCGCCGTCCAAAGTGTCCGCCATGCACCGCTTTCGACACCCGGCAGAGGTTCATCGGTGAACAACTCGCTAGCGGCTACCGTCGCTGCCTGCCGTGCTGCAACTGCTGAAGCGCGGAGCTTTCGAAGCTCGTCCAGTGTTGCATCTGCGAATGCCGATCCGACAGCCCCGACCTCCAGCAGCAGCGCATCTGTCCACTTCAAAAGCGCGGTGACGTCGGCAGCGGCGGCAGCGCCTGCGGAAAGGGCGGAGGTGAGTTCAGCGAGACGCTGCTGGTCCGTCTCGGTAAACGTCGTTGCCGACTCAATCTGCGCATCGGTTGTGGACTTGTTCAGCTGCTTGTTGAAGAGCTGAGCCGCGGTGCCGTGCTGGGCAGGAAACGCGAGCGCAGTCAGTTCGACCTTGTTGCCGACTTCCTTCGCCCGTTCTGCCTCCAGCTTCTCCTTCAAGGTAATGCAGACTGCGTTGAGCCGATGCGGCAGGGCCAGTCCGAAAGGAAGAAAACGGATTTGATTTCCGCCGTCGACGTAAAGCTCGGCGGAGGCCGTATCAAACACCGCAACTTGCATGAGCTGCGGCGACGCTGCGTTGCCTGGCGACCAGGGAACTATTGCCTCGCCTTCGCCGGCATCGATCACGATGTCGGCTGTCTGAGGGCCGGGCGTGCTTCCGTAAACGTCAGCAAGAACCTTCAGTCTAGCTGGGTTCTCAACGCGCGTCCGACAAGCGGTGCGAAAGATCCGAACAAACCCGCTTTTGCCGCTCCCGTTGCGACCGTAGATGATCGTCAAAGCCTTGGGACAGAACGTGAGAGATGCCTTGGGCACCAGCCGGTTCACATTCTCGACATTGGCGATGCGCTTGAGGACGATCGGTTGATATTCTCCGTTCCCAAAGTGGGCTTTCGTAAACGGTATCGGGGCGGGCGGCGCCGAAGTGAGCGCAAAGCCGGCCGCGTATTTGACCATCGCCAGCAGAGCCGCAATGTCAGCCTCTGTGAGCTCATTGCTGATCGCCAGCCGCCGCAGAGCGTCCTGTTTCCAGGTCGAGAGCTTTGTCGACCAGTCGACAACATCATCAATCGGCGTCCCCGCCATTATCCTTCCCCCATAAAAACCCTAGCGAATTCCTGCAGGACTCTGGCTAGGAGGATCCAGCAATACGCTGTCTCGCCCTGGCGATCGCCTCGTCCAGCCGCGCGCGCGATACTGCGGCAAGGCGCTCAACTCCAAGAAGATGGGCCATGTCGCGTGCGGGATCGGGCATGTCGAGAAGTCCGGGATTGTCGATCACGACCGAGGCAAGCTCGGCCAACGGTATGTCGGCAATTGAACGTCGCGCTTCCTCGTTGACCGGGTGGCGATAGGGAAGGAGATCCGAGAGCCCGCCCTTTTTCCAAATGAATTCGCCGCTGGATTCCTGCGTGCGATCCAGATCTCGCAGGTTCAGGTCGATCCTCTCGCGGATGCGGCCGCCCGTGCGCAGCCAACCGTGAACTCGTGCAATGCGCTGAGCGAGAACGTCGGAGCGCAATGGGCTCTCCACGTCAACGACGGCTTCGATCATCCCGCGCAGCGTGGTGCCGTAGCTAAACTCGAAGAATTGCTCGGGGTCCGGCCGAAAGTCGGTTAGATCCGTCACACGATAACGTCCTTGCTCGCCCTGGTTTTGGGTTGGCTCGCCGACCATTGTTGAAAATGCTCCAAATCCCGAGGGCTCGGGAGCTGTGGGAACATTTGCCGAAACCAGCTCAACCTCGGACGTGGCCGGGAGGGGCAGGGACTCCTCGATCGGCGCCGACGTCTGATCGCTGGGCTCGTTTGTCGGCTCAATCTGCTGACCCATTTCCCAGCGCGTCGTCACCTCCGTCTGCTCGTTCGAACGACGGGCCCGGCTCTCCTCGAGCAGGGTCTCTAGACTGGTGTGAAGGCGTTCGGCACATCCCTTTGCGTCGAACCACCAGTCCGTCGACCAAACGCGCAGGATGGTCCAGCCGAGCCCCGTCAGGACCTGCTCGCGAACCTTGTCACGATCCCTTGCCGTCGCCGATCGGTGATAAGTCGCTCCATCGCACTCGACGCCCGCGAGATAAGCTCCAGCCAGATCCGGGTGGCGGATTCCTAGGTCGATCCGGAAGTCGGAAATCCCGACTTGCGGAACGACCGTCCATCCGCGTCGCTCCAATTGTTCGGCGACCGCTTCCTCGAATGGCGAATCGAAACCACCGACCGATCCAAGATCCTGGGCGGGCAGCGCAATTGGGCCCCGTTCGGCGTAGTCGAGGAATGTCTTCAGATGCTGCACCGCAATCGCCTTGCTTCGCGATGGATCGATCTGGTCCGCGGTGAAGCCGGAGAAGACGATGAGCTCCTGGCGAGCGCGTGTTACCGCGACGTTGAGGCGGCGCTCGCCGCCGTCTCGGTTCAGCGCCCCGAAGTCCATCGCGGGCGGCTTTCCGGAGGCATCCCGATAGAACGTGATCGAGAACAGGATCACGTCCCTCTCATCACCCTGGACGTTCTCGAGGTTCTTCACGATCGTCGGCTCGACCCGGTCTTCGGCGAAGAACCATTCGAGTTCCGGATGGTCCCGGCGCGCGGCATCGAGCAGGTCCAGGATCAACGATTGCTGTTGCGCATTAAACGTGATCACGCCAAGCGTCGGTCGTCCGTTTTCCGGCAATGCCAGCCAGTCCCTCATGCGGTTGACTGCCTCGTGCACGACGGCCATGGCTTCGATCTTGTTCGTGCGGCTCTTGCCGCGATCGTAGACGCCGTCCGGCACCCGGTGCAGGCGAACCGCGCGATCGTCGACCGCCGGCGAGGGAAACGTGACCAGGCGGTTGCTGTAATAGTGATAGTTGGAGAACGCGATCAGCGACTCGCTTCGGCTGCGGTAGTGCCATCTGAGGTCGCGCACCGCGATCCCGGACGCCCGTGCCTCGTCGAGGATGCTTTCCAGATCCTTTTCATGGTCAGCAACCTCCTCTTCATCCTCGTTGCGGCCGAAGAAATTGGTCGGCGGCAGCTGCTTGGGATCGCCCACGATGATCGTCTGTCGCGCCCTGGCTATGGCACCGACCGCGTCCCAGGTGGTGATCTGCGATGCCTCGTCGAAGATCACCACGTCGAACAGCGCCTGGTTGGGAGGGAGGTACTGCGCAATCGAAAGCGGCGACATCAACATGCAGGGCGCAAGCTTGGCGAAGCTCTGCGGCATCTTGCCGATCATGTCGCGGATGGACTGGCTCGGCCGCTGAAGCTCCATTTGATGTCGCAGCAGCCCCAGTTCGGAGTTGCGTAAAACGCTCTGGACCGGCGCAAGTCCATGCGCGAGCGCGCTGACGACGCGCTCGGTGGCTTGCGTCCGCACCAGATCATCGATCTCACGAAATTCCGTGATGGCATTCTCGTGCTGGAACCTGCGGAAGTTTCGCAATACCGCGTCGCCGTCGACAACCGTCGGCAACCACCATCTTGCGTAGCCCAGACGAAAGGCCGACCGCGCCTGGTCAGGAGGGATCGTGCCCGTCTCGATCTGCTCAACGAGAGGCGCAAGATGGTGCTGGACCGCCTGCCTCCTGATCCGGCACCAGGCCGACCAATCGCGAAGCAGGTTTCGGGCGCCTGCTAGCGCGATCAGCTTGGCTCTGATCGCTTCAAGGCCCGGACCATCCGCAGGATCCGGAAGCTCGCGTGCCGCACTCTCGCCGAACGCCACTCTCGCAGCTCGGAATCCCTCGACAGCTGCCAGCAGCCTGTCGCCCGCTTCGCGAAGCCGGTCGTTCTCAAAGGTGCCACGCAAACTTGGCGCGACGGAACGGATGACGGCCCGGAACTCGTCTGGGCTCTGTCCAGGAATGCGAAGTGACACGCGAAGTCGTCGGGCGAGATCGAGGATGCCGGCGACGGCCTTCACGTCCGTTGCCAGACCTTCGATAGGCAGTGGCTTGCCTGCCAGTGGGCTTTGGTCGACCGCCGCCAGAAACTCCCTCAACCGGCGAAGCAGGGGAAGCTCCTTGCCGGGGTCGGCGGTGCCGCGTTGTGCCCGGCTTTGAAGCAGTTTCTGGATCTTGCTTTTGCCGAGCGCCGATTTAGGCCAGAACGATGCTTCCGCATCACGCCATTGGCGGTCCAGGGCGTCCAGGTCGAGGTCACGAACAGTCGCGACGTCATAGCTGGCGGAAAGGCTGCGCTCGGTCTCTCGATATGCCTCTATCGAGCGTTCCAGTTTGGCAACCGCTTCCCCAAAACTGGAGAAATCCCGGTCGAATGCAATCGAGATATCGCGATTGCGGGTCTCAGCCAGAATCTGCGCCAGGCCCGTGAGCGACTGGAGTTCCGCATGCGAGAACGTCTCACTAGGCGCAAGACCGAGACCGGACTGGAAGTCTCGCATCGATGCCGTCATTTGGCCGATGGCGGAGTGCAGAGACGTCGCCGCAGCCAGCAACCTCAATTGCCAATCGCTGCTCCACTCTGCAACATCGATCAGCTCGAACGCCGGCTGACGTTCGACCGACACAAAGACCAGGCCGACCTGTGCGGCCAGTTCCTCCAGTGCGAGAAGAGTTTGTGCGTCATGCCCTTCGGGCGTCTGCCATGTGAACGCCGGTGCCGGATGATCATTCGATTTGAGTGCAATGCCCAATGCCAGATAGGGCGTCCAACCGTTCTGGTAGGGCTTGTGAAGTGCCGCCACATAAGCATTCAACTCGTCGCGGCGCAGGCGAAGCCGCTCATTGATGGCGATCCATTGCGACGCGTCTGCGCGGCCTCCATGCTCCCAAGACGCTTTCAGTTGGGCGAGGAAATGCCTGCGATCGGCCTTGTTCGAGTGCAGTTCGATGCAGTGATTTCTAAGTCCGTGCTCGCGCAGCCGGCGATAAACGACATCCAAGGCCGCGGTCTTTTCGGCCACGAACAGGACCGTCTTGCCCACCCCCAGGCAGTTGGCGATCATGTTGGCGATCGTCTGGCTCTTTCCCGTCCCGGGCGGCCCGACGATGACGAAGTCGCGTCCCTCGGCTGCCGCCATGCTTGCGGATGTTTGCGACGAGTCCAGCGGAAGGAGGCTTATGATGTTTGAGGGCTCATAGGCACGATCCAGCTCTGCCTCATCGCGAAAGGTCGACTGACCGTCTGAGCTCTCGAAGGCCTGCTCGGGCGTGTCTATGAGGTGGCTAACGACCCTGTTTTGACGCAACGCGTCGGTGCGTTCGACAAGGTCCTTCCACATCAGGAACTTTGCGAAGGAGAACGTCGACAGCGCGGTCTCGTCGATCACCTCCATGCCAGGGACATCGCGGACCGCCTGTCGCATCGAGGACAGGATGCGCGGCACGTCGATTCCGCTGTCGTCGAGCGGCAAATCGCCAGCGAACTGGGGAAGACGAAGTTCGAAATCCCGCTCCAGGAACTGAAGAAGCGTGGCATTGAAGCGTGGCTCGTCCTCATGGAAGCGGATCGTGAAGCGCGAACTCGCGCTCCGCCTTTCAAGCCGAACCGGCACCAGCAGCAGCGGCGCCCGGTAGCTGCGTTCATCCTCCGGTTTCTTCTTCCAGCGAAGGAAACCGACAGCGAGGAACAGCGTATTTGCCCCACCCTCGGCGAAGTCGTTGCGAACCTGCCGGTAGAGGTCGATTAGCCTCGCTTCCAACTGGCGGGCATCCAACGTGGAGGCGAGTTCATCCCTGAGCAGCGCTTCAGCCGCGAACCCACGTTGCAGATCGCGACCGTGAACATCGCGATAGAGCTCTGCGTCTCGTTCTCCTAAAGGGTTTTGCTCGGGCAGGGAAATGAGCCGAACCGCAGCGCCATTCGCCAGCCTGTCCTCCAGATAGGCCACGTCCGTGCACAGGAACGGTATCGTCTTCTTCGAGTCTGGGAAATTAATCAGACGGTTCCTGAGCGTCAGGTCGAGCAGCTTCTTTTGCCAGCGATCGATGCGCCCCGCCGCTGTGGTGGGCTTGATTTCAACGGCCTCGGCCGGCAACTCGCCCATTGCTGGCGCGGCAGGAAGCGGCAGAGCCGTAACGGCGGCAGTCTCTTCATCGGCGGTGTTGCGCCGGACGGGCTCGTGCGAGGCGAGCGGCGTGATGCCGCCGCTGCGCGATCGTCGCACGTCGATGGCTGCGACGAAGGCATGCGCCTGCTCTTCGGCAAGGCGGACACTGAGCGCATTCTGCGCAGCCTCGAGCGTCAGCGCGGGCCGGTGCGTGACGCCTGTGGTTTCGAACGCGATGAATTCGCGCGACGCCAGTGCCTTGCGGACCTCCATCTGATCCGTTTCAACCGCATTTGCATAGGTGCGCTTGGCTAGCCAGACCCCAACAGCCGCGTGCCCGTCGAACATCAGCACAGCAGGATGCAATCCTGCTGCTTCCAAAGCAGCTGCGAAGAGAAGCGATGTGTCCAGGCAAGTCGCGAGGCGCTCCTCGGCGATGGTCGTGGGGCGCCTGATTTTCTGGCCGCGGCTCTCGAAGCTGGCGGGAGGCTCGGCATAGTGCAATCCCATGCCGGAGATCGCCGAATAGATGGCGGCGGCCAGCATGTATGCCCGTTGTGGGTTTTGCGATTGATAGCCGTCGAGGCCGCTCAGATGGCCGTGCGCGGCAAGCCGTTCTGCTGCCGCCCTCAGAATCGCCGCCACGCCAGGATCATTCGGCATCACGAAGGCTGGAAGCAATTGCGCCATATCGGCAACGCCACCCCACTCGTCGCGCGCGAGCAGCCTGACAGTCAAATGTCGCTCGTCAAAGACCTCACCCGCCGCGGTCAGGCGCAACGTGATCTCACCCCGCTCGGCCTCATTCAGACCGGCAAGGTAGCCAGCGTCGAGCTCGACCTTGCGGTCGCTCAACTGAAGCCTGTCGCCAGGAACGAGACGGTCGACCGTCCAGGTTTTCGGCCGCAGGAATGATGGCGACGACGTCAGTTCGAGCCGGCAGTTCTCTAGACTGCGGGCAGAATCGTTATCGAGCCGGACGGACCGGATAACCGGGATCGCATTCTGATATGATGCATAAGTGAAGCTGGACGCAACGTCAGCGAGGATGCTCGGGGTAGGCGAGCTATCCGCTATCGCACCATCATTTTTTACTAACTCTGAACTATCAGCAGATTGCATTGACCCCACCCCCCGAATTCAGAGTAGCGTTTTTTGCGAGATATAAAAGGCGCCTGCCGGATGATTGTGAGCTGCACCATTGCAAATGCTTCGCTTATCCACGCAATGGTTGACGCCCGAGAACCGAAAACCTGATCAGGCCAAGTACGTCGTGCAAAGATCGTCGCTCGGGCCGAGCTTGATGTCGCGAGACTCACCAGGACTGTTGCCCAACGCTGTCGGACTTTGCTACCGAAGTCCTGAGAGCCGTGGCCGTTCGCCATACGGTTTGGCCGACTTGGACTTAGTATCGGCATTTGCCTGAACGTCTGTTCGGGCCTGGAGAGCGCCCCGGATGGCATTTCGATTTATCCATACGGCGGACATCCATCTCGATTCGCCGTTGCGCTCGCTAGCGCTGCGCAATCCCGAGGTCGCCGAACTTGTCGGAGATGCCAGCCGACAGGCTTTCGCCGCAATAGTGGACCTTTGCCTGGCGGAGCGTGTCGACGCTCTCGTGATCGCCGGCGATCTTTACGATGGCGACCAGACTTCGATGAAGACGGCACGCTTTCTGGGATCCCAGATGACGCGTCTCCATCAAGCTGGCGTCAGGGTCTACATGGTCCGCGGCAACCACGACGCCATGTCGCGGATTACGAAGCAGCTCGTGCTGCCCGACTCGGTGACCATTTTTGGCGGCCGCTGCCAATCCGTGATCCAGTCTGGCGCTGGGCCAGATGTCGCGTTCCATGGTCTCAGCTTCGCCAGTCCCAAGGCTGCGGAAAGCCTGTTGCCCAAATATGCAGGCCCGCAGGAGGGAGCTGCGAACATCGGCATTATGCATACTAGCCTGGCCGGCTCCCCAGGTCATGACGTTTATGCACCTTGCAGCGTCGCCGACCTGCACTGCCACGGGTTTGACTATTGGGCGCTCGGTCACATTCACGTTCGCCAAGTGTATCTCGGTGCGAGTACGCTCGTGATGCCAGGGATCCCTCAGGGGAGGGATATCAATGAGGCCGGCGAGAAGTCGGTCACGCTGGTCACCATTCGCGACGATCGCTCCGTCGAGATCGAGGAGAGGCTCACCAGCGTGGCGCAGTTCGAGCGGGTGATCATCGATCTGACTGGGGCGTTGGAATGGAGCGAGGCCGTCGACCGCATCCGAGCGGGGCTGGAGCAATCCCGGGAGGTTACCAGATCGCGCTACCTTGTTGCCCGCCTTGGCCTGATCGGCACTTCAGCATTGTCCTGGTCGCTGATGCGCGATCGGGACTTGGCTGTCGCAGAAGCCGAACAGGCAGCGGAACAGGTGGGCGACACCTGGGTGGAGAAGCTGGAACTTGATCTTTCGGCTCCCTATGCCGGAGATTTGGCAAGTGTTGCCGATCCCACCCTGGAGCTAGCAGAGTCTATGCGCGCCAATGCGGGCTCTGAGGCATTTCGAGCCGAAGCGCGAGAATTCGTGTCGAAGACAATCGCGGACCTGCCGCCCGATGCCCGCGGTTTCGCCGGCAAGGACGAAGCAGGGCTTGAACAGTTCCTCGACGATGTGCTGGCACGCGGCGTCGACGTGGTCACGGCGAGGCTCAAGGCAGGTACACCGCGATGAGATTGCGGCACCTTGATCTGACCCGCTACGGCAAGTTTACCGACAAGGCGATCGACTTCGGAGAGAAGCCGGTTTCAGGTCCCGATCTGCATATCGTGTTCGGTTTGAACGAAGCTGGCAAATCGACCGCGCTTTCTGCCTATCTCGATTTGCTCTTCGGCATCGAAGAGCGCAGCCGCTACAATTTCCTGCACGAATATAGCTCCATGCGCATCGGCGGACTGCTCGAATTCGAGGGACGAGCGCTTGCCGTTTCCCGCACCAAAAGCCGCAGCAACTCGCTGCACGACGCTGAAGGCCAGCCCCTCAGCGAAATCGCCATTTCGGCGCACCTGGCGGGCTTGTCGCGCGATGCCTACAGCAGCATGTTCTCACTGGATGACGAGACGCTGGAGGCAGGGGGCAAGGCGATCCTCGAATCGCGGGGTGATCTCGGCAAGCTCCTTTTCACCGCCACAGCCGGGCTTGGTCATGCCAGCGATGTCTTGGCCGCACTGGAGACGGAGGCAGATGGGCTTTACCGAAAACAGGCCCAAATCACCGAAATCGCGCTGCTGAAGAAGCGGTTCGCGGAACTCAAGTCACGCAAGGAGACGATCGACACCCTGGCCTCGACATTCGAAGCGCTCGAGGCGGAACGGGTGGAAGCCCATGACAAGTATGATCGCAGTCTCGCTGAACGCTCGGTGTTGTCGGCGCGACTGGCTACAATCGCCCAGTACACCCGCGCCGCGCCGCTCCTCGCGGAGATCAAGCGCAAGGCGACCAGACTGGCTGAGCTGCCTGACATCCCGTCTCCTCCCAGGACCTGGAGTGGCAGCGTCGCGGAATTGATCGATCAGGACGCGCGCTTAAGAACCCGTCTCCAGGCGAATGCCGATGAGATCGATCGGGCAAAGGTAAAGATCGAAGCAATCGCAGTTGACGACGCTGTGCTGGCGATCTCCGAATCGGTGCGCGGGCTTGCCGATCGCAAGGCGCGTTATGCGTCCGCGGGCATGGATCTGCCGACCCGCAAAATGGAAGTCCAGATGCTTGACCAGATGGTGGCGAACTGTCTCGCCGCGCTCGGAAGATCGGCCGAACAGGATCCGTCCCGGCTCATCCTGCCTGCCTTTGTGGTCGGCACGCTTCGCAACATGGTCGAACAACGCTCAGGCATCACGACGAGCCTTCGGATGGCCCGCGATGAAGCCGCTGCCGCGCTCGATGGGCTCAACGCTGCACGAGGTCGCGTTGGCGAGGAGAGGGCGGTGCCCGAGCCCGCAAGAGCCAGGCTGACGGCAGCCGTGTCGGAGGCGAAGGCCAGTAGTCACGCCCGGGAGATAACAGAGGCGCGCGCATTGGAGGACGAGCGGCAAACAAGGCTGGCGGATGCGGTACGGCGCCTCCAGCCGTGGTCGGGAGATGCGGACGCACTTTCGAAGCTATCGGTTCCGCCACCGACGCAGATGGCTGCCTGGAAAACACTGGCCGCGGAGCTTCAAAGGGACAAGGCAGTCTTCTCCGAGCGTCTGGCTGAGCATGAACAAAACCGAGTATCCACTTCGTCACGCCTGGCTGCTGTCCGCGCCTCGGCCGATCTCGCCGACGATGACACAGCCGCGGCAATACGACGTGAGAGAGATGAGGCCTGGCGAAATCACCGGGCGGACCTCAAGGCCGAAACGGCAGACGTGTTTGCCGCGGCATTGGCAAAGGACGATCGTGTCGCCACGGCTCGATTGGCCCATGCGGGCGAGCTCGCGGATCTGCGCGCAATCAAACAAAAGGCGGCCGAGACCGAAGCGGCAATAGAGCGCGTAAACTGCCAACTCGCCGGGGTGGCCCAGCGCGCAGAAATGGCGTCCGCTGAAATCAAGCGAATGGCCAGCGCCTTGCTTGAGGATTGCCGGGCGCAGTCGCTCGGCTTGCTGATCGGACTTCTCGAGGAGCGCCTTTCCGCGCGCGCTGACGCGCTTGGCGCCTGGGACGATATCCTGCTCGCACGCACAAGGATTGAACGCGCAACAGCCGAAGGAGAGCGGATCCATCTCGGATTGGCCTCGGCTCTTCAAAGCGTTGGAATTCAGCCGGAAGCTGTTGAGGCCCTGGAGGCAATGGTGGTCGCCGCCGAGCGCTTTCTGGATAGGCAGGCGAAGGTCGACGCGGAACGCGCGGAAGCGCTGAGGAGCGTCGCCGCCAAGGAAGAGGAGCTGGCCGCCAGGCGGCTCGCTGTTGAAATTGCCGAGCGGCGAGAGGGTGCATGGCAGGCCGAGGTCAAGGAAATACTAAGGGGCACTTGGCTCGAAGAAGGCATCGTCGGAACCGGGCTTGGCAGCGTGCTCGATCAGTTGTCAGAGCTGTCCAAGGCCCTGCAGGATCGTGAGGCCATGCGTATACGCATAAGCAAGATGGAGGCGGATCGGACTGCATTTGCTGAAGAGGTCGCCTGCCTTGTTGCGCCGGCCAGCGAGCGTGCGAGCGACGAGGCGCCAGAACAGGTGAGCGTCAGGCTGGCCGAGCGCCTCGAGCAAGCCGAGCGGGCCCGTGAGGCGAGGGAAAATCTCCTCCTTGACGTTCAAAAGTTGCAGGACGTTCGTGAGGCACTGAATGCTGAGGTCGCGACATACAAGACGACAAAGCAGGAAGTGCTCGATGCCTTTGGGGTGAGAACTCTGCCCGAAGTCGTGGAGCGCGATGAACAGCTTCGCGAGCGAGACGTCCTGCATAGTGCCGTGGCCGAGCTTGAAGAACGACTCACGAGCGAACTCGCCCTCTACGACTTCATCCAAGCGCAGTCGTTACTGGAAGGCCTCGATCTCGATGGGCTTGCAATTGAAAAGGCCGAAGTCGAGCGGCGTCTCGCCGACCTCGATGACTCACTGCAACAGCAGCTCGTTCGACGCACCCGGGCGACCGACAAGCTCGATGCGATCGGCGGCGACAGCGCAGTTGCCCGGATCGATGCTGATCGTCGCACCGTCCTTCTCGAAATCGAGGAGAAGGCCGTCCGCTATATCGAATTGAAACTTGGGGTGATGTCGGCGGCGAGCGCGCTCCGGGTTTATCGCGAACGTCACCGCTCTGGAATGATGAGCGAGGCCTCCGACGCCTTCGCACTGATAACGCGCGGCCACTACACAGGCTTGACGACCCAACCGGTAAAGGGCGGCGAGGTCCTCATCGCGACACAGCGGGATGGCCAATCGAAGCTCGCAGACGCTTTGTCGAAAGGCGCGCGTTTTCAGCTCTACCTGGCTCTACGCCTCGCCGGATATTACGAGTTTGCCAAGCTCAGGCCGTCTGTTCCGTTCATCGCCGACGACATCATGGAAACGTTTGACCATCTCCGGTCGGAGGAAGTTTTCCGATTGTTCGGAGAGATGGCCCGTGTTGGCCAGGTGATCTACCTGACGCATCATCAGCACCTATGCGACATCGCCAAGACGGTCATTCCTAACGTCGCCATTCACATGCTCGGGTAACCCAAACGACATTGTCGTTGGTCGTTTCTCGAAGCAAGTTGCATTGTCAACGACCGCTTCGCGCCTCATGCACGAACCCGCTTCGCGGGAGGGGCGCCTCGTTCTGAGATGGCGCGACAGGCGTTGGTCTTGAGCGGGTGGAAGCTGCGATCCGACCATGGAGTTCCTTCAACGAGAGGAACTCGCCATGGATACCCTGTCGACCGATGCACCGATCTCTCCGCTTCGCCAGCGCATGCAGCAAGACATGCTCATGCGGGGCCTAGGCTCCCATACCCAGCAGGACTACTTCCGTCACATCCGGCGCTTCGCAGCCTTCCTCCGACGCTCTCCCGATACTGCGACGCCCGAGGACATCCGCCGCTTCCAGCTGTATCAGCATGAGAACGGCGTCGGGCCTGCGACCATCAATGGCGCGGTCTCGGCGCTGCGGTTCCTGTTCCTGGTGACGCTGAAGCGGCGGGATCTGGCCCGTGTGCTGGTGATCATGCGCTATCCACGCAAGCCGCCGGACGTGCTGAGCGTGGAGGAAGCGGCGGGGCTGCTCGAAGCAGCACCTGGCATCAAGTACAAGGCCGCGCTCGGTGTCGCCTATGGCGCGGGCCTGCGCGTATCGGAGGTCGCGCACCTCAAGGTCGATGATATCGACAGCACACGCATGCTAATCCGCGTCGAATAGGGCAAAGGACGCAAGGATCGCAACGCCATGCTCTCGCCGCAACTCTTGGAACTGCTGCGGCTGTGGTGGCGCGAAGGCAGGCGTCGCGGGGTGATGCTTCCGCATGGCTGGCTGTTCCCGGGGCGCAGTTGCACCGATCCGATCTCGTCGCGGCAACTACATCGCGCGGTTCAGGAAGCCGCCGAAGTCGCCGGCATCCGCAAGCGCGTCAGCCGCATACGCTGCGGCACAGCTTCGCCACCCACCTGCTCGAGCAGGATGTCGACATCCGCGTCATCCAGGTACTGCTCGGGCACAGCAAGCTCGAAACGACAGCGCTCTGCACCAAGGTCTCGACCCGGACGATCCACGCGGTCGCAGGGCCGCTCGACCGGCTGATGGCCCTGATGGAAGGCAAGACACCGCCTGGCTGAACCGGTGCGCGAGCGCCTCGAAGTCGCCGATATCTTCCGTGCTGCCGGGCCCTCCTACCAGGCCACCCATGCCGGGCACCTGAGCCTGCACCAGCTCAAGGTGATGTCCGCGATCGAACACTGCCGCACCGCAGCCCTTGGCGGGCATGTCGAGGCCTGCGAGGACTGCGGCCAGTGGCGCATCGCCTACAACAGCTGCCGCAACCGGCACTGTCCGAAGTGCCAAGGCGCTGCCGCGCGTACATGGCTGGCCGAGCGCGAAGCCGACCTGCTGCCGGTGGGATACTTCCACGTCGTCTTCACGCTGCCCGCCGAGGTCGCCAACATCGCCTTCCACAACAAGGCGCTGGTCTACGACCTGCTGCTCCGCGCCGGGTCGGAGACGATGCTGACGATCGCGGCCGATCCAAAGCATCTTGGCGCCCGTATCGGCATCACCGCCGTGCTCCACACCTGGGGCTCGGCGATGTCGCCGACGATATGGTCGCTCGCGTCCGGCTCAACTATGGCCAGGCGCTCCGGCTGACAGGGGAGCGCTCCAGAGCGATCCAAATATTGGAAGAGCTGGACCCCTCACAGTTTGATAGATCAGATCGCGAATCCCTCTGGCTTTCGCTGGCATTGGCCTACGGCGGAGATCCGAAGGCTAAGGAATACGCCGAGAAACTTCTCAAGGCCACTAAGGACAACTCTTACAAGCTGCAGGCGAGATCGATCATCATCCAGAGCGAGCCCGCAAGTCCGGAACGCACGGCCAAGCTCGTGAGGCTGCAGCTAGAGGCGCGCAAGAAAAAATCGCATATCGTCGCGAACAATCTGGCACTTCAGCTGGCAAGCGAGAGCGACGACAAGGGGTTTGCGGACAGGTATCTAAATGAGGTGCTGAGCCCGAAGAAGGATTCCGACGACATATACAACCTGGCGAGGGCCGCGGTCAGTTTGGCCGAGCAAGTCCTCGAGGACGGCGAAGCGCTTTCGAACGCGGACCATTCCCGGCTCATCGCGGCCTACCAGTACTTGTTCATCCAACGGATCGCTTTTCGACAGGTGTCACCGGGCACTTTGGAAGAGCTTTGCCAGACGCCGCGAGATGAACAACCTCTTCGCATTGTTCCGGAACAGCTCATTCATCTGGAGGATTAGGGGCGTGGGAGAAAAGGAGGAGCAGTACATCTCCTCGCTGGCGTCGATAGCCAAGGAGGATGATAGTGCAATTCCGGAGAATCGTGACGGAAGCTATTTCAAGGCTCGCTTACATTCCACTGCCAGCGCTCCACTTGCGATTGAAGGCTGACTGACGGTCGCAGCCGGCGACCAGGCTATGCCAAGGGCTGTAGCGGCAATCCTAACTAGGATGGCTGGACGAACCGTCTACTGTCTCGGTGGGGCCGCGAAGCGCCTCATCGTTGCCGTTCGCGGTTCCATATTAAAGCTGGAAAGCGGTCATTTGTGACGTCAAAGGCGGCGGTGTGGGTGCGCTTCTAGCTTTGATCTTCGACGCTATCATGCTCGTTGGCCCGCGTCTGCAGCTCCACGTCGATGAAGGTAGTTGAGCGCGCTTCTCATTCAGGTGCCTCGGGGAGTCCGTATCTTGCTTTGTTTTGGTATGTTTGAAGCCGAGAGCTGTGCGGCGATGGTATCGGCAATGATCCGCCGTCTAGTCACGGTTTGACGGGGGCTTTACATCTTGCTCACGCAATTTGACCAGCTTTGGCGCTTTCTGCGTAAGCTTGCGGTACGCGTCAAAAAGATCGACACGCTTTTGCATGTCGAGCCACAGATCCGGCGAGGTGCCGAGCACGAAGGCGAGCCGGACCGCCATATCAGCAGTGATAGCGCGGTGCCCGTTGATGATCTGGTTCACTGTGAAGCGAGAGACATCGAGCGCATCGGCCAAAGCTTCCTGCGTGATGCGTGAACCGGGCTTGCGTAGCACCCGATCACGCAGGAAAACCCCCGGCATCTGCGGTGGAAAATCACGTTGGTCAGCCATCATCCTCATGCCATAGCTGCAGTTCGACAGAGCCGATCGGCCGCATCCAGTCGAACACAAGCCACCATCCGGCCGTGACAGGCACGCGCCAGCGACCCCGACCGCAACCGACGATCTCGCCCTCGAAGAGCAGCGTAGCGTCGGACCAGAGGTGGCAATCCATGAGGAAGTCGGCGAGCGCTGCCACCTCCTCGGCGAAGGCTTTGGGCAGGCCTACGATGCAGCCATGCTGCTGGGCCTGCAGGACCCTGAGGTCCGAAATGCGGGATGTCATGTAAAGAAGCTCCAACCTTTAACGAAGCAATCCGCGCGGCATGCGCAGCAACGGCATCGCTCGTGGGAGGAGGGCATCCGGTACAGAGCATAAAGCTCAAAACCATTTCGCGAGTGGAAGGCGCCGCCCCCGAGGGTGACGGAAAATAGAAGATCAGCCGGAGCCGAACGACCTCGCGCACCTCCCGTATCGCGAAAGCAACAATCTCCACGACCTTGATTTGGATCGCCTCAAGGCCATCATTAGTTGAGAACGGATCACTGAGTAACTTCGCGATCAGTGCATTGACCAATGCATCGCGCTTGGTCGCCGACATGTAATTCTGGACAGTGAAGCTGCGATGCTGGCTATCGGCAGCTAAGTGGCCGGCTAGTCGATTGAGATTGTGTGAAAGAACAGTGTCGACGTCGACATCGAAATCCTCGCGATAGCGGACTTGGAAACACGTCTCGAAGCTGTCGATCGTTTTCCAAAATTTCGCCGCGTCGCCGCGTGCGTCCTTCAGATGATCCAGTAGGTCATGCGCGATCTCGTGCGCGGTGGTGAAGACACGCCGGTCCGTTAGCTGCGCAACAAGATCGGCGAAGGTCTCCCCGGCGCGGCACGGAGCGACTGAGTCAGCGTCAGATAGTCGACCGAGAAAGCGCCACGCCGCCACGAGCGCCGTGTCGCTGGGCGGGAGCGCCTTGCGGAAGTCCTGGTCGTACGTCGGCAGGGACTGCATGCTTTAAAATGGAAACAGTAGCATTACATTTCAAGAGGCTGCAGACAATTTGACCTGCGCCTCTTGGCGACCAAGCTCCCGAGAGATGGCGGCTACCTCGTCTTTAACGTCCAACGCCGGATTCGGCCCCCTTCCAGACATTCACCATGCCGGCCGCGCCGAACTGAGCCAGAGCCTGTGAAATCGAAACATACAAGACTACGCCATGTTCGCCTTTTGTGCTTCGAAAGTCGCATAATTGGCAGACTGGAATTCAAACATTCCGGCTCATTGTTTTCGCGGGTTCCGCTCGTGGAAAAGCTGGGTGGCGCAGAACCGTCGGCCTTCCATGAATGCGGATTTCCGCATCGCCTAGCCATCGTCGATGCGGAACCTTATCAAACCCGAGAGCACATTCGCGTACAAGATTTCGTGTAACGCGGCGATCTTTTGATCCGCAACCTTGCACTTGACGGATGCAGTGGTGCTACGCTTGCGGGACCCCGGAGCTCCACACGGCGATCCTTCGTCGTGAGCCGATGCTATCGTGAAAGTTTCGCAGCACTCCGAGTGGCTAGATCGCCTAAGACAGCATGAAGAAGCGTTCCAACTTCTTGTTCGGCGAGCCCGGGTGCAATTCCTGATTCGGACAGTTGAACGAGAATTGCCTTGGCGGTGCTGCGCCAGAAGGCATTCGCGTCCTCCCCGTGCTTGGATTCCTAGACCCGGGCGATACCTTCGACCAATTTCCGCCGCCGATGCAGCGGAAACGCGCTTATGTTCGAATCACACATCAATCACCTCACGCCTTCAGTCTCGCGAATAAGCATTGGCGGGTTAGAAAATTTGGTTAACAGCGCTTTTTGACAGCGGCCAGGCTCGGTGGACGGTGCCGCATACAGCCACTGGTCGCGGCGCATGGTCGAGTTCGAGTTCCTGTTCAAGAAGTCATTGGCGATGATGAGCCGCGAGGGATTGCGCAGGGAGCGATTTGGGCAGGCAGGCTCTTGGTCTTGAGTCTAGGGGCGTGTTCGCCGCCCCCGTCCGCAGCCACGCTGCGTCGCGAGGGAATTACTTTCGGCGCCACCGCGGGATTGAGATCGGCTTCCACGGAGTTGCCAACGAGCGGACTGATGGATAAAGGCCGGTGCAAACAAGAAGCGCGGGTACGCTTTATTCTGACCGGGCCGTGACCTCTTCAGCAAACAACTTTCTCTCAAGGAAGAAACCATGAGGCGCCAGACGCGACCATTTATCGTTGAAATCAAACAGAAGCGTGGGCGTCAAAGACGGGTCGGGCCCATTTGGAGTGATTTCGATTTCTCAGCGGCGATCGCCGAGACGACAAGTGAGCTTGAAGAGACAGAGCTGCCAAATTGTCAGATTATTGACTCCAATGTGATATCCGCCGATCGTGAACATGTGTTCAAACTGCACGCGGAGCCTTTTATGCCAGATGTCAAAGACGCTGAACCTATAGAAGCCACCTCTGAGCCGGCTGTCAAAGCGGGGTCGCCAAAGAGGAGAGCCCCGCAATCGCGGAAGACGAAGGCGCAGCCAATGTCATCTGCGCGCACCACTGGAGCCACGCCGGCACCCTCAGCGGCTGAATCATCGGCAGCTGTTCGGAGCGGCCGGAAAATTTACTCCGAAGAGGAGCGGGCCCAGAAGCTCTCTGAGATCGAAAAGTCGATGAACGGTGGCGCTACTTTGAAGATGGCGGTACGGCAAGCCGGCATAGCGGAGCAGACCTACTATCACTGGAGGAAGGCCGCGACACCTGTATCGGGCAGCGATGATCTGAAGGACCTTGTCGCGCTCGAGGACGAAAACAAGCGACTGAAGAGCCTGCTCGCCGAACGCCTTCGCAAGGAGAATGCGGAACTGAAGAAGAAGCTTGGATTGGCGTAGCAGGCCGGTGTCGACCGCGCGCCCGGGCTAGAAATGGCTGTGTCAGAAGGGCGTCACGACACGAAAGTGGTGAATCTGTCCGACTTTCTAGAACATACGGTGATCACGCTGCGAGAATGGATGTTTCTCGCCGCCTTGGCCTGAGGTCGGCGGTCCGCCGGAGTCCAGATGTAATCGCCAGTGAGACTGATAGGCTGACACCCGAGCGGGGTGATCGGTTTGATCACATCGGGCGGCGTGGCGATGCCTTCCCGGTTGAGCTCGGCGAAGGCCGGCTCGATGCGCCTGCTTCCCGTGCTCACCGACGGCCGCAGCCATGCCGTAGTCATCGTCGATGCCGAGCGACGCATCCTTGGCCTGATCACCCAAGCCGACCTGCTGGCGGCGGCAGCGCGCGTGCACATGGCAGACACAACGCTCTCACCGGCGTAAAATAGTGATCCGGTTTGCTCAATCCGGGAGCCTTTTGCCGACAGTCGCATCCAATCCATGAAAGACCGTGTGGTCGCAGGGCCGCGGTGACGAAGCCAGCAACGTTAGTTGGAGGCTGTGGCACCGAGCGGTGCTAGCTGCTGAATGGCTTCCGGCAGCGGATGCCGCGACGGGCGGTCTCGGTGAGATAGCCGGACCGCAGGCCGTGGGCACTGAAGGCGTTGGGTCGAGCCCGGCCGCGGCGACGCGGCGTTTCAGGATCAGATTGACCGCCTGTAATCCAGCCCGCAATTTTGACCTAACGGTTTCAGGCCGGCGGCAGGGGAGGGGCCTTTAAAGCCCCGAGCTGCTTTTGCACATAGCGTTCCTCGACGTCGGCCAAGGAGGCGAGGCCTGACCGGAGCGAATGCCCGGAAAACAGCAGCTCACGTTCTCCTTCCGGAAGATCGGAGCGGACGCCGGCGGCGAGTGCGGTCTGCTTGACCAGGCGAGCGACATGCTTATCGGAAAGCCGCCCGGCATGGACGGTTTTGTTGTCCCGAAAAATGCGCCGGAAGAGGGGCCTCGCGCGATGCGGCCGGGGCGGATCCAGGTCTCGAGCGCGAGGGCGGGGCAGGAGAGGTCGCTGGAGCCGCGGCCGACCTCAACCTCACGCAAGCCCGTGTTGCCGCGCAGGACCAGGATTCCTTTGTCAGGAAAGATCTCGACCCAGCCGCTGCCGTCGTTGTGGCCCCCCACAATATGGTCGTCGCGGACGACGTCGAGGCCGACGATCTCCGAGCGCCGCAGGCCGCCGGCGAGCACGCTGGCGATATGGCGGTCGGCGCGGTCGAGGACAAAACCGCGCTCGGTAACGTTCCAGGCCAGGCGGACAGACGGCGCTCGATCCTCGCGACCGAAAGGGCAGGGGCTTTGCGCTTCGCAGGCGATTGCCGCCGCGGACTCCCCATAATCCGGCGCTCCGCGCGTCCGGCGCCAATCATTGCGCCCGTCGAACGATGCGGATGATGCGTGACAGGTGGCGCTCCCCGTCGCCTTGCCACGCGACGGCTCTTCCAGGGCGGCAAAGGCGGGTCCTGCCGCATGCTTTCCGGTAGCGCCAGCCGCCCACTCCGAGCTGCTTGCGCCATCATAGACCTGCCAGCGCGTCACCCCGTATTTGCGCACCATCTCCGAAACGCGCACGCCCGCATAAGGCTCTCGGCCACGATCCGCGCCGTCTCTGCCTGCGGGCGCTGCCGCCGCCCTGTCCCGACCTTCAATCACTTCAAGGCGGCCGGCAAACCCACTGTTTGAGCCGTCCAAATGCCATGTGATCTCGCTCACCTTCGATGCGGCTTGCTCCAGCCGGTACTGCTTCGCCTTGCCTACTTGGACGGATGACAGGTCCATGCGCTTCCGACCAGCATATGGCGAACCCTTTCGACACGCGCACCGCTTCGACCATTTCCTGGAGTGCGATCTGACGCGCGGGATATCGAACGGCTGCTCCTGCAGCCAGCGCAGATAGCGCAGCGTCCAGGCCCTTCTTGCGCGGATAGATACGACAGTGGTTGAGCATGAAGGCGCTCACATGCTGCCGGTGAACGAGCAGCGTCTCGACTGCAGCTGCCGGGCGCGGACAAGATCCCGCATGGCCTCGTGACTTTCATCGGGAACCCACAGTTGGCCGGCGCGCAGCAGTCTGGCCAGGGAAAGAGCATCCCGGCGGTTCGTCTCACCCGGTCGCCGGGCTTCCTTGGGATCAGCGATGGGGCGACCACCATGCATTCATGGCCGAGCGATCGGATCAGCCGATAGAGACCATAGCCGGTCGGGCCGGCCTCGTAACAGAAATACACCCGATCAAACTTGGCGGCGATCCGCTGGACAACACGGCGCATACTCACGTCCGACGCATCAATCTGCCAGGGGGATCGGCTCGGCCCGCCCGAGATGAGGGATTCGGCTTGAGCCTGATTTTCGGGCGACAATGCATGGTGGACAGGTTGAAGGTGCTGCGCTTCGAGCTGATGGTTAAACGTGGCCTGCATGCCCGCAGCCACAAGCATCACAGGGAGAAGCGCAGCATGAAACATTATGCCGGATTGGACGTCGCGGTGAAAGAAACCGCGATTTGCATCGTCGACGAAACCGGCAAGATCTGCCGGGAGATGAAGGTGGAGAGCCATCCCGAGGATCTTGTGTGGGTGCTCTCGGATCCTGCCTGGACTTGAGCGGATCGGGCTTGAAGCCGGGCCATTGTCGCAATGGCTGTTCAGCGGCCTGGCCGAAGCCGGCCTGCCGGTGGTGTGCATCGAAACCCGCCACGCCAAGGCCTTCCTAGAGGCGCAGCCGAACTCCAGCTGCGCGAGCAAGCCCATAAGGCGTCTACCGTCGCTGCCGCGCCGGCTTTTCCATGCGGCGCACCCTCTCCAAACCGCTGATGATGTTTTCGAAACACGTCGGTGATGTCACGGTACCAGTCTATTACTCGGCCGGACGGGCCCGCTATGGTCTCCGCAATACAAACACTCCTCAGACAGGCTGGGTCAAGCGCAAGGGCATCCGGGCGGAGACGTTCTTGGGTTACTGACGGCTGGCCCAAAATACGCATTGAATCTAGGAGCTCTTGGGGCCTGCAACAGCCTCTCGGTGAGAAGCCATGCGGGACGCCTCCTGGAACAATATCTCGCGCATCCAGATGCTCGCCGAATCGCTATTATGAAGGGCAGGCCATTGTACGGCCTCGGTGAATACGGGAAGCGGCCGCGGAAGGTCGACGATCCGCAGGGGTATCGATTTTGCAAAATGCTTAACCAGCCGTAACGGTACCGTCGCTATACGGTCAGTGCCTGATAGCACGGGCGGGATCATGCTAAAATTCTGCACGACGACTTCGATACGTCTCTCGACACCGTGCTCGAGCAAAAACCATTCTTCGATGGAGGGTCGCAGCGCACCCCGGAAATGGGGCGCAACGTGCCCCATCGACATGTATTGCTCGAATGTAAGCTGGCGTGATAGCTGCTTGTTCGTGGGGCAGCCTACGCACACGAGTGTCTCGTCGAACAGTGCCGCTCTAGGATGCGCGCTCGAAATGAACACTTCCGGAAGGATTAGAAAATCGACCTCACCGCGCCGGAGAAGCTCATTGGGGTCGTCGGCGAGAGGCAGCAACTCGAAGCTGACGGCGGGAGCTTCCCGCGCAACACGCTCCACGACCTTTTGAAAAAATACGAGTGTCATGAAATCAGAAAGGCTGATCCTGAAGCGGCGCTCCGATTGAGCTGGGTCGAACATGTCCCAGGAAATGATGGAGAGCTGGACGTGCAGCAGCGCCTCGCGGACGGCGGGAGCAAGCCCCTCCGCACGGGGTGTTGGGACAAGTTCGCGGCCCCTCATCGTAAATAGCTCATCACGGAAAAAGTCGCGCAACCGGCCGACGGCCGCGCTCATGGCGGGCTGGCTCAGATTGATGCTGCGCGCGGCAGCGGTGAGGTTGCGCTCGTTCATGAGAGCGTCGAGCGCGACGAGGAGGTTTAGATCAAGGCCTTTGAAGCGCACGTGTCCATTTATCCATAGCGTGGATGGGATCCATCGAAACAATCAATTTTACGGCTTTTATGGAGTGCTGTATAGAAAAATGTCAGTTCAGAAAATAGCATTCAGACATGTAAGAACCTGTCTAGAAAAGTTTTGGCGGCCAGAGCATCTGGAGACCCCCTTGGTTTTTTGGACGGACGGTGGTTGCCGGTAGGTGTGATTCTGTCGCCGATCACCCGGTTATCTTCCCCTGATCATAATTATAGTTCAATAGGTTAGTGGATGCGTGGATCTACCTCCACACAAAGCCCCCCGTGCTCCAATAGTGATCTCGTCGAAGGGGTTGAGCAGCTGGCGCGGTCGTGATTCCAACGGGTTGTCGAAACCTGATTGGAGAGACCTGATGTGGACGCCAGCTACTCGCTGCAGCATAGCCGCCAAAGCCTGCGTTACCAAACCGGTGCACACCGGCTGAGACGGGCCGTGCGCAGCGACCAATGACACGCCGACATAGAGGAAGTTCCAACCCACTCCGAGAAGATGAGGGCCCTCGCGACTGAAGCCCGTTCCGGTCAGCGACGTGGTTACATTGCCGGCGAGGGGACCACGCCCGTCACCATGATGCAGAAGACTTCGAAGCGGGCAATCAGAGATCCGGCGAAAAGGATGGCAGGAACATGCTGAGAAAGTCGAGTTGTCGACGGATTGCGCTGCGTAGTCTTCGAGTTTGTCTTCTCCGCGGCACTCCGCAACAGCTCTGCTTTGATGACCAGCACCGGCACCACACCGGCGATGCCGGCCAGCGCCTCGCGCAGCTCTTCAAGGATCACCCGCTCGGCGGCGCGGTCGGCCTCGGTCACGGGAGAGGCGTCGGCTTTCGTCTCAAACGCCATTCCGGCATCGAACATCGCCATGATGGCGCGGCTGGCCGCAAGCGCCAGACCTTCGAAAAGGGCCAGAATTGCCGCCTTGTCAGATGGATCCACTTTCGTCGTCAACAGGTCGTTGGACGATATTGCGTTCATGGAGCGATCTTTCGAGCGCATCTACCATCTCTTCCGGCGTTTTGCCGGTCGTTTGTAGCCGTATTTCGGCGTTTTCCGGCTGTTCGTAAGGCGAATCCAGGCCGGTGAAGTTCTTTATCTCGCCGCCGAGCGCTTTCGCATAGAGCCCTTTCGGATCGCGTGCGGCGCATTCATCGAACGGCGTATCGACGAACACCTCGATGAACTCGCCCTCGCCCATCATTTCGCGCGCCATGCGGCGCTCGGCGAGAAACGGCGAGATGAAGGAGACGATCACCATCAGGCCGGCGTCGACCATCAGGCGCGCCACTTCGGCGACGCGGCGGATGTTTTCGACACGGTCCTCGTCGGTGAAGCCGAGATCGCGATTAAGGCCGTGGCGGACATTATCGCCGTCGAGAATGTAGGTGTGGCGACCGCTTGCATGCAGCTTCTTCTCGAGCAGATTGGCGATGGTCGACTTGCCCGAGCCAGAAAGCCCCGTGAGCCAGAGAACCGCCGGCTTCTGGTGCTTGGCCGCAGCGCGGGCGCTCTTCGTCACTTCCAGCGACTGCCAGTGGATGTTGTCGGCGCGGCGCAGCCGATGCAGGATCATGCCGGCCCCGACGGTCGCATTGGTGATGCGATCGATCAGGATGAACGCACCGGTGGTGCGGTTTTCGGCGAAGCTGTCGAAGGCGATAGGCGACTGCGCCGAGATGTTGACGACGCCGACCTCATTCATCGCCAGCGATTTCGCCGCTTCCTGCGCGAAGTCATTGACATTGACGCGGTATTTCAATTCCGAAATGGTCGCGCTCGCCTGGTCGGTTTCGGTGCGCAATATGTATGAGCGGCCGGGCAGAAGCGCCTGCTCGTCGAACCAGACGAGGTTGGCGGCGAACTGGTCGGCGACCTGCGGCCGTGCTTCGGGCGCAACCAGGAGATTGCCGCGCGAAACCTCGATCTCGTCTTCCAGGACTATGGTGACCGCCTGCCCTTCCACCGCCCATTCGAGATCGCCGGCTTGTGCGACGATGCGCTTGACCCGCGACTGCTTGCCGGATTTCGCGACAACGACTACGTCGCCCTCCGCAACCGAGCCCGACGCGACTGTTCCCGCGAAGCCGCGGAAATCGAGATTCGGCCGGTTTACATACTGCACGGGAAACCGGAACGGCTGTTCGCTCGCTTCGCCGATTGCCACCATTTCCAGGTGATCGATCAGGGTCGGGCCCGCATACCAGCCGGTCAGCGTGGAGCGCCGGGAGACGTTGTCGCCGAAGCGAGCTGATATCGGGATCGGCACGATCGACGAGAAGCCGAGATCCTTCGCGAATTCCGTGTAGTCGGCGACGATCTCAGCAAATACGTCGCGGTCGAAGCCAACCAGATCGATTTTGTTGACCGCGAGCACTACGTGGCGGATGCCGAGCAGCGAAGCGATGATCGAATGGCGGCGCGTCTGGCGCAGTACGCCCTGACGGGCATCGATCAGCACTATGGCGAGGTCGGCCGTCGAAGCGCCCGTCGCCATGTTGCGCGTATATTGTTCGTGGCCGGGCGTGTCGGCGACGATGAACTTGCGCTTCGGCGTGGCGAAGAAGCGATAGGCGACGTCGATAGTAATGCCCTGCTCGCGCTCGGCCTCGAGGCCGTCGACCAGCAGCGCGAAGTCGACGTCGTCGCCGGTGGTGCCGTGCTTGCGCGAATCGCGCTCGAGCGCAGCAAGCTGGTCCTCGAAAATCTGCTTGGTGTCGGAAAGCAGGCGCCCGATCAGCGTCGACTTGCCGTCGTCGACCGAACCGCAGGTCAGGAAGCGCAGCAGCGACTTCTCTGCCTGGTCGGCAATGAACTCGCGGGCGGTATCGGCCTCGACGAGATTTTCTGCCAGTAGGGGGCGCATTCTCAGAAATAGCCTTCGCGCTTCTTCTTTTCCATCGAGCCGGCCTCGTCCCGGTCGATCAGCCGGCCCTGGCGTTCCGAGGTTCGGGCAATCAGCATCTCATTGACGATGCTTTCGAGATCGTCGGCGTCGGAATCTATAGCCCCCGTCAGCGGATAGCAGCCGAGCGTCCTAAAGCGGACCAGGCGGTTCTCTATGACCTCGCCGGCCCGGAGCTTCATGCGGTCGTCGTCGCGCATGATCAGCATGCCGTCGCGCTCGACCACCGGCCGCTTCTCGGCGAAATACAGCGGCACGATCGGGATTTCCTCGCGCAAGATGTATTGCCAGATGTCGAGCTCGGTCCAGTTGGACAGCGGGAAGACGCGGATCGATTCACCGGGCGAGATCCGTGTGTTGTAGATCTTCCACATTTCCGGACGCTGGTTCTTGGGATCCCAGACGTGGTGCGCATTGCGGAACGAGAAGATGCGCTCCTTGGCGCGCGACTTCTCCTCGTCGCGGCGGGCGCCGCCAAAGGCCGCGTCGAAGCCGTATTTGTCGAGCGCCTGGCGCAGGCCCACCGTTTTCATGACATGGGTGTGGGTGTTCGAGCCGTGATCGAACGGGTTGATGCCGTCGCGCACGCCGTCTTGATTGACGTGCACAAGAAGGTCGAAGCCCAGTTTCTCGGCCATCGAGTCGCGAAACTCGATCATCTCGCCGAATTTCCAGGTCGTGTCGACGTGTAGGAATGGAAATGGCGGCTTAGCCGGATAGAAGGCTTTCATCGCCAAGTGCAGAAGCACCGACGAATCCTTACCCACCGAATAAAGCATCACCGGCTTGGCAAACGTCGCCGCGACCTCACGGAAAATATGGATGGCCTCGGCCTCGAGGCGTTGCAGATGCGTCAAAGGTACATTCATGGCGGCGGGCTACACGCAAAATCTCGCGATCGAGGGAACTGATTCCCCTCAAGTAACCTTATCGATGCAGTATTCCGCGAGATGGGTAAAATTGATTGTTTGGATGAAAGCCATCCAGGAAGCGAATAGTGGCAAACGTGTAGTGGCTCTCACCGAGAACAAAACAACCGCTGTTTGCGCTCGTGACAGTTTTGCGATGACCATTGGAAGATATGCGGCATCGCCAGCACAAGGTTTATTTGTCTTGCTTGTTTACCTTCAGGCTGACGGGCCTCGTCTGGCCGTTCGAGTGGCTGTAGTCCAGTTACACTCTTCGAAGGTGGGGGTTCGACGCGTTGTTATATACACCGGGCGGGCGGCCGATAAATTCGGCAAAGAACGTCGGTGCCATGCCTTGCGAGATCGCCTGTGGCGAGTTCAATCAGCTCGCCCCCCTTGGTCAGATCTGCGGTGGATTCGGCATAGCCCATGATCACATTCGGACCGCGATAGATCAGCTCACCCTCAATATCTGCTTCAGCAATCTCGCCCACCTGAGCCGTCGCGCAGCAGAAGCGTCCCCGTCGACGATGATGATGTTCTCCTTGGAGATCGACATCCTCTTGGCGCGGCCGAGCATGTTGATGCCGACATTCTCGAGCTTGTGCCGAGGTCTTCCTAGATGACCCGGCCAACGGTCGGGACGGCGATGTCTTCCAGCATGGCCTTGCGGCGATCACCGGAGCCGGGCGCTTTGACGGCGGCGATCTTCAGGCCGCCCGCAGCTTGTCGACGACCAACGTCGCCAGGGGCTCGCCTTCGACGTTTTCCGAGATGATGAGCAGCGGCTTCGGGGTCTGCACGACGGCCTCGAGGACCGGCAGCATGGCCTGCAGGTCTTCCAGATCGGTGACCATCGGAGGATATTTCAGATCGCAACGCGGCGGCCGTCACAGCCGACATGGAGTCACAACGTCGTCACGTTTCCGGCCTGATGATTATTCGACAGTGACCGATTTTGCCAGATTGCGCGGCTGGTCAACGTCCGTCCCCATGAAGACGGCCGTGTGATAGGCAAGGAGTTGAACCGGCAAGGAGAAGATCATCGGTGCAATGATCTCGTCGACGTTGGGAAGCATGATCGTGTGCATCGTGTCGAGTTTGGATGCGGCCGCACCTCTTTCATCCGTAATCAGGATGATGCGGCCGCCGCGTGCCGCCACTTCCTGCATGTTGGAGACGGTCTTTTCGAAGAAGCGATCGTGAGGCGCGATGACGATGACGCGCATGTTTTCGTCGATGAGCGCGATCGGGCCATGCTTCAGCTCGCCCGCGGCATAGCCCTCCGCGTGGATATAGGAAATCTCCTTGAGCTTCAGGGCGCCTTCCATAGCCAGCGGGAAGCTGGTGCCGCGGCCGAGATAGAGCACGTCGCGGCATTTCGACAGCTCCCGGGACAGGAGTTCGATCATCGGCTGGAGGCTGTTCAGCACCTGGCCCATAATGCGGGGCATCTCGGCCAAGCTCTTGACGAGCGCCTGCTCCTCATCGTCGCTGACGGTGCCTCGCGCCTTGCCGGCACTGATCGCAAGCGCGGCGAGAACGGCAAGCTGGCAGGTGAAAACCTTCGTGGAAGCGACACCGATCTCCGGGCCGGCCAGGATCGGATAGACTACGTCGGATTCCCGGGCAATCGTCGACTCGCGAGTATTGACCACGGCGCCGATCTTCAGGCCATGCTCCTTGCAATAGCGGAGCGATGCCAGCGTGTCGGCGGTCTCGCCCGATTGCGAGATGAAGAGTGCTGCCGACTGCGGCGACAGTGGGATCTCGCGGTAGCGGAACTCCGACGCGACGTCGATTTCTACCGGCAGGCGCGCATAGCGTTCGAACCAGTATTTGCCGATCAGGCCCGCCAGATAGGCCGTGCCGCAGGCGGAGATGGCAAGGCTCGGCACCTTGGCGAAATCGATCGCGCTGGAAACGGGCGCGACGCGGTTGTCGATGAGGTTGACGTAGTGGCCGAGAGCCTGGGCTACGACAGCCGGCTGCTCGTAGATCTCCTTCTCCATGAAATGGCGATGATTGCCCTTGTCGACCAGATAGGCCGTCGCCATCGAGACCTGGCGCGGGCGGGTGACGACGTTGCCATCCATGTCGAAGATATGGACGCCCGACTTGCCGATCACCGCCCAATCGCCGTCGATCAGATAGGTGATTTCATTGGTGAAAGGGGCCAGGGCGATGGCATCAGAGCCGAGGAACATTTCGCCATTGCCATGGCCGATCGCCAGAGGCGGACCGTTGCGGGCCGCCATGATAGTCGACGGATCATCTTCGAAGAGAATAGCGACAGCATAGGAACCCCTCAGCCGCTTCAGCATCGCGTACATCGCCTCGCGCGGTCCCATCCCATCCCGGCGAAGTATTGCCAGGAGATGCGCGACGACCTCGGTGTCGGTCTCGGTCTGGAACTCGACGCCGGCAGCGGCCAGTTCGTCCTTCAACTCAGCAAAATTTTCGATGATGCCATTGTGCACCACTGCGATGCCGTCGGTGAAATGCGGGTGGGCATTGCGTTCCGTTGGCGCGCCATGCGTCGCCCAGCGCGTATGGCCGATCCCGATAGTGCCGGTAAGAGGCTGTTCTTTCAGCCTTGCCTCGAGATTGACGAGCTTGCCCTTGGCGCGCCGCCGATGAAGCGCTCCACCGTCGATGGTCGCGACACCCGCCGAATCATAGCCCCGATATTCCAGACGTTTCAACGCATCGACCAGCCGTTCCGCGACCGGCTGCTGCCCGACGATGCCCACAATCCCGCACATACTCTCTTCGCGCTCCTTCCACGCCGATCGCGGCGTTCGCAAATTCCACACCTGAGCTCGCCACATCAGAAGCGCGCAGATCACATCAAACAGGCGATGATTTCTTCGGTGCGCATCAGCTGCTATCGTCGATCGACCGCGATACCCCTGATTTCATTAGATCAGCGACGTCTAATGCTACTCAACAGATTGGTGAAGTTGATTCTTTGGATCACACCCATTCGCGCCATGAATGCATGGACAACGCCGCTGGTATTGCAACGTTTGGCGATCTCCTGGCCAACGGCGATCTCGTCCGCTATGGCCGCCGCATACTCCGGGACTACAATATTCTGCATGCTAGATAACTTGCGCCGGCCCATTTGCGCCTCTAAGGTGTTCTGGGGTTTGAAAGCCGGGGGCGGGCATGGCGTTCGTCGTTTGTGCGTTATCGCTCTTGGCGCAACGTCACTTGGTTGGCTCATGCCCAGGGCGCCTGCGATCCAAACTACACAGGCAATTGCGTCCCCATAGCCAGTGATGTCGATTGCTCGTCCGGGACCGGCAATGGACCAGCGTATGTAAGCGGACCAGTCATTGTCGTAGGTTCAGATATCTATGATCTCGACCGCGATCACGACGGGATAGGCTGCGAAAACGGCTAGAGCCGCGCTATCCACCCGTAGGAATGACGCGAACTACCTCGCCAATCGCTTCGGCAGGTCTTTCCGATATTCCTGAGTTGCGCGCACACGGTTTGAACTACGGCGGGTCGCGTCCTCGCAGGCGCGATTTCCTAGCGGGTTTTCTTCTTCAATCCGCTGCCTCCAAAGTATCTCCGCAAACATGACTGAGACAAGTTCATCGGTGTCCATCGTGTCGCGGAGATTGGCACTTGCGGGCAGGCTGCGCCCGGCCGACGGGATAGGGGCGGCTGTCCAACAAGGATGCGGCCAATCGGGCTACGTCAGATTTTTCGAGGGATCGTACTTGCCTGTCCTGTTCCTCTCAACAAGTGAACAGAAACACTCCTTGGCATGCCGGCTGAAAGAGAGTCGCAGGTCAGTAGTGCTCAACTGCACTCGAGGCCCGACGCACATCAACCGAAGATGTCAATTTAGAGGGCCGGAACGGCACGCGGTGGCTCGGCGGCAATATGATTGTCAGGGGTAGCGACTGCTCCCGCAGTCAGCGGCTAGCGCCGACTTCAGATTTCTGGCTAAGGCGGACCGATTTGACATAGCGCAAAGACGCCATAGAGCGCAGCGGTCAGGATAATGCCGATCTGAGGAAGGAACAGGGACCATTGCAGAGCTCAATCCTGACAAAATATGGCAACGCTGGTCCGCCTTGGTATACCATCTATCCGGCTGCTCCGCAGTTCTCTGCAGCGGTCGGCGCCGAGGCTTGTGAGGAATGGCTAAGAGGCCTGCCGGCTGACGAGCCCGTGTCGCTCTATCTCCATATTCCGTTCTGCCGCTCAATGTGCTGGTATTGCGGATTCCCCACCACCGTCGCTTCCCGGGATTCACCGATCCTCGCCTATCTGGCGGTTCTGCGTGAGGAGCTCCGTTTGGTCGCGGAGCAAGCGCCACAGCAGCTGCCCGTGAGCGACGTGCACTTCGGCGGCGGAACGCCGACCCTCATCGGACCTGCGGAGTTCCTGACCCTAATGGAACTCTTGCGCCACCGTTTTGCGTTTAGGAAAACGGCTACGATCGCCGTCGAGATCGACCCGCGCACATTCACGGCCGAGATGGCCGAAGCCTTAGGGGCAGCCGGCGTGACCCGCGCGAGCCTCGGCGTGCAGAGCTTCGATCCCCTTGTTCAAAAAGCGATCAATCGGGTCCAGAGTGAAGCGCAGACGACAGCCGCTGTCGAAAACCTACGCCGGCACGGAGTGAACCGCATCAATTTCGACCTTCTCTACGGTCTTCCCAAGCAGACAGTGCAGTCCTGCGTCCAGACCGCGGCCGCGGCGGCCGCCATGCGCCCCGACCGACTTGCGGTGTTCGGCTACGCGCATGTTCCGTCTTTTAAGAAAAACCAGCGCCTGATCGAGGAGGCCGCGCTGCCGGACATCGCTGCCCGCGCCGAACAGGCCGCGGCCGTGGCAGAGACGTTGGTTGCAGCAGGCTACCGCCAGATCGGACTTGACCATTTCGCCTTGCCGGACGACCAACTCACGCTGGTGCAGCAAGCCGGTCGCTTGCGGCGTAACTCCCTGGGTTACTCGGCCGACACCCCCAAAACCGTGATCGGCTTCGGTGCGTCGGCCATTGGCCGTCTCGGAGATGGTTATGTCCAGAACGAAGTTGCAACCCGTACCTACAGCCGCCACATCAGAGCTGGCAGTCTGGCGACAGCAAAAGGCTGCCGACTCACCGACGAAGACCGCGTCCGAGCCGCAATCATCGAGCGGCTAATGTGCGATTTGGAGGCCGATGTGCCGGCAATCTGTGCGGCCCACGGGTTTGACCCGATCCCTCTTCTCAATTCAGCTGAACGCCTGGCCACGCTCGCCAAGGACGGGATAGTGGACATCGAAAAGGGGTGCATCCGCGTGAGGCAGGAGCACCGCTTTGTGACTCGGGCTGTTGCTGCTGCATTCGACGCTTATCTCGATCGCTCACTCTGTTAAGGGAGCGGATCCAAAAGCACATACTCGTCGCCGGCCGATGGAGAAATCGCTGTGAGGTCGCTGGGCTTGTGTGAGCCATCGAGCGGTTTCGGGCGAAAGAGATTGACGCCCTTATTTCTTATCGAAGAGTGCTACCAGATGCGTGGCGGGTGCCGCATAGCTCAACAGTCACAGATCCACCAGCACGCGGCCGAGCCGGATGGCAGTTCTGAGGTCTGGCAGGTGACCCAGCAGCGTAAACGTCGGCTTTGAGGACATCTCATTCCCGCCGTCGGGCGGTTGACCACAGGCGAGCCAGAGGGCCGGGTCAGTGCGGGTCCAGCCGATATCATCGGCTCCTTCATGGCCGTAGGCCGCTGCGCAGCCGAGTGGGCGTCCATTTCGGCCGCAAACAATTGCGCTGTCACAAACATGCCCAGCAAGCCAATCGTCTTCGTTGCTCAATTTGGGGTGGGCTAATTGTGTAATGCCGGAGCCCAGCCGGCTTGGACAGGATCAGGACTCCACGTTGAGCGCGGTGCGGCCGATTGCTTGCCGGAAAAGGTGAGCCGCAGTGTTCGGTCGTCAACGGCAACGGCGTCGACCAGATGGGTTAGCGACAGCGACAGTCGGGGTGGCCCTTGTCATTGCAGAGCTTGAAGGTGAATGCGGCGTTCAATTTCGACCGACTACCCGTCCGGCGGCTCCTCATTCACTTCAAGGACATAGCCGATACCCCGCGCCGTCTTGATTGTTAGCGTCGCTCCGGCTTGGCCCAAAAGCGCACGCAAGCGGGAGATTCCGACTTCAAGCGCATTGCTCGAGACTTCGTTGTCGAACGAATACAGGCTATCCACCAGAATGGTGCGCGGCAACATGCGGCCTGCGCGGTTGAGCAGATGCTCAAGGATGCACAGTTCGCGGCGCGGGATTTTTAGCGGCTGACCACCAACGGAAACCTGGCGGCCAATCGGATCGAATGTGAGATTGCCAAATGTAACGACGGGGTCGGTCACCTGCGTTGATCGCCGCAGAACGGCTCGTATTCGGGCAATGAGTTCATCAATCGAGACAGGCTTCGGCAAGAAATCGTCCGCACCGCCGTTGAAAATCGCGATTCGCGTATCGAGATCATCGAGGCTGCTCATCATGATAGCAGGGATCGAATGCCTGTCGCGCCTCAACTGCCTCAGCCAGTCTAACCCATCGCCGTCCGGCAGGGCTAACTCGAGCAGGAGAATGTCATAGCGCGCACAACCAAATGCAAGCGACGCCTCTTCGAGAGTAGGCATCACGTCAACGGCGAAACCGCAGTCCAAGAGCGCTCGTTGCATCACCCGGGTAAGCTTTGCATGGTGATCCACGAGTAGCGTTCGCATTTCGTGGCCGATCAAGAGGGCTTGGCAGGGGAGGCGTTTTTGAGCGCTGTTGATGTCTGGAGCACTTCTTGAACGGCAGATGCGTGCTGTCGGCGCACCCTTGGTGGGCATTGGCTGGCGTTGCGGGGCCTCAGGCCACCCGTTTGGTGGCTTTCGGGCATACGCCGCCTCATGCCGACTTCGCCTGCGCCTAGAGGATGGGGGTCACCCGCTGTGGATTGTAGCCGCAGGCCGCGAGCACGCACTTTGTTCCGGCGATGGCCAAGTTGACGAAGCGCAGGCGCGTGCGGGATCGTCCCTTGGACATGGCAAGGGGCCGCTCGATCGCCGATGGTGGTCGGGCTAAAGGTGAGCGGGTGGCGTTCGAAGTTTTCCAGCATGTTCTCTCCATCGGTGTGTGGTTGAGCTAAAACTGCTATGCACGAGTCCTTCCAAAGGTCGTGTTCCAAAGAGAACCCGTCATCGATTCAGCATCTGCTTCGCCGTCGAAACGACGCAACCCGCACGCCAATGCTGCGAAGTCCGAAGGTTCATTCCTCTTCCTCACAACAGGTTAGCGGTAGCCGCCGACCTTCCTAGCAGCCATCGAAATGCTTGGCCTTTGTGCAGCGCTCCCAGGACGGCCAGACCGCCAGATCAGAAAGAGCACGCCTGCGAAATAGCCTGCCTGGAGAAGCAGCCACAACTCAGCGTCTTGACGATTACCGCTCGTATGGAATGCGAGATGAGATAGGCGGCTAGAGCGTTGATGGACAGGACCAACACCATGACGTGGCAAAACATTCTGAGGGGCACCGACGTTCTCCTGTTTGTCCGTCAGATCATGCTGCGGTGTTGTCGGCCGCAACATGGGTCTGGCAGTTCTTCGGACAGACGCGGGCGCAGGCTCCGCAGCCGATGCAGCGGCCGGCATGGTCGACGACCATGATCATGCGATTGAGCTCGCCATCGAAGTCGTCCTCGTCATCGCACACGCCATCGATACTCAGATATACGGGCATCCATCTGGAGCCCTCGCGGCTAACGAACGGGTTGGTCATCGTCCAATTCTCCAACGCAGCGCAGCGCCCCGACGCGGCAAAAACGTCGAACGTTTTTCCGCGACGGGTCTTTATCCTGCGCCGGCAGACCGGGAGGTCCTCGGCAAGGCGGTGCAAGTCATCATCAAGGGACGCCGAAAACCCACCTCGTCTGCGATCTCTCTTCGCGTCGGCTCTCTACGTTCAGATCCATTGCATTCAATAGGCCAGGGCCCGTCTTAAGTCGTCATGCTCTAGGAGGACTAGCTTTCGAGAAGCTGGCGAATCTAAAAGGAATCGCGGGCAACGGGAGCGCTCGAGAAAGGAGCTGGGTGAATGGGATCAATCCATTTTGTGAAATGCTCTAACGAGCAGCGCTGTCGGAGACCGACCGTTCATCCGGCAAAACGATGACAGTGGACTATCATCGCGCGCGGCGGCTGGTTCAAACGCGCGTGTGCCAGAGTGAACCGCGTGATCGACTCTTCGTGGCATTGGGCTCCAAATATATGGTTCTCTAACCAACTCCCATGGCTCCTGCGCCGCTCGACTGGCTACAGTTTCGGTCAAGAGGCCCTTGTAGTGAAACGGCGGTCAATTCGTAAAATCAATTATTTCGATGAAAAGCATCCGTGACTTGGATAGTTTGGAAACATCTGGTTCTAAGCTGGCGCACGCGCGCCACGGCCCCTGAAACCCGGCATTCAGGCCATACACCACCCGGCCCTACGCCGGCGGAGACGATCATTCGGCGCTGTCGTGTCGAGTTTGGAAGATTCAGCACATAACGTCCTGATCAAACGCCCGCCACAGTCAGTGCTTCTGGCCGGCAATGGCGATCACGCCCTCGTCCAAATGCCAGATGTCTGTGCGTGACTCAGTAAGTCCCGAGCATCTTAAAGTGTCCGGGACTTACTGAATCACGCAAGCTGAACCTTTCGCGCTCGCCGCTCGGAGGGGAACACCGCAGCTCCGCGGGAGGGAAGGCACCACAACAACGTCGCGCTCAAGATCCGCACGCGTATGGAGGGCTGCTTCATGTGCCTAATAAGGCGACCGCTGCGCCCTTTTGGCGGTGAGCTGATCGCGCTGGAGCAACCACGAACAGTAGCCAGCTCACAGCACCGCGGGACGATCCTGAGGGCTATCCAGGTCGGAACGAGAACCGAGCAGGGCCTGACCTCCATCAGGAGCGTGGTCGCAATCGAATTGCCTGCCCTTCTACATCTTTGCTGCGCCTTTCACACTGACCGCCCTTGGAAAGGAAGAGTTGCGACGTCACAGCTTAGTCGCTAGCTGGCGAGTAGGTTTCGCGCTCATCGGCAGAGATTTCTCGGATCACGCGACAAGGGTTACCAGCTGCAAACACTCCAGCTGGAATGTCGCGTGTTACGATACTGCCTGCACCGATCACAGTGCCTGATCCGATGGTCACACCAGGCAGGATGATTGCCCCGGCCCCCACCCAAACGTCTGATCCAATCTCAACCGGCTTTCCGTACAGCTGCTTGCGGCGAAGGGCAGCATCAAGTGGATGCATCGGCGTCAGGATCTGGACGCCTGGACCAAAAAGCGCGTAGTCACCTATACGAACACGGCAAGCATCCAGAACTATGCAGTTAAAATTGAAAAATACGTGTGCACCCAACTCTATGTTGGAACCGTAGTCGCAGAAAAAGGGTGGCTGTATAGACACGGTGTCTCCGCCTTTCCCGAAAATCTGTTTGCAAAGGTTCCGTCGTAGATCTGCATCCGCATCGCTTGATGAGTTTATCTTCTGGCACAATTCTCTTATCCTGTATCTCTCTGCAACGAGATAAGGATCTAGAACATTGTAAGGCTCTCCGGCCAACATTTTCTCGGTTTCGGTGCGTAGGCCCATCTATAAAATCCCAACTTCTAAACAGTTTCGTCTATTTTGTTTCTGATTCAAGGTTCTGCCTACTGGTTGGATAAGGTAACTTGAAGCACGTTCTCTGTCACCAGGGATAGAAAAGGAATTTCCGACCTGCAAATTTCCATCGGGGGCGCAACTACGTATGTCAAACGCTGCAATCAAAACGCATCGTGCCCTTCACGACCGCCCGCGAGTTCAGGGCCGGCCTTCGCGAAGGCAGCTGTGCGTTGCCGCGAAGCTGTTTGCGGCCGTTGGATAAGCGGTTGCTGACCCTCATTCACCTGATGGACGGCGACAAAACGGTGACGGACCTGATCTCTCTGGTGGGTGGTACCCCGACTACCCTTTCATCTGAGCGATATGGCCGAACTCGGGATCGTCCAATGCCGCACTGAAGGCAGATATTCGTGTACGTCGGAAGACGCAGAAATGGTCCTTCGCGTCCTCCTGGATCGTCCGCGGTCATGTCGGCGAATTCGAGATGGTCGGCCAGCTACCCGTTCACTTCCCAGCCCAGCCTGTTTCAAGGGGCGACGGAACTCTACAAAATGTGATCGTCCAGTGCCATCAAAACACAGATCGGTCCGGGCTAAAAGCCAACCACCAATGCCCCACCGGCAAGGCCGGCACCGGCCGCCGCCAGCAGCAATTTCTTGCCCCGCTGAATCGGATTGGCGCTGTGCGCGATTGACAGCGACAGCGGAATGGTTGCGGCTGACGAGTTGCCATAATTGCTGATGGTTTTGACAATTCGGCAATCCTCAATGCCGAGCGACCTGCCGGCCGCTTCGAAGATGCGGGCGTTTGCCTGGTGGGGCACAAAGCGGTCGACATCTGACGCCGCGAGGCCGGCTCCCACCAGCGCCTGCCTGGAACAGCGGCTCATCATCTCGACGGCTTTGACGAAGATTTCGCGGCCGTTCGCGACGGTCATTCGCGTTTCTGCAACGTCGATCTCCTCAGAGAACGGACGGTTGCTGCCGCCCGCCGGAATCTGGATCAGGCCATAACCGGAGCCGTCCGAGGCGAGCGAGGAGCCGAGTATGCCATGGCCGGGATTCCCGGAAGGGGCGAGCACCACCGCACCTGCGGCATCGGCGAACAGCACCGCGCTTGCGCGCTCGCCCGGATTGATCCTACGGCTCAATATGTTGGCTGCGATGACGATGGCTGTCTTGTTGTGCAGGCGGACAAAGCCATCGGCAAAGGTCATGGCATAGATGAACCCCGCGCAGGCACCGGCAAGGTCAACCGCGCCGGCATTCTCGAGGCCGAGTCTGTGCGCGACCAGCGGCGCGCTGGGCGGCAGGAGGTGATCCGGCGTCGAAGTGGCGAGCAAAAGCAGACCGATGTCCTTGCGATCGATACCGGCCGCCTCCAGCGCCATGTCGCCGGCTTTTACCGCCAGACCGGAGAGGGTGTCCTCGGGTTCTGCCCAGAAGCGCGATCGGATGCCGGTGCGCACCTCGATCCAGCCGGTTTCCAGACCGAGGCTCGCCTCGATCTCGGCATTGCCTACCTTCCGCGCCGGCACATGATGGCCAAGCCCTATGATGCGCGCCGTGCGGTTCATATACTCTCGCTCGCAAGCTCGGCTGCCTCGTCTACTGCCACGTAGAGCTGGTCGAGTTCGCCCGATGTCACGCAATAAGGCGGCAGCACGTAGATGACGTTGCCGAGCGGCCTCACCAACAATCCGCGCTCGAAGAAGAAGGCGCGCAGCCTTGGGCCGACCTCGGCCAGATAGCCTGCAGTGCCGACGCTAAGATCGAGCGCGGCGATGGTGCCGGTCGTGCGCACATTCTCGAAACGCGGATCCCCGCTGAACCGCACGATCTTTTCCGCTTGCATCCGCGACAGCGCGGCCACCCGCTCCGCCACGGGCTCGTCGTTCCAGATACCGACATTCGCCAGTGCCGCCGCGCAGGCGATCGGGTTCGCTGTGTAAGAGCTTGAATGGAAGAAGGTCTTGGTCCGGTCGCTGGAAAAATGCGCACGGAAGATCGCATCAGTGGCAAGCGTCGCTGCAAGCGGCAATGAGCCGCCGGTCAGCCCCTTGGAAGTGCACAATATGTCGGGCGCGACCGCTGCCTGCTCGCAAGCAAAGATCGTGCCGGTGCGGCCCCAGCCGGTCATGACTTCGTCGGCGACAAAAAGCGTCCCGGAGCGCTCGGCAATGCGTTTGAGTTCAGCGATAACCCAGGCGGGGTACATGAGCATGCCGCCGGCGCCGAGCACCAGCGGCTCGACGATCAGCGCACCAGCGCGGCGGTCGCGGGTGACAGCCTCGAAACGATCGAGCGTCTCCTGTTCGCGGCCTGCGGCGGGGAAGGGGATGGTATCGACCTCGAACAGCAAGGGCTCATAGGCTGCATTGAAGACGCCACGCGCGCCGACGCTCATCGTGCCGATCGTGTCGCCATGATAGCTGTGCTCCATAACGACGATGCGCGAGCGCGGCGCGCCGTCGTTGCGGTGAAAGCCGAGCGCCATTTTCAGCGCCACCTCGACACTGGTCGAGCCGCTGTCGGAATAAAAGACCCAGTCGAGACCCGCCGGCGCCATGTCGACCAGCGCCGAGGCCAATTGCTCGGCCGGCTCATGGCTGAGGCCGGCGAAGATCACCTGGTCGAGTGTCTCGGTCGCGTGTCGGATCGCCGCCATGATCTTCGGGTGACGGTGGCCGTGGGTGATGACCCACCAGGAGGAGATCGCATCGAGTATGCGCTTGCCGTCCCGGGCCTCGACATAGGCGCCCCCGGTGCGCACGATCGCCGGCGGCACCGGCTCGGTGGCATGTTGGGTAAAGGGATGCCAGACAGCGGAGCTCATGGCCGGATCTTCTCGAAGTCGTCGGCATTGAATGAGGCGCGCATGGCCGCGGAGAGCGTACTGGGCGTCAGGGATTCCAGGAGCGGCAGACGCCCAAGCACGCGAACCTTGCCCATTTCGGCGATCGTTTTTTGCGTGTCGACCATCCTGTCGCCGACGAATGCGATGCCGAGCAGGGGTATCGAGCGGGAGCGAAGAGCCTCGACGGAAAGCAGCGTATGATTGATGGTGCCGATGGTGGTGCGGGCGCAGAGCACCACAGGCGCGTTCCATCGCGCGAAGACGTCGATGTAGAGCGCGCGCCTGTTGAGCGGCACCATCAGCCCGCCGGCGCCTTCCACAACCAGTGGTCTGTCCGTCGCGGGCAGTGACAGTGCCTGTGCATCGATTTCCACGCCGTCCAACTTGGCGGCAAGATGTGGCGATAGCGGCTGGCGGAGGCGCCAGGCTTCCGGCAGCACACGAGCTGCAGGCAGATCGGCGAGCAGGGAGACAACCTCGCTGTCGGTTTCTTCGCAGGTGCCCGATTGCACGGGCTTCCAGTAAATGCCGTCAAGCAGGCCGGTCAGCCCCGCCGCGAACACGGTCTTGCCGACGCCGGTGTCGGTGCCGGTGACAACGATCTGGACCGTCATGGCGTGCGCTCCCATTCCGCGGCAAGCGCATCGAACAGCGCCGAAACGTCGGCCTCGCCGACATTCAGCGTCAGCGAGATGCGGAGCCTCGCGGTGCCTTCTGGCACGGTTGGCGGACGGATGCCGCGCACGTCGAACCCGCGCGCCTGCAACGCCTCAGCCAGCGCCATGGCGCGGGCATTGTCGCCGACGATGACGGGCAGGATCTGCGAGCCGCTCGCAGGCAGGCCCAGCGCCTCGGCCCTCTTGCCTGCAAGCGCGACCAGGCTGGCCAGCCGCTCACGTCGGTCGGGCTCGTCCACGAGGATGTCGAGCGCCGTAGCAGCCGCTACCGCCATCAGTGGCGAGGGCGCGGTGGCATAGATGAAGGGACGGCAGCGGTTGACGAGATAATCGCAAAGCACAGCCGGCGCGGTGACCAGCGCCCCCGATCCCCCCAACGCCTTGCCGCAGGTGTGCAGAACCAGGACATTATCGCGGCCCTCGAGATGGTGGGCGAGACCGCGCCCGCCGGGACCATAGACGCCGGTGGCGTGCGCCTCATCGGCGAACAGGAATGCATCGTGACGGTCGGCGACCTCGATCAGTTCGCGCAGCGGAGCCCGGTCGCCATCCATGCTGTAGAGGCTCTCGACCACGATCCAGACACGGCCGTTGCCGCCCTTTGCACGCCAGGCACGGATTGCGTCGTTTACCGCATCGGCATCGTTGTGCGTGGATTCCATCACTTCGGCACGGCCCGCTTGTGCCCCCTCGTGCGCGCTGGCATGGTTGAGTTCGTCCAGCACGATCAGGTCGCCCTTCTGGGGCAAGGTCGTCAGCAGCGCGAAATTGGCGACATAGCCGCTGCCGAAAAACAAAGCGCGCTCGGCCCCGAAGAAGTCAGCTGCTTTGGCTTCGAGCGCCTCGTGCTCAGGCGTGTTGCCGCGCAACAGCCGCGAGCCGGTCGCACCGACAGGCGTGCCAGCGGCGAGCGCTGCCGCAAGCGCCTGCGCTATGCGTCCCGAGCGCGCCAGGCCGAGATAGTCGTTGGAGGCGAAGTCGAGCCCCGAGCGGGTGCTCAAGGTCCGCAATCGGTTCTTGCGGGCGAGCCCGCGCAGGCTGGCCTCGTAGCGGTCGAGCAACACCCGCCCGTTCACAGGGCTTCGCGCGCAATCGGCTTGATGCCGAGCCGGCGCAACAGGGCACTGTCCTTGCATTCTTCGGGATTTCCGGCGGTCAGCAAGGTGTCGCCGACGAAGATGGAGTTTGCCCCGGCAAAGAAGCACAGCGCCTGCATCTCATCGCTCATCGCCGTACGGCCGGCGGATAGGCGCACATCGGACTTCGGCATCAGGACGCGGGCGAGTGCGATGATGCGAACGAATTCGATCGGCTCGATCGGTGGCGCCTCGGCCAGCGGCGTGCCGGGCATAGGAATCAGCATGTTGATCGGCACGCTCTCGGGCGGCTCCGGCAGGTTGGCAAGCATCACCAGCATGTCGATACGGTCGGCCTTCTCCTCGCCCATGCCGACAATGCCGCCGCAGCAGACATTGATGCCGGCCTCGCGGACATTGGCGAGCGTTTCCAGCCGGTCGGCAAAGGTCCGGGTCGAGATGATCTCCTTATAATATCGCTCGGAGGTGTCGACGTTGTGGTTGTAATAGTCGAGGCCGGCCTCCTTGAGCCGGTGCGCTTGGTCGAGGTCGAGCATGCCCAGCGTCATGCATGTCTCCATGCCGAGAGCCTTCACACCCTCAACCATGGCGACGACGGCGTCCATGTCACGGGCCTTTGGGCTGCGCCAGGCGGCTCCCATGCAGTAGCGCGTGGCACCTGCGTTCCGCGCCTTTCTGGCCTCGGCGATGACGCGTTGAACATCCAGCAACTTGGAGGCCTCGAGGCCCGATTGATGCTGCGCGGATTGGCTGCAATAACCGCAATCTTCCGGGCAGCCGCCGGTCTTGATCGAGAGGAGGCGCGACAGCTGCACCTGGTTTCGGTCGAAATTCTGACGATGGATCGTCTGCGCCAGGAAGAGCAGGTCGTTGAAGGGCAAGTCGTGGATAGCCTCAGCCGCCTCGCGGGTCCATTGCTGGGACACTCCGTCGGATGAGCTTGCCGCAGCGTTCGGGTACAACTCGCTGTTCATTCCGCCTCCATTGTTAAAAGCGTTCGCTGTGGGTCCCGTTCAGCGGAGAAGTCCTGGGCCTCGGCCGGCCTGATCCGTCATGATCTGCCAACCAGCGCTGGTACGGGCAGGGCATTGCTGGCCTCGTCGAGGATGGAAAAGTTGTAGCCTCCGTCGCCGTTGCGTCTGACCGAATAGGTGAGTCGATCAACGATGCGATTGTCCTTGTCAAAGGTCAGCACGCGCGGGTTAAGCGCGGTCAACTCTGTCTCCTGGATATAAACTGAGTTGCAGATGATGACTTGATCGCCGGCCTGGCAGGTGCGCGCAGCAGCCCCGTTGAGGATGCAGCAACGCGATCCGCGCTCGCCGAGGATCACATAGGTCGAGATCCGTGCGCCCGAATTCTTGTTCCAGATCTCGACGAATTCCATCGGCAGGATGCCTGCTTCCTCGCAATGGTCAGGGTCGAGTGTGATTGAGCCATGGTAGTCGAGGTTGGCTTCGGAGACGTATATGCCGTGGAGCTTGCCGGCGATGATCTTACGCATTCCATTCCTCCAACACAAACTTGCCGTTGCGATACCTGCGGGCACACACGGCGCCTTCAATTCAGATGTCTGTTGCAATTGCCATCGATCGACGCATCAAGTCCGATGTCGAGAATCGGAGCGCTGTGTGTGAGCCAGCCGACCGATATGAGGTCGACGCCCGTCGCGGCAATCGCCGGAGCCGTTCTCGGCGTAACTCGACCGGAGGCCTCGGTGATGGCCCGGCCACCGACCATCGCCACCGCGTGGGCAAGATCTTCAAGCGACATATTGTCGAGTAGAACCGCGTCGATGCCCAGCGCGAGCGCGGTTTCGAGCTGTTCAAGCGTGTCGATCTCGACCTCGATCTTCACCATATGGCCTGCGGCAGCGCGCGCCCGCTCTATCGCCGTGCCAATGTCGCCGGCGATGGCGATATGGTTGTCCTTGATGAGCACGGCGTCGTCGAGCCCGAAGCGGTGATTGGCGCCGCCGCCGACGCGCACGGCGTATTTCTCCAGCGCGCGCAGCCCGGGCGTCGTTTTGCGCGTGCATGCGATCCTGGCCTTATGGCCGCGCACGGCCTCGACCATCGCCGCCGTGGCGGTCGCAATGCCGCTCAAGCGGCACAGGAAATTAAGCGCCGTGCGTTCGGCCGCGAGCAGACCGCGCGCCGGCCCGCACACCTGCGCGATAGTCTCGCCGGCCGCGACATCGCTGCCGTCAGGGCGCCAGATGTGCATATCGATCGACGGGTCGATGAGCATGAAGGCGAGCGCTGCCAGGTCGAGCCCGGCAACGACGCCGACCTGCCGCGCCTTGAGCGCAAGCGAGGCTTTGCAGTCAAAAGGGATCACTGCATCGCTCGTGATGTCGCCAGCTCTACCCAAATCCTCCAGGAGCGCGTTGCGCACGATTGGTTCAATGACGATTGAGGCAAGAGGCGAGAACGACACCATATCAAGAGCTCCGTTCCGAGGCCTGCCAGCTAACCGCGACCGCAGTCTCCATTGCCGTGCAGAGGGTCAGCCGCGAGGAGACGGCGGCTGCTTCCCGCCCGGTGAAATCGGACCGGTAGTGCGAACCGCGGCTTTCTTCACGGCCAAGCGCGGCGATGGCGATCAACATCGCAACCAATGCTGGATCGGCTGCGGCCTGGCCGCCAACCGCGATCGACAGCAATGTCGTGACGGTTTCGCGTAGCGCTTTGCCGTTGCGGACAATGCCGAGCGCATCGGAGGCTAACCGTCGAATGGGTGAAGGGTCAGGTCGCAGAGGCACGATGGTGGGAAGCCGCCGCCACTGCCAGCCCGCGCAAGTGCCTATGACGCTTTCAGCCACCCAGACCGCAGTTGCGATCGCTTCGGCCAGCGAGTTGCTGGCCAGCCGATTGGCGCCATGCAGCCCGGTACATGCGACTTCGCCGCAGGCCCACAACCCGGCAACGGAGCTGCGGCCTTCAGCATTCACGGCCACGCCTCCCATGTGGTAATGCGCCGCCGGGCGCACTGGGATCGGCTCGACCGCGGGATCGATGCCGGCCTGGCGGCAGGCCGCCTCGATTGCCGGGAAGCGTTTTGCGAATTTCGGCCCGAGGCATTGCCGAGCGTCGAGGAACACACGATTCCCGTCCGCGAGCTGGTCGCTCACCTCGCGCGCGACCACATCACGCGATGCAAGCTCGCCTCCAGGCACACCGGCGAGAATGCGCCGGCCGTGCTGGTCAACAAGCATTGCGCCTTCGCCGCGCACTGCTTCGCTCACCAGTGGCATTGGCCGGCGCTCAGTATCGAGCGCGGTCGGATGGAACTGCACGAACTCGAGATCGGCAAGCTCTGCTCCGGCACAGGCCGCGAGCGCCAGGCCGTGCCCGACCGAGGTGAGCGGGTTGGTTGTATGGCAAAACAGACCGCCGATACCGCCGGTCGCGAGCACGACGCGGCGAGTGGGCAACGCCACGACACCATTGTGTCCTACCGCTACCACGCCCACGATTCCACCGGCCACCACGATCAGGCGCAGTGCATCCATGCCTTCCAGGATGGTGATCGAACGTGTGCGCCGTGCTGCCGCGACCAGCACTCGGAGCAACTCGCGCCCGGTAGCGTCGCCAGCGGCGTGCACGATCCGGCGGCGCGAATGCGCCGCCTCAAGCCCGAGCTGCAAGGTTCCGTCCAATGTGCGGTCGAACGGAGCGCCTAGTCGGACGAGGCTGTCGATCGCGCGAGGTATGGCCTCGACAACCCGCCTGACCATCGCTTCATCACAAAGCCCATCGCCGGCGGCAAGCGTGTCGGCCAAATGCAACTCGGCGCTGTCGTCGGCGCCGAGGCTCGCCGCAACCCCGCCCTGGGCGAGTGCACTGGAGGCTTCGGTTCCGAGCGGCGTTCTGGACAGAAGCACGACCGGTTGCGGCGCCAGGTGAAGTGCGGTCATGAGGCCAGCAACGCCAGCGCCGATGATGATGGGCGCGCCGCCGATGTCGTGCACGTCGGCGGTCATATGGCGAGCATGCGCTCCACCGCCTGGCGAGCCCGGTCCGCGACCAGAGGGTCGATCGTGACGAGATGGCGCTTCTGCTCGATCGCGGTGCGGATGTTGGCCAGTGTGATGCGTTTCATGTGGGCGCAGAGGTTGCACGGCCGGATGAATTCGACCTCGGGATGCTCAACCGCAACATTGTCGCTCATCGAGCATTCGGTCATCAGCACAACCCGGGCGGGCTTGTTGTGCCCAACATAATCGGACATCGCCGCCGTCGAACCGGCGAAGTCCGCCTCGGCGACCACTTCCGGCGGGCATTCGGGATGGGCAAGCACGGTGAGGCCTGGATGGGCCTCGCGCAGATCGCGGATGTCGGCCGGGGTGAAGCGCTCATGCACCTCGCAATGGCCTTTCCAGGCGATGACTTCGATCTTCGTCTGAGCGGCGATGTTCTTCGCCAGATATTCGTCAGGCAGCATGATCACGCGCGGCGCGCCAAGCGACTGGACCACCGCAAGCGCATTGCCCGACGTGCAACAGATGTCGGACTCCGCCTTCACCGCAGCGGAGGTGTTAACATAGGTCACGACTGGAACGCCCGGGTAACGCTCCCGCAGCAGCCGCACATCTGCGGGCGTGATCGAATCGGCCAGCGAGCAGCCGGCGTCGAGGTCCGGGATGAGCACGGTCTTCTCCGGATTGAGAAGCTTCGCCGTCTCGGCCATGAAATGCACCCCGGCGAGCACGATGATATCGGCGTCGACCGTCATTGCCTTGCGGGCGAGCGCCAGGCTGTCGCCGACGATGTCGGCTACGCAGTGGAAGATCTCGGGCGTCTGATAGTTGTGGGCGAGGATGACAGCGTTGCGCTCCCGCTTCAACGCGAGAATGGCATCGATATCGCCGGAAAATGCCGACCACTCGATCAGCGGAATCACGCGCTGGACGCGGTCGTACAAGGATGCGCTCGATGGCAACGCGGTAGTCATCGACACCTCCGATTATACTCGACCTGAATATAAGAAGCATATTCTTGCGGTGAGTATAAGGGGATTGTCAAGCCCGCGTTAGCGGCAATTTTGTCCCGGCGACGGCCCTCTCGTCGACAACCGCATGGCGGAAGCGATAAAGCTTAGCCGGTCGACCGCCCGTATCGGCGGTGGTCTCGCCGGTTTGCTCGACCAACTCCTGCTGCTCGATCAGCCGACGGAAGTTCGGCTTGTGGAGGAGCCTGCCCGCCAGGGCTTCCACGGTTCGCTGCAACTGTAGAAGACTGAAGACCGGCGGCATCAGTTCGAAGACCACGGGCCGGTACTTGATTTTGGAGCGAAGCCGCGCAATTCCCGTAGCCAGGATCCGGCGATGATCGGCGATCATCGATTCACCTGCAACCGACGACAGAGCAGCTGAAGATTGCCCGCCGGTCGCCTCTCCCACCATGGCTGCTTCGTAGAGCAGCTCATAACGCTGGAGCGTCAGTTCCTCATTCCATGGCCGCTCGTCGAAGCCGAAGGCAACCGCCGCCCGCTGCCGGCGTTCTCGGCGCGTCCCATTGTCGCCTGCGCTCTCCGCCCACTTGAGCAGGCGCGGTCGCAAAACCTTCGCCAGCATCGATGGAGTTCCGGAGCGGTGGTCCTCCCAGGGGAAATAGTCGTACCATTTCTGCCAACGGCGCCTGGCCGACTGCGTTGTCTCTTCTACTTGAGTGAGCGCGAGATAGCTGATCGAGATCACACGCTGCCCGGTGCCGACCCGGTCGCGATCTGCGAAGGTGTAGAGCTGCTCGATATAGCCCAGGGGCTGCCCGGTCTGTTCTTCCACCCATGACCTGAGTCCCGACTGAAGGGAACGATGGCTGAGTTCGAACGGACCGGAGGGCAGCGCGTTCGCCCGGCCGATTGTGAGAACGCGAGGCTCATGGTCGTTCACAGCGACAACGACGGCGATCAGGTCCGCCTTGATGTCGTTGGCGTTGCCCACCGGTCTGCGTTTCCTGATTCCCTTTGCGTGGTCGTCCATGTTCCCAGTTTGTTAGGTATGGCTGCACTAAATGAAGCGGTCTATAATCGATTTAATAGAGCCTGTACCACGCAAGTCGGCGCGTCAACAGCGCAGCCATGCGCCACCACTGGATCTCCCAATCAGCTTGGCCTCCGGCAAACCGACATTACCGAGAGAACACGGACGGCCAGCGCTCTCGCGCCCGCTTGCTCCTGCGCTGCTGAGGCGTGCTCGCGAGCGGCTCGCTCAGCTGCCCAGAAGAAACGTGTCGGCGGCTTGCCTGCTGGCCATCCGAGATTTGCGAGGCCAATCGTCGTTCAGGTTGGTCGGCATGGCGCAGAGCGGATCGTCTTCGATGTTAATGACGTAGCCACAATCTTGCTGCGGGATTTCAGCCGCAAGACCGAGAAAGGAAAATAGCAATGGACGCCTGTCTGCAACTGTTGCGGGGTGGGGCTCATCCAGCTGTCGCTCGGCGTGCTTTTGTGGCCGCCGCGCTCGAAGCGCGCATCCTGCGTTGCGACTGGGGAATATCAGGGCTTGCTCACTCCGCTGCCTGCACTGCAAGTCGAATCTTTAAGCCGGGTTCAGCCAATGCCTGCGGCGCGACAACCAAGGCACCACAAGTTCCACGCAGCTGCCGATCACACCCCAAATGGAAGGGGAAGTTGGCCAAGCTGGGCTTAATTACCTCGTGAACCGTCATGTCCCGGACAGAATAGTCTGCCATGGTCCGCGGGCGTCGAGGCGGTGGCCTCTTCACAACAATCGTGCAGCAGGTTGAGAGAAAAGAATGAACGCTGAAGCATTCAGCACCTCCATCTTCGTGAAGCGTGCCACATACATCGTGCAAGAGATTGCCAGCCTTGCGGATGCAATCGAATTTCTTGACGAATGGCCGGAAGACCGCAGAGACCTGATTCACGAGACCGCCCTTCGGGTGTGCTATGATGCACACGATGGGCGCAAACCTGTAAGCGCTGCGCGCAATGCCTTCCTCGGCTTTTCGGAACGGGCAGGCATATTCGTAGACCCAACCTCCGCGATGAAGTGGATCGCTGCCTGCACATCGGGCGGCGGAAAGATCCAAGTCTAGGCTCCTTCGGCGGCGTTGGCGAGCGCCATACCAAGGTGCTCGCCAGCGATCGCGCCAGCCTGCTCAACATCCGGATGCTCTGCAAAGTGCTGTGCTGGAGCGCGGTGCATGGCTCGCGCCGCCGTACGAACTCTCGCCCGCAGCGCTGTGGCACCTACCCTGCATCCCAGTGCTTGACCTGGCCGTACAGGCGGCGCGGCGTCGATGCTTCGTTCTTGGCAATTATCGTGGTCGCGACGGGGAGATCATTCGCCTCACAACTGCTGCCGTCTCCGCTATGTGGTTGATACCAACGCGCCGCGCCCGCCGCTGGTTTGTCGCCAATTGCGCGTGACCTACGATCGCTTCTCTTCGCAGAACCCTTGTCGTCTCACGTATATGAAGCGCTCAAGGGCGGGAGAAAAAAGGCGTCGGTTGATGGCGTTTGCGAGCCGGGCCGGTCGGTCGTTCGATTGAAAGCTTCGTTTGAGGGGCAAACTCTGTGGCATTCAATTCGAGCAGCCGCCCGTCCACTTCCCTATCCGCGGCGGTAAGTCGATGATTCAGACGTAGGTAGTCCGTCCAGGTCGGTGTGCGAAAAGTCTCCGTCCAACGGCAAGGTTCTTGAAGGTCGCGCTGCAGGGTCCAATGCCGAGCACCGACGCGACTTTGCACCCGTCGCCGTTCACGCATCTGCTCAAGGAAAGCCTCGACATTTTTCTCCGGTATCACGTAGTCGATCTTAACGACGATTGGGCCGCTTCTTGGCTTCAAATCGAGGGCGACTTCCGGCGCATCGAATCCCCGGGGAGCTTGGTCTGATTCTTTCCATTCGCGGATGGGCAACAGGAACCCGGTTGCAGCGGCCAGCAACAGAGCTCCAGCGGAGACTTCAAGTGCCCAGCTGAGGGAATAATTCTGAGCAACCATGCCCCACAGCCAGCTGCCGGCTGCGATGCCGCCCGACGAAAAGGCATAATAGACCGACAAGGTGCGACCTACGACCCACCGCGGGCTCGCCAATTGCACGCTGACGTCAAGTCCAGTCCAAGTGACAACCCAACCCGCGCCGCCGAGCGCGAGTGCAATAGCTGCCACTGCAATGGAAGGGGTCAGGGCAAGAGAGAGCGAACACGCCGCGCAGGCGATGCAAGCGAGCGTGATCAGCCGCTCCTGAGACAGCGTTCGCCGCAGGACGTTGTTGGAGATACCAGCGGCGAAGGCGCCGGTGCCGAAGCCGGCCATCAGGATGCCATAGCCGACTGGCCCTGCGCTCAACTGATCGCGAGCAACCAGAGGGAGCAACGCCAGTATGGCGATGCTGGCCAGCCCAAAAAGGGATCCGCGTGCGATTGCTGCCTTGATCTCTGAAGACATCGCCGTAAAGCGCACCCCGTCATGGATGGCCGTGGACATTGACTCGCGCGGGAGAGGCGAGGAGGGGACCTTCCACTTGCACCGCTGTATGGTCCACAGCAGGCCCAGATAGCTCAGCGTTGCCAGGGCGAAGGCGGTCAGAGATCCAAAAGAGGCAACGACGAAGCCGCCAAGCGCCGGGCCGATACTGCGAACAGCGTTATATCCGACCGATATTAGCGTAACGGCAGCTGGAACATCGCTCTTGCGCAGAACATCGCCAACCGAGGCATGCCACGCTGGGTCGGTGAACGCCACGCCGCATCCCGCTAAAAAGCTTAATCCGAGGACAATCCAGGGGTCGACAAGTCCCAGCGCCACGAGGCAAGCCAGCATCGCTGATGCCAGCGCGATCACGCACCAGCCAGCGAACATGACTTTGCGGCGGCTGAAATTGTCGGCAATGGCGCCGGCAAAGACAGACAGGAAAAACGCGGGCAGCGTCGTTGACGCTTGCACCAGCGCCACGTTCAGATCGGACTTTGAGATCGTTGCCATCAGCCAACTGATCGCAACAGTCTGCATCAGCCAGCCGAGGCTGGAAACCTGCGTCGCCAGCCAAATCGATCTAAACGTCTGATTCTTGAGCGGCGCAAACGTTGTTGGCGCTACCACATCCGCATCTGCCCACGCCGGCTTGCTCATCTTCCTCGAACCTTGAACCGTTTGCTGGTCCTGTTGACTCGCGTTCCGGCACGCAATTGCCATCACCCAGGAGCCGGATGAGGTGCATTTCCTCCCACACGGCGCAAGATGTTTTCGCCCGAACCGCCCTCGTGGTCGAAACGAATGTTTCTTGTGGAGGAATGATCCGATCAAGATCTGCATAAGTCGGCGCCCATCTGCCGGCCTTGGAGCGCCCGGCGACGATGGTCTTGCTGAAGCCGATTTTGTCTGGCTGCGCGCGGTAATTCGGTCCTGTCCTGCAGGACATGGAGCGGAGCTTCGCTGGCCGCAACGCGCGCTGCGGTCGCGGCCAGCGAGAACGCTATGTTTGGTCACACGCGGCTGTCAAAGAAGCGGTAGGCCGCCTTGGCCGTGGCCCAGTCGCCGCAGACCGCCGGGATTGGCTGCCCGGCGCAGCTGACATCTGGTCCAGCAACCATCGCGGTCGACGGGCCAGACGCTTATCGGGCAGGGCTGTCGCGGCTGCTGACGGTCATGTCTCAACTCCGTGATTTGGTCACGGGATCACGGCAGATTCATACCACAGGCCGCCGACGATGTGGGTAGTCGGAAGCGTCACCCAGCGGGGTGAAAGGAGCCGCCTCGAAGGCATCGGGCTGGGCTCGGCTCCTGCCACAGAGATCGCGATATGCCAGATCCCAAGTCTGCGCCCCTTGCGACTGCTTGCCGCGCAACAAGGCTGTTCGATCTTTTGAACTATGCCTCGCCTTGCTGCCGGCGTCGGTGATCACATCACAGTTTTATTAAGAAATGTGTCACTTCAATTAATTTCATCCCACCATTGATCTAGATCAACCGAGCATCTTGTCACGGCTGACATTGCTGCCGCGCACCCGAATTTCGGATTTCAAGGAGAGCATGATGAGAGACTGGATAAGACCGGGACGCGGAATCACACTTGGCATTGCACTTGTGGTGACAGGACTGCAGCAGGCGGCGGCCGCGGATGTACAATTCGTGGGTGTGGCGCAGAACATGGTCCATGTGGTCGAACCTAGCCCTTGGCAAGTTCGCCTGCGTGGGCTGGGGGTGATCACGGACGATAAGGGTAACGTCAACGGAATTCCCGGCTCCGGCCTCTCTTATTCGGATACGGTGATTCCGGAATTTGACGTTACTTACTACTTCACCGACAATCTCGCCGCTGAACTCATCCTCGGCACTACCTACGCCAATATCTACGGCGAGGGAACGATCGGTGGGCTGGCCGAGATCGGCAAGACTTGGGTGCTGCCGCCGACCCTCACGCTGCAATACCACTTCACCAATTTCGGTGCTTTCAAGCCCTACGTCGGCGCAGGCGTAAACTACACGGTCTTTTATAACCAGGAGACTGGCAGCGCCGACGCTCTCGACGTCAAGAACACATTCGGCGGCGCTGTGCAGGTCGGATTCGACTACACCCTAGATCAGCATTGGGGCATCAATTTCGACGTCAAGAAGCTCTTTCTCGAGCCGAAATTTGACGCAGTGGTCGGCGGCATGAACGTCACGGGCAAAGCCAAGCTCAATCCTTGGCTGATCGGCGCAGGCGTCACCTACCGCTTCTGACAATTCAAATCCAAGGCGGCACCACGTCCAAATGGTGCCGCCAAGCTCGTGGTCGCCTGATGCGCACGGGTCGCTGCGCCGGCATTCGCGATGACCCCACGGCTCCGCCTCGTGCGCGACTACGCGCAGCGCATAGACGTCTCTCACTCACGATCCTCATCGCAATGCTCGCAAATTTCATCCGCAGAAACGCTCATCCTGAAATTTCAAAACGGGCTCTCGGCGCAGCCGCCCGATTGCGGAAGACGTAGGTTCCCGGACGGCGGCATCAATGTAAGCGCGAAAGGATTTTATTAACCTTCATCATCGACGTATTCTCCTGAGAATGTCTGCTGAATCGGATTGATGGCCAAGCGACCAACGATTGCCGATCTTGCCCGCGAAGCCAACGTCAGCGTGGCAACCGTTGACCGGGTTCTGAACGCCCGCCATCCAGTCCGCAAGCAGACTGCGCTGCGGGTCTACGAGGCGGCCAATGCTATTGGCTATCACGCGGCCGGCCTTGTCGAGCGGCGCGCGCAGCCGGATCCGCCGCGCTATCAGCTTGGCTTTATCCTCAGAAAACCGGCGCAGCATTTTTACCACGACTTCGCGCGCGAAATCGAAGCGGCAGTCAACGCGTCACAGGCGTTCCACGGCACTTCGCTTATCGAATTCGCGCCGTCGCATGTGCCGGGCGATCTGATCGCACTTCTCCAGGATCTCGGGAGCCACTGCCACGCGATCGCCATGGTGGCGCCGGACCATCCGACGGTCACGGCAGCCGTCGAAGAACTCAAGGCGAAAGGAATCCCAGTTTTTTCGCTGCTTTCCGATTTCGCCGCCGGCGTGCGCGAGGGCTATGTCGGCCTAAACAACCGCAAAGTCGGGCGCACAGCGGCCTGGATGTTCTCCAAAGCCGCAAAACGGCCGGGTAAGGTGGCGGTCTTTGCCGTCAGTGAGCGTTACCAGGCTCACGAGCTTCGCGAAATCGGCTTTCGCTCCTATTTTCGTGAGAGCGCGCCGACGTTCGAGGTGCTTGACATCCCCATCAACGTCGGGACGCGACGGATCACGTACGAGGCAACACTGGATCTGATTCACCGGGAACCCGAACTTGTCGGCTTTTACGTGGCCGGCGGCCGCATGGAGGGCGCAATCTCGGCGCTCAGGAAACAGGGCGAAGAGCGGGATATTGTCGCCATCGTCAACGAGATCACACCGGAGTCACGGGCCGCGCTCGCGGATGGCATCATCACGATGGCGGTCGCCACACCACTGCGCCGGCTTTGCCAGGAGCTGATGACGCTGATGGCCCGGGCCATCGAAACCGGCTGCGCGAAGACGCCGGGACAGACATTTCTGCCGTTCGACATCTATCTCCCCGAAAATATATGAAGATGAAAAAATTTAGCAGACGTAGCCAGGTCGTGTATCGAAACGGAGCCGTCACCAGCCACAAATCTTGAGGCCGAGTTCGGCGCACTGAGCCCAGCCGTGGTTCCTGAACCCACTTTGGACGCACGGCTCTGGTTCCCGCCGAAGTTGATTCTCAAGTCGATGTCCGCCGATCGTTGGCGGAATTGCCGAGCAGTCTAGCTTGCGCTTACCGGGGAACATCGATGACCACTGCTACGCCGCCTCGCTCGCTTCAGCGCTGTCGAGGGCGCGCTCGCGAGCGGCTTTGTCACGCCGAGCTACACCACTCAGCGGGGCACGGCCCCATCGCGCACACGCTCGGGGTGAGCAACGGCAATCACAGAAGTTTCTCAATTCGCCAAGCGTGCCTGCCCGAGAGCGGAGCTCGTATGGGCAGGACTCCGGGCACAGCATCAGCCCAAACTGTCGAGATGTCGCTCTGATCCCCAGATTCGTAGACTGCCGCAGCGAACCGCATCGGACGCGTTCGAGCCGCATCGCCCCGCAACATATCCGCGACAGTCTTGGCGCCACCCGCTCATATTCTGAGTGTTGCGAGCGCGGCCGCTAGGCGCTGCACACCGCGCTTGATCTCGCCGACCGACCCGCAAGCAGCGTTGTCCTGTTGTCTTTGGCCGGTTTAATTCTTTCGGCGGTGGTAACAGTGTGTTGACGTTCCTGAATTCTCTCCATTTTTCATCCCTCCCGTTCTGGCGAAGGATGGCGCCGGAGGCGGTATGCCTCCGGCGCGTCATGCGTCACGGTCTTTCACCTTAGCGCAGAGCGCCCGCAAGTCGCCAGGTGTGATCTCGGTCAGGAGCCTCTTCTGCATATCGGCAAAATGTCCCGATCGAAAATGGCCTTGCGCATCGAGCGTGTGCTGCCGCCATCCTCGCGTGCTTCAACCAGTGCTTGCCGGCATCGCCGAAGGTCACCGTGGCCGACAGGCGACGCTTCTCGCGCTGCTTTTCGTGCGCGCGGCGACTGTCCTCTGCCATCGCGCGACGGTAGAGGCCAATGAACCAGCAGCGGGAGCTCTTGCGCCTCAGGATGAGACAACCGCAGCCGACGGCGACAGCGTGGCCGAAGAGGACGAACCTTTCCACGTTGCAGCCGAGTGATCCGCAAAGTCCGGAGCCGCTTCGGTGGCTCCGGCCAGTCTCTTTGATAGGTACGAGAATTTTTCGGCCGCGCGGAAGCGCGGCCGGGGACCTCGACAGCACGACAACATCAGGCGTAGCAGACAAACCACGCCGAACAACGGGTAATGCGGTTCAATTTCGCAACGCAAACGGACGGCGGCGGACTCTCACGCCAAAGCGCCTGCGGGGCACGCAGGCTTCACGGTTGGCAATCACACGGCAAAGCGGCGGAAGATCAGGTGTAAATGGGTCGTCTACCTTCTGTGGTGTCGACCGGGCTGGCATAGACTAGGGCGGGGAGGGTCTGATCATCCGCTTGGCGGGCATTGGTCGCAGCCCCTGGCGCGGGTATCATTTTCCGTATCGCGTCGAATACAACGGATTGAGCGCAAAGAGCGGCGAAAACCTGGACTTCATTGTCACCATTAGATTCCGCGGAGAGGTGATCCCTGCCTTGCCGTGAATTGGCTCCGCACTGATCCAAGCCCCTTTTGCGGTGTGAATCGATCGTAGCCATTGCAGCGGTTCCTCTTCGTCTGCTGGCAAGCCGCGCTCGGCGTCCTCGAATGGATTGGGTCTGACCGAAGACCGGCTTCGCCTCGATCGTCTTCCCGCAACGTCCGACGCTGGTTTTTTTCCGCCGCCGGCCCAAGAGGCCGGCTTTGCATCGCGAGACAAAAAAGCCAGCGTCAGCCGTCCTCCACTTCGTTTCAGCCCTTCGGGGTGCGGATCGATCGTCCTCGGTCTCACGACCACCATCGAGGCCGCGATGGGCGCGGCCCGATCAACAGAAGGAACCACCGCAATGGCTACGATCGGCATCTTCACCAGCACCGGAAAGGGCTTCAAGGGCTCCGTCAAGACCCTCAACCTCAACGTCAAGACCGTGGATTTTGTCCCCGCCGAAGGGGACAACGAAAAAGGTCCGGACTATCGCATCTTCGCCGGCGCCACCGAATTCGGGGCGGCATGGAAGAAGACCTCGCGCGAAGGACGTGACTATCACTCGGTCAAACTCGACGATCCAAGTTTCCCCGCTCCGATCTATGCGAGCCTGGTCGAGACCGAAACCCAGGGCGAGTTCTCGCTCATCTGGTCCCGCCGCGCCGCCGGGTGAAAGCGGCCTAACAAAAAAGGCCCCGGCGCGCCGCGCCGGGGCTTCACCATGCTCAGTCCGCCACCGCTCGATTGTAACCAGTTCGATGAGGCAGGCTAGGCCTTGGCGGCAACTTTGCGCGTTTTCATGACCGGCGATTTTGCAGGTGCTGCTGTCACAGTCGCTGCAGCGACGCGAGGCATCCGTTTCGGGTTCTCCTCCTTGGCTGCTTCTGGTGCCGCCAGCTTGCGGCCGAGCCCGGCTGCCTTCGCCAGCGCCGAGCGGGCGGCGGCGTAGTTCGGCGCCACCATTGGATAGTCGGCAGGCAGGCTCCACTTTTGCCGGTATTCCTCAGGGCTCAGTTGGTAGTGCGTGCTGAGATGCCGTTTCAGCGATTTGAAATTCTTTCCGTCTTCCAGGCAGATGATGTAGTCGGGCGTCACCGACTTCCTGATCGAAACGGCCGGTTCCAGTTTCACCACAGGTTCGGCCACGGGTGTGCCGACGTTCTGCAGAGCGACATGGATATCGCCGATCAGTTTCGGCAGCTCCGCCACCGGCAATGGATTATTCGACACATAGGCGGAGACAATATCGGCAGCAATCGACACGAGATCGGTTTTGCCCTGTTGCTCATCGGATGCGATCATGCAGTTTCCTTCTTCGGGGTTCAATTACGTCAGCATGTTATTTGTGCGGTTTGTACAATAGATCAAGCGAATAATGATTGTTCGCTCCACAAATCCCTAAGCAGGCGACACTTCCAGGCAGAACCCCGTTCCGATTTATTTTGGTCGCCGCGGAACAATCTGCCAACTGCCTTAAGGGAAGCGAGGAGACTTTCCCCTCGCTTCCCCGCCATTGCCGGCTGTGCAGAGCAGGGCCGCCGGCTCGCAAAGCGGCCGACCAGTCGGCAACCACCGCGATCAATTCCATCCGCTCCGCTCCACCGTGCAGCCCGGCTCCGCGCGCCGGCAATGGCCCCCATCACTCCCGCGCGCTCACGCGCCCCCGGAAGGCATGCCGCAGGACATGCCTTCGGCATCGACTGAAAAAGGAGTGACCAATGAACATGATCACGAACACCAACAGTACAAGCAACAACCAGCAGCCCCCCGTTCCCGGCAGCTTTCGCGTCGACATTTCGCGCGGCGAGCGCATTGGGCGCGTTTCCTCGGAATGGTTCTCGCGTCCCGATGATGAGCGCTATCTTTCGCTGACCGAGCTCTATGATGCTGTGCGCACGCGTGCGGATCGTGCCACCGCGCGCACCGTCGAGAGCCGCGCCGTTCGCGTCGAGGCAAGCCGCGAGAATGCCGAACGGCTTTCGCTGATCGTTCCTGGACAGGAGCAGATGATCGCGCCCACACATTGGAGCTTCGGCCAACTGTGCAGCCTTGTCGGTGCACCCGCAACCTACATGCGTCAGCTTCCCGCACCGCTGGCAGGCATCAATCTCCAGCACGGCTTGCTCAGTCATCGCGCCGAGCTTGTGAAAACCCTTGAGGCGGAGGACGGACGCATCGAGCTTCGCGCTGTCACCGGGCCAGACTATGGCCGTATCTGGGATCATGAGCTTGTCGCAGCCGTCATGAAGATCGCGGGCAATGGCACCGGCGACACCATGTGGAAGGTGCCGGGGATGCTTGATTGGGCGACCATGACGCATAATCCCTTCGTGGACATCACGAAGGACACCACCACGCTTTACGCCAGTGACCGCGACGTGTTCCTGTTTCTGGTCGACGACACCCACCCCATCGAGGCAGGGCGCCTGCCGAACGGAGAGCCGGATTTGTATTTCCGGGGATTTTATTGCTGGAACAGCGAAGTCGGCAGCAAGACGCTTGGCATCGCCTCGTTCTACCTTCGCGCGGTTTGCATGAACCGCAACCTTTGGGGCGTCGAAGGCTTTGAGGAAATCAGCATCCGGCATTCGAAATTCGCCGCGCAGCGTTTTGCCCACGAGGCAGCACCGGCCTTGACCAGTTTCGCCAACTCCTCGCCGGCGCCGTTTATCGCTGGCATCAAGGCCGCGCGTGAGAAGATCGTCGCCCGCAGCGATGACGACCGCGAAACCTTCCTGCGCAAGCGAGGCTTCTCCAAGGCCGAAACCGGCAAGATCATCGCGGCCGTCTTGCAGGACGAAGGCCGGCCACCCGAAAGCATCTTCGATTTTGTACAGGGCATGACTGCGCATGCGCGTACCAAATCCCATCAGGACAGCCGGCTTGAGCTTGAAGGCAAGGCGAAGGTGTTGCTCGAAAAGGCAGTCTGACCGCGCGATGCTGCGCGGTCGAAATCCGGCCGCGCAGCCAATCACCAATTGCCGCGGATCTGGGAGGGCGATGGGCTGTCGCGGTTGCGCCTGGCAGGCGGCGCCGCTCGCCGGGCTCTGCCCGGCTCGCGATGCGACTGCAGTCTGATTGCGATGCGTGGCTGGTCATAAACACGACAAATCGGACTTTAGCGATCCTTTGACTTGCCGCTTTGAACTGCCACGACCTCGCTCAATATCTCGTGCGGATCGAAGCCTATCGTTTCAGCCAGATCGAGAAATTCGACAACGTCGATTCGCCGGCCACCGGACTCGATGGCCGCGACCACCGATTGATATCTATCCAGCGCTTTCGCCAAATCAGCCTGGCTCAGGCCGGCTTTCCTACGCTTTTCAACGATCAGTTGGACCAGACGCACATGTCTTGGCGATCGAAGCGTCTTTTGCATTTTGCCGGTCCTTGACGAAGCCGGCAGATCAATTAAATGGAAAATCCGATAACCAGAAAATCAGATAATCTGATCGCGTTCAGTCATAACGCATCGAGGTGATGGCCATGTCACATCCAGGCGCCCAAATCAGGATTTGGCAGCACATCGAGGAGTGTGTCGGCGTACGAGGTTGCCATGCTTAAAGCTCTTCTCGATCCTGATGTCGCCGACGTCGCGCCAGACGCCTCAATCCTGACCGGCTACGACGAGGAGCATCTCCTCACCTACATTCGCCTGCTGGATGCAGCAGCCGAAAACGCCGACTGGCGCGAAGTGGCCAGGATCGTTCTGCATATCGATCCCGCGAAAGAGCCGGAACGGGCATTTCGAGCATGGGAAACACATCTCGCTCGCGCCCGGTGGATGACCACCAATGGCTATCGCTACCTCCTGGCCGGCGGTGCACCACACTAGGCACTTGAACCGGCGCTGTGCTCATTCAGCAAGGCGGTTTGCCGACTCTCTGACTACCTAAACCAACTGTTGCCTCGGAAGCTGATGGCGAAGCTCGCGGCAGACCGCGGGCCGGATGAGGACCGTTGCCATGTCGCGAAGCGATTGGACCGATCCGGCGGCATACGAGCACATGCGCGGCTACGAAGCCGATCAGTTTGCCGCCGAGTATCTGATCCGGAACGCTGATTTTGCCGCCGAATGTCAGCGGCTGGCATCAAGTCCACTGAGGACAGGAGAACTCGCCGGCTCGCCGGAATTCGCCGCACGTTGGGGTGCGCGATTTCAAAATCTCTGCTGACGAGCGTCTCTCACCCGAACACATCGTCTGGACGGAACAGGCCTCGCCTCGGGTTCTTCAAGCGACGAAGTTGGCAGCTTTCGCGGGTGCTTCGCAGCCTGTTCTTCGACAACTCAGCACAGCTCAAAGCTGGACCGAAGCCGAGCGGGTTCATGTTCTCTGGCCGCCGGCTCCGGAGACACATCACATCATCTCCAATGAACCAGGAGACCTGCTCGACATCAACGCTGTTGTCCTGCCGCTGGACGAGAATTTCGAAACCAGGCTGGACGCCGCGCGCCGGCTCTGGCGGGCGCTGAATGGCCGTCGGCTCGGCACCCGGTATGGCTCACTGCCTCAACAGACCAGGCTGAGACACATTCTCAATCTCCGCACCTTCGATGGAAGGCACCAGCGGGCTCCTTACCGCCGGCTCGCCGAGGAACTGCTGTCCTGCGAGCCCATCGCTGCGCGCGATTGGCGCGATCATCACCTGCGCCACAAGGTGCGGGCGATCCTGCGACGGGCCGACCGCCTGGTGGCCGGCGGGTATCGGGACCTTCTCCTCTATCCGCAAAGCCGCCACCGCAGTTCGAAGTCATGAGGTCAGGCGCAGGATGAGTATAGCCTTCGCCAAGAACGCGACGAAGCAATCGATCGCTTTTCGATTAAGAGGATTGCGTGCTGCCCAAGCCAGAAAATCCTCAACCGACATCCATTCCCCGGGCTTTGAAGAAGAGTCACAGTGGATGAACTCAATACATGCTTGTAGCTCTTCAGGATCAAAAGCCAATTGCCACCTTCCGTCATCATCTTCGGCGAGACGGTAGCTGACAACGTGGCATGGACTCCTCTTTTGTGAGCAACAGTCCAAAGCACGGAGCTGAGGTCGGTCATCAGATCTTGGTATTGACCACGGGTAACCCATAGCCCCATTACATCGCCAGCTCGCTCTCCTAAGACGTATGCCGCGCCGTGGGACCATTGTCGGCGCAGATCGAGGCGCCTGGGGTAGCAAAAACACGCCCGCCGATCTTTGCCCTCCCTCCCTTTTTCTCAATTCGGCCATCGTCCGTTTCGCGCGTCCCGGCAGGCCAGGACGACAGCAGAACCGAATGGAGATCGAGCGATGTCGAAGGGTCCCGCGGACGCGCCCCACAAATATCTTCGGACCAAGGAGGCCGCGCCTATCGTTGGCCTCTGCGCCCGGACACTGGAAAAACACCGGACCTACGGCACCGGTCCCAAATACTGCAAGGTTGGCGGCCGCGTGCTCTACGACATCGATGACCTGCATGCCTGGATCGAGCTCGGCGCCCGCACCTCCACCAGCGACACAAACGCCACCCACGTCCCGCCGGCCAAACCCCATGCGGCCCGCGCGCCGGCCTATGCCGGCAAGTCGCGCTGAGCCTTGCAGCTGCGGGATCTGGATATGCGACCACCCCCGACAGATATGGAGCCGATTGCGCTGTTTCATGCGCGCCCCGGCAAGATGGCCTTGCGCGACGCACAGGACCTGATGGCCTGGCCATTCTTTTCGCTCGCCAAATCGCGGCGCGTCACCCCGATCGACTTTCGCATGGGCGAGATCGCCATCCGTGTGGAGGCGACCGCCGAGCACGGAATGGCGACCATCTGGGATGCCGATATCCTGATCTGGGCCGCCTCTCAGATCGTCGATGCCCGAGACAATGGGCTGCGAACCTCGCGCATGATGGCGGCGACGCCGCACGAAATCCTGACCTTCATCGGTCGCGGCACGTCAGCCCGTGAGTACCTGCTGCTCAAGGCAGCGCTCGACCGCCTCCAGTCGACCACCGTCGCCACCACGATCCGCCAACCTACCGAGCGGCGCATGCACCGCTTCTCCTGGATCAACGAATGGAAGGAGCGGGCCGACCATCGCGCTCGACCGCTTGGTATCGAGCTTGTCCTGCCCGACTGGTTCTATTCCGGCATCATGGGCGACGCCTTCGTGCTCACCATCGACCGTGCCTATTTCGACCTGACAGGCGGCATCGAGCGCTGGCTCTATCGTCTCGTGCGAAAACATGGCGGCCGGCAGGCGCATGGTTGGTCATTCGACCTGCACCATCTCCACGCAAAATCCGGCAGCCTGTCTGCCTACAAGCGCTTTGCCTTCGAGGTTCGTGGCATCGTTCGCCGGCAATCCTTGCCGGGGTATCGCCTGACGCTGGGCATGACGAAGGCCGGCGAACCTCTTCTCACTTTCAAGGCCTGCCATCCCGACCTTTTCAACCGCTTCGGCAAGGCCAGGGCCGCGGAGGACAAGCTGTGAATCAACTCGTCACTTCAGGAACCCGAAGACACGGGATTTCGGGAACCCGATCCCCGTCATTTCAGGAACCTAGATCGCAATCAACCCATGGAAGCGAAAGCCGAATTCGCGCCTCTAACTTATCTAACCCGGAATCCTTCGGATTCGTTCTAACGGAACGCTCGGTTCCGGAAGACTGTGGACGACGTTGGCGATGCGCTCTCCGGATCGTCTGCAGAGATATCAACCCCGAGCCAGCCGCTCCTTCAACGGGGTGGCAGGCCGTTGCGGCTGCCCACCTCCTGCAGGGGAGGACGGCATGAGCGAACTAACCTATGTCGAGCTGCTCTGGCTGAAGAAGCGGATCGAGAACTACATCCGCTTCGGCAAAGCCGTCGAGAACAGGATCGTCGACAGGACCCGCCGCGTCGTCGCGTTCGCGCCCGGTAGCATCTTCGCCTTCGTCCGCTGGGCGGCGAATGACTTTGGCACCGTCGCCTCGCGCATCGACATTCTGCGCGCCGTCGGCACAGGCAAGCGCTGCTCGACCGTCGCCCATGTGCGGCCGGGCGCCGATATCCTGCTCACCGCCATCGGATGGCCGAAGGTTGAGAGGGTGCTGGAGATCATCGATGCCGTCGAGGCACTCGGCATCGACGCGATAGACGTCTCGCCGGAGTATTGGCGTCACGTCCACAGTCGCCTTGTCGCACGCGAAAGCCCCAGGCCTTACACACGGCAGCGGCATGAAGCGTGGCTGCTGCGCCGGCGGATTGAGCCATGAGCGCCCGCGGCAAAATCATCGGGGGAATGCTCGGCGGTGCGGCATTGATCGTCGCGCCGGCGTTAAGCGGACCTACTCCGTGGCTGATCTGGAACGCGTCGGCAAGCGTTCCGATCGGACTATATCGCATCAAGCAAGGTGGCACGCCTAAGGTCGGCGACCTCGCAGTCGTTATGCCATCCGAAGCGCTGGCCGGCTTGCTGGCCGAGCGGCGACATCTGCCGCGCGGCGTACCGCTGTTGAAGCACATCCTGGCGCGCGGCGGACAAATGGTTTGCCGCCGTGGGGCGGCCATCATCGCGCACGGCAAGATCTACGGCAGCGCGCTCGAGCGCGACAGTCGCGGCCGGCCGCTGCCTGCTTGGCGCGGCTGCCATGTGCTTGCCGAAGGCGAAGTGTTCCTCATGAACTGGGATGCGGCCGACAGTTTTGACAGCCGCTATTTCGGCCCACTCCCAATCACCAGCATCGTCGGCCGCGCGGTCCCCATCTGGATCATCGACCGCACATCTCCGGCGCCGGATGCATCCGGCGAACCGGCTCCCGGCGAGCCGTGACGGCTCGTTTCTATCACCACGAAAGGACAATCCGCATGAGTCAGATCGGCACCTTCACTCGGAACAATGACGGCTTCTTCGGCAACATCTGCACGCTGACGATTGACGCCAAGCTCGCCATCTTGCCTGTCGAGAAGTCGGACGCGGAAAATGCCCCCGAACACCGCATCTATTGCGACGGCGTCGAGATCGGCGCGGCGTGGGACCGCACCGGCGAGAAGGCAGGCGCCTATCTCTCGGTGCTCATCGACGATCCGTCGTTCACGCAGCCGATCCGCGCCAACCTCTTCCAGGTCGCCACCGAAAAGGACGTCTGGAATCTGCACTGGAGCCGGCCGTCGAAGCGCGAAGAGCGAGCCTGACTTCGATGTTTCGATCGCGAATTATCGATCTTGCCCAGGCAAACCCTTTGATCGGTCGAATGCCGGTCAAACCCTTCGACCCGACCGCCTGTCAGGCGGCCGTCGCGCGCAGCGAAGGTCAAGGGCGGCCGAACGCTTCTCCATCGACTGAAGTGCTATTTGCGCTGTCATGCATGAGAAGCATGATCGGCCGGCGAAGCCTTGCCCTTGCCCCAAGCGAGCACGATGGCAGGCTTTTGGCACGTCGGGATGGTGGTGCGCGCGTCACCACTCGCCAATGCGTGGCGATGTTCTCAGCATGCGCGTTGCTCATGCTTGGTTCTGCGGCCGGCGCAGCGGAAGCGCCGTCGCAACCGGTGCCAAAATCGTGCGCCGGGACAACAATCGCAAAGAATGAAAACTGGTCCACCTACGTCTGTGAGGCCGCCAAACGCTTTGACCTTCCCGAGCACCTGATACGGGCGGTCATGCATGTCGAGAGCGGCGGGGATGTCCGGGCCATCTCACCCAAATCTGCGGTTGGCCTGATGCAGATCATGCCCGCCACGTGGGCCGAACTGCGCATCAAACATGGTCTCGGAACCGATCCGTTCAATCCGCGAGAGAACATCCTGGCTGGTGCGGCGTATCTCCGCGAGATGTTCGATCGCTTCGGTCCGAAGGGATTTCTTGCCGCCTACAACGCCGGACCACAACGCTATCAGGAGCATCTTTCCAAGGGTCGCCCTCTGCCTCGTGAGACGATCGACTACGTCGCGAAACTTAGGCCGCTGATCAAGGGAGTTGTTGAGATCCCGCCCCGCTCGAAACGATTGGGAAATCGGTCGAGCGCAGATGGTTCGCAGCTTTTTGATCGCGACTTTGCTCGGATAAATGACGTCGGATGGCGCAGTAGGAGAGGTTTCGATTCCGTCGACCGAACGGTCTTCACGGAGATCCGTTCCGCCAACATGCCGCCGCGGATCGACACAGCGGTGGACGATCTCACGGCGCTTGAGCCGACGCCGAATTTTGCTTCTGAAGTTGCTCGTCCTGCACCGAACTTAGCCGGGAACAGCCTCTTCATCCCACGATCGCGCGGTGCATCGCAATGAGCGCTGGACCTCGCGTAAATTGCACTCTGACCTGCTCTGTCGCACGATTGACGGCGAAAGTGCTGGCACTCACGGAAGTCGGGGAGGGATTGCCGCCCGTAATCGGGGCGGGTGCCTGGTTGGGCGGCAAAACTGTGTGCCGACCGCGGCGCGGCTGGCGACGGGCGGCGACTCGGCGGCTAGATCTGCGTCGGTGAAACGACGCAGGAGGCGCACCATGGAATTCTTTGCAGGACTGGATGTGGCGATGGAGGAGACGGCGATCTGCGTGGTCGACGACCATGGCGAAGTGCATCTCGAGACCAAGGTGGTGACCGATCCGCAGGCGATCTGGAAGGCGCTGAAACCGTTCGCGGCGCGGCTGCGACGCGCTGGTCACGAGGCGGGATCGCTGTCCCCGTGGTTGCATCCGGAACTGCTCAAACTTGGCCTGCCGGCGGTGTGCCTGGAGACAAGGCATGTGCGCGCAGCGATGTCGGCGCAGCGCAACAAGACCGACGCCGCCGACGCGCTCGGCATTGCGCATCTGATGCGCACCGGCTGGTTCCGCAGTGCTCATGTCAAGAGCGAGGACTGCTACCGGCTGCGCCTGCTTCTGACGCAGCGGCGCACGCTGAAGCGCAAGTTCCTCGACATCGAAAACACCATCCGCCACTCGCTGAAGGCGTTCGGCGTGCGGCTGAAGGGCAGCGGCCGCGGCGGCTTCGACAAGGCCGTGCGGGAGGCGGTCGCCGGCGACACGCTGACCGAGGAACTGATGGCAGCCATGCTGTCGGCCCGCGCAGCGTTGTGGCAGCAGTACAAGAAACTGCACGAGCTGGTGGTCAAGGTCGTCGCCGGCAGCGAGCTGTGCCGCCGCTTCATGGCCATCCCCGGCGTCGGCCCGGTGGCGGCGCTCTCCTTCATGACGGCGGTCGACGATCCGTCGCGCTTCCGCCGCTCGCGCGACGTCGCGGCGTACTTCGGGCTGACGTCGCGGCGCTGGCAGTCGGGCACCTCGATCGACGTCCAGGGCCGCATCTCGAAGGCCGGCGATGGCGATGTTCGGCGTGCCCTCTACGAGGCGGCATCGGCATTGCTGACGCGGTTCAAGGGCAAGGACAAGGTGAAAAGCTGGGGCCTGGCGCTGGCCAAACGCGGTTGCCAGCGCAAGGCGACGGTCGCGGTGGCGCGCAAGCTGGCGGTGATCATGCACGCCATATGGACGGACGGAACGTTTTATGCCGGCGATCCGGCGGCCAGCGCGGCCGATGTCGCGGCGCGGGCGCATCTGAAGGCGCGCAAGCTTCTGGGGGCGCATCGATGAACGCGTTCTCTGCGGAACGAATGCTGCGTCTCGTCATGACGACGGACGTCGACTGAACACAAGGAGCTCCGCTGCGGCGGATGAGGACTGGTGCAGACCAGAAACGACGGGAAGCACGTTATCTTGCCTGCGGCCGGCCACGAAAGTGGCGCCACGGACCGCGCCGGATTGCCTGTGACGATGCCCCGTGGGTTCGATGGAAATGTGCGCCGCGACGGTTCGAGCGCTGCTTTGATGCAGCCGAGACACCCCGTCGACGAGCGCGGAGGATTGCACGGCGCACCGGAACTCTCAGCCTTCGCACAAAGGCCTGTTGCGGAAAGCTCCGAAGTGTTCTGGACTACAAAAAAGGAGAAACGACGATGCACGAAAGTTTATCCCAAGAACTGCCGATTAGGATGGCAAGATAAAAGGCCGCGATGTGCGGCTCGGTCGGTCGGTTGTTTTGGTTGCCTTTTCTCGACCTTCCCGCACATCGCCAGAAGTTCCCGCACATCGCCTGACCCGATTTTTAACAGGGGTTTCAACGTGATTGACACATCGCGGGTGAAACCTCGTGAGAGGTGATGACGATTTCCGCGTCCGGCCAGGCCGCATCCGCTCACGCCAGAGCCAACGGGCACGGCCCTTCATCGCTCAGGCGCTCGCCGCCGCGCAAAAAGCTGGCGGGAGGATCTCTCGCGACGGCAGTATCACTGCCGGGCGCGGCTCATATTTCGGACGAGGCCGGGTGGCGAGCCTTCGTGCCAATCGCTTCATCACCAGCCGCTCTCGATCCTGCACAGTCAAGGCGCTCGTGGTCCGTCACAAGAGACAGAATGGCCCGCTTGCGCGACACCTCAATTATCTGCGTCGCGAAGGGGTCACCCGCGATGGTGAGAAGGCGCGCATGTTTGGTCTGGAAACCGACGATGCCGACGTCAAGGATTTCGCCGAGCGCTGCGCGAATGACCGACATCATTTTCGCTTCATCGTCTCGCCCGAGGACGCGGTGGAGATGGCCGATCTCAAGATCTTCGCCCGCGACCTCATGGGGCAGATGGAAAAGGACTTGGGCACCAACCTAGATTGGCTGGCCGTCGACCATTGGAACACCGACAATCCCCACGTTCACATTATCCTGCGCGGCAAAGCTGGGGACGGTCAGGATCTCGTCATCTCTCGCGACTACATAAAAAATGGGATTCGCAGTCGTGCGCAGGATCTGATCACTCAGGAGCTTGGCCCAAGGACCGATCGTGAAATTCGTCGTGCATTCCATCAACAAATTGAGGCCGAACGCTGGACACATCTCGACCGCCAGCTTGTTCGTGAAATCGACAGGCATGGCATTATCGACGTCGCGCCCGTCGCGGACCGAAAGCCTGATGAGTATCTCGCGGTGAAGGTCGGCCGATTGCGTAAATTGGAAAGCCTCGCGCACCCGATCGGTGCAGGCCAATGGACAATGGTAGCCGAGGCCGAAGCTACCCTGCGAGCGCTTGGCGAGCGAGGCGACATCATCAAGCGCATGCATCGCAGCCTTACCGAGCATGGGCTCGACAGAGGCGCTGCCGACCAAGTTTTCGCGGGCGAGGCGAGCGAGGTCCCGATCATCGGCAGGCTCTTGGAACGAGGCCTCGATGACGAGTTGCGCGCTTCTGCTTACGCAATTGTCAACGGCATCGATGGACGAACTCATTACATCCGCTTTCAAGATCTCGATGCCACCGGAGACTCTGCACCAGGTTCCATCGTCGAGCTTCGGCGTTACGAAGATGGAAAAGGCCGCAGCCGCGTCGCCCTAGCTGTCCGTTCTGATCTCTCGATCGAAGAACAGGTCCGTGCTGACGGCGCGACTTGGCTCGACCGGCAACTGGTCGCGCATGGACCAACCAACTTAGGCGAGGGCGGATTTGCTAAGCAGGTCAAACAGGCGCTGGAGAACCGCACCCAGCACCTTGTCGAGCAAGGCTTAGCGCGGCGTGAGGCTGACCGTGTCGTACTTGCGCGCAACCTGATTGCAGCGCTTCGCGCTCGCGAGGTTGATGCACTCGGTGAGCAACTGGCCCCCGGGACAGGTCTGTCCTTCACGAAGGCTGCTGAGGGCGAGCAAATTGCTGGTACCTACCGGCGGCGCTTCTCTCTTGCCTCAGGCCGCTTCGCGATGATCGATGACGGGCTCGGCTTCAAGCTCGTGCCCTGGTCACCTGCACTCGACAAACACCTCGGCAGTCACCTCAATGGCGTCATGCGGGCCGGGGGTGGTGTGGATTGGGCTCTCGGCAGGAAACGAGGGCTAGGGCTGTGAGGAGGGCAGCTAAGCCGCTCGCGAACGCGCCCTGCTGGACGAGCGGTATAGCGGCAGCCATCGACGCGTTCTCCGAAGGAGCGATCGCCGCTCTGTCACAGGGAACCGAACACCGATGATTTGATGAACCGGCGTGCGCTCGTTGAGAAAAGCGCGCGCGCAGGAACATCGAGCCAAGTTGCCGCACACTCTCGCATCATGGCATCGTCAGCCCGCACATCCCGGACAGCAAGGCTATCACGACGACAGCTTCACCAGACGAGGGGAACGAACTCAGGCTGTCCTTGGCTCTTCAACGATGCGTGCGTTCGAGCTTGCTCGGAGAAGAGTTCTGTCCATCCATTCGTGAAGAAGGTCTCGCAATCGACACTTAATGTCGGGTTGGTCGCGTTCGCAACACGGTGGTGTTCGGTCGAGCGCTTTTCATTTCGAAAAAACGGTTCCTGTGCAGTTGGCATCACGATTGCATCTAACGCCTCGCAACACACGCGCGGCCGTCTCCGTTTTGTTTGTTCCATCGCGATCATGTGAAGAAGGAAAGAAATCAACAAATGCCAAAACATGCATTAGAGAGGTCATGCGCACGCAAACGCGGCGTTGGCTTAGTTCCCAATAGTCTGCGAGTCGAGCAGCTCACAAAGCCAGCCTCGAAAACCGCAGTCGACACTCTCCGCGCCTTGCTCTTGACAGCCGCCCTGATGCTCGTCGACCCCGCGCTTGCCGCCGACGGCGGCAAGGTGACGGATTTCTTGCTCGATAATGGCATGGAAGTGATCGTCATTCCCGACCATCGCGTGCCGATCGTCACCCAAATGGTCTGGTACAAGAACGGCAGCGCCGACGAGCCGTCAGGCAAATCCGGCATCGCCCATTTCTTCGAGCATCTGATGTTCAAGGCCACGACCAATCACGCGACCGGCGAGTTAGCCAGCGCCGTCTCTGACATAGGCGGCTCCAACAACGCCTTCACCTCCTCCGATTACACCGCCTACTTCGAGATGACGGCGCCGTCTGCGCTAGAGCTGATGATGAGCTTCGAGGCCGACCGCATGCGCAACCTCATCCTCACCGACGACGTCATCGAGACCGAGCGCGATGTGATCCTCGAGGAGCGCCGCTCGCGCATCGACAACAACCCGCAGGCCGTGCTCGACGAAGAGGTCGAGGCCACGCTGTGGCAGAACCAGCCCTATCGCATTCCGGTCGTCGGCTGGATGCAGGAGATGGAGCAGCTCAACCGCACCGACGCCGTCGCCTTCTACAACAAGTACTACCGGCCCAACAACGCGGTGCTGATCGTGGCCGGCGATGTCGAACCGGAAACGGTGAAGGCGCTGGCCGAGAAGACCTATGGCAAGGTGGCCCGCGGGCCGGACCTGCCACCACGCGTCCGCCCGGTCGAGCCGGAGCAAAACACCAAGCGCACCGTGACGCTCTCCGACGCCCGCGTCAGCGTGCCGAGTTTCTCGACCCAATGGGTCGTGCCCTCCTACCGGACGGCCAAGCCGGGCGAGGCTGAAGCGCTCGACCTGCTGGCCGAAGTTCTCGGCGGCGGCAACCGCAGCCGGCTTTACCAGGCGCTTGTCGTCAAGCAGGGCATCGCTTCCAGCGCCGGCGCGGACTTCGAGGGCACTATGCTCGACGATACCAATTTCACCGTCTACGGCGCGCCGCGCGGCGACGCCACGCTCGCCGACGTCGAATCCGCGATCGATGCGGAGGTGGCGCGCATCGCCAGCGACGGCGTCACCCCGGATGAACTCGAAAGAGCCAAGGACCGCCATGTCAGGTCGATGATCCTTGCCCGCGACAACCAGGGCTCCATGGCCAGCATCTATGGTTCGACGCTCGCCACGGGCGGCAATGTCCAGGACGTGCAGGAATGGCCGGATCGCATCCGCAAGGTCACCACCGACGAGGTCAAGGCCGTTGCCGCGCGCTACCTGGTATTGGCCCACTCGACCACCGGCTATCTCTTGCCGCAACCAAAGACGGAGAATTGATGTGTTGACCAGTGAGCATTTCCGAGTTTTCTCTTCTCGCGCAAAGGCAGAGGGGAACGGCTGGCACGCTTTCGCCACACTCTTCCTCTCTATCGTCTTCCTGGTCCTGCCGGCGCTTGCCGCCCGCGCCACGGAAATCCAGTCCGTCACCTCATCCAAGGGTATCACCGCCTGGCTGGTGGAGGACTATTCCGTGCCGGTCGTCGCCGTCCGCTTCAACTTCGGCGGCGGCTCGACGCAAGATCCGCCGGGCAAGGAAGGCCTGGCCAATCTGATGACCAGCCTGTTCGATGAGGGCGCCGGCCCTCTCGATTCGGAAGCCTTCCAGATCAAGCTCGACGATGCCGGCGCCGAGATGAGCTTCGACGCGACCCGCGATGGCATCTACGGCTCCATGCGCATGCTGGCCGAACAGCGCGACGAAGCTTTCGACCTGTTGCGGCTGGCGGTCAACGAGCCGCGCTTCGACCAGCCGCCGATCGACCGCATCCGCTCGCAGATCCTGTCCGGCATTTTCGCCAACGAAAATGACCCCGACACGATGGCGGAGAACCAATGGGCCCGCGCTGTCTATGGCGATCACCCCTATTCGCGCTCCGACCAGGGTACGAGGCAGAGCATCGACGCCATCACGCGGGCCGACCTACAGGCTATGCACAAGGCGGTGTTCGCGCGCGGCGGCCTGCATGTCGCCGTGGTCGGGGCCATCGACGCCGAGACGCTGAAGAAGAAGCTGGACATGGTGTTCGGCGATCTGCCGCAGAACCAGGCGCTCGCTCCGGTCGCCGACGTCACGCCTGCTCTGGCGCAGCAAATCGAGGTCAACTACGACCTGCCGCAGACCTCGCTGCAACTCGCCTGGCCCGGCGTGAAGCGCAACGCGGCGGATTTCTTCCCCGCCGTTTTGATGAACCAGATCCTCGGCGGCCCCTCCACCTCCCGCTTGTTCCAGGAGGTGCGCGAAAAGCGCGGACTGGCCTACAGCGTCAATTCCTCGCTGGTCAATCAGGACCACGCCGACGCGCTGATCGTCACCACCGGAACGCGTTCCGACCGCGCCGCCGAGACGCTCGGCATCGTGCGCGACGTCGTCAAGCGGCTGGCGCAGGATGGGCCGACCGAGGCCGAACTGGCGGCGACCAAGAAATATCTGATCGGCGCCTATGCGATCAACAATCTGAATTCGTCGAGTTCCATCGCCGCGACGCTGGTCGAACTGCAGCTCGACGATCTCGGCATCGACCACATGCAGCGCCGCACCGGTTACATCAACGCGGTGACGCTCGATCAGGTCAAGGCGGTGGCAAAGAAGCTCCTGAGCGCCGAGCCGACCATCATGGTGGTCGGACCTCCGCTGGCCGCTGCCGGAAAGGGATGAGCCCGACTTTTGGGATCGCGTCGGCGGCTGTGGCGCGGGGCTTGGTGCAAATCCCCGAGGCCGGGAGGAACTTGGCACCCGGCCGGTGGCGATCGCCGGCTCGTCCATCGGCGCCATCATGGGGCGTCGGCATGGCCTCCGCGTTGGCGGGCCAACATCCGCGCCTGTGCCTGCTCGATCCTTCAGGCCGCCGCGGAAGCTGTCGGTCACCTTCCGCCCTTCCATCGCTTAGAGAGTGAAGTGCCACCATGTCTGAACAACCCTTGGCGACGCTGCCGATGTGGCGCGTCGATCACATCGAGCCCTCGCCCGAGATGTTGGCGCTACGCGCCAACGGTCCGATCCACCGCGTGCGCTTCCCGTCCGGGCACGAGGGCTGGTGGGTGACAGGCTACGACGAGCCAAGGCGGTGCTGTCCGACGCGGCGTTCCGGCCGGCGGGAATGCCGCCGGCGGCATTCACCCCGGATTCGGTGATTCTCGGTTCGCCGGGGTGGCTGGTCTCGCACGAGGGGGGCGAGCATGCCCGGTTACGCACGATCGTGGCGCCGGCCTTCAGCAACCGCAGGGTGAAGCTGCTCGCGCAGCAGGTCGAGGCGATCGCCGCGCAGTTGTTCGAGACGCTGGCGGCCCAGCCCCAGCCCGCCGACCTGCGGCGCCACCTCTCCTTCCGCTTCCGGCCATGGGGCAGTTGCCGGGATATTTCGCAACGCTTTCCTGGATCATCTGCTCCTTGAGCGTCGGAACGGGATTTGGCAGTTGAAAGTTTGAGATGACGCCGGACCGATCAGGGCAGCGAGGACGGCGAGCGCCAGCCATGGCTGATTACTTGGCAGCAGACCTTGCGGACATAGGTGTTTCCGTAGGTCACGAACGCATCGTCCGGGATCGCTCCACTCTTCTTCAGCAGCGCGACCGGGTTCCTGGCCATCTGCTCGTCATAGGTCTTTTCCAGCGTGATCGCGAACCAGCCATTGGTGACCAGGTATGCCGAGACAGCAATGCTGGCCGATCGGGCATAGGCGTTCGCTTCGGCAAGATTGTCGAAACTCTTGATCTGGATGTGACGCTGACGAGAGGGTCCGCTGTCATACTGGTCGACGAAAACCCAGGTGTGGTGCATGTAGCCAGTCTGGCTACCCGACTGGACCCGGTACCAGCGGTCGGCGTCATCGAGGATCGCGACGGGGCTCCCGTTAGCCAAGTTGACGAGGTTGATCGAATTCCCATTGGGGGAGCGCCTTTATGGGGGCAGCGCCCTAGGAGTGCCTGACGCGGCCGGAGCGAGCCTCGGGGATTGAAACTGGCCAATCATTCTGAATCGAAGGCGCAGGCGCTGCGGCGACACTGGATTGCGGTGCAGGGGGCGGGGCTGTTGGTAGGGAGATCTGCGGCTGGCCGGTATCCATGTGGTGTGTCGTAACCCGGTACTTGTCCATCTCGCTCCTTGAGAGGTGCCGTACGTCATTGCTTTCGTACTCCAGGGAAAGCTGGAGCAATGACGGGTCGACGCCCATTTCCAACATGTACGATATCACGTCCGCAGTGATCTGCTGCACCGCCGAAACAGTTTCTTGCGCGCTGAGGGAAACCTGGCCGCTGAAGGAGGACTTATGCACCCCGATCGCGCCGGGCTCCGCGAAGCGCATGACGCCGCCCAAGAATGCAAGAGCGCAGGCCGAGGATCATTCCGGGCCCCTGGGCTGGAAAGTGCTTAGCCTGTAGGAGCGGATAAGGCGGCCGAGCTCCATCGCCTTGACGATATTGCCGCCATTCGAATCGAAGCCGATCACAGTCGGATATGCGACCGCACGACCGATGCAAATTCATCAAGATTGTCTTCGAAGGAAAACTCGCCGATTACCCTCACGTAGCGGAGGCCGTCGGGTGTCTGATCGGCTTGATACCTCAATCCGGCATGGGCCGCCGCCATGGCGGCAAGCCACGCGGCCAACGCAACCCCAAGCACCTTAGACAGACGCAGCATCGCCCTCTCACCCCTGGCGAAGGTTTCCTCTATCGGCGCTGTCGGATCCTGACACGAAATACCGTGAGGAGAGCCTTAACGCCCTGCCCTTGACGACCACGGCTCCTGACGCAGGGTTACGCTGCCTCATGCTCCAGCATCCATGCACGACGCCGCGATCATCCCTCTACATCCGGCCAGCCCGTATGGCGTCCAGGCCGCCCTATTGAAGTTTGGCGGGCGCCCGCGCGCCTGATAGCGCGCGCCGGGCTCTCGTGGAACCGAGCCCGCCTTCTTCGCCTTGCTCAGGGCGGTCTCGGCCCTTCGGGCTTTGATCCCTGGCGATAACAAGCCTCCGGCTCGTTCAGCGGACGCCGCTCTTGCGAGCGGCGACATTGTTCAACTGGCCTCTCCCGGCGGCGCGGTGTGGGCGGCGCTCCCTTCTAGGCCCGCCGCGCCAGGCCGCAACCCTTCGCTTCGCTTCGGGTCCTCCACATTCGTTCCGGCCCGCAACCACCCTTTCGCACAGATACGACAAGGCCCCCGCGGGTGCGGTCTGCCTTCCGGCGGGCCTGTCCGGTCGCAAGTCGCCGTCCACCCGCTTCCCGGGGAGGCGCGGCTTTGGATCGGAGAGGATGAAAAGCCTGCGCCAGACCGCCAGACGTCCCGCCAGCGGAAAACACGGGAGCCGGAACAAGGACGACAACCGGCCGAGCCTTTACCACGAAGTGACCAGCCGCACCATTGCCGAGTTGGAGCAGGGCCGCTTCCCATGGGTGCAGCCACGGGGCCTCGTCGCGGAAGCGCTCCTGGCGATCGATCAGCAGACGCACCACCTCCCGCTTGGAGACCGCGATGCCGATCGCAGCCAACAGCGCCACCAGCCGCGGCATGGTGACCTGGCCCTGATGGTACTGCGCCAGCACGAAGCGGCGCAGGTCCGGCCCGAAGGGCGACCCCCATAGCGGAATGCAATATTCCGTGCATTTGAAACGCCAGAGACACCGCGTTTCTTTTTTCCTTCCGCGCTCATCTTTGTTTTTACTTTCTATTTCTTCTGTCGTCAAAATTGTGCAATAAATTACTATGCCACCGTAACCGATGGCGTATGCTTCCGGGCTCATTCTCTTCCTGCTTTCTGGCAGACAGAGCGCTATTCTGCTTTGATTTCCTTCCGGCCCAAACCTTCGGAGCTTTGGCTTCGTTGTCCGGCAACAAGGCGACGGCCCTCTTCGATTTCCGAGAGCGCCGTCTTCCAATCCTCTGTCTTTACGGCCGTCCGATATCTATCATTTATCACCTTCTTCAACGCTTTGTTCGCGCGTTAGGGGTTCGTTTCTGGCGATCCGCTCCGTGTTGGCGGCTTTCGCTGAATCGTTGGTGCGCCAGTTGCCGTTAAGCACTTTCGGCAAGACGTCATGATCGCACAGCTCGGCACCCGTTCAGCGGCGTTGGTGTTCCCATCCTTCCGCCGGCGTTTTTTCACCTCGCCAAAGGGAAAGGCATGAAGCGCACCGGACGCGTGCTTCAGATCGCGGCCGGCGTGACGATGATCGTCATGGGTTTTCGGCGTGAGGGTTCAAAGGAGGCAAACCCGTAGCTCAGCTCATAGCCTAGCCAAAGACCCGCGCCGTGCGGGTCGTAGGCGGCCGCCGTCCCTTCGGATATGGCCCAGAAGATCGGGGCCAGGCGATTTGGCAAGCCGGGCGGGGTTTTGCGCCGTTCACATCAAAACTTGTCCGCCCGGCACATCAAACCTGACGGTCAGCCGCAAACGGTATACCACCTGTCGAATCGGCCATCGTTTGGAGCCACACAGAGACCGCCGTAACAAACCTTCTCACCCTTGAAGTTGGCCAGGAACTGCAGCAAATGCAATATTTCGTCCTGTTCATCTTCGTCCCGGATAAGCTCCGGACCGCCCTGCGATTTCAGTGCCAGCTCGATCAGCTCGATCGCCCGATCTTTGTTACCGCTCTCGTTATAATACAGCGCTGCCACCGGATAAGACAGGAGCTTACGTTGGTCGCTTTCCGGGGGATTCAGTGCCAGGATGTGTTCAGACAGCTCTTTGCCCATAGCCAGGCGCTCAGCAGACGGAAAGTGCGAATGGTCAAAGTTCGGAAAGAAGAGTTCGTCTAGCGCCGCAATCATCCAATCCTCGGAGTTTCTGTTGATCGCGTCGCGAACGAATTGGCGCATGACGGGCAAGCCGGCCTGCATGTCGCGCATTTTGTGAAGCAACAGACCCACATGAGACCGGCGAAAACCGAGCTTGTCGGGCAACAAGGCGATGCCTTCTTCGATCGCCGAGAGCGCCGCCTTCCAATCCTTTTTCTCCATCGCCGCCCAATATCTATCATTGATCGGCTTCTTCAGCGCTTGTTCGCGCGCTATGGGTTCGTTTTCGGCAATCCGCTTCGCATCACCGGCTTTCGCTTGCTTGCTGGTGCGCCAGCTGCCGTTGAGCACTTTCGGCAAGACCTCATCGAGTTGCTTCGGATGACCGATAAAGGCGATGTGACCGTCACGGTCGACCACGAACGAGGTCGGAATCCCGACAGAAAAGCTGGGCTCCATCCAAAGCTTGTCCATTTCGCCTGTGGAGTCGAACGCGATCCGATAATTCAGATTCGAGAACTTTTCGGTCAACCACGCGTCCAACTGGCTTCGGGCCTCATCGGCCGTTGGAGCGTCTTCAGAAGCCGCGACTCCGACGATCTCGACTCCGCTGTCCCTGTATTTCTCCTGCAACTGCATCAGATGCGGCATCCCGTCCACACATGGTCCGCACCACGTTGCCCAAAATTCGACGATATACACTTTGCCGGGCTTGAAGCTCGTGAGCGGCTCGCCACGCAGCCAGTTCTCGACCTTAATCGAAGGAGCCGGGGACTCGATCTGTAATTCCACCAATGTTGCTCTCCAAAGCTTGCTTTTTGCGCGAGGTTGTTCCCGCTCAGAGACAGCACACGGGTTCAGGGGGGAGAGAGCGTTGCTCGTCTTGCCCCCCAATTGCATGCAGTCAGCATCAGGGGTGCAACAGCCGTGCCAGCGCGCTCAGCGTCAGTAAGCCCCTGATTGCTTGGAAAACCTCCGCAGTGCCCAGATGGCCGGTCGTAATGAACCTGACACTTTTGCCAATGTCTGTTCCGAACCTGACATTTGTCTGCCTCTGTCAGCTTTGTTTGGGCCTCAACGGCCGTTGAGCGGTTTCTTCATCAACGGCGACTCCGACGATCTCGAGTCCGCTGTCCTTGTATTTTTCTGCAGCTTCATCAGATGGGGCATTGCGTCCACACAATGTGTGCACCACGTTGCCCACGATTCGGCGATGTGCACTTTGCCCGGCTGGAAGTTCGTGAGGAGCTCGGCGCGCAGCCAGTTGTCGACTGAACGAAGGAGCAGTGAAGTCCATCTGCATTTTCATGTTGCGACCCAACGCTGTTGCCAACGGTTGCGCGACTTTTGTGGTCTTGTTTCCCTCTAGAGGGGGTACACGGGTCCAAGGGAGGAGCGCATCGCTTCTCTTGCGCATTTGGGGGCAGTCACCCTCGTTCCGTGTTGCCACCTCTCAACTTACAAAGACCGTGCCAGCACCTCAGCGCCGAGCAAGCGCGATTTGCCGTGAAAACCTCCACAGTGCCCAGATGTCAGTTGTAGTGAACCTGACATTTTGTCTGCCGCTGTCAGCTTTTGGACACGGGATCACGCGCTTCGCGCCGCCAGAAAAGGCGTGGCCAGCGCCCAACGTCGTCTGAAGCATCGACGCCAGGCGCCGCGGTGTCGCCGCACGCCAGATCGTCGTGAACGAGACGTTCAAGCTTGAACCGGGAACTCGAGCCGAAAAGGCCCGAGGTTTGGCCTTGTTTGGGGCGCCGGATGGGGACGGCGCGAAGCCGGCGGGCGCCAATCTTCGCCCGCATTTGGAGGCTCTCCGACGACGATGTGGTGCGCTCTCACCATCGTCATGGCGAGTGGCTGGAGGGCCGGATACGCCGTGATCCAACGGGGCGGTAATGTTGGCATGAGCGCATTGTGGCAGCCAGACGAGACCTTCTTCGATCTGCATACGCGACAAGGAAGGAGCCAACGCGATGCTGGCGCACATCGCTGAAACGCAGGTCGCCGACGCCATGTCTCGGAGAAGGTGAAGACGCAAAAGCAGATCGTGCGCGTCTTGTCCGAATGCACAACGGGGCGCTGGAAGCTAGCCGCCTGGATGGCGGTTTCGGTCCGCGCCCATGCCGATCGTGGCGGCTTTCCGGACCGCGGACCAGTGGGCCGAGGCCGTGCCGCCGCCGCCAACGGCTGAATGAGCGGACAGGGCAGGGTGGCAGGATTCCGCCGCCGGTCCCGCCGCCCGTCGCCGAGTTGAATGGGCGGGTATTCGCCAGCAGCGAGTGCTGGAATCCGCAAAAGCGCGGCGCGAGAGGCCACCCGGAAACCTGCGCGTTTGTCGGCGCTGTTGCAATTGGCACGGAACTTGCTACGACATTGGGCGCAACGTTCGACCGGAGCGCAGCGACGGGAGATGCCCGGGCGTGAGGAGCCCACCTCGATTCAGGAGACAGTATGTTGATTCTTATGACCTGCAAACGGAAGCGCGAGTCCCGCGGCCCGCACCCCTCTTTGCTGCCCTGCCGTTCACTGTTGATTGGAGCCTGACCCATGCCTGAACCAAGAGCCGGCCATATCGCTCTTTTAATCCTGGCCCTGCTTCTTGCCGGGCTTGCAGCGCCTGTTAT
>NZ_JBSPKX010000099.1:0-560 GCF_053848045.1 Mesorhizobium sp. BHbdii | reverse complement strand
CATGTAGTCCGGCAGGCGTCGCTTCATCGTCTGGGCGAGATCGGCGCGCGAGAGCGCCGGCTGGCCAGCCTTGGGCGCGTAATAGGCGACGAGTTCGACGCGGCCGGGCTCGATCTCCCAGGTGGTGACGGCGGCCTGCGCGATCTCGGGCTGGTCCAGCAGCACCGCCTCGATCTCGCCGAGCTCGATGCGATAGCCGCGGATCTTCACCTGGGTGTCGATACGCCCGGCATATTCGATCTCGCTATCGCCGTTGATCCGGCCAAGGTCGCCCGTGCGGTAGATGCGCTGCGAGGGGTTGTTCGGCAGGCCGATGAAATCGGCGATGAACTTCTGTTCCGTCAGGTCTTGCCTGTTGAGGTAACCGACGGCGAGCCCGATTCCGGCAATGCCGATCTCGCCCAGTTCGCCAGGTTCGGCCAGTTCCGGCAGCGACGGGTCGAGAATGACGATGGAATAGGTGGGCAGCGGCGCGCCGATGGTGACGGGCTTGTCTGGCGTCAGCGCGCCCATCGTTGCCGTGACGGTCGCTTCCGTCGGGCCATAGGTGTTGAGGATCT
>NZ_JBSPKX010000098.1:0-567 GCF_053848045.1 Mesorhizobium sp. BHbdii | reverse complement strand
CCACGCGATCGGATTGTAGGCCATGGCGTTGGAAAAACTCCAGAACATGTGCCTGAGCGCGATCACCTCGCCAAGTGCGGCCTGGTTGCCGCGAAAGGCATCGCCGCCGGTGGCGCGCAGCGCCTTGGCGAGCAGTCCGGCGAGGAAGTCGAGCTTGACGGCGAAGCGCGTGCAGCCCTGGAAACAATAGCCATGCATGAAGCCCGACGCCGGATGGAACGACAGGATCTTCTGCGCATCACGCAGCACCAGCACGTCCTCCCAGGGGATGAAGACATTGTCGAGCACCAGGATGGCGTCGTTCTCGTCGAAACGCGACGACAGCGGATAGTCGAACGGCGCCGCCACCGTGTTGGCCGTCTGCTCGTAGGAGACGCGGCAGAACATCTTTATCCCCGGCGCGTTCATCGGCACGATGAACATCACCGACAGCGACGGATCCTCGGTGACCGTCGCCGAGCCCTGCGCCAGGAAATTGTAGTGGGTCAGCGCCGACGACGTCGCCACCACCTTGGCGCCGGAGACATAGATGCCGGCATCGGTCTCCCTGGTGATGTGGACGAAGAC
>NZ_JBSPKX010000097.1:0-568 GCF_053848045.1 Mesorhizobium sp. BHbdii | reverse complement strand
CGACATCGGTTTCGGCAAGCACGACATCGACGCGCACATCCGGCGCCAGCTGCAGCGCGGCGGTGCGAAACCCGTCGAGACGGGCGCGCACCGTCGCCGCCTGCTCGCCAAGGCCGACGACAAGGATGTGGCGATGGCCCTTGCCGATCAGTTCGCGCGCCACTTCGGCGCTGGCCGCCGCACTGTCGGCCGACACCGTGTCGAAAGCATCGTCGGACAGCACGCGGTCGATCAGCACGCCGGTCATGCCGTTGGCCTTCATGAAGGCGGCCGCCGGGCCATGCTCATTGCGCACCGGCGCCAGCACCACGCCGGCGACCCGCCAGTCATGCATGCGGGCGAGGATCTCCGTTTCGCGCGCCTCGGATTCGCGGCTCGACGCCGCCACCAGCGTGTAGCCGCGCTGTTCGGCGAGGCTCTCGAGCTGGGTGACCATCTGGCCGAAGAACTCGCTTTCGAATTCCGGCATGATGGCGCCGATGATGCGGCGTTTGGCTCGGCGCATGTCGGAGGCCAGCGGATCGACGCGGTAACCGAGCTGTTCGATCGCGTCGGCAACGCGTTGCGC
>NZ_JBSPKX010000096.1:0-574 GCF_053848045.1 Mesorhizobium sp. BHbdii | reverse complement strand
GCCACCGGATACCAGAGCGTATTTCCGATGAGGATCCCGACCGCCTTGCCTGGTGGGGTCGAACCATCAATCGCACCCGCCAGGTTTTGGACCGCGTTGAGCAGTTCCGAAAAGCTGAGGGACGTAGAGCCGTCACTGATCGCGATCTTGTCCGGGTATTTTTCGACAATCCGCTTCAGGTGCGAGAATGCCGATTTTTCGGAGAAGTCATCGCCCATCCGCGGGAAGAGGCGGCTGGTGGGTCCGCCCATGTCCAGAGGGCGAGTGGAGGCCTGTTTCCACGTGAAGCCGTCAGGAGGGCCGTTGCCGCGCAGGATCACAACCTCTTGATCCGTTGTCGGTCCGCCAACGGATGGCAAGGCGCGTGGAAAACGGCTCTCTAAACGCGGGCGCCCCGACGTCTCCAACACAGCCCCCTTGTTTGCTGACTGGCTTTGCCGTGTCGTACGCGACCGTGTCGGCGCTGGCATCGTTAGAACGAATGAGTTCCAGCTCAACTCATCCATCCGACAGCGAATGCCGCTGCATGGCCGCATCGCCCAATTCCTTGCTTCATTTAAACAGACGAGGACAA
>NZ_JBSPKX010000095.1:0-574 GCF_053848045.1 Mesorhizobium sp. BHbdii | reverse complement strand
ATTCCGACCGGCTGATCCGCGATCGCCAGCGCGGCCATGTCAGGTCCTTCCGCGACTACACGGCCGATCTGGAGCAGTTCTTCGAGGAGATCGTGCTACCCGATTGCCGCGGCCCGTATTACATCCTCGCCCATTCAGCCGGGGCCGTGATCGCGCTTCTTGCGGCGCCGTCCATGGTGAACCGCGTGCGCCGCATGGTGCTGATCGCGCCATTCCTGACCCTGCCCGACCTGCCGGTCTCGATCAGGACGGTCCTCCGCGTCTGTTCGGTTTTCTGCGCCTTGGGGCTGGGCCGGCTCTATGCCGCCTGGGGTCCACGGCCCAGACATACGCTGCCTTTCGAGGCCAATAAGGTGACGTCGGATCCGCAGCGCTACCGCCGCAACACGCGCATCTACGAAGAGTATCCGCGAATGGCGCTTGGCGGTCCGACGATCCGCTGGCTGCAAGCGGCGGCAAAGGCGTCGGAAGCCATCAGCGACCCGGACTTCATGGCCCGCATACAAGTGCCTCTGCTGATCATCGCCGCCGGCGCCGACAGGGTCGTTTCGACCAGGGCGGTGGAAGCCTACGC
>NZ_JBSPKX010000094.1:0-574 GCF_053848045.1 Mesorhizobium sp. BHbdii | reverse complement strand
GCTGAAGGCCAACGCGCTCTACCGCGACGGCTCGAAGCTGTCGCAGCCGCTCAATGCCTCGCTGCTCGCCGACGGCGAGGAGGATGAGGACGAAGCCGTCGAGCAGCTGATCCAGGCCCCGGCCGCGGCGCGCGCGGCGCAGATCACCGAGCGGATCGTCGAGCGCATCATCGAACGTGTCTCGCGCGAGCAGGAAAAGCTGCCCGGCCGCCGCAAGGGTTATACGCAGAAGGCCAAGATCGGTGGCAACACCATCTTCCTGCGCACCGGCGAATATGATGATGGCCGCCTCGGCGAGATCTTCATCGACATGAACAAGGAAGGCGCCACGCTGCGTGGCCTTCTCAACAACTTCGCCATCGCGATTTCGCTCGGCCTGCAATACGGCGTGCCGCTCGACGAATATGTGCACGCCTTCACCTTCACCAAGTTCGAGCCGGCCGGCATGGTCATCGGCAACGACGCCATCAAGAGCGCGACGTCGATCCTCGACTACGTGTTCCGCGAACTCGCCATCTCCTATCTCGGCCGCAACGACCTCGCCCATGTCGACCAGTCGGACTTTTCCAACACC
>NZ_JBSPKX010000093.1:0-577 GCF_053848045.1 Mesorhizobium sp. BHbdii | reverse complement strand
AGCGTCCATTCGCCAAAGCGCCTGAAGGTTCGGCGTGCCTGCTCATAGCGGTCCGCGGTGACTGGAAACCAGCGGCTGTTGCGGAGCCCGTCAATGCCACGCCCCAGAACCCAGTTCATCACGGAGCCGAGCGTGTTTCCGATTGTCGCCAACATAAGGAGCAGCCAAGGGTCACCGCGGCCGGAGACGACAAGGCCAGCCAGCACCGCCTCCGACGAAATCGGCAGGACGGTTGCGGCAAGGAAGGCGCTGATGAACAATGCGCCATAGAGCGCCACCACGCCGGACTATGCCCGCACGTCGACAATGCCCATCATGCCGAGTTGCTCATGCTCGAGGATGTGGCAGTGATACATCCTCGGCCCCGGCCGGTCCTGCCGCAGCAGCAGCCGCACCGTCTCCCCGCGCGCGACATTGACGGTGTCTTTCCAGGCGCGATAGGCCGGCTTTGATGTGGTGCCGCCGCGTTCGTGCTCGACCACCTGGAACTGTGTGCCATGCACATGGAACGGATGATCCATGTCCGCCGCGTTGACGATCTCCCAGAGTTCGACCTGACCAGCCTTGGCGACGACGT
>NZ_JBSPKX010000092.1:0-578 GCF_053848045.1 Mesorhizobium sp. BHbdii | reverse complement strand
ATGAAGGCGCCGGAGGCGTCGTCATTGTCCAGGCAATCGCTGATCGAGCAGTCGCGGCTGTCGGGCGCCGACCTTGACCTGCTGTCGCTGTTCGATGCCTTCGAGCGTGATTGCGAACCCTACTCCTTCCGCGACCTGATCCTGGCGCGCAAATATGCCGGGCTGGTGGCAGGCGGCGCGACCTGGGGCGCGATCGCGCGTTCCGTGCACCGCTCCGGCCCGGTCGCCTCGCTCACCGCCAAATCGCTCAATGTCGGCTCGCAGCACGGCCGCCCCGACGCGATCTATCTCGAAGGCGGCCAGAGCGAGCTCGCCGGGAAATTGCTGTTCGATCTGGGCGCCGCGGCCAGTGGCGACGACACGCTGGAAGATTTGCTCGCCGAGGCAGAAGCGGCGGAGGAGGGCGGCGACCACGAAGGTGCTGCCGCACTCTACCAGCGCTGCCTCGCCATCGACCCGAGCGACGCCATCGCCGCCTTCAACCGCGCCAACTGCCTGCGCGCCGGCGGCCACGCGGCGGATGCCGCGCATGATTATGCCAGGGCTATAAAGCTCGATCCGGCCTTTGTCGAAGCCTG
>NZ_JBSPKX010000091.1:0-580 GCF_053848045.1 Mesorhizobium sp. BHbdii | reverse complement strand
GATGTCGTGAGCCGGCCAGCCGGCAAAGCCAAATCACGCTTGTAGGACACCAGGCTCCTTGCCCGAGGCGAAAGGAAGCTCTTCGTCCTGCCAGCCTGAAATGCCGCCGATCATGATCTTGACCGGCAGGCCGAGGCTGGCCAGTTTAAAGGCCGCCCGGTCCGCGCCATTGCAATGCGGCCCGGCGCAGTAGACCACGAACAGCGTGCCTGCCGGCCATTCTGCCATCCGCTCGGCCGATATCTCGCGGTGCGGCAGGTGCAACGCGCCAGGCACATGGCGGCGCTCATAGGCGTCAGGCGAACCCACCACGTGCAGAAGTACGAAGTCCGGCTTTCCACCGCGCAGCGTCGCGGCGACATCGGAACAATCGGTCTCGAGCGAAAGCCGGTGCAGGAAATGGTCGCGGGCAATCTCCGGCGAGGCCGCTGGAATGTCGGTCACATAGCTCATCAAGGGGCTCCATCACTGATGGAGCTGGTCTCCATCGCTTTTGATGGGGTTGACGTAGCGCAGCGAGCCAGGCGATTGCAGCTGGCAGCTTTGCCATATATCGTCAAGATCATGCCAAATGCGCCCC
>NZ_JBSPKX010000090.1:0-580 GCF_053848045.1 Mesorhizobium sp. BHbdii | reverse complement strand
GAAATCATCCATGATCGCGTCGCGGTTCACCTCGTTCAGGCTTTCGTGGCGGGTGTCGGCGTAAACCTTTGAAACGAGATTCGAAAACCCCATCCTGCGCATGCGATTGGCAAGGTGGGTGATGCCCTTGCCATAGGCTGAGGCGGGATCTTTCTCGCCGCCGATGATGGCGACGGGAAGGTCGCGCCGAACGCCGGCAAAGCTGGCATCCTTGCCGCCGTTGAGCGCCATCGAGACCACGTCGCGCCACATCGACACAGTGGCATCCCAGCCGCACAGCGGATCGGCGATGTATTTCGCCACCTCCACCTCGTCGCGCGCAAGCCAGTCGAACAGCGTGCGGTGATTGGGCACCGCCTTGCCCCACGCCTGGAAGGTGAGTTTCGGCAGCAGGCGGGACGGAACGTCGGAGCCCAGCCGCATCCGCTCCCAGGCGAGGATGCTGAGTGCCACCTGGCCAAGCAGCCCCTGCGAAAAATCGCAGTTCCAGATCGCGGCGGCATGAACGCGCGGCGAGTGACCCAAAAGGTAGTTCAGCGCCACCGACGCGCCCATGGAGTGACCGAAGACGATGACCGGC
>NZ_JBSPKX010000008.1:0-158523 GCF_053848045.1 Mesorhizobium sp. BHbdii | reverse complement strand
ATAACAGGCGCTGCAAGCCCGGCAAGAAGCAGGGCCAGGATTAAAAGAGCGATATGGCCGGCTCTTGGTTCAGGCATGGGTCAGGCTCCAATCAACAGTGAACGGCAGGGCCGCAAAGAGGGCTTGCGGACCGCGGAACTCGCGCTGCGGTTTGCAGATCATAAGTATCGACATACTGTCTCCTGACCGGATCAAGGTGGGCTCCTCCCTCCCGGGCATCTCCCGTCGCTGCGCTCCGGTCGAACGTTGCGCCCAATGTCTTAGCAAGTTCCGTGCCAATTGCAACAGCGCCGACAAACGCGCAGGTTTCCGGGTGGCCTCTCGCGCCGCGCTTTTGCGGATTCCAGCACTCGCTGCTGGCGAATACCCGCACATTCAACTCGGCGACGGGCGGCGGGACCGGCGGCGGAATCCCCGCCGCCCTGCCCTGTCCGCTCATTCAGCGGTTGGCGGCGCAAACAGCGGCGCGGCCTCGGCCCACTGGTCAGCGGTCCGGAAAGCCGCCACGATCGGCATAGGCGCGGACCGGAACCGCCATCCAGGCGGCTAGCTTCGAGCGCCCCGTTGTGCCTTCGGACAAGACGCGCACGATCTGCTTTTGCGTCTTCACCTTCTCCGAGACATGGCGTCGGCGACCTGCGTTTCAGCGATGTGGGCCAGCATCGCGTTGGCTACTTCCTTGTCGCGTATGCAGATCGAAGAAGGTCTCGTCTGGCTGCCACAATGCGCTCATGCCGACATTCAGATGGTTACCGCCCCCGGGGACCACGGCGCATCCCGCCCTCCAGCCACTCGCCATGACGATGGTGAGGGCGCACCACATCGTCGTCGGAGAGCCTCCAAATGCGGGCGAAGATTGGCGCCGTGGTATAGTCGCCGCCATTGCCGCCGGCTCCGCGCCGTCGTCATCCGGCGGCCCCAAACAAAGCCAAAACCTCGGGCCGTTTTCGGCTCGAGTTCCCGGGTCAAGCTTGAACGTCTCGTTCACGACGATCTGGCGTGAGCGACACCGTGGCGCCTGGTGTCGATGCTTCAGACGACGTTGGGCGCTGGCCACGCCTTTTCCGGCGGCGCGAAGCTGCGTGATCCCGTGTCCAAAAGCTGACAGCGGCAGACAAAATGTCAGGTTCACTACAACTGACATTCAGGTTCACTACAACTGACATCTGGGCACTGTGGAGGTTTTCACGGCAAATCGCGCTTGCTGGGCGCTGAGGTGCTGGCACGGTCTTTGTAAGTTGAGAGGTGGCAACACGGAACGAGGGTGACTGCCCCCAAATGCGCAAGAGAAGCGATGCGCTCCTCCCTTGAACCCGTGTACCCCCTCTAAGAGGGAAACAAGACCACAAAAGTCGCGCAACCGTGGGCAACAGCCTTGGGTCGCAACATGAAGACAATGAGCCGGAAGCATACGTCATCGGTTACGGTGGCGCAGTAATTTATGCACAATTTTGACGACAGAATAAATAGAAAGCAAAGCAAACATGAGCGCGGAAGGAAAAAAGAAGCATGGTATCTCTGGGGTTTCGAATGCACGCAATATTGCATTCCGCTATGGTGGTCGCCCTTCAAATTTTAGTTTGGCGATAGGGCACACGACCCATCCGCGTCTAGGTGGCTCGCTGTTCCTTAATGCTATGATCCTGGGGCAAATGCTCCCAGGATTCAATCCGAGCGAACGAATGTTGAAGGCTGCCGACGCTTGTATTGAGGTGTGCCCCGTTCTTGGTGCGCCTTTCCTGTGAAGGAAGCGGAGAAACCGCATGACTTGAAATGGTTTACTCATCCGATTTGACGGACGACGAATGGGAGCAGATCGCCCCGCTTATGCCCAAGCCAAAACTTCTGAAGGCGAGTTTGCACCGACCAAGGCCTCAAGGTGCGAGAAGGTGGCTTCGGCATTGGCGCGCAGTGCGGCGATCGTCTTCAGCGACAGCTCGTTGCTGACCGATTTCGCGGGTTCGGCGGTTGACTCGAGGGCCTTATGAGCGTCGTCACCACCGGATTTTAACTGGCAAGAGCTTCTTTCGACTGCTCGACGTTCTTTTGGGCAACGTCGCGAGACCGATCGGTGGCCTTGCCAGGGTCGATTACCGAAATTCGATCGTTTCGGCGTTTTCGCTGGACTTGTCGGTGGTGGTCTTGGACATTTCCTTAGCCTCCTGCCTGAAGATGTTTTCTTCCCCCGCGCCCAGCATACTGAGCCCATACGTGACAGCTGTATATGCGCTCCAAAATACCTGCGATCCAAAGAATCAGATCGGAGCTTCGAACGTCCACTCTGTCCACGTTTGAATTGTTCTAGTCAGAATCCGCTGCCCCCGCGCGGTAGAGAAAGTTCATCTTTTGGAGTCGGTCGTTAAGCGGACCTTGACTGAGACCCAATTGGATCCCACAGGCTCGACCTCGAGATCACGGAATCAGTCCTATAAGTGATACGACCCTTATCAATCCAATCCTGAACGGTGTTGATTGCCGCTGAGAACTGACCCGGCAACTGGAGTGGAGGGTCAGTTCTCAGCGGCAATCAACACGAGACCGACAAAACGAGAGAGGCCGTTCTTGTTCAGGTGGTAGTCTTCCGTGTCGCGATCAAGTCAACATAAAAAAACGCTGTTCTCGACGTCAATAGCGTGGTTGGACGCGGATTCTGTGGAATTTGCATGCCCCCGGCTCAAATTCGACCGTCGCAGAAGTGTGTACTCACCAATACTGAGGCATCATGTCAGGGTCAGGGAGCAAGCGATAATGGTCGCATCAAATTTTGGTCTGTCGTCTGCATTCGCGGGTGAGTTTGCAGGGCGCGAACAATTGCGCAAAAGTTCGGCTGAGTTTCGGAAGGAGGTCATCGAAATCACCGATGGCGTCTTTGCCGCTGTCGGGTACTCGGCGAGCAATGTCACATTGGTCCAGGGTGACGGCGGTTCGATCATCGTCGACACGTCGGCAAACCTAGTGGACGCGAGGGCAATTGTCGACGTGTTCGGCGACCGCCTGACGCGCCCGGTCCGGGCGATCCTCTACACCCACAACCACCCGGACCACTCAGGCGGCGCGAAGGTGTTTGCCGGAGAGGAAAGTCCCCAGATTTACAGCCACCAGTCGCTGATAGAAGCAGCAGAGTTCGGAAGGGGTCCGCGCGACGGCGGAGACGTTTTCGGCACGACGCTGCCCGACCACCTCTTCATCAATGCAGGGACGCAGCTTGAATATGGCCGGGTGACACCGCACACACGGGAAGGCTTTCTGCCGCCGACGTGCACATTCAGCGGCGAGAGCGAAACGGTCGAGGTGGCAGGCGTCCGAATGCAACTCATACATACCCCAGGTGAAGCTCCTGAGAACACTGCTGTGTGGCTCGCTGATAAGAGTGTTCTTATCCCGGGTGACGTCGTCTTGAAGTCTTACCCGAACCTCTCCCCGCTCCGCGGCCTTAAACTGAGGCCGCCCGAAACATGGATCAGCAGCCTGGAAAAGATGCTCGCGCTGAACGCAACCTACATGGTGCAGGGCCATATGCGGCCGATTGTGGGCAGGGACGAGGTTCGCAAGGCCTTGACAGACTATCGGGATGGCATCAAGACCGTATTTGAGCAGACGCTTTCCGGTATCAAGCAGGGCAAAACGCCTGATGAACTTGTCCAAGAGGTCAAGCTATCCCCTGAACTCGCAAACAGTCCGTACCTGCAGGAATACTATGGCTGCGTCGCATGGACCGTCCGTGGCATCTACGCCGACCGCGTTGGTTGGTTTGACGGAAACGCGACGAATATTTCACCTCTGCCGCCCGCGGAGCGCGCTCGCAAGATGGTCGAGATGGCCGGAGGACCAGGGAAGATGCTTGCTCGGGCAAAAGAAGCGCTCGAGATGAAGGAGTTTCAATGGGGAGCGGAGCTGGCTGACTACGTCGTGGCACTCGACGCGGACAATGTCGCCGCCAAGGAGATCAAGGGCAAGGCGCTCACCGAACTAGGCGAACGCCAGGTAAACGCTACGGCCCGCAATTACTATCTCACCTCGGCGCAGTTCCTGATGAAGCACCGGAATTAAGCACCTTCTAAAGTGGTCTTTGGGTCGCAGCCACTCTGTCGGCAAGCCATGTGTTCCCGAACATCGGTGGGCAAGCAATATCCAGCCGCCCTCCCCCATCCTCCAAATCCGATAGCCGCATTGCGGTGATCGAGATGTCTTGCAGTGCCCCGGAGACAGCCTTAGCGAAGATTTTTCTTGCATCGCTCAGGATCAGACCACGCCCGGCTTTGACAAAAGCGCGCAAGCCAGAGCCTCTTCCAACCGTCGAATCTGATGGCTGACAGCGCTGTCGGTCAGGTGCAGTTCATTCGCTGCCTTGGTGAGGCTTTGATGTCGTGCGGCAGCTTCGAACGTTCTAAGGGTTGGAAGCGGCAGGCTGCGCAGATTCTCCATCCTTCGTCTTCGTTACCACATCCAAGGCATTTGCGATCTCATCCCGGTACAAGCGGCATTTTTTTTCAGCACTGCTCACATGCGGCCGACTGACAAGCTGACGTTTCAGAGTTCAACTCGCAGCCGCGTTCGTTGCAGTTCTGCCACTGCCATGATGAAGCGAAGCCCCTCGGTCCCGCAATTGAGATAAGCGTGCCTGTCCTCCGTTCGCGCCAACACCGACGAACCGGGTTGGATCACAAGGTCCGTGTCGGCCAGCTTGAGTGTGAGTTCACCGGTCTCTACGTTGATGAGTTCCAGCGTGCCGGGAGAGTGCCCAGGCGATTCAAATGTTTCGCCCGGAAACATTGTCCATCTCCAAAGCTCAATCATGTCGGGTCCTTGAGTTCCCACAAGCAGCGTGGCGCTTCCTCCCTTGGGGCCCCGCCACAATGTGGACGCATCATGCGGCTGGACGATCCGGGCCGGCACAGTCGGCGCCACATTCACGAAGTCAGCGACTGACACTCCAAGAGCCGCAGCGGTTCTGCAGAGAATGGCTATACTCGGATTGGCGGTTCCCTTCTCGATCTCGACCAACATTCCCTTGCTTACGCCGGACCTTCGTGAGAGCTCATCCAACGTGAGGGCGCTTTGCCGCCTGAAACTCCTGAGGTTTTGGGAGACCGTCGCGCTCACGCGTTCAACATCAGCACCCGGCTCGGTCGATATATTGACTTTCTTGTCCATGGTCGATATTGTAGACCAGTGTGGTCATTGAGAGCCAGAGGGACATGGTCGGCTTTCCGGTAATTGATAAAGAGATCGCGGATGTTGCTTCTGACTTCCGGGTAATCAGCGTCTCTTTGTCGATGCCAGCGGCGCCGAGAAGGGAACAATTGACCCCGAGATTCTTCTGGGTGCATGCGACTTCGTATCCTCCGGAGGGCCGGAGTGGGCCAACGCACATATGGCCAGTTGGGCCGAAGCCTATTGCCGGTTCGGCGCGAAACCAAATCGAACGCCATGTTCTGCTCAAGCTTTGAGAAAGCGGGTGGAGAAGGACGGCCGTATCCCATCGATCAATCCCGTGGTCGACCTCTATAACGCCGTAAGCCTGCGCTTTGCCATTCCAGTCGGAGGCGAAAACTTCGATGCCTATGTGAGCAAGCCAAGATTGTCGATTGCCGAGGGAACTGAGGCCTTCGATACGGTCATGAACGGGGAGGCAATTGTTGAACATCCTGCCAAGGGCGAGGTGATTTGGCGGGATGATCTAGGCGTGACATGTCGTCGATGGAATTGGACACAGGGTACACGTACCCGGCTAGACACTGTTGGCGGCCAAATGTGGTTCATATTGGAAAGCTTGGCAACGATGCCGGAGGAGAAGCTCGATGAGGCGGGCAACATGCTGGTTGGCGGTCTAAGACAACTAGCGCCAGGATGTGAAATCTACAAACACAAGGTCGCGGCCGGCCAATAATCAGCGGCCGACGAAACACCAAGAAAATCACGCACTGTGCGGCGCTGCAATGCTGCATGAGCGGCTGTTCGCGCGCAGCTCCTTCGGCTGATCAGTCGCGAAAACTTTTTCCACCCGCGGAAACGCGGCAATGGCGGAGCTTTGCCTGCAACGGAGCAGGCAACCGCCGACAGTCAAATGAGGTCATGATGCGCACCGAGACATCCACGCCCGCCCTGCTCGTGAAGGATGTTCATAAGAGCTTTGGGGACCACGAGGTGCTGAAGGGCATTTCGCTCGCCGCGGAAAAAGGCGACGTTGTTTCAATCATTGGTTCATCGGGCTCGGGAAAAAGCACCTTCCTGCGCTGCATCAATTTTCTCGAAATTCCGGACCGCGGGACCTTCCAGATAAACGGGGAAGAGGTGACGTTCTGTATCGGGCGGGACGGGAAATGCCATCCCGCGAATTGGCGGCAGATTGAGAGGCTCAGAAGCGGCCTTGGAATGGTCTTCCAGAGCTTCAACCTCTGGCCCCACATGACAATTCTTCAAAATGGGCGGTACCGGAGCTTATTCTCATAGTGGCGCTGAACCGGATCCTCGCCGCCGCGGATCTAGGCCCGATCGAGGTCAATGGCCTTGTCGCGGAAGCCGCTCCTCCTCGTAACTGTCTTTTACGTTGGCCTGACCTTCGCAATCACTCAAGTTTTCCAGAAAATGGAAAACGCCGTGCCTGTTCAGCGGCGACACAGTGTTTGAACACTCAAGCAAATAAGAGGTTAATTTATGTCCAGACCAGACAAGCACAAGCTGTCGACGCTTTCCTTCAATACACTTTCGGTCCACGGCGGCAACGAGATCGACACGACGTCCGGTGCCATTCGCACACCGATCGTCATGGCCAATTCCTATGTGCTTCCTTACGATCCCTCCACAATGGATTGGTCCGACACCGAAACACCCTCCTATACGCGCAATTCCGGCCACAACCAGATCTGCCTGCAGCGAAAACTTGCAGCACTCGAAGGCAGCGAAGAAGCCGCCGTTTTTGCGACCGGCGTGGCGGCGCTGCATGCCGTGTTCTTCACCTTCCTGAAGACCGGCGACCATGTGATCGTCGGCGATGTCACTTACGAAGCCGTGTGGCGCCTGTTTGCGGAACTTCTGCCGCAGCGCTACCAGATCGAAGCGACTTTCGTCGACATGGGAGACATGGAGGCGGTGAGAGCCGCCGTGCGGCCGAACACCAGGTTGATCCATACCGAGACGATCGCAAACCCGACTACGAAGGTTGCCGACATCGCGACGCTGGCCTCGATCGCCAGAGAAGCCGGCGCCTTGTTGAGCGTGGACTCGACCTTCACCCCCCCGCCTTTCTTCCGGCCGCTTGCCCTGGGAGCGGACCTCGTCATCCATTCCTTGACCAAGTACATCAATGGCCATGGCGATGCGATGGGCGGCGTCGTCATCGGCTCGAAGGAGCTCATCCGTCACGTCAAGACAGATGCCCTGGTCGATCTGGGAGGAACGATCTCTCCCTTCAATGCCTGGCTGATCATGCGCGGCTCGGTCACCTTGCCGCTTCGGCTCAGGCAGCAGTTCTCGACCGCAGAGCTCGTCGCGCAATACCTCGCCACCGACAAGCGCATGGCCTATGTCACCTATCCCGGCCTCGAAACCCATGACCAGCACCAGCTGGCGAAAAAGCAGTTCGCCGGCAAGGGCTATGGCGCGGTGATGGCGTTCGCGGTCGAGGGCGATCCCGATACCCAGAACCGCTTTGTGTCCAATCTGAAGGTGATCACCTCCGCCGTCTCACTCGGTCACGACGAAAGTCTGATCGTGCACGTGGGCGGCAGCGGCCGCGGCGGCTCCGATCGCTATCCGCCCAACTTCCAGAAGTACGGGCACCTGCGTCTTTCCATCGGCCTTGAAGACCCCGAGGACCTGATTGCGGACATCAGATACGCTCTCGATCAAACCTTCGGCTGTTCCTCGGAGCCGATATAAAATCGGAATCCACGGTAATCGCCGAGGGCGGCGATTACCCCTGCGCGGGCTCGGGCCGGGTTCTCGCATCGAGATAGCCATGCTCGGCGGTGGCATGGATGGTGCCGGCCAAGTCGAATTCTTCCTCGGCGCCTTCGCGCACCGCGCACCCAGCCGGCGCAGCCGCTTCAGCGCCACCTTGATGTTGCAGGTGCCGAGCTCGACCGCGTCGTCGAAATTCCTGAACTCGCGCTTGAACGCGTCGCAGAACGTCCATGAGCTGGCGGATCAACGTCGGATTGACGCGTGCGGTCGGCTCGTCGAGCAGCAACAGCTTGGGATTTGCCATCAGGCAGCGCGCAAGCTCGAGAAGCTTCTTCTGGCCGCCGGAAAGAAGGGCGGCGGGATGGTTCTCCTTTTCACTAAGCCCGATCATTTGCAAAACTCTTCGGGCAGTTTCGATGTTCTGGGCTTCCTCTTTGCGTACCCTATTGGCTGGCAATATCACGGACAGGATACGATCGCCGAACTGCCCTTCGGGGACCAGCAAGAGGTTTTCCAGCGTCGCCGAAATCCGGCTCCCTTCGCACGAGGATTGACAGCAAAGGTTGATCACCTGCGTAGCCGATCGACGGCCTGACTCAGCAAATGGACACCGCGCTCTATTTGGCGCACGTCCAAAGCTGCGTAGCCCATCACCAAGCCAACATGGTCCGGCGAGCCCTCGGAAACGAGAGGATCGAAGAGTGGCATCACCGAGTAGACGCCAATGCCAGTCTTCCATGCTTTCTCGATCAGCTTGTCCGTCGCCGACCGGGGCAGTTCCCGGAGCCAAGCGACAATGTGTAGCCCCGCATTCTCTCCCGATACGCTAATGCGATCGCCAAATTTATAGTGAAGTGCGTTTAGAAGGGTTTCTCGCCGTTCATTGTTTCGACGACGAATCTTGCGCACGTGGCTTTCATAGGTGCCGCTTTCCAGCATTGCAGCGAGCGCCTCCTGGCCGGCAAGCGGAGTATGCCGGTCGACGAGTTGCTTGGCAGTTGCAAATACATCCTGAAGCTGGGGGGGCACGACCAGGTACCCGATACGCAGCGTTGGTGAGAGCGTTTTGGAGACCGTACCGACATAGATGACGTTGTCGCTGTCCTCCAGCCCGTGAAGCGGCGGCACAGGACTGATGTCGTAGCGATATTCACTGTCGTAGTCGTCCTCGATGACATAGGCGTCAGTTCGCCGTGCCCATGCGAGCAGCTGATGGCGACGTCCGATTGGCATGACGCCCCCCAACGGGAATTGATGAGAGGGCGTAACGTAGGCGAGCCGGGCTTCCCTACCCGTCAACAGATTCGTATTCATCCCGTCCTTGTCGACTTCGATCGACATGGGCTTGGCACCTGTCGCGGAGAAGATGTTCCTTGCCATGGCATAGCAAGGATTCTCGATGACGAACCGGTCGCCTGCGTCCAACAGGAGCCTTGCACAAAGGTCGAGGCCTTGCTGCGAGCCGTTGACGATTATGATCTGCTCGAGGTTGCACCGTAGGGTTCTCGCCCGCCAAAGGTATCCCTGCAGCGCTGCCCGCAGCTTGGGCGAGCCTCTTGGATCGTCGTATGCAAGCCGGTCCCGCCGTTGCGTTGCGGCAGCGACGACAGCTCGCTTCCAGGCGAGAACTGGAAAATCCGACGGAGCCAGGTCGCCGTAACGGAAATCCGCCAGCAGATTCCGATGAAGCATTTTGGGCCTCGGAGGAATAGCCTTTAGTCGTTCTCCGTAACCGGACAATTGCCCGCTTGGACGATGTCCTTGGGATCGTTTGGTGCCAAGCTGATCTATGGACGCTGGCATGGCGCGGGGGCGCACCCCCTGGCGCAGGTCCACAAACCCTTCAGCTGCCAATTGTTCGTAGGCAGCCGTTACCGTCGTTCGGGAGACGCTAAGTTCGGCAGCAAGACCCCGCGACGACGGGAGCAAGCCATTCTTGCCATAGACACCTTTGACGATCTGGTCCTTCAGCGCCTCATAGATCTGCCTGGCGCCCATTCCACCAGCGCGACTTTTCTTTGCCGCTTCGGACAACTGGACCATTAAAAATCTCCGCAACTGGACGTGTTTAGGTATCCAGCTTGCAGCTATTTACAGCGAGGGCCAAGAGGAAATAGCTCGTGATCAGAAGCAACGAAGAACTCGATCATCCGACAAACCAGATCGGTCATGGCGAGGCAGACCTGGGCTTCGCAACACGCGCAATTCACCACGGCTACGATCCCACAGGCTTTTCAAACGCGCTCCAGTCGCCGGTCTTCTTAACCTCAACCTATAGCTTCCCCAGTGTCGAGGCAAACGACGCCGCGGCGGCTCTGGGTGGCAAGCTATACGCACGTGAGCACAATCCGACCACCGAAATACTTGAGCAGCGGCTCGCCAGTCTCGAAGGCGCCGAATCCGGCCTGGCGGTAGCCACCGGGATGGCGGCCGTCGGCGCGCTCATGCTTTCTCTGCTCTCGCAAGGGGACGAACTGATCGTCCATAAAACGCTCTACGTGAACACCATAGCCATGGTCGAGGAAGCATTGCCGCGCTTCGGCGTAAAAGTAGTTCCTGTCGATCTGTCGGAACCCGCCAACCTCGATGCAGCAATTACCGACCGCACCCGTCTTGTCTATTTCGAGACGCCGGTTAATCCGCTAAGCGCCATCCTTGACATCGCTGCAATTTCAGCACGCGCCCATGCGCGGGGCATCAAAGTCGCTGTCGACAGCACCTTCGCCTCGCCAGCGCTGCAGCGGCCGATCGAGCATGGTGCGGATATCGTGCTCCACTCGCTTACCAAGTACATCAACGCCCACGGCGATGCATTGGGTGGGGCACTGCTCGGCGATGCCGAGACCCTCCACAAATTGCATGAGACCGGCCTGCGATACATCACTGGTGCGACACTGTCGCCGCTCGCCTCGTTCCTGATCTTGCGAGGCTTGAAGACTCTGACACTTCGCATGGAGAGGCACAGCACGACCGCGCTCACAATTGCGCGTATGCTTGAAGAGCATCCGGCCGTGGCCTGGGTGAGCTACCCGTTCCTGGACTCCCATCCCGGGCACGCGGTGGCCAAGAGGCAGATGTCGAACGGTTCCGGAATGTTGGCATTCGGGCTGCGCGCGGGCTACGAGGGCGCCCGCATGATGATGAACCGGCTGCGGCTCGTCGCTCGTGCTGTCAGCCTTGGACACGCCCACTCGCTCATCTGCGATCCGGCCAGCCTAACCCGCGCCCGTCAGAACGGCCATCTTGCGGAGGGTGTCGGCGAAGATCTGATCCGACTTTCCGTGGGCCTGGAAGAGCCGAAAGATCTCGTAGCTGATCTGCAGCAAGCCCTGGCTGTCTTGTAATGGCAGGCCAAGCCCAGGATGTGGTTGCCCAACGCCCTGCTCCACAACTCTCGGCCGAGGACGCCGATCGATTCGGACGTGATCCGGTTGCCAGATTCCAGGCCAATCTCGCCGCGGTGGAAGAGCGTATTGCCCTTGCCTGCAAGCGCGCCGGGCGCGACAGCGCTTCCATTCGGCTACTAGCGATCACCAAAACTGTGCCAGCCCATATTCTGCGCTTCGCCTTTGAGGCTGGCATTCGAACCTTCGGAGAGAACAGGATCCAGGAGGCCTGGGCCAAACGCGAGAAGCTCACCGATCTTGAGATCAACTGGAGTATCGTCGGGCATATGCAGACCAACAAGGTCAAGTATCTCACTCGGTTTGCCCGTGAGTTCCATGCGCTCGATAGCTTACGATTGGCCGACCTCCTCAACAAGCAGCTCGAACGCGAGGGGCGCTTTCTCGACGTCTATATCCAGGTGAACACGTCCAGCGAGAAGAGCAAATTCGGCCTCGACCCCGACGCATTACTGTCTTTCGTCGGCACGCTCGATCAGTTCCCGCGCCTCAGACCCCGCGGCCTGATGACCTTGGCGCTCTTTAGCAGTGACATGGACAAGGTACGGCCGTGCTTCCAGCTTCTGCGTCGCCTTCGGGACAAAGCCGTGCGGCGTAATCCAGCGCTGATTGAGCTTTCCATGGGCATGTCAGGAGACTTCGAGGATGCAATTGAGGAGGGGGCCAGCATAATACGCGTGGGACAGGCGATTTTCGGTAGGCGGCCGACGCCCGATGGTTTTTATTGGCCTGACCTGACAGGAACCGACTGATGCTGGATTCAATCTAGGAACGAGTCGTGCCCGCAAACAAGCTTACCGACCGAATGCGGCCTATGAGTTTGCCGTTTGTCGCATCGAACCAGGGGAGTACGCCAGAGTGACGATTCCACGCGGCCTGTCCGCCTTTCCGATCACCCCGAGTTCCAGCAACGGCAATGTCGATGAGATTGGCCTGCAGAAGCTGGTGGCACGTCTGGTCGCGGCGCGTGTCGATTCCATCGGGCTCCTGGGTAGCACCGGCACATACATGTATTTAACACGGCAAGAGCGCCGCCGTGCCCTGGAAACTGCGGTGGGCGAAGCTGGCGCGCGCACGCCTATAGTGGTCGGGATAGGCGCGCTGCGGACAGACGATGCGGTGACGTTGGCGCAGGACGCGAAAGCGATCGGCGCGGCAGCTGGATTGCTGGCGGCGGTATCCTATACCAGCCTAACCGATGACGAAGTATTTGGACATTTCTCCACTGTGGCGCTCGAAAGTGGCCTGCCGATTTTAATCTACGACAATCCTGGCACGACCCATTTTCGGTTTACTCCAGAGCTTGTCGGTCGGCTTGCAGCAGTACCTGGTATCGTCGGCATCAAGAACCCAGCCGGCGATCGCGATGAGACGACGCGCCATTTAGCGGAACAGCGTGCCATCGTCCCGGTGAGCTTTTCCATCGGCTATAGTGGAGACTGGCACGCGACCGAAGCCATGATCGCCGGAGCTGATACCTGGCACAGTGTGCTGGGCGGCCTGTTTCCCAGACCGTGCCAACAGATCGTAATGGCAGCCCGGCAAGGCAACGCCGACGAAGCGCGCCGGCTCGATGCCATGCTCGCGCCGCTTTGGAGTCTGTTCAGGCAATTCTCCAGCTTGCGGGTGGTTTACGCCCTCGCCGACATGATCGGGATCTGCCGGGCAGAGCCACCGCGTCCGATCTTGCCCCTGCCCGACGCAGCAAGACATCAAATAGCGGAGACGCTCAAATGCCTCCCTGGTGAAGTCACAGGGTAGCTCCGCGGAGCGCTCATGAGCCTCTAATGAAGATACGGCCGGGGGACTGGACTGCATGGATTTCATCAAACTGGCCCTTCTGTATGGTCCAGGGATTATGCAAGATGCTTCCAAAGCGAGCCTTGCTGAACCATGTCGGGTCCAAGACGTGCCATGAGTGAACCTATTGACGTTTCCACTGCAGGCGCCGTCGAAGGGCTTGCGTACAAGACCTGGCTCTGCAGGCTGTGCGGTTTCATTTACGACGAACGCGACGGCAGACCAGAAGAAGGCATCCCACCTGGCACCCGCTGGGAAGAGGTTGCTGATGACTGGATCTGCCCCGATTGCGGGACAGCCAAGAGCGATTTCGACATGGTCGAGATCTGAATAGGAACTGCCGCTTGCTTAGCAACGCGAACTTCTTCTGCTCCGATTTTGCCGCCAAAGGAACACCATGTACGTCCCGCCACATTTCGCCGAGTCGAGCACCGAGGTGCTGCATAGTCTCATCGAGAAAAACCCGTTTGGTAGTCTTATTACAAACGGCAAGAACGGACTCGACGCCAGCCACATTCCTTTCGAACTGAGTAAGGAGCAAGGGCATCATGGAGTGTTGCACTCCCACGTGGCACGAGCCAATCCGATCTGGCAGGACCTCGCAACCGGCGACGAAGTGTTGGTCATCTTCCGCGAAGCACACGCCTACATCTCGCCCAACTGGTATCCCAGCAAGCACGATTTCCACAAACAGGTTCCGACTTGGAATTACCGCGTCGCGCACGCCTATGGGCGTGCCACCATCCATGACGACGAACGCTATGTCCGAGGTATGGTTGCCCGGCTGACCAGGACTCAGGAGGCCGAGCAGACCGTGCCCTGGAAGATGACTGACAGTCCGAAAGAGTTCATCGACACTTTGCTCAAGGCAATCGTCGGCATCGAGATTGAGATCACCAGGCTCGTCGGCAAATCCAAGCTCAGTCAGAACAAAGAGGAACGCGACATTCGCAATGCCGGCGAGACGTTGAAAGCCCGAGGCGAGGCTGTGATGGGTGACGCCATGCTCGTAGCTGCAGCCGCCAAAGCTGAAGGCACTCAAATATAGTCGCTTGTGCATGCGCGACAGTAGATCCGGCGTCAGTTGTGCTGCTCCTGGCCTAAGCGCCGGGATGGCAAGCAGGAGGGCGTATGTAGTATTTCAACCTGCCCCTACGGCACTCGGCCGTACATATGTAAAGCCAAATAGTTAAGAGGAAAACTGATGCGACCAATCACCCGTCCTACCCTGTGCGCGCTCGCTATCCTTGTTGGGGGACAACACGCCCATGCTCGACAAGTAACGTGCCCGTCATCGCCGGAGGCTAAGATTTCTTTGAACATCGTGGGTGGCGAGCCGACCAAGATCGGACAGCATCCTTGGCAGGTCGCACTCTTTCTTGACGGGCGTCAGTGCGGTGGATCGGCGATCGCAAAGCGATGGATCGTCACAGCGGCGCACTGTTTGGCGGGTGTAACAGACGACGCAAAGGTCGAGGTCAAGGTAGGCGCTACAAATTACGATGATGGCGTTTCGTTCGAGGCAAAGAATTTTGTTGTTCACGAAGACTTTAACCCGGAGACATGTGAACATGACGTGGCGCTGGTGCGGGTGGACAGTACGCAACCCGCAGCAGTCATCCCCCTTGCTACCGCCAGTACGCAAATTGCTATTGGCGAGAACCTTACTGTGACGGGTTGGGGAAACACGTTAGAAGCCGGAGAATCAGAAGATGGAGAACCATCAAACCAGCTCCTAAAGGGCACGGTCCCGTACGTAGACAACGAAACGTGCAATCGTCCGGAGTCATATAATGGGGAGATCCTTGCTGGGATGATGTGCGCCGGAAGCGCCAGCGGCGGGACCGATTCTTGCCAAGGGGACAGTGGAGGTCCTCTGACCAAAGGCAATAACCCACAGAACGCCATCTTGGTTGGAATTGTATCCACTGGGGAGGGTTGCGGACAGGCCCTGAAGTACGGTGTGTATACGCGCGTGTCGTCTGAGCGCGAGTGGATCATGAAGGTGATGTCAAAATTCGGTGACTGAGGCGGCGAGTCGGGATGCGTGCGGGATGGAAAGTTGACGTTGCCGCGTCTAGCTGCCGGTCAGCATCCCGACCGCGCCTTCGGTGTTGGCCAGTTGTCGAAGCGAATCGGCCAGATCGCTCGCCCGCGTCGTCTTGCGCCAGGCCAAAATCGTCCAGCAACTCGGCCAGCTCCGCAGGCTCGGCCGCCAGACGCCGCCAGGCGAGGAGCAATAGCCCGGCGGGACCGGGATTTGTTGGTCTCGGGGGCAAAAAATCGCTGGGGCGGGTCAGCAGCACGGCGTCGCGAAGTATTGATTTATCTTCGACGCGCGCAGCCTCCCGCGCCGCCTGAGCGGCTGCAGCGAGCGCCAGCCGCTGCCGCCAGGCGCCGGCCCAGCGCTCTTGCCGGCGCAACCAGCGCATCGAGACTGCCGATGGCGGCGCCGGCGGCGACGCGACGTCCTCAAAACTTTTTCCAACAAGGCTTTGCGCGTCGGGAACGGCCCAGCGCAGCCAGCCCGGCACCACGACCGGCGCGGCCGGGGTGGTGCCGGGCAGCTTGCCGCGCGGGGTGCGGGCGCTTTCGGGCGAAGAATCATGCCCGACACGATGACCCACGACGCTTTTGCTAATGAACTTAGGCCGCAAGTGCCGAGCCTGTCGCCAGCATTTTATGCCGGTAAGGCGACATTTCCATCACTACAAGGTCTTGTTGCATGAATATGAAATTGTATATCTTTCAATAACCGCTCATATCGCGGATCAATACGACACTCCCATCGGTCCCGCACGCTAGGAAATGGCTCAAACGCCCGAAATGTTACTTTTGTAATAGAACTTTCTCCGCGCTATTCCGAACAATGCGCCAACTCACAGCTCCGGTGTTCCCCGGGCCGGTCCTGCCTTCGACGCACTGAGCAACCGGCAAGGCGTGCTTGCGGCCGCCTTTGCGGAGCGCGATGACCTCGCCTCCCCTATGCCATCCATGCAACTCGAGCGAGGAATGTGAAATTTCAGTCCTTCAGATAGGCGGGCCGGCGAATCGGACTTTCCGGAATGCCCAGCACGGGAAGCCCCAGTAGTCGCGCATGGGATCCAGATCATTTTGACCGGAGGCCACAGGCTCAATTGAGAGCTCTGTTCGCAGGGCTATGCACAGATCGGGGGCGCCCACCATTTCCGACCGGCTGTCGCACCGCAGACAGTTACCGATCCCTCGCCTCCGCAAATTGCAGGTCCGAAAGTCGCCCACGACCATGAGGCGGCAGCACCCCAAGCGAATTTTGCCCTGGGCGGTTTCAATGACGTCGTTACCCGCCGTAGCTGAGGGCGGCGCCTCGCCGTGGCCCTCAGCATATCATTGCCGTTCTGCTGCAGGGTGGCGGAATGCCTCGCCGACTGGTCCGGTGCTGGCGCGGTGCAGACCGCGATACAGCGAGTAGATGCGCAGTCCAGTCTGGAGTGGCTGGCGTTGTCAGGGGGATAGGTCAGGGAAACCCAGCCTCCTGCCTAGCCGGTGCGGAACAACGTGGTGAAGAAGTAGGTAAACTAACGGCCTTGCCGGGGGAACTGCACCACCTTGCCACGTGGGCGCGAATATTGTGCCGTTGCAATGGCCTCGAGCAACAAATCCAGGGCCGCACGGGATTTGCGGCTCGTGTCATCGTCGCCGCTGAGATAATGATAGGCTCGATCAAGATGCAACCAGGCAGCCGCGAAATCTGTTGTCAATGATGCCTCCATCGTGGCGCTCCCCAAGGGAGCCGTGCCATGCGCCGACAAAACGAAACGGAAATATCCACAAGGGCCTTTAATTCAAAGTCTAGCGGTATGGCGTGCAGCCCGCGTTTCGAAGCGCGGCGAGGAGCAGGTCGATGTGCCCGTGGATGTCATTGCGCGCCTGTTGGCGTAGCGGGAGACGATCCCAGCTTTCCAATGGATCGATTAAGCTGGCGAGTTCTCCATTGGCCGTGAAGGACACGACCGCCAGCCCGTCCTTGCTCAAGGCGAGGATTCCGGTTGTGCCGGTCGCATAGCGGATGGCCGCAATTCGCTGAAATTGAGGATCACCATCGACCCGGACCTCAAAAAGAAACCGCCCCGACGTCTGGTGGGCTAGCCTGGCTGCCTTGTCGCCAAAGCTCAGGGGCAGCAGCCGAACGCTTGCGGCCGCCATTTCGAACAAGAGAGCATCGAGGCCAACGTCTGCCGCCATGCGCAAACTGTGCGCGAAGCCGCAGCCAGCGCAATCAGGCCATGCAAGTTGTTCACAGCATCAAAGATGGGCTGGCCTCGCGAGAGCTCTCATGGCCACCGCAACCGTGACAAGCAGCTGCAAATTGTCATAGGCCTGCCCACTGTGAGTGCGATCAGCAAATTGCGGCGGACCTTCGGGACGAGCGGCAGGGTGGTTTCAGGCAATACTCCTGCGGAGCGCCTCCCTTAAGAAGCGGGTCAATGGTTATGCCGAATTGATTTTTCCTGCCCAGCCCCGGCAGTTCTGGAGCGGACTGTTTTTGACGGTCTGATGAGGTGGGCATTTCAGTTGCGTTGAGATCGCTGCATAATGGCGCCGCATCATCGGAAGACGCTTCGAGACAGGCTCAACTCGGTACGATCGCTCCCGGGACTCCCTGCCCTCGTAATTGATCAAGGTGACGTCGGCGGATGCCTGCGGCGGAACCGAATAGCTCCTCCGACGATTCCCAGCTTCTCATCCTCCGATCAGGGGCGCTCACGCTGCCCGTCGGTAGGTCCAGAGCTGTGCGGGCGGGATGTTGCGGACGACGAAATCATAGTGCGACACGACATAGCGGTCCGGCATCTTGATCACTGGTAATTAAGGTCCGCAGGTAATTTGAATCGAAGGGCTCCCAGCAGGAATGCGGGCTAGCAAATCCTCGAACAGGGCACTGCGCTGCTCCATCGGAAAGCTCAACATCGGCACTGCGCTTTCTCCCTGCTACGGAGCTATTTGTCCGGGTCATTTTAACTAGGCGCCCGCCGCCACGGGCGGGCGACGCCGGCATCAACCGGCGGGCAGATGCGCCGAGGGCAACAAGCGCGCCTGACGCAACGCCGCCAGATCGGCCGAGCCGGTGCAGAAGCAGGCAACGGCCAACTGGCGGATGACGATCTCGAAATGCGCGACGACCGCCTCGGTGGACACCGTCGCCGCGCGCAGCACGCCGGCCGCCTGCCCCGCGATGTCCGCGCCCAGGCGGATGGCCTTGGCCACGTCGACGCCGTCGCGGATCCCGCCCGAGGCGATCAGCTTCACCGTTGGCAGCGCCCGACGTACCGCCTTCACGCTGGCCGGGGTCGGAATCCCCCAATCGGCGAACGCCATCGCCACTGCACGGTCGGCGACATCGCGGGCGCGCTCGCCCTCCACCGCGGCCCAACTGGTGCCGCCAGCGCCGGCGACATCGATCACCGCCACGCCCGCCTCGACGAGCGCACAGGCCACCGAGGCGGACAGGGCCGACCCCACTTCCTTGGCCACGATCGGCACGCCCACACTGCGCGCGGCGCGAGCGATCTGCGCCAGGATGCCGCGCCAGTCGCGGTCGCCCTCCGGCTGTACCGCTTCCTGCAGCGGATTGAGATGGACGATGAGCCCATCGGCCTCCAGCGCATCCACCGCCCGGCACGCCAGGTCCAAGCCGTCGGCCTCGCGCAGTTGCGCGGCGCCGATATTGGCCAGCAAGGGAACGTCTGGGGCCATACGGCGCACCGCGTGCGTCAGCCCCTGGGAGTTGCGGGATTGCAGGCTCACGCGCTGCGAACCGACGCACATGGCGATGCCCAAGGCTTGCGCTGCCTCGCTCAGATGCCGGTTGATGGCCTCCGCGCGTGGCATGCCGCCGGTCATGGAGCTGATCAGCAGCGGCGCGCGCATGGTCTTGCCCAGCAGCGAGGCGCGCAGGTCGATCTGCGTCAGGTCCAACTCGGGCAATGCGCAGTGTTCGAAACGGATGTACTCCCAGCCGGCGGCGACCGTGGCCCGCGCCGTTCGCCGATCCAGCACGATGTCCAAATGGTCGTCCTTGCGCCGGCTCAGGGCGGTGTCGCTCATGCTCGCTCCATCCGTCGAATCGGGCGACGGCGTTGCGTCGGATCGGACCGACGGCAGCGCGCGCACGCCGCCGCCTCCCGCGCGTTCAGGCCGGCGCACGCTGGCCTCCCCCCGCAGCGTCGCTGCGGTAGCGGCTGGTCGAGGTCTGATAGTACTGCGCGCGGATGGCCGCCATGGCCTCGATCAACGGTCCCCACGGCGCGGGAAAGCGTTCTTCCGCCATCGCCTGGTGCAGCATGCGAGTATGGCCGGCCAGCTCGTCGTTGAGGAACTCCAGCACAGGCATGGCCGGATAGCGCTGCAGCAGCAGGACCGCCGCGTTGTCGGCCTCGCCGTCCGACCTGTCCTTGTCGCGTCCATGCAGATCGTTCTGCAGGCGCCCTATCGCGGAGATGAGCCGCAGGACCTGGCGAAACGCGGGACGCGCGCGCAAGGTCGCCATGTCCAGCCCCCACAGCAACGACAGGCAACAGAGCACGTTCGCGTAGGCGATCGAATCGATGCCGTTGTGCAGGTACTCGGCGTAGGACCAGCGTTCCGCCCCTGCCGCCTTCGCGTGTCCGGCGCGCAGCGCCGCGCAGTAACACCGGGTATCATCGAGAAGCTGAGCATAGTCGCGACGATCGTAGGCGAGCGCGGTCAGCGAAGCGCGCAGCACAGCGCAGCCCTCGAATCCGGGGAGCGCGCACGGCACGCCCTTCCCCAGCGCCTGCTCCACCGCAGTGAGCTGCTCCGGGCCGATCAGGCCACGGTCGTTGCAGTCGTCGAGCCAGAACAGCAGCGCCAATTCGCGATAAAACGCCACGATCAGCGTTTCGTCCTGCGGATCGCGGCCGGTGCGGGCGCTGGTGTCGCGCAGGCTCGGGTGGATGCGCTGCAGGATGTACTGGCCGCCCCTGACCGCTTCCACGGCATGCTCGTCGGCGAACCCGGTCAGGGAATGCCCCCACTCCAGCACCTGCTGCAGCGCGCGTTCGGTCTGGATCATGGCGCAGCTCCTGCTCCCTCGGCCAGGACGCGCCGCCCCCAACCGAGCGCCAGCCACAACCCGGCGAGTTCGGCCACGCGCACGACCCGGGTGGGGCAATACAGTTCCTTGCCGATCCACAGCGGCGTCTGCGGCAAGGCATGCGCCGCATGGCGGGCGAGCATCCACTTCAGCGCACGCGCCACCGCCTGCGCGATGCGCCGGCGCCCTGTCGGCTCTTCGCCCCCTTCGATCACGTGCAACGCGAACAGCGCATAGGCGGTTTCCTCGAATGTGGACGCGCGACCGGCGCCCCAGCCGCCGTCGTCGCTCTGCGCCTGCAGCAGTGCCGCCAGCGCGCGCTCGTCGCGCCACTGGGGCTTGCCTTGCGCAAGCGCAGCGATCGCATGCGCGGTGGGATACAGCCACGAAACGTGCCATTTTTCGTTGTCCCATAGACCGTTCGGGTTGCGATTGGCTTCGACGTAGGCGCTGGTGCCGGCAGCGGGCTTTCCCAACAGTCGCAACGCATGCAGGGCATGGATGTTGGTCGACACCGAGGCATTGCGCTCGCCGGGGAAAGTGACGAACAGCTCGCCGGTTTCGAAATGGCGCAACGCATCGACCGCCGGGTCGCGGCCTGCAAGGCGCAGGACGCCCAACGCAACGGCGGTGTCATCAGCATCGGCCGCGAAGTGCAAGGCCGGGCCCAGACCGCGCACGCCCAGCCGGGCATCGAGCTGTGCGACGACCACGCGCACCGCCTCGGCGAGCGCGGGATGCGCGAACAGCCCGGCCAGATGCAGGGTGTATAGCGACCAGCACGGCTCGAACACATTGATCGGCCAGACGCCGGGAACGACACCTTCGATGCCGCTGCGGGTCGCCCGCGATGCCGCCTGCAGATACGCGTCGGCGCGCCCGACCTGCGGCGTGCTCCCCTGTGTCACGGCGTGCGCACGCCACGCGGCGGTGGCCGCCGGACTGATGCCGATGCTGCCGTCGTCATCCGGGCATGCGGTGGTCGGCGACGTCCCCCAGGCTTCCCAGGAGTGTAGCAACGGATGGCCGCTCGGCAACGTCGCCACCGCCCCCAGCTTGACCATGCGCGCTTGCCGCAACGGCAACAGCGCCGCGTGGCGCGGAAACGCCACGCCGCCCAGCAAGGATGCGGCCTCGCCGCACAATTGCGGCAGGATCAGCTCCGCGCCGATCGGCGCGTCTTCCGGCACCGCATGCGCGTAGGGATCGGGCTGGCGCTCGAGGAATCGGGTTGCAGCCTGGACTGCATCGGCAGCGCCGGGAAGAGGATCGGCACGCTGCAATGCCAGCAACGCCGCCCACGTGGGCGCATGTCGGAACAGCGGGAAGTCCGCGATTCCCCATCCGCCATCGGCCTGTTGCTGCGCAATGAGCCACGCGTATGCGTCCTGCCGACCGGTGGCGTTGCCGTGGAACTGCAGAGCTCGCGCCGTGTCGTAGACGGACGGACCGACGCCGCCGCCGTCGCTCATCTCGCTCAGCAGGTGGCGCAGTTCGGAAAGGATCTGTTCGGACAGCGTGTTCACGCGGGACGTTCCTTCTGGCAGGCGGTTGACGAGAACCAGGATCGGGCAGACGCCGGTCCGCCGCATAGGGTTGTTGCGCGCAGCGCGCCGCTATGCGCCGTGGCCGTGCTGGCCAACTGCAGCAATCGGCGCCGCGGACTCGGACACAGCGCAGCATGCACCGCTGCCGCCGGCCGATCGCAACGGCAAAGGGGCAATTCCATGCGTACGGGCGCGCTCATGCGCATGGCGCGTGCTTGTACAGATACGCATTGGCCCGCTGCAGCATCTGCGCCAACCGTTCCGCACGCGGCCCCAGCGGGACGATGGCCTCCCCGGCGTCGCGCAACAAATCCAGCGCGAACTGGCGCGCTGCCTGCAGCCCCATGATCGACGCGCAGGTCGGCTTCTGCGCCGCCGCGTCCTTGCCGGGGGTCTTGCCCAGCGTCGCGGTGTCCGCTGTCGCGTCGAGAATGTCGTCGACCACCTGCAACGCCAGCCCGAAACAGGCGCTGTAGCGATCGAGCGCACAGTACAGCGCAGCGCGTGCGGCATCCTCCGCGATGGCGGATAGCGCGCCCATGCGAACGGACGCGCGCACTAGCGCTCCGCTCTTCATCCGGTGCATCGCCACGATCGTGTCCAGCTCGACGTGCTTTCCGACCAGCGACAAATCCATGGCCTGCCCGCCTGCGGCACCCTCGGCGGACACCGCCTGCGCCAGTTCGCGCACGAGCGCGATACGGTTGTCGCCCGGCGCATCCAGGCTCGCCAGGGTCAGGAAAGCGTGCGCCTGCAGCGCATCGCCGACGAGGATCGCAGTGGCTTCGCCGAACTTGACGTGCACGGTTGGAAGGCCGCGGCGAAGCACGTCGTCGTCCATCGCGGGCAGGTCGTCGTGGACCAGGGTACAGGCGTGCATCATCTCGATGGCGGCGCCGACGTCGTCGAGCATGTGCGCCGGCGTGTCGGCCAGTGCGCCGGCAGCCAGACAGAGCAAGGCGCGGGTGCGCTTCCCGCCATGCAAGGTGGCGTAGCGCATCGCCGCCAACAGTTCGGTCTTATCGTCTTCTTCGGCGTCGAGAAGACGCGCCAGCGCCTGTTCGACCCGCTTTGCGCCGTCCTGCATCCAGATCTCCGGCAGCAGCCTGCCGGATGCGCCGCACGCCTGCGCACCCAATCTGCCGAGCGCGGAAACGCCAGTTCGGTCGTCGTGTAGCGTGGAACCGGTCTGCACGTTGTTCATGTCCTTGTACCTGACAGGAGACGGCCACCGCGAGCGGCAGCCGCCGTGGTGTTGCCGGGGTCGCACCGAGCGCGCGCAAGGTGCAGCAATGCCGCGCGTCGCCGGCGCCGCTGCCTCGCCACACGGGACATGCGATGCCAGATCATGAGAATCCGATGCGGATTTTCATGGACGGATGTGCGGTCGGGTAATAGCGCCGGCCTTTTTCGACGCCGCTCAGCAACCGCGGCCGCAACCCGGCCTTGTGCATGGTCAGCGCCAAGGCGATGCAGAACTGCACCATTTCCAGCCATACCAGGTGGTAGCCGATGCAGACGTGCGGGCCGGTACCGAACTGCAGCATGTCCACCGGCCGGATCGGCTCCGTGCGTTGCAGCCACCGCTCCAGGCGGAACTGATCAGGCGCCTCGTGCAGCAGCGCCGAGGTCGAGAAATGCAGCAGCGGGATGCACAGGTCGGTGCCCACGGGAATCCGCCGCTGGCCGAGTTGCAATTCTTGCAGCGCGCGCCGCGGCAGGAGCGTGATCGCCGGATGCACGCGCAGCGTCTCGCGGAACAGCGCCTCGGCGACCGGACACTGCGCCAGGTCCGCGTGCCGGGTCGGCACCGCGCCCACGCGTTGCGCCTCCTCGACCAGGGCGTCCCACAACACAGGCCGCCGCGCCAGCTCGATCACCAACCAGGCCATCGTCGAGGCGGTGGTGTCGTGACCGGCAAGCAGCAGCACGCGGATATTGGCGACCAGGACGTCATCACAGAGCGCATCGTCACTGCCATCGAAGGCGCTCACCATGTCGTTGATCACCCCGGTGCGCGCGGCATGCGCGCGCGCGTCGCGGACGAACAGGCGCAACTGCGCGTCGATCCAGTCGCGGGCGGCGCGGCCGCGCCGCAAGGGCAGTCCGGGCAGGTCGACCGGGGGCGCGACGACCAACTGCAGCAGTTGCCGGTACTTGCGATGCCATCCCGGCAGGTCCTGCGCGGGGATTCCCATGAGGCTGAAGATGAGCTTGAGCATCAGGTCGCCGGTTTCAGGCAGGATGGTTACCTCACGGCGGTCGCGCCACGCCTGCACCCGCGCCAGGATGACGGGCGCGAACAGGTCGCCGATGCCGGCCTGGGTCAGTCCCTTGGGCAGGAACGCCGCCTTGATCGCATCGCGCGCCTGCCGGTGCGCGCCGCCGTCCTGGGCGACCAACGTTCCGCCAAGCAATTCGGGCGCGATCTCTTCGATCAGCGCCGAGGACACGTCCTTGTCCCTGAGCAGTGCGAACGCGTCAGGATCCATGCAGGTCATCAGGTGTCCGGCAGGGCCGAAATTCAGCCAGAAGTGGCTGCCCAGCGTCCGTTCCGCGCGCCGCAGCAGCCGCGGCAGGTCGCAGGCGATGGCGGGAAGATGCCCGACCAAGGGGAAAGCGCCGGGCACGACCGGGATGTCGTACCGCAGCCGGTGCCGACGGTTCAGTGGGTTGAGCAGCATGTTCATCAGCAGCGCGCCGCTTCGGCAGTGTCGCCGGCAGCCCGCGCGTCGGGGCTGTTGCCACCATCGGCGTATGTCGGCACATGCGCCAGCATGCCGCCGTCGATACACACGACCTGGCCGGTGATGAACGCAGCAGCGTCGGAGAGCAGGAACGCCACCAGCGCGGCCACGTCCTCGGGTCGGCCGACGCGCGGCAAGAGCTGGTGCCGGTGAAGATGCCGTTGCATGCGCTCGTCCAGCTTGGCGAGGAGACGCTCGGTCATGATGAGACCCGGCGCAACCGCGTTGCAGCGGATCTGCGCATGGCCGTACTGGGTGGCGAGCGAGGCCGACAGCATGTTCATCGCCGCCTTCGACGCGGCGTAGGACGTCTGCGCGGTGTCACCGCTGAGCCCCTGGCACGACGACATGTTGACGATCGCGCCACCGCCGCGGGCGATCATCCGTGGGATGGCCTGCCGGCAGCAGAGCAGCGTGCCGCGCAGATTGGTCGCCATGGTCTGATCCCAGACCGCCAGGTCCAAGTCGAGGATCGCGCGGTCGCGGGGGGTCAGATGCATGGCGCTCGCGTTGTTCACCAGCAGGTCGACCCCACCGAAGTGCCCCTCCGCCGTTTCGAACAGTGCTGTCACCGCCTCCGCATCGGCGATGTCCATGGCCAGGTCCAGCGCGTGGCCCGCTTCGGCCGCGATTTGCGCGGTGCACGCGATGGCCGCCGAGCCGTCAATGTCGGCCACCACCACTCTGCCGCCCTCGCGCGCGATGGCGAGGGCGCATGCCTTGCCGATGCCGGCGCCGGCGCCAGTTACCACGGCCACCTTGCCTTCAAACCGTCCCATCGTGTCCTCCTGGATTGCGTTGGTCTTTCGCGGCAGGCTGCTCGGCCTCCGCCGGAGAAGGCGCAGGGTCGGCGCTGGCGCGCTCGTCATTGCCCGCGTCGCTTTCGATGACCCGAATGGCGGCGACCGGGCACTGGCTGGCCGCGAGCCGCACCGCGGCGTGCAGCGCCTGCGGGACCATCGCCACGCACACTTCTGCCACGCCGTCCGGTTCGCGCTGGCGAAAGGTGCCCGGCAGCGTCAGCACGCACTGGCCGGTGGTTCCGCACAGATCCTGGTCGACCACGACGCGCATCTCAGCCCCCCGCCTGCGCATGCAGCCGCACCGGCAGCGCGCGAAACGTCCTAAGGAACGCGGAGGGCTCCCGGGTCGGCTGCTCGGCCAATGCCAGCGTGGGGAAGCGCGCCTGGATCCGCGGCAGGCTCTCGGCCAACTGCACCCGGGCCAGTTGCGCACCGAGGCAGAAGTGGATGCCGTGGCCGAAGCTCAGCATGATCTTCCCCTCGGTCGACATGCCAGGACTGGTGCCGTAGAACCGCGCGGGATCGAAGCGGTCGGGATCGGCGAAGGCGTCCGGGTCGCGATTGCCGGCCGCGATCAGCACGCGCACGTCCGCGTTCTTCGGGATCACCACGCCGCTCAGTTCGATGTCGCGCTGGGCGATACGCGGAATGGAGCTGAACATGGCGGGCGCGTCGCAGCGCAGGACCTCTTCGACGAATGCCTCCACCCCCATGGCGTCTCCCTGCAGCCAGTGCCGCTGTTCGGGATACGCCAGCATCGCCAGGACCGCATGGTCGATGGTCGCAGCAGTGGTGGCGAAGCCGCCCAGCAGCATGCCCCACAGCATGCTGATCAACTCCGCATCCGACAGCGTGTCGGTGTCGTGGTCGTGTGCGCCGACCAGCGTCGACACGATGTCGTGGCGGGGATCGGTGCGCTTGCGCTCTACGAGGTCGCCGAAGTAGGCCTGCACCGTGGCGCTGGCCTCGTCCGCCGCGGCGAGCTGGGGATCGCTGGCGTGCGGCCTCAGGCCTTCCAGAATGGCGCCGATGCCTGCGGCGAACCCGAACATGTCGTCCTGGGGCATGCCGAACAGTTCGGCGAAGACCAGCATAGGCAAGGCCAGCGCGAATTCCCGATGCAGGTCCACCGCCTCCCCGCGCTCCAGCGGGGGCGCCATGCCGTCCAGGCGCGCTGCGACGATGCGCGCGATGCTCGGCCGCAGGTTGTCGATCTGGAGCATGGTGAAATCGCGCGAGATCAGCCGGCGCAGACGTGTATGCGTCGGTGGTTCCTTCATCGCTAGCGTGGACGCCAGCAGGTTAAGCGACAGGCTGGTCGCCGCACGCGGGAAATAGCGCGCCAGTTCGCCCGGCGCCGGTCCCCGAAACGCATCGCCCGTAGCCTTGAGCGCCCAGTAGATGTCGGCGTGGCGGCTCAATAGAAAGAGGCCCGACGCCGCGCGATGCACCGGATCGTGCTCGCGCAACCACCGCATGAACGGATACGGGTCGTGGATGCACGCTGGCGACGCCAGTTCGGCGAAGGCGTCCCGGCATGCTGCCGTGGTTTCTTGCACGTCCATCTTGGTTACCTGTTGGCTGGCTGATCTGACCGGCGCGCGCCAGGCGCGCCGGCAAATTGCGGAGAAGATCGCGATTCCCGGCGGCGTCCGCGCATCACCAGAGCACCGGGAACTCCTCGAACCCGCCAGTGATAATCTGCTTGCGCAACTTCAGTTCTTCGGGCGCAACGGCCAGGCGCAGCGCGGGAAAGCGCTGGAAGATCGAACCGAACACCACCTTGAGTTCCAGCCTGGCCAGCGCCATGCCGATGCAGTAGTGCGGCCCGTGGGAGAACGCCAGGTGCGGATTTTCGTCGCGTGCGATGTCGAAGATTTCCGGGTCGTCGAAATGGCGCGGATCAAACGACGTCGCCGGCAGGCCGACCAGCACCTTGCTCTCCGCGGGAATATGCACGCCTGCGATGGTCACGTCGGTTCTCGGATAGCGCATGATGCCGTCCCAGCCCGCGCCCGGCGGGTACATGCGCATGATTTCCTCCACCGCCTTGTCCACCAGGGATGGATCGCCGACCAGGCGTTTGCGCTGTTGCGGATGGCGGAACATGGCCAGCAGGCCGAATTCGATCTGCGCGAGGGTGCTCTCGTGCCCGGCCACCAGCATGCCCGCCGCCAGGCCGATCGCCTCTTCCTCGGTCGCCTTGCCCTGGTCGACCGCCGCGAGCAAATCCGTCAGCAGGTTGTCGCCCGGATCCTGACGCTTGTCCCGCATCTTGCCGCGAATGTAGGCGCGCAGTTCTTCCCAGGCCAGGCGCGACGCGCTACGCGGGCCGCTTTCATGCTGGTGCGTCATCACCTCGTCGGACAGCCCGGCGAAAAAGGCGTGATCCTCGTAGAGCACGCCCATCAGCGCGCTGATGACCATGGCCGGAAGCGGAAAGGAGAGGTGGCGCCGCAGGTCGGCGGGCTGGGTCTGGGCCGCGAGCGTCTTGAACAACTGCGCGGCGATCGCCTCGACCTGGTGCGCGAGCAGCTTCACCCTGCGGTTGCTGAAGGCCGGCGCCACGATCGTGCGTAACCGGGCATGCTCGCCCCCCTCGTGCGAGACCAGCCACCCCGGCGAACCGAGAATCACCGAATCCGGGGTGAATGCCGCCGGCGGCATTCCCGCGGGCCGGAACGCCGCGTCGGACAGCACCGCCTTGGCCTCATCGTAGCCTGTCACCCACCAGCCTTCGTGCCCGGACGGGAAGCGCACGCGGTGGATCGGGCCGTTGGCGCGTAGCGCCAACATCTCGGGCGAGGGCTCGATGTGATCGACGCGCCACATCGGCAGCGTCGCCAAGGGTTGTTCGGACATAGTGGCGCTTCACTCTCTAAGCGATGGAAGGGCGGAATGTGACCGGCAGGCGCTGGAGATCAAGGCAATCGTAGAGACGATGATGGAGGCCTGCAGATCCACCATTGAGCGGATCAAGGTTCTCGACGCGCGCGTTCGCACTGCCGCGAAACAGAATACCAGGGCCGCCTGTTCATGACGGCTCCCGGCGGCGGCGGCGTGATCGCGCTGTCGGTTGCCTCTACCTGCGACGATGCTTCCCGCTTTCGTCGATCCTCCATTGCCGGCGCCCATCTCGGTCTCGCGCCCAAGCGCTATGAATCCGGCGAGGTCACTCGAAAGGTCCGCGTTTCGAAGCGCGGCGACGAGCTCACGCGAACCCACCAATATGAAGCCGCCAATGTGATCCTCACGCGACAGATTGGCTTCTCTTCTCTGAACGCCTGGGGCCTGAAGATCGCCAAGGGCGCCGGCTTCAAGGGCGCCGGCTCCAAGAAGGCAAAGGTCGCAGTGGCGCGCAAGCTCGCCGTCATCCTCCACGGAATGTGCAAGACGAAGGAGCCGTTCCGCTACGCGGATGCGCCAGCCTGAGGACGAGCTTCGCCGTCCTACCCAAACCCCTTTTCCCGAGATGCGTCCTGCCGGGACGCGGCGCGGATGAGGTTGCTCCCTGGCATGCGGGCCAACGGAACCCGCGAACACCACTTCGACCCACCCGTTCCAACGCAAACATGCGACGACCCTTGCGATCGACCCCGGAGAGAACTCTGAGCTCGGCACGCGCTGCATCAATTGCGAGGAAGGAGCGCATTGACAGAGGCGATTAGAGAACCCCCTGGGGCATGATCGCGGTCGGCCACGGGACCATCTGGGTCCGGCTCGCACCAAGGGATATAATGCTTCAAGCACAGCACATAGCGAGGACCGCACGGCGAACGGTTCAATGTGTGTCCCGGCTGCCTGTTCCAGGTGCTCGAACGCGAACTAACATTTGATGAGGCTTGGGCTGAGGCCAAAGCCGTGAGGAGGAAAGCTGCTGCTGCAAGGGCGCGTGTCATGGATATTCTCCGCTATGGGGATGGGACTGTCGTTTTGCCGAACTGAGATAGCTACCTGTAGTTGGCGTGTAATGTCACAGCTGTAAGAGCAAGAGCCATGCCAGAGGCGCAGCAGTCGGTTCTTGTTGAATTCCATCACGTCTCGAGGTGAGCGGGTAACGTTGGTTTGTCGAATTCCTTACAAAATGGACGGACCGAATACATCCGGGGCATAGGCAGTGCCCGTCATCAGCGGGAACCAGCAAAGGTCCCCTGCGTCGAGAGCCGACAAATCGCCGCGCTCCCAGCACCGGACAAGATGGTAGACAAGATGGTCTCCAAAGCACGTGCATCGCGCTCGACCGGTTACCACGGCTCGTGACGTACCCGAGGGAGGCGGACACGCACCTAAACGGACCCCGCTGATTTCAGCCGGCAAAACTCCCGGCTATCAGGGGCCGACGCTGCTCGTCTACATCGAAGACGCGACCGGCAAGCTGCTGCACCTTCGCTTTGCGGTTGCCTGAGCTCGGCGCGGGCGCCACTTCTTCCTGATCGCTTCGTGCCTTGCTGGCCCGCTATGGCCGCCCGGACAGAGTTCGATGCCACCCGTTCCGCGGGGCCTTCCTGCCGGCGGCGAGCCATGCCAGGACGGCATCCCGTTCCCTATCGAACTTTCGACGGGATCGAAAGCTCCTCGCGCTGTTCGGGTCGACGCTATCGCCGACGAGAAGGACGTCACAGCCTGCACGTCAACGGCTTTGCCATGGGCGCGATGTAGAGGTGAAACCGTTCTTTTGGGTTCCTTCCGTGAGGATCTCAAAAGCGGTCCTGGTCCGTGCACAGCCCTCTCCACCGCAAGGATCGGCGCGTCGCCTGCCGGGCACCCGACAGCAGTATCCGATTGATCTGCTCCCAAGTCTCAGACCGGATCGCGCTGATCGTCTTTTGCAGCACCGACTTCTGCGGGCTCCAGGACAACGGCAAGCGGGCAAAGGCGCGAAACGAGGCTGAGTCCTCGAGGTGGAAGGCCAACTCCTGGTAGCTCAGTTGCCGATATTGCTTCAGCAGAGCGCAGCGTAGCACTGCTTCAGCGGGCAGGCCCCGCCGCCCGGTGGCCTTGACCCCGACCCACACCAAATCGCGAGCCACCAAGCCAAGCAAATCGCGATACTCATCCAGCCATCGCGACATCGCTTCCACTCGCGATCGATCTCGTGCGCGGCGAAAAGATCGAGTAAGCTGACTTGGACGGTGCGTTCTTGACGCATTGTCGGCTCCGGCGATGGCAGGGATTTGGAATCAGTGGCATGATGCAAAACTACCTGAAGCCGCCGGGCCTTGCTTGCACAAAGCTACGACTCGCTCAAACTTTGCCGTTCATGGACGGAAACTAGCTAAGGACAAAGCAGCAGCTTCAAGAGAAGGATAGAGGCTTCGTCTTTCATCCGTCTGGCTTGCCAAGTCGGGGCGAGACGCAATCTGATTTCCGTCGGACCACGGCACCGGGTCCATCTCGAACGCCAAGCTCGCCTGGACGGCAGGAGGGCAGCACCTTCGCTCCAAGCCGATGCAGAACGGAATCTGCGAAGCCTTGAACGGCCGCAGCGGGACGAGCGAGCGAACGAGATACTCTCAGTATGAAACCTCGATCACGCGCGATCAGTGATCGCTAGATGGGTCGCCGGATGCAGCGAACGGCGCCAGCATTCGGCGCTCGGATCACAGCTGCGGCCCTATGCAGCCACGCTAACAGCAACACACGGCTGCGCAACTCGACGGGCCCCGGCGATCGCTTTGCTCAATCCCGCTCTCACACGCGCAATTCTCAACCGAGAACTCTGGCGTCAGCCGGTGCCAAAGCTGGTCACAGCATTTTGTCCGCGTCCGATTGACGACAATCTGTGTTCAGATCCAGACATCCTAGGGGGTAGGATCAAGCCGGCCGGGGCGATTCCTCCGATTTAGGGTCGCTGCTCACAACCCTTTTGGTGGCATGCCAATTGCATATTCATAGCCATAATACGTGTTCCCACATGGCCCGTCGCGCAGTCTTTAGCCCAGGAGTTCACATGACATTCGTCCTAACGCAATACAGGCTGCGCATCCCATGGGACGCCCCAGCTTCGTTGGATCTCGCTGCGATCAGACAGGATCGCCATCCCGCAGACCGCTTTCAGGCTGTCAGCTAGGGCTGCCATAAGGGGTCTCGTAAAACAAACATTCAGGAGAACTTATGACTCGACCACATGAATATCGGCTGCTTCGCCGGCTCTCCCAATGGCACATAACACCAGATCCTCTTCAAATCCGTGATGATCCAAAAGGAAGGAAAAAAATGCCTACCTCAGAAAAAGACGCTGTGGGGCGCTCAAGGCTCCTGAAATTGCGGTCTCACTGGCCACGAACGATACTTGCTGCCACGGCGTTGGCCATTGTAATGACCGCTCCAGCTCCAGCCGTCACCCAAGACGCTGACAAGCACTACTCCGACCAAAGCTTATTGGTTGGCTGGCGAAGTTGTATACTTAGGGCATTGTGCATTGGCGATCCAAAGGTCCTCGACTAGCTAGTTTCCGTCCATAAACACAAGTATTTTGCGGCGATTGCAAGGACTTATGCTGGGCTTTGAGCGCTATGATGGCGCAGTATGGGATCAGGCGGGCGTTGACCATGTCCTCGATCCTGAGGCGGGCCTTCTTGTGGAAGGCCATGTCGCAGACGCCCCACGCCTGGCTGTGGCCAGGCTGTTGCGAGTGGCGAAGCCGCCATCGGCCGCCGCCTGCCGCGGCGCATGCCCATAGAAGGCGGTGTGGCGCTCCTGCATCGGCAGCAAGCGCTCACTGTCGGCCGGGTTGCCGGCTTCGATCACCAGGTCGAGGATCATGCCGCTCCTGCCGGTGGTGAGGTTGAGTTTGTGGCCGTATTCGGTGTCACGGCTGCCTTTGACGATGATAGCGGCATGGTTTTCGAACAGGCTGACCAACTTCTCGCCGGCCGGTACCGGCTCGCCGTCCAGCACGCGCCGCTCGCTTTGTCGGATGATGCGTTCGACCAACGGCCGATAGTGATGGACCTGGAGCTGCCACAGTGCGGTGGACGATGTGCTCGCCACGGCCAATCGCTAGGTCGCCTGCTTCAGTGGCGGGCGAGCACGTCTTTGACGAAAGGACCTCTGAAGCTAATCTTTTCCCCGTTTTTGGTCCAAGGCGTGCGCGTCTGAGCGACCGGAGGGGAAATTCAGTTTTTTATAGGAAACTACAAAGATTTTGTAACTTTATATTATGGTTCTTCAAAGGAGTTGTTGGCATGCGCGTAGAAAACCATCATCGCGATGTGATCGGTGTGTCGGTCGCTCCCACGCAACTTGATAAGCTGTCGTCTGCGATTCTGCAGCAGGGAGGGATGGCGCGAGTGTCGCTGCCAGGCGATGTGGTGACCTGGGCGGCAGGCGGTCACCAGACGCTCAGGCGGATGCTGTCCGACCCGCGTTTCAACAGGGACTGGCGACAGTGGCGGGCGCTGCAGGACGGCGAGATTCCCGAGGATCATCCGCTGATCGGGATGTGCAAAGTGGACAACATGGTCACGGCGCATGGCGCCGATCACCGGCGCTTGCGCGGCCTGCTGTCCAGGAGCTTCGCGCCCAGTCGTATCGCCTTGCTGGCGCCACGGATCGAACAATGCGTCGATCGGCTCCTGGCCGAGATGGCGCAGCGCGGCGGCAGTGCCGATCTGATGTGCGAGTTCGCCGTTCCGCTGCCCACCATCGTGATCGCCGAACTTTTCGGTTTGCCGGAGGAACAGCGCGAGGAGATCGTCGCGCTCACCTACAGCCTGGCCAACACCTCCGCCACAGCCGCAGAGGTGCGACAGACGCGGCAGCGCATCCCGGAGTTCTTCCGTCGCCTGATCGCTCTCAAGCGGGGCCAGCCCGGCGACGATCTGGCTTCGGCCCTGATCGTCGCGCGCGACAACGGCGAGATCGTTTCCGACACCGAGCTCATCGACATGCTGTTCATGGTGCTCTCTGCGGGCTTCGTGACCACCACCGGCGTCATCGGCAATGGCGTGCTGGCATTACTCACACATCCGCAGCAACTGCACCTGGTGCGCAGCGGCAAAGTTCCGTGGTCACAGGCGATCGAGGAGATCCTGCGCTGGGGCAGCGCAGTGGCCAATCTGCCGTTCCGCTATGCCACCCAGGACGTGGAGATCGACGGATGCAGGGTCCGCCGCGGCGACGCCGTCCTGATGGCGTTCCATGCGGCGAACCGGGACGAAAAGGCCTTCGGTCCCGGCGCCGACAGGTTCGATGTCACCCGGGGGCACAACCCGCACCTGTCGTTCGGCGAGGGGCCGCATGTCTGCATGGGCGCCGCGCTGGCGCGCCTGGAATTGGGCTGCGCCTTCCCCGCGCTGTTCGGGCGGCTGGAGGATCTGGCGCTGACCATCGCCGCGGAGGATGTCGTCTACATGCCGTCTTACGTCATTCGCTGCCCGCAGCGCCTGCCGGTCACCTTCCGCCCTTCCATCGCCTAGAGAGTGCGGCAGTCTCGAACAACTGCGTGCGTAACCGGGCATGCTCGCCTCCATCGTGCGAGACCAGCTACCCCGGCGAACCGAGAATCACTGAATCCGGGGTGAATCCTTGCGGCCCAGCCCCAGCCCGCCGACCTGCGGCGCCACCTCTCCTTTCCGCTTCGGCCACGGTCATCAGCGCGCTGATGGGCGTGCTATCGCAACAAAAATTCTCCATCAATGTTGCCGTAACGCGGTGTGATCCGCCAGCGTCGGCGGCCATCGGCAGCCCGAGTTCGGCAATGATCGGCGCCGCTCACTCGGGCAGGAGATCGCTGTCGAAACGCCCATACGCTACCTCGTATTCGCAACTGCGCTCGCTGGCGGCGTTTTCGAGCCGAGGGTGTCCCGACCCCCGATCCCGCGTCGACAAACGTGTGCCGGCGTTCGCGCCTGACTAGGAAATCCGGAATGTGCGCGCCTTCTCCCGAGCGGAGGGTTGCGGGAAAGCTCGACCACGCGTCGACTTCGTCGTCAAAAGTCGAGAAGGCAGCTAAGGTCTCATGCCAGCTGTGTCCGAAAGGGGGCCCCTGGCCGCGGGAGACCGCCTCCTTGATGCCCCTGTCCGATATCCGACAATGTCAGCTGTCAGACACCGCCTCTGACGGTCATCCCGTTGTTTTCAAAGGAAGCTTACGTTGGCACGATCTATGATCGGGTGGGCCTGTACGCACGCGCCTGGGTTACGCCCCGGGAGGGGAGAGCATCAACAGGTCAGGCCACTGAAGCATAGTGTTGCCGCGAGCAGCATGCCGATCGCGGCATTCGCCTGTGGCAACGGAAGCAAGCTTTTGTGACCTTGTCGCGAGGGGCATAGCTCTGCTCACAGCGTCCAATCCCATTCATCTTAGCAACGAGGAAGCCCAGTGACACCCCACACACGCGATGCCAACGAGAAAAAAATGCGCATAACGCAAAAAGCCGTGCTTGCCTTCACGATGTCATACACCGCTTCCCAGTCCCTGCTCGGCGCAGTTGGCCGCCGCTTCTATCGCACATGCACTGCACAGCTCGCAGAAAACAGCCGCGCAATCTTGATCGCCCTTGTTGCTTTCTGCACGTCCTCGACAAATGCCCTGGCTGCTGATCAGACAATCTACGCTGCGCCTGACGACGGCATCATATTTCTCGGTGGTGTCGGGTATACTTGGCTCAAAGCCAACGAGCTCGTCTTGGACGAGGCAGGCCATCATATCAGCCAACTGATCTGGGAAACGCAGGCGCCGGTTCTGACCACCGGCTTCAAGGCTGAGATCGAGGACCGTTGGACGATGTCGGCCAACGCTGTGGTTGCTTTATCGGGCAACGGCCACATGGAGGATTACGATTGGGGGGTTGATACAAAGAATATTGAGGAGACTCCGGATAACGTGGACTTTACTTGGGACCATTGGTGGGATCGATCGGTGCATCCCGACACCAGGCTCGACGGCTACATCAACATCGACATCGCAGTCGGCCACGACTTCCCGATCGACAATGCTACGATCCTCAATCTGCATGGCGGCTTCAAATATACCAACATCAAGTGGACTGCATATGGCGGTGGGGGACTCCAAAGCTATGGTGGCTTCCGTAACTCGCCCGTGTCCTGGCCGCCCGGCCAGCCCGTCATCAGCTACGAGCAGCGTTTTCCGGGCGTATTCCTTGGCGCGGAGATAACCACGAAGCTCAGCGACTGGACCCTATCGGGGTTGCTTCGTGGCGGCCGGATGGTCCATCCCGAGGCTGACGACTACCATTGGGGAGAAGGTCTATTCGAAGATCGCTTCAGCTCGATCGACTTCATCTCGCTCGGCGCCAAGGCCAATTATCAAGTGGCTGAGAGCGTCAGCATCTTCCTCGCCGCCGACTTTGATCGCTACCTCCAAGAGAGAGGCGACACGACTAGGTTCGACGCCAAAGGTGCTCACCTCGACAAGGGCTCAGCTGGCATGGACTTCTACGCCGTCACCACATCGGTCGGCTTCAAGTTCAAGTTTTGAAGAGGTCATGTTGGTGGGAAGGACACGATGGCCATTTTCGCTTTCATCGCGGGATGACCAAGTCGTCATCATTGCCGGCGACCTAATTGGTCCGTAGCGAGTCGAATTGCTCTCGCCGTCCGCCCGCGGTGAGCGAATGTGCCATGATTGGAGTTCCCGACGACGTTCGCGGCGACCTTCTCGAAGCACTTGTTGCGCTTAGCTCGATGCGAGGTCCTCAATCCATACGGTGCGTGATCTTCAGCACTGGCTGAAGTCCCGGTATGCGGCGCACGCCCATCCGCGCAATGTTCATTTCGTCGAATCGCTTCCAAAGACGGCGATCGGCAAGGTTCAGCGCTTCGTTCTGAGACAGAGTCGACGTAAGAAACTCGCTGCATTGAAGGACCGCGCCGATGGATGATGACGATTCTCAGCGGTGCGAACATCGCGAGGGGGGCCGTGCCAGAGGGATGCGAAATGCAGTCCCGACGCTTGGTGTGAGAGAAGCCGTCGTTGGGCGTCGGTCAGTGCGCAGATTTCTTGCGACGCCAGTTCCTTCGGAGACTGTGTCAGCTATTCTTGCGGAAGCTGCACGCGCGCCTTCCGGGACAAACATGCAGCCCTGGAAAGTGTACGTGGTGACGGGAACTGCTCGCGACCGACTGTGTCGAACCGTCTATTGGGCGACGATCAGGAAGGTGAGCACTGACATCGATTTCGCCCCCAAAGGGATCTAACCGTGAATACAATCAACCCTGCAAACGTCATGGCGACCGCCGCCCAAGTGGATGCGCGCTCAAGTGACCGAAGCTCCTCCACCAGCCTAAAGCCCGCCGCCTTCCAACGCCCGGCCAGGCCCTTGTCACCGAGCGGTTTGCTGCGAGAGCGGTCGTCCTCTCATCTCCCCGCCCGCGAGCGGGCCGTCAGGCTCCCTCATCCGGCTCGGGAGTAGAACTATGTCTCGGTCGCTGTCATCATTGCCGTTGGCGTCAACAGTGACGGCCGGCGCGAGGTGCTCGGCATGGAGATCGGCACCTCGGAATCCGAAGCGATCTGGACGGAGTTCCTGCGCAAGCTGACGCGTCGCGGACTGCGTGGCGTCAAGCTTGTCGTCTCCGACGCCCATGAGGGCATCAAGGCTGCGGTCACCAAGCGATCGGACCACAGAAGAGCTTAGCTAAAGAGGAGCGAGTCGGCTGTAAAAGTATGCGCCTTTGCCAAATCGCAGGCGCCACAATATATACCGGGGACAACGGCTTCCAAAGTCCAGTGTTGAGTTTTTGCTGTTCAATGGAACGAGAAGGAAATATCCATCAACGCGCCGAAGCCAAATTGCCTTATGGGCGCGGGTTTGGGTTCGACCTGGAGGAGAGGAAGCGTTCCCAACCTTGGGCACGCAGTTCGCATGCTGGACAGGTCCCGCACCCGAAACCCCAGGCGTGAACGTGCTCGCGGTCGCCATTGTAGCAGGTGTGGGTTTCCTCACAGATGAGCTTGACCAGCGCCTCGTTTCCTAGCCGCTCCGCCAGCTCCCAAGTCTCCGCTTTATCGATCCACATCAACGGAGTGTGGATCACAAAGCGCGTCTCCATTCCAAGGTTCAGAGCGAGTTGCATCGCTTTGATCGTGTCGTCTCGGGAATCGGGGTAGCCCGAGTAATCCGTCTCACAGACTCCAGCTACCAAATGCCTCACGCCTCTGCGATAAGCGACAGCGGCCGCGAACGTCAAGAAGAGAAGGTTGCGGCCAGGCACGAAGGTATTCGGGAGCCCATTCTCCTGCATCGCGATTTCGACACTGTGGATGAGCGCAGTTTCGCTCAGATCTCCAAGCACCGCTATATCGACGAGGTGATCCTCGCCCAGTCGAGCACTCCAACCCGCAAAGTCCCTCCGTAGTTGATCGAGCACGCGGGGCCGGACGTCTAATTCGACCCGATGACGCTGCCTGTAATCGAAGCCGATCGTCTCGACGCGCGCGAATGTCTCGAGCGCCCAAGCCAAACAGGTGGTTGAATCTTGGCCGCCGGAGAAGAGAACGAGCGCAGTCTCGGAATTTTGTTGCATCGTCTCACCCCTCATATTCGGCCCAGGATTGCGGCGTTTCCCAAACTATTACCGCCGCAATTTGCGGCAGGATGGGTTTTATTCGGTCCCAGATCCAGATCGCGATATTTTCGGCGGTCGGATTTGTTAGACCCTCGACCTCATTTAGGCAGTGATGGTCAAGGCGCTGCAAAAGGGGGGCGAAAGCAGCCTCGACATCGAAGAAGTCCACGACAAAACCCGTGTCCGGATCAACTGAGCCTGCGAGACGAAGATCCACACGGTATGAGTGGCCATGCATTCGATGGCAACGATGGGATTCGGGCACTCGGGGAAGGCGGTGAGCTGCCTCAAAGGTGAAAGCTTGCGTGATTTTCATGGAATTCCCAAGAACTTGTGGGTTTGAAGGGTGAGCCGCCAGCGTGGATTAGCAAGGCAATAGGCGACCGCGGCCGCGGTATTCGCGTCGCGTTCAGGTCCATCCATCGGTTGGAGCAGCAGGTGGTCGAACGCCAGGCCTTCGAAGCACTCCGGCTCGGCATTAAGCTGAGGATAAATAAGCTTGAGTTCGTCCCCCGCCCTGACCACGAGTGGAGCACCGGCTTTCGGACTGACACACAGCCAGTCGATGCCAGCCGGCGGAAGGATGGTGCCGTTGGTCTCCGCAGCAATTTCAAAACCTGCGGCGTGCAGTGCCTCTATCAGCTCTTCATCAACCTGCAGAAGGGGTTCCCCTCCGGTAAGAACGACAAGGCGCTTCCTTAGCCCAGACCCGCGCCAGGCCCGTTCAACGGCAGATGCAAGCCCCTGTGCGGTCGCAAAGCGTCCGCCCCCAGAGCCCCTCGTACCAACGAAATCGGTATCGCAGAATCTGCAGATTGCCGTAGCGCGGTCGGCTTCACGGCCCGACCAAAGGTTACATCCCGCGAAGCGACAAAATACGGCGGCCCGCCCCGCATTACGCCCCTCACCTTGTAGCGTGTAAAAGATCTCCTTGACGGCGTATGACATGGCTAGGCTACCTTCGATTGAGCGGGTGCCGCTCCCTCCCACACCATGGGCGAGAATTGGCGTATGTCGGGAAGGCACGTTCTGGACAGCGCTCCCGCTTCGATGCCCATTCCCGAAGACCCACTCACCCCGGACACGAAGTTAACGTCAGAGGGCGGTAGCCGAGCGGAGGCTTCTCGCTCCCGGTAGCCTGTCATCATATGTAGCACCTGAATCGCATACTCTTAGCGACAGGGTTCTCTGGCAAAAGGCAACACACAATCCTGCATGAGAGCTTCTCAATTTTAGGCCGCTTGGATCTCTCGCCGCGCATATCGTAGAGCTGCCGGATTGCGGCTGGCAGACCCCTTTTCTTGACACGGGGCGATGCCAATCATCGATTGCACTCTGTCGTTGAGCAGATTTCGGTGAAACGGACGACACGGATCGGCTTACACTCAGGTTTGGAGCCAGCCCTTCCTCGCCACCGCATCGGGGTTGGAAGTTCGGTCAAGCGGGGGAAATGTCAGGGCCGACACAAGGCACACCCACCCTTGTGTCCGCACTTGGCTGCCTCAGCAGGCGGTAGCTGGCCTCGAGCAGTCCATCAGAGATGTGGCACAGACGCGCGCGAGCTCAGGTGCCAGTACGGGGTCCGCGCCCCGCCAGCGCTGCGCTTGTCTTTCGACGTTGCGATGGACCGGTCAGTCCGTGTCGGTGATGCCGCTGTCCTTTCGCAGAACGATCTTTTCGCCCTCCGCAAGGCCAGCAACGATCTCTGCGTCCATTTGGTTCACCAGCCCCACACGCACGCGGCGTGGCTCGGTCGCGCCGTCCCCTGTCTCGACCCTCGCGCTCTACAAACCCTGCGGATCTGGCCCGACGAGCGCACCCCTCGGGGCAAGCAACACGTCATCAACCACGCTCACCGTAATCGTCACCTCAGCGGTCATCATCGGCAGAAGCTTCCCGTCCTTGTTGGGTGCCTCAAAAAAAACATTGTAACAGACCGCCTGCGGCTCCCCCGAGCAGCCGCCGCCAGGAGGTGCCTGGTTCGTCAGAAGAGTGGATGGGGCCGGCTCCACTTCCATCACCAGGCTAGCTCGGTTCGTCTTTCTGTCTCCTGCTGTGGTGAAATGCACCGGCTGCCCGACCTTGACGCGTTCGACATCTGCTTCGGAAATTTGCACTCGCGCCCTCATCACGTCGGTCTGCGCGACGACAGCAATCACCCGCGAGGTCTGCGTCTGTCCCCGTTTGGCCTCGAGAGCGATCACCCGTCCGTCTATCGGGGCTGTGATCTGTGTATAGCCGAGATCCTTTTGGGCCTTTTCGACCCCGGCAGCCGCTTCTTCGACCTGCGCTGTCGATTCATCGAGCTTGGCGCTGGCAATCCCGGCGGCGACTTCGGCATCCTGAAGAGCAGCGCTCGAAATGACTTGGCTCGCAGAGAGTTGGCGCTGACGCCTCAGGGCACGCTTGGCCCGGTCGAGCTCGAACTGCCTCGAGCGTTGGGCTGCCTGTTTCTGGGAAAGCAAAGCCCTCGCCACGTGCAATCGGTTCTGCTGCTCGAAAAAATCCATTTCCGCAATAAGATCACCTGCGTGAACGCTGTCCCCCAAGCTGACGTGAAACGCCGTCAATTGGCCCGAGACTCGCGTACCGATTTGCACAAGCGGTGAGGGTTCCAGAACCCCGATTGCAGTTATGGTCTCCGCCAGCGAGCCCCGCTTTACAGTAGCACAGTAGCGGCCGGTGCCGAATTGGACGATTGCCTGCTTGGCGCTGAAGCGAGCCAAACAGCTGCCCCAACGGCACACACGGAAAGCCCAAGGAGGAAAACACATAGTCTCATGATCTCATACCAGTCACTGATTTTTTGTTGCTAGAATTTCGAGGAGAGCTTGGTTTTGGTGGATAGGAGCCGGACCGGGCCGGCAGTCGGTCGGTTGCTTTATTCCCAATTCCTCGAACTCCCATCCCTTGTGGATCGTGGTCATTTCAGCGCCGCCCTCACATCTTTTTCGGCCGTAGCGACCAATCTCTCTTATCCTTCTGATCCGACCCTCCGGCTCCTGCTGCTCAAGGGTGGGACACAGGCTGATCCCGCGGAATGTGTGTGATGCCGAGATGCTGCCTACGCCATCCGCGTTTGCAGGACAGTCCGACGATCGAGAAACTGCAGCAGCACCGCGACGGTCGCCGCCAGCAAAGCGAGCACCGCGCCGACCAGCGGCAGGTTGGCATAGGAAACGCCCCAGGAAAGAGCCACGCTGCCGATCCAGGCGCCGCTGGCATTGCCGACGTTGAAGGCGCCCTGGTTCAACGTGGCGGCGAGGTTCGGCCCCTCGGAAGCGGCTTCCACGACGCGGATCTGAAGCGGCGGCACCACGACGAAGGCAAGCAGGCCCCACAGGAAGACGATGCCCACCGCCACCGTGGCGATGGCGCCGAACTCGGCGAAGGCAACGAACAGCAGCGCCAGCAACAGCAGCGTGCTGATGACCGTCGGCATCAGCTTCCAGTCGGCCAGCCGGCCGCCAATGATGTTGCCGATGGTCATGCCGGCGCCGAACAGCAGCAGCACCCAGGTGACTGCCGCCGTGGACAGGCCGGATACGTCGGTGAGGTAGGGCTTGATATAGGTGAAGACGGCAATCAGGCTGGCCGAGGCGAGTGCCGCGATCAGCATGGCCAGCCACACTTGCAGCTTCCCGAGCACGCGCAGCTCGCCGCGCAGTCCGCCGCCGCTGGGCTCGGCGACGTCGGACGGTACCAGCCAGGCGATCGCCGCGACCGAGATCAACCCGATGCCGACCACCGCAAGGAAGGTGGCGCGCCAGCCGAAGGCTTCGCCAAGCGCCGTGCCGGCGGGCACGCCAAGGATGTTGGCGATCGTCAGGCCGGCGAACATCAGCGCTATGGCGCTCGCCCGCTTGTTGCGCGGCACAAGGCTCGCGGCAACGACCGAACCGATGCCGAAGAAGGCGCCGTGGCCGAAAGCGGTAAAGACGCGCGCCGCCATTAGCGTCCAATAGTGGGGCGCGATGGCGCAAAACAGATTGCCGACGACGAACAGGGCGGCGAGCCCGACCAGGACTGGCTTGCGCGGCAGATGCGCGGTGGCCATGGCGACCATTGGCGCGCCGATGACCACCCCCAGCGCATAGCCGGTGACCAGCCTGCCCGCCGAAGGGATGGACACGCCGAGATCGGCGGCGACCTCCGGCAGCAGGCCCATGATGACGAATTCGGTGGTGCCGATGCAGAAGGACGCAATGGCAAGCGCAAGGATCGGCAAAGGCATGGGGCGTCCAGACTCGCTCGGGGAGATTCACGGACAGCCATGCATGCATCGTTCCGAACGAGAGGTCGTGCTGAAACAAGACGATGCCGTTGATACAGCTACGTCGCATGTCCGACATCGTCGGACATCGGACCGAATGCCACGCTGGTCCATACCGCGAGAGAAGGGCTTTCCGGCTGAGATGCCGACGCCAACCTTGGCAAATCGGCCGATTCAGACACGTTTTCGATCAATCTTCGGTGGTGCTTGACCCAGATCAAGGCGTCACCCGGCTTCAAGGAGCATTTGACGGCGGAAACCTTTGGGGATCACGGGCATGCATATACTGATTTCTGCAATTGGGCTGTTGGGAGCGGCGGCGTTCTGGTGGTATCGGATGAAGGCCATGAACGATGCGGCGCGCGAGGTCGCGGACGTCGTCGGGCGTGTGCAAGGGAATATTCGCCGCAAGAGACTGCGCAAGCAGGCGGCGCTCTCACCGCTGACGGCGATCGACGATCCGGTCGTGGCGGCCGCGACGCTGATTACCGCCATCGTTTCCGAGGACGGCCCTGTCCTGCCGCAGCGCGAAGCCTCGATTCGGTCGGTGATTTCGGAGATTGCGGACGACAAGAAGACCGATGAGGCCGTGATCTACGCCAAATGGGCGGCGTCACAGATCGACGATGCCACGATCGTCATCGACAAGCTGGCGCCGTTCCTGCGCGAACGTCTGGATCTGACTGAGCGAAACGATTTGCTGCAGATGGTGAACCGCGCGGCGCAGGCTGGTGAGCAACCCGTGAAGATATCCGACCAGCGGGTACTGCGGCTGCGGCAGAAGCTGGGCTTCGAGGTCAACTAGGGTGTGCTGATATTCAGGTGATGCCGGCCTGCGAACGGCGACTTCCTGCGCTTATTACAACGCCGCGCGCCTTTTGGGCGCGCAAAGGACGCTGTAGAAATCTGATTTTGCGCATGACCTTTCCGAAATCAAATTCGATGTCGGAATCATGCGCGGGCTCACGTACCAAAAGTACACTCCGCTCCGGTTCTCGGAACTCACCGTTCTCGGCTCGGCCTGGCCTGAAATCTCAATTTCTGGTGGTTGGACTTTACATGACAATGATGGGCTTGTGCTGCTTCGCAATCTCATCAAGCATGCAACCCGTGGCTATCCCTGGTCGGAACCGGGCGGCGAGTCGCTATCACGCTGCCTTTTAGCCGAGCCGAAAACCTGAAGCGTCAAATATGAGATGACGGCCAGTGATCAACGGGATCATGAGCGCAGGGCCAGCTTCGTTCCGATGTTGCAGCGGCTGGCCTGCGACATAGGGATGTTGTTTCAGCGTTGTCTGCCAGATCGTTGGAAAATCCACACCTTTGACCCGCGCTGTATTGCACTCCCGGACAAGCTTCGAGACGGTTTCGGTCATGTATCACCTACTAATATCGCTTTTTACAAGAATCGTGTGAACGCGCGGGGCGGCATTGACCTGGATCAACTTCGCAGAAATTTCTTATACTTGAGAGGTAAAATGTCGAACCGTGTCATCCGAAACACTGTCGGGCAACTCTGCTGGTTTCACATTTTTTCGCCTTGGCCTGCACCGCGACGGCGTTAGCGCAAGATGACCAGCTTTGACATCATTGTCGTCGGGGCCGGCCCGGTTGGACTGGCGTTTGCCGCGTCGCTTGCCGCAAGTGACCTCAAGGTCGCGTTGATCGAACGCCGGTCGATGGCAGATCTGGCGCAGCCCGGCTTCGACGGACGCGAGATTGCACTCACTCAAGCTTCAGTCAAAATTCTACGAGAGCTCGGCGCATGGGATGCCATTCCCTATTCGGAGAAATCGCCCCTGCTTGGTGCGCGGGTGCTCAACGGATCGAATCCTTTCGCGCTGAGCTTCGATGCGCCAGCGGGAAGCGCGAAGCCACTGGGGATTCTGGTCCCCAACCATTGGATTCGCAGTGCCCTTTTCAGCGTTGTCCGCACACGGGAGCATGCATGTGTGTTCGCTGGCTGCAACGTCGTCGCCGCCCAAATCAATCGCGGTGGCGCGACGGTGACCCTCTCAGATGGTCGACAGCTCCAAGCCCAGCTCCTCGTGGGGGCGGATTCACGCCTGTCTGTCCTGCGCGATCTGCTGGGCATCGCCGCGCACGTCAATCGGCTCGGCTGCTCGATGCTGATCTCCCGTGTGCGGCATGAGCTGCACCACCACCGCATCGCGACGGAATGGTTTGATGATAAGCAGACGATCGCGATGCTGCCGCTTGCGAAAGGCGTGTCGTCACTGCTTGTGACACTTCCCGCAAACGAGGTTTCCCGGCTTGTCCTGATGAACGATGCTGCTTTTCTCGCAGAGATGACCAAGCGCTGTGGTGGACGGTTGGGTAAGATGTCGCTGGCCAGCAGCCGCCACGCCTACTCACTCGTCACGACTTGGGCAGACAGGTTCTGGACGCCGCGCGCCGCGCTCATCGGGGATGCGGCCGTCGGCATGCATCCGGTCACAGCGCATGGCTTCAACATCGGCCTTGGCGGTCAGCATCGGCTTGCTAAGGAAATTCTGACGGCTTGGCGCAAAGGAACCGATATCGCCGATCCAACCTTGCTGCGCCGATATGAAGCCCGGCTAAGGCTGAGCGCCGCGCCGCTTTACCATGCCACCAACATGCTGGTTAAGCTTTACACAGACGAGCGCCCGCTGGCGCAGGTCGCAAGGCATGTTGGCCTTCGGCTCGGTCAAAATCTGCCATTTGTCCGACGTGGGATTTCTGCCGTGCTGAGGCGCTAGTTTCGATCTTAGAGGCTCGGGGCCGGCTGACCGCCGCGCCTCGAGCGACGAATTCGACTTTGATTTTGCACCACGACAAGTCCCTTGCCCCTTCTACTCAGAAGCAACGCGTCGCCCGATTTCGCATCCATGGCTGACAGGCGGCGGTACGCAACATCAAGGCAGAAGTTTGGATATGGGCCGAACCGTATAGCCATCCCTGCGTTCTGCCCGACTTCGAAACTGCCCCGTTCTGCGCAAGGTTTGCTCTGGCAACATAGCCCATGCTGGTGTTCGAGATGGCGAGCACCTCTGGCCCAGACGTGCCCACTGCACCCACTCAGACGGCCACGGAATACCTGCCTGTTCCTGTCTCAAGGTATTTGTCGAATTTCGCCGCCACAGTCCTGACAAGAGGACGGCTCTCCTGCGGCACGACAAAATTATTGCCGTCAATTTGTAGCAGCCTGCCCGAGCCGCCGATCGTGACGCGGCTTGCCTGACAGATGAGCCTTTGGCCAACCTCACCGAAACGCTCCACCAAGTCGAGCGCCGAGAAGGCGAAGTTGCACATCAGGCGCTCGATGACCCAGCCCCTTGCCAGATCATCGATGCTGAATTCTATGCCGCGTGCGGTTGCCAATTGGCCGGCGATCACAGCCTTCTCATACTCGCCCGTCACGACGGTATTCTGGGCGTAGCCCTGCCGGAAGCGGCTGATGGAGGATGGGCCAAGACCGATCAGGGTTTCGCAGTTGTCCTCGGTGTAGCCCTGGAAATTGCGGCGCAGGCTGCCCGTGCGAGCCGCGATGGCGAGCAAATCGTCCGGCCTGGCAAAATGATCAAGCCCGATCGCCTCATAGCCGGCTCGCACGATGATCCCGGCGGCAAGCTGCGACTGCGCTAGCCGTTCGGCGGAATCGGGCAGCCAAGCCTCGTCAATCATCGTTTGATGCTTCTTGAACCACGGCACATGAGCATAGCCGAACAGCGCAATCCTGTCGGGCTCCAGCGTCAAGGCGTGCGCGACCGTCGCGGCGAGGCTTTCAAGCGTCTGGTGCGGCAGTCCGTAGAGCAGGTCAAGATTAACCGATTTCACGCCGCGGGCGCGGACGCCGTCCACCACACTCTTGGTCAGCCGGAAACTCTGCTGGCGATTGATGGCCTTCTGCACCTTGGGATGGAAATCCTGTACGCCAAGACTTGCTCTCGTCATGCCGATCGCGGCGAGCGCATCCAGACGGGCTTCGTCGATGTCGCGGGGTTCGATCTCTACGCTTATGCTGGCATCGGGGCAAAGATCGAACCGGTCCCGTAAGGCCTTTCCGAGCGCGAGCATGTCGTAGGGTTTCAGGATGGTCGGGGAGCCGCCGCCAAAATGGACAGCGCGCACGCGGCTCTTGCCGCTTATGAGACGCCCGACAGTTTCGATCTCGCTATGCAGAGAGCGCAGGAAGGTTGCCACCGGCGCATAGTGCCGCGTGTGCTTGGTATGGCAGGCGCAAAACCAGCACAGCGTGTGGCAATAAGGAATGTGCAGATAAAGCGACAACTCGTCGTCGCCTTTGAGGGCATCGACCCAGTCTCGAAGCAGACCGGCATCGACACCAGAATGAAAATGTGGCGCGGTCGGGTAGCTTGTGTAACGCGGCACGTTCTCGCGCAGCATGGCGGTCAGTTCGGGACGGGTGCGGTCGGTTGCTGTTTCATGCATTGGGGGCAACTTGCCCTGTGCAAAGCGCGGCCGCCTTGATTTCGATCACGGTTGCGGGAGCAGGACAAACTGACGCAACACCTGACGCAGCAGCGATGCTATCTTGCTGCCATCATTATCCTTTCGGGCCGTACGATGACCATCCGACAAGACGTTCAAAGTGATATTATTCCTGTGATTTGCCAATCCTGCGATGCACGGGACCGCGGGCTGTGCGGGGCGCTCGAGCCGGCCCAATTGGTCGACTTGGCCAAGGCATCGTCGAGACACTGCATTCCGCCCGGAACCGAGCTGATCGGAGACGCCGAACCGATCGAAACCTATTCGAACTTGCTCTCGGGCGTTGTAAAGCTGACCAAGGTTCTTGGGGACGGACGCCAGCAGATCGTCGGGCTTCAATTCGCGCCCGATTTTCTCGGCCGGCCGTTCAAGTCGGAAAGCGAGATCAACGCGGAGGCCGCGACCGAAGTCTCGCTGTGCTCGTTCCCGAAAGCGGCCATCGAGCGGATGATGAGGGAGGCGCCGGCTCTAGAACACCGCCTGCTCAAGCAGACACTGATGGAATTGGATGAGGCGCGCGAGTGGATGGTGACTCTGGGCCGTAAGACGGCGGCTGAGAAGGTAGCGAGTTTTCTCTTCCTGATCGCGAGGAATATCGACCCGGCGACGGACACCAGCAAGGGATCGGCAACTTTCGATCTGCCGCTCACCCGTGCCGATATCGCCGACTTTCTCGGCCTGACGGTCGAGACCATCAGCCGTCAGCTGACAAAGCTTCGTGCCGACGGCGTGATCCAGATTAAGAACAGTCGTCATGTCGTGGTCGATAGCGTGAGCCGGCTGCAACGCTGTTCGGGCGCTTGGGCGTGTTCTGACGCTTAGGTCTCCGGTCGGTTCGTACGATTCTGCTGTGCGATAAGCGGCAGGACGTGCTCGCGCTCGAATGCGATGTGTCGCCGTGACGCACAAAAAAGGGCCCTCAACATGAAACCGAGAGCCTCAGGGTTGGCGAAGCCACCTCCATGCCCGATTGTCAGCAGGGTATCGGTCAAATCCTGTGCCGCGCACTCGTCCTCGATGTGCTCGGCCCGCAAGCGACGTAGCGAAGCCGTCCTCTCGCCATCAGTTGCGTCTCTCGCAAACGCAGGAAAGAGATGCTCTTCCTCACGGGCATGGCTCATGCGCAGCAGCGGCACCAACTCGTTTGCCATCAGCAGGCACTTCAACCGATCCACCGAGGGCAATCCGTCGGCTATCGCCTCCAGCTCGTCGCAGATCCGCAACTTGCGATCGTGAAAATGACAGACATCCTGCACGGCCGGCTGGCATGAAGGCAGCCTTCGACAAACGGCCAGGCTTTGCATTTGACGATTGAAGATTTGCAGCTGGCCATCTGGGCGTCTCCGCGTGAATTCAAGACGCAGAATTGTCCGACTGGCGATCATCGCCCTTGACATGGATCAAGGCGCCAACACGCCGTTTACGGAATTAGTTGGGAGCGGACCCGCGTCCGCGTCAAATGCGGCGTCAGGGACATGTCATGAGATTTGCCACAGAGATCGTCGTTTTGAGCTTGTGCGCATTCGCGGCCCTGGTCGGCGCCGGCTTCGGTGTGGACGGACCTTTCCGGCAACATATGTGGGTGTTGTTCTTTGTCCTTGCCAGTTTCACGGCCATTCTGCTGCGCAACATCGAATTCAAACCGGCAGCTCCGATTGATCCTTCGGCCTATATGGATGGGCCGATCCGTTATGGAGCCATCGCCACAGTGTTCTGGGGCGTCGTGGGCATGCTGGTCGGCGTGGTCATCGCGCTACAGCTGGCCTACCCGGACATCAACATTCAACCCTGGTTCAACTTCGGTCGATTGCGGCCCCTTCATACATCCGGCGTCGTCTTCGCCTTCGGCGGCAACGCGCTTATTTGCACCTCGCTCTATGTGGTGCAACGAACCTGCCGCGCCCGGCTGTTCGGCGGCAATCTCGCCTGGTTCGTCTTCTGGGGCTATCAGCTTTTCATCGTCATGGCCGCGACCGGCTATCTGCTGGGCGTCACCGAAAGCCGCGAATATGCCGAGCCGGAATGGTATGTCGACATATGGCTTACGATTGTCTGGGTCGCGTACCTGATCCTTTTCCTCGGCACCATCCTGAAGCGCAGGGAACCGCATATCTACGTCGCCAACTGGTTCTACCTGTCCTTCATCGTCACCATCGCCATGCTGCACGTGATCAACAACCTCACGATGCCTGCGTCGTTGCTTGGATCGAAGAGCTATTCGGCATTTTCTGGTGTCCAGGACGCACTCACGCAATGGTGGTACGGGCATAATGCGGTCGGCTTCTTCCTGACGGCCGGCTTCCTCGGCATGATGTATTACTTCGTGCCCAAGCAGGCGAACCGGCCGGTCTATTCCTATCGGCTGTCGATCATCCACTTCTGGGCGTTGATCTTCCTCTACATCTGGGCCGGTCCGCATCACCTGCATTACACCGCCCTGCCCGATTGGGCGCAGACGCTCGGCATGGCGTTCTCGATCATGCTGTGGATGCCCTCATGGGGCGGCATGATCAACGGCCTGATGACCTTGTCAGGCGCTTGGGACAAGATCCGCACCGACCCGATCATTCGCATGATGGTTGCCGCGATCGCCTTCTACGGCATGTCGACCTTCGAAGGTCCGGTCATGTCCATCAGGACGGTCAATTCGCTGTCGCACTACACGGACTGGACCATCGGCCATGTTCACTCGGGCGCGCTCGGCTGGGTCGGCATGATCTCGTTCGGCGCGCTCTACTACATGGTGCCGAAACTCTGGAACCGCGAACGTCTCTATTCGCTGCGGTTCGTCACCTGGCACTTCTGGCTGGCGACTCTCGGCATCGTCGTCTATGCGGCGGCGATGTGGGTCTCCGGCGTCATGCAGGGGTTGATGTGGCGCGAATACGACGAGCAGGGCTTTCTCGTCTATTCCTTCGCCGAGACCGTCGCCGCCATGCATCCTTACTACGTCATGCGCGCCGCGGGCGGCTCGATGTATCTCGCCGGCATGCTGATCATGGCCTGGAACATCACCATGACCATTCTTGGCCGGCAGCGCGAAGAACAGCCATTGCCGGGTTCCGTGTCCGCTTTCCAACCTGCCGAATAAGGAGCCAGACATGGGCTTGATGGCCAAACACGCCCTCATCGAGAGAAACGCCACGCTCCTCCTCGTCGGGTCGCTGCTGGTGGTGACCATCGGCGGCATCATCGAGATCGCTCCCCTCTTTTATCTCGATAACACGATCGAGAAAGTCGAAGGCATGCGGCCCTATTCGCCGCTGGAGCTCGCCGGACGCAACATCTATGTCCGCGAGGGCTGTTATCTCTGCCACAGCCAGATGATCAGGCCGTTTCGCGACGAGGTCGAACGATATGGTCACTACAGCCTAGCGGCCGAGTCGATGTACGACCATCCATTTCAGTGGGGTTCAAAACGTACCGGTCCGGATCTGGCGCGTGTCGGCGACCGATATTCCAACGAATGGCATACACAGCACCTGACAAACCCGCGCTCGGTCGTGCCTGAATCGATCATGCCGAGCTACGGGTTCCTCAAGGACACACAAATCGCCGTGAAAGACTTCTCAACCCATCTCGTGGCGAACGCTCGCGTCGGCGTTCCCTACACGCCAGACATGATCGCCAGTGCCAACGCCGATCTGAAAGCACAAGCAGACCCGGCCGCGGATACGACGGCCCTCGAGAAGCGCTATCCCAAAGCCAAGGTCGGTGATTTCGACGGCAATCCAGCCCAGGTCACCGAGATGGACGCGCTGGTCGCGTATCTGCAGATGCTCGGCACGCTGGTCGATTTCAGGACCTACGACGATGCAGCTGGCTACCGCTAAGGGGGGACGCATGGGCTATAATTTGATGCGGGAGTTCGCCGACAGCTGGGGCCTGCTTGCCATGGCGCTGTTCTTCGTCGGCTGCATTGTCTTTGCCCTGCGCCCCGGTGGCAGAACACGGGCCGATCAAGCCGCCCAGATCCCTTTCAAGGATGACTGATCATGAGCTGCGAGCATATCGACGAAGTCTCTGGCATCTCAACGACCGGTCACGAATGGGATGGCATCAGGGAGCTTAACAACCCGTTGCCGCGGTGGTGGGTGATAACCTTCTACGTCACCATCGCCTGGGCGCTGGCCTACACCGTTGCCTTCCCCGCCTGGCCCATGCTGTCTTCAGCGACCAGGGGCGTGCTGGGCTATTCCAGCCGCAACGACGTCAAGAACGAGCTGGCGGCAGCGGAAGCCGCCAAAGGCAAATATATCGCCGCCATTCAGCAGAAGACCATATCCGAAATCGCTGCCGATGATGCGCTGCGTGAATTCGCTGTCGCAGCCGGCGGCGCGACGTTCAAGGTCAATTGCGTGCAGTGCCATGGCTCGGGCGCTCAAGGCTCCAAGGGCTTTCCAAATCTCAATGACGACGACTGGCTGTGGGGCGGCAAGGCCGAGGAGATCCAGCAGACCATTACCCACGGCATCCGCTTTGCTCCCGACCTGGATACTCGCCACTCGGAAATGCCGGCCTTCGCAGACGTGCTTCAACCCGAGCAGATCAGCCAGGTCAGCGCGTATGTGGCTAGCCTTTCAGGGCCGGTGCGCGACAAAACCCTGATCCAGTCCGGCGCCAACGTGTTCGCGGACAATTGCGCTGCCTGTCACGGCGAAAACGCAAAGGGAAACCGGGAGGCTGGGGCTCCCGACCTGACTGACGCGATCTGGCTTTATGGCTCGGGCGAAAGCGCAATCGCCGCGCAGGTCCGCGCACCCAAGCAGGGTGTGATGCCAGCATGGGGCGCGCGTCTGGGGGAGACAAAAGTGAAGGAGCTTGCGGTGTACGTGCATTCGCTTGGCGGTGGGGAATAGGAGAAGCGGCCTATTCACCACCCACCACCGTCAAGCGACGAGGCCCGGCTGTAGCCGGGCCTCGACCTACCTTATGGCTCGCGGGATTGATTTGCATCAAGGTGGCGCGGCCGCCTCTGGGGCAAAGCTTGCTCGACGGGAAGCTGCAGACTGCTCGACTGGAGGCGCGGTGCTGGACCAAAGGCAGATCGAACGGCGCGCAGCCGAGGCTGTAAATTCTGCCAACGTTCGGCAACCGCTCTATGCAGCGCGCAAGAAGATTTTCCCGAAGCGTGCTTCGGGCCGTTTCCGCCAGTTCAAATGGCTGGTCATGGTGATCACACTCGCCATCTATTATCTGACGCCATGGCTGCGATGGGATAGAGGCCCCTTCGCGCCGGACCAAGCCGTGCTGCTCGATCTCGCGAACCGGCGCTTCTACCTCTTCTTCATCGAAATCTGGCCGCAGGAATTTTATTACGTCGCGGGCCTTTTGATGCTGGCCGGCATCGGCCTTTTCATGGTCACGTCTACGGTCGGGCGGGCCTGGTGCGGGTACACCTGTCCGCAGACGGTCTGGGTCGACCTGTTCCTCTTCGTTGAACGCGCGATCGAAGGCGATCGCAATGCCCGCATAAGACTTGAAGCTGGTCCCTGGAGCGCGGGCAAATTGCTTCTGCGTGCGACCAAACATGCCGTGTGGCTGGTCATCGCAGTTGCCACGGGCGGGGCCTGGATCTTCTACTTTGCCGATGCCCCGAAGCTGTTCGGCGAAGTCGCCACAGGCACGGCGGCACCCGTCGCCTATGTCACCATCGCCATCCTGACCGGAACCACATACGTGTTTGGCGGGCTGATGCGCGAGCAGGTCTGCACCTATATGTGTCCCTGGCCACGCATCCAGGCCGCCATGCTCGACGAAAATTCGCTGACCGTGACATACAACGACTGGCGCGGCGAACCCCGTTGGCGCCATGCCAAGAAAGCCTTGGCCTCCGGACAGCCTGTCGGCGATTGCGTCGATTGCAATTCCTGCATGGCGGTCTGCCCGATGGGTATCGATATCCGGAATGGCCAGCAGATGGAGTGTATCACCTGCGCGCTCTGCATCGATGCCTGCGATGGCGTCATGGACAAGCTCGGCCGCGCGCGCGGGTTGATCTCCTACGCAACGCTGGCGGACTACAATGCCAACTTGGCACTGGCGACCGCCGGCGGCACCGGTGCCATCAACCCGGCGCTGATCAGGAACTCGAGCACCACCTTCGTCGACGGGGTCGCGCACTTCCATCTGCGAAAGATCTTCCGGTTGCGCACCTTCATCTATCTCGGGGCGTGGTTGGCGATCGGATTGGTGCTCATCACTTGGCTGCTCACGCGTGAGCGGCTGGAATTGAATGTCCTTCACGACCGCAATCCGCAATTTGTAACGCTTTCGGACGGCTCGATCCGCAACGGCTACATCGTCAAATTGCTCAACATGATCCCCCAGCCGAGGACGGTCGTGCTCACCCTGGAAGGGCTCGCCGGCGCGGAAATGAGTATCGTCGGTGTCGACCTTCCAGCCGGCCGCTCATTCGCCGTTCCAGTGGAGCCGGACCGGCTCACAATGCTCAAGGTTTTCGTCCGCCAACCGGCGGACCAAATCAACAAACCGGTGCAAAGCTTCAAGTTTCGGATTGGGGACGAGGCAAGCTCTGAATCGGCCGAGTACACCGCCAGCTTCAATGCGCCGGAGATCGCCAGATGAAAGCCAATACGCAAAGTAGACGCGAATTCACTGGCAAGCATATGCTCCTGACAGTTCTCGGTTTCTTTGGCATCGTGATCGGCGTCAACCTAACCATGGCAACGCTCGCCAGCACGAGTTGGACCGGCCTTGTGGTGGAGAACACATATGTGGCCAGCCAGCAGTTCAACGAAAAGGCCAGGGAAGGACAGGTACAAGCGGCACTTGGCTGGGAAGGCAGGTTGACCATAGTCTCCGGCGAGGTTCGCTACAGCGTTTCCGATGCTAAGGGCACAATGGTTCCGCTGCACGGCGTGCGGGTCCTGTTTCGGCACCCGGCCTACGACGCGCAGGACAGAGCTGTGACACTTGCCGCGGCGTCAGGTGGCCGTCCTGATAGCCTCGGGGAATTTGCCGCGCGTCATACACCGAAAGATGGGGTCTGGATCGTCGAGATCGACGCCGATGCGGGCCTTGCTCTGCCATTTCGTGATGTCCGCCGCATCATGATCTCGAAGGGGGCGCTGCGATGAGCTGCTGCGCGCCGGGCGCCGACGCGGCACTGGTCGTCGTCGACGCAGCATCCGCCCTGCCGTCAAGCGACGAGGTCAAACTGGCCAGCCGCAGTTTGGGCGGCGACACGCACCAGACCGATCTGTCGTTGCCGACAGTTCACTGCGCGGCCTGCATACACGCCATTGAGACGGCCTTGAGAAAGCTGGAGGGCATCGAAAGCGCTCGCGTAAATCTATCTACCAAACGTGTGTCGGTGCGATGGCATGGCGACCAGGTGCCACCGATTTTCGCTACGCTGGGACGGCTTGGCTTTCAGGCGCATCTGTTCGACCCGCAGACCGCCAAGGAGGACAAGACCTTGTCGGAGCTGATCCGGGCGGTTGCCGTTTCCGGCTTTGCCGCCGGCAATATCATGCTGCTCTCAGTGTCGGTTTGGTCCGGTGCGGAAGGAGCCACCCGCGACCTCTTCCATTGGGTTTCGGCGCTGATTGCAATCCCTGCCCTCGCCTTCGCCGGGGGCATCTATTTCCGTTCGGCGGGGAATGCGCTTCGCCATGGGCGGATGAACATGGACGTGCCGATCGCCGTCGGGATCTCACTCGCCTATGCCATGAGCCTCTACGAAACGATCACGCATGGTGAGCATGCCTATTTCGATGCGTCGGTGTCGCTGCTCTTTTTCCTGTTGATCGGTCGCACGCTGGACCATGTGATGCGTGAACGGGCACGCACCGCCGTGCGTGGGCTTTCGCGGCTAGCCGCACGCGGCGCTATCATCCTGCGCAGCGACAGGACCCGCGAATACCTGCCGGTCGGCGAGATCGAGCCGGGTATGGATCTGGTGATTGCAGCCGGAGAGCGCGTGCCCGTCGATGGCGACATCCTCAATGGCAGCTCGGATCTCGACTGCTCGCTCGTTTCCGGCGAAAGCACGCCGCGTACCGTTGGCCCGGGAGCACATATCCAGGCCGGCACGCTCAATCTCACTGGTTCGCTCACCATGCGGGCGACGGCGGCCGCGAAGGACTCGTTTCTCGCGGAAATGGTTCGGCTGATGGAAGCCGCCGAGGGCAGTCGTTCGCAGTACCGCAGGATTGCCGACCGCGTCTCTGCCCTCTACGCCCCGGTTGTGCATTTGGCCGCACTCGTGACCTTCCTTGGTTGGATGGCCGCATCGGGCGACTGGCGTCTGGCTATGACAACCGCAATCGCTGTTCTCATCATTACATGCCCATGCGCGCTCGGCCTTGCCGTGCCGATGGTGCAGGTGGTCGCGGCGCGGCGCTTGTTCGATGCCGGCGTCATGGTCAAGGATGGTTCGGCCATGGAACGGCTGGCGGCCATCGACATAGCCGTGTTCGACAAGACCGGAACGCTCACCCTTGGACGGCCGCGGCTTGTCAACGCGCCCTCCATCGATCCGGCCATGCTGGCGATCGCAGCCGGCATGGCCATGCATTCGCGCCATCCGTTCTCGACGGCGATCGCCGGTTTTTCAAGCTCTTCCAATCAGCCGAGGCTGGCTTCGATCAGCGAGCACCCGGGCTTCGGCATCGAGGCCACCACGGAGGCGAACACTTGGCGCCTGGGCCGACGGGGATGGGCCGAATGGAAGGCTGGGACCGGTGGGGACTGTAAGTTTGGCGGCTACGGCGGGACGGTGCTTTCGAGGAACGGCGTGATCGTCGCCTCGTTTGACTTTGAGGACGCCGCGCGCGCCGACGCCTGGACCGCGGTAAAGGAATTGAAGGATGCTGGCGTGTCCATCCAAATGCTGTCCGGGGATACCGCAAAGGCTTGCGGTGAGGTGGCCAAGTCCTTGAGCATCAGCAACTTCGTGCCCTCGCTTCTTCCTTCCGGCAAGGTGGAGCGCATCGAGGCGCTGACCAGGGCCGGCCACAAGGTCTTGATGGTAGGCGACGGGCTCAACGATACGCCGGCTCTGGCGGCTGCGCACGTCTCGATGGCTCCCGCAACCGCGGCCGATATCGGTCGCAATGCCGCCGATTTCGTTTTCCTGCGCGAGGGCCTTCTGGCGGTGCCTTTGGCATTGGATATTTCACGAAAGGCAGGCCGGCTGATCCGCCAGAACGTAGCCATTGCAATCGTCTACAACATCTTTGCCGTGCCGATCGCCATATCAGGGTACGTGACGCCGCTCCTCGCGGCGATCGCGATGTCCACCTCGTCACTGATCGTTGTCGGAAACGCCATGCGGCTTCACGCCTTCACGAAGCGTACGGGGCTTGGGAATGTTCTGCCCGAAAAGCGCGCACGGCCTGACATACTGGTCCAGTCCCGATGACGACCCTCGTCTATCTGATCCCCGTTGCGCTCTTTCTGGGCGCGCTTGGATTGGCCGGTTTCCTATGGGCTCTGCGTAGCGGCCAATACGAGGATCTCGACGGAGCGGCAGAGCGCATCCTGATCGACCGGGACGACAAGCCGGACGGTTTGACTGAACGCGCGACCATGTGGAAGTGGAATTCGAGCGGCGGATCGCCGCGAGCGTAGCGGCCCAACTGGGAATTGGAGTTCACCTGTCGCCAAGCATACGAGCTGGATTGCGGGTAGTATCTGCAGACCTCAGCCGTTGCGAAACGTATAGCCGTAACCGTTGATTGCCGGCGCCCCGCCGAGATGGACGTAGAGGACATTCGAACCTTCTGGAAAGAAACCTTTCTGGACGAGATCGATCATGCCTTGCATCGATTTGCCCTCGTAGACGGGATCTGTAATCATACCCTCGAGGCGGGCACACAGACGGATGGCTTGCTTTGTTTCCTCCGACGGGATGCCATAATACGGGTATGCGTACTCCTTGAGCAGCACCACGTCATCCTCTGTGAATTCCGTGCCAAGGTCGACGAGCTTCGCAGTATCATTGGCAATTGCTAGCACCTGTGCGCTGGTCTGCTCGGGGGTTGCGGAGGCATCGATGCCGAGCACGTTGCGCTGTCGGCCGTCTTGAGCAAAGCCGACGATCATGCCGGCTTGCGTCGAGCCGGTGACCGTGCATGCGACGATATAGTCGAAGGCAAATCCAAGCTGCTTCTCTTGCGCGCGCACCTCCTCCGCGAACCGGATGTAGCCAAGGCCGCCATATTTGTGAACGGAGCCCCCAGCCGGTATCGCGTAGGGTCTGCCGCCCCTTGCCTTGACTTCATCGAGTGCCTCTTCCCAACTGCGGCGGATGCCGATGTCAAAGCCCTGGTCGACCAGCCGCACCTCTGCTCCCATGATGCGGCTCAAGAGAATGTTGCCGACCCGGTCGTAGACGACATCCTCATGCGGCACCCAGCTCTCCTGAACCAGGAGGCATTTCATGCCGATCTTGGCGGCGACCGCAGCGACCATGCGTGTGTGGTTGGACTGGACGCCGCCGATAGAGACAAGCGTGTCGGCATTTGACGCGATCGCGTCAGGGATGATGTATTCGAGCTTGCGGAGCTTGTTTCCGCCGAATGCGAGACCTGAGTTGCAGTCCTCGCGTTTGGCGTAGATGTCCACCTTTCCCCCCAGATGTTGGCCGAGTCGGTCGAGCTTCTCGATCGGGGTTGGGCCAAAGGTGAGCGGGTGGCGTTCGAATTTCTCCAGCATGTTTTCTCCGGCGGTTTATGATTGAGCTAACACTGCTATCCACAAGTCCTTCCAAGCGTCGGACTCGTTTTCGGGTCAGTTGCGCCCCTCGACATCCAAAGAGAACCCGTCGTTGATTTCATCTCATTGGCGGGCGAAACGAGGCGAGGCGCACGCGGTGCTGCGACATCCGATCGTCCTCACGGCAGGTTGGCGACTGGCGCCGAACTTCCCGGTCGCCATCGCAATGCTTGGCCTTTTGTGCAGCGCTCGCCAGACTGCCAGACCGCCAGATCAGAAAGAGCACGCTTGCGAAATAGCCTGCCTGGAGAACCAGCGCACCAGAGTCTTGACCATTGCCGCTCGTATGGAGTGCGAGACGAAGTGAATAATGAGAGCATTGGTGGGCAGGACCAACGCCATGACGCGGTAAAACATCCTGAGAGGCACGGACGTCTCCTGGCTTGTTCGTCAGTCATTCTGCGGGGTGTCGGCCGCAAGATGGGTCTGGCAGTTCTTCGGACAGACGCGGGCGCAGGCTCCGCAGCCGATACAGCGGCCGGCATGATCGACGACCATGATCATGCGATTGAGTTCGCCTTCGAAGTCGTCCTCGTCGTCACAAATGCCGAGGATTTCACCCGCGTCGTCGACGCCGTAAAGGTGCATGACTTCGCGCGAGCACACCTTGAAGCAGCGGCCGCACCCGATGCAGGTCGCGCCGTCGATAGCGGTCAGATAATCGGGCATCCATCTGGAGCCGTCGCGGGTAACGAACGGGCTGGTCATCGTGACTTCTCCAACGCGGCGAGTTCTCTCTTTGCAGCATCCAACTCCGCAAAAACGTCGAACGTTTTCTCGGCGACGGTCTTTATCTTGCGCCAGCCGACCGGGAGGTCCTCGGCAAGGCCGTGCAAGTCCGACATGACTTCCTTCCTACCAACCGGTTGCACTGCGCGCGCTGGCGGTGACTCTTCGGCTGACCTCCAGCCGAACCGTTCCGGCGAGGCTCGATTACTTCGTGCGACAACAGCCTCATCGCGCCACAAACAGCGGCAATGGCGGCTTCTCAGCTATCCATCTGGTCACACCGCCGAAGATCCGCGCACGCAGCGGCCGCTGGCCATAAGCGCCCATGACGACCATGTCGGCGGACGTGTCGATCGCATGCTGCGTGAGGACTGTGGTCAGCGACTGGCCGGCGCTCGGCAGCCGGTCGATAGCTGCCCGAATACTGTGTCGGGCGAGGTAGGTCTCGATGTACATTCGCTGCCCGGTGCCGTTGCCGTTCCCGGTTGCCTCCTGATCGACCAGTGCGACACGAACTTCCTCTGCACCCGATAGCAGATGCAGCGCTGCCCGAACCGCACGCGACGTCTCCGCTCGTGAATCCCAGCCGATCAGCATGCGCCGCGGCCGCAGAGAGGCCTTGGCGCCTTGCGGAACAACAAGCACCGGCTTTCCCGATTCCACCAGACTGGCATCAATAGCAAGTGGTCCGAGATCGTCGTCGTTGAGGAGTGAGGGTCCGATGACTGTCAGGTCTGCATAGAGCGCCCGCTGCCGCACCACGTCACCGACACAGGCCTGGTCGCAATAGTCGGTGTCCACCTCACAGGGAGCCCTCATGGCTTCCAGCAGTGTCTTGATTTCGCTGGGCCGTTTTTCCAGTCTGGCGATATCCTGTGAAACGGTATCGATTTCGCGAATTCGTCTCTCCAGTCTGACCACGTCTGATGTGTGCTCAGGGTAGACGCCTGCGCCGATCGGCCGACGCCTGGCAAATTTTATGATCAGTACAGACAGACGTGCGCCAACCTCGGCACACAGCTCGGCGGCGGTTCTGACGTCCTGATCGGAGTGCTCAACTTCCGTCACACAAAGCACGGTTTTAAAAGCCATTTGACTGCTTCTTTCCAAGTATTCTTGTAGTGCGCGCGTTCGAAGCCGCACCTGCCCAGCAGGTGGGACAATGGGCGGTGGTCACCGTATTGGTTTCATTGTGTGCCGCCCTGCTCATCGAGAGCGTAGCCGGCCAGTTCGTTGTCTCGCTTGGGTTGGCACAGATGGTCGACCTGCAGCACCCTCGAATTCCCTCCCAGTTCCGGCAAGGTCTGAGCGTTGCATCACGCCCGGGCCGCGTCGGGATAGATTTCGATAGCCGAGATTGCATCATCGACCAGTTTCGTACCGGCCTCAGCAAGCTTCCGAAACGTCTCGAAGCCGAACCGGTGGACGTCGCGCAGCGTCTTCGACAAAACCACCAATCGCCCGGCCGTGAGAAGCACGCGCCCAAAGCCCTCGTGACTAATTTTCATCATGGGCGATGCCATCAGGCCGGAGCGCTCCTCGATCGCGAGCCCGACAGCGGCGTAGTAAATATCCAGTCTCCACAGCACGTCTGGATCAGGATCGCCGATGATTGGCATTTCACGACGCTTTTCCTTGGTGACAATGAAGTCGGCCAGCAGCTCCGGGTCCGGTTTGCCTTCCCATGAGCCGTAAGAGTCCTGTGCGCGAACCAGCCGCACGAGGCACTTGACGAAAGGCGTGGCAAGCGCCGCCTCGACCTCTTTGACATCAGCGATGACCGCCGCATCAGCCATTGCGCATCTCCTCGTTCAATCTTCGTCATCCTTGAAGGACGGTTTCTTTCGGGGAACGCCCGCGTCCGCTAATACCTTGCGCAGCCACGGCGGAGGAGCCTTCCTGAGCATCTCCTGGGTTCGCGACAGGACGCTAGCGATAGGTTCGGGGTGCTGCACTTTGATCGGATGGATTTTTGCTGCAACGAGCCTGGCTGCGGCGGGCCCGCCGATCGCCAGACAAAACAATAGATGGCAGCCTTTCAACGCCAACACTTTTGGGCCGATGCGGTCATCGCCATCGGTTCGATGCGTTCCGCTTTCGTCGGAAACGTCATCGAACGCCACTGCTTCCACGAAATTCCACTCGGCGGGCGTCACGTCGTAGACGGCAAAGCGTTTGGCCGATCCGAAATGGGCGTTAAGCACTTTCAGGTCTTGCGTGGCGATCGCCACGCGTAATGCCCCGGCTTGCCTTTCCGGCGGCAAGGCGTGGACCTCGTCAGTGACGAGCGAGAGGCGACGAAGCGAGGTCATCTGGGATTTCTCGGTTTCGGAATGGATCAAGGGTCTCAGGGCTCGGCGCATGCTGGTTAGCCTGGAAGATGTTGGCGACCCTGAAGATCAGGTCGCGCGTCCCCTGATAGAGGATTGTGGGCTTGTGCTGGCTGCCGAGACGATCGAAGATGGGGAAGCCGACGCGCATGAGCGGAATGCCGAGGCGCTCTGCCGCCTGGCGCCCGTGGGAATGGGTGACAAGAAGGTTAGTGCCAGCAGCAAGGGTTTCCAGATCTCCGAGATCGCCGACCTGGACCGATTGCGCGGGAATTTTCTCGAGAATCTTTGACCTATCGGCCGTGGTCACCGCCGCCGCGATTTCGGCGCCCATACCGGCGAAAAAGGTCGCCAGTTGGTAGAGCTGGTCTGGTTCGGCAGCGATCGCAATTTTCTTGCCGCCGAAATGGAAATGTCCGTCGAGCAAGGCATCCTGCAATTGAGCCCGACGACGGCGTATCTTGGCCGGCACCGCGGCGCCCGAAATCAACGAAAGGAGCGAGACAAGCCGATCGGCGGCCTTCAATCCGGTTAGGGAGTGGAACAGCATATAAGGCACTCCTGTCAGCCGCTGCAGCGCGTCCGCCGAGCAGCGCATGTGCTCGCCAATGGCGATGCAATGGGCCGCTGTGCCAAGCTCGCGAATGTCCTCGACGCCGGTGCCGCCATAGGTGGTGGGAATCCAGCGGTCCGGTACCGTACCATCGAGCGAGCCGGAGACGTCCGGCAGGATCACCGGCTCGAGGCCGAAGCTTTCCACCGTCTCGCGCAAGTGCTCGATGTCGGCCACGGTGAGGTTCCAGCCGGGCAGGATCGCGATCTTCTTGGACTGCCGCACCTGCTCGCCGGGCCGTGTAATGCCTTCGATCATCGCGGTGACAGCCTTGGCCCAGCCCTCTTCGATCGCGCCGTCGAAATCCGGCGTGTTGGCCAGCATGACCTCCGTACCGGCGAGTTCTTCCGCGTGGTCGAGCTTGATTTTCGCAATGTCGCCTGCGAAATCTTCGCCACGGGTTTCTACCAGTGCCGTGGTGCAGACCCCGATCAGCTTTGGCTTGGTGCGGGTCTTGAGGTTAAGGATCGCCTCTTCGAGATGGTCCGCCCCGCCGAGGATCGTCGCCAATTCGTCCATTGCCGTTGTTTGCAAGGGGACCGCTTCCTTGAAATGCCGCACGAAGAGCACCAAAGCGAAGCTGGTGCAGCCTTGGCTGCCGTGGAAAAGCGGAACCGCACCATCCACTCCGAGGAAGGCGAACGCGGCACCCAGCGGCTGTGACGACTTCAGCGGATTGACCGCGGCCGATTTTGTCTGGGGAATAATGCTGGCCATCGGTTTGCTCAACCCTGGCCCGCGGCCTTGGAGTTCCCCGGGAATTTCCCACGCGCGCTGTCGGTCGTGCCGGCGCTTGTTATGCTCGTCAGTTCATCCCACAGGGCAGGATGGCTATCCCACGGTGCCGGCTCGCGCACCTGGCGCCAGATTGGATTGTGAATGGCGAGGTCGATCTGGCGTATGAGCTCAACCATGCCGTCGTAACCGGCATAGGGGTGGTGACGCTCCTGGTTGATGTCGAGCCAGGGTGTCTTTGCCTTCAGCGCGACGAATTGCGTGCGCCCGCCCGACAGCATGATGTCGGCCTTGCGCTGTGAGAGCATGGCGTAAAGTTCGCGCGGTGCCACGGACTCGAAGATCTGGTTCTCTTGCTTTAGCGTCTGTCTGATGCGCTCCTTGTCTTCAACGGTCGATTTCTTGACCGAGGTCCCGACGATCTCGATGCCGGTCTCCATCAGCGCATCGACGAGCGACCAGGACTTGACACCGCCGGTATTGAGCAGCACGCGCTTGCCTTCGAGCCTTGGGCGATAGGCGGCGAGCTTCTTCCAAGCAAGCGCCTCCTCCTGTGCAATCAGCGCCTCGGTGCGGTCGACGAGCGCCGGATCGGCCCCCTTCCTGACGAGCAGATCAGCGATGTTGCGAAGTGCTTGCGAGGTGGCGGTGATGCCGTAGAAGGAACCCTCGAAGAAGGGGATGTCCCAGCGCTCTTCCATCTTGCGGGCGAGATTGATGAGAGCGGTTGAGCAGACCATCATCGCTGCTCGGGCGCGGTGCGCGCAGGCGATATCGAGGTAGCGTGCATCGCCCGGAATGCAGGCGCGCACGCGGATGCCCAGTCGATCAAGGAGTGGCTTTACCTGCCAGAACTCCCCAGAGAGATTGAACTCACCGATGATGTTGATATCGCAAGGGCCGGCATCATCGGGCTCTGCGGTACCGATGACGTGGTCGAGCAACGCCTCGCCTGCGAGTTTGTTGCCGAGATTTTTAGAGCCGACGAAGCCCGGCGCATTGATCGGCACCACGGGCAAGCCGAACTTTGCCGCCGCATGCTTGCAGACGGCATCGATGTCATCGCCGATCAGCCCGGTCACGCAGGTTGAATAGACGAAGATCGCCGCCGGCGCATAAGCTTGGCTGATCTCGCGAATGGCCTTGAAAAGCTTGCGCTCGCCCTGCCCCATTACGACGTCGAGTTCGGTGAGATCGGTCGTGAAGCTTGTGCGCCACAAGGCCGACCCGGATGACGTCGCGCCCCGATTGTCCCAGGAGTTGCCCTCGCAGGCGAGCGGCGCGTGGATCAGATGCGCCACGTCGGTGATGGGCTGCAACGCAATCTTGGCACCGTCGAAGGCGCAGCCTCCGGCTGCAGCTCCCGGCGTCAGCGGCTTGGAACAGCCCACTTTGCGCGTTTTGGCATCCTTGCCCTGGTTCTTCTCGCAAGCGGGCTCGCTGAAGGCATCCCGCAGTTTGGCATTGGGCAAGAACATTGCGCCGGTCTCCAAAAGTCCGTCCGGAATAGCGGCCAGCCCCGGTGGCTGGCCGCTGCTTTAGCGGGTCAAGTCGAAGGAATAGTCCGTCACGCCCGTCTCGATCGTCTCTCGGTCGAGCTTGTCGAAGATCTTGTCGAGGATCGTCGTCAGCACGCGCAGTCCACCCTGATAGCCTATGAGCGGGAAACGGTGGTGATGATGACGGTCGAAGATCGGGAACATCAGTCGGATCAGCGGCGTGCCCGTGTCGCGCTCCAGATACTTGCCGTAAGAATTGCCGATCAGCAGGTCCACCGGTTCTGTAAAGAGCAGAGAGCGCATCGCCCATAGGTCCTTGCCCGCCCAGACCTGGGCGTCCTTGCCAAAGGAGGAGGCTGCGAGCAGCCTCTTCATCTCAGTTTCCCAGGCACTGGTGCCGTTGGTAGCCAAGCAGTGGGTCGGCTCGCCGCCTGTCTCCATGACGAAGCGGGCCATGGCGTGGACGAAGTCCGGGTCACCATAGATGGCGTATTTTTTCCCGTGCAGCCACGACTGGCTGTCGGCCATCGCATCCACCAGGCGGCCACGTTCGAGGCGGATCGCCTCCGGGATTTCCTTGCCGGATATCTCCGACACCCTCATCAGGAGCTCGTCGGTGGCCTCGACTCCGACGGGATAGTGGAAGGAGGCCGTTGTCTGCCCGACCTCCTGGCAATATTCCAGCGTCTTGCGGGTGTTGTAGTGTTGCAGCGACAGCGTTGCCTCGGCGTTGAGTGCCGCTTTCACGTCCTCGATCTTGGTGCCGCCGTCATACATGCGAAATTCGCCATCCGACGGCGTGTCGTACTGGTCGGAGGCGTCCTGGATGAACGTATAGGACACACCCATCAGGTCCAGCAGACGCTTAAGCTCGCGATTGTTGCCGACGCAGAAGCCGTCGAAACCGGGAATGATGTTTACCGTGTTGGCGACTGCGGAGCGTTGCTTCCCCTTCCAGAAGTTTTCCAATACACCTTTGACCATAACATCATAGCCGTCGACATGGCTGCCGACGAAGGCTGGGGTGTGTGCGTAAGGCACTTCGAAGTCCTGCGGGACTGAGCCTTCCTTTCTGGCATTTTCGATGAACGAATGTAGATCGTCGCCGATGACCTCTGCCATGCAAGTGGTGGAGACCGCGATCATCTTCGGCTCGTAGAGTTTGTAGGTGTTGGCGAGCCCGTCGATCATGTTCTTCAGGCCGCCAAACACCGCTGCGTCTTCGGTCATGGAGGACGAGACCGCCGACGCCGGCTCCTTGAAGTGGCGTGACAGGTGCGAACGATAGTAGGCCACGCATCCCTGGCTGCCGTGGACGAACGACATCGTGCGTTCGAAACCCGCGGCGGCGAACACCGCGCCAAGTGGCTGGCAGGCCTTGGCGGGATTCACGACCAGCGCTTCGCGAGCGAGGTTTTTGTCCCGGTATTCCCAGGTTTTGGTGAATTCGCTTTGGTCGGTGACGATCTGGTCCGGATGCGGACATTCAAAATTCAGCTTCTTTGCGGCCAGCATCTGTCTGTATTCCGTCTCACGGAACAGAGGAGCATGATCGAGAACTTTTTCGGCCGACTGCGGCATGGGTACCTCTTTTGATCTGGCGGCGCCATCCGGCGGCACAGGGACGTAAGGATGTTCGGGCCTCCCGCGGGTCAAGGACCGCAGGCGCTCGAGGCCTCGCAGGCGATGCGAAGCAAGGTTTTTATTCGGCTGCGATGGCCGCGGCCGCGGGTTTGTTCTTCCAGGGCGCGTCGTAGAGGTCCCAGACCGGGTTGTTGATGGCCAAGTCCATGTCGCGGGCGAAGATGGCGAAGCCGTCATACCCATGATAGGGACCGGAATAGTCCCAGGAGTGCATTTGGCGGAATGGTATTCCCATCTTCTGGACCGGGTACTTTTCCTTGATGCCGGAGCCGACGAGATCAGGACGGATCCCCTCGATGAACTTCTCCAGTTCGTAACCGGTCACGTCGTCATAGATCAGCGTGCCCTCTTGCACGTAATGACCGGTGCGCTGATAGTCGTCGTTGTGCCCGAATTCGTAGCCTGTGCCGACGATCTCCATGCCGAGGTCTTCGTAGGCGGAGATCACGTGCCGCGGGCGCAGGCCACCGACGTAGAGCATGACCGTCCTGCCCTCCAGGCGCGGCCAATACTTGTCGATGACCGCATCCACCAGCGGGCGGTATTTGGCAATCACGTACTCGGTTTTCTCCTGGATCTCCGGCCCGAAATGCTTGGCGATGGTGCGCATCGAGGACTCGATCTGGGAGGGTCCGAAGAAATTGTACTCCATCCAGGGGATGCCGTATTTTTCTTCCATGTGTCGGCAGATATAGTTCATCGATCGATAGCAATGGATGAGGTTGAGCTTGGCTTTCGGCGCGCGCTCGATTTCGGCGAGCGTAGCGTCACCTGACCAGTTGCCGACCACGCGCAGACCCATCTCCTCGAGCAGGATACGCGACGCCCAGGCATCACCGCCAATATTGTAGTCGCCGATGACGTTGACATCGTAAGGACCTGGCTCGAACTCAACGTCCTTCTTCTCAAAGACCCAGTCGCGAATTGCGTCATTGGCAATGTGATGGCCGAGCGACTGCGAGACCCCGCGGAATCCCTCGCAGCGCACCGGCACGATGGTCTTTTCGTGCTGCTTGGCCTTCTTGCGCGAGACCGCCTCGATGTCGTCTCCGATCAACCCGATCGGGCATTCCGACTGGATGCTAATGCCCTTGTTCAGCGGGAAAAGCTCTTCGATCTCGTCGATGATCTTTTCCAGCTTCTTATCGCCGCCGAAGACGATATCCTTTTCCTGAAAGTCGGAAGTGAACTGCATCGTGACGAAACTGTCGATGCTCGTGGTGCCGACATAGTAGTTGCGGCGCTGCGACCAGGAATATTGGCCACACCCGACGGGCCCATGCGAGATGTGGACCATGTCCTTCACCGGTCCCCACACCACGCCTTTGGAACCGGCATAGGCACAGCCCCGGATCGTCATGACACCGGGAATGGACTTGATGTTCGATTTGACGTCGCATTCGGAGAGAGCCTCCGCCTCTCCGGCAACCTCTTGGCTGCTGGTAGCGACGCCCAGGTGTTTCTTGCGCCGCTTTGCCGTCTTGTCTGGATATCGCGATAGCACTTCCTCAATGAGCTTGGTGTGCAAGGCGCCGTCATTTTGGGAGTCAAGGCTCATAAAGCTGCCCTTTTTGAGGTTCTTCGGCTGGCGCCTGGTCTTTTAGACGCCTGTTCGGTGAAGGCGCCGGAATGCCCGGCGCCCTGGGCGGGACTATTGAGCGGCCGCAGGTGTGGCTTCCTTTGCGGCAAGTTCCGCAAGCATCTGCTCCTCCGTCTTCATAATGCCGAAGTCGAGCAGCATGTCTTCCAGCTCTTCCATGGTGATCGGAGTCGGGACGGTACCTTGACCGCCATTGGCATGGATTTTTTCGGCAAGCGCGCGGTATTCCCCGGCCTGCTTGGAGTCCGGCGCATATTGGATCACCGTCATCTTGCGCAGTTCGGCGTGCTGGACGATGTTGTCGCGCGGCACGAAGTGGATGAGCTTGGAATTCAGCTTTTTAGAGAGAGCCTCGGCCAGATCGAGTTCGCGGTCGGTCTGGCGCTCGTTGCAGATCAGACCGCCGAGACGCACGCCTCCCGAATGGGCATATTTCAAAATACCCTTGGCGATGTTGTTGGCAGCATAGAGCGCCATCATCTCACCGGACATGACGATGTAAATTTCCTGTGCCTTATTCTCGCGGATAGGCATTGCGAAGCCGCCGCACACAACGTCACCAAGCACGTCGTACGAGACGTAGTCCACGTCTTCGTAGGCGCCGTTCTCCTCTAGAAAATTGATGGAAGTGATGACACCGCGGCCTGCGCAACCGACGCCCGGCTCGGGTCCACCGGATTCGACACACTTGATGTCCTTGTAACCGATCTTCAGCACGTCTTGGAGTTCGAGATCTTCGACGGACCCTTCCTGTGCGGCGAGGTGGAGCACGGTGTCTTGCGCCTTGGCGTTAAGGATGAGACGGGTAGAGTCGGCCTTAGGGTCGCAGCCTACGATGAGAATCCTCTGCCCGAGGTCGACCAGGGCAGCGAGCGTGTTTTGGGAGGTAGTAGACTTCCCGATGCCCCCCTTTCCGTAGAATGCGATCTGACGCAAACGCGACATGTAGCTTTCCTTCCTTGTTCCATCTATTGGGCCAATACGCGAATGACCGGTCGGCAGATCATGCCGCTCCCAAGAGGATCAAAACTCGTGCCAACCTGCCTGGACCGACCTGAAAGAAAAAATTACTAGCTGTTTTCAGCTGCTTAGCCTCATGCAGACGGCTGATTGGTTAAATACCCATGTCGCGGATCCGACAAAGCCTACAGAGGCGTCGATTGGTTATGTCGAGAGTGGCCCATAGCCACAGCTCCGCAATCGACTAACCCTTGACCATGGCCACGTGGATGACGCCGTTCATACAGCCATCGTGAGAGACGACCGCCTCTACCAAAACCGCCAGTGGCCGGCGCGAGAGAGCCCGCGTCCGACCTGGGTGCTGCCGTCGGCGCCACCAGCAGGATCATCGGCTGCATAGGCGCTGGCATCCAAGCTGTCATCGCCTGTTGCCGCGGCCGTTGCTGGAGGCGAGTGGTCGTGACTTCGGACGCAAACGATTTCGCTCTCAGATGTGACCCCAGCAAGCGCATCGCGGTGGGTTCAGGCAGATGAAATCGTAGTTGTCCTTTACAGCATGACCATCTGCTTCGGTTGTGGCGTTATGGCCTATCATCGTGGGTTGGAGCCCTGGCCGTTACCGGAGCCGATTGATCGATTAGGGACACAAACGATTTCGCTGTCACAAATAAATCCAGCAAGCCAATCGCGGTCGCTACCAGCAGAATGGTCCTCTTCATTTCTGTCTCCACTGATCAATTTGGGAGCGGCAGATCGAGTCGAAGCCACTCTGCGGCTTTTGAGCCGCAGGGTGGGGGCGGGTCGATTTAATGAACCTATGCACCGCTGCTGACGACATCCTGACGGAGCAGCCATCACGGGCCAGGCAGATCGGCGTAGATGCTGATTGATCTCGGCCATCAGCATGGCCAACGGCAAGGTCTCATTCCTATGGAGAGGCCAACACCGCTCAGAACCGAGGATCGGTGCACTTCGTTAGCCGTAGGAGGCATAGGAGTCTTTGGCCGGCCATAAGGTAATTGGTCGCATCGCGGGTGGCATCTTGGCGGCCGTCGCTTGGTGCCGTGATTGCCGTGGGTGCCGTGGGTGCCGTGGGTGCCGTGGGTGCCGTGGGTGCCGGAGCCGAGCGGTCGTTGACTTCGGACGCAAACGATTTCGCCGTCATAAACACAGCGAGCAAGCCAATCGCGGTGGCAGCCAGCAGGAAGGACCTCTTCATTTCTACTCCGTAATCAATTCGGGATCAAAGTCACCCTGCCGGCTTTGACTCGCAGGCGGATCACAAGGGCCCCGATAGAGGTCATTGCTGACGACAGCCTGACGAACCGGCGCCATTACGCCGAAGGTTGAAACTGGTTTCCGATTCCAAATGCCGTGAAAGCGGGGGCGCGCTTTGTCGAACCAAGAGCGACGTTGTTTGAAAAGGATCCCGACCGAACCGCGGCCTGAAGCGATATGCTGGCAGCATCGACAAGCGTCCGGTGACGATCTCCGATGGCGAACAGCGCCACGCCAATGCAGTCTAATTCAAACCAGGCCGCTGCGAATTTGAAACCACGGTGTGACCAAGCGATTTGTTGACCGCCGGGATGATCTTGTCCCCCCAGAGATCGAGCTGGCGCAGCATCGTGTTGTGGTCGAAATCTCCCAATTGGGTCTGAATCGCGATCTGGTCCGGTTTCAGGATGTTTATCTCTTCCAGTAGGCGATCGATCACGCGATTCACGCTGCCGATCGCCAAGTTCTCGCGCATATTCTCGAAGGACAGATCCTGCTGCGTAGGTGTTTCCTGCAGCAGGTAGCCGTCCTGGCTCTGCTGGCGGCGCTGATGCAGTGCTTCAGATAGCCGGCGCTGGAAACGGGCATTGTCGAGATAGCTGTTGATTTCCGCGGCGTTGTCGCTGGCATAGCAGCAGCGCAGCAGCGATATCCTCGAGTGCGCGACGTTCTTAGCCTCGGAAGCCGCCGCCTTCTCGATGCTTTCGCGCAGCATGCGCATGGTCTCCAAGCCGTTGTGGAATGCTGTGACAAAAAGATTGTGTCCCTCACGATACGCCCGGCCCATGCTGCGCGCGGATCCGGCGGCGATCCAGATCGGCGGGGTCGGCTTCTGAAGGGTGCGTACGGAGATCGCCGTCGGCGGTATCTTCTCATACTGGCCATTGTGTTCGAAGATCTTCTGGTTGAGGCCCTTGAGTAGAATCGCCAAATATTCAGAAAATACAGCCGCCGCCTCATTGACATCGACGCCGAAACGCTCGAACTCGAACTGCTGGTACCCCGAGCCGACTCCGAGTTCGAGGCGGCCGTTCGAAACGACGTCGGCGAAGCCGATCTCGGAGAGCAGGCGCTGTGGCTGATGGAGCGGGAGAACGCAGACGCCAGTGCCGAGCCGAATGGTGTTCGTCATGCCGGCGCAGTGCGCCACCATCATCAAGGGCGACGGAATCAGGCTGTAATTATTGAAGTGGTGCTCGGCGAACCAGGCGGTGTTGAATTGAGCCTGCTCCGAAACCACCGCCTGTTCGATGGAGTTGCGGATCACACTGCTGGACGATTGATGATAGCCGCGTTGAGCGGCCAGGATGAATGTCGCGAATTCCATGGTGGTTCCTTGTTTCACGGAGGTTGGCTGAGCGGGGGATGCTTGAGACGTGTGTCGACGGCGTTGGCCGCGGGGTCGATGCTGTCTTCGTGGTGGCTCAGTCCACCACGATTGCGGCAAGCCGCTTCCGGTTCGGCGATCGCAGCCGCGCCCGGAAGGTTGGCGCTAATGCGGCCTCGCCTTGCGCCGCGCTTCCGTGCACCAGCCGCAGCCCGCCAGCTCAGTCGACAATCATTCCAAGTCCTCGGTTGCCTCCTGATCGCGTTCGCTGGCGAATCCTGCAGCGCCGAACGAAGTCCAACCGCCGTCCACGTAGAGGATCGAGCCGTTGATGTATGAAGCGTCTGGCGAAGCGAGGAACAGCACTGCGTCCGCGACCTCCTCCGCCTCTCCCATCCTGCCCATCGGGATGCGCCGGCTGATCGCTTTCGGGTCGATGCTGCTGCCAGGCGTGCGGATGTAGCCAGGAGCGACGGTGGCCGTCCGAATGCCGTCCGGACCCAGTTCGGCCGCCATGCACCGGGTCAGGATTTCCAACCCCGCCTTGGATGCCGCATGTGCATGGCGCGGTGCCAAGGGCAGAGAGGTGTTGAACGGTGCAATATGAAGGACCATGCCTCCGGGGCGCATCATCTTGATCGCCTCACGCGCGCAAGTGAGGGCGCCGGTAAGAGTCACATCAAGAACGTGTTCGGTCTGTGCCGGCATTTGGTCGACCGCCGACATGTCGGCAACAACAGCACTGTTGACGAGGACCTCCAACCGGCCGAAGCGCCCCCTCAATTCGTCGAACAGCGCCACCACGTCGCTTTCGACGTTCAGGTTCACGGCTTTCGCGACATGCTCGCCGCCGAGCGATCGAGCGAGTTCTGTCGCGGCAGTGCGATCTCTGTCGGCAATCACTACGGTGTCCCCGTTCGCGGCAAAGCGACGAACGACGGCCGCGCCTATGCCCTTTGCCCCGCCCGTGACAAGCACGGTCCGCGCGCCGGTGTGCTCGGCTGGACGGGAGAGTTCGGCTCCTGGCGTCCCATCCACCGGCGGATGTGCATCGCCCGGCTGGTTGAAGGACATCCAACCACCATCAACCGTCAGCACCGAACCGGTGATGTAACTCGCTTGCGGGCTGGCCAGAAATCGTACGGCCCGGGCGACCTCGTCGGGGCGCCCCACGCGCCCCATCGGCACGCGGCGGCGCACCGCCGCCAGGTCCGCTTTGCCGTCACGTTCAAGTGCCGCAGTCATCGAAGTGCGCACATAGCCCGGTGCTACCGCCGTCACGCGAATGCCCCGCGAAGCCCACTCGCACGCCAAAGATTTCGTGAAGGAGATCAGGCCAGCTTTCGACGCAGCGTAGACATGGCGCTTGGGATTGCTGACCAAGCCCGATATCGAGGCGACGTTGACGATGACAGCGCACGGCTGCATCCGCCTCGCTGCTTCGCGGGCCATGACGAAGGGCCCGATCAGGTTTACCGCCAGGGTGCGTCGGAAGGACTCGATACTGGTGTCGACAGTCGCGTCCACGGTGGGCCCAATACCCGCGTTGTTGACGAGTACGCTGATCCGCGCGAACTGTGCTTCGACCCGGCGGTAAAGCGCAAGGATGTCGTCTTCTTTCGAGACATCGTACTCGAGGCCGAGATGCGGGCGGCCGAGACCGCGGGCCAGTTCAAGCACCCCCCTGCCGGGAAGGTCTACTGCAACGACGACGTCTCCATCCGCGGCAAGCGTATCGGCCAGGACACGGCCGATCCCGCCTGCAGCGCCTGTTATGATCACGATGCGTCCTGCCAGCGGCTTCATGAGAGCTTCGCTGCCATCACCGCCCACCGATCTCGGCCCTGCGACGCCATGTGACGGAAGGATCGACGCCGCACAGCAGCACGTCCTGGTGACAGTTCATTTCCGCCCCAAGTGGGCCAGGTCCGCTCTGGGTCACCCATTATCTCCGCAGCATGGCAAGCGGACAGGCCTCCGCCGGAAGAGGGGATGGGACATTGCAGCACAGTCCTAGTTTTTCGCCTCCGCCGCAGCGCGCGGCGAGCGCGTAGACCGGGTCGACTGGATGCGGTGCTCCGACCGGCTGCCGGGGCCCGAACCGCTCTGGCTCGAAGCCCGCCGGCGGGATCTGCTCCTCCTGCCAGTCGTAGACCACCGTCCGTTCGGCAATCCGCCACGCCCCTTCCCGCTTCTGAAACACATCGCAATAGCGGCCGCAGAGAAGCTCCTGGCGTATTTCGCCGGCCTTGTCGGGTCCGCGTTGAAGCGCGGTGAAATAGCTCTCGACGGCGGCCTTAGCCGGGCTGATGAAATCGATCAGGATGTTCGTGACCTGATGGACGTAGCGCGGTCGGGTCTTGAAGGTATCCAGCGCAAACTGGATGAACCCCTCGGCCGGGCCGCAATAGGCACCATGATTGTCATGCGCATCGGGCCAGTACGCGCTGCGCAGTGCCGCCTCGTCGGCGCGGTCTATTCCGCGGCAGTACCGATAAAGGCAATCGCGGATGGCCTCCCGGTCGAGCAGTTCGATAACTTTTGCGTGGTCCATTGCTTTGTCCCAAGTTCTAAGTTGGAAGAGGCGTTTTGGCGCATTCAGTTGCGCAACAACGATTGTTCGGCGCTCGACCGACACGGTGGACCGCCCCTCGCCTGGCTGTTTGCGTGTCTTGGGCGCGGCCTGATGCGGCCAAGCCGCGACACGCCCGATGACAAAGACGGTCACCAATCGGCTGCGGCCGTGCCATCGATTTCCAGTGCACGTTCGGGGCAGGATCGCGCGCCCCTTGCCGCCAGCGGTTCGTCTCCAACTGCCACCTTGATGTCACCGGGCAGGATGTAGCCCTCGTCATCAAGCGTGAAGACGTCCGGTGCTTGTGCCCAGCATCGCGCGTGCCCCTGGCACTTGGCCTTGTCGACGATGATGCGCATGGCACGAGCTCCATATTTGTTCTCCCGGCTCGGGGACGGCGTTGGTCAGCACCAATCCAGGATCAGATTTTCGATCCCGAACACATGGCCGCCGTGGGTGATGGGCGCTGTACCTTCCTTGATCCGGAACGACGGGATGCGCGCCAGCCACTCCTCCAGGCCAATGACAATCTCGCGCCGTGCAAGGTGTGAGCCAAGGCAGCGGTGGGGACCATGGGCAAAGGCGGTGTGGCAATTCTCCTCTCGTGCCAGATCGACCGTGTCGGGGCATGCGAATTCCGTCGGGTCACGATTGGCAATCATCGTGGCACAGGAAATATAGTCGCCCTTGTGGATGGGCGCGCCTTCGAAGTCGATATCTTTGGTTGCCACGCGGAGCATCTGCACGGTCGGAAAGGCGCGCAGCAATTCTTCGGCTGCCAGCACGATGCGTTCGGGCTTGCTCCGCAGCCATTCCTGGTCTTTCGGATTGCGCGCAAGATAGGACAAATCAAAGCCTATCGCTGCGGCAACCGTGTCGAGCCCCGCGACGAACACGAGCACCCCGATGCCGCGGACTTCCTTGTCGGTCAGCGGGCGACCCTCGACCTTAGCCTGCACGACGAAGGTCATGAAATCACCGACAGGTACCTTGCGGCGCAGGGCTGCAAGGTCGTCGATGAAAGAGACAATCCGCTGGGCCGCTGCCGACCTTTTGACAGGCTCGCCGTGGAGGAGATCCTTCCCCCAGCCGACAAATATGTCGAGGCGGTGGTCGGATAGCCCGAGAAAACGAAGAAAGATGTTAACCGCGAAAGGGAAGGCGAAATCCTTCATGACATCGCAGCTTGTGCCAGAGGCGGCGATCCTGTCGATGAGTGCGATCGCCCGCTCCCGGACAGCTGGTTCCAGCGCTCTTACCCGCTGGGGTGAAAACAGTGGGTTGAGTAGTGAACGAAAAATACCATGAGCCGGTGGGTCAAGTTCGAGTGGGATCATCGGCCAGTTTTCGCCGAGCGCGGAGGCGAAGATGCTGCGGTGGCTGGAAAAGGTTTCGGTGTCCTGCAGCACCCTGCGCTGGTCTCTGGCGCGCGTGATGACCCAGGTACCCCGGCCATCGCGCGTGTTGTGGGGGGCGTAAAAGATCGGCGGCCCGGCATGGACGCAGGCCACGGCGGCGTGGGGATCCCCGTTGGCCGTGGGTGGCATCCCAGGCGACGTGAACAGGCTGAAGTCCCTTACCAGTTCGAGCGGCACATGGTCCGGGACCGGACTGCTCGTACCTTCATTTTTCTTCATCTGACGCCTCCTTGGGATCGTATGGGTTCGGCCTCCGGCTCGAGCGCACTGTCACAAGTGCGAAGCGATGGAACTTCCCTTCTCCCAGCAACACCGCCGTGTGAACTCTGGCGGCCTCGCACCTCTAACGGAAGCGGCCTTTAGTTCAGGCCGATGTCGTTCCTGATCCGTGCAAGGCAGCTTTCGTCTTCCTCGGAGCCAAAGCAGCTTTCGAAATCATTGCATTGGCGGCAACTGGGCGCGGTGCATATTGAAAAGCCTTCAGCCTCGCAGAGCATGCGGTAAAGGTACTTCTTCCATTTCATGTTCTTGGTGTTGCCGGCTGCCAGTGTCGGAAAATGCGTAGCGAACAAGAGGCTGAGTTCGGCCCGGTTGAAAAGGCCAAGATCCTGCCAGAGATGGTCATTGCGCATGGCGCGCCGGGCGATGAGTTTGGCAAACCGGGCGCTGGCCGGGTCGCCCGGCCGGGCCTGCGCCAGCAGCAGGTCGCGTAGGAGTTGTTCCTCCATCTCCGGCTCCACGTCGGTCGCCTCTTCCAGGGCGAACGCACTGATAGGGAGATGGCGGAAACGGTCCGTCAGGACATCACGCAGATCGGCACGCGAAAGGCCGGTTGCCTGTGTCGCGGTCGCCTCGCCGGCATTGATCTCCTCGAGCGCTCTTGAGAGGACACAGGCAAGGACATGCTCGTCGAACCTGACCGCCGGATCGATCGAAGGCCATTGGCCGGCGCCGGGTGACTGTGCGTGTGGTAACCGATCAGGGCGATAGGGCGTTCGAACTCGGCGGGTGACGCCCGTTTTCCAAACAATGCCCTCGTGGGACTGACCTGACATTTTTGCTTCCCTGCTTCGTTGCCTCGACCCGCGATGTCGCCCGCGACCTGAAAGCCTACCGGCAGCGTCCAGCCGCTCGTGGTGATCAGATTCAAACGCCGTGCCAACTGCGCCGCCAGCGACATAACAAGAACCTGGAAGGCATTTCTCGTGCGTTTAGTGGGAGCGCAGAAGAACGCGGACGACACGAGCGTCGCCGATTCGACAAACCCGACGCTGGGACGTCCGTTCAGCCATCCCAGGAAACCTGGACAAGGTGCTCCACAGCGGAAGCGGAATTGCGCGAGCCGTCCGACTGCCCTTCGCAGTGTCCGATGTCCGACATGCGACAAAGCAAATTGGAACCGCCACCTTGTTTTAGAAGCGATTTCTCCTTTGGCACGATCCGTGCATGGAGATGAGCGAACGCTTCACGGACCGAGGAGATGAGCCTTGCAGAGCGAGGGGCAATGTCGATGTGGCTTGAATGCTGGGCAAACGCATATGCGACCGCCTTTGGCGGCTACGTTGGCCACCACTCGAGGACAAGCAATTCGTCGTCGATACCCCTTCCAACGGCATGGCCGTAGAAGGCGTGCCAGAGAACCTAAGTCACCCAGATCGACGTCGCCGGGTGCCGAAGAGCGGGAGCCTGACCGTTGCCGCAGACGGCAAGGATCGGGCCCCGCAGAACCCCTGACCCATGCCGGCCAGTGTCGATGTTGCGTCGACCCCACAGAGAAGCACTGCGCCAGTTTCCCTTCTATAGGAGCAATACTTGATGACCGTGAACAAGAGGATTCCCTTCGCGACGTTTCGCATACGTATTCGCGACGAATCTATTGGCGGGCCAAATCCGTTCCGCTGGGATGACAAAACTTCCGACGACTATTTCAGGGGCAAGCGCGTCATCCTGTTCTCGCTGCCTGGTGCCTTCACGCCGACTTGCTCGACTTACCAAGTGCCGGATTTTGAAGCGCTCTATGATGAGTTCGAGAAAGAGGGGGTTGAGGCGATCTACTGTGTCTCGGTCAACGACGCCTTCGTCATAAATGCTTGGGGCAAGGCCCTGGGGCTGCGGAAAGTTCAGCTCATTCCGGACGGCTCGGGCGAGTTCACGCGCAAGATGGGTATGCTGGTGGCCAAGGACAATGTCGGCTTCGGCATGCGCTCCTGGCGTTACGCCGCCGTGATCAACGATGGTGTGGTGGAGCAATGGTTCGAGGAGGAAGGTTTCTCCGACAACTGCGAAACCGACCCCTATGGCGTCTCGTCCCCGCAGAACATTCTTGAAACCCTGAGGGGCGCAAAAACCACGGCCGCGGTATGGCCTAGTGGAGTCAACGTCCCACAGAGCCCGGTTGCGCGCACGCTAGGGGCATTGCGATAATCATGAAGCCCTCAGCAAGCCTGCTTCAGAGCCAGAAGCAATCTCTGGTTCTAACACCTCAACTCATCGAGTCGATTCGGTTACTGCAACTGGGGCATATTGAACTGCGCCAATTCGTAGAGCAGCAAGTCGAGAAGAACCCCCTTTTGGAGCTGGCTCCAAACGACAGTGAGGCTGATGGTGATGTCCCGTCGGTTTTGGGCGAGGATCCGCCCAGGGGCGAACGCGAAAACGGGGCCGAGCCTTCTGAGCGGCTCAGGGAAGACAAGTCAACGCGCGACAAACCCGCTGCCGGGTCAGGGGAAGACCATACCCCGGAAAGCTATGTCGCCAATCCCGAAACACTGCTCGAACATGTCGCTCGCCAGATCGCCTTCACCGCGTTCAACCCACAGGAGCGGATGATTGCCGGCGCGCTTGCCAATCATCTGGACGACATCGGGTACCTTCGGGTGGACCTTTTGGAGTTGGCGGGAATCCTGAATGTTCCCCTGTCTGTCGTGGAAAGGGTTCTGGCAGCCTTGCAGCTTTTTGACCCACCGGGGCTATTTGGGCGAACTCTCGGCGAGTGCCTTGAAATACAGTTGCGTCAGCAAGACCGGTTCGACCCAGCGATGGCAGCTTTGGTGGCCAATCTCGAGATGTTTGCTGACCGTGACTTCAAGGCATTGCAGCGGCTTTGCGGGGTCGATGACGACGACTTTGTAGACATGCTGCACGAACTGCATGCGCTCGATCCCAAGCCTGGCAACCGATTCCAATCAGGAGGGCCGGAACAAATACAACCTGAGGTCTGGGTGCAGTCGTCGCGCGAAGGTGGATGGAATGTCGAACTTGATCCTGACACGCTCTCCAAGGTGCTGATCGACCAAAGTTATTTCCTCAAAGTCTCGCGGCTCACCGCCCATAACCCACAGGATCAGGCATTCCTAAACGAATGCATGGAGAACGCGAATTGGCTTGTCCGCAGCCTCGATCAACGCGCCAAGACGATCCTTAAGGTGGCCGCTGAGATCGTGCACCAGCAGGATGCCTTTTTGAGACATGGCGTGGCGCATCTGCGGCCCCTCAATCTCAGAACCGTCGCTGATGCTATCAACATGCATGAGTCGACTGTCAGCCGGGTGACGTCGAACAAGTACATGTCCACGCCGCGCGGCGTGTTCGAACTGAAGTATTTTTTCAGCGTCGCCATCGGCTCTTGCGGAGGCGGCGACGCCCACTCCGCCTCAGCCGTTCGCCATCAGATCAAGGCGATGATCGCCGCAGAAGATGCCGTGCTTTCCGATGAGGACATTGCTGTGCGGCTGAGGGAAAACGGCATCGACCTTGCTCGCCGCACCGTCATGAAATACCGGGAGGCAATGAACATCCCCTCCTCCGTACAACGGCGCCGGGAGAAGCGTGGCTGGCGTTGATGGCAATCAAATCTGCCCGCTCGTCCCCGCGGCGAAAGCTTCATGATTCAAGTCGAGGGCGTTCTTGATTGGTGTGAGAGGTGGCTGTGGCGTTTGTCCGGCTCAGGTCGCGCCCCGCTGGGGTGCGGTCGCTCCGCCGGGTGCTGAACCCGGTCCTGGCAATCGCGTGAACAGCTGCCCGCGGCATCAAGTTCGGCCCCCGTTTGCGCGGTGATATCGAGTTGCTCGTCGGGAAGGTCGTCGAACGAGGCATAATTGAGATTGTAGAGTTTGAAGTACAGCCCTCCCATGGCCATCAGCTGATCGTGGTTGCCGGTTTCGATCACTTCTCCGTTCTGCAGCACGATGATGCGGTCGGCATTGCGGATCGTGGCAAGACGGTGGGCAATCACCAAGCCGGTGCGGCCTTCCAGAAGCTTTGTCAGAGCTTTCTGGATCAGCATTTCCGTGTAGCTGTCGATGTTGGCGGTCGCCTCGTCGAGGACCAGGATCTTGGCATCGGTCACGAGAGCGCGAGCGAAACTGATGAGCTGGCGCTGGCCGAGCGAGAGATTGCCGCCGCGCTCGCCTAAAGGGGCGTCGTAGCCGCCGGCCAGGCTCACAATGAAGTCATGGGCGCCGACGGCTTTGGCGGCTTCGATGACCGCGTCGCGCGTCACGTCCGTCCTGTGATAGCGGATGTTGTCGAAAATCGTCCCCGTGAAGAGGAACGGCTCCTGCAGGACCATGGCGACCTGCGGTCCGAGCGATTCCTGGGTCAGATCGCGCACATCATGTCCGCCGACCAGCACTTGGCCGCGCTGGACGTCATAGAAGCGGTGAACGAGTGCCATGGCGCTCGATTTGCCCGAACCGGTTGGGCCAACCAGACCGACCGTCTCCCCGGGGCTGATCTTCAAAGAAATGTTTTTCAGCACCGGATGGTTGGGATCGTAGCCGAAAGTGACATTCCTGAATTCGACCGAACCGTCCATCTGCGGCGAAAGCGCCTTGGCGTCCGGCTTGTCCTGAATCTCGATGTCCAGGTCGAGCACCTCTGTCAGCCGTTTGCCCGACGCCATTGCGCGTTGCATGACAGAATACTGCAGCGTGAGCGAGCGGATCGGGTCGAAGAAGCGCTGGATATAAAACAGGAATGCTATGGTCACGCCCACATCAGTGGGGTCGTTCACGACCTTTGAACCGCCCAGGACGATGGCGGCCATGGCAAGGCCCGTGAGGGTATCGACAATCGGCACCATGACCTGGGCGTATTTGGCAGCTGTCAGTTGCGTCTTGAGATTGGCATGGGCCTTGTCGTCATAGAGGAGAAAGTTGACCTGCTGGCGATCCATGGATTGGACGGCCCGCACGCCATGAATGGCCTCGGCCAGCGCGCCATTGGTGGCCGAGTTGGTCTCAGTCGCGGCCATGAAGGCATTGCGGGCGCTCGGCAGCCAGACCATGCGGACGATGAAGAGGACTGGCAAGACCGAAAGCGTAAGGAGCCCCAACGATAAGTCCAGCCACAGCATGACGAAGATGATGCCGAATAGAAGGGCGATATCGCCCACCGAAAGCACTGAGGTCTCGAGAAATTCCTGGATTGAACTGACATCGCCCTGGAGTCGCGACATCAGACGTCCGACCTCGGTCTGGTCCATAAAGGAAAGGGACACCTTCTGCAGATGGCCGAACATGGCGCGGCGAATGTCGAAGAGCACAACCTCGACCATTTTGCCGATCACGCTCTGTTGCATGTAGCTGGCAACGCGATTGACCAGAATCGCGAGAAAAAAGGCGCCAGCGGCCGCAAGCAGCGCAGAGCGATCGCGGCTTCCCGGAGTGATGGCGTGCTCGACCGCGTAGCGGATGATCAGCGGGATGAGAAGCTGCACGCCGGCGCAGATCAGGACTGCGACAACCGCGATAACAGCCTTAATCCGGTAAGGCTCAACGAATGCCCAGATCCGCCGAACAATGTTCTTGTCAAAAGCCTGTCCGAACACCTCGTCTTCGATCCGATGCGAGCCGACGACAGCGCGCGGCGGGCGCGTACCGTCGCGGACACCGTTGCGTTCGCTTTCAGCGTCGGCGATCTGCGACATCAGTTCGCGCCGTCATCATCGCGTGGGCGCGTCTGAAGATTGTGAAGAGCCTCATAGCGCCCTGCATTGACCAGAAGTTCTTCATGAGTCCCGCGCTCGACGATCTCGCCATTTTCAACGAAAAGGATTTGATCGGCGTGCATGACGGAACTCAGCCGGTGGGCAATGATGATCGTCACGCGGTCTTTGGCGAAACGGCGCATGGCCGAGCGAATGCGCTGTTCGGTGGCCGCGTCGATCGCCGCGGTCGAGTCGTCAAAAACAATGACTGATGGGCGCAGCATCATCGCGCGGGCAATTGTGAGACGCTGGCGCTGGCCGCCCGAGAGGGAAACGCCACGTTCGCCCACGACCGTCTTGTAGCCAGCGGGCAGACCCAGGATGTAGTTGTGCAGCTGGGCAGATTCGCTTGCGCGCTCGATCCGCGATTCGTTGGCCCAGGGGTCTCCATAAGCGATGTTGTTCTCCACCGTTGTGGTGAACAAGAATGGATCTTGCTGCACGACCGCGACCGCCGTGCGAAGCGAGGAAAGAGTGACATTGCGGATGTCTTGCCCATCAAGCGTGATGGTGCCGCCGGTGACATCGTAAAAACGCGGGATCAGGTGAGCGATTGTCGACTTGCCCGAGCCAGGTGGACCGACGATAGCGATAGTCTCACCTCTACGGGCCTGGAAACTGATATTCCGCAGGATCTGGCGGTTTTCAGCGCCAGGATAAGCGAACGAGACATTATCAAAGCGCACAGTGCCCTCGCTGATCTCGAGGGGACTAGCGTGGGGTGCGTCCTTAATCGTGATGTCCAGGTCGAGGAAGCCGAACAGACGTGAACCGCATGTCGAAGCGCGAGCGAAAGCGTTGATCATCAAACCGATTTGGCGGACCGGCATTTGCAGGACGGTCATGAATGTCAGGAAGGTCGTGAGGGTTCCGACGCTGATCTCACCGGCGATGACCTTGCTGCCGCCAATCCAGAGGACCAGCCCCATGGCAAACAAGAAGGAGAAGGTCATCGCCGAAGTGTCGCGCGCGTAGATGTCGGCGCGTTCCTGGGCAAGTGCGAGCGCGTTCTTGGAGGCACGCTCGAACTTCAGCATCTCATAGGCTTGTGCGGCAAAAGCGCGGACAACGCGGATGCCGCAGAGATTTTCCTCCATGACGCGGCTCAGAACAGAGAGCCGCCCCTGCAGTTCGAACCAGGTGGCGCGCAGCTTGAGCTGGGTTCGCGATGAGCGCCATGCGACGAAGGGCACAAAGCTCAGCGCCAGAACACCGAGCTCCAGATTGGTGGAGAGCAGAATGTAGGCGCCAATGCCGATTAACATGGCCAGCAGGACAGCGCGGACCAGCGCTGTGGAGAAATACCAGCACACACCTTCGAGATCGAGCATGCAGATGGTGATCAGATCGGCTGAATGCCCCTGGTCGTGAAAGGAGAAGCTCAGGCGCTGGATCTTCTCATAGCAGGCGAGCCGCAGCTCATAGGCGAAGTGATGCCCGACCGATTCGGCAAAGTAGTTCTGCGCCAATGTGAATAGGCCGCGCAGCACACTGACGGCGAGCAGCAGGAGAGCCGATATCCAAAGCGCTTGTTCGACGGCACCGCCGGAGATGCCCTCACCGATCCGGACCTGGTCAACGGCCTGACCGAGCAGTTTAGGAATGAGCAGCTGGAGGGTTGCGGCGATGACCGTCGATCCAATAGCGAAAGCAACCTGCCACCGGTGACGCAAATTCATATAGGTAATACGCGTGAGCGTTCTCAGGCCCTGGCCCCAGCCCGGCGCCTCGACATGTGCGAACGGATTCCTCGGATTGTTTGCTGCGCCATCGGCATGACTGTTCACCGGCGTAAGTTCCAGATCTGTTTGCCGCAGCACTGGCGAGCACGTTGGGCGGCCTACCGGCACAAGCACTTGCTGGAGCACAATTACCCAAGGTTGGCGTTCCATTTTTCCGATGTTCCGGGCGTTAGAGTTCAGTGTGACGAGCAGGAGAACGGCTGAGCTCGGCGTGATCGAAAGACGCGAGTCCTTCGAGATGGTCATTGAGACGGCACTGCGTCGGATGATCTTTGCCATACCGCGCCCCAATGGGTCGCCAGCGGGTATGGGATCGCATCCACTTCGGAGTCGGGGTCGATCTCGAAGGCGAAGACCGCTGGTAGTGATAAGGGAAGGAGACTGCGGGGCAGGACGTCCCGCAGCTCGCCACGCGAAGCCGGCTGACTCCATTGTAGTCGCCTCGCCGGCATCGATCTTCATGGCTGCGATCTCATCGTCAATCAGTTCGCTACCGGTCTCTGCGCGCTTCCGAAACGTCGAAGCAGAAGCGGCGGTGTGCCGATGGAATCGGCGATGGGTCGCAGCTGATGATCAAGATCTTTTGCCGAAGGTCGACAATGGCGGCGAACGTGTTTTGGGAGGTGGCCAATGTAAATGCCACGAGGCCCATTGAATGGGGATCTGAGGCAGACCTGACATGATGCTGTCCTTCCTTCGCTGCGATGTCACGGGTGACATGAATGGCGGTCGCTTTCTTGCCGCCTCGCAACGAAGGAGCTTCAAAACTTATGCCAACTGCCTCGAAAGAGCCTCACAGAACAGCTTTCCAGATTATTCAATGGCTTGAAGAGAGGCTGGCGGGACACCGCGATGTTGTGGGTTCGACAAAGCCGACAGCGGGTGTTTGGTGCCCAGCATTTCTAGAGGAAGAGCGGATGCGCGGGAAAAGCCCTACCCACGCCATCGCACCGGCTGCGTGTTGTGCGATGTCCGACGATTTACAACCTGCGACGCGCCGGTGCTAAAAACATCACGTTGTTTTAGAAAACAACTTTCTCCTTGGCACGGCACATGCGTCGCCATCGGCGAACGCATCGCGCACTCGAGGAGAAGGCGTCCCATGATCACGCTCACCGAAAATGCTGTCACCGCGGTAAGGACCGCGCTTTCCCAAGCCGAGGAGCCGGCGGAAGGCCTGCGCATTAAAGTCGAGGGGGGCGGCTGCGCGGGACTGAAGTATCTGATGGGCTTGGAGAGCCTCGCACGTGAGGGCGATGCGATCATCGAGACAGGCGGCGTCAGGGTGTTCGTGGACGTAAGCTCGCAACTCCATGTCGCCGGTATGACGGTCGATTTCGTCACCAGCTTCGAATCCTCTGGCTTTGTCTTCGATAACCCGAACGGACGTGAAAAATGCGCTTGTGGGAAGTCCTTCGGCTGATGGCCTGAGAGAGACCCGTCGACGTTCGGGTCTGCCCTAATGCGTGTTTTCGGTCAGCTAAGGAGAGCTTCATGAGGCCGGTCTATCTCGATAACAACGCGACCACGCGAGTGGATCCTGCAGTCTATGAAGCAATGCGGCCGCTGTTTATGGATCAGTTCGGCAATCCTTCGTCAAAGCACGGATTTGGCGCTGCCGTGAGCGTGGCCATGAAAAAGGCGCGCCAGCAGGTGCAAGCGCTGATCGGCGCGGAATTCGACGATGAGATCGCCTTCACATCGGGCGGAACGGAAAGCAACAATGCGGCGATCCTTTCGGCGCTGGGGGTAATGCCTCACCGCACAGAGATCGTGACCTCCGCGGTCGAGCATCCGGCTGTGCTGAAGCTGTGCGAGCATCTTGAGAAGACGTGCGGCCTCAAGGTGCACAAGATCCCGGTCGATGACCGTGGCCGGCTCGACGTCGATGCCTATAAGGCGGCGCTGACCACGAACGTGGCAATCGTCTCGATCATGTGGGCGAACAATGAGACCGGCACGATTTTCCCTGCCGCCGAGCTTGCTGAATTGGCCAAGGAAGTCGGTGCCCTGTTCCATACGGACGCGGTGCAGGCGGTCGGTAAACTCCCGATCCACCTGAAATCGACGGCAATCGACATGCTGTCGCTCTCCGGTCACAAGTTGCACGGCCCCAAAGGGATCGGTGCACTTTATGTGAAGCGCGGCGTGCACTTCCGTTCGCTGATCAAGGGCGGGCACCAGGAGCGCAACCGGCGCGCCGGCACGGAGAATACCCCTGGCATCGTTGGGCTTGGCAAGGCAGCCGAACTTGCCATGAAATTCATGGCTGAGGACAGCAAGCTCATAAAGTCTCTCCGCGATCGGTTGGAGTGCGGGCTTCTCCAGCGCATTCCAGACGCTTTCGTGACCGGCGATCCGCTGGATCGGCTCTCGAATACGGCCAACATCGCGTTCGAGAATGTCGAGGCCGATGGCCTGCTGCTCCTTCTCGATCGCGAGGGGATCGCCTGTTCCTCTGGCTCGGCCTGCGGTTGCGGCTCGCAGGAGCTCAGCCATGTCCTGAAAGCAATGAACGTTGCCAGCAGCGCGGCACAAGGGGCAATCCGCTTCTCCTTGTCGCGCGACAACAACGGGATGGAAATCGACCGGGTGCTCGAGGTCGTGCCCGCACTCGTGGCGAAGCTCCGTGATCCCTTCCCGGCCTGCACCGGAAACGGCGATGGGATTTGAATGCGGATCTTGGTCGAGAAGGAAGCCGAGCCCGAGACCATCATTACCAGGGAGTTTACAATGAGCCACTGTTCCACCGAAAGGCCAATCATCGACGTCACCGACATTCTCACGCGGCTGAAAGGCTTGTCTGCTGCGGAGGAGTTCTTCGTGGCCCTTGGCGTCTCCTATGATCCGAAGGTGCTCGATGTCTCGCGGCTCCACATCATGAAGCGCATGGGCCAATATCTCGCCGAAGAGGATTTCTCCGGTCTCACCGACCAGGTGATCGCGGCGCGCGCGCGCGCGACACTGGAACGGGCCTATGAGGACTTCGCGACGTCCTCGCCGCTCAGGCACCGGGTCTTCAAGGTGCTCAAAGACCACGATCCAAATCGCCCCGCCACGCCGGGCCGCCCCTTCGTCCCATTCGATTCCATCCTGAAACCGTTCGGGAAGGAGTGAACGCGACACGGTTGCGACACGACAATGTCGTGACGCCGACAAATGCGCCTCCCAGGGATACGCCTCAGAAGCAGAGTACCGCGGCTCAAAGGTATGGCGCGATGCTCAACGGTTGGCACGAATGGTGCTTGCAAGCAGATGAAGCGCCAAGCCGCATCCCGATAGGAGCCAGAGAGACCGCATGCATATCGTCGTCTGTATCAAGCAGGTCCCGGACTCCGCGCAGATACGCGTCCACCCGGTGACCAACACGATCATGCGCCAGGGTGTGCCGACCATCATCAACCCATACGATCTGTTCGCCCTTGAAGCAGCACTCACACTACGCGACATCGATGGCGGCGAGGTCACCGTGCTCACCATGGGTCCTCCTATGGCAGAGGACGCACTGCGCAAGGCGCTCACCTACGGCGCCGACCGCGCGGTGCTCCTGACCGATCGTTTTTTTGCCGGCTCCGACACCCTGGCGACCTCCTTTGCGCTCGCTCAGGCAATCGGCAAGATCGGTGAGACGTTCGGCCCGCCAGACATCGTCTTTACCGGCAAGCAGACAATAGACGGCGACACTGCCCAGGTCGGGCCGGGCATCGCCAAGCGCCTCGATTTCCTGCAACTCACCTACGTCGCAAGGATCGGCTCCCTTGATCTCAATGCACGCGAGATCACGGTCGAGCGCCGTACGGAGGGCGGCACGCAGAAGCTGAAGAGCAAGCTTCCTTGTCTCATTACGGTGCTGGAAGGTATTAACGAGATCCGTCGCGGCTCGCTGCACGATGCCCTGCGCGCCGCCCGCAGTCAGATCGTAAAGTGGAGTGCGGCCGACGCCGGTATCGGGGACCTCAGCAAATGCGGTCTTCGCGGATCGCCCACTGTCGTGAAGCGTGTGTTCGCCCCGACCAGCCGGGCAGAAAAGGCGGTGCAAATCGACACCGCAGATAAGGCGCTGCGTGATCTCGCTGACGAGCTGATTGCCGCAATTTTCGCGCGCCAGCCGGCGCTGGAACACGAATTGGCCTTCGAGGGTGGCTCAGGGCAAGGAGCTTAGGATGTCGAGCGTGAACCGAGAAACCCCGCCTGCCGGCAGTCGTGCCGGCATGAAGAAGGATCTGCCCGAGCATTTCAAGGAGTATCGGCACGTCTGGGTCTTCATCGAGCTGGAGCGCGGCGAAGTCCATCCGGTTTCTTTCGAACTGCTCGGGGAAGGTCGCAAGCTGGCCGACAAGCTTGGCGTGCAGCTTGCGGGGGTCGTGCTCGGACCGCCGGGAGAGGCCTCTTGGTATGCCGTCGCCCAGGCCTTCGCCTATGGTGCCGATCTTGTCTATATCGTGGAGACGCCGCTGCTCGCCGAATATCGCAACGAGCCCTTCACTAGGGCAATGACTGACCTGGTCAATACATACAAACCCGAGATCCTGCTTCTGGGTGCCACCATGCGTGGCCGGGATCTTGCCGGCTCCGTGGCGACTACCCTGCTGACGGGTCTCACGGCTGACTGCACTCAACTTGACGTGGATCCTGACGGTTCGCTTGCCGCGACCCGGCCGACTTTCGGGGGTTCCTTGCTATGCACCATCTATACGCTCAACTGCCGGCCGCAGATGGCGACAGTGCGACCGAGAGTCATGGCGATGCCGCAGCGTATGGAAAAGCCGGTCGGCCGGGTCGTCGAACACAAGGTGTCGATGCTCGAGGACGAGATCGTCACCAAGGTCCTTGGCTTCCTGCCCGATGCGCAGTCGGTAAAGGCAAATCTGGCCTATGCCGATGTCGTCGTTGCGGGAGGCCTCGGGCTGGGCGGGGCGGAGAACCTGCAGGTTGTGACGAAGCTCGCGCGGGCGCTCGGCGCCGAATATGGCTGTTCGCGTCCGCTGGTCCAGAAGGGCTGGATGCCGGCTGAACGGCAGATCGGCCAGACTGGCAAGACCATCAGGCCGAAGCTCTACATCGCGGCCGGAATTTCCGGCGCCATCCAGCACCGGGTGGGCATTGAAAGCGCCGATCTGATCGTGGCCATCAATACCGATCCGAACGCGCCGATTTTCGATTTCGCCCATATCGGTATCGCCACCGATGCGATCCGCTTCCTGCCGGCGTTGACGGAAGCCTTCACCCGGCGGCTGTCGCCGCACAGTCGCGACAAGCTTGCGAGCTAAGGGAGACGGCTATGCTCGAGGAAAAGTTCGACGCTATCGTCGTAGGGGCCGGCATGGCCGGGAACGCAGCTGCCTTCACGATGGCAAGCTGCGGCCTGAAGGTGTTGCAGTTGGAGCGCGGCGAGTATCCGGGCTCGAAGAATGTCCAGGGCGCCATCATGTATGCGCACATGCTGGAGAAGATCATCCCGGACTTCCGGGATGACGCGCCTCTTGAGCGGCATCTGATCGAGCAGCGCTTCTGGATGATGGACAAGACATCCCATGCTGGGATCCACTATCGGTCCGACGACTTCAACGAGGCAAAGCCAAACCGTTACACAATCATCCGCGCCCAGTTCGACAAGTGGTTTTCACGCAAGGTGCGCGAGGCCGGCGCGACCGTCCTGTGCGAGACGACGGCGACGGAGCTCGCATACGATATCACGGGCAAGGTCATAGGCGTTCGCACCGACAGAGCCGGTGAAAGGATCTTGGCGGATGTGGTCGTACTCGCAGAAGGCGTTAACGGGCTGCTTGGCACGCGGTCGGGCCTGCGCGAAATGCCGAGGCCAGAAACCGTGGCACTGGCCGTCAAGGAAATGCATTTCCTGCCCGAAGAGGTGATCGAGCAGCGCTTCGGCCTCAAGGGCAATGAAGGCTGCGTGATCGAGGCGGCGGGCACCATCTCCCGCAGCATGACCGGGTTAGCGTTTCTCTACACCAACAAGGAATCGATCTCACTTGGCATCGGTTGCCTCGTTTCCGATTTCGCCGCCACGATGGAGAGCCCCTACGTCCTGCTCGACGGATTCAAGAACCACCCTTCGGTCCGGGCGCTGATAGCGGGCTCGGAGGTGAAGGAATATGCCGCCCATCTTATTCCCGAAGGTGGTTATAAGGCGATCCCACAGCTCTTCGGCGACGGTTGGGTGGCAGTCGGTGATGCAGCGCAATTGAACAACGCGGTTCACCGTGAGGGTTCGAACCTCGCCATGACGTCCGGCCGCATCGCAGGCGAGGCGATCGTTCAGGTCAAGAGCCGGAACGCCCCGATGACTAAGCGGAACCTCGTCCTTTACAAAACCATGCTGGACAATTCGTTTGTCCTCAAAGACTTGCGAAAGCATAAGGACATGCCGGCACTGCTGCACACCAACTCGCACAATTTCTTCATGACATACCCGCAGCTGATTTCTCTGGCCGCTCAGAACCTCGTGCGGGTCGACGGCACTCCGAAAATCGATAAGGAAAAAGCGACCACTGCTGCCTTCATAAAAGCGCGTTCGCGCTGGGGGCTGGTCAGCGACGCGCTTCGCCTGGCATTCGCCTGGCGCTGAGGGAGAGCAAAAATGACGATCACAGTGCCGGCCGTACGCGTCGAGGATAAGCTATATCAAAACCGTTATCTCATTGATGCAGGGCGTCCGCATATCAAGGTGCGACCTCACCAAAGCCCGAGCCCGAACCTGCTCGCGTTGACACGCATCTGCCCTGCCAAATGCTATGAGCTGAACGCCACGGGCCAAGTTGAGATCGCCGCCGACGGGTGCATGGAGTGTGGCACATGCCGAGTGCTGTGCGAGGCCAGTGGCGAGATCACGTGGAATTATCCGCGCGGCGGTTTCGGTGTCCTCTTCAAGTTCGGATAGTTGGCGCATTCAGAGTTCTTACCAGAGCGAGCCCGGGTACAACTTATAATTGTGGCAACACGTCGCATCGCATTATACCCGGTAACCGCGCACCTCTCGCATTGTTGAAGTGCATCGGGGTTCCGAAAAGGGGAAAGTTGTTTTACGAAACCAGCTTAGCCTTAATCGAGGAGCGCCCCGATGCAGCCACAGTGATGACGGATCAATTCGATTTTTGCGCCTGCCTGAACGGCACGCCAATTGCCGGTTTTGACGGTCGAACGAACGCTCGGATACTGACGCACTTCTGCTGGGCCTGGCGGACACTGGCGATCGGGTTGGTTGGCCCCTTTGCCCAATGCTCATGGATGTCCGCAATGCCGCATTGATGAGCACGCGGTGAGGACGCTGGTGGGTCAGCGCATCTTCGCCATCGCTCGGCTATGAGGACTTGAATGACCGCGACGAGTTGCGCCATCATCGGGTGATGGCGGTGCTGGCGGGCAAGCTTCAAGGATCTGTGCCTGGGTGTACAGGCCGCCCCGGCCGACCGTTTGCACCACCCGCAAGCCGCAAGTCGACCCTGATCTTGTCATGATTGCTAGGGACACATATCTCAGAAACTCAGCGTAAAGGTGTGCTTGGCGAGTGCATCCTAGACAAATTCGGAGGCACTTCCATGGGGCACATGCGGCGGGATGAGGGCGATAAAGCAGGGCCTTGGGCCACCGAAACCATGCGCATAACGGCTATCTCGCTCAGGGGGCTGTACGAGATATCGAAGATCCTAACCGCCCCTGCCCCGCTGGAGACGACACTGGCCAATGTCGTCACGATCCTGTCTTCATTTGTGCGAATGCGTCATGGAGCAATCATTGTCCTGAGCGCTGATGGAGAGCCGGAGATCGCCGCAACGCCCGGCAACGTCAATCCACCGCAATCCATCACTCGGCACGCCATACCACAGGCTATAATCGACCAGATCGTCGCTACGGCGAAACCGGTCATCATAGAGGACGTCAGCAAGTCCGAACCGTTTCAGGGTGACGTCGCAAGGGCGTCCAACGACGAAGCTATTGGGCTAAGCTTTGTTGGTATCCCGATAAGGGCGCAGGATGAAGCCCTCGGAATATTGTCGATCGAGCGACTCAAAGAAGAACCGAGCTACGTTCATCACAACGAGGACCTGTGCTTCCTGACCATGGTCGCGGATCTTGTCGGCCAAGTTGTCCATCTTCACCGCGTGCGAAACATTGATGCTCAGCATCTGGTCGAACGGCAAGCTGGACCGGGCAAACGGCGCGACGACGAAAGGTCCGATCGCGGCCGATATCCCTCCGTCAAAATCGACGGAATCATCGGGGAAAGCCCGGCAGTCAAGCAGGTTCTCGATCTGGTTCCAATTGTCGCGAGGACCAATACGACCGTTCTTCTGCGGGGTGAAAGCGGTACCGGCAAGGAATTCTTCGCGCAAGCGATCCATAAACTTTCGACCCGCAGCACGAAGGCCTTCATCAAATTGAACTGCGCCGCATTGCCTGAAAGCGTTCTGGAATCGGAGCTGTTTGGCCATGAGAAGGGCGCCTTTACCGGGGCGATCGCGCAACGCGCCGGCCGTTTCGAATTGGCGAATGGCGGTACCTTGTTGCTTGATGAGATCGGTGAGATTTCGCCTGCCTTTCAAGCCAAACTGCTGCGCGTGTTGCAGGAAGGTGAACTGGAGCGGGTCGGCGGCAACAGAACACTGAAAGTCGACGTTCGGCTTATATGCGCCACCAACAAGGACCTTGAAAGGGCTGTGGTGAATGGTGAGTTCAGGGCTGACCTTTATTATCGCATCAGTGTGATTCCGATTATCCTGCCTCCACTGCGAGACCGACCTGGCGATATTCCCCGTCTGGCCGAAGCCTTCCTCGACCGGTTCAACAAGGAGAACCATTGTGAGCTTGCTTTCGCGCCCTCGGCCCTTGACGTCGTGTCGCAATGCTACCTCCCTGGCAATGTTCGCGAGCTGGAAAACTGCGTGCGAAGGACGGCGACACTTGCCCGGTCGAAGACGATAGTTCCGTCGGATTTCGCCTGCAGGAATGGCCAGTGTCTTTCTTCGCTCATTTGGAAGGGAACTGGTTGTTCGAATGGTACCAATGGCGTGGCCGATCTCGCTCGCGGCACCATGGACCGAGATGGATCGCAGCCGTCGGCCGATCGGAACGATCCCAACTGTCACGCAATGGGCAGCCCGCGCCTGACGGAACGCGAGCGGCTGATCGACGCGATGGAAAAGGCAGGCTCCAACCAGGCTAAAGCGGCTCGTCTCCTCGGCCTCACGCCGCGGCAAGTCGGCTATGCTCTACGCCGGCACGGTATCGAGGTGAAGAAATTTTAGACGAGCTTAACGTCTGAACCATGTGAAGTTTCGGAGTCCCCCGCCCTGTGCGGGACCAGAGACAAGCGCTCTGGCGAGCCCATACGCTTCTCCAATGTCGGAAGCCCGACAAATCCAGGTCGTAGGCAATCTGACAAATCAGACACCAAAAGCCGAGATTTCGGGTGAATGTCCCCTTTTGGTGGGCTGGCATAGCTCTTGCGACTGGATGTGTAAGTCAGCCAGGAGCAGAGCCATTCGATGTCGGCACCGAAGATTTCGCTTCAAAGCGAAACCACCGCGAAATCGGCTGGATGCGCGTCTTCAACCTGCGGCTCGTCCGCAAGGCCTAGCGACATGGAGCCGGCCATTTGGGAGAAGGTCAAGGACCACCCGTGCTATTCAGAAGAGGCGCACCATTATTTCGCGCGCATGCACGTGTCGGTCGCCCCGGCCTGCAACATTCAGTGCAATTACTGCAATCGCAAGTTTGACTGTGCCAACGAGAGCCGACCTGGGGTCGTCTCGGAAAAGCTGACACCAGACCAGGCGGTGCGCAAGGTGATCGCGGTCGCCAATGAAGTACCGCAGCTTTCCGTGCTCGGCATCGCTGGACCCGGCGACGCCTGCTTCGACTGGCACAAGACAAAGGCCACATTCGAACGCATCGTCAACGAAATCCCCGACCTCAAGCTTTGCATCTCGACCAACGGGCTGGCGTTGCCGGACCATGTCGCGGAGCTTTGCGACATGAATGTCGACCACGTGACAATCACCATCAACATGGTCGACCCGGAAGTCGGCGCAAGGATCTATCCCTGGATCTTCTACAAGCACCGCCGCTACACCGGGGTCGAAGCCGCCCGGATCCTGCACGAGCGGCAGATGTTGGGCCTGGAGATGCTGACGGCGCGCGGCATCCTGACCAAGATCAATTCAGTGATGATCCCCGGCGTCAACGACGAGCACCTGATCGAGGTCAATAAATGGGTCAAGGAGCGCGGCGCCTTCCTGCACAACATCATGCCGCTCATTTCGAACCGGGAGCACGGTACCCATTACGGCCTGACCGGGCAGCGAGGCCCAAAGGCGATGGAGCTGAAGGCTCTTCAAGATCGTCTGGACGGCGGTGCCAAATTGATGCGCCATTGCCGGCAGTGCCGGGCCGATGCCGTAGGCTTGCTGGGCGACGATCGTGGCCAGGAGTTCACGCTCGGTCAGATCTCCGACGAGGTCACCTATGACGCAAGCAGGCGCGACGCCTATCGCGAGGTGGTCGCGCGCGAACGCGGCGATCGAGCGGTGGCCAAAAGCGAGGCGACCGAACTGGTCAAAGGAGCGGGCTCGGGCAAGTCACTTCTTGTCGCCGTGGCCAGCAAGGGCGGCGGCCGCGTCAACGCACACTTCGGTCACGCGAGAGAGTTCCAGGTCTATGAGGCCTCGCCGAAAGGAATCAGCTTGGTCGGGCATCGGACGGTCGAGCAGTATTGCCTCGGTGGCTGGGGCGAAGATGCCACCCTAGAAGGCGTGATCGCTGCCCTCGAAGGAATAGACGTCGTGCTGTGCGCCAAGATCGGGGATTGCCCGAAAGCTCAGCTCAGGGGAGCCGGAATCCGGGCAATGGATGATTATGGCTATGAGCATATCGAGACCGCGATCAGCACGGTTTACGCCGCCGAGTTTGGGGCCAAACCATTGGCCGCGACGGCCTGAGATCTCTCAATCAACTGACCAGGAGTTGAAGAAAAAATGGCGTTCAAGATCATCGCATCCCAATGCACCCAATGCGGTGCCTGCGAGTTCGAATGTCCTTCCGGTGCGATCAAATTCAAAGGCGAGGCCTACGTTATCGACGCGGAGAAGTGCACCGAATGCAAGGACACCTTCGATGCACAGCAATGCGCCTCGGTCTGTCCGGTGGAGATGACCTGCGTTCCCGCCTGACGTCTGATCGGCTCGCGAGGCGCCTTGAGTTCTTCATTCCAACCTCCAACCGCGAAAAGGAAGAAAAGCCATGACGCTCTGGCGCGAACAGGAGGTCGAAATCCGCAAGCCTCCACGATTCATGCCGGGTGAACGGGTCCGCGCCACCCGCCACATCAAGAATGACGGCACCTACCCCGGCAGGGAGATCGGAGAAAACCTCGTGTTGAAGGGTGACGAAGGGTACGTGCGTGACATCGGCACCTTTCTCCAGCAGTTCTACATCTATGCGGTCGAATGGATCGGCCGTGGCACAGTCGTGGGAATGCGGACGCGCGAAATGGTGAGCCTCGAGAATGCCGGGGCTCTTCGTAGCGCGGAAATTACGTCTGCTCCTAGCAAGGGAGCAGCCGGATGAAGTTGATGATCCGCAGGACCAGCGCCGGCCTGTCGGCCTATGTTCCCAAGAAGGATCTCGAAGAGCCGATCATTCAGGTTGAGAATGAAGGCTTGTGGGGCGGGGCCGTAATGCTCAGGAACGGCTGGCGCTTCGTCCTGCCCGACCTTCCGCGAGATACGCGCCTGCCAATCACCGTTGAGGCCAGGAAAATATCCGACGGGGATTAGGACGGCGGATTGACGGCATGAAGCCAAGAGGACTGAGCATGAACACCTTCCCGCGCCATCTTTTAATCACTCGGGACAGCCATGCAGACACGCGGCTTGACCTGCTCAAGGGAGCGCTCGCCGCCGACGCGATCATTCCTTACCTTGGCCCGGGTCTCCTCCAGCTCGGCTGCGCAAAGCCCGTTGTACCGCATAGTCCTGAGGCGGTGGCCGCGGCCCTTACCAAGCGCGCCCCGGCTCCATCCAAGATCCGCACCAATATGTGGTCTGTCGCGCAGTTTATTGAGCAGCGCCGGCGTCGCCGGACGCTCCAGGGTTGGATGGCCGAGATCTTCGCCGCGCCGGCAGCGCCGACGGTCCTCCACGCCTGGCTCGCCACGCTGCCGCTCTCGCTCATCGTCGACAGTTGGTATGATGGCGCCATGCGCGCGGCCCTGGTCGCGACCGGCCGAACGGATGTCGTCGAGATACAAGGCGTCACGCGGGCGAAAGAAACCAGGGACATTTGGACCAAAGCCTATGATTTGTCCGGAAACGAACTCGACGCGGTACCACCGGTTGAGACGGTCCTCTATGTGCCTCATGGCAGTGTCAGGCCGGCGGCAAACTTCCTGATCTCAGATTCCGACTATGTCGAAGCGCTGACAGACATCGACATCCAGACGCCGATCCCTGATCAGGTGAAGCAGCGGCGCAGCAATCGGGGGTTTTTCTTCGTCGGCTGCCGCTTCGACGATCAGATGCTGCGCACCTATGCCCGGCAGATCATGAAGCGCTCCGACGGCCCACATTTCGCGCTAATCGATGGGTCGGTGCTGACCAGAAACGAACGCCGTTTCCTGGCAGCGTGCGCAGTCACAGTCATTGACATGCCGATAAGCGAAGCTGCGGCTCGGCTTGCCGGCTCAGGCCTGTTACCAAGTGGCCAGGACCGTTGAGCCAGGCTCCAGCCGACACTGGATCACGCCCCCGGCTGAGATGAGTGCGGCTGGCGGCGCTCCTATGGCGACAGCTTCGTCACCAAGGTCCGGTGTCGGATGCCTACACCCTCCTGGAACACAACGGCATTCGTGCCGCCAAAAACGAAAGTGTTGTTGCTCAGCGTCACTCGCTCTCGCTCTCGCTCGCCACCTTGGGCGTAACGTCGAGATCGCAATCGGGATCCGGCTCACGATAGTTGGCCGTAGGCGGCACGACACCTTCACATATGGCCATCCACGCAGGCGACGCTTGATCGCGACTGTTCCGGTTTCGTTGGTTTTTGTGCCGCTGCCGTGCGCGTTGAAACAGTCAACTTCCTCGACGTCCTGCCCGGCATCGGCCAGGCAGGCACGCATCGCGCGTTGCGGCCCCTTCCCATTCCTTCGACATGCGGCCGATGGGGGCCAGCGGGCCCGCGATCAGTGCCAGCACCGCGCCCCTGCGTTTGAGGACGGCCGGTTGCTCCAAGAAATCTGGTTGGCCTGTCGGATAGTGGGCATAGGTGTCCTTTCATAGCTCCGGGCCGTTTCGGTCAATCAAGGTACCCGAGGGCCACTCATTGATCTGGCGCGCAACTGGCACAACGACCACGAGTGCGTCCTCGACGCGAGTGGGCGGCAGGTCGGCAAACACATCCCGGAGGGTCGACCGGACGCGCACGCCCGATTTGATGGCCGCTAGACCGCCCCGACACCACCTTTCCATGTGGCTGCGCATCGCGTGCCGAACGGTACCGAAAGCAAAGGGCACGCCAAGCTGCTGCAACGTCGGATACATGACGCTGATTGAATGGCTTATCCCAAGCCTTTCAAGATCCTGGCGCACACCGTATAATCCGAGCTCGGCCACCAGCAGATCTTCATCGCCAACCTTTATGAAACGGCGCAGAGCGCCCAAATGAGCCGCTACGCCGCGCGAATCGTAGGCGATTGCGCGCAGCTCAGGCCTGGCACCGGCCCAACTGCGGTGGCTTTCGAATGGCTTCGCGTTGAAGGACCCGGTCCGTGCAAAGATAGTTCTGAAGAACTCGGCGAGTTCTTTGTGATCGGAGAGTTCCAGCTCACTCTCCCAACACAATTTCCACCGCACTTCAGAGCTCATGGACGCTACCCCTTGCTTACATCATTCGAAGCACTGGTCCGGTGCCAGGCACAGCTGCTTCACTCTGGGCGTGGTTCATGCAACACCCGGCCGAGGTTGGTAAAATTTGTTGTTTGGATTAACACCATCGACGTCATGAATGGGAGTGCGCTACCTGCCTTCGAGTACGGCCTTCCGCCTACAGGTCCCACGCCGTGGGGGCGAGTATAAACCACACGAGTCGGGCATGTCGCCCCGTTAGCCACGCGGCCGGTCCCCTGCTGAGGTCTCGTACGGCTAGAAGAACTGTCCTCAGGCCGGATTGGGCAAGGCAATCAGCATGGAAACCTCTTTGCGTTCTTCGAAACTAGGAGCTCTTGAGCGCTCCAGCGTCGTGCGAACAAGCCATGCGGGATGCCTCCTGCAATAATATCTCCCGCATCCAGATGCTTGCCGAATCGCTGTTGTGAAGGGCGGGCCATTGCACGGCCTCGGTGAACACGGGAACGGGCAGTGGAAGTTCGACAATCCTCAGCGGTATCAGCTGTGCGAAATATTCCACCAACCGCAAGGGTATGGTCGCTATCCGCTCTGTGCCTGACAGCATAGCCGGGATCATGCTAAAGCCCTGCACGATGAGCTCGATACGTCTCTTGCGAGCGTGCTCGAGCAAAAACCATTCTTCGATAGAGGACTGCCGCGTACGCCCGAATTTGACCGTAACGTGTCCCATCGACATATATCGCTCAAACGTAAGCGGGCGTGATAAATGCTTGTTTGTGGGGCAGCCGACGCACACGAGTGTGTCGTCGAACAGTGCTGCTCTGGGATGCGTGCTCGACATGAACACGTCCGGAAGGATGAGAAAATCGATCTCACCGCGGCGGAGAAGCTCGTCAGGGTGATCGGTGAGAGGTACGAACTCGAAGCTGACGGCGGGAGCTTCCCGCGCGACACGCTCTACGACCTTTTGAAAGTATATAAGGGTCATGAAATCTGAAAGGCTGATCTTGAAGCGGCGCTGCGACTGTGCTGGGTTGAACCTGTCCCAGGAAATGATTGAGAGCTGGATGTGAAGCAGAGCTTCGCGAACCGCGGGGGCGAGATCTTGCGCACGCGGAGTGGGGACAAGTTCGCGGCCCCTCATCGTAAATAGCTCATCGCGGAAAAAGTCGCGCAACCGGGCGACGGCCGCGCTCATGGCGGGCTGGCTCAGATTGATGCTGCGTGCGGCAGCGGTGAGGTTCCGCTCGTTCATCAAAGCGTCAAGCGGGACGAGCAGGTTTAGATCAAGGCCCTTGAAGCGCATGTGTCATTATCCATGACGCGGATGGGATACATCGAAACAATCAATTTTACGCGGTTTGTTAAGTCCTGCATAGAAAAAATTCAATCGCGAGAGCTACCTTCAGACATATATAAAGAGGCTGTTCACTTGCCTTGCTTTCGGCCCAGACGAATTATCATCAGCAATGTTGATCGGAGACAGAGGCAATGAGCCATCCCATGCCGTCGCCTGGCCCATTTGTGATCCTTGCGATGCCAAGGACGGGCACGCACTACCTGGAAGAATTGCTGAACGAGCATCCGAACGTGTTGAGCAACGGTGAGTTGCTCAACACCTACGATACGAATTGGTTCGATAAAGATCGCTTGGCAGGCAGCGATCGCGCGCTTCTTGAGCTTGCCTACTTGCGCTACCCCAACGGAACCAACAAGAAGGTGACGCGTGTTGGTTGCAAGATCAACGAACCTCAGTTCAATGAGCGTCCGGGGTTTTTTGCTGAGCTCGCCCGATGGCCAGGCCTCAAGGTCATTCTGCTGGTCCGCAAAAACACCTTGGAATCGCTGCGATCACTGACACAGGCGAGGCAAACCCGGCAGTGGCTGAAGGTCAGTTCGGACAACGATGCGGCTCCATCCGTCAAACTGGCAATCGCCTGCTGCGAAGCTTATTTCGAGGCCGCGGACGAATTCCACAATCGCGTCGCACACTCCTTCGCGTCCACTGACTTGCATGTGGTCGAGTACGAGAGCCTTCTTGGCAAACCGTCGGCGTGCTTGGCTAAGATTTGGGATTTCCTGGGGGTTCCGGCGTTTGGGCTGTCTGGTAACCCTATCCTTAAGCGCCAGGAAGCGCGCCCCCTGGATCAAACGATAGAAAATTTTGAAGAGTTGCGGCGCCATTTCGCAGGCGGACCTTATGCGAGATTTTTTGACGTCGGTGACCATCTGAAGGATCGTCCCAATCTCACATGACGGCCTGTCCCTCGTTAGGCTCCGGGTTCCGGCGGACGCGAGCTTACCTGCCCTAGGCGCAGTGGCTCGACGGTGGGGGCGCGCATGTGGCATCCAAATCTTCACCGCCATGCGATATTGGCCCAGCTTCTGCTTGTGGACGAGTACCGTGACATGATCTCTCGCCAGCACGAGTTCTCGCGCTTTCAGGGTGACTGGCGCCACCATTCACGGCCTCGACCACGTCGTTGTGTCGCAACAGGAAAACATTCCCGCAACGGCGTATCCGATCCTGGCGCTTCCTATGCTGCCGGCTCGAGAATCGCCGTCGCCCCTTCCCACTATCGCTCTGTTACGCTCTTGCCCTTCTCGGCGCGGCTGCGGTGGGTCTCTTACAGTGGGATGTTTGCGGCCCCCGCCTTATGGGCATTGCAACGGAAATTCTTGAACTAGCCCGTTCTGATGCCGCTTTCGTCGGCTGTTCGACTGTAGATCCTCCCGCGAGAGCGGGCCGCCTTGCTCAAGGTTGACTTGGCATAATGGTGTCGCATCGGCCTTTACATAAGACGCGTCAAACGGAATGGGCGAAAGCTGGTCGTGCTTGATGCTGCTCAGGTTCGCGGCGCCCTCATCCACGACTTGGATGAATGCCATCAAAACAATCGATTTTGCCAATTTTAGAAGGTGCTGCATTAAAGAATTCGAAGCTCAAACTTGGGACCTTGAGGATGATCGTCTGCAGCCCGGCTCGAGAGAAACCCTTCTGTTCGTTTGGCAGAGCCTCAATCGAGGCGTTTCGGCGGCACTATTGCGTCGACGCCTGATACCTTGGTGCACTTACCACAAATACGAGAAGAAGGAGATACCCGATGCACTATCGTGAACTTGGCTGGAGCGGCCTGAGGATTAGCGCGCTCGGCTTGGGCACTATGAGCTGGGGAGAGCAGAACACCGAAGCCGAGGCGCACGCGCAACTGGATGCAGCTCTAGAGGCTGGCATAAACCTGGTCGACACGGCCGAGATGTACCCTGTGCCACCCCGCGCGGAGACACATGGACTTTCGGAAGTCTATATAGGCAGTTGGCTACGCAACAACACCGGCCGCAGGCAAGACGTCGTGCTCGCGACCAAAGCTATCGGGCCGGTTCGAGCAGGCAAGGCGAACCTGCCCTATGTGCGCGGCGGCCGCGTCAGCTATACACGCGCCAATCTGTTTGAGGCCCTAGACGCCAGCCTTCAAAGGCTCCAGACGGACTATATTGACCTGTACCAACTGCACTGGCCCGACCGCAGCACCAACGTCTTTCAATCGCTAGACTATCAGTACGAACTCGACGAGGATACGGTCCCGATCCGGGAGACGCTGGAAGCGTTGGACGCGCTCGTCAAAAGCAGTCGGGTTCGTCACATCGGGCTCTGCAACGAAACACCTTGGGGTCTTGCGCGCTTCCTGCATTACGCGGAAATACACGGTTTGACCCGCGTGGTAAGTATACAAAATCCGTACAATCTGCTCAACCTCGACTTCGAGAACGGCCTTGCCGAGATGGCTCAGCGCGAACGCGTCGGCCTCCTAGCCTATTCGCCGCTGGCGATGGGTACATTGACTGGCAAGTATTTGGGGGGGCAGCTTCCAGCAGGCTCTCGGCTGAACTTGTTCAAACGGTTCTTTCGCTACAGCAATGAAAGGGCCCAGCACGCGGCCCTCGCCTACACCACGCTTTTTCGAGAACATGGCATTGACCCGGTGCATGGCGCGTTGTCGTTCGTCACCAGCCGCCCGTTCGTTGCAAGTACGCTCGTGGGCGGCACCTCCGTGCTGCAACTGAAGCACAACATCGCCAGTGTGGACGTCAGCCTTTCACGCGAGGTCCTCGATGGAATTCAAGCCATTTACCAGCGTTATGGAACGCCACCCGCAGCCTAACGACCCGTTCGCCTCGATGCCACGGGTTCGATCCAGTGGCTCTGACCGAAGCCTGGCTACTCGATAGTGCTTCTGTGATCGCGCACGGCGCCGACCATCGCCACCGCGCGAGCAAGCTGCTCGACCGACATGTTGTCCAGGAGCACGGCATTGACGGCGTCACTCTGCCGACAGGATCGGCCGAGCGGGAGCGGCGCTAGCCATGGTGAAGCGCCGGCCCTCACGAAGGGCGCATACGCTGGGCACCGACAAAGCCTATGACGTGCGCGCTTTCATCAGGGACCTGCGCGAGGGCAAAGTTTTGCCGCCAGCCAGCGCTGCCGCGAGCGGATCGAGGAGGTGTTTGGTGGATCAAGTCATCCGCCGGCATGGCCAAGGTCAAGCTGGACGACGTGCCCGTGTGAATGCTGCCTTCACCTTGAACCTGGCGGCCTACAATCTCATTCGCCTGCCGAGGCATTTGGCTGCCACGGCATGAACCTGCTCGGCCGCTGGCGGATCGTTGAGATGCCCGACTATGTTGACAGCTATCGCAACATGGTGGAGCCCGGCTACATCCTCTTCGGGCCCAACGGGTCCGGTGAATTCGCCTCGGCTGCGTCACCGGTAGATGTTCGGCGCGGGCGGGGCAATTATGTCGCTTTCTCCTGCCAGGGCAATGACGGAATGGACAAGAGGCCACGGCAGGACTGAAATCCAACAAGACGCTTCCATTACACGGCAAAAATCCTGCTTCAACAACGCGACGCGCGCAGATTTCATCGCTCGCAGGTGAACTTCTCAACAGCATGATAGGCGAGTTCGAGCCGGACATCGAGAATATCCAGCAAGTCTGCTAAATTAGGGATACAGCAGCGCACTGGCCCGGTGGCTTCCGGCCCTATCCGGCAACAACGGCGACGCCTCTCCGGCGGCGAGAAACAGTGTCTTGCGTTGGCGTGGGCTCTGTACCGGCATCCGGAGATCCTGATCCTCGATGAGGCGGGCTCCTCTCTCTTCGGTTCCCGAGACGTCTGTCCTGGGAGGGATAGCGGAACTACGTCGGGCCGGTAAGACCGTCGTCGTCATCGCTCGTTGACTGAGCACCATTCATTTGACCGACAAGATTGTGGCCCTGGACAAAGGGCGGATGGTTACGGGGGGAAGGCCATGCTGATCTGCTAAGAGTAGGGGCGCTACAAACCATGCGTTAGCCCTCCGTGATGGCATTGCCCCCGTGATTCCGTGCCAGACAAGGAAGCACGCGCGATTCATCACCTGCAAGAGGTGGGTGATTGAAAGTCGGAAACCAACCCCAATCTTTGACGATGACCGCGACTTCGTCAGGATATCGTCAGCAATGGTCTCTATGTTCGGGTTTGCGATGGCCCGCCACCCTGCGACCCACATTGCAGGTGGCTTTGACACGATTAATCCTTCCCAAATTGATTAACGGAGACAGAAATGAGGAAGTCCTCCCTGCTGGCTGCAACCGCGTGGCTTGCTGGGTTTGTTTGTGACAGCGGAATCGTTTGTGACAGAAATCAACGAGCACTCGGCTCCGGCACGCGGCACATGGCGATGACAGCCAAGATCCGCCCCTGATGATCCTGGAGCCGGCGAAGGTCCGCTGCAGCGTGGCAGCGTTCCGTGCTCGCGAACTGCGATGTCTACTACTTCCTCGGGGGGATACCCGATGTGCGCACAGCCTCGGAAACCTGGTGAGCATGCTCTCGCCGGAAGGGCATCTGGTTTTCGGCAATTCCACTTGCCGGCCTCTGGGGGCACGTCATTGGCGCCGAGACCTTAATTGCCATGTTGAACGAGATCTTGATCCAGGTCGATCTTCAGCAGTGCCGAAGTGAATCCATCAACAAAGACTTGTTGTTCGCTCGCTTTCGAAGCCCAAGCCGGCTTTGGCTATCTCGAATTCTGGCAGACGAAAGCGGGAGGCCAAGGTAGCCGAATGGACGGATCACGTTTCTTGATAAGTTTGATCGGCGCGTCGGCGACTTTCGCCGCGACCTATTACCTTACCGGTTCGTTCGTTCGGACGGTTCTCTGCCACGTGCTCGTTCGGTCGGGTACTTCTTAGCGATGCTTTATGCCGTGTTCAGGTCGGAGCGGAGCTCCACAAAAGTTCCACGGTCAAAACACACAGGAGCCGCGGCAGCCTCTGAGCGAAAGCAGTAAAGATGTCTTTATGGAGCCTGGATAGCCCGCGGGCATTGAACATGGAGGCACTATGCGAGTTTGTGGCCTCAAGCTGACGCAGACGGGGCGAGCGCCCCGTGTCAGGACCGACACCTTTCTGTGACTTTGATCAGGAGAAGGAAGGCGCCGGTCTGCCTATCAGACGTGGGTTATCTGGACCAAGTATGGCCGTCGCCAGGCGCGGCCTGAATGCATGGGGTGGTGAATGGGCGAACAAGCTGCTCGTGACGCCTGATGCTCAGGGTGACGATGGCTTATCCACGCCATGGATGACTTCCATCAAAACAATCGATTTTACCTAGTTTAGCAAATGCTGCATTAAGCAGTCGAAGCTTAGATTCAGATCTGTAAGGAGAAAGACCTCTCGTGGTATTCAGAGCGTCAATCGAGGACCGTGTCCATTGCGGCCACGCTATTTGTCAGTGTGAGCAAGCTACATCTCGCTGGCTTAACTGACCAAGCTCCAGCTAATCTGCTCAAACCGCAACGGATAGCTTTCAAGTTGTTTATAAATCGGATCGCGTGATGCGTGAGTCAACAGAACAGCAAGAAATGGTGAGTTGTTCCATGCGCTCTAAATTGCGCTGGAGACTGTGCTGGGAAAATGAACTCGATCTTGACGACCATGTGGAACTTGCCGCGTTCTTTCGCAAGATCTATGGGCAGACCGGGAGTTTCAACGCAAAGCCATTCGAAGGCAGCCAAAGTTGGGGCGGCGCGAGGCCCGAGCTGCGTGCCATCGGCTACGACTCGAAGGGGGTGGCGGCTCACATCGGCCTGCTGCGCCGCTTCATCAGGATTGGCGCCGTCGATCTGCTGGTGGGTGAACTTGGCCTGTATGGGGTACGTCCGGATCTTGAGGGACTCTGGATTGGCCATTCAGTCCGGGTCATGCATCCTTTACTGCAGGAGCTCAAGATCCCATTCGCCTTCGGGACGGTTCGACCCGCGCTGCAGCATCATATTGCAAGGTTCAGCCGACACGGTCTGGCGACGATCATGGCTGGGATCCGCATGCGATCGACCCTCCCATGTGCGCGTTTGGACAAACCGCCCACCCGCACGGAGGACGTAGTCCTCATTGTTCTCCCGATTGCACAGCCGATGTCCGAATGGCCGTCCGGCACGATAATCGATCGGAACGGACCAGAGCTGTGAGAGCCCTCAACTGCATATCCGAAGTCCGTGGTGAATGTGCCGACGGCACTGGCCGGCGCGCAGTTTATTTGACGTTTGACGACGGTCCTAATCCGGTTTGCACACCGGACGTCCTCGATCTGCTGGCGGAAAACCAGGCGTCGGCAACTTTCTTCGTCATCGGGGCGTATGCGGCAGACCAGCCCAAACTCATCCAACGAATGATTGCAGAAGGGCACAGGGTCGCTAATCACACAATGACGCATCCCGACTTTTCCGAATGCCGACCTAGCCAGATACACTATGAAATACTTGAGGCAAACAGGGTCATTCGGATTGCCTGCCCCCAAGCTTCAGTGGCGCATATGCGCGTTCCGTATGGCACCTGGACGGAACAAGCACTCACGACTTGTGTGCGCGCTGGCCTGATGCCGGTTCACTGGTCGATTGACCCTCGAGACTGGTCTCGTCCTGGCGTCGACGCGATTGTCGATACGGTAAGTGGCTCTGTCCGGCCGGGCGCGATCGTGCTCTTGCACGACGGCTGTCCTCCCAGCGAGTTCAGACCGGACGCTCAGGCCGGTCTGCGGGACCAGACCGTCATGGCTCTGTCTCGGCTGATTCCGGAGCTGCATGAGCGGGGGTTTGCAATCCGCTCCCTCCCCCAACACCACTGAACGAAGTGAAATCCCATGACCCTGCTCGACGCAATCAGCACTGGTGCTGTCTCGACCTATGCGCTGCTCTCGGCTGCGTACAAAAGCATGCAGACGGTGTATGCTTCGCCGGCCGATCTCCCGTCGACCTCGGATGGCCCGGCCGGCTCGCAGCTTCTGCCGAGCGTGGACGTCATCATTCCCTGCTACAATGAGGGCCCGGGCACGCTCTCGGCCTGCCTAGCCTCAATTGCGGACCAAGACTACGCCGGAAAACTGCGGGTCTATGTGGTTGATGACGGGTCTGCAAATCGCGTTGCCGTGGGACCTGTTCACGATCTCTATGCGCTTGACCCGAGGTTTAACTTCATTCTGCTTCCGCAGAATGTTGGAAAGCGCAAGGCGCAGATCGCCGCGATACGCCGCTCGTCCGGAGACTTGGTGCTCAACGTCGACTCCGATACGACGCTCGCTCCCGACGTCGTGACGAAGCTCGCGCTGAAGATGCGAGATCCACAGATCGGCGCTGCCATGGGTCAGTTGATAGCCAGCAACAGGAACGAGAATTGGCTGACCCGGTTGATCGATATGGAATACTGGCTTGCTTGCAACGAGGAGCGCGCGGCACAGGCTCGTTTCGGTGCGGTCATGTGCTGCTGTGGCCCATGTGCCATGTACCGCCGGTCGGCGCTGCTTAAGGTTCTTGATCAGTACGAAACGCAGCTGTTTCGTGGGAAGCTAAGCGACTTCGGTGAGGACCGCCATCTCACGATCCTCATGCTGAAGGCAGGCCATCGAACCGAGTATATCCCGGACGCGATCGCGGCAACGGTCGTGCCGGATCGGCTGCGACCATATCTGCGCCAACAACTGCGATGGGCGCGAAGCACCTTCAGAGACACATTGCTTTCGCTGCGCCTGCTACCCAGCCTTGATCGCTATCTCACGTTGGACGTGGTCGGACAAAATATCGGGCCGCTGCTCCTCGCCGTCTCGGTATCAACAGGGATCGCGCACCTGGCGCTGACTGGCACAGTGCCTTGGTGGACAGGCATCATGATTGCGGCCATGACCATGATCCGCTGCAGCGTGGCAGCATTTCGTGCTCGCGAACTGCGGTTTTTGGGGTTTTGTTTACACACTCCAATCAATCTCTTTCTTCTGCTTCCTTTGAAGGCGTATGCGCTTTGCACATTGAGCAACAGCGACTGGTTGTCGCGTGACTCTGCTGCCACGCTTCCAGACGGCGGTGGCAAAGGCGTCCCGATCAGAAACCCCGATGTTGGTTCGAGAGCCACGGACTTGCCGGATAATGCGGCGCCATCGCGCAGGCCCACTCTTTTGAGGGAGTTCTCAACGGTGACGTCGTCCGGCATCGGCACCAAGAGTGATTGCCTATCGGATCTTAGAGACAAGTCTTGACAGAGCACGATAGTCGCCACTGGTTGCATTTAGAATTGGCCACGGACGGTCCATGGTGGCTCGACGGCAATCCGTTCGAGCGCAGGCATCGCCCGCAAGCGCCCGAGCTGTCGCTTTCCCAGTGGCCTATTACAAACGCGCTCCAAATCGGATGCCCGGCCGGGGCATTTGACGGAACATTCGCCTCACTGCCGCAGGCTCACGGTCATCGCTGTCGTGCCGCGAGCAAAAGCTCGAGGCGAGAACCAATGAACGAGCCGCAACACGTCTGCCTGAGGCTCAGAGAGGTTGAAATGTTCTCGAGCCAGGAGCCGTTCGATCTGATTGTCGCTGCGGAAATTCTATACGGCCGCCGCGGTCAAGGCCGATATGTGCGCGGCTATCCGAAAGCTGGCGACTATGCTCGCGTCGGGCGGCATTTGGCTTTCGTTCAGCGCGCGATGCCACTGGTCGGTGCTGGGGCACGCCGCCGGCGCGGACACCGCAACAGCATGCCCCATAAGACCAGGCCCACCGTCAGCAGGTGCAGATGTGAATCATCAACAAAGACAGCGTGCTCCGGTTTCGAAGTTCGATTCGGGGCGGATCGAATTCCGGCCGACGAAAGCGGGAGACTAGGAGAGCCGAATGGAAGCATCATATTTCTTGATACACGTGATCGGTGCATCAGCGGCCTTCGCCGCGGCGACCTATTGCTTGACCGGTTCGTTCGGTCAGACGGTTCTCTGCGCCGTGCTCACTCAGGTCGGGTACTATTTAGCCATGCTTTATCTGATGTGGAGGACGGAGCGGAGCTCCACAACCGGTTCACGACCAGACACACAGGAAGCGAAACGGCATCTGACTGCAAGCAGTGACGACCTCTCTGTGAAGGCTGACTAGCGTGCGTGCGTCAAACGGAGGCACTATGCGCATGGACGGCATGAAGCTGACGCGTGACGGGGCGATTGGCCATGTCGAGGACGGATGCCTCGTCTGTCACTTTGAACAGGAGAGGCAAGACGAGGGTCTGCCCAATCAGATCGCCGGGTATCTTGACACGAGTGGGACCGCAGTCGCGGAAGGCGGTCAGGATGCAAGGGATGGTGATAAGGGCGTGAGCGAGTGCTGGCACGGTGAGGCCAATTCGCAGATCTTGGTCATCAGCGGCGTGCCCCTCCTCTCTCCCCTCGAGTCTTCGCAGTTTTCTCCAAGGGACGTGGTGCTGGTCGACGGCGTTTTGCAGGGGGAGGCGAGCGCATGTCCACCACGCTAGCCATCGACCTGGACGGCGTGAGCAAGTCATATGGCAACAAATTGGTAGTGAACGGGCTGTCGTTCACTGTTGCGGCAGGAGAATGCTTCGGCCTGCTGGGCCCGAACGGCGCGGGCAAAAGTACGATTACGCGTATGCTTCTCGGCATGACACCGCCTGACGCCGGTAAGATCACGGTGCTCGGCATGCCAGTACCAGCACGCGCTCGCCTGGCACGCGGGCGCATCGGGGTCGTCCCGCAGTTCGACAACCTCGACCTTGAGTTCACCGTACGTGAGAACCTGTTGGTGTTCGGGCGCTATTTCGGCATGAGCACACGCGCGGTGAAAGCAGTGATACCATCTCTGCTTGAGTTCGCCCGCCTCGAAAGCAAGGCCGATGCCCGCGTCGGCGCACTGTCCGGTGGCATGAAGCGGCGCCTGACGCTGGCGCGTGCACTGATCAACGACCCACAGCTGCTTGTCATGGACGAGCCGACCACAGGCCTTGATCCGCACGCGCGCCACCTGATCTGGGAGAGGCTGCGCAAGCTCCTGGCGCTGGGCAAGACGATCATCTTGACCACCCACTTCATGGAAGAGGCCGAGCGGCTGTGCAACCGGCTGTGCGTACTGGAGGCAGGGCGCATTATCGCAGAGGGTCGCCCACACGCACTGATCGAAGAACAGATCGGGTGCCAGGTGCTTGAGATATACGGTGGTGATCCGAATGAACTGACTGCGATGATCAAGCCCTATGTACAGCGCATCGAGGTGAGCGGTGAGACGCTCTTTTGCTATGCGCCCGATCCGGAGCAGGTCCGCGTGCAGCTGCACGGGCGCGCGGGTTTGCGTCTGCTTCAGCGGCCGCCGAATCTGGAAGACGTTTTTTTGCGGCTGACCGGACGCGAGATGGAGAAATGATGATAGGCGAACGTTATGCGGCGGCTATGCCAGCCAATGCGTGGAATTGGATTGCTGTATGGCGCCGAAACTATCTAGCATGGAAGAAAGTCGCGCTTGCCTCGCTTATCGGCAACCTGGCCGACCCTATGATCTCCCTGTTCGGGCTCGGCTTCGGCCTCGGAATAATGGTGGGGCGCGTTGAGGGCACGTCCTACATTGCGTTTTTAACAGCGGGCATGGTCGCCGCGAGCGCAATGACCTCCTCCACTTTCGAAACGATCTATGCAACTTTCGGCCGCATGCAGCGGACTTGGGAAGGAATCCTGTACACACAGCTCACGCTCGGCGACATCGTGCTGGGTGAATTGGCGTGGGCAGCCACGAAGGCCTTTCTAGCCGGCACCGGAATCATGATTGTGGCCACAATGCTGGGCTATGTGGCATGGCCATCCGCTCTCTATGCACTGCCTGTCATTGCTCTTACTGGCCTCGCTTTCGCGAGCCTGGCGATGGTGGTGACGGCGCTTGCGCCCAGTTACGACTACGTCATTTTTTACCAGACGCTGGTCATCACACCCATGCTTTTCCTATCCGGGGCTGTTTTCCCGGTGAGCCGAATGGCTGGGGTTTTTCAGCAGGTGGGCGGCTTTCTGCCGCTTGCACATTCGATCGAGCTTATTCGCCCGGCGATGCTTGGTCGCCCGGCCGTCAGCGTCGGCCTGCATATCGGCGCACTGTGCATTTACACAGTGTTGCCGTTCTTCCTGTCATCGGCACTGTTTCGCCGACGCCTCATGCCTTGACGCACTGACGGCCAATACGAGAAAAAGAAGATGGCCGATGCCACATCCTAAACTGCTCGAGGGCCTGAAGGTAAGCGCGCTCGGCGTGGGCGCGGTGAGCTTGGGAGAGCAAAATGCGGAGCCCCAGGGCGCGCGCGCAACTATGGTGCCGGCATAAATGAGGTCAGTACTGCCGAGGTGAGAGGCCACTACCAGATTGTCGCGGCATCGGTGCGATGAGTTAGCCGTCTTAAGAGCAATGTCGGAGATTGGTCGCGCCGTTCTGCTGCCTCGGCGGCAAACATTCGGCAGTTTGCGCAACTGCGGTTGAGCTTGGCCGGCTCTGTGACGTAAATCCACGAGGCGGCCGAACCGGCTGGCAGGCCGGATTTCGAGCTCGCCTAAGATCAGCGACCCTCCGCCCTCCCTGCCATCTGAACCAAGTGGCGCCATTCCCAACTCTGCGCGCAGGTAGGCGAGATGAAAACGCTGCTCTGCGGCGCTTGACCCCCAGAATGCAGCCGATCTCCCAAGCCGATTTGCCGCGCGCGCGCCATTGCAGGCAGGCATATTCGCGGGGCGTTGCCGCGGGCAAATATGAAAGCAGGTGGCCATGAGCTGAAGCCGCTGCTGAACCGAATCCGGCTTTCCTCAGCGCTTCGTCGAACAGCTGCTGCTCGAATGTTGAAACACCGGTGCGGCTGTGTTCGAGTCCCAGCGAAAATGGGCATCCGCCACACTGCGCGCGGGCGATAACCGGATAGAGAGTCTGACAACCGTTGTTCACATAATGTGCGCTCCCAATATGCGGATCACCTTCTTCTCAAACATCGATTTGCGAAAGCGCCATCCGGTGCTTTGAAAAACTGCCCTGCCGGTTGGGAGGCACACCGGCAGGGCACGCCGCGCAAAACTCGCGGCCACGTGGCGACCGGAAAGCGGCGGCGATTAGTTGTCTTGGTGGACCGCACCTGTGTTTGATTGAAAACAATCAACGCGTCCTCGTTGCATGCCGATACCGGACCGCGGCATACCACGAGATCGGACGAACCCACTGGTTCGAGGTTCCAGCCGCTGCATAAAGAAGCGCGCCCTCCCCACCTTGGCACCGGTTACAGCGATCCCTCTGTTCGAGTTTGGCAGGGCCGATCTCGACCGTCTCCGCCCCTCTGACGGTTGAACTCGGCTTCCAGCTTGCCGCTTAAGTCAATCGAAGCGGCGACGGCGACTTCAGATACCCCCGTTATGATGTGGGCGATACCGGATGAGGCTCGCTGCTCGGTCACGAACCTTGCAGTGTCCTGTAGCCGGAGATCCAGATCACGATTGTGATGGAGGTAACGGTGCCATATGGTTGCCTCGTTCTGGAGATTCCGGAAGGTCTCAACCCCTTGCATTGCAGGTTCCCAATTTCGATGGCGCTATGCGCATTTTTCTTGAGGATCAACCGCCGCACGGCTTGCGTCAAATTCAGTTTACATGCCCTCGGCATCTGGAAGCGAGATGGCTCGGAGCGCGTCGAACCGCCAGTTTTCTGCTTCCGCTGTGCCGCAGGGGCAGCGAAATAAGACGGCAGAGTCTGCGGTGGGTCGCGCCGGTCCGCCGCGGGGGACATTCGGTACCTTGCGCAACTGCGGCAGAGCTTGATCGGCTCTATGCGGTGGACCTGGTCGGGAAGGCCACTATCACTCCAAAGCGAAAGTTATTGCCCTTTAGCAATAGCTGCCGGGTGCGCAGTCAGGCCTAGGTTTCCTGCTCTAGGGCATAGCCGGCCGAGCGTATGGTACGGATGACGTTCTCGGACGAGACCTTCTTCAGGGTCCGTCTGAGCCGACTGATATGGACGTCGACGGTGCGCGGGCCGACATGGATGTTAGCGGGCCAAGCCGCGCCAATCAGTTCGTCTCGGCTGCACGCCTTGCCGGGATTCTCGATCAGATGACACAGGAGGTTGAACTCGATCGGCCCCAGATGGAGTTGATGGCCGTTGCAGCGCACCCGGTGGCTGGCAGGCCGGATTTCGAGCTCGCCGAAGATCAGCGACTCTCCGCCCTCCCCGCCATCGGAACCAAGGGGCGCCATCCCCAGCTCCGCGCGCAGGTAGGCGAGCAGCTTGGCCGGCGCGAAGGGCCGCACGAAACTCTCGTCGATGCCGGTTTTGAGCAAATCGAGGTGCTGGTGCTCGGCGGCGCCGGGCGCGATTAGGGCGACTACGGGCCGGGCGCTGGTCCGAATTTCGCCTTTCAACCGGGCACAGATCGCCTGCCCCACAGCGCTGGCCGGCTGGCAGTCGAGAACGACAGCCTGGGGTTCTCGCTCAGTGGCTTGCCGGACCGTTTCCTCGACGCCGCCGGCCAGCTCGGTCGCGAAGCCGTCCACCTCCAGGATGTGACTGAGGAACAGGTAGAACTCAGCATCCTCCGAACAGATTAGAACCAGTGGCTTCATCTGCGGGCTCCCTGCGTCAATCAAGGAGCGGCACCGGTGTCATCGGCAACTTACTCGTAAGGGCCGGTCCGTTGCGCCGGCCAAATCGTTTCATCTGTCCGATCCTAAACCACTCCCGGCGCGGCCTGCGACCGGTTCGAAATTCCGGTTGCCGTAAACAGATGCCCCCAAAATAAAATAGCCTATATCGGCGGTCCGCCTCTCCCGGGAGCGGCAATGGAGACCGCGGTCAATTTTCGACAACGCGCCCCCAAGCCGGCGTCGGCCGATGCAATGGAAGCGGTGCTTTAAGGGATCCACGTCCACGCCACCTATTACCTGTGGGCGGAGCGTCGACAGCAAAGTCGGGACGCCCTTCGTGCGAGCACGATCTATCTGATGCAGGCCTGACACTTTGGCTTCCTTTCGTCATTCCATCGCTCGCGATGTCATCTACGAGATGATACGGCAGCTCCTGCCGCCTTCCGAAAAGGAGCATCAAGATTCATGCCAACTAAGGCGAAGAGCCAATAAAGAGTTTGCTATATATTATTAAGGTCTAACGAGTTGCAGCAGCAACCCAGACCGAACGCCACCGTGTCGCGGACTCGACAAACCCGACATAAGGTGTCGGTTGCGCAGCATTGTGGACAGGATTTCCTCGCGAGGCAAGTGTCTCCCAACCTCCACGACTCGGCAGACAACTTAAATCAGCTGCGTATCAAGCGCTAACAGCTCCTGATCCTCTAGGTCGGAAGCCGATCATCGAAACACTGAAACGGGTCAGTTTATCCGGAATGGACGACGCGAGCCTATGTGCAGGATACAAACGTAGCTCTGGATCGCAGGAGACTACCAGCCTTAGTAGGTTGGTTGTTCGCGTTTCTCAGTTATTACAGGTCAGTGAGCGCGAACACGCGTCATTCAATATGAGTTAACTTCCGCCGAAACGCGAGCACGTTAGGGCCCGCGATCGCGCACAGCTCGCGCGATCTGAGAACAGCGTGCTTGTGGTCATTGAACCACTTAATTGCGAAGGAGACCACCATGGATGGAGTGATTGGCAAGGCGCCACACCGGTCTCACGAAATGAATGGCCTGAATGCGTAATCCATACCCTGTGGCTCGGTGATTGGCTGAAGAATATCGATCGCCGACCAAACGCGTCTAGTTGCCATCTAGTTGAACGCAATGCCTACGTGCAGAGGGATCCCTAAATGAATACCGACGTTTTCGCGGCTTATGAGTCTAACGTCCGTCGCTATGGGCGGTCGTTTCCCACAATTTTTACGAAAGCGCTTGGAGCGACAATCTGGGACGAGGCCGGTAAGCCTTATATTGATTTCCTTGTGGGATCTGGCGCCCTCAACTACGGACACAACAACGAAAAAATCGTTGCTCCGGCAATTGAATATCTTGTCGACGGGAATATTCTCTTATCGCTTGATATGTATACGGTCGCAAAGCGCGACTTCATTGAAATCTTTGTCGATTCCATTCTGAAACCAAGGGGCCTTTCGTATAAGATACAGTTTCCTGGGCCAACCGGCACAAACGCTAACGAAGCGGCACTGGCACTGGCGCGCAAATATACCGGCCGCTCGAGCATCATGGCCTTCACAAATGCGTACCATGGCATGTCGCTGGGCTCGTTGGCGGTGTCGGGTTCGGCGTCGACCCGGGAGCTAGGCGGCGTTGCTCGCCACGATGTGATCCGGGTCCCCTATGACGGCTATCCGAACCCAACCTTCGATTCCGCGAGCTACATCGATCATGTACTGCGGGACCCGGGGAGCGGCATAGAAAAGCCCGCCGCAATCATTCTGGAGACCATCCAGGCAGAGGGCGGCATGAACACCGCGTCCACAGCCTGGCTCATCGAAATTCAGCGAATTTGTCGCAACCACGGGATCGTTTTGATCGTTGACGACATTCAGGCAGGTGCTGGCCGAACGGGCGATTTCTTCTCGTTCGAGTTCTCGAAAATCGAACCCGACATCGTGTGCCTGTCGAAGTCTCTAAGCGGTTCGGGCAGTCCGTTCTCTATCGTTCTGATTCGCCCCGAAATGGACATATGGAAGCCGGGGGAACACAGTGGAACATTCAGAGGCAACAATCTCGCCTTCGTGACTGCAGGGGCGATGTGCAAAATGTGGTCCGACAGGGAGTTTCTTGCAGGTGTCGAGCGGACAGCCGTCAAACTGCAAGCACTCCTTGATGGCCTCGTTGGGAAATATCCGAAGTGCATCGAACGAAAACGCGGCCGCGGCCTGATGGCTGGCCTTAAGTGCCGTTCACCGGCCATTGTCGGCCGTGTGCACGATGTCGCGTTCGAAAACGGCCTGCTGATCGAATCTTCAGGGCCAAATCGCGACGTCATCAAAGTCCTCCCACCCATAACCATCACCGATGACGAACTCCATGATGGCATCGCCATCCTCGATCAGGCAATACAGGAGCAAGCCAATGAACGCTGACCAAGTATCTCAGGCGCCAGCCATCTCGCCTCTTACGCTCGCGGAACGCACGGGCTCGATCAGCACTGCGGAGATAATCTCGGTGCTGAAAGGTGACATCACCGGCCTGCACATCAAGCAAGCTTTCAGTAGCGAAGTGGCCGAGGAGATCACCGCGAACTTTATTCGCAATCCCGGTCTCAAAGAGCGCAAAGACGGCGTTCCCGGACAGTATGTCGGCGCATCTCACTACAGGAACGATGCAGCCACGTATTTCGCACAGGCGGAAGATGCGCGACCCTTCGTCAACGCTCTTTTTGGTACCTTGGTTGATCCGGTCCGCGGAGTATTCGACGCCCTGAAGCGCGAGCTTCACAATCAGGGCATTGAATTGCGACTGGCTCGTTCGGAGGACGGCCAAGCCAATGTTTGTCGTGCCCTGTCTTGGTCTGGCACGGGCATGTATGCCTTGGAGCCTCACGACGACGTTGCTCAAGTCGTATCTGCCGGGAGCAATTACGAGATTCCTGCGGTGGCGGACAACACCGTCGCCGCGCTCAACTTCTATGCCAGCATGCCCGAGGAAGGCGGCAATGTGCGGATATGGAGTCATAAGCCGACAGTCACCGATCGCAAGTCGCAGGGTGTGGAGACCACGGGCTATCCCTATTCGGCAGCTTATCTCGATGCCTTTCCTTGTCACGACTTCCAGCTCAAGGCCGGGGATATCGTCCTAATCGACGGCGGTTTCGTTCACGGTGTCACCCGACAATCAGGCAACGGAAAGCGTCGCCTTCTGCTGAACTGCTTCTTCGGATTTGCGCGGCCGGATCTTGTTCTCTGGTGGACCTGAAGTTGATGTTGCAGCGACTGACTGGCTTCCGCCGGCAGTTTACGCGTCAACATCCTTTGTGACGGGAACGCCCTCCCGTCACAGGCTGTCGTGCTGTCCGAAGGGCCGGCATCATTCTGCTCGTCCTGACGTTTCAGATGTTGCCGGCCCGCGGGCCGCGATAGCAAAGTATCTTACCTCTTTTTACAACTCAATAATTCCGAAGTTCAGGGCCTTTACAGCAGCGACCCTTCTGTTAGCAGCATCCAATTTTCGCATTACATTTTTTATGTGGAAATTGACCGTGTTTAATGATATCCCTAGTATTCTTCCTATCTCCCAAGACGATTTACCTCTCGCAACCCATAGAATGCACTCAGTTTCTCTCAAAGAAAGCCTAGGCGCCTCCTTGACGTCACTCGGATTTGTATATTTCGCGACCTTATGATGAAATTGTAACGCGGCAAGCTGCAAATAATCGATTGTTCTATTTTGGAGTTCGCAGGCCCAGGGTTGAGCAAAGCTCATGATCGCGAAGGTGGCATGGGGGCCGTGCAATGGAACGCTAATGCCTGACCTCAAGCCGAACATCGCAGCCTCGTCAAAAACGCGCCGCTCGTTTTCAGTCGTGCTTGTGTCGTTATACATTTCGCTCCATCGAAAGGCGCCTGCCCGCTTTCGACACGTCTTTAAAATGGGGGCTATCCTGTCATAACCCATTTCGAAATAGCGCTTCTGCCATTCATCAGCATAATTCAGCATGACCGCCTCATCGCGTCGGACGGGCATTAAACATTTTTGGTCGGGTGTAAGAGAGTCATAGGCGATCCACGGGAAATCAAGATTCAAGGCAAAAGCAGATAGTAGCTCGAACAATTGCTCGGATTGAGCAATACCATCAGTCTGGTCGATAAAGCGACCAAACTCGACCGCGAGTGCTCCTCTAGGCGCCTTCGGGAAATGCAGCGACGGCACCAAAGAAAACTGGTCGGACACTCTGGTTGCCAGCCCTAGAAAATGAGAGGCCGCATTCATCTGCGGGCGTTCCATAGTCTCTCCTCAGCAGCCAATTGCGGGCAGCCATTTGCGCCGGATGTTCACTGGTGCACAACCTGCCGGCTGTAGGGCTGCTCTTCACCGTCCTCGGCAGGCCGGCATCGCCAAAGATGCATCACATCACCCGACCCGGAAAGTGATCTTTAGTAAAGTGTAGGTTACGCTAGCTGTTCGGGAAGTTTAAAATTTGGAGGCATCTCTTCAAATTCTGAAGAGTTTCGGCTGCTTATGCGACGTGTGCTCAGCTGGAAATGTTTCCGACCCAGACCCTCCGATCAGTTCCTCGCGGCTGAAGACCGTCCGGGATGGAGGCGCCGTGCTTCTCCAGATCCTCATAACGAATTTGCTTGCTCCGGATTCGTAGCTCCACCGAAAGCCGCATCAGCTGCGCGTCCGATCCGATTGGCGATCATTCTTATGGGAAAAGAATTGCCTTGCTCGGCGATTGCGACACCACGGCCGCACTTCCATTACGAACACGGAGAACACCATGCAGGGGCTTCCGCTCGCCGGTAGGCCTGCAGAGGTTCGTTCGTTCTTCTCTGCGCTCAGAACCATTTCGTCCCGCGACGCCAGAACTCCAGAAGTGCCCAACCTCCAGATCGATCTCTACCGGCTGACCGCCATAGCCAATGGAAAGCCATGACCAGGGCCGCCTGACATCAGTTTATCGCCGCCACCTGTGCGGCCAGATAGCGAAAACGGCCATCACCTTTTGTCTTTGACATCGCACCGCCAAGGCGATCGGTTGATCACCTGTGCGCCTGCTGCCGCAGGGAAATCCGAAACTCTTTGGCGCTAAGGGCGGCAACAGGCGGAACGCCGGAGCTATTTCTGGGAACACTGCGGCGGGCGCGATCACGTCGACGTCTCCACCTTGGGTCGACACGGCCGCTCGACTCAGATGCGGCTGCTGCGAAATATCCGCCTGCTGATATAGGCGGCGTAGGCGATGCTGCTGCTTCGAGCTCGTTCATCGCTTCGTCGCTTGGTAGTTGCGCAAGGCGATCAACAATAATCTCGTGCAAGAGGGCCCGATTGCTGAGACGCTCCATGTTGCCGGCGAAACCAGGACGGCGCGTGAGTCCAGGCTGTTTCAGGAGGTTCGCGCAACAGTTCGCCCACTCACGATCGCTTGAACTGAAAGGACCACGTCCTATCTGTCGGCACAGTGATGTGCGCCATAGATCGATCTGAATGGCTTGTATTCGCTGGCTCCGTCAGAATCACATCGCACCCTCCGCCTTCAGCGCGCGATAGGTCGTATCCACCGATTTTGCGGTCGCGTCGACTATGACGTCGATCTCCTTGCAGGTGATGATCAGTGGCGGCGCATAGCCGAGGGTATCGCTATGGGGCATGGCACGCGCGATGACGCCGTTTTCAAGCAGGGCTGCGGCGGCGCGAACGCCGACCTGAAGTTCGGGCTTGAATGGTACCCGTTCTTTTGGATTCTGCATTAGTTCCACGGCGGAAAGAATGCCGACGCCGCGAACTTCTCCGACCATGGGATGGCCTCCCAGTTCGGCTTTCATGCGAGCATGCCAGTAGGGCCCGACGTTCTGGACATGTTCCAGGATATTTCTTTCCTTGAGCAATTGAATATTCGCGAGTGCGGCCGCAGCGCAAAGGGTGTGACCAGAATATGTCCAGCCATGGCCGAGAGGGCCATGCTTTTCCGTTCCTTCTTCCAATACCGACCAGACTCGGTCACCAATTATTGACCCAGAGATAGGGAGGTAGGCGGAGCTCAAACCCTTGGCGATGGTGACGAAGTCCGGACGCATACCATAGAGGTGGGACCCGAATTTCGCGCCGGTTCGCGCGAAGCCGCAAACCACTTCATCTGCGATTAGCAGGATATCGTACTTGTCGAGCACCCCTTGGATGGCCGTCCAGTATCCCTCTGGGGGCGGAACGATGCCACCGGTCCCAAGTACCGGCTCTCCGATAAAGGCTGCAACCGTCTCCGGGCCTTCAGCGAGGACAAGGGCTTCAAGTTCGTCGGCGCAACGCCGGGAGAAGGCTTTCTCACTTTCGCCGTCATGCGCCTGGCGATAGTGGTGCGGCGTCGTTGTATGGCGCACCAAATCCAGAGGTAGGTCGAAAAAATCGTGAAAGAAGGGAAGGCCCGTCAGGCTTCCTGTGACCAGCCCGGATCCGTGATAGCCGCGATGTCGCGAAATGATCTTCTTCTTTTCAGGGCGGCCGAGAATGTTGTTGTAGTACCAGACCAGCTTGATGTTGGTTTCGTTTGCGTCAGAGCCTGAAAGGCCGAAATAGACCTTTCGCATCTCCTGCCCGAAATATTCGACTACTGCCTCCGCCAAGAGGGCGACTGGCTCCGTGCCCTGGCTGGCATAGACATGTGCGAAAGGTAACTCGTGCGCTTGCCGGGCAATGGCGTCGGCAATCTCCGTGCATCCATATCCCATATTGACGCAGTAGAGCCCGCCGAAACCATCGAGGCTCTTTCGGCCATCCGTATCCCAGATGTAGACGCCTTCTGCACCGGCCATGATCCGGTTCGGCGTCTCACCGCGACTGTGCTTGGCTAAGTGCGTGGACGGATGAAAAACGAAGCTTCGATCCTTCTCGCGGAGTTGCTCGGTTCCTAGATTGATCAGGCTCATCGTCTTCTCCTTCGGCGGAGAACACCCGGTTCACCGCCTCTTTAGAGCTAATCATATCGGCAAACACACCTCGCGTTTCGCGGGAATGCGCGTCCGTAGCCGACGAATTCACGGAATTGGCCGCAATCGCCGTCGAAACCACATCTCCCGAACTCACCGATCCCTAGGCGGCCAAGGGGATCGCGGAATTGGATTTGACGGGTTTCGTCACAATAAGGCTGTAGTACTGATCGATTCCCAAGCCTGTCTGCAGCAGTCCCTCCATGAGATCCTGATACGCAGCCATAGAAGGAGCTGCGACGCGCATCAGGTAGTCGATCCGTCCCCCAATAGCCCAGCAGTCCAGGATTTCCGGGATCTCTTGAATCGCGGTCTCGAAATGTCGCTGGTCCTCGAGACGGTGGCGGTTCAGCACCACTTCCACCATCACGAAGATCACGCCCCCAGTGAGGGTCGGACTCAGCCGCGCGTAATATCCTTCAATGATACCTGCAGCTTCAAGTATACGGAGCCGCTCCGAACAAGCCGAAGCCGAAAGATGAACGCGTCTCGCAAGCTCGCTTTTCGAAATCCGACCGTCTGCCTGGACTTCCGAGAGAATCCGGATGTCCCAGGCATCTAGGCGCACAGTGTTGGGTTTCGACTTCATGACTTTTTACTCTAACCCGCTGTCGGCGTGGAATTGATGCCTAACCAATGTATTGTTGAAATCAATTACGTCAAACCGGTAGGCGGGGGAGAGATTGTTCGTTGGCTGCCGGTGAGCGGGGCAAAAGACGATCCGCCGGACTTGTGCAGCGCTTCGATGGGCTTCGAGAGGCCGACCCGATTGCATAGCCCCAAAGATTTACAGGCCGATGCTGCGCGCAATACTGTCGGCCGCCATGCGCTTACGCCACTCGACAGGTCCGGAATTGTGAATGGAGTTTCCCTCAACATCGACAGCCATGATGACCGGCATGTCCTGCACATCGAATTCATGGATGGCTTCCATGCCCAGGTCCTCGAAAGCAACAGGCCGCGCCGACTTGATCGATTTTGAAATCAGGTAGGCAGCGCCACCCACTGCGATGAGATAGGGCGTCCTGTGTCTGACAATCGACTCGATGGCCGCCGGACCCCTCTCCGCCTTACCCACCATCGCGAAAAGCCCGGTTTCGGCGAGCATCTTATCGGTAAAGCCGTCCATGCGGCTGGAGGTTGTTGGGCCAGCCGGCCCGACTACCTCATCCCTCACCGCGCGGACTGGTCCGACATAGTAGATCACGCGTCCCCGCAGATCGACCGGAAGCGGCTTGCCGGCATCGATCAAGTCGACCATTCGCTTGTGGGCGGCGTCACGGCCCGTCAGCATCTTTCCGGACAACAGGAGGGTTTCCCCGCAGCGCCACGATGCCGTCTCTTCCTTCGTAAGCATATCTAGGTTAACACGCCGGACGCCGGCTGGCTTCAATTCCTCGATCCCAATCTCTGGCCATTCGCGCAAGTCGGGCGGCTCAAGCCTGATGGGTCCAGAGCCGTCCAAGCTGAACTTCAGGTGCCGGTTGGCGGCGCATTGCGGAATTAGCGCCACGGGCTTGGAAGCCGCATGGGTAGGATAGGTCGCAACCTTGACGTCAACGACTGTGGTCAGACCACCAAGGCCCTGGGCGCCGATGCCCAGCGCGTTAATCCGCTCATAAAGCTCAATCCGCAGTGCCTCCTCTGCGCTTGACGGCCCCCTGGCGATCAGTTCCGACATGTCAATGGGCTCGTTCATGACCTCCTTGGCCAGCAGCATCGCCTTTTCAGCACTACCACCGATGCCAACCGAGATCAGGCCGGGCGGGCACCATCCGCTGCCAAGGGTCGAAACGGTGTCGACCACCCAGTCGGCAACGGACGCGCTGGGGTTCAGGGTGGTGAAACGCGCCTTGTTTTCCGACCCGCCCCCTTTTGCGGCAATGGTGATCTCAATCTGATTGCCGGGCACAAGGTCGATGTGTATGACCGCCGGCGTGTTGTCACGAGTGTTGACCCTTCCGGCGAGCGGATCCGCCACGATGGATGCCCGAAGGGGATTGTCGGGGTCGAGATATGCCCGACGGACGCCCTCATTCACGAGGTCCGCGAAACTGGCCGTTGATTTGATGCGGGCGCCCATGCCAATCTTTGCGAAGATCACCACGAGGCCGGTGTCCTGGCAGATCGGGCGTCGCCCGAAGGCCGCCATGCGGGAGTTCAGCAGAATCTGCCCGATGGCGTTCTTCGCCGACGGACTCTGTTCGCGCACGTAAGCCTGCGAAAGGTATCGGATATAGTCCGGGGGATGGTAGTATGAGATGTATTGAAGGGCGTCTGCAACGCTCCTTGTGATGTCCTTGCCGGCGATGGTCCGTGTGATGTTATTCACGAAATTTCATCCGAATGACCCAAGCCCGTTGACCATTTTCAGGTTTTGGAAGCTCCGCACCCCCTGCTCGCCCCCTTCATATCCATAGCCACTCTGTTTGACGCCTCCATAAGGCGCATCTGCGGAAACCCCTTTCAGGTAATTCACACTGACCGCGCCCGCCGAAAGGCCGTTGATCAGCTTCTGTTTCACATCGGCGGCGGCGGTAAAGAAGTAGGCGGCTAGGCCGTACTCGGTGGCGTTGGCTTCTTCGATCGCTTCTTCGATCGTGTCGAACGGCGCCACAGTGAGGATCGGCCCGAACGGCTCCTCATGAAGCACTTTCGCATCCTTTCGCACCCCTGTCAGGATGGTTGGCGGCCAGTAAAAGCCCGGCCGGTCGAGGCGGGTGCCACCTGTCTCGATGCGTGCGCCACGATCGACCGCATCTTTGATCAGACGCTGCATGGCCTCGATTCGCCGCACGTTTGCCATCGGTCCCATCTCCGTCGCCGGTTCGTTCGGTGGGCCGATCTTGATCTTGCTGGCGGCTTCAGTCACCTGGGTCAGGAATTCCTCATAAAGAGCCTGCGCGACGAGGATTCTGCTGGGCGCATTGCAACTCTGGCCCGCGCATTCGAACTTGTAATCTGAGATTGCCGGTATGGCCTTTGCCAGGTCGGCATCCTCACATATTATGACCGGGGAATGCCCACCGAGTTCAAGGATGCACCGCTGCAAGTTATTCGCGGCGAGCTTTGCCAGCTGTTTTCCAACCGCCGTGGAGCCCGTGAAAGTCAAGACCTTCACGATCGGCGAACTGATAAGATGTCGCGATATTAGCACCGGCACACCGAAGACGAGATTGACCACGCCGTCCGGGAGACCCGCTTGGCACAAGGCTTCGACGATATGGACAGCCGCGCTGGGCGTCTCTTCAGCCCCTTTTAGGATCACCGGGCAGCCTGCTGCCAACGCAGGAGCGAGCTTGCGGGCGATAAGTACGGCGGGATAGTTCCAAGGTGTAAAGCCAGCAACGACACCGAGAGGTTCCGGCACAATCATCCGGTTCGGGCCCAACGGAATCGGGGCCGACAGCTCTTCGGCGTGCCTGCCGTTCCACTCCAGCGTTTCGACAGCGCGCGCGTACTCACCCGACGCTTCGGCAATCGTCTTTCCCTGTTCGGCCGACAGGTCCTTGGCTGCGGCTTCGACCTTCGCTGCCAAGATCCTGGCTGCTGCTACGAGGATCTCGCCACGATCTTTTGCAGGCCATGAGGACCAAGCCGTGCGGCTCCGCTCTGCCGAAGCGAGGGCCTCATCCATATCCGGCGCCGACGCTGAGGCCACGGAGGCAAATACCTTCTCCGTCGCCGGATTGATCACCGGCAGAGTGATTCCGTCACTACCCGCTCGCCACATGCCGTTAATGAAAAGCTCGTAGCTGGTGCCGTGGGACATCGCGTGCTCCAGGTGTGTGACTTCTTGCCATACGAGCGGCGTTCGAAACCAAATCGCTATGCTCGTTTGAGCCGATTTTCATCGCGATGGTCGCGGTTGGTCAAATATGGAATGTTGCCGAGTTCCATCTGGAATCCAGATCGACTGGCCGCGGAAACTAGAAATGGCCGATGCCCTATGGGTGACGGGATTACCAGCCCGCGTCCGGAGCTGTGGCTGACCAGCGCCGGTTCTCGATCAGTGTCCTGGCGACCTTGGGGATGAGTTTGCGAACCGCGGAGACGGCCGGAGAACGCTCATCTTTCGGGTTTACCGCAAGCACGACGGAACGGGTAATCACCGGATCCACGATTTTGACCGTCCGGACCAGTCCCTGAGCGGCTTCTTTCTGAACGGCCGACGGGGCGAGAATAGAATATGCCTTTCCCTCAATGACCATGTTGATAATGGTCGAGAGGGAGTCCACTTCAAACCTGACATCCAGCATACAACCGTGCTGTGCAACGACATCAGCCACTGAACGCCTGACATTGTTATTGCGCATAGGAACCGCCAGCGGGAACGCGTGCAGGCCCGCAAGACATACCGACTCTTCGAAAGGCGGTTCCTCCGTCGGCGCCACCAGAGAAAGCTCTTCGCGCGCCAGGACCGTCATTCGCCCAACACTGTCTTCGGTGCGGTAGAGAACCGCCAGATTGAATCGTCCGGCTGCCATCCACTCCTCCAGCGGTCCCGTCATACCCTCGATCATCTTGAGGGAGACCCTCGGTAGTTCGTTCCTTACCGCCTCAAGCAGTGGGCCGCTGAGGACACGAGCGGCTCCGGACGGAATGCCAATAGTCACCTCTCCGGAGGGAGAGGTCACCGTATTGGTCAGTTCCGCCTCGGTGAGCTGGATTTCCTTAAGAATCGTCCGCGCCCGCTCAAGCAGCTTGGCTCCGGACGCCGTCACGCTGATGCCGGTTCTGTCACGTACCAGAAGCTGAGTGCCGAAGCGTTCCTCCAGTTGGCGTACATGAAGGCTAAGCGCGCTTTGAGCGATGTGGAGGAGCGCAGATGCCTTCGTAAAACTGCCTGCCTCCACTACGCCGACGAAATATTTTAACTGCCTGATTTCCACGGCTTACGGAACCTAGCTGGGGCCTCCCCATTTTTTGATATCTATCTTGAAACGAGATGGTGAGCAAGCTGCAATACTGCCGCGCCCATACCTGGGATTGGCGGCCCCATACGGCCGAACCAGAGGCAGGTTAGTTGCTGCCCACAAGGTCCAGGACTTCATGGATACGCCGCACCACCGGCGGTCAATCGTTTTGCCATCCATAGCAAAAGCGTACAGACCCGGCCCTGCGGCAGCCTTTCCGCCGCGACGACACGGCGCGTCCATTCGATCTTCGCTAGAGTCGGCGAGAAAGCTCCTGTGCCGGATGGATCGCCAGGGCGCCGGCGAAGCCAACCCGTCGCGCATGCATCGCGGCTCGATGAGTTTACAGCTGTCCGAGAACTGCCCGATGCTTCCTACAAAGCCCAGAGGGAGTAAGCCGGCCGCACGGGCAGCGAACGGCATGGCGGAAGCTCCATGTGCAATTCGGATATACGGATCACTCTACTGCCTTTTCTCGGATCCGCCCTAAGAACTCCAATTTAGCGCCTTGAAAACGGCACTCTCCCGGGGCGGGTCGCCACGGCAGGGCAATTCCTCTTCGAACCCCCGCAGTACAGCTGATTTGGCTGTTAGAAGCTCACCGGTAGGCGCGCCGAGTAGGGGCATCACTCGGCCGGTACCGATCGCAACAGCCGATACCTCGACCGACCCAGGCAGGCACGGTCAAGCGAAATTGCTGCGGCGAGACCCCGTGGATCTTCCGAAAGCACTTGGACACGACGCCGCTGGCTATCCTGGTGTCGACCAGGGGCAGCCGCGTGCCTTCAATCAATCTTTTGGCATAATCGACTCTTAGTTTGAGATAGTATTTGACGGGAGAGACACCGATGTGTTTCGCGAAGAGCCGGGCAAGCTGACGCCTCAAAGCCCCACACGCTCGGACAGCTTGGAGATCGTGAGTGGAAACTCAATATTCTCCTCCATGACCCTTGTGGCGGCGACAAGGCTCTCGCTCACGCCCGCGAACGCTATGCCCGAGGGACATGCCTGACGGTTCGAACCGGAGCGCTGCCCCCCTCTACCGTTGCATGCCGGCAGACCTCTTGGGCGATTATTCCTCCAGCATGGGTCCTGATGAGATCCACAGCCAAATCGAATGCCGCCAACTCCCCGGCGCAAGTTGAATACTGACCGTCCTTCACGAATAGCGAGTCGCGGATACGCGGCTTGCTGAATACTTCCGAGAAGGCTGCAAGCCTCGACCAGTGGATCGTGCATCGCAGCTGTATGAAGAATGGGTGCCTGGCCTACACGAGCACGCAAGCTCAATAGGTGGCAGTTGTTAATTGATCGCGCAAATAGCCTCGCGAGACCACAAGTTCTCAGTCATCTGACGGCAAATTTTTGGAGGTGCGCCTATGCTACCACCGCTGCCGAGGTGGCTCGGAGATGTAGCCCCTTGGGATCAAATGCAGCGGCTGTTTGTGCGCGGCCGGGATAGGGCCGGCCTGCGATGTCGACCTCAACTTCCGCGCCGGCTAGTTCGGCAAAGTCACCTTTCAGGTAACCAAGACAAACCGGCCGCTGAACACGAAATCCGAAGCTCGCTGAAGTGACACGTCCTCCTATTCTGCCCTCAATTCGGATTGGCTCACCGCCGATCGGATTGGCTTGGAATGCGTTATCCAGAAGGATAGTCACCATTTGGCGATCAGGACGCTGCTTAAGCCGCCGCTCCAACGCCGGCCGGCCGATGAAGTCAATGTCCTTTCCGAGTTTTGTCGCATGAATGAGCCTTGCTTCAACGGGCGTGTCGTCCGGCGTTATGTCGTGTCCAAACGATAGAAAACCTTTCTCTATTCTCATCGAAGTCTGAGCTAGCAGACCTGCCGGGCAGATTCCCGCTGCGTGGCCACTTTCGCGCAGGATTCTATACAATCGAGGAGCGTCTGCGGCGCTGACTGTGATCTCCCATCCCGATTCGCCAACATAAGACAGGCGAGCGGCGCGGAGATCTATGCCCTTCAACGAGAATGTCCGGTGCGCAAAAAATGGAAGATCAGCGAGCGGATCAGATCCGTCACAAGCGCTGCTCAAGACATCTGCAGATAACGGACCCATCAATCCTATGACGGCGAACGCCTCCGTAACGTCTTCGATCTCGACGCGCTCATCACTGCGTCGATGGTTCAGAAGCCAGACGAGGTCGCGCAGGACACCGTTTGTGTTCACGTATAGGACATATTCATCTTCGTCGATCCGCTGGGCAGTAAAATCACTCTGGAAACAACCCCGGTCATCCAAAAAGGCCGTGTAGATGACACGTCCAGGGTCGCGTGCCATATCGTTGGCGCAAAGGCGCTGGAGGAACGTTTCGGCGTCAGAACCCGCGACTCGTATCTTGCCGAACGTGGATTGATCGAACAATGCCGCCCCCTTATGCGCGGCCTCCACTTCCTTCGCGACGAAATCGTGCCAGCCAGCTTTTCCAAACGTTGGCCTCATGTCGACATCGGTGCCGAAAACCAGAGGTCTCTCCCATCCGAAGCGCTGACCCAATTGCGCGCCAACACGTACATGGTCGTCGTGCAGCGGGCCGCGGCGGAGGTCGCGCCCGCTCTTCCATTCGTGGCCGGGGAAAGAAATCGCATAGTGCTCGCCGAGCACTTCCGGCGTGCGCTCCCGCAGAAACCCGATATTGCTCTCGATCGGTGGGAATCTGCGCGGGTCCACGCCCGTGAGGTCCATCGGTGCGCCGCCCTCCAGTATCCACTGCGCAAGAGCTTTGCCAGCGCCCCCTCCGGTCGCGACACCCACAGAATTCATGCCGCAAAGCAGAAACAGATTGTCCACTTCTGCCGAAGGCCCAAGCAGGAAAGCGCCGTCAGGCGTAAAGCTCTCGGGGCCGTTCAAAAGCATTCGCACCTCAGCGTGTTCCAACGCCGGAATGCGATGGATGCCGTTGTGCATCATGGGTTCGAAATGATCCCAATCCTCATTGAGCAGGCCAAATGCGAAGTTAGCCGGCAGTTCTGAGACATCGATTGGCTTTCCTCTCGGCTCAAAGCAGCCGACGAGGAGCCCACCGCTTTCGTCGCGGATATAAAGATGCCCGTCGTGATCCGAGAGGGTCGGCCGATGACGGACGACGCCGTCCACCGGTTTGGTGAGGAGATAAAAATGTTCGCAAGCGTAGAGCGGTACGTGAAGCCCCGCCAGAGCCCCGATACTGGCACTCCATAGCCCGCCCGTTAGGACAACGGTTTCGCAGCGAATCGTGCCCTTGCTCGTTTCAATTGCGGTAAGGCGCCTGCCGTGTCGCTTTAACCCTGTGACTGGCGTGTCTTCATGCACGCGGCCCCCGCGTGAACGAAATCCCTTTATGAGAGCGGTGCACAGATCGCTTGGATTTACCCGTCCGTCATTGGGAGAGTAGATTGCCCCGATAACATCGGACACGTTCGCGAGCGGCCATGCTTCCGCCACCTCCCGCGCCGTAATTTCTTGGGCTGGTATTCCAAATGCTTCCGACAGAGCGGCCTGGCGTCGTATGTGAGTAAGACGATCCGGATTGGTGGCGATGCTTATTGAACCCGTCTGCAACCAGCCCGTGCTTTGTCCAGTTTCGGCTTCGAGTGCCGTATAAAGCTCGGTCGAGTACTGAATGAGCCGCGTCAGGTTTTCCGTAGAACGCAACTGCCGCACCTGAGCAGCCGAGTGCCAAGTAGTGCCCGAAGTGAGCTTGTCTCTTTCCAGCAAGAGAACGCGCTTTGTACCGCCGCTTAACTTGGCGAGGTGATAGGCAACACTGCAGCCCATCACGCCGCCGCCGATCACGACAATATCGGCATCGCCTGGTACAGCTTCGGCAAAATCCGGTGACGTTTCTGAATTGTCCACCAACATCAGGTCCTTAGTCCACAAGCCAACAGCGTCGGTTAACCCCGACGGCCTTGGCGTATCAGATGACTTCAGATGCTCATATGTCAATTTTGGTATTGACCTGGTGTTAATGTTTAGCGGTAGCGGCGCGCCGTTAAAGGATCTGACTGACGAATTCGCGAGTACGGCCGTTGATGGGCCGGTCGGTGCTGCATGCGCACCGATGTGTCTAAAATCGGAATAGAACACCGTAGCATGTGATTGCCAGCACAGCCTCCTAGGGTCCGGACCCATAAAAGGGGTTCCTCTGACGGCGGGATTGTGATTATGGGATAGCCTGCCCCTCTCCGAGCGATCCGTTAGGATTGCTTTGTTTTGGAACGAGAGAGGAACGGACTGATGTCGATCTTCGTGCTTGGAATTGACCTTGGCAAGAAGGTGTGCAGCCTCGTCGGGTTGGATAAAGCTGGTGCCGTGTTCTGCGTCGGCGCGTTCGTCGTGGCGGCGTTGCGGATTTCGTCGGCAGGCTGCCGGCTTGCATTGTGGCAATGGAAGCATGCTGCGGCGCGCATCACCTCGGTCGGGTGCTCGGCGCCATGGGTCACACGGTCCGACTGATGTCGCCGGAATATGTGCGGCCCTATGTGAAGGCGAATAAGAACGACGACCACGATGCCGAGGCGATCGCGGAATCGGCGACGCGGCCGACGATGCGCTTCGTGCCGGTCAAGAGCGAGGTGCAATCGGACACCCAGGCCTTGCATCGGGCGCGCTCGCGTCTGGTGGCGGAGCGCACAGCGCTGATCAACCATCTGCGCGCGCTCTTGCTGGAGCGTGGCATCGTCGTGGCGCAGGGACGGCGCAGGCTGGAGGATGCGCTTTCAGTCTTCGCCGACGAAGACGATCCCCTGCTATCGCCGCGCATGCGGGTTCTGATCGAGGACTTGCGCGCCGAATGGCGTAACCTAGATGAGCGGATCGCCGCCTTCGATGCGGAGTTCGCGCACATGGCGCGCGAGGACGAAGCGGCCCATCGCCTTGCGACGATCCCCGGGATTGGCGCCATCAACACCACCGCACTGACGGCCGCGGTCGGTGATGCTCGCAGCTTCGGGCGCGGCCGTGACCTTGCCGCCTGGCTTGGCCTGACGCCTCAGCAGGCGACCACCGGAGGCAAGCCGCGATTGCTTGGCATATCCAAATGCGGCAACCGGTACCTCCGGGCGAACCTGATCCACGGTGCGCGGGCGGTGCTGCCGCGCATCATGGCCCAGGACCCGCCATTGGGGCGCTGGGCGCGTAGGCTGTCGGAACGGGCGCACAAGAAGGTCGTCGTGGTCGCGCTGGCGACCAAGCTGGCACGCATCGCCTGGGCGGTGCCGCGCAAGGATCGCGGTTTCGATCCGGCGATCGCGGCGGCATCGGTACAGGGCTCTCACCGGCACTTGAACCGGCGGGCGTGCCTGTCTGCGGGTGGTGAAAGGAAGATGGCCTGACAGTTGAACGGCAGCCTGGAAACCTGAAACCTTGAACGCTCGATCGAGACCGCTGTGATTATGAGGAGCAGGCTGCGCGGATCCCCATCTTGGCCGGGACAGATCCCGAGACCGGATACGTTGACGCAGACTGAACAGAGCAATCTTCAATACACCCTTGCGGACGGGGCGGCCCATACGTTCAGGGTCTCTGAGGGGGACCCGTCATGAATCGCGAATATTTCTGGCTCAGCGATGAGCAGTTTGGGCTGCTTGAACCGCATCTGCCGACCGACACCCGAGGCAAGCCGCGCGTCGATGATCGCCGCGTGATCAGCGGCATCATCCATGTGGTGAAGAGCGGCGCACGCTGGGTCGACGCTCCGTCGGTCTATAGACCGCGCAAGACTCTCTACAACCGGTTCCAGCGCTGGTCGGCCAAGGGGCCTTTGGAGCGCCATTGTCCATGCTCTCGCCAACGCAGGGGGGCCTCCGGCCGAGCGTTTCATCGACTCATCGGCGGTAAGGGCGCATCGCTGTGCGGCCGGCGGCAAAGGGGCGAGCAAAATCAGGCCATCGGTCGTCGAGAGGCGGACGGACCACCAAAATCCATGCCCTGACGGATGGATTGTGCCGGCCGGTCGCCTTTCTCCTGACCGGCGGCCAGGTAGCCGACTGCACTGCCGGGGCGCTGCTGATCGAACAGATGCCGGCGGCGCCAATCCTGCATGCCGACAAAGGCTATGACAGCAATGCCATCCGGGAGCAGGCTCGCGGACGCGGCGCCTTGGCCAATATCCCGCCCAAGGCGAACCGGAAATGGAAGAACTGCTTCTCGCCCTTCCTCTACAGAGACCGCAATGCGATTGAGCTCATGTTCTGTCGTATCAAGGACTTCCGCCGCATCGCAACCCGCTACGATCGGCTCGCCCGGAACTTCCTCGCCGCCGTCTGCATCGCCGCAACCGTCAGAACTGGTTATGAGATGCCGTAACGGGGCCTGCCGTTACACCTTGCAATGCTTCGGGCGAACCGCAGCCATCCCCGTGTCAGGATTGGATGGAGACGGATGACATGAAGCTTTTTGTAGGATTGGACGTATCTCTCGCCAGTTCGTCGGTCTGCGTGATCAGCGAACATGGCAAGATCGTGAAGGAGGCCCAGGTTCCGAGTGAACCGGAGGCACTCCACGACTTCCTTCAAGCCTTGGGCAACGAGATAGAAGTGATCGGATTGGAGGCTGGCCCGCTGTCACAATGGTTGCATCGGCGATTGACAGAGGCCGGGTTCGAACTCGTGCTCATGGAAACCCGACAGGTGAAAGGGGCGCTGATGGCGATGCCGGTCAAGACGGATCGCCGGGATGCGGAGGGTATTGCGCGACTTCTGCATCTGGGCTGGTTCCGTCCGGTGCACTGCAAATCCATCTCGGCGCAGGAGGTTCGCGCCCTGCTCGGTGCGCGCAAGGCCATCCAGCAGGGCATGATAGCTCTCAAGATGTCGCTGCGCGGCCTGCTTCGGAACTTTGGCCTGAAAGTAGGGGCGATCTCACGTGGCCGTTTTGACCTACGGGTGCGCGAATTGGTGGATGGCAATGCCAAGCTCAAGGCGGCGAGCGATCCCATGCTGAGGGCCAGAGCCGCCCTGCGCGGCGAACCGGCTGCGCTCGAACGGTCGGTTCGACTGCTCGCCAATGAGGACCCGGTGTGCAGATTGCTGATGACCATGCCCGGAGTAGGCGCCGTGGTCGCGCTGGCTTCCGATCCGCAATCGATGATCCCGCCCGTTTCTTTTCTTCCAAGAAAGTCGGCCCTTGGGTCGGGCTCACACCATCTCGGCATCAGTCGGGAGAGCGTGACGCGACAGGTGGTATCACCCGTGCGGGCGACACCAATCTATGCAGGGCCCTGTGCCAAGCGGCTACAGTGATGATGAACCGCGGGACGCCCCTCATGGCTCAGGACGTGGGCTGTACAAGTCAAGAAACGGCGAGGCACGAAAAGGCGATGATTGCCCTGGGCCGTCGGATCGGTGTTGTGCTCCATCGCATGTGGAGCGATGCCACAGAGTTCCGGATCGATGCTGCGGCGTAGACCGCCCGAGCATGACAGATCAAATGCTTGCAGGAGCGCTCAACTGATGGCTGCATGACCGCAGCCCTTCGAGGTCCCTACCGGGACGCGGTCCCCGATGATGCCGTGGTCAGGACTGTCGCCGGCCTCCGGTCGCGTACCGCACTGACCAGCATCATGATGGCAGACATCGCGCTGCCCACGGACCGAAGCATGAACCCCGGGGTGGCCTCAGAAGAAGGGATGCGATCCAGCGCTCTCATCGCGATCACGCGCTCGGAATGAACAGTCCTCAATCGGCCGGCACAGAGTGTTGCCGAACCGCTCGCTGCGTCTCTTTGGACTTGACTGCACCGGCCCCGTTACCGAAGTCTTGGCCCTACGGACGGCAAAGAAGTCGGTAATACAGTGCCCACAGCGCTATGAAAGGGCACGTCGGGCGGGAGGGTGCTTCAGTAGCGGATCGCGCTCGAGGGAACATAGCTGGAAGTCGCCAGGTCCGACAGGCGGGTGAGGCCCAGCCTGTATTCGTCATCGGTCACTGGCGAACTCAGCGACAGTCTGACAGCCTGGGGTGCCGACGCTCGTCCAACTGTGAACCGATCCGCCTCGATGCAGCTCACCGAAGCCGCCCGCGCGGCGCTGACGAACTCGCCGGCCCGCCATGTTTCGGGTAGGTGGAGGAATACGAAGGGGCTGGGTGACGCATCCTCCGGGATGAGGTGTCCAAAAGCGCTTCGTGCTAGCGCCCAGCGGTGGCGCATTTCCTCGGCCTGCCAGTTACAGAGCTTCTTTAGAATTCCGCGCCGAAGCCATTCCGCTGCGATCTCCGCCTGCAGAAAGGGCCCGCCGAGTGTCACCGAATGCTTGACGCCCTCCAGCATCTGAATGTGGGCGCTTGGGCAGCTCATGAAGCACACTCGCATAGCGGGCGCGACGTATTTGGACAGGCTGTAGAGATGGAAGGTGCGTTCCGGCGCCAGATTAGAAATTGACGTGGGGCGCTGGCCTGATAGCAATGCGGCGAAGGGATCGTCCTCAATGATGAGAAGGTCGTTACTGCGAGCTACATCCACAATGGCCTGGCGCCGCTCCAGCGACATCGTTGCACCGGTCGGATTCTGCAGCGTCGGGCTCACGAACAGGAGGCGAGCCTTCGAACTGCGGGCGAGTTCGTTGAATTCGTCCGGCGTGATGCCTTCCGTATCCATCGGCGTCGCTACCATGCGGTGGTTCCGCAACCTTAGCATGTGCGCTAAGCCGAGATATGTAGTCTCCTCCACCAGCACTGGATCCCCCGGCTGCGTAAGCATGCTAAGCAGGATTAGGAACGCTTCCTGAGCGCCACGCGTGATGGTGATGTTTTCGCTTTCGCAAGCATCGCCGAGAGATTCGATCCACGCTGCGCCGAGGTCGCGGTGTGCGCGGTAGCCAAGGTCGGGCGCATAGCCCGACAGGGAGCGTTCCACGATCTTCGTGCCAATGTGGGCAAACACACTGGTGAAAGCCTGCTTGCGCAATGCAGACTCGGTGAGCGGAGTGGCCAGCAGCAGTCCGAAATTCACCAGGTGGTTGGATTCTTCCCGCAGCACGAGCGGCCGCCTGCTATCGGCTATCTCGCGCACCCGCGTACCGTGCCCTACCTTGGAATAGACCATTCCCCATTCTCCGGCGATCTGGTAAGCGCGGGCCACCGTCGCTACCGTCACTCCGGCCTTCCAGGCCATGTCCCTGTGTGAAAGCAAGCGCTCCCCCGGCGCGAGTTCGCTCGACTGCACCGCGGCCCTTATTGCTTCGGCGAGGGCCCGATATCGATAGCCGCTCGCCTTCGACAGGTCCGGCACCCAGTCCTTCACTTGCTACTCCTACTGTGGTTCGGCTTTGGAAAACGCTCCACGAGCCGTCGTGTTCGACCCGAATCTCGCCCATTCATCCTCATTAAAGTGGAATGGTGTCAATAGTCAAATTGACATTGTGGCATGGTCGTCGCAGATCTTGATGCTCGCCACTTTGGATTATGTCCGGCAGACGTCATACTCCTGCCTTCCGAGCGGCTTGGTAGCAGAGTTTTTCCTTTTTGCGACACCTAGATGGAGGAACAGATGCCCGATCCGTTCCAGGTGAGTCTGGCGCAGATCGAGATTGTCGCTCTCGATCCGGATAGCAACCGGGGCAGGATTCTTGAGATCGCCGAGGCTGAGGCGGCGTCGGGTTCCCGCCTAATCCTGTTTCCGGAACTCGCGATCACAGGATATGTGGAACCGCTGGTTCCCGGTACCCCGGTCGGGCTTGGGCTTGCCGGCTTCAGGGATTATGCCGCACGCTTGCACGAGGCATCCGAAACTTTGGAAGGGCCAACAATAAGCGATCTTGCGACCATTGCTCGCCAGCATGATTCCCACATCGTCATTGGCATGGCGCTGCGTGATGCCCTGATATCCGGTCGATTGACCAATGCTTCAGTGCTGATCGGGCCTGACGGCGCATCCTGCGTCTATCATAAAGTGCATCTTTGGCAGAACGAAAAACTGCTGTTTGCGGCCGGTCAGGATTTCCCGGTCGCGACCACTCCGATCGGTCGGATTGGCATGCAGGTCTGCTATGACATCCGCTTCCCCGAGGCGACGCGGGCTCTCGCGCTTTTGGGCGCGGAGGTCGTGACAAATGTCTGGGCCTCGTTCAGGCCAGAGAACGAAGACCCGCTAGACGCTGCGCAGTTCCATCATCGCGTCTTTACGCGCGCGCAAGAAAATGGAGTGTACTTTCTCAGTTGCAACCGCGTCGGTGTTCAGAGCGGCCACTGCTTCCTGGGAAACAGCGTGGTGGCCGCTCCCGATGGCCGGATAGTGGCTTCTGCTGATAGTGAGAGCGAAGAGGTCCTGCGCGCAAAGATCGACCTTGAAGAGGTCATTCGGTATCGCAGTTTCTTCAATCTCTGGAACGACCGGCGTCCCTATCTTTATGGAAGCTTGACGCTGCAACGGTGACTTCGTCGGGCCTTGATCACTGTCGCCTGCACACTCAGAGATCGACAAAGCGCTGGACATAGACCAAGCGGGGCCCCGCGCCTTCTCAAGCAGCACAATGCACCGCCTGATCGCCGGCTCGCTCACCGGTCGAAAGACCAAATCCTTCAGTCGAAGCGCCTCGATGAAAGTTCACGCGTTGGCCCGATAACAGTACCATCAACGCTCCAAGGAGCAACTGAATTTGATAGGCCCAATTCAGCTTAATGACCAAGTGGCGTGGAGCGCACCCCATTTTGACCGGACAGGCGGCATAGCCGATAGGCATAGGCATGCGCCTATGAGTACGACTATGTCCAAGAGTTCCGATGAGCCGTTTCGGCGGGTCGAAGTTATCACCTTGGTGCAGCGCCGCCGGCGCTGGTCCGTCGCCGAGAAGGTTCGGCTGGTGGAGGAAGCCATGCAGCCGGGCATCAGCGTTTCCTACGTGGCACGACGCGCCGGTATTTCCCCCTGCCAGCTCTTCGCCCGGAAACGCCGCATGCTCGAGGGCGGCCATGCCGCCGTTCAGGCCGACGAAGATGTTGTGGGCTCTTCCCAGGTCCGCGAGCTGGAGAAGCGGGTGCGCGATCTCGAGAGCATGCTGGGCAAGAAGACCATGGAAGCCGAGATTCTCAAGGAAGCCCTTGACCTCGCTCGCCCCAAAAAACGGTCGTCGCCGTTGCTGTCGTGGAGCGATCCCGAGGGCGATTCCCAATGAGCGCGATTGCCAGAACGCTGGGCGTCTCCCGGTCGAATCTAATTAACCGCAGCAGCAAGCCCTCCATGCCGCGTGGGCCCTATCGCAAGCGTTGTTGCCCTGCGTTCCAACATCCGCTGGTGCTCAGATCATCTGGAAATCCATGCCCGCAATGGCGAGGTCGTCCGCATCGTCTTCGTCATCGATGCTTGCGACCGAGAGATCATTGCCTGGTCGGCGGTCGCCAATGCTGGCATCTCCGGCCAGATGGTCCTTGACCTGATGATCGCGGCGGTCGAGCGACGCTTCCAGACCCTCAAGGTTCCGCACCGACTGGAATGGCTCTCTGACAATGGCAGCGCCGATATCGCCCGCCAGACTGCACAGATGGCCGCGGCCCTCGGCATCGGCCTACTCTACACCCCGGTTCGAAGCCCACAGAGCAACGGCATGTCCGAGGCCTTCATCAAACCCTGAATAGGGACTATGCCTCGATCGTCATCCTCCCAGACGCCGACACCATCCTGGCCTTGCTGCCCAAATGGATCGACGATTATTGTGAGCTCCACCCGCACTCCGGCCTCAAGTTCCGCTCACCTCGCGAGTTCTTGCGCCTCAGTGCCTAAACCCAACCGCCGCATGTCCGGTGAAATGGGAGCCACTCCAGCCGGCTGCTGGATCAGGAGCGAGTGCCGCTTTCCCGAATATTGGACAGCCAGTGGTCGGCAAAATTGGCGTGGAGAAATACCTTGTCCAAAACAATCCCCGATATCGCCAAGCGGTAGTCATGGGCCTCGCGTTGCCGCTACTAAAATGGGCCTGTAGCCGGCGAAAGCGATGGCACGACGATTTTCTCGATCGCCATGCCGATGGTCTCCGCCTGTCCAGAGTTGCTGGCGCTCGAACGGGCCCAACCATCACCGCGTGAACGGCGCTTCCGGCGACGAAACCGATCTCATTGAGTTTCTCCTTGGTCGTGACGAGTGGCGAATGAAACTGAGAACTTCACGGCCACAGATCCCAGAACTGACCAGGACGAAGCCGCAGCAGTGGTTGCCAGCCGCCAGAAGTAGGTCAGTCGATTACGAACAGCTTGCGGGAAACGTTTGACAGGCATTCAACTTGGCCCTCGGTGATCAGGATACTTTCGGTAATTTCGATACCCCAGTCACCGTACCATAGGCCAGTCATGAAGTGGAATGTCATACCTGGGCGCAACTCCGTCTTGTCGCCGTCCCGGAAGCTAGCGGTATTCTCGCCCCATGCTGGCGGATAGCCGAGGCCCATCGAATAGCCGGAGCGGCCGGTCTTGACCAAGCCATAGCGAGCTAACGCGCCAACGTAAGCCTTTGCGATGTCCTCGCAGAAATTACCGGGCACGGCTTTCTCAAGACCAGCCTGCATGCTATCGAGAACGGCTTTCTCAGCGTCGAGTATCTGAGGGGTCGGCTTCCCGAGGTAATAAGTCCTGGCAAGGGGGCAGTGATACCGTTTGTGAACACCCGCGAGTTCAAAGAAAATGCTTTCGTTGGGTCGGATTGGGCGGTCGCTCCACGTGAGGTGGGGGGCAGACGCATCCGCGCCGGCGCCGATGTTAGGCACGGCGGCCGGATAGTCCCCCCAGTAGTCTCCCACGCCGCGCGTTCCCGCATGCGTCAATTCCGCAACTACATCCGACTGCTTCACGCCAGGGCGCAGCACTTCGGAAACGCGTTGGTACATAGCTTCGACGACCTTGCCAGCACCGCGCATATATTCGATTTCTCGTTGTGATTTTACAATGCGCTCCCAGTTGATCAGTCGGTCAGCGTTTTTGAACGTTGCGTTAGGGAGCGCTGCTGAAAGAACCTCATATGATAAGGCAGAAAAGTAGTAGTTATCCTTTTCGACGCCGATGGTCGCCGTGCCATGCCCCTCTTGAGTGATGATCTGACCGAGAACCATCATAGGATGCAACGTGTCGGACTGGACGTATTGGTCTTCGTACCACCTTATCCGATCCTCGCCAATGTAGGCCGTCCGGCGGCAACCGTTGGCGTCCATTTCGCGGCCGAACCAGAGAGGGTCCTTGTCCTTGGATACAACAACGCATTGAGGGACGTAGAAGGCGTTGCCGTCGTATCCAGTAAGCCAATTCATGTTGGCCGGATCCGTAACGACCAGGAGATCGACGCCCGCCTGCTCGATTGCCTTGCGCGCCTTTTCAAGACGTGTTCTGTATTCAGACACTTCAAACCTAAGCATTTCTGCAATCCTTCAACATTCCAAGCCGCGACTGATCGGCTGTATACCTTGTGGTTGCTCACTCCCAAACGCGCATCCGGGGACAATGGACCTGGTCGTTGCTGATCCAGATCTGCATTCTGTGGATGGCAGTATGTCCCCTCCCTCAGTGCTTCAAGATCTGGCTGAGGAAGAGCTTTGTTCTTTCGTGTTGTGGATTGGTGAAGAAGTCGTGCGGCTTGCCTTCTTCGACGATGTGGCCTGTATCCATAAAGATCACCCGGTCGGCAACGGATCGTGCGAAACCCATCTCGTGGGTGACGCAGACCATGGTCATGCCGTCACGCGCGAGACTGGTCATCGTCTCGAGCACTTCAGCGACCATCTCCGGATCGAGCGACGAGGTCGGCTCGTCGAAGAGCATCACGGCAGGCTCCATGCAGAGGGAACGGGCAATTGCAACGCGCTGCTGCTGGCCTCCGGAGAGCTGGCCCGGAAATTTGTTCGCCTGCTCCGGTATGCGCACGCGCTCGAGGAATTTGAGGGCGAGCCTCCTAGCCTCGGCCTCGGGCACGCCTTTGATCCACATCGGGCCACACATGCAGTTCATCAGCACCGTCATATGCGGGAAGAGGTTGAAGTGCTGGAACACCATGCCGACGTTCTTGCGAACTTCACCCACGTCGCGCATCTTGCTGTGCAACCTGATCCCGTTTACGGTGATCTCGCCCTCCTGGTGCGCCTCGAGCCGATTGAAGCAGCGGATCAGCGTCGACTTTCCCGATCCGGAAGGGCCGCAGATGACGACGCGTTCGCCTTTGCGGACGGTGAGGTTGACATCAGTCAGTGCTTTGAAGGCGCCGTACCACTTCGAGACATTCCTGGCTTCGATGACTGTGTCGCTCACTGCCGCTTGCCTCTGGCTCGATGACTTTCGATCCGAGCTTGACTCTGGATACGGCATATCGGCAGGCGCCTTAGAGTACCAGTTTGGACCGCCCTTCACTTGAACTATGCTGTCGACGGTCATCGCACCTTGCTCCTGGCAAAATAGCACTCGATCCTGGATTGAATCAGCTCGAGGCAGATGGACAGAATCCAATAGATAATTGCCACCGCTATCAGCATCTCCATGTGATTAAAGGTTTCTTGGCCAAGTGTGCGAGCAAGGAACGTCAGCTCTGACACGCCGAGGACCGAGAGCAGCGAGCTGTTCTTCAGCATCGCGATGAACTCGTTTCCCATGGGGGGAATGATCACGGGAAGCGCCTGCGGCAGGATGATTTTGCGCATGGTGAGCCCAAAGCCGAAACCCATAGACCGGGATGCCTCCCACTGGCCGCGGTCGATGCTTTGGATACCAGCGCGGAAGATTTCCGTCATGTACGCACCAACGCAAAGCGAGAGTGCCAAGATCCCCGAGGGCACGGCATTCATCACAATGCCCAGCTGCGGCAGGCCGAGATAGATCAGATAAATCTGCATGAGAAGCGGCAGACCGCGGAAGAACGAAGTGTAAAAGCTGGCGATCGCGTAGGCAAAGCCGTTGCTGGACAGTTTCGCAATGGCGGCAATGATCGCGATAAGCGACGCGAAAACGAGTGAAATCGCCGAAACATAGATTGTCGTCACTACCCCCTGCGTGATCAGGAAGGGCAGGTTCTTCCAGATGAAGGGCATGCTTAAGTCAAATGACTCGAAGAACGCCAGAAACAGGATCAGCAGTTCGAACCATACGACGCCGATCTGCACCTTGAGCGGCGCAAAACCGATCAGCACGAGGTTGAAGCAGAAAATAACGGCAATCACAAAAGCAATCGCGAAGCGCCCGTAAAAGCCGCTCGTCAGCGGATCGCCGATGACCGGCCGCATGAGCTCGCCCATGGTGGTGCCCGTGAGGTTGAACATAAGAAAAACCGCGAGCACAACTGCGAACATCGAGGCGATGAACCACGGCTTGTGGACGAGAACCTCGGATTCGACTGTATCCTGGTAGAGCATGAGCAGCCTTTTTATAAAAGAAAGCGGCCCGGACCAGCCTGGGCCGCCACAGCTTCGCGACCGTTATTCTTCAACGGAGTAGTCCACCCCATACCACTTCATCGATAGCTTGGAGAGCGTGCCATCATCCCTCATGCTCTTGATGGCGACCGCAATCTTGTCACTAAATTCCTTGTCGCCAGGTTCGATTGCAATAGCGCCAGGATAGGAGAACAGAGCGCCGCCGATTTCCTTCAATGGATAGCCGGCGTCGATTGCATTGACCGCCAGCGTTTTGTCAGTGACGACCGCATCAAGACGAACACCATCGCCGAGGCGAAGGTCGTCAAGCGCAACATTGGTGCTGTCGTAGGTCTTCACCTCCCCCGGCTTGAATTGGTATTCAATTGGCTTAGCGTCAATCCAGTCCGGTGTCAGGTTGTGACGGGCATAAAACTCTGAGGTCGTGTTTGCTGTGGCACCGACTACCTTGCCGTCGAGATCGGAAAGCTTGGTCGCCTTGCTATCTTTGTGAACAACAGCGACTGCCACGCCGTAGATGTAGAACGCAGGGAAAGCAAACTTTTCAGCCCGAGCCTTAGTCGGCACCATCTGACCCAGAGCCATGTCCCAACGGCCCTGCCACCTGCCTGCGGCTATGACATCCCAGCCCGGCGTCACAAACTCGACCTGCACGCCCAGATGTTCCGCGATGCCCTTGGCGACATCTATATCATAACCGTCAAGCTCGCGTTTGTCGTTTAGGAATGACATTTTCCCCCAATCCGTCCCAGCCGCCACTTTCAGCGTCTTTGTGGCGAGCACTTTGTCGAGTACGCCGCCGGCATTGGCCGTGGTCGCCGAAGCCACAGATCCAATTGCGATTGATGCCGCAGCTGCCATCATCGTCACCAGCTTGTTCATCGCTGTTCCCCTGTGGTGGTGGATATTAGTCTTTGACACGGGCTCATCCCGAACCTGAAATGCGGATTTGGACCCAAGAACCCGATCAGTCTCCCTGAACGGTGCCTGCTCAATTAAAGCTAGCCCATCCCGACCTGGTTTGCAACAGATGTTTTCTTTATGAGGTTTGTGATGCAAACGGATCAAACCAGAGCAGCTACGGTCCTTGTCCCCCAACTCAGTGTTGTTGCTGCCGGGCGAAGGCGCCGACCCCCAGGGGTCGGCGCCTGCGCCCGCATCCGCCGCCCTGCCGCAGTCAGCAGGATTCAACCACCGTCAAGTGGCAGCGGATGCGAGATGGCGACCTTGCCGTTCGTGGCCATCACGCGCGAGCGCCCCGGGGTACTGGAAATCGCGGTTCATCTCAGGTCCGAAAGAAAGTATGCCCGGTCGCAAGTTCTTATCCTGGCTGCGTGCACTCGGAGTACCGGGCCCCCGAACAGTTCAAAGTTCCCTTTGAAAGTCCCATGCGGTCACGGCCTGCGGAAACTCAAAATCACATTAGCCATAGATATCGATAGCGGGCGCGGCATCATCCGGTCCCGGTCATTGCTCATGGACATGCCTTTGCGCGCTATGTTTATCGGGCGACGCAATAGGCGACCGCGGCATCCAAGGCATCGCCTAGACGCTCCACAATCGTGTCGATCTGGCCGGCGTTTACGATAAACGGGGGCGCGAGCAAGATGTGATCGCCTCGCACGCCATCAATCGTGCCTCCCATCGGGTACACCATCAGCCCGCGCGCCATAGCTTCTCGTTTCACGGCAGCATTCACTTTCCACGCCGGATCAAACGGCGACTTATCCGAGCGCTCGGCCACGATTTCTATGGCACGAAAGAGACCGCGTCCGCGGATGTCGCCGACATGATGATGATTGCTGAACCGCTCACGAAGCCGCCGGTTGAGCAGTTCGCCCATCTGTATGACGTTGTCGAGGAGGCGATGCTCCCGGATGACGTCCTGCACTGCAAGAGCGGCCGCCGCTGCCATTGGGTGCCCCATGTAGGTGTGGCCATGCTGGAAGAAGCCTGATCCGGAAGCGAAGGCGTCGTAGATGTGGTGTCCGAACAGCACCGCGCCGATCGGCTGATAGCCGCCGCCCAGCCCCTTCGCGATCGCGACCATGTCAGGCACGATGCCTTCCTGCTCGAAAGCGTGCAGAGTCCCGGTGCGCCCCATCCCGCACATGACTTCGTCGAGGATCAAGAGAACGCCGTAGCGATCACAGATCTCGCGGATCCTTTTGAAATAGCCGTCCACCGGCGGCACTGCACCGGCCGTCGCGCCAACGACTGTCTCCGCGACAAATGCGATCACTTCGTCTGGGCCGAGTTCGAGAATTCTCGCTTCGAGCTCGGTGGCAAGACGTTCTCCATACTGAATCTCGCTCTCAGCAGGCAAGCGCCCACGATATGGATAGCACGGCGCAATGTGGTGGGTTTCGATAAGCAGCGGCCTGAACTGGGCCCGGCGCCATTCATTGCCGCCGGCGGCCAGCGCTCCCAACGTATTGCCATGGTAGCTCTGACGGCGGGCGATGACATGTCTGCGCCGGTCTTGCCCCTTCTCGACGAAGTACTGCCGCGCCATTTTCAGCGCCGCCTCCATCGCTTCCGACCCCCCGCTGACGAGATAGACGTAGTCGATGCCATCCGGCGAATCAGCAACGAGGCGGTCCGCCAGCCGCTCGGCGACTTCCGTTGTAAAAAAGCCCGTATGAGCGTACGCGAGTTTGTCGAGTTGAGCGTGCAGCGCCGCGAGCACCTCCGAATGACCATGGCCAAGACATGACACCGCGGCGCCACCGGAGGCGTCAACGTATGCCTTGCCATCGGCATCGAACAACTCAATCCCACGTCCGCCTACGGCTACTGCTAGGTCTGCATGGATCAAGCGGTGCAAAACTTTGGTCATAAGTGGCTCGCACGGGAAAGGAAGTCGACGTTCATAAAAAGTCCAGGAACATATGGCGGCTCGCCCATTGCTGTCGGACCGGGCCTTAGCCTCTCGCTGTCGGCGACAATAGCAAAATCAGCCTGAATTGCAACATATGTTTCACTACTTGTCGAGTGCGCCGAGTGGATCAATATGGCGGTCGTCGTTCGGTCATGCCTCTGCCGACCGCGCTGTTGAGGACTCGGTGAGAAGGATACGAACATCCAAGACGGGCCAGACCGTTTGGATAGGCCTTGGCATTGGCAACGATCTCTGTGCCACGAGATTAAGAAAGGCTTCCTCCGCCTCATGTTCATCCGCAGCCAGCAAAGCCGGAGCGAGATCCGGCCCGGACTCTTGCAGGCTGGCTCGCCCTTCGTGCTCCAAATCTACCCGCCTACCCTCGGCCCACTGCGCAAGAACCTGTTCGAATACTTTTGCCGTGCCCCGCTCGGTTTGGCGGTAACGCTGCAAAAGCGCGGCCCACCTCACCGTCCTCCACAGAGCCTGCATGCACCGCAGGGCGGTTTCCAGAGAGCTGTGCACCAGCAGGCGCGATTTTATTTGCAATATATGTTTCAGAATTGCAGAACTATATGGATCATAATGAAACGCCGCGAGTCGAAATGCGGGCGAGAGCCGCACCTTGACAGAGGTTTGTCTCCCTGTTCGAGAGAAGGGAAACAAAATGAATGTGCGGACGGCGAGAAATGATCGAAGTTGAAAGACCAACCGCAATTTGCGTTGCGCCTAATGGCGGCCGGCTGACCAAGGCTGATCATCCTTCCTTGCCGATCGGACCGGCCGACCTGGCGCAGACAGCACGAGAGTGCCTAGACGCGGGAGCGTGCCTTATCCACGTCCATGTGCGCGGTCGGGACGGGTTACATGTGCTCGACGCACCAGCATATCGGGATGCCATTGATGCAATCGGCCGGGCCGTAGGCGATGAAATGATCATTCAGATCACGAGCGAATCGCTTGGCCGCTACACGCCGCAGGAACAGATTGCGGTTGTTAAGGAAACTCGGCCGGAAGCCGTCTCGCTGGCGCTTCGCGAATTAGTGCCAACGGAAGCTCATGAAATGGAGTTCGCGTCGTTCTTGTCATGGCTCAAGGCCGAGGCCACCGTTCCGCAGATAATCCTATATGATGCTGACGAAATATTGCGCCTGGACGAGTATTACCGCCGTGGTGTGATTCCGTGGAACCAGGTTCCGGTTCTTTTTGTACTTGGACGTTACACCACCGCGCAGAGATCGGACCCTGTGGACCTGTTGCCGTTCCTCAATGGATCGGTGCCCCGTTTTGCTCATTGGAGCGTTTGCGCCTTTGGGGCGCGTGAAGCTGCATGTGTTACTGCAGCGGCTCTTCTCGGCGGGCATGTTCGCGTCGGCTTTGAAAACAATCGCCAGCTGGCGGACGGGAGAATGGCGGACTCCAATGCCGATTTAGTCGCAGGTGTATCAGGAAGCCTCCTAGGACTTGGCCTCCGCAGAGCCAGCGCAACCGACCTGCGGCAGGCTTGGCACGAACTGTGATTCCTCTTCGGGGAACGCCGATTTGACTATCGTGCTTCGCCGCGTTCCTCTCGGCGATCTCCGGGGCTAAAGGAGCGCTGCCACACGAAGGTGAGCTCATGCCGAAATCACTGCCGCCTGTTGTTCATCGGCTCAAACCATCTATCGGTTCGACGCGAGCGGATCGTCGGAATTTGACTGTGAAGGAAGAACGGTGGGGCTCCACGTCAGCCCGAGAAATCACTTGTCAAGCAGTGCAACATACGTTGCACATGCTGAAATGCTACGCTACGTGTAGGTGATGGCTGACGGACCTCTTACCGAGCGATTGATCGCGGGCTTCGACGCCATGTCGGAGCAGTTCCAGTTGGCGGCGCGCTACATTATCGACCAACCACACGACGTCGCGCTGTTGTCCATGCGCGATCAGGCGCGTCTGGCCGGAGTCCAGCCGGCCACCATGACACGACTGGCCAAGTATCTTGGCCTTCGCGGTTACGACGAGCTTCGCCAAATTTACGCTGAGGCCGTTCGCAGTGGCGATGTCGGGTTCGCTGGAAAGGCTGATGCGCAAGCGGTTACTCAGAAGCGCAAAGGCGACCATGGCCTTGCTCGCGAAATTTTTCGAGCCCAAGCGGCCCAGATTGGCCATCTGGCCGATTCGCCTCAACTCGATGCAATCGTATCAACCGCCAGGCGCCTTGCGTCTGCCACGCGTATTTTTTGCATCGGGTTGAGGTCTAGCCATGCGATCGCTTGGCATCTGCACTACATACTGTCCATGATCACAGACAAGGTGGTCATGCTCGACGCGATCGGCGGCACCGGTTCGGACGCGCTGGCCCGCGCCACTCACAAAGATGTGCTCTTCGCGGCAAGTGTGCTTCCGTACACACGCGTCACCGTTGAGATCGCCGAATATGCGCAGCGGCATCGCATTCCGATCGTCGCCATCACCGACAGCGAGGTCGCCCCGCTCGCCCGAGTTGCCGACGATGTCGTTCTTGTCGAGACGAAAAGTCCCTCGTTTTTTCACACGATGACACCGGCGTTCGCGGTCGCTGAAGTGCTTGGCGCGTTGATCGCCGGACAGAGCGCAGATGCTGCGCGCGAGGCTCTACTCCGGTTCGACTCTCACCTTGCGGATTTGAACACACACTTGAAATCGAGGGCGGCTTGGACTCGAAAAGTCGGCTCGTCTCCGTCCGCGTCTTCCATGAGCAAGCAAATGGGTGGCAAGCTGCGCAAAGCAGTCGTGCAGGATCAGGACTGATGTCCACTATGCTCGAGAATTTTTAATTAACATTTCAGCGGGGGTGGCATGCTTAGGGTCACCCACTCCTGCTGGGTTCATGCGACGAGCATCCTCCTCACCGATTGAACCACGCCAAGCTTACTGGAAGCAATTTAGTTTGAGTGACGGCCCATGGGGCGTTGCTCCAGGGAGCGGGTCCTCTCACTGGTTTGACACTGCACCTGGTGAGAAGCATTCGAGCAGTGCGCCGGCCCGCCGCCAGGTATTTTCAATGGTCCGCTCGCCGGCTTTCGGCCTTTCGCATCAGGTGCTTGAGTGTTGCCAAGACCTGTTCAATCGGATTCAGGTCGGGGCTGTAGGGCGGCAGGAATAAAAGGCGGGCTCCGGCGGCTCTGATGGCGGCGCGCACGGCGCGTCCCTTGTGCGACCGAGATTGTCGAGCACGACGACGTCGCCCGGTTCGAGCGTCGGGACCAGAACCTCGGGGACGTAGAGGCGGAACAATTCGCCATTGATCGGATCGTCGATGACCCAAGACGCATACGCGGCCAGTAAGGTCACGTCTTCCAATGACCATGGGGGATCCAGGTTCTCAGGCGTTGACCGCGGGGCGCCCAGCCCCTGAGCGGGCGCCATATTGGTCTTCACCCAGGTCTCGTCGATGAAAACCAGGTGCCTGGCCTCGATCCGTCCCTGATAGGCCATCCAGGCCGGCTCTGCTCCGCGGTTTTTTGAAGCTCAGCCCTTCATGATGGGCAGCCTCCCAGATCGCTCAGTAGTCGACCTTCACACACGCTCGGCCAGTTCCGTCGCCAGCCCCCGCCGGACGAGACGCGCTCGCGCAGCCAGTCCGCATGCCCGCCTGATAGAACGCGCGGCTTGTGGATGCCCACCTTGCAAAGCGGCCGCCACAACGCGGATCGTCTCACCGGCTGCAACCCGCGCCAGCGCGCGTTCACGAAGACATTCGAGTTGGGTTTCGTCATCCATGCCGGCCCTCGCAAATCCCGGCAGGAAATTTGATGAGGTCGTCTAGTCGCCGCGCACCAGGGCCACGGCCGCTCGCTTGTAGCCGAGCCGTTCTTTCAGCTCCAACGCCCAGGTTGGCAGGTGCTGGTAGAGCGATTCAGGATAACCGCGGCCGCCTCGTATATTGTCGCCACGGCGCGAGGGATAGCCGTCATGATCGACCTCGCCGGACTGGTAGCGCCGCGGGGTTAGGCCCCACCCATGCGCCCACGGCGCGCGAGTTCTTGAAGTTCGCCGGATCCTCCACGGTTGCGGCAAAGGCGGTGGCTGTGAGGCGCCGCCGTAGATCGGGTTCTCGATCATCCGGTGGATGGTCGCATAGTTCGGCCTGCGCCACACGACGTCCCCATTGTTGCGCTTGGCGGGCAAATCCAGCCCATGCTCGAGGAACCACATCAGGGCCTGACGGGCGCTGCCAAGTTCAGCGACCTTGTCGAACACAAGAGTGATGGCTTCCTGCACGCGGCGATCATCATGCTTCTCGAGCCGATCGCCAACCTTCACAAAGCCGACAGGGGCTGCAACGACGAGTTCGCCACGGCGGGGCTTTTCGTAGCGGGCCGAGAGCGAACGCTGGCGCAGAAGATCGAGTTCATACTCGTTGAGACTGCCCTTCAATCCCAGCAGCAGGCGATCATTGCCCTGACGTACCTCCTCCTGTCCGGGAGAGCGGTCGCCGTCGACGTGATCGAGAATCAGGCTGACAATCAGCTTCGTCACTGATCGACGCGCCTCGGCGGGCAGCGCCTGCCATTGCGGCGTCTGCACCGTCTCGGCGTCGTTCAGCTTCGAGAACAGATCGAACTGGCATGTCGTGGGCTGGCGCGGCATGATATCTCCCCGATTCGCGTCGTGAGAGCCCAATGCTGCGCCCATCTCCTGCGATTGCGATGGGGTACCGGTGTCCCGGAGCAGTGTCACCAGGGCGCCAAGCGCGGCAAGGTCGACGTGCGGAGCAGTAGTGATACGCCAGCTCGCGCTGGGGGCCCGATCGAACATCCACGCCGGAACCTCCAACCACCGGTGCAATGGCTGGCCAGAAAGGGTGCAGCGGAAGACCGACGCGTCACCCTTCTCGATTACTTCATGGATAAAGACTTGCCGCGCAGCCCATGGATGCCATGGATAAAGAAGCTCGCGCTCAATACAGGTCCCGTGGGCGTTCCGTCGCTGAGTTGTACAACCACTACCGACCACACTCGGCCCTCGGCAACATGCCGCCGGCCGAGTTCGCACCGAAATCCACACTGGAAAAACAGACTGCCAAAGGCCAGAAATGAAACCTAGGACTCTCCCTCAAACCGGAGGGAGATAAAGGGTCTCAGTCAGTCGACGGAGCAGAAGCTGCGGATGTTCGAGGAGAGTTTTGAGCCGGGCGAGACAGTGCCATCCGTCGCCCGGCGGAACGGCGTGGCGCCCAATCTTCTTTACCGTTGACGGCGCCTGTTGAGCGAAAGGAGACGCCACTATCCCTCTCTTTGCCATCTCTGCTTTCACGGCTGCCAGACCGCTTAAAACTCGCCAAGTTCGAAGTGCAGTTCTTTATCGAGTTAATCTCCGTTCAAATTTGAAAGGGTGGCGGTGGGGGTAGACATGGGACTAGCTTGCCCGTGTGTGCCACTGATGTGGTCTGTTCAGCCTGCAATTTGTCCGAAATAAAAATGCTTCGGGTCCGCCTCCGGCAGGTAGATATGCTCGGTTGAAACGGGGATTAGAATTTCGGTCATGCCGTCGCGCATGATTTCAGTGGCGAAGCGCGGTGCGGTCGAACTTACCTGCAGCCGCAACCGGCCGCTCGTAAAAATGGCCGCGCTCGGCCCGGGCTAGCCCGGGGCCCCTACAGCTTCGCAACTTTACTCTTCGACGGATCGATCCACGCCGTACCACTTGATCATTATCTTGGCGAGGGTGCCATCATTCCTCATGCTCTTGACGGCGGCCGCAATCTTGTCGCTGAACTCCTTGTCGCCGGGTTGAATTGCAATAGCGCTCGTCGAGAAGAATAGGGGCTCGCTGAGCCCCTTCAATGGATAGCCAGCTTTCATCGCACTGCGCACCGCCGTTCGGTCAGTGAGAACCGCATCCAGACGAACCCCGTCGCCGAGCCGAAGGTCGTCGAACGCAACATTGTCAGTTGCATAGGTCTTCACCTTGCCCGGCGTGAACTTGAATTCTATTGGCTTAGCGCCTGCCCAGTCCGGGGTCAGGGTGTGATTGGCATAAGACTCGGCCGCTCCGCTTGCTGTGACACCCACTACCTTGCCGTCGAGATCGGAAAGCTTGGTCGCCTTGCTATCGTTGTGAACGACAGCGACCGCCGCCCCGTAGGCGTACACGGCCGGGAACCCAAGTTTTTCGGCGCGGGCCTTGGTGGGTACCATCTCGCCCATGGCCATGTCCCAACGACCCTGCCACATGCCTGAGGTGATAATATCCCAGGCCGGCGTCACGAATTCGACCTTCACGCCCAGATTTTCCGCGATAGCCTTGGCGACATCCACATCAGAACCATCGAGCTCGTGCTTGTCGTTCAAGAACGAAATCGTCCCCCAGTCCGTCCCGACCGCCACTCTTAGCGTATTTGTGGCGAGCACGTTGTCGAGTACAGCGCCGGCATTAGCCGCGGACGGCAAACCCGCGGACGCAAACGCAAGCGATGCTGCACCTGCTATCATCTTTATTAGAATGTTCATGAGCTGTTCCCTTTTTACCGGCCTGGTTACTTTGAACGTACCAGTTCGCGCACGTCAGGTTATTGATTTTGGATCTAGGAAACCGATTAGGATTCTTGTCGGCTTTAGCGGCGAGGGCGCGTACCTCTCTGCGACTGCCGATGCTCATCCTACGTCCACCGACCAAGCAATTGGCAAGAACATAATCGATATCGTATCCATCTCAAACCTAGATGGCTGAAGGCCTCAGCCACGCCTTTAGTTTAGTTCGAGAGCCGACGGGCGACGCGACACCTACGGATCCACGCCCACAGTGCATCTTGGCAGATCGGAGGGCCGGCCAGATATCAACACGAGCTCGCAGCTCATCCAGTGTATCGGCCTGCCGGCACTTGGCGTGCTCCCAGTGCCCCTGTCCCGAATGGTCGCATAATACGCCGAAAAGGCTCTCTCCAGCGGGTAACAAGGTGTTACCGTCATGGTCATACCGGCTATTAGCCCGTCCGAACGGTCAATGGCGAGATCGAGCGGAGGGATCGAGGTTGTCGAGATCCTACCGATGACGACGCCATGCTCCGCCTCGTCGGCGCATTACTGCTTGAACAGAACGATCTGCCGGGCGATCTTGAAGGCCAGATCGCCGCCTTCGTCGATAACTACAATTATCGGCGATACCACGAGAGCCCCGACGATCTGACGCCTGCGGACGTCTACTTCTGACGCGGCCAGACCATCCTGTTGCAACGAGAAAGGATCAAGCGAAAGACCATCGAACAACGGCGATTGCGACACCGCAGAGACGCCGCTTAAGATGACCACCGAGATGCGCCAGAGCCTCCGCTGAATCAGAGCGCTAGTTGTCTCAAATTCCCCGGACGACGGACAATGCGCCAATCTAGTTCCCGATCGATTATGATTAGGTAGACGCACACGCTCTTGAGGGATAGCGCGTGAGCGCGAGATCAGTCGGTCGATGATGGACAGCGCCTTGTGGTAGCGCAGCGTCAGAGCCTGTGCCAGCGTGCAAACCTAGTTCCGACACATCGCACCTCCGGGTTCTCATGGTCGGTAAGGAGGCGATGCAGGTTCTTGGGAGTGCGTGATTCCTTGCCGAAGCGGCAATTGAGATCCGTCATGACCTCCAGCGCATAGGCCCTCGCCGCCTCGCCCATGCCGATTACAACAACAGGCGCGGTTCCAGCTCACCAGAGGCGACTCGTCAGAAGGCTAGCTGCCGGATTGTGGAGTTGAAATCCATCACGTAGCCAGATGATTGCAATATCGAAATTGCATTTGACGCGAGCCGATACCGGGGGTGAGTGTCTAATGGACAGGCGCGGATTGACCGCGCTTTCGAACTTTAGCCGATCTTGCAGTGGGCGGATCGCGCCTTCTAGACGGGAACCACGATGGTCAGCAACGGGCGCTATACTCGATCTGCATCTGAGTTTGAGACGAAGTACATCTTTAACCAACTTTGATCACCGCTTGCTTGAATTCGATTGTAGGTCTGCCCTAGGACCGCCACCTGGCGCTGCGCTGCCCGTTGGACAGCTTTTCACTCCACTTGGATCCAGCTCTGGTTGGCAATTTGGGTTCGCTTGTGCATGCCATTACTCTCTGTCGCTGACCCGAGGCAAAGGGGGAATAAGGATAACTGCGATGAGGTTAAGTGAATACGTAGAGTACGATGCGACCGGTTTGGCCTCTCTCGTCAGCGCTGGCGAAGTGACTGCTGTGGAACTGACGCGTTTGGCCCGCCAAGCCCATGACGCGGTCAATCCGCGCATCAATGCTGTGATCGAGTTCTATGAAGATGCTGAGTCCGTTGCCGGAGCGGACGGAGGGCTCTTCCATGGCGTGCCATTCTTACGCAAGGATTTTGGCGAAACCGAAGCTGGCCGCCTCCAAGAAAACGGAAGCCGTCTGTTTAAAGGCTGCCGCTCCGATGCTGACAGCTTTTTTTTTCGTCGGGCACGGGAGGCTGGGCTTCGGATTTTAGGAAGAACAGCAACACCCGAGCTCGCATCCACCGTTCTAACGGAATCCCTTCTCAATGGCATCACCCGCAATCCATGGGCTTTGGAACGCTCCGCAGGTGGCTCCTCCGGGGGAGCCGCAGCGGCGGTTTCGGCCGGCATTACTCCGATTGCACATGCCAGCGACGGCGGTGGGTCAACTCGCATCCCAGCGTCTTGGTGCGGCCTTGTCGGGCTGAACCCGTCCCGCGGACGCGTCTCCGGCGGTCCAAACAACCAGGACAAATCGTTTGGTCGCGGCCGCGCGTTTGTTCTATGTCGAACTGTGCGCGACATGGCCGCCGCCCTGGACGTCTTTTCCGGTCCTCACCCCGGCGATCCGTTTATCATCGTCCAGCCGAACCGGCCCTATGTGGAGGAACTCTCACAGCCCACTGGTCATCTGCGGGTCGGGGTCGCGAGAACCAGTTGGGGCGCGGTGAACCTCGAGTCGGAAGTGCTGCAGGCTGTCGAGGCGGCGGCAGCGCTTCTGCAGGAGATGGGGCACACGGTGACGGATATCGAGCCGCCGTATGAGCCCATTGAGTACAGCAGAACATATGTCGCCTCATCGACCCCGAATTGGCTCGAAGAAGCGGCGCGAGCCATGGGGCGCACTATCAGCGCAAACACCTTGGAGCCGGTCAACCTCAAACGGTACGAATTTGGCCGCGATTTACCTCTTTCCCGAGCATGGGACTTAGAAGAGGCCCTCCGGAAATTGCGTTTCGGCGTGGGCGAGGCAATTCACGCCTTCGATATACTGCTGACCCCCACAATGCCGACCGTGGCTGTGCCACATGGGGGCATCTATTCTGCGATCAACCCGATGATCTCCCCCGAGGAATACGTGGAAGCGGATACGGCCATTTGTCAGTACACTGGCATCTTCAATGTCACCGGACAGCCTTCAGTCTCCTTGCCTTTGGCACAAAGCACCAGCGGGCTGCCGATCGGTATTCAGATCGTCGGCCGCTTTGGCGACGAGGCTACACTGGTCCGTGTCGCACGCGATCTGGAGGAAGCCAAACCGTGGTGCCAGCGGCGACCAAAAGTTCGAGTGGCGGCAGCTGACGATCACCCCTCTAAAGCTCGAATCTGAATGCGAACAAATCTTCCGGTATATTACGTTTCGACGCCGACGCGCGCGTTACCAATTGAAAGGCGGGTCCACGCAGCCTCCGGGTTGCGCACCATCGTGGACGGTAAGTCGGTTCGAGCGAGTTCCGGAACGACACTTCAAGCAGGTTGAAGGCCTAGCGTGAAGCCATCTACGCGGCGCAACATCAGTGATGGCCGCAACAAAGGCTTAGCGGAAGTCTACGGTTGCGGAATAGCGCCTCCTTACAATATTGGAGACTGATTGAGGTGACTTATCAGTAGTACATCTTCAGCGGTTACGCTGCCCGGCGTTCCGCTTCCAAGATCCGACTATGAGCGCCGTGAGGATGCCTATCGTGCGAGATCAACGCGCGCGAGGCGGCGTCGGCAACGCACTGCGCCGAATGGTATCAATGTAATGACCTGGAATCGGGACCCCGCATTTTTGCGCAAAAGGGGCTCTGACGCACTCTCGCTGCGGGCACAGCCTAAGTTGCACCGACGAGGCGCGCCTGGAGCAGATCAATCTTGGCGCGGCCGTACATTTGCCGCTTGATGAGTTTGAGCTTGGTGATCTGGCCTTCGGTCTGGCCATTCGACCCACGGAGGCGTTGCGGACTGCGGCGATGTCCTTTTCGACCCCGTTTGCAAAAGAGTCGACGAGGCTTGCCTTCGCGCCCTCTCGAGCCAAGCGTCCAGTTTTGCGACCGCCCTTGATCGGATCATCTGCTGAAAGCGTCGATCAGCGTTCGCGCGGTGACGAGGTCAGGAACATTGTTCTCGATCGCCGCGATCAGTACAGCGTCCGATTTGGACAGGTCGTCACGCGCCAGCGTCATGAGCCTGGCGATGCTTCGTGCCGAAGGCGTGCGGGCAAGTGCGCTTTGATCGGCCCTTTCAGCAATGCGTCTGCGCTGCGCCCATTCAGAGACCACGCCGAGTTGGCCGCGGAAGCCCTTCTCGCGCATTTCGCCCCAGAGCGCCGAAGCATTGCGCGCGCCCTGCTCCCAGCGGCCGTCAAGCCAGGGAAGCCATTCCTCGAGCGAACTCAGCGCTGACCGCGCAGGATGCTGCGGACGAGCTTGCGGCTATGCCCGGTACGCTTCACGATCTGTTTGATCGGCACACCTCGCTTCGATAATTCCAGAATGGCCTCGTTCGTCTCCTGCCGGCGCAGATATCCTTCATATTGCAGCCGCTCGGTATAGGTGAGAAGCTTTGGATGGATGATGGTGCTGCCGACGGTCTTCGGATATGCCGCATGGACTTGCTGACTGCATCAAGGAAAGCGCGGCTGGCGTTTTCCATCAGATGCCAGCGGTCGGCCACCTGATCGGCATCAGGCAAGGCCTTGGGGATCGCCTCGCCATATCCGCCACCCCGATCGCGAGCGACAGCCACAATGGAGGGATGGTTCGCCAACCAAGCCTGCGATGTCGCCTGTTCGCGATCGGGCAGCAATGTCACCGGCCTGCGGCGTTCGAAATCGCAGACAATCGTCCCGTATCGCTGGCCGCGCCGGAAGGCGAAGTCGTCATGCCGATGATGGCGAGTTCATCACGCGGCTGTTCAGTCCTGCGGCGCACGACACGCAACAGCGGTATCCTTGCTCACCGGCATCATCAGGCGATCGGCAAGGCTGCCGCAGGCCTGCCGCCCAGCGCCAGTCCCCAAGTGATGAACGATTGTCTCAAGGCGTCCGGTTCTCCGTGATAACGGGGCCAAAACATCGGCGCCAAACCGCTCGGCAAAAATGCGGCGGCGGCAAAGAACGGCATCGCACCAGAATCGGCGAACCGTCACCCGCAAGACCACCCGCCGGCCAGCGATGGGCAGATCGGCGGCTTGCCGCATATATCGGCTCTGGGTCCGGCGTGAACTCGTCCCGCAGCACGGGCATGTTGCCGAAAGCGCTGCTGCGCGCACGTCAAGAAATACGCAATCCGTGTCGATTTCGGCATGCTCAACGAGCAACCCCGCCGGCGCCAGTCTCGTCGACCCAAATCTCCGTTCCATCGCGCTGATACCCTCTCGAAATGGCGCGACATCATGCTTCATTTGCAGCGAGATTGAGTCTGACCCCCGTTGGGCGAAAATCACCCCTCAAACAGAAAAATCACAACGTTGTCGTGGTCGCGCTAGCGGCCAAGCTGGCACGCATCGCCCGGACGGTGCTGCGCAAGGATCGCGGTTTCGATTCCCGATCGCGGAGGCATAGGAACAGGGCGCTCACCAGCACTTGAGCTGGTGAGCGTGGTGAAAGGAAGTTGGCCTGACAGTTTGAACGGCGGTCTGGAAACCTGGCCGAAGTGAACGGTCGCTCAAGACCGGGCTGACCAGCTGCGCGGATCTCCATCTTGGCCGGGGCATGACCCCGAGACCGGATACGTTGACGCAGACTGAGCAGAGAAATCTTCAACGACACCCTTGCAGACGGGACGGGCCATACGTTCACTTGTTGCGGATCAGCCAGCCTGAAAGGTGCTGCCGAAACACCGCTTGTATGCTTGTATTGACGATGACACTGAAGAAGCTGAGGAGCTTATTGTGTCAATTTCTATGTCCGCGCCTATGCCTAATGAGAAGTTTACATTCCCTTGAGACGGTTCCGAACCGGCTGAATGTAAGTCCGCAGCGCCGCGGCGGCGCTGGTCGGCGGAGGCGAAGGCGCGGCTGATCGAGGGGACGCTGAAGCCTGGGGCGAATGTGTCGGCGATCGCGCGCGAGACTGGACTGGCGACCTCGCAGCTGTTCGTCCGGCGGCGCAAGGCGATCAAGAGCGGCGCGGTCACGCCGCAGCAGGACGCGGGGTCGTCAGCAGGCTCACCACCCATTCACAGCTCCGGCACGAAACACCTCGCCCCTGCCGCGCTGGAAATTCACGATGGTACGTCGGTGCGTTGAATTTTTCACCCAACAGACGCGAATGTCATGCGGCAGAGGGTCGTAATGTCGTAGACGGGCAGCCCCGTCATGCGGCGGATCGCCGGTGCCACGACCGGGAAGCCGCTGCATTCGAACAGAATCGCCGCCATCTCCGGATGCGAGGCGAGGAGGCGTGCGACGCAGGCGGTAACATCCGACTCAATATCAGCGACATCGGTGGGCATTGGGGGGAGCTTCATCTCGTTTTGCCACAGCTTGCCGCCTTCGACGCCGCCGATAATCACCCTTCCCCGTTCGGCTGGATCCTTGACACCGAGCAGACCTTCGCTGCAATGCGTTGAGTCGGCGGTCACGACTGCGAGTTTGGCCGCCAGCGGCAGCTGGCGGAGCAGCATGGGTACCAGGAGCAGGCTTGACATCACAACGGGCACTTTCACCGACGCGGCCACCGCCGCCTGATGGCGGATGAAGAACCCGCAGTTTGAGCTTATGGCAACCGCACCTTGCTCGACCAAACGTTGGGCAGCCGCAATGCATGCCGCCTCAAGTGCTGGATCGCCGCAGATCACATTCTCCGCAAAAGCTCCATCCACTGTTTCGTAGGTAGTTGGGAAATTGAAGGTAGCGGGATTTCGCATCGGCGCGTGGGCCAGCGTCGGTGGCGGGGCACCGGGCGGCAGCCCGCGGTCAAGGAGTAGAATTCCGAACGAACGCGGCTTCGCATATGTCATTTTAGACTCCGAAAACACCTGTGTCACTGACAATAGAGTGGGTGTTTGGGTTAGCTGGTGGTGCCTCAGTCATCTTTGCGTCGAGGATAGTGTGTCGGATTAGCCACGTGGGATGCTACCTGCCCTCGAGATAGCGGTTAAGGACATTGCTGGTCACACATTCGACCATGGCGTCCTGCCTCAGAAGGCCTGCCACCCATTCACAGCTCCCGGCATGAAACACCTCACCCTTACCTCGCTTGAAATTGACGATCATTCCGCTCGTGCGTTTGACCTTGTCTATATTGGCGCTGTTCGCCTCGCCGAACAGCAACTCGGCGACGAACCGACCGTCTCCGTCGCTGATTATCTCGTCTTCGGGCGCCAAATCGGCGCTTTCTTCGACCAGGGTGGCCATGCCGAGAGCAAGGATTTCGAGCCCGTCCGGCGCGCCGCTTTTAGGCGAAGGATAAGGCAGGCCGTTGCGGATTTCGTAATCCAGCCCGTCCACCTCATAGCCATAAATGTGGCTCTCGGCGCCGAGCAAATCGCCGTAAAAGAGACCGGTGCCGGCAAAGGCCCAGTGGGACGGCCGATAGATGGGGAAGCCTCGCACACCGCGCGGTGCGCACCCTCCCCAGCCGACATAGATGCCATTGGTAGCGTTGAGACCAAAAGTCTTTGCGCCTGGCCTTCCGATTTCCGGCGCTTCCCACGAATTGGTGGCGCGGGTAACGTCGCCGCTTTTGTAAATCGGATCCTCAGCACGCGCCCGGTATTTGTAACAGACCTGCCGACGCCCCTCGTCCTCCAGTCTGGTCTGCCACATGAAGTTGCCGGCGAAGCGCGCCACACGCCCGCCCTGCTCGACGAAAGCGTCAACCGCGTCGCGCATTTCCCAAGTCCAGTACTCGTCATGGCCGACGAAGGCGACGCAGTCGTAATCGAGCAGGATATCCGGTGAGAAATGCAGGTCGTGCTGGCTGGCGAGATCGATACCATACCCAGCGCGCTCGGCGAAGCGGAAGAACTGGCTGTCGTAGCTTGCCCATCCGGCAGAGGCGTATTTCCTCGAGTGGCCAGTCGCGTAGGCCCATTCCTTGTGTGGATGACGCGGTACCGTCCTGGGGGCCATCATCATTTCCAGCGGCACCCGCGGGGCTTGCGGCGGAAGGACGACGAAGCCGCGGCACCATGGCCGTTGCGTGGAGACGATGGGCGAATATTGGTTACGCTCCGGACCCGTGATGCCATCGTAGTGATTTGAGCCGCCCCAGGTATTGTAGGCGAGCCAGGTGCCGGTCGCTGCCACTTGGAGGATACGGCCAGGTTTGCGACCTACTTTTGGCAGCACGATCACAATGTGATGACAATGTATTGGTCGGCCGCTGTCGCCGTCCGCCGTCAGCTTCAAGCGGTAGGCGCCGGACGTCCAGTCCTCTCCAATTTTGAACTCCAAGGTCGTGTCCCAGCCGCAGCCCTCGACCGAGCACTGGTCCGGCGTGTCCTGCCAATGTGCGGCGATGCCCCTCTGCTCAAATACCTTTGTTTCGGTCGCACCGTCGCGCATGATCTCAATGGCGAAGCGCGGTGCGGTCGAACTTACCTGCAGCCGCACTGTGTCGCCTGGACGATATGAAAATCGGTCGCTGTAGCACCAGATCTCGCCACGCGCGCCATCCATACCGGGCCGCTCATAAAAATGGCCGCGCTCGGTAAATCGCCTCTCCTCGGGTGTCAGCCCGAAATCCGGAAAATCGTTTGGGAACTTTGTCATTGCAAACCCAATGCTATCTTGATCATTCTCGTTGAGATCGATGAAGCCTGGTCGTTGCTGATCCAGATCTGCATTCTGTGGATGGCAGTATGTCCCCTCCCTCAGTGCTTCAAGATCTGGCTGAGGAAGAGCTTTGTTCTTTCGTGTTGTGGATTGGTGAAGAAGTCGTGCGGCTTGCCTTCTTCGACGATGTGGCCTGTATCCATAAAGATCACCCGGTCGGCAACGGATCGTGCGAAACCCATCTCGTGGGTGACGCAGACCATGGTCATGCCGTCACGCGCGAGACTGGTCATCGTCTCGAGCACTTCAGCGACCATCTCCGGATCGAGCGACGAGGTCGGCTCGTCGAAGAGCATCACGGCAGGCTCCATGCAGAGGGAACGGGCAATTGCAACGCGCTGCTGCTGGCCTCCGGAGAGCTGGCCCGGAAATTTGTTCGCCTGCTCCGGTATGCGCACGCGCTCGAGGAATTTGAGGGCGAGCCTCCTAGCCTCGGCCTCGGGCACGCCTTTGATCCACATCGGGCCACACATGCAGTTCATCAGCACCGTCATATGCGGGAAGAGGTTGAAGTGCTGGAACACCATGCCGACGTTCTTGCGAACTTCACCCACGTCGCGCATCTTGCTGTGCAACCTGATCCCGTTTACGGTGATCTCGCCCTCCTGGTGCGCCTCGAGCCGATTGAAGCAGCGGATCAGCGTCGACTTTCCCGATCCGGAAGGGCCGCAGATGACGACGCGTTCGCCTTTGCGGACGGTGAGGTTGACATCAGTCAGTGCTTTGAAGGCGCCGTACCACTTCGAGACATTCCTGGCTTCGATGACTGTGTCGCTCACTGCCGCTTGCCTCTGGCTCGATGACTTTCGATCCGAGCTTGACTCTGGATACGGCATATCGGCAGGCGCCTTAGAGTACCAGTTTGGACCGCCCTTCACTTGAACTATGCTGTCGACGGTCATCGCACCTTGCTCCTGGCAAAATAGCACTCGATCCTGGATTGAATCAGCTCGAGGCAGATGGACAGAATCCAATAGATAATTGCCACCGCTATCAGCATCTCCATGTGATTAAAGGTTTCTTGGCCAAGTGTGCGAGCAAGGAACGTCAGCTCTGACACGCCGAGGACCGAGAGCAGCGAGCTGTTCTTCAGCATCGCGATGAACTCGTTTCCCATGGGGGGAATGATCACGGGAAGCGCCTGCGGCAGGATGATTTTGCGCATGGTGAGCCCAAAGCCGAAACCCATAGACCGGGATGCCTCCCACTGGCCGCGGTCGATGCTTTGGATACCAGCGCGGAAGATTTCCGTCATGTACGCACCAACGCAAAGCGAGAGTGCCAAGATCCCCGAGGGCACGGCATTCATCACAATGCCCAGCTGCGGCAGGCCGAGATAGATCAGATAAATCTGCATGAGAAGCGGCAGACCGCGGAAGAACGAAGTGTAAAAGCTGGCGATCGCGTAGGCAAAGCCGTTGCTGGACAGTTTCGCAATGGCGGCAATGATCGCGATAAGCGACGCGAAAACGAGTGAAATCGCCGAAACATAGATTGTCGTCACTACCCCCTGCGTGATCAGGAAGGGCAGGTTCTTCCAGATGAAGGGCATGCTTAAGTCAAATGACTCGAAGAACGCCAGAAACAGGATCAGCAGTTCGAACCATACGACGCCGATCTGCACCTTGAGCGGCGCAAAACCGATCAGCACGAGGTTGAAGCAGAAAATAACGGCAATCACAAAAGCAATCGCGAAGCGCCCGTAAAAGCCGCTCGTCAGCGGATCGCCGATGACCGGCCGCATGAGCTCGCCCATGGTGGTGCCCGTGAGGTTGAACATAAGAAAAACCGCGAGCACAACTGCGAACATCGAGGCGATGAACCACGGCTTGTGGACGAGAACCTCGGATTCGACTGTATCCTGGTAGAGCATGAGCAGCCTTTTTATAAAAGAAAGCGGCCCGGACCAGCCTGGGCCGCCACAGCTTCGCGACCGTTATTCTTCAACGGAGTAGTCCACCCCATACCACTTCATCGATAGCTTGGAGAGCGTGCCATCATCCCTCATGCTCTTGATGGCGACCGCAATCTTGTCACTAAATTCCTTGTCGCCAGGTTCGATTGCAATAGCGCCAGGATAGGAGAACAGAGCGCCGCCGATTTCCTTCAATGGATAGCCGGCGTCGATTGCATTGACCGCCAGCGTTTTGTCAGTGACGACCGCATCAAGACGAACACCATCGCCGAGGCGAAGGTCGTCAAGCGCAACATTGGTGCTGTCGTAGGTCTTCACCTCCCCCGGCTTGAATTGGTATTCAATTGGCTTAGCGTCAATCCAGTCCGGTGTCAGGTTGTGACGGGCATAAAACTCTGAGGTCGTGTTTGCTGTGGCACCGACTACCTTGCCGTCGAGATCGGAAAGCTTGGTCGCCTTGCTATCTTTGTGAACAACAGCGACTGCCACGCCGTAGATGTAGAACGCAGGGAAAGCAAACTTTTCAGCCCGAGCCTTAGTCGGCACCATCTGACCCAGAGCCATGTCCCAACGGCCCTGCCACCTGCCTGCGGCTATGACATCCCAGCCCGGCGTCACAAACTCGACCTGCACGCCCAGATGTTCCGCGATGCCCTTGGCGACATCTATATCATAACCGTCAAGCTCGCGTTTGTCGTTTAGGAATGACATTTTCCCCCAATCCGTCCCAGCCGCCACTTTCAGCGTCTTTGTGGCGAGCACTTTGTCGAGTACGCCGCCGGCATTGGCCGTGGTCGCCGAAGCCACAGATCCAATTGCGATTGATGCCGCAGCTGCCATCATCGTCACCAGCTTGTTCAT
>NZ_JBSPKX010000089.1:0-581 GCF_053848045.1 Mesorhizobium sp. BHbdii | reverse complement strand
CAGATCACCCTTGTCGCCCAGCGTCACCACCGAGCGCGGCAGCAGGACCGCATCGGTCGGCAGTGCGCTGAGCTGGATTTCCGCCGTCATGCCGGCCGGCACCGAGCCGTCGGCATTGGGGATGGCGACCTCGACGCGGAAGGTGCGGGTCGCCGACGACGCGTCGCGGCTGATATAGCGCACGGTGCCTTCGACGGTCTGGCCGTTGACCAGCCGGACGCCGGCCTTGTCGCCGATCTTGAGATAGCCGAGGTCGCGCTCGCTGATCTCGCCGCGGGCGATCACCGGATCGAGCTTGAGGATGGTCGCCACCTCGCCGCCCTGCATGACCGAGCTGCCAAGTTCCACGGGCACCCGGTCGATGACGCCGTCGAACGGCGCCTTGACCTCGTTACGGTCGAGTTCGGCCTGCGCTGTATCCAACTGGGATTGCGCCTGGGTCAGATTGGAGCGGGCGGTGTCGAGCTGCAGCTTGGGCAGATTGCCGGTCCGGGCGAGCCGCTCCGCGGCATCGAGCTCGGCCTTGCGCTGCGCCACAAGTTGCTTGGCGTTGTCGACCATCGAGATCTTTTCTTCCGCCG
>NZ_JBSPKX010000088.1:0-583 GCF_053848045.1 Mesorhizobium sp. BHbdii | reverse complement strand
CAGCTCACCGAGGCCGAGACCTTGCGCAAGGCGGCCGCCGACCGGCTGCAGGAAGCGGAAAACCGGCAGGCCGAACTGGACAAGGGAGCCACATCAGCCATCCAGTCGCTGGCCGAGGCGCGCGAGACCCGAGCCCGTGCTGAGGAAAGGCTGACGGCGGCCGACGAGCGCCGGCTCGAGGTCGAGGCGCGCATCCAGGAAACGCTGAACACGCCGCCGCACCTGGTCATCCGCCATACCGGTCTGGAAGCCGACGACGCGATGGCCGAGATGGCCGAGATCGAACGCCAGCTCGACCGGCTCAAGATCGAGCGAGAACGGCTCGGCGCCGTCAATCTGCGCGCCGAGGAAGAGCAGAAGGAGCTCTCCGATCGGCTGGAGACCATCGTATCCGAGCGCGAGGACATCATCGAGGCGATCCGCAAGCTGCGGCAGGCGATCCAGAGCCTCAACCGCGAAGGCCGCGAGCGGCTACTGGCAGCCTTCGACGTGGTCAACAGCCACTTCCAGCGGCTGTTCTCGCATCTGTTCGGCGGCGGCACGGCGGAATTGCAGCTGATCGAATCCGACGATCCGCTCGAGG
>NZ_JBSPKX010000087.1:0-584 GCF_053848045.1 Mesorhizobium sp. BHbdii | reverse complement strand
CAATCTTGGCCTCAACGACGAGACGGTCGAGGCGCTGGCCACCGATTCCGGCGATGCGCGCTTTGCCTATGACAGCTACCGCCGCTTCATCCAGATGTATTCCGATGTCGTCATGGGCCTCGATCACGAGGTGTTCGAGGAAATTCTCGAAGACCAGAAGGCCAGCCTCGGCCATGAGCTCGACACCGAACTGACGGCCATCGAATGGCAAGGTGTGATCGCGCTCTACAAGGCCAAGGTCGAGGAAGAACTCGGCAGGCCGTTCCCGCAGGATCCGCAGGAGCAGCTCTGGGGCGCCATCGGCGCGGTGTTCTCGAGCTGGATGAACAACCGCGCCATCACCTATCGGCGCCTGCACGACATCCCTGAAAGCTGGGGCACGGCTGTCAACGTTCAAGCCATGGTGTTCGGCAATATGGGCGAAACCTCGGCCACCGGCGTTGCCTTCACGCGCAATCCGTCGACCGGCGAAAAGCAGCTCTATGGCGAGTTCCTGGTGAACGCGCAGGGCGAGGATGTCGTCGCCGGCATCCGCACGCCGCAGAACATCACCGAGGCCGCCCGCATCGCCGCCGGCTCCGACA
>NZ_JBSPKX010000086.1:0-587 GCF_053848045.1 Mesorhizobium sp. BHbdii | reverse complement strand
GCCTCCGGCTGGGTCGAGCATGACCCGGAAGAGATCTGGGGCAGCATCGTGACGACCGTGAGGGCGTCGCTGAAGGCCGCTGGTCGCGAGGCTTCGGACGTCGCCGCTATAGGCATCACCAACCAGCGCGAGACCGTCGTCGTCTGGGACAGAGCGACGGGTAAGCCGATTCACAACGCCATCGTCTGGCAGGATCGGCGCACCACGCCGCTGTGCCAGAAACTGAAGAAGCAGGGGCTGGAGAAGAAATTCACGCGCAAGACCGGCTTGCTGCTCGATCCCTATTTCTCGGGCACCAAGATCGCCTGGATACTCGACAAGGTGAAGGGCGCCAGGAAACGCGCCGAGAAGGGCGAATTGCTGGCCGGCACCATCGACAGTTTTCTGATCTGGCAGCTGACCGGCGGCAAGGTCCACGCCACCGACGCCACCAACGCTTCGCGCACGCTGGTCTACAACATCGCGGAAAACGCTTGGGACGACGAGCTTCTGGCCATTCTCAACGTCCCGGTAAAAATGCTGCCTGAGGTCAAGGACTGCGCCGATGACTATGGAATGACCGAGAAAACCCTGTTTGGTGCCGAGAT
>NZ_JBSPKX010000085.1:0-587 GCF_053848045.1 Mesorhizobium sp. BHbdii | reverse complement strand
GCCGCAACCGGGGTTGCCCCCGGTTTCGGAGGTAGTCGGATGACGAACTCGTTGTCGCGCAGGGCAGGGAAAATCTCTATCGCGCGGCTCGGTTGCATTAACCTTGGCAGTATGAGGAGGGGACGGCCAGTCGAGGAGCCGCCCTGTTGTCCCTGTTCGAGCGCCGTCGCTTTCCGACCGAGATCATCGTGTTATGCGTGCGCTGGTACTGCAAATACGGCATCAGCTATCGCGATCTCGCCGAGATGATGCAGGAGCGTGGTGTCGAGGTCGGCCCGTCTACGATCTTTCGTTGGGTTCAGCGCCACGCGCGGGAGATCGAGAAGCGGGTCCGCCAACATCAGGGTTCCGGTTCATGGCGTGCGGATGAGACGTACGTGCAGGTTGGAGGGCGGTGGAAATATCTGTTCAGGTCGGTCGACAAGCACAGGCAGCTGATCGACTTCATGCCCTCGGATCGCCGCAAAGGCGCGGCAGATGTCGCAGATTTCCTCGAAATGTTCGTAGAGAAAACTCTCGCGATGATGGTGCAGGCACCACTTCGCCATGATGGAGCCGCCGCGCGAGACAATACCGGTCACGCGGTT
>NZ_JBSPKX010000084.1:0-590 GCF_053848045.1 Mesorhizobium sp. BHbdii | reverse complement strand
GCGGTCCGGAACTGCACGTCTAGTACGGTCAAGCCGTCGGTACCGCGCCGCGCCGCTCGAGCGCGGTCTTGCGGATGATTTCCGCTATCTCCGGGCTGCTGCCGCACAGCATCTGGAAATCCGCCGAGTGCAGCGACAGGAGTGAGACCGCCGTTACGGCGCTGACCGTCGCCGAACGCGGTTCGCCGCTGAGCAGCGCCATCTCGCCGAAGAAAGCGCCAGGGCCAAGCTCCACCGGATTCGGCGTCGCGACGCTGACGCGTCCCTCCACGACGAAAAACATCTGATCACCGGGCTCGCCAAGGCGGCAGATCACGGCGCCCGCCGGCACCGTGCGGGCTCTTAACGCGCGCACGATCTCGACCAGCACGGCCGGGCCGAGCTTCTGAAACAACGGCACGGCGGCGACCAATTGCCAATTGCGGACGAAATCCCCGCGACGGACTTCTTGATAAAAGCCGGTGGCAAGAATGCCGGCCCAGAGCCCGAAGATGCCGATGCCACTCATCATGACCGCCCCGGCAAGGAGGCGGCCGGCGAAGCTTTGCGGGATAGTGTCCCCATAGCCGGTGGTGGACAGCGTGACCACC
>NZ_JBSPKX010000083.1:0-592 GCF_053848045.1 Mesorhizobium sp. BHbdii | reverse complement strand
ATGATACGGCGACCCATCAGGCCCGCCGTCAGGTCGACCATCAGCGTCGAGTTCGGCCAGATCCTCGGCCAGGCGATAGGCCTCGCGGATGTGGCGGCGCTAGCGGCCCTCTCGTCGATATGCACCTGCCGCTTTCGCCTTCACCGATGGTACCGTCATAATCATACCGGTTACAAACTCATCCAGTCGGGCAGCAGTCACGCGTCACGGTCGGATCGATGCGGAACGCGCCAGCAGTCCAATTTCCGGCCTGCCGCATGCACCGTCGTCAGCGCCGGTTGCAAGATAATCCGCTACCAGTCCCGTTGGTACACCACGTAAAACGCCGGGCATCGGACACCTATTGTCGTGTCTGTCGAACCCGCGATACACCGTTTTCGCTTGGGTGCCTGCTGAAGTCCGAGTCAAGTCATTGAACAAACTCCTAAAATATTCTACGGCTCCTTCCGCGCAATTGGCATGACTTTTGAAGTCCTCTTCGTGAAACCTGACGCCAGGCGGTACTGGTGTTCGCATGGAGGACTCGAATGGTCAGTGATAGCCAGAGCTTCTCTTTGGTGCACGACGTCCAGTTACCGCGAGTGACATTCCG
>NZ_JBSPKX010000082.1:0-594 GCF_053848045.1 Mesorhizobium sp. BHbdii | reverse complement strand
AGACGCCGGGATGGGCTGCCATGCCCGAAAAGCCCCATCCGGCAGCGCGGCTGCGGCTATCAAGCTCGACGGCGAACATCAAGCATGCGAGCTTCGATTGGCTGTAACCAGCCATTGGGCGATAGTTCTTCTCGAGATTGATGTCGTCAAAATCGATCTGTCCACCGTTTGCAGCGAGACTTGAAAGCGCGACGACGCGGGCGTCCTTGCCTTTCGAGAGGAGCGACTTCAGACGAGCCGTCAAGGCGAAGTGACCGAGGTAGTTCGTACCGAACTGCAGTTCGAAGCCGTCTCTGGTCTCTTGCCGTTGCGGCGGGAGCATGACGCCGGCGTTGTTCACCAGAAGGTCCAGGCTCTGCTTCTCGTTCTCCATCTGCTTTGCGAATGCGGCAACCGAGGACAGATCTGCCAGATCGAGCTTCCCGAAATGGACAGTCGCACCCGGGACCGCGCGTTCGATGTGGGACACCGCGTCGGCGCCCTTTTGAGGGTCGCGGCCCGCGATGGTCACGTCGCATCCTGCTCGGGCGAGCGCGAGGGACGTCTCCAATCCCAACCCACCGGTTCCGGTCACGATCGCGGTTCGTCCATGCT
>NZ_JBSPKX010000081.1:0-603 GCF_053848045.1 Mesorhizobium sp. BHbdii | reverse complement strand
ACGCTCGTGACTATGGGACCAGCGCCGTTTCCCTTGGTTATGTTCAAGAAGCCGTGTCTGACATCGAAGGAGCCGAGCTGATCCGCTTCCAGCAGGCGTTTTGGTGGGGACACCAAGACCTTTATGTCGTCAGCAAGCTCAATTAAGGAGCTTGCTGTACAAACCTCATGCGTCGCATGAGGAACGCGACGCCGGCGCCCCGCGCGGCGGCCCGTCTTCGCTGCCACAGGGTCAGGCCGATCTTGGCGTACGAATCTGGAAGTAATATTATGCCGTAAATAGCCTTTTGCGAGCAGCTATTGCCGTGGCATCTGGGTATGAAACCGTATTTATATTGACCGATGCGAAGCCAGCTCGAATTGGAAATGTCCAAGCGTCGGCCCCAAACTCGGTGTGCACCATGAAGTCATGTCCCGCTTGGTTCGAATCCCCGTGGTAACTTGGCGGAAGCCCCTCTCTGTCGCGCGTCAAACGACCGACAATTGTTGGGACAGTATAACATAGGCATCCATCTTCTGAGAGAACCCGTCCGCATTCCCGCAGAGCTTGAATCGGAAATGGCACGTGTTCCAGCGTATCGGAATGAATGACGAGATCAAACTG
>NZ_JBSPKX010000080.1:0-604 GCF_053848045.1 Mesorhizobium sp. BHbdii | reverse complement strand
GCCCGCCGGCCGCTTTCTCACAGCCGATCCTGACATTGCTGACATCGGGCAAAAGCCCGGAAACAGGCCGGACCGGCAAGTGAGCGTCTAGAGGCGGGCTTTCAAATTTCGACCAGATGGTCGTCCAGCTCGTTGATATCGCCCGAGGTGACCGGGAAATGCTCGGCCAGCACCGCCCCCACCTGCTCGATCGCGTTGACGAAGCCGTCGGCAAGCCGGTCGTCGCCGGCGTGCGCCGTCAGGTCACGCACCACGCTGTCCCAGACATGCTGGCCGACCTTGGCGTCGATACCCGAATCGGCGACCACCTCGGCATAGCGCTCGGCAATCGAGACGAAGATCAGCACGCCGGTGCGCGCCGTGGTGCGGTGGACGTTGCGGCCGAGGAACTGCTTGATCGCATTGGCGTGCGCGGCCTGATAGCGCAGCCGCCGTGGCACCATATGGATGCGCAGGCCGGGGACCGCCCACAACAGCGCCAGCACGCAGGCCAGCGCCAGCAATTGGGCGATGACGAAATGCGGCAGGCGGATGGTGAGCCACCATGCCTCCAACCCATAGGCGACGGCGAGGCTGACGACCAGCATGCCGAGCGTCGCCATCA
>NZ_JBSPKX010000007.1:0-179826 GCF_053848045.1 Mesorhizobium sp. BHbdii | reverse complement strand
CGGGCTGCCCGGCCGGCATTCGCCGTCTAGTTGACGCGGGGTGGAGCAGCCCGGTAGCTCGTCAGGCTCATAACCTGAAGGTCACAGGTTCAAATCCTGTCCCCGCAACCAAATAACCAAAACGGCCCGCCTCAGTGCGGGCCGTTTTGCGTTTGCGGCCTGCCGCGCTCGGGTTTTGATCCTCATCAGGGCCCGCAAGGGAGGCGAGCCGACAAAGCTGGACAGAGAAAGAAAGTCAAGTCCTGTCCCGGCAACCAGTTTCGGCATAAACCCCCAGCAATCTCGAATGGTTGCCGGGGTTTTCTTTGATGCCGGCGTCACTTGTTCGCCGGACATTCCAACCGGCGCTGCCAGGCCATGAATTTCTTTTGTCGATCAATTCACACGGTTTTCCAACCCCGCCGTCAGCGGTATCTCGAGCCCGCGACGCAATCCCGTCGCAACGACCGACACCCTGAATTTTCCGGCGAGCGCCTTGTCGAAAATGGCGCCGACGATGATATCGGCGTCGGCGTCGACCTCCTCGCGGATGCGGGTGGCAGCTTCGTCGACCTCGAACAGCGTCATATCAGTGCCACCCGATATCGAGACAAGGACGCCCTTGGCGCCCATCATCGACGCTTCGTCGAGAAGCGGGTTTGCGATCGCTGCTTCGGCCGCCTTCCTGGCGCGGTCCTCCCCGGTGGCTTCGCCGGTTCCCATCATCGCGCGACCCATATCGCGCATCACCGACTTCACATCGGCAAAGTCGAGATTGATCAGCCCTTCCTTGACGATGAGGTCGGTGATACAGCCGACGCCGGCGTAGAGGACGCGATCCGCCATGGCGAACGCGTCCGCGAAGGTCGTCCTGGCGTCGGCGATCCTGAAGAGGTTCTGGTTCGGGATGACGATGACGGTATCGGCGCTTTCGCGGAGCCGCTCGATGCCCTCATTGGCGGCATGCATTCGACGGTTCCCTTCGAAGACAAACGGCTTGGTGACGACGGCCACGGTCAGTATTCCCGCGTTGCGCGCGGCCTGCGCTATGACCGGTGCTGCACCAGTTCCGGTTCCGCCTCCCATGCCCGCGGTCACGAAACACATATGCGTTCCCGCAAGATGGTCCATGATTTCGTCGATCGATTCCACGGCCGCGGCATGGCCGACCTCGGGCAGGGATCCTGCACCAAGGCCTTCCGTGACGTGCGCTCCCAATTGGATCAGCCGCGTTGCCTTCGACATGGTGAGCGCCTGAGCATCGGTGTTGGCAACGATAAATTCGGTGCCCTGCAAGCCTTCGGCGATCATGTTGTTGATGGCGTTGCCGCCACCGCCGCCAACCCCGATGACGGATATTTTGGGCCTCATCTCCGAGATTGCCGGCCTCGTTGCAGTGTTCATTTGCCGTCTCTCCCATTGAATGCGCCAGCGCAGCGGTCGGTGGAAGGCTTGCTCCTGGCGCACTGCAAAGACTTTGGACAGTGAGCGAATCAGGACAGCCCAGCGTAACCAAGGGAATCAGACGGTTGAACCGGCTGCAAGTGCAGTATGCAAACTCGCGCATGTTAAGCGTCATTGGTTTGCCGGCCGAGACCGATCTTCCTGTTTCTACTTCACGCCGATGCCGGCCGTCAGGCCGCCATCGATCCTGTAGTCCGCACCGGTGCAGAACCCGGCTTTCGACGAACACAGAAAGGCGATGAGTTCCGCCACTTCCTCCGGCTCGCCGATGCGCCCGATGGGGTGGGCTTCGCCGAAGCGCCTGTAGGCGGCCTCGACATCGGCGTCGGTGCCATTCTCGCCGCGCGCCGCCTTTTCCAGGATCGGGGTGCGGATCGAGCCTGGGCTGACGGAATTGACGCGAATGCCGGAGCGCGCGTAGTCAAGCGCCAGAGAGCGCGTCAGTGTGTGGATGGCGCCCTTGGTCGTAGCATAGGCGGCGACGTTCTGCTGGCAGGCGAAGCCCTGCACCGAAGCCACGTTGACGACGGCGCCGCCGCCTCTCTTCATCATCTCGGGGATACCGAAATGCGCGGTCAGGTAGATCGAGCCGACATTGACGGACATCGCCTGGTTCCAGGTGTCGAAATCGGTGCTAACAGCGGTTCCATATGGATGGACCGCCGCGGAATTGACGATGATATCGAGGCCGCCGAACCGCTCGACACCGGCCGCGACCGCATCGCGAACCTGATCCGGCACGGAGACGTCGACGGCCATGACCAGCGCCCCGGCGCCGGAGCTGTCCAGTTCCACTGTCATCGCCGCGTTGGCCGCGCGATCAATGCCGCAGGCGATGATCGCCGCGCCGCCCGCCGCAAGACGTCTGGCAGTTGCCAGGCCGATCCCGGTCGTCCCCGTCACCAGAGCGATCTTGCCGTCGAAATCCTTCATTGCGCAAACTCCTTTAATTTGACTTCCATTGTGGCCCAACAATACGGTTCTGTTTTATCGCAAAGGAAAGCCTCGATGGAACAATGCTGGCGCTGGTATGGCCCTGACGACCCGGTGACGCTCGATCATGTCAAGCAGGCCGGAGCCACGGGCGTCGTATCCGCCCTGCATAATATCTATGACGGCCGCGCCTGGCCTTTGGCGGATATCCTGGAACGCAAGCGAATCATCGAAGCCGAAGGGCTGACCTGGTCGGTTGTGGAGAGCATTCCCGTCCATAATTCGATCAAGATCGGCTCGGCGGAAAGGCAGCGTTACGCGGGTTGGTACAAGGAAAACATCCGCGCGCTGGCGAAGGCCGGCATAAAGACCATTTGCTACAATTTCATGCCTGTGGTCGACTGGACCCGCACCGACCTTGCCTATCGGCTTCCAACGACGGGCTACGCCCTGCGTTTCGACGCGATCGATTTTGCCGCATACGACCTGTTCGTCCTGAAGCGCAGGAATGCCGAGGCCAGCTACAGCGCGGCACGTGTCGCAGAGGCGGAATTACGCTTCAAGGCGCTGAACGACGAGCAGATCGACAGGATCGAGCGCAATCTCATCGCTGGCCTGCCAGCAACCGAGCGCAGCTACAACCGTGAAAGCTTTCGCGAGGCATTGGCGGAATACGATTCGATCGGGCCGAAGGAGTTGCGCAACAATCTTGCCTGGTTTTTGCACGAGATCATTCCCGTGGCCGAGGAGGAGGGGGTGCGCATGTGCATCCATCCCGACGACCCACCATTCTCACTCTATGGCTTGCCACGGATCGTCTCGACCGCCGAGGACGCGCGTTTCATCCTGAACGCCGTCGACAGCCCGGCGAACGGCCTGACATTCTGCACCGGCTCGTACGGTACGCGCGCAGACAACGACATTGTCGGCATGGTCAAGGAATTCGCCGACCGGATCCATTTCGTCCATCTGCGCAATGTAACCATCGAGGATGACGGCTCCTTCTATGAAGCCGAGCATCTGGAGGGCGGCACTGACATGGCGCATGTCATCCTCGCTTTGATGCAGGAAGAGACGCGCCGCAGTAGGGAAGGTCGCGCCGACTGGCGGATTCCCATGCGTCCTGATCATGGCCATCTGCTCGCCGACGATATCGGCAAGACCAGGATCAACCCCGGCTACTCATTGATCGGGCGGCTGAAGGGCCTCGCCGAACTGCGCGGCATCATGCGCGCCGTGGAACGTTTTGATCTGGCCTGAGGATTGCAAACGGGAAGTGGTGCTAAGGTCGATGGCTTGATGACACAAGCTCGGCCTTGCGCCGTGCCGTCTCCAGCCCGATGGCTATGAAGCGGCGCGCATGCCGGGCCAGTTCCATATTGTCGGTCCACAGATTGCGCCAGATGGCCGTTTTCTTCGACAGGTTCTCGTCGACGATCTCCGATGAGAAGGACTCGAAGCTGAGGTCGTCGCTATAGCCGATCGCGGTCAGCGCATCGAAGATCACGGCGAAGTCGATGTTACCGGTGCCGAGGAAGCCGCGATGGCTCTCGCCGATATGGACATAGCCGATCTTCTTCGCGGCTTGGCGGATGGCCAGCCCGACATCGGCCTCCTCGATATTCATGTGGAAAGTGTCGAGATGCAGGAAGATGTTGTCGGAGCCGGTGTCCTCGATGAAGGCTAGCCCTTGTGCGGCGGTGTTGAGCAGATTGCTCTCGAAGCGGTTGACGATCTCGAGGTTGAGCGTGACGCCGGCGGCCTTGGCGGTCTCCGCGACCTTGGCGAGCCTGGCAGCACTGCGGTTCCATTGATCGCGCGTCGGCGCCTCAGTCTGCAATCCGTGGCTGGTGCTGAGGATGCCGGCGACCTTCCGGCCGCCGAGATCGCGGGTAAGCGCGATCGTACGTTTCAGGATTTCGACGCCGTGCGCCGCAATCGCCTTGTCGGCGCTTGAAATGTCGCCGTCGGCCGGCAGTCCGATGCTGATTGCCACGCCGAGATCGAGGTCGGCGATGCGCCTGGCCAGCCCGCCAATGTCAACATTGGCAGGGTCGAGATAGGAGAATTCGATCAAGTCAAAGCCGGCCTCTTTGGTGTTGGCCAGCGTCCGTTCGAGGTCGCCTTGGGCCGAGCTTGCCGACCAGACGAAAGAATGGATTCCAATGCGCGACATGATCGTCTCCAGCTGGTCGAGAGCATCGGACCCAAAAGTGGAAACCGGTTCTGGGAAAATCCGATGCTCAGACAAAAAAGGTGCGGCCGGTCATCCCGGCCGCACCAGCCTTGGGAGGCCTTAGCGGGCTGCGGTCCAGCCCTTGTAGTCCTTCAAGTTCTCGGCTGTGATCAGCTGCGGGTCGAGCAGTACCGTCGCCTCGGCCGGCTTTTTGCCGGCGAGCACCTCAGCCGCCATCTGCAGCGACTGGCCAGCCATGACGTAAGGATCTTGCGAGGCCGAGGCCTTGATCATCGAGGTGCCGGAAGAGAGTTCCTTCTCGATATCGGGCGCGCCGTCGACCGCGGTGAAGATGAACTCCGAGCGGTTGAGCTGCTTGGCCGCAAGCTGGGCGCCGATCGCCGTCGGATCATTGATGGCGAACACCGCGTCGATCTTGTCGAAACGGGTCAGCAGCGACTGGAACACCTTCAGGCCGCCGTCGCGCGAGCCTTCGGCATTCTGGTCGTCGGAGAGGATCTTGATATCCGGATGCTTCGCCAGCACGTCCTTGCAGCCCTTGACCCGCTCCAGGATCGACGACGATGCCGGGCCGTTCAGGATGACATAGTCACCCTTGCCGCCGGTATGGTCGACCAGATACTGGCAAGCCGCTTCACCGGCCTTGACGTTGTTGGTCATCACGGTGACGTCGGCGCCCGGCGCCGAAACATCGAAAGCGGCAACCACGATGCCCGCCGCCTGCGCCTTCTTCACCGCCGGTGCGATCGCCTTGGCATCGACGGCGTTGAGCATGATCACGTCGACGCCGGCGGCGATGAAGGAGTCGACCTGCGAGACCTGCTTGTTGAGGTCGTAGTCGGCCGACACCGACGTCACCTCGACATTAGGGTTGATCTTCTTGGCGGCGTCCTCGATGCCCTTGATGGTGGCGACGAAGAACGGGTTGCCGAGCAGGCCGACCGAGATGCCGACCTTGTTCAGATCCTTGGCCGAAGCCGGTGCGATGACGACGGCCGCAAGGGCAACGCCGCAGAGCAGTTTAGCGATGGTCTTCATTGTTTTCCTCCTGATGCCCCGCGCCTCTCACGGTGCGTTACATGAAACCGGGTCATTGACGCCGGCGACTAAGGTCAATCACGTTCTTGCTCCTGCCTGGAGCCTGTAGCGGTCGAGGGCGACCGCCACGATGATGACCAATCCCTTGATGATGTACTGCCAGATGTCCGAAACACCGGCCAAGATGAGCCCATTGGAGAGCACCGCGATGATCAGCCCGCCGATCAGCGTGCCCCAGATCGAACCGACGCCGCCGACAAAGCTGGTGCCGCCGAGAATGACCGCGGCAATGGCGTCGAGTTCGTAGGATTGCCCAAGCTGCAGCCCATTGGCCGCGTAGAGCCGGGCCGCCGACATGGCGCCGCCAAGGCCGGCCAGAAGGCCGGAAACGCCATAGACGAAGAGTAGCACCAGCGGCACCTTGATGCCGGTGAGGCGCGCGGCCTCGGCATTGCCGCCGACGGCATAGATCCAGGTGCCGAGCACGGTGCGCTTGAGCACCAGCCAGGACAGCACCACGACCGACAGAGCGATGATGACCAGCCAGGGGATGCCGAACAGCGAACCGTTGCCGATGAAGTCGAACGGCAGGTCAGAGTTGAACACTGTGGTGTCCTGGCCGAGCAGGCGGGCGACGCCGCGCACGGCTGTCAGCGAACCCAGCGTGACGATGAAGGGCGGCAGCTTGATATAGGCGACGAGCAGCCCGTTGATGACGCCGAAGCCGAGGCCGACCAGAATGGCCGCCGGCACGCCGAGCATGCCCCACTCCGGCACCAGCGACACCATCACCGCCACCATCGCCGAGGCGGCAAGAATGGAGCCGACGGACAGGTCGATGCCGCCGGTCAGGATGACGAAGGTCATGCCGGCCGCGAGCACGATGTTGATCGACGACTGCTGCGTGACGATCAACAGGTTGGTCTCGGTGAGAAAGCGCGGGTTCATGAACTGGAAGCCGGCGGCCAGCAGGATCAGGACCGGCAGCATGCCAAGCGCGGCGAAGGCGGTGCGCAGCCGCCGGCTCCTGCCGACCGCCTGGTCACCCGCGCTGATCTCGGTTGCCTTGTCGGTCATCCCTTGGCCGCTCCCGTTGCAAGTTCCATGATTGCTTCCTGACTGAGCGGCTGGCCGGCGGATGCCATAACTTCGCCAGCGATAGTGCCGTCGCGCATCACCAGCACGCGGTCGGCGACGCCGATCACCTCCGGCAGTTCGCTGGAGATCATCAGGATGGCGATGCCCTTCTTGGCGAGATCGTCGATCAGCCGGTAGATTTCGGACTTCGCCCCGACATCGACGCCGCGAGTCGGCTCGTCGAGGATGAGGACCCGCGGCTCGGTTTCGAGCAGGCGGGCGAGCAGCACCTTCTGCTGGTTGCCGCCCGACAGCGAGCCGGCATTGGCCTGCACCGACCTGGTGCGGATGGAGAGGTCGGAAACGGCCTTGGCGGCGCGCCTTTCGGCCGTGGCGAAGTCGCGCAGGCCGCCGGCCTGCGCGTCCCTTGCGAGCACGCCCATGCTGATATTGTCGGAAATCGACATGTCAAGGAACAGACCGAGTTCCTTGCGGTCTTCGGTGAGATAGGCGATGCCGGCGTCCAACGCCTCGCGCGGCGAGCCGATGGCTATCGGCTTGCCGTCGAGTTCCAGCGTGCCTGATGTGTGCCTGTCGGCACCGAAGATCAGCCGTGCGAGCTCGGTGCGGCCCGAGCCGACCAGGCCCGCCAGCGCCAAGACCTCGCCCTTGTGCAGGTCGAAGGAACAGTCCTTCAAAAGATTGCCGTCCGACATGCCCTGCACCGATAGCGCGATCGCGCGCTTGCTGTCCGGCGGGCGGTGATCCTTCTTGTAGAAGGCGGACAGATCACGGCCAACCATCATCGAAACGAGGCGCGAGGCGTTCAGATCGGCGCGGTCGAGCGTGCCGACAAAGCCGCTGTCGCGCAGCACGCTGACACGGTCAGCAAGTTGGTAGACCTCTTCCATCCGGTGGCTGATGTAGATGATGGCGATGCCCTGCGACTTCAGCGTCGCAATGACCTCGAACAACCTGTCCGTCTCGCGCGAGGTCAGCGAGGTGGTCGGCTCGTCCATGACGATGATGCGCGCACTGGTCGACAGCGCGCGAGCGATCTCGACTAGCTGGCGTTCGCCGAGCGACAGGCTGGAGACCGAGTCCCGCGCCGAGAAAGAGACGCCGAGCCGTGCGATGATCTCGTTAGCGCGCCGATTGCACTGATCGCGGTCGACGATGCCGAACCGTCTCGGCTCGTTGCCGAGGAAGATGTTCTGCGCAACCGTCAGGTTGGGCGCCAGCGACAGCTCCTGATAGATGACCGCAATGCCGTTGGCGCGCGCCTTGATCGGGTCGCCGGTCGCAACCGGTGTGCCGTCGATCAGGATATCGCCGCCTGGATCCGGCCGATAGGCGCCGGACAGCACCTTCATCAGCGTCGACTTGCCGGCGCCGTTTTCGCCCATCAGCGCGTGCAGTTCGCCGGCGTGGACGGTCAGCGACACGTCCTGCAAGGCGCGGATCGGGCCGAACGTCTTGGAGATGTGCCGCATCTCCAGCATCGGCTGGCGCGCCGTCTCGATTTGGGCAGCGGCGGTCATCGTGAACCTCGCGCTGCAGTTTCAACGATGCCTCGATCGCCGGCGAGGCCGCGCCAGCTGTCGCGGTATCCAGCAAGACCAGCGAAGCCGGAGGCGCACACCGGCTCCGGCGCATCGGCGGCAAATTCGCGTCCAACACTCTCGAAGGCAAGAGCCGCCGCTCCGGTGGCGCTGCCCTCCAGCGTGGCGCCCTGCATGAAGGGCTGGCCGGGGCGCAGCTGCGCCAGCAGGGCGGCGAGCACGCCGCCACTGTTCAGCCCGCCATCGACAATTACGGTATCGTTCGAATGGATCAGGTCGAGACACAGATCGATCATCAGTGCGACATAGAGCAGTGCCACAGCCGCGCGCTCCTCCGCGTTGGGTGTGCGCCCGACCAATTCGCCGGGATGGCCAGGCATCGGCCCGCCCGGGGCGAAACTAGGCAGCGCCATGATGCCGGCGTCGATCACCTGCTGTACCGAGGAGCGGGCGATTGCGCCTTGCCAGCCGGCGCTGATTGTCGCGAATTCACGGCCGCCCATGAAACGGATGGTCGGCACCGGGCCAGTATCGACATCGACATTGACCAGCATGTCGCGGTCGCGGTCGAGCGCGTCGAGCGGGCAGTCCGGGTTGAGCACGACGACCCAGGTGCCGGTCGAGACGACAGTGACCGCCCCAAGCTCCTGCCGGCGATAGGCATGGAGCGCCGCATTGCTGTCATGGACACCGTTGTGGATGGCAATCGGCTGTGTTGCCCCGCCGAAGCGCCGCTCGCCGATGACAGCTCCGGCACGCTCAAAGGCGGGCATCTGGCCGCGCCAGCCCTCGGCGTCGACCAGCGAACTGAAATCGCGCTTGCGCGGCGCCCACAGATGCGAGTGACAGCCGAGATAGGACACTTCCGAGACCGCCCGGCCGCCAAAGCGCCAGCTCCAGTATTGCGGATAGCCGAGGATCGATTTCGCGGCATCGAACGCGCTGGGTTGCACCGCCTTCAGCCACAGCATGTGGCGACCATAGTTGAAGCCGAGCGGCAGGAGCGGCGAGAAAGTCTCGGCAAAATCCGGAATGCGGCGATCGATCTGCGCGGCGATCTCAGCAGGTGGCTCCTGCTCGTAGTCGAGAATAGGATGCGTCAGCGCCGCATTGTCGACCAAGGCAAAGGTGCAGCCATGGCCCGAAACCATCAATCCTTCCACACCATGATTGTCGACCGCTTCGCCGACTACGCGAGCCGCCCAATCGTGAAGCGCTGTCTCGTCGAGCACACTGAAGTCGCCTTTGCGCGTCCAGTTCGGCTGAGTCCGGCGCTCATCGAGAATCTGCCCGTCCTGACCAAAGACGAAGAGCTTCGAGTTGGTCTTGCCGAAGTCGAGGACGGCCACCTTCACTGCAGGGCTCCGGAGGCAGAGGCGATCCGCACCATGACGCCGGCGTCTTCGAGCATGCGTGCGTCCGCATCGGACAGGCCGTCATCGGTCACCAGCGTGCCGATGCGGGACAGAGGCAGCGCGACGTTGCGCGCGTGGATCGACAGTTTGCGGCTGTCGGCCACCACCACGATCTGGTCGGCGCATAGGCTGAGTTCGACGATGGAGCGGACCAGCAGCGGATGCGATTCCAGCACGCCCTCCGGGCCGACGCCTTGCGCGCCAAGAAAGAATTTCGACGCATAGAACGGCACGGCCTGGGTGAGCGAATGGATGATGCCAGGCTCGCGATGAAGCTCACCGCCGGCGATGGTTAGGCTGCAATGACCGTGGTCGCTCAAATAGGCGATGAGCGGCATCGAGTTGGTGTAGAGCCGGATGTTGCGGTCGGCGAGCTTGGCACCGAGATGGAAACAGGTCGAACCGCCATGCACGATGACGGCGTCGCCATCGCGCACCATGGTCGCGGCGAGAGCCGCGATCTGCCGCTTGGCTTCGACTGCGAGATCGCGGTTCTCGTCATAGGGCCTGGCATAGGCGACGCCCGCCTGCGAGGCGCCATCGAGCGCCGAGATGCCGCCATAGACCTTTCGTGCTTCACCGGCCTCATCGATCTTGTCGATGTCGCGCCGCACCGTCGCTGCCGACACGCCGAGCCGCTCCTGCAGCTCGCGCACTGAGGCGAAGGGGCGATCCCGCAACAACTCGACAATCTGACGCTGGCGGCCGGAGTCGCTCAACGGATACCCTCCCGAAATGCCATTTTGCCACGGCAATTGGTGCAACTTACTCAACACCGATCAGATTGCAAGCTCGATTTGACTAGATAAGATCACTATTGACGTAACTTACTCGCATCTGCGATACCAGCATCACTCGTTATCCCGGCAGCGGGATATCCAAAGCCGTGGCCACGCGGCCGTTTGTGAAGGAATTTCGATGGCAAACTATGCGGATGCGCAGGAATTGACTGCTTTGCGGTCGCTTTCGGCCAGCATCGGGCGCGACCCGCATTTGACCCAGGCCGCGGGCGGCAACACTTCGCTGAAGGCTGGCGACACGCTCTGGATCAAGGCTTCCGGTACTTGGTTGAAGAATGCGCTCGCCGAAGACATTATGGTTCCCGTGGCGATCGCCCCGCTGCTCAGGGCTGTCGAACAGCGCGACCCGGCCGCCGATAAGCCGCAGGGTTTCGCCATCGAGGCGCTCAACACACGCAGGCTGCGCCCCTCGATCGAGACCACGGTTCATGCCCTGATGCCGCAGCGCGTCGTCCTGCATGTCCACTGCGTCGACACTATTTCGCTTGCCGTGCAGGCCGACTGCGAGGCTCAAATCGCCAAGCGCCTCGATGGTCTCGAATGGGCGTATGTTCCCTATCGCCGGCCGGGCCTGCCGCTCGCCCAAGGCATTGCCGAGCGCCTTCGACCAGGAGTCGATATGCTGATCCTTGCCAATCACGGCCTGGTCGTCGCAGCCGAGACCGTTGCCGGCGCCGAAGCGCTGCTGCGCCGCGTCACAGGGCTGCTGGCGCGGCCGCCCCGCGAGGTGGCGGAGCCCAACCTTGCTGCACTGACGGCGCTCATCGGACGCACCGGTTACAGGTTGCCGGCGGATGTCGAAGCGCATGCGGCCGCGACCGATCCGGAAAGCTGCCGCATGGCGTCGGGGGGCAGCCTCTATCCCGATCACGTTATCTTTCTCGGCCAGGGTTCGGTCGTGGCGAGACCCGGCGAGGACGTGAAGCGTGTCACCGAACGGTGCGACAGTGCACCGGTGGCAATCCTGTTTCCCGGGCTTGGCGTGCTGATGCGCGGCGACGCGAGTGGCGGCGCCGACGCCATGCAACGCTGCCTTGCCGACGTGACGGCGCGGGTCGATGTCGCGGCGAAGCTGAACTATCTGACCGCCGCCGAGAACGACGAACTGATCAACTGGGACGCCGAGCAGTACCGCCAGAAACTCAATGCAGCCGGCACCTGACATGGCGCGTTCGATGGGCCCGCTTTCGATCGGCCCCCTTTCGATCGGCATCGACATCGGCACATCAGGTGCGCGCGCCGTCGCCATGCGCCCGGACTTTTCGATTGCCGCGCGTTCCGCCGTCCCACTCGACAGATTTGGCCAGAACGCCCCCGACCCCTCAGTGTGGTGGTCAGCGGTCGGCGCGGCGCTGACCGAACTGCTTTCAGGCATCGATCGCGCCGCGGTGCGGTCGATTGCCGTCGACGGCACTTCGGGCACGCTGCTGCCGGTCGACGGCGCCGGGCGGCCGCTCGCCGAACCGTTGATGTACAATGACAAGGTCGACGACGACGCTATTCTGGCCGTGATCGCGCGCGAGGCGCCGGCAGCGAGCGCAGCACTTGGGGCGACGTCCGGTCTCGCCAAGGCGCTCTGGTTCCAACGACGGCCCGGCGTTGCCGCGGTGCTGCATCAGGCCGACTGGATCGCGGGACAGTTCTCCGGCCGTTTCAATGTCAGCGACGAGAACAATGCCCTGAAAACCGGTTACGACGTCGAGGCCCGGCGCTGGCCGGACTGGATCGCGGCGACCGGCATGCGCATGGTATTCCTGCCTCGCGTCGTCAAGCCGGGCGACATCACGGGAACGCTCTCCGCGAGCGCCGCGGATTTGTTCGGCCTGGCGCGCGACGTCGCCGTGGTCGCCGGGACGACGGATGGCTGCGCGTCATTCCTGGCGACGGGCGCTACGGCAGTTGGCGACGGCGTCACCGCTCTGGGGTCCTCGCTGACCATCAAGATCCTCTCCGACCGGCCGATCTCGGCGCCGCAGTTCGGCATCTATAGTCACCGGTTGGGAGATGCCTATCTGGCGGGTGGTGCGTCGAATTCGGGCGGCAAGGTGCTGGCGCAGCATTTTCCCCTCGCGCGCATCATCGAGTTGAGTGCGGCGATCGACCCTATGACGGAGACGGGCCTCGACTATTATCCACTTCCCGCGGTCGGCGAACGCTTCCCGGTAGCCGATCCTGCCCTGCCGCCGCGTCTGACGCCGCGGCCGGCGGACGACGCCGACTATCTGAAAGGAATGTTGGAGGGCATTGCCGAGATCGAGGCGCTCGGCTATCGCCGGCTTGCCGAGCTCGGCGCGCCTCGGCTGAACTCGGTCAGAAGTGTCGGCGGCGGTGCGGCAAACGCCGCCTGGACCGCGATCCGGCAGCGCAAGCTGGGCGTCGATTTTCTGCCGGCGCTTTCGGACGAGGCGGCCGCCGGCACGGCGCGGCTGGCGCTGATGGGCGCAATCGAAGCGGGGCTTTTGTGATCACGAAGACAGTTGAACATGTCGATGGCATCGGAGCGCTGGTTGAGCGCTATCAGGTGTTCCTGCTCGATCAGTTCGGCGTGCTGCACGATGGTACAAACCCTTATCCGGGCGCCGTGGAGGCATTGTCGGCGCTGAAGCGCGCAGGCAGGACGATTGTGCTGGTCTCAAACTCGGGCAGGCGCGCGCGGCCCAACGAAGCCCGCTTGCTGAAGCTCGGCTTCCAACCAGGAAGCTGGGATCAATTTGTCTCCTCCGGCGAGATCGCGTGGCGGTCCTTTCACGAAATGGCGATATCTGGAACGCTGCGCCCAAACACAAAGTGCCTACTGATCAGCCGCGAGGGCGATCGCTCGGCGATTGAAGGCCTGCCTTTCGCGTTGACCGGTGACGGCGACGATGCCGAGCTGGTGCTGATCGCCGCCAGTGAGGGCGATCGCTATGACATCGATCACTATCGCAGACTTTTTGCACCGGCAGCAATGCGGCAGGTGCCGTGCTTCTGCACCAACCCCGACAAGATCATGCTGACCGCCGTGGGGCCTCGCTTTGGCGCCGGTCAGCTTGCGGATCTCTATGAGAGCCTCGGCGGCAGCGTCACCCGTATCGGCAAGCCTTATACCCCGATCTTCGACGCCGCGCTGGCGCTGGCGGGCAACCCGGACCGAAGCAGCGTAGTCTGTGTCGGCGACAGCGTCGAACACGATGTCGCCGGCGGAATTGGCGCCGGCGTGGCGACTGCGCTGGTCTTGTCCGGAATATTGGCTGACACCCCTGACCTGGCCGAGCTTTTCGACAGTCTGGATGCCTACCCCGATTACACCACGGATGTTTTTAAATTCGCTGATTGAGGCCGGCAGTTTTCCAGGGTTGGGCGCTGCCACGGCAATGATACTGTCGGTCGTGGTGCTCGGTGGCGCAGCCCTTTGGCTGCCGGTGCCAGTTCACATCTGGTTGGTCGGAGGCTATTGATCCTGCATGCGTGATTTTCAACTCCCCGGTCGGTCGCCGGTTCGTGCGACGGAAGCGATGGCCGCGACATCGCACCCTCTGGCGACACTGGCGGCGCTCGAGATGCTGCGGTCCGGCGGTAACGCGATGGATGCAGCCGTGTGCGCGGCGGCGGTGCAGGCGGTCGTCGAGCCGCAATCGACCGGTATCGGCGGCGACTGTTTTGTCCTCTATTGTCCCAACGGCCAAGGCGAGGTTCTGGCCTTCAACGGCTCCGGCCGCGCACCTGCGTCAGCGACGGCTGAATGGTATCTGGACAGGGGGCATGTCGAACTGCCTGCGTCCGGTCCGCACGCGGTCACCGTGCCGGGCGCCGTTGACGCCTGGTGCCGGCTGCTCGAGAAGCACGGCAGAAAGGGCATCGACGCCGCGCTCGCACCTGCCATACGCTACGCAGAACAGGGCTACGTCGTCCAAGACCGCGTCGCCTTCGACTGGGCTGAAAGTGCTGCCTTGCTTGCCGCTGACGAACATGCCGCGCGGATATTTCTGCCGGATGGAAGGGCGCCGCAGGCAGGCGAGTTGCACCGGCAGCCGCAACTGGCCGACACCTTGCGCATCGTCTCGCGCCGTGGCCGCGCCGGCTTTTACGAAGGCGAGATTGCGGACGACATGGTCTCGCGTCTGCGCGCGCTTGGCGGGCTGCATGCGCTCGAGGATTTTGCGGCCACGAAGGGTGAGTATGTCAGGCCGGTCGGTACGTCCTACCGAGGCTACGACATCCATCAGATGCCGCCGAACAACCAGGGCCTGACGGCACTGATCATGCTGAATGTGCTGTCAGGCTTCTCGCTAGGCGCGCTGGAACCGAACGGCGCCGAGCGCTTTCACCTCGAGATCGAGGCTGGGCGGCTTGCCTATCAGGACCGCGACAATTTCATCGGCGACCAGAATCACGTCCATGTTCCGGTTGAGCAGTTGTTGTCCAGATCCCATGCGGACCGGCTCCGCGCCGAGATCGATCCGGCGCGTGCGATGACGCATCTGCCTCGGCTTGAGCTTCAGCCGAGCGATACCGTTTACATCTCCGTGGTCGACCGCGATCGTAATGCGGTCAGCTTCATCAACTCGACCTTTGGTTCGTTCGGCAGCGGGGTGGTCGGCCCGAGCACCGGCGTCGTCCTACAGAACCGCGGCAGCAGCTTCCGCCTGGCGGCGGACCACCCAAACCGCATCGCACCGGGAAAACGCCCCATGCACACCATCATGCCGGGCATGGTGACAGCCAAGGGCCGGGCGATCATGCCGTTCGGCGTGATGGGCGGCGGCTACCAGCCGTTCGGCCATGTCCACCTGCTCACCAACATTATCGATTTCGGCATGGACCCGCAGGAGGCGCTTGATGCGCCGAGGGTGTTTTACCGCCAGGACGCAGTGGAGGCGGAGCGTGGCGTTCCGGCCGAGGCGATCGCCGGCTTGCGCGAGCGAGGCCACGACGTGTCCATCCCAACCGAGCCGCATGGGGGCGGCCAACTGGTGCTGATCGACTGGGACAAGGGCACGCTTACCGGCGCGTCGGATCCACGCAAGGATGGTTGCGCGCTGGGTTACTGACGATCGGCCGCGCCTTGCGTGCAGGTCCTGTTCAGTTTTGGCGCTGCCGTCACCAGCGCCTTGCCGATCGTCGATTGCGGGGCACCGATGACCGCACGGGCGTTGCCGCTCTCGGCGACGCGGCCGGCGTCGAGGATGACGACACGATGGGCGATGGCGCTGATAACGCCGAGATCATGCGAAATGAACAGATAGGCGATCCGTTCCTCGCGCTGCAGATCGAGCAGCAATTGCAGGATCTGTCGGCGCACCGATACGTCGAGCGCGGACACCGCTTCGTCGAGCACGATCAGCGACGGCTTTGTCGCGATGGCGCGAGCAATCGCGATGCGCTGGCGCTGGCCGCCCGAGATCTCGTGGATGGCGCGGCCGGCGAGATCAGCGCTCAGGCCGACGCGATCGAGTAGAGCGGCGATGCGGCGCGGGCGTTCTGATCGGGTTGCGATGCCATGGATCCGCAGCGGATCGTCGAGCACGCGCGCGACGGTGGCGCGTGGGTTGAAGGCGGCGAGCGGGTCCTGAAATACCATTTGCAGACGAGCACGCCGGGCGCGCAAGGCAGCGCCGCTCAGGGACAGGAAATCGCCGCCTTCGAACTCGATGCGGCCGGCGTCCGATTCGATCAGCCGCAGCAGCAGCCGCGCGATGGTCGACTTGCCGCTGCCGGAAGGCCCGGCCAGTGCCAGCGTCTCGCCGGGCTCGATGTCGAAGGAAACATCATCGACGGCGGCGATTGTCTTGCCGCCGCGACGATATCGTTTGGTCAGGCCGGAAACAGCCAGCAATGGACGGCTCACCTCGATGCTCCTGCCGGCCGCAGCATTGGTTCGGCGTCGAGGCCGAGATGAGCGTCGAGCAGCGCTCTTGTGTAGGCGTGGCGCGGGCTAGCAATGATCTGCGCCGTCGCACCGAGCTCGACCAGCTCGCCGTGCCGGAACACGGCGATGCGCTCGGCCAGCTCGGTGGCCAGCGCGATGTCGTGGCTGACGAACAGCAGCGTCATCCCGTCCTCGGCCACCAATTGTCGGATCAGCGCGACGATCTCGGCCTGCACGATGGTGTCCAACGCGCTGGTCGCCTCATCGGCGATCAGCAGTTTCGGACCTGCCGCGATCGCGGCGGCGATCGCTACGCGCTGCTTCTGGCCGCCGGAAAGCTGGTGCGGATAGGCGCGCAAGGCGGCATCGGGGTCGGACAGGCGGACGCGTTCGAGCAGGGTTTTTGCCCAAGCATAGGATTGCGGCCAAGTAAGGCGGAGATGCGTGTGCGCAACTTCCGCGATCTGCTCGCCGACCGACATCACCGGATCGAGGCTGGCCGAGGGGTCCTGGAAGACGAAGCCAATGTCGCGGCCGCCGAGGGGGGTGTGGGTGGACCGGGTAATGAATTCGGATGGCTGGCGTTCCTTCACACTCCCCTCAGAGGGGGGTGCCTTGGCACCAACGGATGGCGACGATGGCAAAAACCAGTCAAGGCAGCCGTCAATCCTGGAGGAAGCCTGCAGCAGCCCGGCGATGGCCAGCGCCAGCGTGCTCTTGCCCGAGCCGCTCTCGCCGATGATGGCGAGGCGCTCGCCGGCGGCGACATCGAGGCTGACATGTTTCAGCGCCGCCACCTCGGCGCCATCGCGGCGATAGCTCACCGTCAAATCGCGGATCGAAAGCAGTGCCGTCACGACAGGCTCCTCCTCACCGCTGTCGTTTCGACGACGCCTTCGCCGGCGAGATAGACGCCGAGCACGGTCAGCACGAGCGCTACGCCCGGAATGATCGACAGGAAGGGCGCGGCGCGCAGCACGGCGCGACCTTCGGCGATCATGCCGCCCCAGGTCATGCGGTTCGGGTCGCCGAGACCGAGGAAGGACAATGCCGCTTCAGTAAGGATTGCCGCGGCGACGATTACCGACGACAATGCCAGCACCGGCGGCAATGCGTTGGGCAGCACTTCGCGAAAGGCGATCTCCAGCGGATGCATGCCGATGACGCGGGCGCCGGCGACAAAATCGCGCTCGCGGATCGACAGCACTTCGGCTCGCGCTACGCGCGCCGGACCGGTCCATGCGCCGAGCGCTATCGCCGCGACGACGACGCCGAGCGATGGCCCGACGACGCTGACGAAAGCCAGCGCCAGCAGGAAGCTCGGCACGGTCTGGAAGGCGTCAGTGATGCGCATAAGGACTTCGTCGACGAGGCCGCCGGTAAAGCCGGCCAGCGTGCCGACTATCGCGCCGACGGCAATGGCTGCGGCTGCCGCCGCCAGCCCGACTGCCAGCGAGGTGCGGGCGCCGTGGAAAAGCTCGGCCAGCACGTCACGGCCGAGCCGGTCGGTGCCGAGCGGCAGCGACCAGTCCTGAAAGGGCGGCAGCAATGCCGGCCCGGCAATGGCCTGCGGATCGCCGGGGAAGAACAGCGACGCCGACAACGCCATGGCAAACAGCGCCACCAGGATGACCGCGCCGGCGATCGCTTCCGGCGCCCGAAGAAAGCGGCGAAACGGGTTCACGCGCTCGCCTCGTTGGCGCCGACGCGCGGATCGAGGAAGGCGTAGGCGATGTCGACGAGAAGGTTGATTACGACAACCAGAACGGCGCTGGTGAGAATAATGCCGAGCAGCAGCGGCGTGTCTCGCGCCGCCACTGCTTCCTGCGCCAGCCGGCCAAGGCCGGGCACGGAAAAGACGCTTTCGATGACGACGCTGCCGCCGAGTATCTGCGCCGATTGCAGGCCGAGCATGGTGACCAGCGGCAACAGCGCGTTGCGGGCAACGTGGGCGAGCACGATGCGGCGGCGGGACAGCCCCTTAGCGCGAGCGGCGAGGACAAAATCCTGTCGCCAGACCTCGGCCATGCCGGCGCGCATCATGCGCAGGTAGAGCGCGAGATAGATGAAGCCGAGTGCGGACACCGGCAGGACGAGATGGCTGGCGATATCAACCGCGCGGTCGAGGCCGGTCTTGGCCGAAGCGAGGCTCTCGATGCCGCCGATCGGGAACCAGCGCAGGTCGACGGCGAAGACGATGATCAGCACCAGCCCGAGCCAGAAGCCGGGAACGGCATAGAGCGCCAGCGAACCGATCGACAGGAACCGGTCGCGAAAGCTGCCGGGCCTGGCGCCGGCATAGATGCCGAGTGCCGAGCCGAGCCCGAAGGAGAGCGCGGTGGCGCTGCCCATCAAAAGCAGCGTGTTGGGCAGGCGTTCGAGGATGACGTCGCGGATCGGCCGCGAAAAGCCCACCGATTGGCCGAGGTCGAGATGCAGCAGCGCCCAGAGATAGTTGGCCAGCCGCGTCAGCGCCGACTGGTCAAGACCCCAACGATGGCGCAGCAGTTCGATCATGCCGGCATCGCCGCCGGTCGAGGCGATATAGGCGTCGACCGCGTCGCCGGGGGCGGCTTCCAGCAAAAGGAAAGTGCCGATGACGACAATCAGCAGTACGAAGACGCTGCCGACGAGGCGACGGCGAAGGAGGGTGAGGCTGCGGGTCATGCGGCAATCGCGCTGGGGAGGGACCCCGGCCAGTGGCGTCGCGTTCCACGGCGCCCCCCTCGTGGGGGAGATGTCCGGCAGGACAGAGGGGGGCGCGAAGGAACTCTCATCGCCGAAGCTGAGCACCCGATTACGCGTTGTGCAAGCCTGGAGAAAACGTTAGCCCGCCAAATAGGTGTCCGCCCAGTTCGACACCGCCCAGCGCGGGTTGTTGGCAACATTCCCCACCGTATCTCTGATAACGCTGATGAAGCTCCATTCGGCGACGTTGATTAGCGGCAGGTCGGCTGCGACCTTTTTCTGAAACTCCTTGTAAAGTTCCGTCCGCGCGGCGGGGTCGAGCGTCTCGGATGCCTTGGCGATCAGGGCGTCGAGTTCGTCGTTCTTGTAGCCGCCCTGGTTGGAGAACGGCACGCCGTCGGGAATGCCGCTCTGCACGAGGATGGTGGTCGAGATCGCAGGGTCGCCGCGGAACACCGGCGGCCCGACCGCGAGGTCGAAAGCGTGGTCGGTGTAGACAGCCTTGATATGCGCGGCCGAGTCGTTGTTGACCAGCTGCGCGTCAATGCCGATGGCGGCGAGCGCCTGGCGCAAATAGTCGCCGAACTGCTTGGTCTCGTTGAAATAGGGTGCCGGCAGTAGCTTCAGTGAAAAGCGCTTGCCGTCGTCGCCTTTGCTGTAACCGGCTTCGTCGAGCAGGGCGTTGGCCTTGGCCACATCGAAGTCATAGGTCGGCACATCGGCCGTATAGAATTGCGGATCGTTCTTCGGCACCGGGCCGGTGGCTGTGGCGGCGTAGCCGAGGAACACTGTCTTGACGACGAAATCCTTGTCGATGGCGTGGGCGATCGCCTGGCGCACCTTCAGGTCGGCCAGTTCCTTGCGGCGATGGTTGATCTCGACGACAAGCTGATAGGTCAGCCCCTCATAACCCTTGGTAATCACCTTGAGACCAGGCACCTTGGAGATGCGGTCGAGATCGGCCAGCGGCACCGCGGAAAAGGCGGCGAGCTGGATCTCCTCCGCCTCGAGCGCGCTTGCGGCCGAGGTGCGGTCGGGCAGCACCTGATAGATGATCTCGTCAAGGTAAGGCTGGTCCTTGCCCCAATAATCGGCATTCTTCTCCAGCCGGTAATATTCTCCTGACTTGTGTTCGGCGAATTTGAACGGGCCGGTACCGACAGGCGCGTTGTTGGCCGGGTTCTCTTCGATCTTTCCGGTCTCGTAGATGTGCTTGGGCACCACGCTGCTCAGCGCCGGCAAGGCATTGCGGATCAGCTGGAACGGTGTCGGCTTGGCGAATTTGAACACAGCCGTCAGTTCGTCCGTCGTGTCGACCGCCTCCAGATCCTTGAACACGGTGCGGCCGAGATTCTGCAGCGGCTTCCAGATCTGCAGCGCCGAGAACGCGACGTCGGCGGAGGTGAAGGGTTTGCCGTCATGCCATTTGACGCCCTCGCGCAATTTGAACGTCACCGACAGGCCATCGGCGGCGCCCTCCCAACCTATCGCCAGGCGCGGGTCGAGCCCGTCCTTGCCCTCGAAGGACGCCTCGGCCAGCGTTTCCACGATCTTGCTCGAAATGAAGAACACGCCGTTGGAAGCGACGATCGCCGGGTTGAGGTTGCGCGGCTCCGAATCGGCGGCGACGACCAGCCGTCCGCCTTTCTTCGGCGTCTGTGCCAGACCGATGGTCGGCAGCGCCGTCGAGGTCAGAAGCAATGCCGAACCGGTAAGCACGGTGCGTCTGGAAATCGTGAAATCTGACATGATTGAACTCCGTCCCTCTCAGCCACCCGGCCGGGTGGGCCATCACCCTCGGACGCCAGACGGCCTCCTTGCAAGGGCGATTATGAGCCTTGCCGAGGGTTTCGCCAGAGACGGATTTGGCGCATCCTCATGTGGCTTTGAAAATTTCGTCCGCTGGACCAGTTACAAGAAGCGGTTCAATCCGACCATTTCTGGTACGACCAAATTAGGCTGGACACCGCAGTGTACGACGACCGAGGGTGCCGGAACGGCCGTTCCACCTGTTTCTGGCTGGACCAGGCTGGACAAAATAGTGCAGATTTGACCGACAGCCAGAGCATCAGAACCAAAACAGCCTCGGCCAGGGAAATTCAGGGAGAGAGAGATGAACGTCGCCCCGGGCAAGAATGCCGTCAGCACCATCCCGTTCGATCATGCCAGGCTCGATCGGCTGATGGAGGAGGCCGGCATCGATGTGCTGCTCGCTACCTCCAAGCACAACACGCAATATCTGCTTGGCGGCTACAAGTTCATCTTCTTCGCTGCCATGGATGCGATCGGCCACAGCCGCTATCTGCCGATCGTTGTCTATGAGAAGGGCGGGCCGGGCCACGCCGCCTATATCGGCAACCGCATGGAGGGCGGCGAGCACCAGAACAAGCCGTTCTGGACGCCGACCTTGCATGCCGCCTGCTGGGGCACGCTCGACGCCGCCAACCTTGCCGTCGAACACCTGACGAAAATCGGCAAGGGCGATGCCCGCATCGGCATCGAGCCGGCTTTCCTGCCGTCGGATGCCTACACGCTGATCCGCAAGGCATTGCCCGACGCCAAGCTGATCGACGCGACTGATATGCTGGAGCGGATGCGTGCCATCAAGACGGAAGCCGAGTTGGAGAAATTGCGCATCGCCTCCGAACTGATCACCGATTCCATGCTGGCGACCATTGCGTGGGCACGCGAAGGCACGACCAAGACTGAGATCATCGAGCAATTGCGGCGCGAGGAGACCAATCGCGGAGCGCATTTCGAATATTGCCTGCTGACGCTGGGTTCCAGCCACAACCGCGCCGGCTCGCCACAGGCATGGAAGAAGGGCGAGGTGATGTCGATCGACTCAGGCGGCAATTATCACGGCTATATCGGCGACCTCTGCCGCATGGGCATTCTGGGCGAGCCGGATGCCGAACTCGAGGACCTTTTAGCCGAGGTCGAGACGGTGCAGCAGGCGGCCTTTTCCAAGGTACGCGCCGGCACACTGGGCGGTGATATGATTTCCTATGCGGAGGGCGTGCTGAAGAAATCCAATGTTGCGCCCTATACCGATTTCTTCGCCCACGGCATGGGGTTGATCACGCATGAAGCGCCATTCCTGATGACCAACCATCCGGTGACATATGAAGGCACCTATGCCGAAAAGCCGCTGGAGAAAGACATGGTGCTCTCGGTCGAGACCACGATGCTCCACCCGACGCGCGGCTTCATCAAGCTGGAAGACACCGTGGCGGTCACCGAGACTGGCTATGTCATGTTCGGCGATCGGGGCAGGGGTTGGAACAGAGGTGGGGTGGCTTAGCCGCCGCCCGGCGGCAGCAGCCTGAAATCCGGCAGGTCGCGCAACGCCAGTTCCGGTCCGGCGGGCGAATAGACGACGAAGAGCTGCATCGGCCCATCGCCGGTATTTAGCGTTGAATGGAAGCGGCTTTCCGGCACATAGATGGTGCAGCCGGGGCCGACCTTCGCAATGACCGGATTGCCCTTGTCGTCCTCAACCATCTGCTCGCCATTGCCTGATATGACGAAGATGATTTCCTCGGCGCCCGGGTGGTTGTGGCGCGTGTGGCCCTTGCCGGACGGCAGGTCGACGACGCCGCCGGAAAAGCGCGTCGCGCCGTTCACCTCGGGCGCCACCGTCAACGACAGTCTGCCCCAGTCGAAGCCGAAGGCGCTGACCTCCTTCGGATAGACAAACACCTTGTTCTTGTCGGTCATCGTCTTATCCCATCTTTTTCTTTGCAACGATTGTGCCGCCAAGCGTGACGGCCTTGAAATCCGCAGTCTGCCTGGCGATCGCCGCTTCCGCCGGCAGCCGCTCCATCGAGCTTGCCCCGTAAAAGCCGTGCAGGCCCTTGCAGCGTTCGAGTATATACCGGGCGTCGTCCGGCATCGAGATCGGCCCGCCATGGCAAAGCAGGATGACGTCCTTGCGCACGACACGGGCCGCTTCAGCGATGGCGTCGATCTCCGTCACGCAGTCGTCGAGCGACTTGGCCGACGTCGCGCCGATCGAGCCGCCGGTGGTCACCCCCATATGGGCGACGATGATGTCGGCGCCGGCCTTGGTCATGGCGCGGGCCTCATCGGGATTGAAGACATAGGGCGTGGTCAGCAGGTCGAGTTCGTGTGCCGCGGCGATCATGTCGACCTCGAGCCCGAAGCCCATACCGGTTTCTTCGAAACTCTGCCGCATCTGGCCGTCGAACAGGCCGATGGTCGGAAAGTTCTGCACGCCGGAAAAACCCATTGTCTTCAGCTCGGCCAGCAGCAGCGGCATGATGACGAAGGGATCGGTGCCGTTGACGCCGGCCAGCACCGGCGTCTTCTTCACCACCGGCAGCACCTCATAAGCCATTTCCTTGACGATCTCGTTGGCGTTGCCATAGGCGAGCAGGCCGGCGGCGGAGCCGCGCCCGGCCATGCGGTAGCGGCCGGAATTGTAGATGATGATCAGGTCGATGCCGCCGGCCTCCTCGGCCTTGGCGGACAGACCGGTGCCGGCGCCGCCGCCGACGATCGGCACGCCGCCGGCAATCATCTTGCGGAATTTTTCCAGGATCTTCTTGCGCGGTATGGCGGCCATGGCTTCGTCTCTCACTGTCTGGCGATGTCGAGAAAAGCCGCAACCGCAGCCTTGGCGAATTCGGGATCGTTGATGTGCATCGGCAGGCGCGTTACGCTTCGCGTGTCACCAGGCTTGATCGTGCGCTCGATGGCCTCGAAGAGTGCTGCATCGGCCTCGGGGTCGAAGAAAGCGCCGCCTTCGATGTCGAGCACCGAGACGCCTTTTTCGGGAATGAGGAACCGGACCGGGCCATCGCAGAGGCTCAGTTTGGTGCCGATCCATTCGCCGATCTTGCGGCTTTCGTCAGGTGTCGTGCGCATAAGCGTCACGTTAGGATTGTGCTCGTAAAACAGCCGCCCGCTATAGCGTTCCGGAATGGTCGGCGGCGCCCAGAAATTCACCATGTCGAGCGCGCCGACCGAACCGACATAGGGTAGCCTGGAGCGGGCGATCGCGCCGAAGCGGTCTTCGGTCGCCGGCAGCACGCCGCCGAACAGGAGGTCGCAGACTTCTGTCGTCGTGATGTCGATGACGCCGGACAGCAAGCTGCTGTCGGCCAGCTTCTCCATGGTGCGGCCGCCGGTGCCGGTGGCGTGGAAGACCATGCAGTCATAGATCGATCGGAGCTGTTCGGCGATGGAAGTCACGCACGGCGTGGTCACGCCGAACATGGTGAGGCCGATCGACGGTCTGCCGTCGGCCGGCTCCGCCGGCTTTGCCGCCATGCCTGATATCGCCCGGGCGGCGTTGTGCAGCACGACACGAGACAGCCGGTTCAGGCCGGCCATGTCGGTCACCGACGGCATCATCACGATGTCGGAGACATCGACATAAGGTGCGGTGTCGCCCGAGGCGAGCGTCGAAACCATGATCTTGGGCAGGCCGAGCGGCAGCGCGCGCATGCCTGATGTGATGATCGAAGTGCCGCCACCACCGCCAATGCCGATCACACCTGCTATATCGGTGCGCGATTGAACAAACCGGGTGAAAGCGATGGCCATTGCCGCCACTGCGGTGCCGCGGTCGTCGATGCTCAGTACGGCACTGCTGCCGCCGGGATGGTGGCCGGCGACCTCTTCGGCCGAGACATCGACCGGCACGATTGGGTTGCGCGTTCCAACATCGATGCGGGCAACAGCAGCACCGGTAGCAGCGACCGCGTCGGCCAGAAAGGCGAGTTCCTCACCCTTGGTGTCGGCGGTGCCCACCACATAGACGCGCTTCATTGCGTTCCCCGGTTCTAGGCGCGCTCGGCGTTGCCGCCTGCCGCTCTTTGCCGGCCGTTCGGCATCGCGAAGGCCATTGCAATTTTTTGAGACGCGCGTATCATATTGACATGAATGTCTCACGTCAACAAGCGGCGGTTTCCGACGATTCCGGTTCTGGAGCCGCACGCGGACCGCGCGCGCGCACAAGACGGCTGATGCTGGAGACGGCGACAAGGCTGATGCAGGCGGGCGCCACGCCTTCGGTCAGCGAGGTCGCCGAAGCGGCAGAAGTCTCCCGCGCCACCGCCTATCGATATTTTCCAAGCCAGGCGGCCCTGGTGCAGGCGGTGGTCGACGAAGGACTCGGGCCGATCCTCACCTGGAAATCAGCCTCGGCCGATCCCGAGCGCCGCGTCGTTGAACTGTTCGATACGGCCATGCCGCGCATCGAAGCCTTCGAGGCGACCTTCAAGGCGGCGCTGAAACTGTCGCTCGACCAGTGGGCGCGGCGGCAGGCAGGCACGCTGGGCGGCGAGCCGGCCTTCACGCGCGGCCATCGCGTCGATCTGCTCAAGGACGCGATCGCACCGCTCAAGCACCGGCTGCCGCCACGCGAATTCAAGCGCCTGGCGCAGGCCCTGTCGTTGATCTTCGGCGTCGAAGTGCTCATCATACTGAAGGACATATGGGGGCTGGACAGCCGCAAGATGATGTCGGTAGCGCAATGGGCAGCCGGCGCCCTAGTGCGGGCTGCAGTGATGGAATCGGTAACCGAAGGACGCAGAAGCGCGCCGGCGACAGCCACGGAATAGTATCGATCTGGTTCGACCAGTTTGGGATGCTGATTACCGACAATAGTTGACGTGCCGCAACGCGAGCAAGGCCCTTGCGTATCAAGGAGTAGGAAAATTTAAGAAAAACAGACAGATGTTGCTGGAATCCGCTTGTCTGAAGGGCTGCCATCGTCCAAGAAAGAGCTTGACGTGTGTCCGAAATTGGTAATACCAGATCAGGACAATATGGCGGATTAAAAGTGAGGGCTGCGATCCATTCCGGCCGAGCGAGGAGGCTCGAAACCGGAACGCTGCCACCACGGGAGGAACTACCAGGGTCGGCCTCGCCGCCGGCTCGCGTGATACGGTAGAATGCGCACAAGGGAGGAAATCATTATGCGCAAGACAATGACCAGCATGCTTGCTGGTATCGGCTTAGTGCTTGCCTGCGGAACGTCCGTCTACGCGCAGGATAAGGAACTCACCATATTCTGGGCTGAATGGGATCCGGCGAACTATTTGCAGGAACTCGTCAACCTTTACGAGGCCGAGAGCGGCGTGAAGATCACGGTCGAGACGACGCCGTGGCCGGATTTCCAGACCAAGGCGTTCACCGAGTTCAACGCCAAGGGCAGCGCCTACGACATGGTCGTCGGCGATTCCCAGTGGATCGGCGCGGCCTCCGAGGCAGGCCACTATGTCGACCTCACCGACTTCTTCAACAAGCACAATCTGAAGGAAGTGATGGCGCCGGCGACGGTGAAATATTACGCCGAATATCCGTCCAACTCCGGCAAATACTGGTCGATCCCGGCCGAGGGTGACGCAGTCGGCTGGTCCTATCGCAAGGACTGGTTCGAAGACCCGAAGGAGATGGAAGCCTTCAAGGCCAAGTACGGCTACGATCTCGGCGTGCCGAAAGACTGGAAGCAGCTGCGCGACATCGCCGAATTCTTTCACCGTCCCGACGAAAAGCGCTACGGCGTCGCCATCTACACCGACAACTCGTATGACGCTCTGGTGATGGGCGTCGAGAACGCCATCTTCTCCTTCGGCGGCGAGCTTGGCGACTATGCCACTTATAAGGTCGACGGGATCATCAACTCTGAGCAGAACGTCAAGGCGCTAGAGGCCTACAAGGAGCTCTACTCCTTCACCCCTCCCGGTTGGGCCAAGAGCTTCTTCATCGAGGACAACCAGGCGATCACCGAAAACCTGGCGGCGATGAGCATGAACTACTTCGCCTTCTTCCCGGCGCTCATCAACGAAGCCTCGAACCCGAATGCCAAGGTCACCGGCTTCTTCGCCAACCCGCCAGGACCGAACGGCGATCAGTTCGCCGCGCTCGGCGGCCAAGGCATCTCAGTCATCTCCTATTCCCAGAATCAGGAAGAGGCGATGAAGTTCCTGGAATGGTTCATCAAAGACGAGACGCAGAAGAAATGGGCGGAACTCGGCGGTTACACCGCAAGCGCCAAGGTGCTCGAGTCGCCTGAATTCCAGAACGCCACGCCTTACAACAAGGCCTTCTACGAAACCATGTTCAAGGTGAAGGACTTCTGGGCGACGCCGGAATATGCCGAGCTGCTCATCCAGATGAACCAACGCGTCTATCCGTACATCACCGGCAATCAGGGCACGGCCAAGGAAGTGCTCGATTCGCTCGCCGCGGACTGGAACGCGACGTTCAAGAAATACAACCGCGTGAAGTAAACGGCACTAATGCTCGGAGGGGGCGGAGCCCGCCCCTTCCGTTTTCTTTTCCGGACAAGGAAGGAACGGGCCTTGGCCACTGCAGTCATGACCACCCTGGATCCCAACTCGCGCTCCGCCGCCCGCGGCATGAGCGACCTCACGATCCGTAATCTCTTCATTATTCCGACGATCGTTTTCCTGATCGTCTTCAACATCTTTCCACTGATCTATTCGCTCGGCTATTCCTTCACCGACTTTCGCGCGTCGAGCCCCGCGGCGGCCAATTTCGTCGGACTGCAGAATTACCGCGAGCTGCTCAACGACCTGTTCATCTGGTCGAATTTCGCCATCACCGCCAAATATGTCATCGTCTCCGTAGTCGGCCAGGTCATTGTCGGCTTCGGCGTGGCACTGCTGCTCAACCGCGATATCCCGTTGAAGGGCCTGCTGACGACACTGCTGCTATTGCCAATGATGCTGTCGATGGCCGTCGTCGGCCTGTTCTGGAAACTGCTCTACGATCCGTCCTTCGGCATCATCAACTATACGCTCGGCCTCGGCTCCTTCGAGTGGCTGTCCAACCCCGACATGGCGCTCTACGCGGTTGCCATTACCGACATCTGGATGTGGTCGCCCTTCGTGATGCTGCTGTCGCTCGCCGGCCTGTCGGCAGTGCCGAAGCACCTCTACGAGGCGGCCGCGATCGACCGCGCCGGCTCGTTCTATACCTTCTTTCGCATTACGCTGCCCTTGGTCGCGCCGATCCTGATGATCGCGATCATCTTCCGCACCATGGAGGCGTTCAAGACCTTCGATCTTGCCTACATCCTGACCAGCCAGCCGACCACCGAGGTGATCTCGATCCGGCTCTACAAGATGGCGTTCCAGGAATGGCAGACCGGGCGCTCCTGCGCGCTCGCCTACATCGTGCTGATCATGATCCTGGCGATCACCAATATCTACGTCAAATACCTGAACAAGGTGAAGGAGCGCTAGAATGGCCGCTGTCACCACCTCTACCGAGCGTTCGCTCAACAAACTCGCCATCGTCGGTGTGCTGGTCGTCACGATGATTTTCCTGGCGCCGATCTACTGGATAGCCTCGACGGCGTTCAAGCCGCGCAACCTTGCCACCACCATTCCACCGACGGTGGTGTTCCAGCCGGAGATATCGCCTTTCGTCAAGCTCTTCACCAAGCGCTCGCAGTTGCGCACTGCGCCGACGCCGGAACAATACGCCGCCGCCCCGTGGTGGGAGCGGCTGGTGTTTGACGGCGGCGAGAAAGTGGTGCGCTCGGGCAGGGGCGAGGTGCAGTGGTCCGGCTATCCGAGCCGCTTCATGAATTCGCTGATCGTCGCCATCACCTCGACGATCCTCGCCGTCGGCATGGGCACCTTCACGGCTTACGGGTTCTCGCGCTTCAAGATAAAGGGGGAACAGGACCTGCTCTTCTTCATCCTGTCGACGCGCATGCTGCCGCCAGTGGTGGTGGCGATCCCGATGTTCCTGATGTACCGGGCGGTCGGCCTCAACGACACGCATTGGGGCCTGATCATCCTCTACACCGCCTTCAACCTCAGCTTCTCTGTATGGCTGATGAAGGGGTTCATGGACGAAATTCCGAAGGAATACGAGGAGGCGGCCCTCGTCGACGGCTATACGCGCATGGAGGCGTTCTTCAAGATCGTGCTGCCGGAGGCGGCCACCGGCATCGCCGCGACCGCGGTGTTCTGTTTCATCACCGCATGGAACGAATATGCCTTCGCGCTGATCATGACCAACCGACGCGCCCAGACGGCGCCGCCGTTCATTCCAAGCCAGGTCGGTTCCGGCCTGTCCGACTGGACGGTCATCGCGGCCGGCACCTTCCTGTTCCTGCTGCCGGTCGCCATCTTCACCTTCCTGTTGCGCAACCACCTCCTGCGCGGCATGTCCTTCGGAGCGATCCGCAAATGATCCGCCATGCTACAATCCAGCGCACGGCCGAGATCGTGATGGTGTGCGGCATCATCGCGCTCTGCCAGCCGTGGAATCTCTTCCTGCACCGCTACGGGCTGACAATCATCATTGTCGGGCTGCTGACGTTCATGATCACCGGCTGGGTCGGTCCAAGGCAGAAGCCGCAGGCGACCGGCGCGCCGGAAAAAGAAGGTCACCCATGACCCAGATCGAGCTTCGTGGCGTCCAGAAATTCTTTGGCGCCGTTCAGGTCATCAAAGACCTCAATCTCAAGATCGACGACAACGAGTTCATCGTGCTGCTCGGCCAATCGGGCTGCGGCAAGACGACGACGCTTCGCGCCATCGCCGGACTGGAGACGATCGACGGCGGCGATGTCCTCATCGACGGCAAGCCGGTCCAGCATCTCAAGGCTGCCGACCGCGACATTGCCATGGTCTTCCAATCGTTCTCGCTCTATCCGCATATGAGCGTCTACGAGAACATCGCTTTTCCGTTGCGCGCAATGCGCAAGAGCAAGGCCGAGATCGACGGCGAGGTGCGCTCGGTCGCCAAAGTGCTGCAGATCACCGACCTGCTCGGCAAGAAACCGTCGGCGCTGTCGGGTGGCGACATGCAGCGCGTGGCGATCGGCCGGGCGCTGGTGCGGCGGCCGAAGGCGATGCTGATGGACGAGCCGATCGGCGCGCTCGACGCCAAGCTGCGCGAGGAGATGCGTGCGGAGATCAAGCGGCTGCACATCAAGCAGGGCTCGACCACCATCTACGTCACCCACGACCAGATCGAAGCGATGAGCCTTGCCGACCGCATCGTCATCATGCATGAGGGCGTTCTGCAACAGGTAGGCAGCCCATCGGAAGTGTATACGCACCCGGCCAATTTGTTTGTCGCGCAATTCGTTGGCTCGCCTGTGATGAACGTCGCCAACGCGGCGGTGACGATGAACGGCTCCGGCGCCAGGGTCACCGTCGACGGTGCCGCGGAAGGGTTCCTTTTCCCGGCCGAACTGGTCGGCCAGCTCGACGCCGCGAGCGTCGAGCAGGATCGCCTTGCACTCGGCATCCGCCCCGAAGGAGTGATGGTCTCGCGCGAGCCGGCGGACGGTTATCTGCCGGTCGAGGCGCACATCATCGAACCGCTTGGCTCTTACGATATCGTCGACCTCAAGGTCGGGGCACAGATGTTGCGCGCCCGCACCCGTTCCGGTTTCGTCGGCAAGCCGGGGGTCCAGGTCTTCGCCAAGCTCGACCCGGCGCAGGCGCACTTCTTCGACACGACAAGCGGCAATTCGCTGGGGGTGAGACTCTGATGGCCCATATCCAGCTCAAGAACATCTCGAAGACATTCGGCAATCACACCGCATTGACCGGACTCAATCTCGACATTGCCGACGGCGAGTTCTTCGTGCTGCTCGGCGAGACCGGTGCCGGCAAGACGACGACGCTGCGCATGATCGCGGGCCTGGAAGAGCCGGACGAGGGGCAGATATTCATCGACGGCGCTGATGTCGCCGACTGGGGTGCGGCCGAGCGCGACGTGGCGCTGGTTCTGCAGCAATACTCGCTTTATCCGCGCTACACGGTGCGCGAAAACCTCGAATTTCCGCTGAAGCCAAAAATCCGCCGCATCGAGCCCGACGAGATCAAGACGCGCGTCGACCGCGTTGCCAAGACCTTGCGCATCGAGCATCTGCTCGACCGCAAGACGGATCGCCTTTCTGGCGGCGAGATGCAGCGCGTCTCGATTGGTCGCGCCATCGTCAGGAAGCCCCGCGTATTCCTGATGGATGAGCCGCTGTCGGCCCTTGATGCCAAGCTGCGCGAGGCGCTGCGCACCGAGCTGAAGAACATCCAAATGAACCTTGGTCAGACCTTCCTGTTCGTCACGCACGATCAGATCGAGGCGATGTCGATGGGCGACAAGGTTGGCGTGCTCAATCATGGCCGCATCGTCCAGACCGGCACGCCGTATGAGATCTACAACAATCCGCGCGACACCTATGTGGCGAGCTTCGTCGGCTCGCCGCCGATGAACCTCATCGACGGCAAGCTCGTCGACGGCCGCGCGGTGATGGCACCGTTGAATTTCGAGCTGCCTTTTACGGGGGGTGCCAAGACGAGCGGTGCGACCGACGGTCGCCCGCTCGTCTTCGGTATTCGTCCCGAGGATGTCTATCTCGAGAGCGGGGCGCCGGTGGAAGCGCGCGTCCACGATGTCGAGAACCATGGCGTCGAAAAGATCCTGACCCTGCGGGTCGGCGACGCCATGCTGCGGGCCACGGTGCCGGCCAGAACCGATGTCGAGATCGAGCAGCCGGTGCGCTTTGCCTGGGATCCGGACAAGGTGGTGCTGTTCGACAAGGGAAGCGGGATTAGTCTCCGCCACGCGGGCTAAGCGCACCCGTTGGGCGGGAGGATGCTAAGCGGCTTGAAGCCTCTGTCCAGGTTTAGCCGGCTTGGCGGGTCTCAGCCTGTTCCTCGGCCCGAAAATGGCTGGGAGCCGATCCGATGACGCGCTTGAACGCCCGACTGAACGAGGCGTCGGATTCATAACCGAGGCGAGCGGCGACGACGGAAATCTTCAGCCGGTCGCGGACCAGCCATTGCCGTGCCTGGTGCATTCTCACCTGGGTGACATATCTCGCCGGGGTTTCGCCGACGATCGTCGCGAAGCGTTCCGCGAAACCCGATCGCGAGGCGCCCATCATCCTGGCGAGCGTTTCCACCGTCCAATCGCGGTCCGGTTCGAGATGGATCGCCGCCAGCACGCGACCGATCTCGCGGTCTCTCACCGCCGCGATCCATCCGGACGAGTCGCCGCAGCCGCGCTCGACCCATGACCGGATGACGGTGGCGGCCATCACATCGGCAAGCCGTGCCAGAATGCCGCCGGAGCCGACGCGCTCCATCGTCACTTCGCGCGCCATGGTCTCCAGCAGATGCGGAATGGCCGGTTCATAGGCTTCCAGTTCGTGCGCACGCATGACATCCGGCATCATGCCCAGCAAAGGGTGCAAACCATCGAGATTGAAATACATGCTGCCGAAAAACAGCAGGGTCCCCGGCCGGCAGCCTTCGTTCGACAGGCAGTAAACGCCCTTGCAGACCTCTCCGACCTCGTAACCCTGGATCGGCGAAGCCTCGGTGCCCGGTTCGCTGGCCAGGACATGTGCTGCACCGCGCGGCAACAGCACCGCGTCGCCTGCATTGAGTTCCACCCATTCGCCGGACGGCTGCAGCAACCAGCATCCTCTGCGGCCGATGAAATGAAATCGCGCCGCCGGCTGAGCCGGGAACTGGATGCCCCAGGGCTCCTTCATTTCGCACCGGCCATACTCGACGCCATCAAGACGCAACCCGCGCAATATGTCCGTCAGCGGATCGCCAGTGACCGGAACTTTGGACGAATGGTCAAGCATGATGGTGTTTCTAGCATGGAAACTCCAGACGGTCACTCCCTATGTTGCACTGCAGCCAAATGTTGCGCTGCAACCAGTCGGAGATCCCATTATGACCGAACCCGCGACAGGCGTCATGGACGCCGTTCTCGATCCCGCCGAAAGCGACGAGCGAGCCGAGCCGGCGTGGGGGGCGGTCGTATCCCTCGCGCTCGGTGTGTTTGGGCTCGTAACCGCAGAATTCCTGCCTGCCAGCCTGCTGACGCCGCTGGCGCAGGACCTCGGTGTGACGGAGGGCACTGCCGGCCAAGCGGTGACAGCGACGGCCGTTGTCGGCGCGATCGCCGCCCCGACTATGGCTGTCATCACCAAACGGCTTGATCGCAGACTGGTCATGTGGGCGCTGACGATCCTCCTGATCCTGTCGAACCTCCTGGCGGCGTTTGCGTCCTCGCTTCCCGTTCTTCTGATCGCCCGCATCATGCTCGGGATCAGCCTCGGCGGCTTCTGGTCGATGTCGGCGGCGATGGCGATGCGGCTTGTTCCGATGCGGCTGATGCCGCGCGCCATGTCGATCATTCTCACCGGCGTTTCGGTGGCGACGGTCTGTGCGGCCCCGGTCGGCGCCTATGTCGGCGACGTCTGGGGATGGCGAACGGCCTTCATGATCGCGGCTGTTGTCGGGGCCCTGGCGCTGCTGATGCAGGTCGCCACCCTTCCGAAGCTGCCGCCGGCGGGCGTTGCCAGTTTTCGCACCTTGCTGGAGGTGATGAAGCGGTCGACGATCAGGGCAGCACTTCTGGTGGTCGTGCTGGTGGCCTCGGGACACTTTGCCGGCTTCACCTATGTCCGGCCATTTCTCGAGAACGTTCCGGCACTGGATATCGAGACGATCTCGCTGGTGCTGCTCGCCTACGGCATTGGTGGGTTCTTCGGCAATTTCGCCGGCGGCTTCATGGCCGAGCGCAATCTCAAGGCAGCCGTCGGCCTGGCGCCTCTGCTGATTGCATTGTCAGCGCTCCTGCTGCTCGTTCTCGGTGCCTCACCCGTGGTGGCGGCAATGGCGGTTGCCGCCTGGGGCTTTGCCTTCGGTGCGGTGCCGGTCGGGCTGCAAACCTGGCTGGTACGAGCCGCTCCCGACCAGGCCGAAAGCGCTGGCGGGCTGATGGTCGCCACGTTCCAGGTGGCCATTGCGCTCGGCGCCGTTTTCGGCGGCCTGCTGGTCGACAATGCCGGCGTCGCCAGTGCGTTCGCCTATTGCGGGATCGCGACGCTGCTGGCGGCCCTGGCGGCGTTCCGGCTTGGCCCAAAGGCAGCCGACAGTTGAGGGTCCGTCAAACCGCGCGGCCGTCGAAGTCGAAAATCGGCACAGCGTCCAGATCGAGATCGTCTATGCAATGGATGTTGACGTACGCGCTTCGTTCGCTCCCATCGCTGACATCCTCGGCGAAGGGATGGATGCCGCAGGTCCGGCAGAACCGATGGGCGATGACATGGTTGCCGAAGGTGTACCTGCCAAGATCGTCGCCCCAAGCAAGCACCCGCAATGCCCCGTGCGGCACGGCCCATAGCAGCGCGCATTTGCGCGAGCAGATCGAGCAATTGCATCGCACGGCTCCGGTTAGATCGCCCTCGACCTCGAAGGCGATCTTGCCGCAGTGGCAGTTGCCTTTGTAGAGCATCAGGTCGCCTCCTTCCTTCGGTTCGACAGGGGTGCAAAAGTGCTTATGCCGGGTTATGTCTCTGCAGGCCACGCACCAGCTGTGGCCTGTAAGACGTTGCAGGCGTCCGGAGTCCGACACCGAAAATGCAATCCGTCCGCGACCGCCTCGAAGTCGTCCTTTCGCGTCTCGCCGTCCGCGCGGACAATGAAAGCGTATTCGTAAAGCTCTATCCGGAAGCCGCACGGGCAGCAGCCGATGCCGCCGATGGTCGGCGCAGAGCCGGCGTGACGCTCGGGCCGCTCGACGGAACAATTCTGTCGATCAAAGACCTGTTCGATGTCGCCGGCGAGCCGACCACGGCCGGATCATTGTTGCTCAGCACCGCGGCGCCGGCGATGCGGGATGCCGTCATCGTGCAACGATTGCGGCAGGCGGGCGCTGTCATCTTCGGCAAAACCAATATGACCGAATTCGCCTTCACCGCAATCGGCGTCAACCCGCATTACGGCACGCCCGGCAATGCGACCGACGCCAGCCGGATTGCGGGTGGCTCATCCTCCGGCGCCGGTGTTTCCGTTGCCGAAGGCACGAGCGAGATCTCGATCGGTTCTGACACCGGCGGTTCGGTGCGCATTCCGGCATCGCTGAACGGTGTCGTCGGGTTCAAGCCGACGGCACGCCGGGTGCCGCGCGATGGCGTTCTCCCGCTGTCGGCCACGCTGGACTCTATTGGCCCGCTTGCCCGCACCGTCGCCGAATGTGCCGCAGCCGACGCGGTGATGGCGGGCGAGGAGACTGTGGCTCTGGTTCCGCTTCCGTTTGCCGGACTGCGCATCGGCATTCCGCGCGGCGCGCTCTTCGAGGATACGGAAAAAGAGGTCTCGGCGGCGTTCGAGCGATGTGTTCGCAAGGTAGAGCTTGCGGGTGCATACCTCGCCGATCTGTCCATCGATGACCTCCTTGCCGATTTGCGAGGGGTAACCAAACAGGCCTCGATCGCGGCAATGGAGGGCGCCGCGGTCCATGCAGATTGGCTGGCGACAGGTGCGACGACGCCGGTCGATCCGCGGGTGGGCGAGCCGTTGTCGCGCGCCGCCGCCGTTCCGGCTACGGCCTATATAAGGGTAATCCGCCGCCGCACGGCGCTTGTCGCCGCCATGGACGAGCGGCTGGCGTCCGTCGATGTGCTGGCCCTGCCGACCACACCGGTCACCGCGCCGACCATCGTGTCTATGACCAGCGACGAAGCTCTATGTGAGCGCACCGAAGACCTTCTGTTGCGCAACACGCAGGTCGCCAACCAGTTCGACCTCTGCGCGATCTCGTTGCCGATGCCGGGAATGGCGCGCCCGGCCGGGCTGATGCTGGTGGCGCGCCACGGCCACGACCACCGTCTCCTGCGCATCGCGGCGGAAGTCGAGGCACTGCTTATAGCGTGTCGCGTCTGAACGGGTTCATGCGACGCGCTTTAGGTTCTTGTTTCTATGCATGTCGTTATCGCAAAACCGCTGCGCACTTTTGCGCGACATGCATTAGCCGTTGAGGTGCTCAGATATCGGCCGGAAACCGCCGCCGGTAGTGCTCGACCACTTCGGGATTGCGCAGATTGACCGGCAATTTGTTGGCCAGCACCAGCAAGGCTTCATCAGCCGAACCGACGCCCATGCGCATCATCGATTGCTCGGTGATGCCGGCCATGTGCGGCGTGACGATGACATTGTCGAAGCCGAAATAGGGATGATCTGAAGGCAGCGGCTGCGTCACAAAAACATCGAGCGCGGCACCGCCGATACCGCCCTTTTGCAGCGCTTCGATCAGCGCGTCGTCGTCGATCACCGGCCCGCGCGAAATATTGATCAGCAGCGCATGCGGCTTCATCCGACCGATGCGCTCGCGGTTGATCAGGCCGCGCGTCTCCGGTGTCAGCGGGCAGCACAGAACGATGATGTCGCTCTGCTCGATCAGTGCGTCGATCGACAGGAAGCCGACCCTATCGGGCGCCGGCCTCATGCTGCGCGTCGTCGCTACCACGTTCAGGTCGAAACCATGTGCTGCGATATGGCCGACTGCCTGTCCGATGGCGCCGAAGCCGACAATGCCGATCGTCTTGCCGGCGAGCTCGCTGGCGAGAATGGTGTGGTCGCGGCCGGCCAGCCAGCCCTTCGCCCGCAAGTCGCGGTCCACCATGCGGAAACGCCGAAGCAGCGCCAGGGTCGCGAACATCACGTATTCGGCGACCGACCGTGCATTGACCGCCGGCACGTTTGCCACCAGCACGCCGGCTGCAGTGGCCGCTTCCATCGGAACCATGTCGAGCCCGGCGCCATGGCGGATTGCAGCCCGGAGCTTCGTAGCACCTTCGAACAGCGCTGATGGCAGCGGGGCGCGAACGATGATGATATCGGCGTCCCTCGCCTGAGTCGCCAGAGTGTCCGCATCGAGGGCGGAAGCGACAACGAGTTCGCCGGCACCAGTCAACATGGCGGAGGCGCGCGGGTGCAGCGTGTGCGTCGACAGGATTTTGGGCATATCAGACCTGTTCGAGTGCTGGGCTGTGAGGTTCTGCCCCGCCGCCTTCGATCAGGCCTTTCCAGTAACTTTCCGCGCCTTGCAGATGGGCACTCATCAGCGCCTGGGCGAGATTGCCGTCGCGGCGCAGCAGCGCCTCGTAGATCTGGATGTGCTCGGCATGCGAGCGCACGCTGCGTTCGGGATCGTTGAAATAGATCGGCAGGCGTTGCTCGCCCATCATGTAATAGACGCTGCATATGTTGTGAAAAACGCTGTTCTTGGTTGCCCGCACGATTTCAAGGTGAAATTCGCGGTCCTCCTTGGCGAGGCCCTCGCCTGCCGCAATGCGCTCCTCCGACGCCTTCAGGATTTCGCGCAGCCGCTCGAAATTTTCCTCGGTAGCGCGCGAACAGGCAAGCTCGGCGGCCTTGATCTCGTGGATCTTGCGCAACTCGACCGTCTCGTAGATCTGGATCGGATCAAGCGGCAGGCCGGCCCTGGCAAAAAGCGCCATCGCCTCGACGCTGGCCTGCTTGGTGTCGATGTAGATGCCGGACTTGGCCCGGCGCTCGACGATGCGCATGGCTTCGAGGATTGCCAGCGCCTCGCGGATCTGGCCGCGGCTGACGACGAAATGCTCCGCCAGTTCACGCTCCGACGGCGTTCGGCCCGTCGCCTTGTCGGAGTGGGAGAACAGATAGGCAGCGAGTTCCGCGAGAAGGTTCTTTTCTTTCATGATCAGCCGCGTAGCGCGTGCGCCTCCAGGAACCGTTCCGAAAGGGTGAATCCCAGTCCGGGCTTCTCGGGGATCGCCATCATACCGTCCTTTGCTTCGACAGTCTCCTCGATCAGATCGTGGATCATCGGGTTGGCGCCGAGCGAATACTCGATGGTAAAGCTAGCCGGCGAAGCAGCGCAGACATGCAGCCCGGCAAAGAAGCAAGGCGCGCCAGCCCACAGATGCGGCGCAAAGCGCAGATTGAACGCGCTGGCGATGGTGCCGATCTTTATCGCCTCGCTGATGCCGCCGCAAAAAGCCGGGTCAGGCTGGAAGATATCGGCCGCCTTGAGCGTGGCGAGGTCGCGGAAAGCATAGCGCGTCGCTTCGCTTTCGCCGGTGGCGATCGGGATGGAGCCGGACGCCCGCACTTCGGCCATGCCGGGCTTGTCGTCGGCGATGACCGGCTCCTCGAACCAGGCCAGATCGAGGTCGCCGGCGAGATGGATGAAGCGCTTGGCTTCCGCCACCGTATAGGTGCCATGCGCATCGACCATCAGGTCAACCTCGGGGCCGAGCGCCTGTCTTGCGGCGCGCACGCGGGCGGCGGAAAGATGCGGAGCGCCGTCCATCGCGCCGATCCGCATCTTCAGCGCCTTGAAACCCCCCTTGGCGATATAGGATTTTAACTGGTCGCCGATCGCCTCGGTGGGAGCCCAGCCGCCGGAAGCATAGGCGGGCATGCGGTCGAGCTTGCGGCCGCCGAGCAGCCGCCAGACTGGAACCCCCTGCGACTTGCCCAGAATATCCCACAACGCGATGTCGACGGCGCTGATCGCAGCGACGCTGATGCCGCGCCGCGCCAGTTGCGGCATGGCGTGGCCGTTTTGCGCGGCACTGTCGTGGCGCACGCCATTGTAGAGCATCTCCCAGATCACCCCGATGTCGGCCGGATCGCAGCCGATCAGCTGCGGGCCGACCTCGTGGTTCAGCATGTGGACGAGGGCGCCATAGCTGCCGGTGCTGCCGGCAGCATTCTTGCCTTCGCCCCAGCCGACCAGCCCGTCGTCGGTCTCGATGCGCAGGATGGCGGCATCAAACGTCGTCACTTGACCGAAGTCGCTGCGGTGCTGCTTCGCGGCTTCGATCGGTATGCGGACCCACCAGGCTTGGACCGTCTTGATGCGCATGTTCATCCCCGGCCTTGCCGCCGGTCAGGGCGGAAGGCTCATTCTCAAACGGACCGACTACTTGATCAACGGCAGCAACGTTTCAGCGTTGATGCGCATCTGATCGGTGTAGAACTTTTCCGTCAGCACGCTGGAACCATGGTCCTGAATAAATTTGAGCTGCTCCGGCGAGATGTCGACCGGATTGCGCTCGACCATGTCGGGATACGGAGCGGCCGGCGTGCGGTCGACGGGGGCGACGAACTCGTTGGTCAGCGCGCCATCGTAACCGACCTCCTTCAGCGTGCCGACGATCTTCGGCCAGTCGATCTGTCCGAGACCGGCGGCGAAGCGGTTGTTGTCGGCGACATGGAAGTCGAACAGGCGGTTGCCGACCTGCCGGATGGCATCATAGACGTTAAATTCTTCCATGTGGATGTGGTAGGCGTCGAGGCAGACGCCGCATTCGGGGCTGACTGCATCGGCCAGCGCCAGCGCCTGGGCGCCCCGGTTGAACAGATAGGTCTCGAAACGGTTGAGCGGCTCGACCGCGATCTTGACACCGACCTTCTTGGCATGGGTGAAGCATTCCCTGGTGGCGTCGACCACCCATTTCCATTCTTCTTCTTCGGTGCCGTCCGGCACCACCTTGCCGACGGTGGCGGGAACCAGGGTGATGATCTCGCCGTCGAGTTCGCTCACCATCGTCAGCACATCCTTGACGTACTGTACGGAGCGCTCGCGCTGGCCCTGGTCCTTGGCGGCGAGATTGCGCTCGCCCAGCATCAGCGTCACCGCCCCCCAGCAGCGGATGCCGTGCTCCTTCAGGAGCGCGCGCGTCTCATCGGTCTTGTATTGCTCGGGCTCGCCGGAAATTTCGATCGACTCATAGCCGAATTTCTTGATGCGTTTGAGCGTCGTCTCCAATGGTTCCGCCCGCATCCAGTTGTGCGTCGAAAGATGCATGGTCTGTCCTTCCCAGAATTCGCCTGTAACAGTTCGCCTGCGACGCACTCCACCAGAGTGCGTTGCATGATTCCTCCCCAAGGCGCTCCAGCATTTGTCGTAAACTGGTTCGACCAATTGGGCGTAAAAAGAGGTCTACAGCAATTTCATCTGGACGGCAAGAAATCCTACAAGGCAGCGCCGGCCCATGATCATTTCATTGATAAAACTGGCGTATTAGTCCGCTGCGCGGCAATTTTCGCAGCGCTGGTTGCGAGTGGCACCGCTTGACCAATTGACCATATTTGGTAATACCAGAATGGCGGTGCGTACTAGCGCCTGTCGAGAAAAGACCAAAGAGGCTGGCCCTGCTTTCAATCGGCGCTATGCTTGGTCGTGGATAATTAGGGAGGATGCCGATGCCGTCGACAATGAAGGGTCCTGGGCTGTTTCTGGCGCAGTTCGCAGGCGATGCCGCACCGTTCAATTCGCTGCCGGCGATCACCAAATGGGCGGCCGGGCTGGGTTACAAGGGCGTGCAGATCCCGACCTGGGACAGCCGGCTGTTCGACCTCGAGAAGGCGGCGTCTTCCCAGGCCTATTGCGACGAAGTGAAGGGCATCTGCACCGAGGCGGGCGTTGAGATCACCGAGCTGTCGACGCATCTGCAGGGACAGTTGGTGGCGGTGCATCCGGCCTATGACGCGCAGTTCGATGGCTTCGCGCCGCCTGCGTTGCACAATAATCCTAAAGCCAGGCAGCAATGGGCGGTCGAACAGATGAAGTTCGGCGCCAAGGCTTCGAAGAATCTCGGGCTTAAGGCGTCGGTGTCGTTTTGCGGAGCGTTGGCCTTCCCCTACCTTTATCCTTGGCCGCAACGGCCGGCGGGATTGATCGAAGAAGCATTTTCCGAACTGGGAAAACGCTGGAAGCCGATCCTCGACGTCTATGAGGCCAATGGCGTCGACGTCGGTTACGAAATCCATCCGGGCGAGGACGTCTTCGACGGTGCGACCTTCGAGATGTTCCTCGACGCGGTGGGCGGCCACAAGCGCTGCAACATCAATTACGACCCGTCGCATTTCCTACTGCAGCAGCTCGACTATCTCGAATTCATCGACATCTATCACGAGCGGATCAAGGCGTTCCACGCCAAGGATGCCGAGTTCAATCCGACCGGCCGGCAAGGCGTCTATTCCGGTTATCAGAGCTGGACGAACCGGGCCGGGCGTTTCCGCTCGCTCGGCGACGGACAGGTGGATTTCGGCGGAATCTTCTCCAAACTCGCCCAATATGACTACGATTCATGGGCGGTGCTGGAATGGGAATGCTGCCTGAAGCACCCCGAGGATGGCGCGGCCGAAGGCGCTCCCTTCATCCAGCATCACATCATCAGGGTGACGGAAAAAGCATTCGACGATTTCGCCGGCGGCGCGACCGACAAAAAGGTGCTGCGCGCCATGATGGGAATCTAGCGCTTCTTTCCCTCCCCCTCGAGGGAGGGTCGTCCGCGCAGCGGGTCGGGGGTGGGGTCGCTGGGCGTAGAGCTCGGCATGAACCGACCCCTGCCGGCCCTTCGGGCCACCCTCCCCTCAAGGGGGAGGGGTATTTCAGACGAGGGAGAAAATCATGGTCGGCGCATCGAAATCGGAAACGGGAGGCGGCCCGATCCGCTACGGCATGGTCGGCGGCGGGCAAGGCGCCTTCATCGGTGCCGTGCACCGGATCGCGGCGCGCATGGACAATGAGTTCGTGTTGGTCGCAGGCGCCCTGTCGTCCGACCCGGCGCGTGCCAAGGCATCGGCCGAGGAGCTCGGGCTCGATCCGGCGCGCAGCTACAGCTCGTTCGCCGAGATGGCCAAGGCCGAGGCCAAGCGGCCGGACGGCATCGAGGCGGTGGCCATCGTCACGCCCAACAATGTCCATGTGCCGGCGGCGAAGGCTTTTCTCGAGGCCGGCATCCATGTCATCTGCGACAAGCCGCTGGCGACGACACTGGCCGAGGCAAAGAAGCTGGCGGCACTAGTCGAAAAGACCGGCAAAGTGTTCGTGCTGACGCATAATTACACCGCCTATCCGATGGTACGGCAGGCGCGCGAGATGGTAGCCAAGGGGCAGCTCGGCGACATCCGCGTCGTGCAGTCTGAATATCCGCAGGACTGGCTGACCGAGGACCTCGCCGCTACCGGCCAGAAGCAGGCGGCCTGGCGCTCCGACCCCAAGCAGGCGGGTGCCGGCGGTGCGCTGGGCGACATCGGCACGCATGCCTACAATCTCGCGCGCTTCGTCTGCGGGCTGGAGCTCGATTCACTTTCCGCCGATCTCGACGCCTTCGTGCCGGGGCGGCAACTCGACGACAATGTCAACGTGATGCTGCGCTTCAAACCGGTCGGCAAGTCGCACCCGGCCAAGGGCATGATCTGGGCGAGCCAGGTGGCGCCCGGCCACGAGAACGGGCTGAAGCTGCGCATCTACGGCTCGAAGGGCGGACTTGAATGGGTGCAGGCCGACCCGAACTATCTCTGGTACACGCCGTTCGGCCAGCCGAAGCAGTTGATCACCCGGAACGGCGCCGGCGCGCTTCCCGTCGCCGGGCGCGTCAGCCGGGTTCCGTCAGGCCATCCGGAAGGCTATCTCGAAGGCTTCGCCAACATCTACCAGGAGGCGGCCCGCGCCATCCGCGCGGCGCGCCGCAAAGGCGGCAAGCCGGCTAAGGATGTTATCTTCCCGACCATCCAGGACGGCGTCGAAGGCATGGCCTTCATCGAAGCCTGCGTGAAGTCGTCGAGGAAGAACGGGGCCTGGACGAAGCTCTGATCGGGGTGCTGATCTTCAGGTGATGCCGGCCTGCAAACGGCAGTTTCATGCGCTTCCGGTGCTCACGTACGAAAAGTACGCTCCGCTCCGGTTCTCGGAAACTACCATTTTCGGCTCGGCCTAACCTGAATCTCAACACCCCTGTGGATTGCGCAATGATGGGAGGGGCGTCGATGAAAATCGGCATGTGCATGTTTTTGTGGACGACGGCCGTGTCGAAGAAACACGAGCCACTGCTTAGGGATATCAAGGCGACCGGCTTCGATGGCGTCGAGATACCGATCTTTGCCGGCACGCCGGACGACTACACAAAACTTGGCGAACTGCTCGACCGCATCGGGCTGGAGCGCACCGCCGTTTCAGCGATGGGCGATCCGGCGCTGAGCTTGATCTCGGCCGATGGTTTAACGCGCAAGGCCGGCATCGACTATATGAAGTGGGCGATCGACTGCTCGGCTGCGCTCGGCGCCAAAACGCTGAGCGGCCCGTTGCATTCGACACTGGGCGCCTTCTCCGGTAGTGGGCCGACGGCGGCGGAGAAGAAGCGCTCCGTTGCCTCGCAACGCGCCATCGGCGACCATGCCGGCAAGAGGAACGTCACCATCGGGCTGGAGGCGCTCAACCGCTTCGAGTGCTACCTGCTGAACACGATGGACGATCTGTCCGAGCATATCGACGCTATCGACCGGCCGCATATCAAGGCGATGTACGACACGTTCCACGCCAATATCGAGGAGGCCGACCCGACCGGCGCCTATACGCGCAACCACAAAAATGTCGTCCATATCCATATTTCGGAGAATGATCGCGGCGTACCTGGGCGCGGCCACATTCCGTGGAAGGAAACGTTTTCGGCCATCCGCAAGAGTGGCTATGACGACTGGCTGACGATCGAGGCCTTCGGCCGCTCGCTGAAGGATTTGGCGGCGGCAACCAAGGTCTGGCGCGATTTTTCGGAAAGCCCGGAAGTCGTCTACCGCGACGGCTACAAGCATATCAGGAGTGGCTGGAAAAAGGCTGGTGCTTAGGACGCAGCCGAGGTTCCTCTCAGGCGATCTGAGCCGCCGGCGGCAGGCCGGCGGGCGCGCGCTCGCGCCGCTCGTCATTGCCGTTTCCGACTGTCCCCATCAGTTTGCGGCGAAGAAAACTGGAAATGTTGTCGAAGATAAAGACGACAACAAGGATCAGCACAACCATATAGAAAACATTGGCCCAATTGGTATTGGTGCGCATGGCCTCCCACAATTTCAGACCGATGCCGCCGGCGCCGACAGCCCCTATGATCGTCGCTGACCGGGTGTTCGATTCCCAGAAATAGAGCGATTGGCTAAGGAATACCGGCAGAACCTGGGGCAGCACGCCGTAGCGCTGCACCATTGCCGGCGTGGCGCCAACCGAGCGGATGCCCTCGCGCTGCTTGTCGTCGATGTTTTCCAGCGCCTCGGAGTAGAGTTTGCCGAGGGTTCCGGTGTCGGTGAAGAAGATGGCCGACATGCCGGCCAGCGGTCCCGGACCGAAGCCGCGGGTGAAGAACAGCGCCCAGATCAGCATGTCGACCGAGCGCAGGAAATCGAAGAAGCGTTTTGTCGCCTGGTTGGCGATCCGGCTCGGCGTGACGTTGCGTGCAGCCAGGAAGGCGAGCGGAAAGGCGACGATCGAGGCCAGCACCGTGCCGACCAAAAGCCATGACGATGGTTTGCAAGAGTTTCAGCCAGACGTCTCCATGCTGCCACTCGGCGTTGTTGAGGATGTTGTCCCAGGCGAGCGCTGCGTTTGACCGTGACGGATCGATGCGGGCCCCGGAGACGATCAGTGAAGCGACCTCGCCGAACGGCTTTCCCCAGAATGGCGAGTTCGTGTCAAAGATGAAATTGGCCCAGCCGAAGAAACGTCTCCAAGCGACGACTTCGTCATTTTGCACTTCGGCGCGACCGAGAAAGTCGAACGAGACGTAGGCTGTCGAGCCTGGCCTGCGTTGCTCGATCCAGTCGGGCAGCGGTGTGCGTGGCGTGACAGAGCTGTCCTTGGCAATATCGAAGATGACGCTTTCGGCGCCGCGCGTCACGGTGACGAGGTTTGGCGTGATGGCGATCCGGCCATTGCCAAGGGTGACAGTCGCCGCCACAACGGCGTTTTCGCGCACCGTTTCAGGTGCAGCCGGAGCGGATTGGCCCAACGGGGCGGTCGGGTTCTCGGCGGTCAGCGCGCCGGGCGCCATAAACGAATCCTGCGATGACTTGTTGGTCGCGATCGCCGGTGCCGGTGCTGCCTCGACCTGCCGCTCGATGACGGCCATCTGCTTGACCACCCAGTCGGGATCTGGATTGGATCCCAGTTTGGAAAAGCGGGAGTAGTCGATCGTCAGATAGCTATCTTTGAACTCGATGTCGGGCCGGATTTCGTAAGACACCCAGTCGGCGAGATAAGCGCCGGCAAGATTCCAGTTCGCCTTTTCGAGCGCGGTGGCGATCGAGAAGAACCACGCGCAATAGAAGGTGTAGAGAATGCAGAGAAGGATGCCGATCGGGACGGCGTAGCGCTTCCATAGGGAGCGCCGGAAGGCGTCCGGGTGGCGAGCGGCGATGTCGTCGATGGCGTCGGCGGTCATGGTGTTACTCTCCGCGCCCGTATGCGAACGCTTGCCGGCCGACAAGACGATGCCTCAGCCATGCCGAAAACTGGTCGACAGCGACTATCGTGCAGAACAGCAGAAAGACGATGGCAATGGTCTTGGCCTCATGGCCTCGGCCGATCGAAAGACGCAGGGATTCGCCGATGCCGCCGGCGCCGACGGCACCGAGAATGGTCGAAGCGCGCACATTGATCTCGAAGCGGAGCAGGAAGTAGCTCATGAAATTGGGCAGGACCTGAGGCACGATGCCGAACCACACCCGTTCGATCCAGTTGGCGCCAACAGCCCGCAAGCCTTCTTCAGGCTTCATGTCGGCATTTTCGACCACTTCGAAGAACATTTTTCCGAGCGCGCCGACGGTGTGGATGCTGACCGCGAGGATCGCCGGAATCGGTCCAAGCGAGAAGACCGCCAGAAAGAAGCCGGCGATGACGATTTCCGGAAAGGCGCGGACGATTTCAAGGAAGCGGCGCGTGGTGAACCGGAGCCAGCGGCTGGCCGTGATGTTGCCTGCAGCCAGGAAGCAGAGCAGGAAACCGAATGTGGAGCCCACCAGCGTCGAAAACAGGGCAATGTTCAGCGTCTCGATCATCCGGTGGAAATACTCCGGAATGTAGATGCCTTGGGTCAGGTAGACCCGACCTTCGGGGTAGTCGAACTTGAGGCTGCCATCGTCATAGGGGGAAGGCAGGTCGAACAGCGCGCGCACCGGGTCGAACCAGTCGCGCGGCTTCAATTCGGTGAAAAAGTCGGCGATGTAGGGAAGGCGGTCGAAGAACTTTCCGGCGTTGGTTTCGTTGGCGAACCAGAGCGAGCCAGAGAGTGCAAGAAACAGGAAAGCCAGGCCACCGATCGTGTAAAGGCGCCGGCGAGCGGCGAGGTCGCGCCAGTGCCGCTCGACTGTGGCTGTCTCCGGTGAAAGCGCAGGCGCGCGGTAAACATCGGTCGCACTCATCGATAGATCCCCGGCCCCTGATGCGGCAACGCCGCCGGCGGCACATGGCCCCGGCGGCGTTGTGGCAGTTTACTTACGAGCCGATCTTCGCCTTACGGGCGTCGATGATTGCCTGATAGAATTCCGGGGTGACCGGCGAATAGCCCTTGAAGTCGCCGCCTTGTATCGCGGAGAAACAGGCCGGATCGGTTTCCGGAAGCTTGGTCAGGAAATCGGTGATCTTCTGCTTGGCGCCAGCGTCCATGGACGTACGCAAGACCAACGGGCCGTTCGGGATCATCGGCGACTGCCACAATTCGACGAGGTCGTCCATCTTGAGCACGCCCTTGTCGACCATCTTGCGGAGGTTGCCCGAGCTGTAGCCGTCCTTGAAATCGCCGACGCCGGAGGCCCAGGTGGTGCCGGCATCGAAGGTGCCCTTCAGGACTTCAAGGACAAGCTGTTCATGGCCGCCACCGAAACCAGTCGACGCGAAGTAGCTCTTCACATCCATGCCGATGTCCTTGGGCAGTGACGTGACTGGGATCAGATAACCAGAAGTCGAATCGGGATCGGCGAAACCGAGTTTCTTGCCCTTCATGTCGGCGAGTGTCTTGATGCCGGAATCGGCACGGGCGACCATGACCGAATGGTAGCCGGTCGAACCGTCGGTCTGGATCGTCGTCAGGATCGGTTGAACCGCGTCCTTGTTTTCGAGATAGATCTTGGCATAGGCGGAAGCGCCGAGTTCGGCATAGTCAAGCGTGCCGCCGAGCAGGCCCTGGATGACGCCGTCGTAGTCGGCGGCCGGGAACAGCGAAACTTTCTCGACGCCCAGTACTTCCTTGATGTGGTCGGCAAAGCACTGATAGTTGCGCAGGCGATCGGCTTCGTTCTCGCCGCCCAGAATGCCGACGCGGAATTCCTTCAGGTCCTGTGCCTGGACCGCGCCCATCGCCATGGCGAGGATGGAAACGGCACCGAAAAGTATCTTTCTAAACATTTCGAGTCTCTCCTGTTGATTCCGGCATCGCGCCGGTAGCGTTCGAATTTTGACAGCGCCCTTGACGCGGGCTGGCGATCCAGGCGCTCTTTTGTTTGTCCATGATCCTTTCTGGATACCGGTATCCACTTGTCGGGATCATGGAACTAGTAGCCAGGAAATGCGGGCTCGAGCGGTCCTGCGGATGCGGCGATTTTTTGCTTGATGGTGACGCTGGTCGAGGTGATGGCCTCGGAGATTTCACAGCCATTGCTGTCGGCACCGTAGACCATGCGCACCGCCTCACGGTTGAGATCTTCGGGTGGGCCGTCGAACACGACCTTGCCGGCAGCCATGCCGATGATGCGGTTGCAATAGGTGCGCGCAGTATCCAGCGTGTGCAGATTGGTGACGACGGTGATGCCTTCGCGCAGATTGATGTCCTGCAGCGAATCCATCACCACCTTGGCATTGAGCGGGTCGAGCGAGGCGATCGGCTCGTCGGCGAGGATAACTTTCGGCTGCTGCATCATGGCGCGGGCGATCGCGACGCGCTGCTGCTGGCCGCCGGACAAGGTGCCGGCCGGCTGCAGCGCCGTGCGGGCAATGTCGAGACGCTCGAGCGCCGCTATCGCCTCGGCCCGTTCCTCGCGAGAGAAGACACCGAGCAGATTGACAATCGTCGAGCGGTGATTGAGCCGGCCGAGCAGCACATTGGTCAGCACGTCGAGACGCGGCACCAGGTTGAATTGCTGAAAGATCATGGCGCAATCGCGCTGCCAGCGCCTGAGCAGCGAGCCGCGCAGGCTGGAGACTTCGGCGCCTTCAAAGAAAATCGACCCTTGGCTCGGATCGATGAGGCGGTTGATCATGCGCAAAAGGGTCGACTTGCCGGCGCCGGAGCGGCCGATGATGCCGACCATCTGACCGTGCGGGATCGAGATATCGACATTGCTGACGGCGGTGTTCTTGCCAAACCGGCGGGTGACGCCGCGGATTTCGAGCGTGGCTGAGGTTGCTGACATAGGCAAGTTCCAGTCCAGTCGCGTTTCGAAGGTCTGTTAACCATCGCTAGCGCAACGCCATGAACCTGCGGTGTCGGATTGATGTCAGTTTTGTTACCGCCCACAGGCTTGGGCGGCGCGCCGTGAATGGTGAATGGTGACGGTGGCAGCCAGAAGAGGCTGGTGAAGGCCTTTCTATTCACCATTCACCCCCTTCAGCCGCCGTATTTTTCCAGAAACGCTTCCGCCGAAAGGGCGCGAAAATCGTCGAGCGCGGCGCGCAGGCGGGCATGGTCCCAATCCCACCAGGCAAGTGCCTGATAGCGTTCCGCCGTGCGGCGGTCGAAGCGTTCGCGGATCGGCTTCGCCGGCACGCCGCCGACGATGGTGTAGGGCGCTACGTCCTTCGATACCACCGCCCCAGCGCCGACCGCCGCGCCGTCGCCGACGGTGACGCCGGGCAGGACGGTCGAGCCGTGGCCCAGCCAGGTGTCGTGGCCAATGGTGACGCGCCTGGCACGGCGCTGGGCGAAGAATTCGCTCTCGTGCTCAGCGTCGTCCCAATAATCCGAGGCGCGATAGGTGAAATGGTGCAGCGTCGGCCGCCACGTCGGGTGGTTGGTGGCGTTGATGCGCACATTGGCGGCGATGTTGGCGAACTTGCCGATCGTCGCGCACCAGACGCCGCAGTCCTGCATCATGTAGGAATAGTCGCCGATTGTGCTCTCGGAAACTCGGCAGCGATCGGCGATCTCGGTCCAGCGGCCGAGCGTCGAGTTCTCGACTTCCGCTGTCTCGTGGACCAGCGGCGTTTCCGACAGTTTTCTGGTCATGCGGCGATTTTCCCGGCGGCAAAAGCGGTCACGTCGATGACGCGGTCGGCTACCGCCTCGCGCACGTCGCGGTCATGGAAGATGCCAAGCAGGGCGACGCCGGCAGCCTTCTTGGCCGCGATCAGCGTAATCACGACATCGCGGTTCCTGGCATCGAGCGAAGCGGTCGGCTCGTCGAGCAGCAGGATCGGGTGCTCGGTGATGAAGCCGCGCGCGATGTTGACGCGCTGCTGTTCGCCGCCGGAAAAGGTCGCCGGCGGCAGTGCCCAGAGTTTTTCCGGCAGGTTGAGCTGCCCCAGCAAGGCGCGCGCCTTGCCGCGCGCAACTTCACGGTCCTCGCCGCGCTCGACCAGCGGTTCGGCGACGGCGTCGAGGGCGGAGACGCGCGGCACTGTGCGCAGGAACTGGCTGACATAGCCGATCGTGAGCCGGCGCACGGCAAGCACGGTGCGCGGGCTCGCCGTCGCGAGATCGATGAGCCCGTCCTCGTGCTGGACGATGATCTGGCCTTCGTCGACCGCATAGTTGCCGTAGAGCATCTTCAGGATCGAGCTCTTGCCGGCGCCGGAAGGGCCGCCGAGCACGGCGCACTCGCCGGCCCTGATCGAGAACGACACGCCGGTAACGACAGGCAGTTTGATGCCGTCGCGCAGATGCATGGTGAAGCTCTTGGCGACATCGGAAACGACAAGCGGGGTTGCCATGATCACACCTGCAGAATGGAAGAAACAAGGAGCTGCGTGTAGGGCGCGCGCGGATCGTCGAGCACGCGGTCGGTGAGGCCGCTTTCGACGACGCGGCCGTCCTTCATCACCATCATGCGTTGCGACAGCAGACGTGCCACTGCGAGGTCGTGGGTGACGACGATTGCCGCAAGGCCGAGATCGGTGACCAGCCCGCGCAACAGGTCGAGCAGACGCGCCTGCACGGAAACGTCGAGGCCGCCGGTCGGCTCGTCCATGAACACCAGCCGCGGCCCGGTGACGAGATTGCGGGCGATCTGCAGGCGCTGGCGCATGCCGCCGGAGAAGGCGCGCGGCTCGTCGTCGATGCGGTCCTCGTCGATCTCGACGCGTGACAGCCAGTCGACCGCAGTGGCGCGGATTTTCCCATAGTGGCGGTCGCCGACCGCCATCAGCCGCTCCCCGACATTGGCGCCGGCGGACACCGTCATGCGCAGCCCGTCGGCGGGGTTCTGGTGGACAAAGCCCCAGTCGGTGCGCATCAGGAAGCGGCGCTCGGCCTCGCTCATGCGGTAGAGCTCGCGGAACTGACCGTCGCGCATGCGGTAGCTGGCGGTGCCGGAACTCGGCAGCAATCTGGTCGAGAGGCAGTTGAGCAGCGTCGTCTTGCCGGAACCGGATTCGCCGACCACCGCCAGCACCTCGCCCGGCCAAAGGTCGAATGTGACGTTTTCGCAGCCGACACGCGAGCCGTAGAATTTGGATAGCGCGGAAACGCGCAGCAGTGGTTCGTCGGTCATTGCGCCGGCTCCATCGTTTCGGGCGCAAGACGGCCGCGATGGCCTCCTTCGCGCCGTTTCTCGCAATGGTCGGTGTCGGAGCAGACGAACATGTGGCCGCCATGGTCGTCGAGGATGACCTCGTCGAGATAGACGTTCTCGGCCGCACACAGCGCGCAGGGCTGGTCGAAGGTTTGCACCTCGAACGGATGGTCCTCGAAATCGAGGCTGACCACATCGGTGAAGGGCGGCAGCGCATAGATGCGCTTTTCGCGGCCGGCGCCGAACAGTTGCAGAGCCGGCGAACGGTGCATCTTTGGGTTGTCGAATTTCGGCGTTGGCGAGGGATCCATCACATAGCGCCCCTCGACCTTGACCGGGTAGGCATAGGTAGTGGCAATGCGGCCGTGCCTGGCGATGTCCTCGTAGAGCTTCACATGCATGAGGCCGTATTCCTCCAGCGCATGCATCTTGCGCGTTTCCGTTTCGCGCGGTTCGAGGAAGCGCAACGGTTCGGGAATTGGCACCTGATAGACCAGCACCTGGCCCGCGCTCAGTGGATGTTCCGGAATGCGGTGGCGGGTCTGTATGATGGTCGCCTTGGCCGTCTCGGTGGTGACGGCGACATTGGCGACCTTCTTGAAGAACGCACGGATTGAAACCGCGTTGGTGGTGTCGTCGGCGCCCTGGTCGATGACCTTGAGCACGTCTTCCGGGCCGATGATCGAAGCCGTGACCTGGACGCCGCCGGTGCCCCAGCCATAAGGCATCGGCATTTCGCGCGAGGCGAACGGCACCTGATAGCCGGGAACGGCTATGCCCTTGAGGATCGCGCGGCGGATCATCCGCTTGGTCTGCTCGTCGAGATAGGCGAAGTTGTAAGTGGCGATGTCGGTCACGGCGATCGCTTCCGCTGTGTGCTACCGAATTGACTTCCAAGACACGGAAGAAGGGCCAGGCTCAGATGACTCCAACCGGATGGATGCACATCGGAATCCTGTTGCTGGTGTTTGTCGGCGTGGTTGCCTTTGTCCTTCGAAGAATGGTTCTTCCTGCGCCGAAGGAAGGCGCGAATGGCGAAACCGTTGGCGGCAGTAGCGGCTACGGCGGATCCGGAGGGGTGTAGCGGCCATTCCCACGAGAACATGGTGGTGGAGCTAACTGAAGTCATTCCGCAGCCTGCCTCTTCGCTTCGACTTTGCCTGCGTTTTCGCGGGCGTCGTGCTCGGCGCGCATGCGGCGCACGAGGTCGAGCTCGGCCTGGAAATCGACATAGTGCGGCAGCTTCAGATGCTCGACGAAGCCGGTCGCCTGGACATTGTCGGAATGCGAGATGACGAACTCCTCGTCCTGGGCAGCGGCGACGACGTCTTCGCCGAATTCCGAAGCGCGTAACGCCCGGTCGCACAGTGCCATGGCCATCGCCTTGCGCTCGCTCTGACCGAAGACGAGGCCGTAGCCGCGGGTGAATTGCGGCGGCGCCTTGGCCGAGCCCTTGAACTGGTTGACCATCTGGCACTCGGTGACGCGCACGGAGCCGAGCGGTACCGCGAAGGGCAGCTCCGGCACATCGAGTTCCAGCTCGACCTCACCGATGCGAACCTCGCCGACGAAAGGATGGTTGCGGGCGTAGCCGCGCTGGGTGGAATAGCCGAGCGCCAGCAGAAAGCCCTCGTCGCCGCGGGACAGCGCCTGCAGGCGGATGTCGCGCGCCATCGGGAATTCCAGCGGCTCGCGGGTGATGTCGCCGGGGACATGATCCTGCGGCATGTCGCCATCAGGCTCGATCAGACCTTCGCGGGCCAGGATCGCGGAGACGCGCGGCATGGCTTCCGCCTCGCTGGCACGCTGCAGCGGCTCGGCGACATCGCCGCCCGCGGCGAGCTCGGGATCGAGCAGCCGGTGAGTGTAGTCGAAAGTCGGGCCGAGCAGCTGGCCGCCAGGAAGATCCTTGTAGGTCGCCGAAACGCGCCGCTCGACCAGCATCGCGCCGGTGTCGATCGCCTTGGTATAGCCGAAGCGTGGCAGCGTGGTGCGATAGGCGCGAACCAGGAAGATCGCCTCGATCATGTCGCCGCGCGCCTGAACGATGGCGAGGGCCGCCAGCTCGCGGTCGTAGAGCGAACCTTCGCTCATCACCCGGTCGACGCCGAGCGCCAACTGCTCGACGATCTGGTCGAGGCGCAGCGCCGGCACGGAACGGTCGCCGCGCCGGCGGTCGGCGAGCAGGGAGTGGGCGTTGGCAATGGCCGCTTCGCCGCCTTTTACCGCGACATACATATCACGCCTCCATCGTCTTGATGCGCGTCGTGCGCGGCAGGCAGGCAACGCCGTCGGGTGTGGCAATGATGATGTCGACGCCACGCGGAAAGCGCTGGTTGTTCTGCTTCCATTGCTCGACGAAATGGCGCGGCATCTGCGCCGGCGCGATGGTTGCAGTCATTTCGATGCCGGGACCTTCGAGCAGCAGAGGGGCGCCTGAAACGATATCGCTCACCTGCAGGATCAGCGTCGTGGAGCGGTCGGGATAGTCCTGGGTGCCCTGCGAAAAGCCATCGAGCGACATCATCTCGGCCGGCGTGGCGATCAGCGCGAAATGCGCGTCGGCCGGCGTATTGGCCAGCGGCGCGCCGGTGTGGAAGCCGAGCCAGGATTTCACCGCTGCTGGGGCCTGCAAAACGGGGTCGAGCCAGAGCGGCGTGTCGTTGTCGCACAGCGCCAGCGCGATGGCGCCCGCGGTGGCCGACAGTGGCGCCGCAGGGCGGGCAAAGATCGGCAGGGGCTGCAGGGTGCCCGGCCGCGCCATCGCATCCATCACGGCGCGGAACACCGTCTGGGCGTCGAACACCGGATCGGCAAAGCCGCCCTCGATCGCTTGCGTTGCGATGTCCATCAGTCTTCTCCGCGTACCATGGTGAAGAAATCGACCTTCGTTGCCGCCGTCTCGGCGCGCCGCCGTTCACGTGCGCCGGCCAGTGCGGCCTGCAGCGGCGCAATGAGTTTTGTCTCGACCTCGCGGCGCAGGGCAGGATCCTGCCAGAGCGCGTCGGCGATCGCCGCCAGTTTTGCTTTCTGCTTGTCACGGCCGAGCGCGTAGCAGTGGCCGAGCTGTCCGGATGCGAGCCGGACGGTGGCGCGGGTGACCGTCGCCTCGCCGACATTGAATGGTGCGCCGCCGCCGCCGATGCGGCCCCGCACGGTGACCAGGCCGGTTTCGGGACCGCGCAGGAGTTCTGCTTCCGAAGGCAGGCCGGCTGCGTTCCAAAGCCGGACGATATCGTCGCCGGTCGATTGCGCCAGGGTCGCCATGACGGCCTTGCGCTCAGCCTGATCGCGCGCTTCCTGTCCTCGCATGGCAGCCATTCCTTCTCGTTCCGAATTTGTATAATGATGTAGACAATTATACAAATTATACCTATTCTCTAAAGCGTGTCCATGACGGATGGATGACAGGGCGAAAAAGATCGGGGCAAGAGATGATCGGGCAACAGATTGCCAGCAGCATAGAGCGGCGCAGCGGCGTCTCGCTGTGGCGGCAGATCGCCGACCAGATCCTGCATTCGATCGCTATCGGCGACTTTGCCGAGAATGCCGCGCTGCCACCGGAGATTGCACTGGCGGAGCGTTATGCCGTCAACCGCCATACGGTGCGCAGCGCCATCGCAGCACTGGTGCAGGATGGCGTGCTGAGGGCCGAACAGGGGCGCGGCACTTTCGTGCTTTCGCGCAAGCGGCTGTCCTATCCGATCGGCGCCCGCACCCGTTTTTCAGAGGGCTTGCAAGGGCAGGCGACGGAGCGCCGCAGCGTGCTGCTCGAATCGGCGGTCGAGCCGGCCAGCCGGCGCGTCGCCGAAGGGCTGGGGCTTGCCAAGGGTTCGAATGTCATACGCCTTGAGACGCGCGGCGAAGCCGACGGACAGCCGGTCTCGCGTGCCACCGGCTGGTTCGATGCGAAACGCTTCGAAGGCATTGAGGCCGCTATCGCGGAAACTGGATCGGTGACCGCCTCGCTCCAGCGTTTCGGCATCAGTGACTATCTCAGGCAATCGACAGTGCTGTCGGCGCGCCACGCAGATGCCGCCGATCTCGCCGATCTCGATCTGCAGTCCGGCGCCATCGTGCTGGTCACGGTCGCGGTCAATGTCACGCCGGACGGCCAGCCGATCCAGTTCGCCGAAACGCGCTTTCCGGCTGAGCGCGTCGAGCTCAAATTGTCGGCGCGGTAGGTAGGTGCGCGTCTATCCCGGTCTCATCCGACCTGAATGACCGCCTTGATCAGGCCGGATTTCTCATGCGCCCAGCGGCCGAGGTCGCGCGGTGTGTCGCCAAGCGTCGTGCGATGGGTGACGAGCTTTGCCAGCGGCACCGCGCCGTCGCGGATCGAGGCGGCGACATGGTCGAAGTCGGCGCGCAGCGCGTTGCGGCTGCCGATCAGCGTCATCTCGCGCTTGTGGAATTCGGGGTCGGAAAAGACGATGTCGTCCTTGACGACGCTGACCAGGACCAGCGTCCCACCATGCGCGACATGGGCAAAAGCCGACTGGACTGACTGGGTGTTGCCAGTGGCGTCGAAAACCACGTCAAAGCCTTCGCCGTCAGTCGCCTCCCGCGCCAGATCGGTTGCCGATCCCTTCGAGCCGTCGAGGGTGGCAAAGTCGAGTTCGCTTGCGGCGAAACCCAGCCTCTCGGCACTCATGTCGAGCAGCGTCACGTCGAGACCGGCGATGCGGGCAAACAGCGCCGTGCCGAGCCCGATCGGCCCGGCGCCGATGACCAGCGTGCGCGCGCCGGGCTGCGCCAGCGAGCGCCGAACGGCATGCGCCCCGATCGCCAGGAATTCGACGGCGGCGGCCTCGGCCAGCGACAGGCCGTTGGCCGGGTAGAGATTCTGCGCCGGCACCAGGATCCGTTCGCACATGGCGCCGTCGCGGTGGACGCCGAGCACCTCGATCCTGACGCAGCAATTAGGCTTGCCTTGCCGGCAGGCGATGCATTTGCCGCAAGCGAGATAGGGATTGATGATCACCGGTTCGCCAACGGCCAGATCGACGCCTTCGCCGGCCTCGATCACAGTGCCGGAAACCTCGTGGCCCATGATGCGGGGATAAGCGAGGAACGGATGCTTGCCCTCGAAGATATGATAATCGGTGCCGCAGATGCCGACATGACTAACCCCGACCAGCGCCCAGCCAGAGGGCGGAGTGCCTGGCGCCGGGCGGTCTTCCAGAACAAGCTCACCGGGCGAGCGGCAGACGACGGCTTTCATACTTCAATCCAGTCTGTTCATGAAACCGCCGGCCCCGCTAGCGCCGGGCCGGCGGTTGTTAATATGGTCTACTTGCCGCGGCGGCGCAGGCCGTCGAAATAGACGATGACGATAATCAGCACGCCGGTAATGATGCGCTGCCAGAAGGCATTGACGTTCAAGAGATTGGCGCCGTTGTTGATGGTGGCGAGGATGAAGGCGCCGAGCAGCGGTCCGTGCACCGAGCCGACGGCGCCGAACAGCGAGGTGCCGCCGATCACCGATGAGGCGATCGCCTGCAACTCCCAGCCCTCGGCCTGCGTCGGATTGCCGATGCCGATGCGCGAGGCAAGCAGCACGCCGACAAAAGCCGCACAGAGGCCCGACAGCGTATAGGCCATGTAGATGGTGCGCTGGACGTTGACACCGGACAGACGCGATGCCTCGGCGTTGGAGCCGACCGAGAACAGATACCGGCCCCAGCGGCTGTGATGCAGGAAGATGTAGGCGGGGATGCCGACGAGGATCACCATCCAGAACAGATTGGGGACGCCGAGAAACGAGCTGCGCGAAAACATTTGGAAGGCATCGTTGTTGATCGAGATCGAGTTGCCGTTGGTCATCAAGAGGCCGATGCCGCGCAAGGATGTCAGCGTCGCCAGCGTGATGATGAAGGGTGGCAGGCCCATTCTGACGATGCCAAAGCCATGGAACATGCCGATGGCGACGCCGACCAGCAAGGTGATCAGGATGGCGAGGAAAATCGGCACGCCGGCATTGATCAACATCGCCACGATGACGGTGGCGAAGCCGACGACGGCGCCGACGGAAAGGTCGATGCCTCCGGTGATGATGACAAAGGTCTGGCCGACTGCCAGGATGGCGATCATCGAACCTTGCCGCAGCAGATTCGAGATGTTGTTGGCGGAGGCGAAGCTCGGCGTCGCCACCGACAGGATGACCCACAACAATACCAGCAGCGCCAGCAGTGTCAGCCCGAACAGGGCGTTGTAGTTGCGTTTCGGCCTTTCGGCCGGGATCGCCTCGGTGCTCATATCTGTCCTCCCGGTTTTTCTTGTTTCTCGGCCAGCGCTTGGGTGAGGATCTCCTCATGGTCGGCAGTGCGGAATCCATGAGTGGCCACCAGTTTGCCGCGCCGGAACACATGCAGTGTGTCGGCCAGTTCATAGACCTCGGGCAGATAGGACGAGATCAGGATGATGCCGGCGCCATTGGACAAAAGCGCGCTGAACAGGCGGTAGATCTCGGCCTTGGTGCCGACATCGACGCCAACTGTCGGCTCGTCGAAGATGAACAGCTTGGCGCCGTGCGCCAGCCACTTGCCGATGACGATCTTCTGCTGGTTGCCGCCGGACAGGCTGGAGGCGAGCGCGCTGCGGGTCGGTGTCTTGATCCTGAGATTGGCGATCTGGCGATCCGCCTCGGTCTTCTCCTGTGCGCCGGAGATCAGCAGATTGCTGGAGATGCGCTTGTAGATCGGCAGATTGAGATTGAGGCCGACCGGCAGGTTGAGGCAGAGGCCCTGGTCGCGGCGGCTTTCCGGCGCCAGCGCCATGCCGAGCCTGATAGCGTCATGCTCGGAATTGACCTGAACCGCCTTGCCCTCCCAGAGGATCTGGCCGGCCGACTTGCGATGACGGCCGTAAAGCGTGGTGACGAACTCGCTGCGCCCGGCACCAATCAGGCCGTAGAGCCCGACGATTTCGCCGGCACGGACCGTCATCGAGACATTTTCGAAGCCCTTGCCGGAGAGATTTCTGGCTTCGAGCAGCGTCGCGCCCGGGGTAAAATGCTCCTTGTGATAGACTTGCTCGATCGAGCGGTTGATCATCATCTTGACCAGCTCGGCGTCGTTGGTTTCGGCGATGTTCCTGGTGCCGACAAGCGTGCCGTCGCGCAGCACCGAGACGCGGTCGGCGAGCTCGAACACCTCTTCCATGCGGTGGCTGATGTAGATGATGGTGACGCCTTCGCCCTTCAGCCGGCGGATCAGCGTGAACAGCTGGTCGGCTTCCTTCCGGGTGAGATAGGCAGTCGGCTCGTCGAAGATTAGGAACTTGGTGCCGCGCACGGTGGCGCGGGCGGCGGCGATCAGCTGCTGCTGGCCTATGGTCAGGTCGCCCAGCACGACATGCGCCGGCAGATCAAAGCCGAGATCGTCGATGATCTTCTGCGCTTCCCTGACCATGGCCCGCTGCTGCAGGATGCCGAAGCGGGAATCCTCCTCGCCGAGGAACATGTTGGCTGCGACAGTGAGATGGCGGCACAGAACGACCTCCTGATGCACAGCATTGATGCCCAGCGCCATCGCCTCATGCGGCGTCGCCAGCGCTGCCGGCTTGCCCTCCCAGATGACGTCGCCGGAGGTGCGCGGCATGACGCCGGTCAGCAGCTTGATCAGGGTGGATTTGCCGGCACCGTTCTCGCCGACAATGGCGTGGATTTCGCTGGCCTTGAAGGCGAGGTTAACCGGCTTCAGCGCGTGCGTGCCGGGATATCGCTTCTCCAAGCCCTTGAGTTCGAGGATCGTCCTGCCCGGTTCCAGCGTTGGGGCCGGATGCAGTTCCTGCGCCGTCGATGTCATGACAATCCTCCCAGATTGGCCTCACGATTGGCACGTAGCGATGCTGGCCGGGTCGCATCGTCAAGGGTATTGAAGCCGGCTGATTTCGAACCACTTTCAGGGTGTTTCCGGGGCAACGAGGCCCCGGAAATGGTGCGCCAATGCCGGTGCTCAGTCGAGCTTCGGATTGAGCAGCGCGTCGATCTTCGGATCCTTCATATTGGCCTTGGTGACGAGGTTGGCGCCGGTGTCGACATTGGCCTCGACCTTCTCGCCTTTCGAGGCCGCGAGCGCCGTCTTGATGCCGTCATAGCCCATCCGGTACGGATCCTGGACGACGAGAGCCGAAATGACGCCGTCGTTGAGGAACTTGATCAGCTTCTCGTCGCTGTCGAAGCCGACGAGTCCGACCTTGCCGGCCAGGCTGTTCTCGGCGATCGCCTGACCGACGCCCTGCGCCATGATCAGGTTGGAGGCGAAGATGCCCTTGAGGTTCGGATTGGCGGTTATCAGGTCGGTCGCGATGTTGAGGCCGGTGGTGGCTTGGCCGTCGGCGTACTTGTCGGCAACAAGCTTCAGGCCGGGATATTTGGCGGCAAGCTGCTCCTTGAAGCCCTGGGCGCGCTGTTCGAGCGAACCAGCGCCCGGAAGTGCGGTGATCAGGGCGACGTCGCCCTCGATTTTGCCGCCATTGGCTTCGCCGATCGCGGCCGCCAGCCCGTCGGCGGCGACGCGGCCGCCCTGGATATTGTCTGTGGTCAGGAACGAGGTGAAGGCCTTGGAGTCGGCGCCGGAGTCGATGCCGATGATCTTGACCTTGGTGGCTGCCTCATCGATCGGCTTGCCGAGCGCCTTGGCTTCGGTCGGCGCGATGACGACGGCAGCCGGGGTGCCGGCGACGGCGTTTTCAAGGATCGAGATCTGGCCGTTGACGTCGGTCTCTGCCTGGGCGCCGAGTTCCGGCACATTGACGCCGAGGTCCTTGCCGGCCTTGCGGGCGCCGGCCAGGACGATCTGCCAGTAGAAAGAGGTGGTGTCCTTGACGATGATCGGAATGGTTACGTCCGCCGCCGAAGCTGGCGCCGAATGCAACACGCCGGCAAGCATCGAGGCGGCGGCGAGCGCCACGAATGCGCGGCGGTTGAGAATGCTGGTCACGAATTTCATAAGGCTTCCTCCCTAAGTCGCCCGGTGAACGTTACGGAAGCTCGGTTTGGGTAGGCGCTGCCCAAACAGAACTTTATCAATAAAAAACATTTACCGCATTTTGATAGTGCATAGGTTGGGTTGACGCAAGCGGTGTTTCGCATCGGTCTCCTTATGGCTAGACCGATCTCATTGCCAAACCCTACAGATCCTCTCCGAAAGGTATGGAATATTAATTCCACTAACCAGTCAAGATGGAATATCCATTCTTTTTGGGGCGTACGATTGTTACGCCTCCTGATCGCGCCGTCCCGTTTAACCGAGGGCGAAGGCCGCAGCGCGTCAGCCGAGTATCTGTACGACCGTGTAAGGATCATATTTGGCGAATTCGGTTTCGGGCACCTGGATGTCGAGCAGTTGGAGATTTCGCGCCAGATTGGTCGGTTTGGCGGTGCCCGTCAGCACAGAAGCGACAACAGGCTCGTGCAGCGGGAACTGAAACGCCGCCGCTGCAAGCGGATAGCCGCCTTCGGCGGCGATTTTTTCCATCGCCCCGACGCGGCCGAGAATGTCCGCGGTGGCCGGCCGATAATCGAAATGGGCGCCCGGTACCGGGCCCGTTGCCAGGATACCGGAATTGAAGACGCCACCGATGATCAGCGAGGTCTGCCGTTGCCGGCAAAGCGGCAGCAATTCGGCTTCGGCGGTGCGGTCGAGCAGCGAATAGCGGCTGGCGAGCAGGATGCAGTCGAGCGGCGCCTGGCGCAGCACATCGAGACAGATCTGAACCTCGTTGACGCCAAGGCCGTAGGCGGAAATGACCCTGGACGACTTCAGCTCTTCCAGCGCCTTCAGCCCGCCATCCATGAACTGGCGGAAATGCAGCTTCGTCTTCTCGGCCCCATGTGTGTAGACGCCGATGTCGTGGATGAACAGGATGTCGATCCGATTGAGGCCAAGCCGCGCATAGCTGAACTCGACCGAGCGCATGATGCCGTCGTAGGAATAGTCGTAGTCGAGCGCAAAGGGCAGCGGATCGACATAGGAATGGTCCGGAATCTGGTCTTCCGGCACCGGCCGGAACAGGCGCCCAACCTTGGTCGACAGCACGTAGGAGTCCCGCGGCTTGTCGCGCAGGAAATCGCCGAAGCGGCGTTCCGAGAGGCCGAAGCCGTAGAAGGGCGCCGTATCGAAATAGCGCAGGCCGGCTTCCCAGGCGACCCGTAGCGTCTCCATCGCCGCTTCACGCGAACAGGCGCGATAGAGGCCGCCGACCGCCGCGCCGCCGAAGCTGACCTCGGTTATTTCCAGCGCGGTGCTGCCGACACAGCGTTTCTTCATGCAAAGCCTCCCACCGGCCATTTGCCGGCCCGTCCATGTCTTAAGTCAGTTAGTGGATGGTCTAGAGGGTCGCGCCGAGGTGCCAGGGCACGAACTCGTTGTCGCCGTAGCCGAACTCCTCGCTCTTTGTCTTGCGGCCGGAAGCCGTCTCGACGATCAGTTCGAAGATCTCGCGACCCATGCCGGCGATGGTCTTTTCGCCCGAGGCGATGACGCCGCAATTCACGTCCATGTCCTCTTCCATGGTGTGGTACATGGTCGAGTTGCTGGCGACCTTGATCGACGGCGTCGGCCGGCAGCCGAAGCAGGAACCGCGGCCGGTGGTGAAGACGATGACATTGGCGCCGCCTGCCACCTGGCCGGTGGCGGAAACCGGGTCGTAGCCGGGCGTGTCCATGAACACCAAGCCGTGTCCGGTGACCTTTTCGGCATAGCCAAAGACGCCGTTGAGCGGCGTCTGTCCGCCCTTGGCGACCGCGCCAAGCGACTTCTCCAGGATGGTGGTCAGGCCGCCGCGCTTGTTGCCGGGCGACGGATTGTTGTCGATGGAGGCGCCATGCTTGGCGACATGGTCTTCCCACCACTTCACATAGCCATCGAGCTTGGCTGCGATCTCCGGGGTCGCCGCACGGTAGGCAAGCAGATGCTCGGCGCCGTAGATTTCCGTCGTCTCGGAGAGGATGCCGATGCCGCCGACGCCGGCCAGGATGTCGACGGCGGCGCCCAGCGCCGGATTGGCGGTGATGCCGGACATGCCGTCCGAGCCGCCGCATTGCAGGCCGACGACGATCTCGCTGACCGGGATCGGCTCACGCTCAAGCTTGCCGACCTCCTCGGCGATCTCGGCCAGCACCAGCATCGCCTTCTCGACCGATTTGCGCGAGCCGCCGGCTTCCTGGATGTTGAAATGGCGTTTTCCCGCAGCGACACCCTTCTGGCCATAGAGGGTGAGCTGGTTGACCTCGCAGCCGAGCCCGACCATCAGCACGCCGCCGAAATTCGGATGGCGGGCGTAGCCGGCCAGCGTGCGGTGCAGCACCATCATGCCGTCGCCGGTGGCGCTCATCCCGCAGCCTTGGCCGTGGACGATCGGAACGAAGCCGTCGATGCCGGGATATCTGGGCAGGAGCGTGCGGTTCGCCTCGTCGGCGATGGCATGGCAAACGGTGGCCGAGCAATTGACGCTGGCGAGAATGCCGACGAAGTTGCGCGTGCCGGCACGGCCGTCGGCGCGACGGTAGCCCATGAAGGTGCGGGCGCGGTCGGCCTCGGTCGCGTGCACGGCTTCGCTCGGCGGCACCACCGGCAAACGCCCGGACTCGAAGACCAGATTGTGCGAATGGACATGCTCGCCGGGTGCGATGTCCTGGGTGGCGCGGCCGATCGCCTGAGCGTATTTGACCACGGCCTCGCCGGCGGCGATCGGCTTGATCGCAACCTTGTGGCCGGGTTCGATCAACGCGGTGGCGACGGCACCGCCCGGCAGTACCGCGCCGATCTCGATGCGGCCGTTGGCGACCGCGACATTGTCGGCGGGGGACAGAAGAATGCTGTTTGCGGCGTTCACGGGCAGTTTCCTGGGTGTTCCTGGGATCGGCAAGCGGATTGACACGCGCCTGTTAACAGTTAATGTCTTTTATCGTGAAAAAACAGTTTTGCGTCAATTGTTTTTTCGTGACAGCGCCGCGCGTTCTTATGGATGTGCAGAGGATCGGATACTGGAACCAGGGCTGACTTTCGAAAAGCGATTCTCGCTTTTTTGGGGCCTTTGCGTTTGGAACATTTGTCATATCGCGCTTCAAACCGCCGCTGCAAGCGCCGGCGTAACGGGGCAGGGGATGTCGAAGAGCAACAACGTCTACAAGGACGCCTACAATCGGGGTTTGCGGCTGCTCGACGAAACGAAAAGCCTGCCGTCCGAGCCCGAGCTTGGCACGCTGCTCGGCGTCAGCCGCACGACGATCCGCACCATCCTTACGCGCATGGAAGAGACGGGGCTGATTGCCTGGAACAAGCGCAGCAAGACGGTTTTGCGCGTGCCGCGGCCGGACGATTTTTTCCCCGAGGAAGAGACCGACACGCTGTCGCAGATCATCGAGCGCTCCTTCATGCGGCGGCTGCTTGCCGGCGGCGCCGAGCCCGGCATGCAGATCAACGAACTCGAGTTGGCGCGCGAGATCGGCGTCGGCACCACCAGCGTGCGCGAGTTCCTGATCCGCTTTTCCCGCTTCGGGCTGATCGAGAAACGCCGCAACAGCCATTGGGTGCTGAAAGGTTTTACGCGCGCTTTCGCGCTGGAATTGACCGAAATCCGCGAGATGTTCGAATTGCGCTCGGCTGCCGCGTTCGCAGCCCTGCCGGACGACAGCCCGGTCTGGGCCGACCTCGACCGGCTGGAAGACGAGCATCGCCGGCTGGCGCGCGAGATCGCCACGCGCTTCAACGAATTCTCGGAGCTCGACGAGCGCTTTCACCGGCTGATCCACCGCGCGTCGCACAATCGCTTCATCGTCGATTTCTACGACGTCATCGCCATGATCTTCCACTACCACTACCAGTGGAACAAGGCGCAGGAGCGCGAGCGCAACGAAGTGGCGGTCGCGGAACACCTGGCCTATATCGCGGCGCTCAAATCGCGCGATCTCGGCAAGGTCGACGCCGCCTGCCGCAAGCATCTGAAGTCGGCGCGCAATACCCTGTTGACCTCGATCCCCGAGGGCCAGCAACCGTAGCGGGCTTAAAGCGCTGCGTTGCCGCAATAGTAATTTGGCGATTTTCCGCCCGCCGAGCGCGTGCTAGGTATTTGCCGTTGCTGCGTGAAGAGGCAGGCTTTTGAACATCCGGCGGAGACGATGGAGCATGCCGGCCGCGTTCGCCGCGGCCTATTTGCTCGTGCTCCAGTCGGTGTTTGGCGCATTCGCCTCCGGCTTCCCCGATGCTTCGCAACTCGACGCCTTCGGCAATGTCATCTGCACCCAGGAGGGCGCGGCCCAGCTTCCAGGCGGCGATCCGCACCAGCAGCACGTGCCGGCTTGCTGTGTGCTCGGCTATGGCATGGCCTCGGCGGCTTACGCGCCGCCGCCCGCTGCCGGCATGTTGGCCGGCAACTTTTCCGTCGAAACCGTCGCGTTTGTGCTGCCGGCGTTCCGGCACCTCGATTTCAGCCGCGACCGCTCTCCGTCGAATCCGCGCGCGCCGCCGGCTAAGGCCTGATCCGTCCCAGATCGCCTTGCGGAAACCTTTCGCGAGCGCATTCATTCAACATCGAAACTGTTCGCGACTGGCCACCGGCGCGATCTTTCAATTCTTGGAGCTATCATGTCTCACACATTTCGCGCGCGGTTCGGCCGCAACAGCCGCTTCCTGCGCAGCTTCGAGGAGCGACACGGCATCACCGTGTTGCTCCTCGCCCTTCTGTTCGCCAGCGCCCAGGCCGTTTCCGCGCATGAGTTCAAGGTCGGTGACCTCGAGATCGGGCATCCCTGGTCGCGCGCCACACCGCCCGGCGCCAAAGTGGCCGGCGGCTATTTCACCGTCACCAACACCGGCAGTTCGCCGGACCGGCTGCTGTCGATCTCCTCTGAAATTTCGGCCAAGGCCGAACTGCATGAGATGGGCGTGAGCGATGGCGTCATGGCCATGCGGCCGGTCACCGGTGGCCTTGAAGTTCCGGCCGGCGGTAAGGTCGCTTTGGCACCCGGCGGCTATCATCTGATGTTCGCCGGGCTGAAACGGCAACCGAAGCAAGGCGAGACGTTTCCAGCCACGCTGATCTTCGAGAAGGCCGGCACCGTCACTGTCGACTTCGTCGTGGAAGGCATGGGCGAAACGGGCGGCATGGACAATCACGCCAACTGACCCGGCCAGATCCGGACAAGTCGAAATTTGAGGACCATCATGAACAGGTATCTTTTGTTGGCCGGCGCGTTTTTCGTCTTGGGGACAAGCGCGACCTTCGCCCACGTCACGCTCGAAACGCAGGAGGCGGCGGTCGGTTCGACCTACAAGGCTGTCCTGCGCCTGCCGCATGGCTGTGAGGGCAAGGCGACGACGGCCGTGCGCGTGCAGATCCCGGAAGGGGTGATTTCGGTGAAGCCGATGCCGAAGCCGGACTGGACGCTGCAGGTCAAGAAAGGCAGATACGAGAAATCCTACCAGCTCCATGGTCAAGCGGTGACATCAGGCGCTAGGGAAGTCGATTGGAGCGGCGGCAGCCTGCCGGACGAATTCTACGACGAATTCGTCTTCCGCGGGACACTGGCGGCGGATCTGCCGGCCGGCCAAACGCTCTATTTCCCGGTGGTGCAGGAATGCGATGGCATTGCCGAACGCTGGATCGAGATTCCGTCGGCCGGCCAGGATGAGGATGCGCTGGAATATCCCGCGCCTGGTCTCAAGCTGTTGCCGAAGAAGTGATCCCCAGGGCGGCGCGCTCTATCCGAAAGAGCGCGCCGCTGTTTGTATGGCAGTGGCATGAGCGCGGCACCCTTCCTGCGAACGATCTGCACAACCAGCAAGCGCGCCGGTCGGCTTGCGGTCGGGCAGCTGGCTGCGATCGTGCTGCTCGCCATAATTGCTGCGCCAACTCAGGTCTTTGCCCATGCGGCGCTGATCATGACCGAGCCGGCTGATGGCGCGGTGCTGGGACAAAGTCCTACGCAATTTTCGCTGACCTTCAGCGAACCGGTGTCACCGCTGGTGCTGACCTTGGTGCGGCCTGACGGGACGCCGGTTCCGCTGACGTCCTTTCGGCTCAGTGTCCAGACGGTCGAGATCGATAATCCGCAAACGCTCGGGTCCGGCACACATGTGCTGAGCTGGCGGGTGATTTCCGCCGATGGCCATCCGGTCGGCGGCTCGGTGCTGTTTTCCATCGGCGCGCCGAGTGCTGCGCCGGCCGTCTCCGAAGTCGTCGACCGGGGTCTGAGGTCGGCGATCTGGATCGGCAAGATCTTTCTCTATGTCGGCCTCTTTCTCGGCGTCGGCGGCGCCTTTGCCATCGCTTGGCTGGCGAAGGGCGGACGTTCCGGCCAGCGCTTCGCCATCGCCGCAATCCTATGCGGCCTTGTCGCGGCGCCTTTGTCGCTCGTCTTCCAGGGACGGGACGCACTCGGTGCACCGCTCGCCCGGCTGGCGCAGCCGGGCGTCTGGCAGGCCGGGCTCGGCACCAGCTTCGGCTGGACGGTCCTGGTCGCGCTTGTGGCGCTGGGGCTTGGGCTGCTGTCGCTTGTCGGGCCGCGCGGCGGTGCAAAACTGTTTGCCCTTGCCGGCTTGGCCGCTGTCGGTGCCGCCCTCGCCGCCAGCGGGCATGCAAGTGCCGCCGAACCGCAATGGCTGACAAGGCCGATGGTGTTTCTGCACGGTGCCGGCATTGCCTTCTGGGCCGGGGCGCTGGCGCCGCTCAGTCTCGCCATCAGGCGGAAGCCGGTCGAGGCCACGCCTTTCCTGCGCCGGTTTTCCCAAGTGATACTGCCCGTCGTGGCCGTGCTTACGGCCACCGGCATCGTGCTGGCTGTCATCCAGGTGCAGGCGCCCGCAGCTTTGCTCGAGACTGCCTATGGCCGGCTGCTGCTGGTCAAGCTGGCACTGCTGTTCTTTCTGTTCACGCTGGCCGCGACCAACCGCTGGAAGCTGACCGGTCCGGCAGAAGCGGGAGAGACAGAAGTACAGAGGAGGCTGGTCCGCTCGATTAGCATTGAAATGCTGATCGTTCTGGCGATCTTCGGCGTTGCCGCCGGCTGGCGTTTCACGCCGCCGCCACGCGCCCTGGCGATCGCAGCAGCGCAGCCGGCGTCGGTGCATATCCACACGCCGAAGGCGATGGCCGACCTCAGCATCACGCCCGGCCATGTTGGGCCGGTTGCCGCCTCGATGGTCATAATGACCGGCGATTTCGGCCCGCTCGACGCAAGCCAAGTGACGTTGGTGCTATCAAAACCTGACTCCGGCATCGAGCCGATCAAGCGCGCGGCGACAAAGCCAGGCGACGGCACCTGGCGCGTCGACGATCTCGTCGTCCCGGTTCCCGGCCGATGGACAGCGCGGCTCGATATCCTCATCTCGGATTTCGAGATCGTGAAGATAGAGGCGCCGATCGACATCAGGCCGTGAGGACAAGCTGGCGGTCTGCAACACAATTCGGCGAGGCGGTTGACGCAGCCTTGAACGCCCGTCATTCATCTCGGCAGATTGGCATCTCGACAAGAATGGCATCTCGACAAGAATGGCATCCCGAAAAGAATGGGCGTCGCCACAAATCAACAAAAGATCCGAAAGCAGGGAAGAAACGATGGAAAAAGCCGAAATCGGCCTGATCGGCCTTGGCACGATGGGCTCCAACCTGGCGCTCAACATCGCCGAGAAGGGGCACCGCATAGCCGTCTTCAACCGCACCGCGGCGCGCACCGACGCCTTTGTCGCGAATGCCGGGGCGCTCAGGGATATGGTGGTGCCCTGCTATAGCCTGGAGGAACTCGCCGCTGCCATCCGGCCGCCCCGTCCGATCATCATCATGGTGCTGGCCGGCAAGCCGGTCGACGAGCAGATCGCGGCACTGCGCGGCGTGTTGTCGGCCAACGACATCGTTATCGATGCTGGCAACGCCAATTTCCGCGACACGATGCGGCGCTTCTCCGAGCTTTCCGATTCGGATCTCACCTTCATCGGCATGGGGGTGTCCGGCGGCGAGGAGGGCGCGCGCCATGGACCGTCGATCATGGTCGGCGGCACGGAAGAGTCCTGGAAACGCGTCGAAAAGGTGCTGACCGCCATCTCGGCCAAGTTCAGGGATGAGCCCTGTGCGGCATGGCTTGGCACCGATGGCGCCGGGCATTTCGTCAAGACCATCCATAACGGCATCGAATATGCCGACATGCAGATGATCGCCGAGATCTACGGCATCTTGCGCGACGGCTTAAGCATGGGGCCGAAGGAGATCGCACAGGTGTTTGCCGGCTGGAACAAGGGCCGGCTCAACTCCTATCTGATCGAGATCACCGCCAAGGTGCTGGCCGCCGACGATCCGGAGACAGGCAAGCCGGTGGTCGACGTCATCCTCGACCGCGCCGGCCAGAAGGGCACCGGCAAATGGTCGGTGATCGAGGCGCAGCAGCTCGGCATTCCGGCCACCGCGATCGAGGCCGCGGTGGCGGCGCGCGTCCTGTCGTCGATCAAGGACGAGCGCCTGGCGGCCGAAAAGGTCTATGGCCATGGCGGCGTGACCAGCATTTCCGGAGACAAGGCCGCGCTTCTTAGCGATCTCGAACTGGCACTGTTCGCCGGCAAGATATCCGCCTATGCGCAAGGCTTCGCGGTGATGAGCGGCGCCTCGAAGGAATTCAACTGGAACCTGCCGATGCCGACCATCGCCAAGATCTGGCGGGCCGGCTGCATCATCCGCTCGCAATTGCTGGACACGATAGCGGAAGCCTTCGGCAAGGGTGGGGCGGCTACCAATCTGCTGATGGCACCGGCTTTCATCGCAATGATGCAGGAGGCGCATCCATCGCTGCGGCGCATCGTGGCAAGAGCGTCGGAGGCTGGCTCGCCGGTGCCGGCGCTGTCGTCCGCACTCGCCTATTTCGATAGCTACCGCCAGGGCCGCGGCACCTCGAACCTGATCCAGGCGCAACGCGATTTCTTCGGCGCGCATGGCTTCGAGCGTATCGACGGGCCGGGCGCTTTCCATGGCCCGTGGGGGAGTGGGGCGGCGGGTTAGCGCCGCGACTTGGATCTAGAGTCCAATTTTGCGGTTGCCCGAAAGCAGACATCTCCAGCGACCAACTGGGTGTCGGGTGGCGCCAGGAACCTGCTATGCCGGTAGAGAAGATTGACGGTCTCATCGGTATCGGCGGAGCCGCGAATCTGTGGTAAGCCGCCGCTCAACCAACCAAAGGACGACACCTGTGAGCGAACCGACCGTGGCCCAGGCGACCGAAAGTATCTATGCCTCGCTGCGGGCGGACAATGCCGACATCGACGCACATATCGCGACGCTTAAGGCGGCGATGACACGAGAAGGGATAAAACAGGCGGTGTTCGATCCGACCAAGTTGGCGCAGAACAACCGCTCGGGGCGCAAGTTGATGCAGGCCTATTTTCGGCAGCGCGGCGTGAGCGTGAGGTTTTCGGACTAGAGCCGCGCTCGGGTGATCTCAAGCGCGCCGTTTCTCGGGCCGGTCCGGCGGTTCGCCATCTGGACGCCGGGACTGCGCCGATGTCGGCCGTTGAGGTCAGCGCTGCTGCTCGCCAAAAGCTGACATCCATACCGCCGTAAAAAGGTGGAGGACAGCGATCTGCTTTAACTCCCGGACGGCATTATCGGTATTGTTACACGCCCAGTCAGCTTTTTCCATTGCTCGTTGTCAATGAGCGTCGAACGATAGACCCGTAGCCCCGAGCATCCGGGCAGAGACTTCAAGGTTTCCTTCACGACAGGGACCAAGGCTGGAGCGAGCCAAGGACTGAGTGTGACGCGAGTTATTGCATTCAGCCCAATCGGCACAGCATAGGCGGCGAGTTCCTTGTCATTGTCGATGTAGACCGCGCGATACTCACTCTCGTCGCCATACGGCCAGCGCTTCATGAACGGCAACCGCTCAAGGTCCACGTCCGCCATTTGGTTGACCTGGGTGATCAGTTGGTAGTCCACAATCCGGTGGCGCACACCCTCCGCCCGACTGAAGGCTGAACGCAGTTTTTCGCTATCAAGCTCTAAGCAGACTCCGTCTGCTCCACGGGAGAATACCTGCCAATGGTGATACGTCTCCTCTCCGACTGCGAGACAAATCGCCAGGATGGTCTTTGCTTGTTTCAGCCGCTTATATTCTGCCATGAAGAAGGCATCGTTTCGGTCGTCCCATGTCTCAGGGCTCAATAGCGTCAGGCACTTGTTACGAAGTATGTGCAATGCCGATGCTAGGTTGGTGTAACGACGATAGGTTCGCTCGGTCATCGTGCCTCCTTGCACCTAGTCCTATGTCGACCGCAGCCAGCTGACCGGCACAAGCTTGATGCTGTCCCGCCACCTTTGGACCGTGGACTCGCGGAACCAATCCTCAAGCAGTTCGACGTGGTCAGTAACGATGATCTGCATGTTGGGATAGTGCTCTGCGCAATAGTCGAAGAGAAGCCGATACAGCCGTGCGACGGCGGCTTGGTCCTCATCACTCTTGCCATCAATTTCCCCGACGTCACGTTCTGGCGGGTAGTGCACCTGCGACGGCTGATCGAGCATCAGGAACGCCGGAACTGGCCTCCTGCGGGCACGAAACAGGCCGTGAATCGCGAGGTGGGCGGCAACGTGGTATCCGACCCAGTTTTCGCCGCTTCCGATCTGCGGAAGGGCCAAGGGGCCATCGATCGTGTCCGCGACAACGGTGAGGTTCTTCCGGTCGAGCCGCAGCGTATTGTCGCCATGCTCAAGGTCGAGCAAACGCGCGTATCGGGTGAGATCGCGCCCCACAAAGCCTAATGCAGTGGTGAGTCTTTCCTCGAGCGCCTCCTGGTCCAGCAGTTGTTCGAGCTCGGACACCTCGGCCCGGGCCCGCGCGATCGCTAGCCGGATGCCCTCGTCGGAGGCGATGGTCCGCGCATTTTCGAGATAGTAGCCGATACGGCCGGCGGTTCGGGCCTGTTCGGTGAACTGGTCCTGCTCGATCCTGAGCCGTTCGTTTTCCGAGATCCGCACGAGGATGTCGGCCTGGACGCTTTTCAGCTGTTCATCGATGGCGTTCCGGCGCGTCTCAAGATCGGCCTGTCGGGCTTGCAGGCGCGGATTGTCTCGGCGCACCGACTGCAGCTGGCCCTCAAGCGCTGTGAGTGACCTGCGAACCTCGCTGACCGAAGGGATGGGGGTGGCCAGGTGGCTGTCGCAAAGCGGGCAGGTCTCGGCGTCGCCGCTGTCGTCGAGGAGCAAGCCGATCGACGCCAGACGGGCCTCCTGTTCCCGGGCCTCGACCTGAAATTCCGATGCCTCGCGTTCGAGCCGTTGGACGTCGGCGATCTCCTCACGTACCTCTTGCATTTCGCCGCGTAGACGCCGACGGCGATTTTCCAGATCGGTCAGGTCCGCAGCCGGATCGTCATTGCGGGCATAGGCAAGCTCGCGAGGCGCCGCAGCGGTGGCCAAAAGGACGCGTAAATCGGCCGGCGTGTTGGCGAAGGCGTCGGCGGGCAACAGGCCGACGCGCTTGGCTTCCTGAAGGAGAGACTGGGCGGTGCCGGACGCCTCGTTCGCCAAGGCGCGTGCTTCGGCGTAGTCGCGTTCGAGCTTGCGCAGGCGTGCCCGAGCTTCGTCGTAGCGCATGCGTTGCAGGTAATGATCCTCGCCCATCGCGCCGACGAAATACGGCAGCGTGTCCTTGATGTGTGAGGGGATGAACTGTTCGCCCTGGCGATGGAAAAGCAGGCGGCGATTGGCGATTTCATCCTGGGCCTGAAGGCAAAAGAAGATCGCCTGGCTGGCCGAGGCCTCCAACGGCGCCCGGGTCGATCCAGGTTCGGGAACATGCTTGTTCTCGGCGATGCCCAACACTATTGAGAGCTGGGCGCGCAGGCCATCGGCGGTCACATTCTTGGCGAAAGGCTGTGGGGTGTCGGGGAACCCCGCCACCCCACGCTCGAAGAAGATGTCGTCGGTAGCCTTGCCGGCCGGCCCCGGATTGCGCCGGGCGATCAGGATGCCTTCGCCGTCGCGGTCTAAGAGGATCGCGAACCAGGACACGCTGCGTCGAATCTCGCCTTCCGGGATGGTGCACTCGCCGCGGCCCCAGCAGTAGTCGACGATGTCGAGCAAGGCTGACTTGCCCGTCTTCGAAGCCCCAGTGACGATGTTCAGCCGGCCGAGAGCGAACTCGATATCGCGGCGCTCGCCGGCATGGGAATAGATCGCGATAGCTCGCAGCTGCAGGATCACGGCGTCACGCCCATTGTCTGGAGGATTTGGACCGGCGCGCCTTGGTTGGCGAACCATCGGCCGAGCAGGCCGGCAGCGCGGCGGATATCGTCGACATCTGGCGTCGTCGCCACCGTCTTCGCCGTAAGCCTCATGGGCTTCGCGCCCGTCCGCAGCCCCTCTGCGTCTACCGTCAGGGCCCGATGCTGCGCGAGGAAGAGCAGGGCTTCTCGGCTGATCGGTCGAAGGCGCAGGGTGCGTTCAGGCAACTCGGCGAGCAGCGCCTCATTGTCCGCCGACCAGGTGGCGAAGGTCGTGTTCGCCCGGCCGGGCAGTACGGCAAGGGTGGGCGGGTGTAGCACCAAGGGCAGGACTACAAAGCCTAGGGGAAGCGGAAATGCCGCGGCGCGGATCCGTTCGTAATCCTTAGTGGCGCGAGCGATTAGCTCACCGCAGAAGGCGGGATTGAGAAGCGCAGCTTCCTCGGGAGGGCGGTCGCGCCAGGCTAAACTCCACCGCGAGGCCATGGCTAAACCTCCTCGGCGGCACAAGCCGTCTCGTAGTCCGGATGCCATCCGACGCGCAGGTCGTTGGCCAGGATATGGTAGGAGCCGACGGTCAGGAAGCGTTGGCTGACCGTTCGGAAGGGGAAGCGGGCGTCCGCCTCCACCCAGCTGTAGAGTTCCTGGCCGGCTTGGCGGCGCCCCGCATCGGTGGTTTCTCTGTCGCCGATCTTGTCGCACATCTGCTGAAACCGGGGCTGCCACTCCTCGATGAGAGTCAGCTCATACTTCGCGATCTCGCCGTCGAAAACCAGGTGCTCGCGGACCCATTTTGACCGCTGGGTGAACGCCCGGTAGTAGTCCCGCTTGGCGTACTCGATGCGGTTTCCGCCGACGCCGACCACCTTCAATTGGCGGACGAAGGGGCGCCCTTCGTAGTCGGCGATCTCGTCACTGGTGGGATCGACATATTCTTGGTCGGCGACCAGAGCAGCGCGCTTCAGGCCGTCACGGATGTCGTCAAGCTTCGCCTCGACCTCCAGCACTGATATGGGCTGCGCGGGGCTGACCATGAGCGCCTTGCACACGCGCGGCCACCACCAGCCCTCCAGCCGCTCGCGGGCGGTTGCGGCCTGGCCCCGGGGCGCGAGCATGCGCAGGTCTTTCTCGATCACCTCGCCCAAATCCGTAACCAGCGGCTGACCGTCTAGGATCTCGATCGAGCTTAGGAGCGAAACGCGCATGGTCGGGCCGAGTGCCAAGAACGCCGCGTAGGCCGCCTTCAGTTCCTGATTGCCCCCCGCCTCCGCGACCGTCCCGAGCAAGGCGGCCGCCGCCTTGGGGTCGCGCGCTTTTCCGACCGGATAAGCTCCCGCCGGACGCAGCATGGCGGCTGCACTGTCGTCGGGCGCGGAGCCCGTGGTCACCAAGGCCAGGCGGGTACGTGCAGGCAGGGTCGGATCGTTCGCGGCGGCTTGGCTCCATACGCGAAGTGTCTTCCAAAGGTCGACACTCTTGTCAGTGAGACTGGCGACACGATCGATGTGGTGCTTCGCCTGAAGAAGCTCCAGCGCCGTTCCACTGGTTTCGAACGAGACGTCATCCAGTCGTTCGATGCCCACCTCGACGCCAGCATCGACGTTCACGTACTTCAGGCACAGAGCCAGCGCTAAACGGGCCTGATAGAGATAGCCCGCAGCGGATGGAGCTGCGCTGAAGTTCGTAGATGGAGTCGCCAAGCAAATACCCCCAATGGCGAGCTTAACTATTTTTCATCGAACAGCAATCTCCCGACCTTGAGCCGCGGTTACGGGAGAGCAGGGCTGCTTGAGACATGAAGGGGAATACTCAATTCAGAACTGGTGTTAGCATATACGGGTGGGGAGTGTGCGAAACATAAGGAAGTATCAGATGCTAGGCGTTTGTACACAGCTAGAATACAACATCTCATCGAAAACGGTGATTGATTCGAAAGTCTGATTTCTGCGTTGGGCGATAAGAACCTCAAGCGGCGCAGAAACGACGCCGGCGGGAATTACCACTTACAACAGTCGGTATCCAGAAACGAACGGTCTGCTTCCGGCCCCAAGGTGCCAGTCAGCAGCGCGCATTTTGCGGCCAAGTGGAATCACTTGGCCTCGCAGAAATGCGGCTAAGACAAATAGATGGAGCGCAGTTCAATTTGAACATATCCCGCTCTAGTCGGGACGGCGATAGGCCAGGACCTCGGTCGGGGTGCTCAGGCTTTGCAGTGACCCAGGTGCCGCGCCGCCGATCCAGCCCAGCACGGAGCGGGCCAGCTCGGCGCCGGCCAGCCGGAAGTTCTCGTTGACGACCAGCAATTCCCTGCGGAACAGATGCAGCAGGTCCGACGACTGCTTGGACACCACGTCGACGTCCCGGCCGAGCTTGAGGCCGGCATCCTCGATGCCGGCGACGATGGCGAGTGTCGCGGCGGCGGCGCTGCTGACGAAGCCGTCCGGCCTGACGTCGCGGCGCATCAGCTGCGCGGTTCTCATCCTGATCTGCTCGATCGAGTGATCGATCGAAACGGTGTTAAACGGGATCTCGCTGGCGCCGACCTCGCTTAGTGCATCGGTGAAGCCGTTCAGCGCATGGCGGTGATAGGTCAGCTCGACTGGCGGTGCCAGCAGAGCCAGCCTGCGGCGGCCGATGCCAGCCAGATGACGCACAGCCTCGGTCGCGAAAGCGTAGTTGTCGAAATCATGGTATGGGTGGATCAGCCCCATATCGGTGCGGCCATGCGTGGCAAAGGGGATACCACGCTCCAGCATATAGCGGGCCCTGGGGTCATTCGGCTGGGTGCGCGAAATGATGACGCCGTCGGCGGAGCCGGTTTCCACCAGATAACGTATCGGGTCCAGGGGATCCTGCGAGCGTGAATAGGGCGTGACGATCAGGTGATAGGGCGTGTCGGCTATGACCTCCGAGACGCCGTAGATGATATCCGAGACAAAGCTCATGATCTCGTGCTCGGTGTTGAGCACGAGGCTGATGACGTTGGTCTTGCCGGTCCGCAGCCGCACGCCGGCACGGTTGGGGCGGTAGCCGATCTGCTTGGCAACGAGCTGGACGCGCCGCCTGGTCTCAGCGCCGATTTCGGGCGCATCCTTCAGCGCCCGCGACACGGTGGTGACGCCCAGCCCGGTCATGAAGGCGAGCGTCTTCAGCGTCGGCCGGCCTTGTCCCGACGCCTCATCGTCCTTTTCCGTCTGATGTCTGTCCATTCATCCCGCCCGTCAGGCGCATAGCAGTTGCCGTGCAGGTCGGCAATCGGCGGATTGCGGCACGCCCGCGACTTCGCCTGATGAACACCCTATATACTGAAACGTTACAGATTGTCACTTGCCATCGCGCGTTGGGTGCTGTCAGGTGCTCTGCACGAGCGACACTGGTATTCGACACAAGGTCGTTGGACGTCGACAAGGGCTTGCCCGCGGAACACGATTTCTCCAAATTTTACGCATTGCACCATCATTTTTGCGACGCAACCTGTTTTGCTGCGATGCAATGGAAGCCAATTGCATAGTGCGGATTTGTTCGTGGCTCGAAAAAATGTTGAACCGCTCCTTTTCGGGGGTTGCACGCCTTACACAATTGCCGTATCGAAAATCTGTAACGTTTCAGATTCTGGGAGGAGCCGAAATGCGATACCAATTCATGACCGCTGCATTGGCAGTGACAACCGCGCTGCAATTCGCCGGCCCGGCGGCAGCGACCGATCTGGAAGTCACCCATTGGTGGACTTCGGGCGGCGAGGCGGCGGCGGTCGCCGAACTCGCCAAGGCGTTCGACGCGACAGGTAATCATTGGGTCGACGGCGCTATCGCCGGCTCCGGCGGCACCGCGCGCCCGATCATGATCAGCCGCATTACTGGCGGCGATCCCATGGGCGCCACCCAGTTCAACCACGGCCGGCAAGCGGAAGAACTGGTGCAGGCCGGTCTGATGCGCGACTTGACCGATCTCGCCACAAGGGACAAGTGGGCGGAAATCGTACAGCCGAAGAGCCTGCTCGACGGCTGTACCCTAGACGGGAAGATCTATTGCGTGCCGGTCAACATTCACTCCTGGCAGTGGCTGTGGCTGTCGAACGCGGCCTTCGAAAAGGCCGGTGTGCCGGTGCCGAAGAATTGGAATGAATATGTTGCAGCCGCCCCTGCGCTGGAGAAGGCAGGCATCATACCGCTGGCGGTCGGCGGGCAGCCCTGGCAATCCTCCGGGGCTTTCGACGTGCTGCTTACGGCGGTCGGCGGCACGGACACTTTCTTGAAGGTCTATCGCGACAAGGACGCGGAATTCGCCGCCGGACCCGAGGTCGCCAAGGTATTCAAGGCCGCGGACGATGCCCGCAAGATGGCGAAGAACACCAATGTGCAGGACTGGAACCAGGCCACCAATCTCGTCATCTCCGGCAAGGCCGGCGGCCAGATCATGGGCGACTGGGCGCAGGGCGAGTTCCAGGTTGCCGGCCAGACCGCCGGAAAGGACTATACGTGTCTTCCCGGTCTTGGCCTGAACGAGGTCATCGCAACCGGGGGCGATGCCTTCTACTTCCCGCTGCTGCAGGACGCTGAAAAGTCCAAGGCGCAGGAAGCGCTGGCCGAAGCGCTGCTCGATCCCAAGACGCAGGTCGCCTTCAACCTCAAGAAGGGTTCGCTGCCGGTGCGCGGCGATATCGACCTCAAGGCGGCGAACGACTGCATGAAGAAAGGGCTCGACATCCTGGCCAAGGGCAGCGTCATGCCCTGGACGGACCAGCTGCTGTCACAGGACACCCAAAAGCAAAAGGAGGACCTTTTCTCCGAGTTCTTCGCCAAGCCTGATATGACCGTGGAAGAGGCACAGAAGCGCTTCGCCGATATCGTCGCGTCGGCGGACTGACTATCGACGAACCGCTCGCTCCCGGCCCGCGACCGCGGGGCCGGGAGCTCAGGATCAAGGTCCTGACCCTCCCGCCCTTACCCGACGGCTGTGCAAATGAGCAAGAGCGAACGCCCCAATCAACTCTTCCGCAACCTCAACGCCAAGGTCGCCTCTATTCCGATGGTCCTCACCGCACTGGTGATCTTCGTCGGCGGCAGCGCGTGGACGGTGCTCTATTCCTTCACCAATTCGAAGCTCCTGCCGCGGCTGAACTTCGTCGGGCTCGACCAGTATTATCGGCTGTGGTCGACGCCGCGTTGGCTGCTCTCCATTGAGAACCTCCTGGTCTACGGCGTGTTGTCGCTGGTGTTCTCTCTCGTCATCGGCTTCATACTCGCGGCGCTGCTCGACCAAAAAATCCGCTTCGAAGACACGTTCCGCACTATCTTCCTCTACCCGTTCGCGCTCTCCTTCATCGTCACCGGTCTTGTCTGGCAGTGGCTGCTCAACCCGGAGTTCGGAATCCAGGGGGTGGTGCGCGGCCTTGGCTGGGAAAGCTTCAACTTCGATCCGCTCTACAATTCCAACATCGTCATCTACGGCATATTGATCGCCGCGCTCTGGCAAGGCACCGGCCTGATCATGTGCCTGATGCTGGCGGGCCTGCGCGGTATCGACGAGGATATCTGGAAGGCCGCGCGGGTGGACGGGATACCCACCTTGAAGACCTATCTCTTCATCATCATCCCGATGATGCGACCGGTCTTCATCACCGCGCTGGTCATCATCGCTGCCGGTATCGTCAAGGTCTATGACCTGGTCGTCGCCCAGACCAGCGGCGGTCCCGGCATCGCCTCCGAAGTGCCGGCCAAATATGTCTATGACTACATGTTCTTCGCCCAGAACCTTGGCCAGGGGTTCGCCGCCTCGACCATGATGCTGCTGTCGGTGGTGGTCGTCATCGTTCCGTGGGCCTATCTCGAATTCGGAGGCAAGAAGCGTGGCTGACCATGCCGTTTCCCTGCCTGCCGGTACGGGTTCGATCGGGCTTGAGGCATCCGGGCCGCGAGGACCGAAGCCGCGGCATGTGTTCTCGCGCCGCAACATCTTCCTCTATGGCACACTCATCGTGGTGGCGCTGTATTATCTGCTGCCGCTCTACGTGATGGTGGTGACGTCGCTCAAAGGCATGCCGGAGATACGCCTCGGCAATATCTTCTCACCGCCGCTCGAGATCACCTTTGAGCCTTGGGTGAAGGCCTGGTCCAGCGCCTGCACCGGCCTCAACTGCGACGGGCTCTCGCGCGGCTTCTGGAATTCGGTGCGCATCACCGTTCCGTCGGTCATCCTGTCGATCGCGATCGCTTCCGTGAACGGCTACGCGCTTGCCAACTGGCGCTTCAAGGGCGCCGACACTTTCTTCGTCATCCTGATCGTCGGCGCCTTCATCCCCTACCAGGTGATGATCTATCCGATCGTCATCATCCTGCGCGAAATCGGCCTCTATGGCAGCCTGAGCGGTCTGGTGATCGTCCATTCCATCTTCGGCATGCCGATCCTGACCCTGTTGTTCCGCAACTATTTTTCTTCCATGCCGGATGAACTGTTCCGGGCGGCGCGCGTCGACGGCGCGGGCTTCTGGGGCATCTATTTCCGTATAATGCTGCCGATGTCGCTGCCGATCTTCGTCGTCGCCATCATCCTGCAGGTGACCGGCATCTGGAACGACTTCCTTTTCGGTGTCGTCTACACTCGCCCCGACACATATCCGATGACGGTGCAGCTCAATAATATCGTCAACTCGGTGCAGGGCGTGAAGGAATACAACGTCAATATGGCCGCCACCATCCTGACCGGCCTCGTACCGCTCGTCGTCTACTTCGTTTCCGGCAAGCTCTTCGTGCGTGGCATCGCTGCCGGCGCGGTGAAAGGATGATGATGACAAGAATGGAAAATCCCAGTGTCTCGATTCAGGACCTGTCGCTGAATTTCGGCGCAGTGTCGGTGCTGGAGACGCTCAACATCGATGTCGCCGAGGGCGAGTTCATCGTGCTTCTCGGCCCGTCCGGCTGCGGCAAGTCGACCTTGCTCAACTGCATCGCCGGTCTGCTCGACGTTTCGGACGGCCGCATCTTCATCAAGGGCAAGAACGTCACCTGGGAGGAGCCCAAGGACCGTGGCATCGGCATGGTGTTCCAGTCCTATGCGCTCTACCCGCAGATGACTGTCGAGAAGAACCTGTCCTTCGGGCTGCGCGTTGCCGGCATCCCCAGGGACGAGATCGCCAAGCGCATCGCGCGGGCCGCAGAAATCCTGCAGATCGAGCCACTGCTGCAACGCAAGCCGTCGGCGCTTTCGGGCGGCCAGCGCCAGCGTGTGGCCATCGGGCGGGCGCTGGTGCGCGACGTCGACGTCTTCCTTTTCGATGAGCCGCTTTCCAATCTCGACGCCAAGCTGCGCGCGGAACTGCGTGTTGAAATCAAGCTGCTGCACAGCAAGCTGCAGAACACCATGATCTATGTCACCCACGATCAGATCGAGGCGATGACGCTGGCCGACCGTATCGCAGTGATGAAGGGCGGCGTGATCCAGCAGCTCGACGCACCGCAGACGATCTACAATCGCCCGGTCAACCGGTTCGTCGCCGGCTTCCTCGGCTCGCCGGCGATGAATTTCCTCGACGGCAGGCTGGAGAAGGACGATGGCAACTGGCACTTCGTCGCCGAGGATGTGCGGATCCCGCTTGCCACCTACGCTTTCGAAAAGGAGCCCGTGCCGGGGGCGGCTGTCTTCGGTATCCGGCCCGAGCATGTCGCGTTCAACAGCGGCGCTGGATGGCCTTTCACAGCCACGGCAAATGTCGTGGTCGTCGAACCCATGGGTTCCGACACGCTGGTCTGGCTGAAGCTCGGAAATCAGAATTTCACCGTGCGGGTGACATCTGAGCGCACGCCAAACAATGCCGACACGGTGAGCATCGGTTTTGACCCGATGCGCGCTTCCCTGTTCGACGCCGCCACCGGCAACCGCCTCTAATTCCCAAGAACTTCACCTCAAGCACATCCATCCCCAGAGAACGGACAGAGACGATGAACTGGTCATTCCAACTTTACAGCGCGCGAAATTTCCAACCTTGGAAAGGGGTGCTCAAGATGCTGGGCGAGCTCGGCTACGCGCAAGTCGAGGGGTTCGGCGGCGTCTATGACGACCCCAAGGCGTTTCGGGCCGAACTCGACAAGAACGGGCTCGCCATGCCGACCGGCCATTTCTCGATCGATGCGCTCGAGAAGGATTTCAATGGCGTGCGCAAAATCGCCGACGCGCTCGGCATCACGCTGCTCATCTGCCCGTATCTGGTCGCCGAGAGCAGACCAACCGACACGGCCGGCTGGCGCGGCTTCGGCGCACGCCTGGCCAAGGTCGGCGAGGCGGCTGGCAAAGCCGGCTACGGCTTTGCGTGGCACAACCATGATTTTGAGTTCAAGAAGCTTGCCGACGGCTCGATGCCGCAGGAGCACATCCTCGCGGCGGCACCCGACATCGGCTGGGAGATGGACGTGGCCTGGGTGGTGCGCGGCGGCGGCGATCCGCTGCCCTGGATCGAGAAGTATGGCAAACGTATCGTCGCCGTCCATGTCAAGGACATTGCCAAGCCTGGCGCGGGCGTTGACGAGGACGGCTGGTCCGATGTCGGCCACGGCACGATCGACTGGGCCGGCCTGATCAAGGCGCTGCGCGCCAAGAGTGCCGCCAAATACTACGTCATGGAACAGGATAATCCCAACGACATCGAGCGTTTCGCTCGCCGCTCGATCGCAGCCGCCAGGACCTATTAGGAGCAAATCAGCATGGCAAGAAAACTTGGGATCGGCGTTGTAGGCTGCGGCAACATTTCGAAAGCATATTTTTCGCTGGCGCCGCTGTTTCGCGGCATCGAGATGCGCGCCTGCGCGGATATCAATATGGATGCGGCCAAGGCGCGGGCGAAGGAGTTCAAGCTGCGCGCCGAGACGGTCGAAGGGCTGCTCAAGGCGGGCGACATCGACATCATCGTCAATCTCACCATTCCGGCGGTGCACTACGAGGTATCGAAACAGATCCTCGATGCCGGCAAGCACGTCTATTCGGAAAAGCCGTTCGTGCTGTCGGTCATGGAAGGGCTCGATCTGAAGAAGCTGGCCGAGAGAGACGGATTGCGCATCGGCTCGGCGCCGGACACTTTCCTCGGTGGCGCGCACCAGCTTGTCCGCAACCTGATCGACACTGGCAAGCTCGGCAAGATCACCAGCGGCACATGCCATGTGATGAGCCATGGGATGGAGCATTGGCACCCCAATCCGGACTTCTTCTTCCAGCCTGGCGCCGGTCCGGTGCTCGATATCGGACCCTATTACATCACCAATCTGATCCAGCTGATCGGACCGGTGAAGCAGGTGGCAGCCTTTGCTTCGATCCCGAAGACAGAACGCACGATCTCGTCCAAGCCTCGCGCGGGCGAAAAAATCCTGGTCGCCACGCCGACGACGATTCACGGCGTGATGGAGTTCGAGAATGGCGCCGTGGTGACGCTCAATACCAGCTGGGACGTGTGGAGCCATGGCCACGCGCCGATGGAACTCTACGGCGAGTTGGGCACGGTGTTTTTGCCGGATCCGAACTTCTTCGGCGGCGACGTTCGTTTTACCGACGCCGCCAAGCCGGTCAAGAAGCTGCCGAAATGGAAGCATCCGTTCGGCGTGGCCAACCAGATGCATTCGCACGGCATGATGGCCAACTATCGCACCGCCGGTCTCGCCGACATGGCGCTGGCGATCGTGGAAGGCCGGCCGCACCGGTGCTCGATGGAGCTGGCGCTGCATGCCGTGGATGTGATGACCGGCATGTTGCGGTCGAGCGCGAGCGGACAGTTCGTTGCCATGCAGACCACCTGCGAACGCCCTGCGGCACTGGGCGTCAAGGATGCGGAAGCGCTCTTGGCGAAGAAGAAAGGGCTCCTGGCGAAGAAGAAATAGGGCAAGCGCTTCAGTGATTGCGACACGTGTTGTTTACCGTCGACCCCTCTCCCCATAGAAACGGCGAGACGCTAAGGGTGAGGGGCAGAGCCGACTCACCCTTTTTTGCGGTGGCGACTGCCGGGCTCGCATTGATCCAAAGGATTTCCCATGCCCTATGTGCCTGCCGAAAACCGCTACGAGAAAATGATCTACAATCGCTGCGGGCGATCCGGCCTGAAATTGCCGGCGATCTCGCTCGGCCTCTGGCACAATTTCGGTGGCGACACGCCGCACCGGACCAAGCAGGCGATCGCGCGCAAGGCCTTCGATCTCGGCATCACGCATTTCGACCTCGCCAACAATTACGGCCCGCCGCCCGGTTCGGCTGAGACAGCTTTCGGCGAAATCCTGCGGACGGATTTCTCCTCCTATCGCGACGAGCTGATCATCTCGACCAAGGCCGGCTACGAGATGTGGGCCGGACCTTATGGTGAATGGGGCGGGCGCAAATATGTGCTGGCCAGCCTCGACCAGAGCCTGAAGCGGATGCGGCTCGACTATGTCGACATCTTCTATTCGCACCGTTTCGATCCCGATACTCCGCTGGAAGAAACGATGGGTGCGCTCGATCATGCGGTGCGATCGGGTAAGGCGCTTTATGCCGGCATCTCTTCCTACAATTCGCAGCGCACGCGCGAGGCCGCCGACATTTTGAAGCAGCTCGGTACGCCTTGCGTCATCCATCAGCCGAGCTATTCGATGCTCAACCGATGGGTCGAGGACGATGGTCTGCTCGATACGCTGGAGGGGCTCGGCGTCGGCTCGATCGTGTTCACGCCGCTGGCGCAAGGCATGCTGACCGACAAATATCTCGGCGGCATCCCTGAGGGCAGCCGCGCCAGCCAAGGCAAGTCGCTGAGGCCGGCCTTCATCAACGACAAGACCATCGCCAACATCAAGGCGCTGAACGCGATTGCCGGCCGCCGCGGCCAGACGCTGCCGCAGATGGCGCTGGCCTGGGTGCTGCGCAAGGGCAGGGTGACCTCGGCGCTGATCGGCGCCAGCCGGCCGGAACAGGTCGAGGATTGCGTCGGCGCGCTGAAGGCGCTCGACTTCAGCGATGCCGAGCTCGCCGAGATCGACACCTACGCGCGCGAAGCCGACATCAATCTGTGGGCCGCCTCCGCCGAGCGCAAGGGTCCGCCGCGGAAGTGATCCGCCACGGAAGTGATCCGCCACGGAAGTGATTGGCAACGCATAACCGAACGATACGGCGGGAACTGCTCCCGCCGTTTTTATTTACTCGGCCCGCCAATGTCTGCTTCGAAATTTGAGCCTGCTCGGAGTTGGCCGGCTTCTGGGCCATCCCGGCACAGAAACAGTAGCAAAAATGCCCGTTCGTCGCTATCTGGATAGAATTGAAGCCGCTTGCACGCGGAAATGACGTGCGAGCGGCGCGAACGGGTTGGAAACAGGATCATGGGCGCAAGGGATGTGCTGACGAAAAACCAGTTGTGCGTGCTCGAGAAACTCGAGGCCGCCAGCGGGCCGCTCAGCGCCTATACATTGCTTGACCAGCTTCGCGAGCGGGGTTTTCGCGCACCGCTGCAGGTCTATCGCGCGCTCGACACGCTGGTTAAGTCCGGTTTCGTGCACAGGCTCGAAAGCCTCAATTCTTTTGTCGCCTGCGCCGAGCCGCACGACCACAGCCATTCGATGACCGCCTTTGCCATCTGCGACACATGCGGGCAGGTGACCGAATTTTCCGACGATGATGTCGGACACCGGCTCGATGAGTGGGTGCGCTCGACCGGCTTTGCCGCCAAGAAGGCAGTGATCGAATTCCGCGGCACCTGTGCCAAATGCCTGGCCGAGGCGGCTTAAGGCGTATTGAGATTCAGGTGATGCCGGCCTGCAATGGTGGCTTCCTGCGCTCCGGTGCTCACGTACCCAAAAGGACGTTCCGCTCCGGTCTCGGAACCCACCATTTTCGACTCGGCCTGACCTGAATCTCAACACACCTGGCTTGGGCGCATCAATGCGCCTCTTCCCAATTGTTGGCAGCGCGGGCATCGACATGCAGCGGCACCGACATCGACACCGCCGGCATCGCAGCGTTCTCCATCACATGGCGCACGACGGGGATCGTCGCCTCGACCTCCGCTTCGGCCGTCTCGAAGACCAGCTCGTCATGCACTTGCAGCAGCATTCGGGCGGAAAGCTTCGCCTTTTCCAACGCATCGTCCATGCGTATCATGGCGCGGCGGATGATGTCGGCCGCGGTGCCCTGCAGCCGCGCGTTGATCGAGGCGCGCTCGTTGAAGGCACGGACTGACGGGTTTGACGACCGTATCTCCGGATAGTGGATGCGGCGGCCGAAGATCGTTTCGACGAAGCCGTATTCGCGGGCATAGGCTTTGGTCGCGTCGATATAGTCGCGGATGCCCGGGAAGCGTTCGAAATATTTCTTGATATAGGCGCCGGCCTCTTCGCGCGGGATCGACAGCTGGTTGGCGAGACCAAAGGCGGAAATGCCGTAGATGATGCCGAAATTGATCGCCTTGGCGCGGCGGCGTATCTCCGAGGGCATGCCCTCGACCGGCACGTTAAACATCTCCGACGCGGTGATGGCGTGGATGTCGGCGCCGTCGGCGAAGGCCTGTTTGAGCTGCGGAATCTCGGCGACATGGGCGAGCACGCGCAGCTCGATCTGGCTGTAGTCGGCGGAAACCAGCTTGTTGCCCTTGTCGGCAATGAAGGCCGTCCTGATCTTCCGCCCCTCGATGGTGCGTACTGGAATGTTCTGCAGATTGGGATCGGAGGACGACAGCCGTCCCGTCGTTGTCGCGGCAAGGGCGTAGGAGGTGTGGACGCGCTTCGTATCGGGATGGACGAAACCGGGCAGTGCGTCGGTATAGGTCGATTTCAATTTGGTCAGCTGGCGCCAGTCGACGATCTTGCGCGGCAGCTCGTGGCCTTCGGCGGCGAGGTCTTCCAGGAGCTGCGCCGAGGTCGACCATTGGCCGGTCTTGGTTTTGGAGCCGCCCGGCAGGCCCATCCTGCCGAACAGGATGTCGCCGAGCTGTTTTGGCGAGCCGATATTGATGCGCTCGCCGACGAGCTGGTAGATTTCATCCTCCAGCCGCGCGGCGCCCTGTGCCAGTTCGCCGGAGAGCCGCGAAAGGATCTGCCGGTCGACGGAGATGCCACGCTGCTCCATCCTTGCCAGCACCGGCACCAGCGGCCGTTCCAGCCGCTCGTAGACCGAGACGAGGCCCTTGGCGGCAAGCCGTGGCTTCAGCACCCGCCAGAGCCTGAGTGTCACATCGGCGTGCTCCGCGGCATAGGCCGTTGCCTTGTCGATGTCGATCTGGTCGAAGCCGACGAAGCTTCTTCCAGAGCCGGCCAGATCCTTGAGGGCAATGGTCGAGTGGCCGAGCCACTTTTCCGACAGAGCCGCCATGCCGTGGCCGCCTGACGTGCCTGCGTCGAGCACGTAGGAAATCAGCATGGTGTCGTCGAAGGGGGCGACATCGATTCCGTGGCGGCTCATGACGACGAGGTCGTATTTCAGCTCCTGCACGATCTTGAGAACCGACTTGTCCTCCAGCAACGGTTTCAGAATGCCAAGCGCCTCACGGATCGGGATCTGGTTTTCGACCACTCCGCCGCCGAGCAGGTCGCCGTTGCCGCTTTTGTGGGCTAGCGGAACATAGGCGGCGCGACCGGGCGCGGTGGCTATGGACAGGCCGATCAGTTCGGCCTGCATCGGATCGGCTGACGTGGTCTCGGTGTCGAAGGCGACGATGCCGGTCTCCATCGCCTCGGCCACCCATGCCCTCAGCACCGCTGTGTCGCGGATGGAGACGTAAGCGCTGGTGTCGATCTTGCTGCCAGTGGCGTCCTCGAAGCGAAGCGCCGAGAGAAGCGAAGGGGTGTCACCTTCCTTGGGTTCCACCTTGATGGTGGCCGGCACTGCTTCCCCGGCTTCGTCTGTCACTGTCTCTGCCGCTCTTTCGGCGGCTGCCAGCACTCCAAACCCGACATCGGGACCATGCGCGGTGTCGGCGCGCTCGATAATGACGGGAACGGCCTTGACATCAGCCGCTTCCGTTCCGGTCGCTTCCGCCACGCGGCGGGTCAACGAGGAGAATTCCATCGTCTTGAGAAAGCCGATCAGCCTTGGTCCGTCGGGCGGGTGCAACACGAAATCGTCGAGGCCGCCGATCCCCGGCACGTCGTTCTTCAGCGTCACCAGTTCACGCGAAATGCGAGCCTTGTCGGCATTGGCAATGATCGACTCGCGCCGTTTGTCCTGCTTGATCTCGGCGGCACGGGCGAGCAGCGAATCGAGATCGCCGAACTGTTCCAGCAATTGCGCCGCCGTCTTCGGCCCGATGCCGGGCACGCCCGGCACATTGTCGACCGAATCACCGGTCAGCGCCTGCAGGTCGATCATCTTTTCCGGCGGCACGCCCCATTTCTCGATCACCTCGGGAACGCCGATTTGGCGGTCCTTCATCGGGTCGTACATGGCGACCGAAGGGCCGACCAGTTGCATAAGATCCTTGTCGGAGGAGATGATGGTGGTGTCGGCGCCGGCTTCGCAGGCAAGCCGGCAGTAGGTGGCGATCAGGTCGTCGGCTTCGTAGCCTTCTGTCTCGAGGCAGGGCAGGTTGAAGGCCCTGGTCGCCTGCCGGATCAGGCCGAACTGCGGGATCAAATCTTCCGGCGGTGCCGAGCGGTTGGCCTTGTATTCGGGGTAGAGGTCGTTGCGGAAGGTTTTCGACGAATAGTCGAAGATGACGGCGAAATGCGTCGGCACGATGCCGACATCGGTGTTGCGGGCGTCCTGCGTCAGCTTCCACACCATGTTGCAGAAGCCGAGCACGGCACTGGTCGGCAGCCCGTCGGATTTGCGGGTCAGCGGCGGTAGTGCGTGATAGGCACGGAAGATGTAGCTGGAACCGTCGACAAGGAAGAGATGATCGCCTTTTTTCATGGGACGAAGGGATAGCGCGGCGCAGCGTCGTGGTCCATGCCAAAGGCGGCCTCAACCGCCGGTTCCGGCAACATCCCTGACAGTCGATCCGATCACGGGTATGTTACGAAAGTGTAATCTTCGTGCCCTTGAATCGCCACGTTCGGAGACACAGATAAGCGCTATCGGCATTTTTCGCCGAGGTCCGGAGCAAGGCCCGTCCCCCGCCTATCCCGGACACTTGCGGCAGCCTATCCCCCCTCTCCGGGCTGCCGCATCGTTTCGAGTAAAGGCCGCCGTGGTTCCCCTCCACCACGGCGGCATTTTTTTGCCTTCGACGCCCGTGGTCCAACGACCGCCGGCTTTTCGTTTCTGCCTTGCGGCTTTAGGGTTGCCGCTCAGAATCGAAAGGCTTGATAAAAATGTCCAGAATTTCTCCCGTCCTCGATCGTCTCGACAAAAACCTCGACGAGAGCCTGGAACGCCTGTTTGGCCTGCTCAGGATCAAGTCGATCTCGACCGATCCGAGCTATGACGCCGATTGCCGCAAGGCGGCGGAATGGCTGGTGGCGGAGCTCAAGCTGATTGGCTTCGACGCCAGCGTGCGTGACACGCCAGGTCATCCGATGGTGGTGGCGCACCATCACGGGCCGGCGGGCGCACCGCATGTCCTGTTCTATGGCCATTACGACGTGCAGCCGGTCGATCCGATCGAGCTCTGGGAAACCGACCCGTTCGCGCCTTCGGTGAAGGAGATCGAGCCCGGCCACCAGGTGATCACGGGACGTGGTTCGGCCGACGACAAGGGGCAGCTGATGACCTTCGTTGAGGCTTGCCGCGCCTGGAAGCAGGTGCATGGCGGGCTGCCGTGCCGCATCACGATCCTGTTCGAAGGCGAGGAGGAGTCCGGCTCGCCATCGCTGAAGCCGTTCCTCGAGGCAAATGCGGCCGAACTCAAGGCCGACTTTGCGCTTGTCTGCGACACTGGCATGTGGGACCGCGATACGCCGTCCATCTGCGTCGCGTTGCGCGGGCTGGTCGGCGAGGAGATCACGGTGAAGGCCGCCGACCGCGACCTGCATTCCGGTCTCTATGGCGGTGCTGCTGCCAATCCAATCCGCATCCTGGCCAGGATATTGGCCGACATCCACGACGAGGACGGCCATGTCACCATTCCGGGGTTCTATGACGGCGTCGAGGAGACGCCTTCGCAGATCCTGAAGTCATGGGAGGCGCTCGGCGAAACCGCCGAGACATTCCTTGGGCCTGTCGGCCTGTCGATTCCGTCCGGCGAACAGGGGCGCTCGGTGCTCGAACTCACCTGGGCGCGGCCGACGGCCGAGTTCAACGGCATTATCGGCGGCTATACCGGCAAGGGGTTCAAGACGGTGATCGCGGCGGAAGCCTCGGCAAAAGTGTCCTTCCGCCTCGTCCACAAGCAGGACCCCCAAAAGATCCGCGCCGCTTTCCAGGCCTTCGTCAGGGAGCGGATCCCGGCCGACTGCTCAGTCGATTTCCACCCGCATGGCGGCTCGCCGGCGATCCAGCTTTCCTACGACTCGCCGTTTCTCGCCAAGGCCAAGGACGCGCTGTCCGACGAATGGCCGAAACCGGCGGTGACGACGGGAAGCGGCGGGTCGATCCCGGTGGTTGGCGATTTCCAGACCTATCTCGGTATCGAATCGTTGCTGGTCGGTTTCGGGCTCGACGATGACCGCATCCATTCGCCGAACGAGAAGTACGAGATGAGTTCATTCCACAAGGGCCAGCGCTCCTGGGCGCGCATTCTCGATGCGCTGACACGCTGAGGGGGCGAGAATTCAACTTTCTGTTGATTTTTCATCGGATCGCGGCAAGGACGGGCTAGAGCGACGTGCGTCCAGCCGCGACCGGAGAATACGATGAGCGATATCCGCTTCCATAAGAACGACCTGCCGGGGCTCTTGCACTACGACGTCGGGGCGGTCGCAATCGACACGGAGACGCTGGGGCTCAATCCGCATCGCGACCGGCTTTGCGTTGTGCAGATCTCGCCGGGCGACGGTTCCGCCGACGTCATCCAGATCGCGCCCGGCCAGAAGAAGGCGCCAAACCTCGTCAGCCTGCTCAAGAACCGCAGCATAACCAAGCTGTTCCATTTCGGCCGTTTCGATCTCGCCGTGCTCTACAACGCCTTCGGCGTCATGCCGGAGCCGGTGTTCTGCACCAAGATCGCCTCGCGGCTTACCCGAACCTATACCGACCGGCACGGGCTGAAGGACATCTGCTTTGAGCTTCTCGGCGTCAGCCTGTCGAAAGCGCAGCAGTCATCGGACTGGGCGGCGGAGACGTTATCGCCCGAACAACTCGAATACGCCGCCTCCGACGTGCTCTATCTGCACCAGCTGCGCGATGTGCTGACAGCGCGGCTTGCGCGCGACAACCGGACCAGGGAGGCCGAAGCCTGCTTCCGCTTCCTGCCGACGCGTGCGAAACTCGACCTGATGGGCTGGGATGAGGCAGACATCTTCGCCCATAGCTAAGGCGGAACCTGGTGTTCGCCGCGACGTTCTGTCGGTCCGTGGAGGGATGAAATGGCTGCCAGAAAACCAATCGAAACAGCACCCAAGGATGGCTCCAAGGTCACCGTCTACTGGAAGGACAGCGACGGGGTGATGAACGAATCCATCGCGCAGTACCGGTCGCTCGACCGGCTGAAAGCGGCCGGCGGCGACTGGGACGAGAACGACACCGGCTGGTGGGCCTATACGGACGGTCATACGCAAAGGAAGGTCGAGCCGATCAGCTGGCGGCCTGCATCCGGGGATGGCGACGACGTATGACGCCGCTGGCGGCGCCGGCTCCTTTCCAATAGGTTGGACATGTTCAATCGGAGGTCGATTCGGAGCTCTCTGCTCCGCGACAATTCGCTCGGGAGGGATCTGCAATGGGTACTGAGAGCCTGCTTGTCTTCATCATCATCGGTGCCATCGCCGGCTGGCTCGCCGGCCTGATCGTCAAGGGTTTCGGCCTCGGCCTGGTCGGCAATATCGTCGTCGGCATCGTTGGCGCCTTAATAGCCGGCTGGCTCTTCCCAAGGATGGGGTTCGCCATAGGCGGCGGTATATTTGCCTCCATCATCCACGCCACGATCGGCGCGGTGATCCTGCTCGTGCTGATCAAACTGGTGAAGCAGGCCTGATCCTCGAAGCACATCAAGGCGCGCCATGAAGCAGAACATGCTCTATCTCATCATCGGCGCGCTCGTCGTCGTGGTCATCGCGCTCGGCGTCTATGTCTATCGCGAGCAAACCAGGCCGAAGGGCGTGGAACTCAAGATCGACGACAAAGGCATTTCGATCCAGCAGAACTGAGCGGCGTTGGGTTGGCGCGGCAAAGGTGCCGATGACCTGCCCCATCGGGTCGAAAATTGAGCGCCAAGGCAGGCCGCTCCATCCTTCGATGCACCCGGAGAGAAGCCAACCTGGATACGGAATAAGAGTGACGTATCGACACATCCGCGGTATGATCTTGGTACAGGGAGTTTGGGGCCAACCCACCTACTATTAGGAGGTTGCCATGAGGCACCAAACACTGGACCAACTGCATGCGGTGGCAAAGGTACACAGAGACCCAACACCTCCTAGAATGGACCGAAACCAGCGTCTCGAACGTTGGTCAAAACTTCTAGAACGGCAGCCCAGCCGACTCCTTACCGCACTTATCGGCACCGAATATCGTTCGTCGCCGGAGCGCGAAATCATGCGTGGCGAAGGCTCGCCAATATCGGTTGCCTTCGAGGATCCGATTCTGCGCGATGAGGGGCTGAAAGACGACACTTATGGCGAAGCAAAGCGTTTCTTCGAACTGACCGACGATCAGCTCCACGAAATTGTCTGCTACTGCCATGTCGGCGAGACGATGCAATCATCCTGGGCAGCGCTTTCCGTTCGTGATGCGATCGACTAACGCATGATCCACCAAGGTGAATGACTTTGGTGGCAAGGTCATGCGCAGATTCAACGGTTTAGAGCAGCGATCGAACGCAAGAGACGGTGGCTGAGCGGTTTGATGCTGAAATACGAGAAGGCCGTCTCGCGAGGGACGCCATTGTTGCAAACCCCAGAAGCAAGGAACGCAGCGGTGACGTCCCGTAACGCATTGAATTAACTTTGAACCATTTACCCGCCCTTAAATCGCCGCATCTACTCTTCACCCGAACGCCATGGAGCGATGTGCGTCCGTTCGGACGCACAGAGTACGCTCTTAGACTTTGAAGCTTCGCATCGTGTTTCCGAAAATCGCGATTTTCGGGCCGATGCGATAGGCATCGGGACATACAGCACAGCGCATGGCGAACCGCAGAGACAGCCGCATCGAACCCAGCTTCGAGGGACCGCCACGGGCGAAATCCTCGGCCGGTTTTTCTGTGAGCGAGGAGGATCGCGTCGTGCCGAGCAACCGCAAGACCTCTGCAAAGCGCCAACCGGCCCGGACAAAATCGTCGCGTCGCGGACGTGGCAAGAGCCGGCGCGGGCTGTTCGGCGTGCTCGGCCGGTTGGCCTACTGGTGCTTCGTGCTGGCCATCTGGGGCGGCATCGCCAGCGCAGGCATCGTCGTCTATTACGGTGCGAAAATGCCGGCGGCCACCACCTGGGCCATTCCCGACCGCGCGCCCAATATCAGGATCGTCTCCGTCGAAGGAAAACTGCTCGCCAATCGCGGCATGAGCGGCGGCGAAGCTGTCGGCCTGCATGAAATGTCGGCCTATATTCCCGAGGCCGTCATCGCCATCGAAGATCGCCGCTTCTATTCGCATTTGGGCATCGATCCGATCGGTCTGTCCAGAGCCATGGTCGCCAACGTTCTCGGCGGGCGTTTTTCGCAGGGCGGCTCGACGCTGACCCAGCAATTGGCGAAAAACCTGTTCCTGACGCCTGATCGCACGCTGGAACGCAAGGTGCAGGAAGTGCTTCTGGCGCTGTGGCTCGAGCACAAGCACACCAAGGACCAGATCCTCGAAATGTACCTCAACCGGGTCTATTTCGGCTCCGGCGCCTATGGTGTCGAAGCGGCCTCGCGCCGCTATTTCGGCAAGAGCGCACGCGATGTCACGCTGCCCGAGGCGGCACTCCTCGCTGGCCTGTTGAAAGCGCCGTCGCGTCTGTCTCCGGCGCGTGACCCGGAGGCGGCCGAGCAGCGCTCGCAGCTCGTTCTCGCCGCCATGCGCGACGAAGGCAAGATCAGCGCTAAGGAACTGACCACGGCGATGAGCGCGCCGGCGTCGCGGGTGGCATCCTACTGGACGGGCTCGGAAAACTACGTCGCTGACACCATCGTGGAAGAACTGCCCGACCTGATCGGCGATGTGCGGGGCGACATCATCGTCGACACCACCGTCGACCTCACGCTGCAGAAGCTCGCCGAACAATCGATCCGCCGGCTGATCGACGGGAGCGGCAAGAAGCTCAATGCCAGCCAGGGTGTGCTGGTGTCGATCGACAATTCCGGGGCGGTACGTGCCATGGTCGGCGGCTATGATTATTCGACCAGCCAGTTCGACCGCGCCTCGGAGGCGCGCCGCCAGCCGGGCTCGGCGTTCAAGCCGTTCGTTTACATGGCGGCGCTGGAAGCCGGCCGCACACCAGATAGCGTGCGCAATGACGCGCCGATCAGAATAGGCAAATGGACGCCAACCAATTACGGCGGCAAGTATTTCGGCAAGGTGACGCTGGCGACGGCGCTGGCGAAGTCGCTGAACTCGGTGGCTGCCCAGTTAACCATGGAAGTCGGCCCTGACGCGGTGGTCGAGGCGGCGCATCGCATGGGCATCCAGTCCGACCTCACGGCCAACACCTCGATCGCGCTCGGCACCTCTGAAGTGACGCCGCTGGAACTGACGTCGGCCTATGTCCCCTTCGCCAATGGCGGCTACCGGCCGGACGTCCATTTTATCCGCCGCGTGACGACAGCCGGCGGCAAGGTGCTCTACGACAACAATGGCGGCGGCGCCCCGCGCGTCATCAAGCCCGAGATCGTCGGGATGATGAATTCTATGATGACCGGCACTGTCGAAATCGGCACTGCCAGGAAGGCGGCCTTTGCCTGGCCGGCCGCCGGCAAGACCGGCACCAGCCAGAATTCGCGCGACGCCTGGTTCATCGGCTACACCGCCAATCTCACCACCGGAGTCTGGTTCGGCAATGACGATGGCGGTCCGATGAAGAAGGTCACCGGCGGCGCGCTGCCGGCGCAGGCCTGGCATGAATTCATGGTCGCCGCTCATGAAGGCGTGCCGGTGCGGCCGCTGCCTGGAACATGGAGGTCGACGCCCGCGGATACGATCGTGCAGGACGAAATACCGTCCAACGCGGCGCAACCGGCCCCGGTGCCGTCCGCTTCGGTTGGCCAATCCGCGCCGTCCGCCCAAAAAGCGTCGCCGCCTCGCGCCGTGCGTCCCGCCGAAACGGTCGATGCCGCAGGCTTCGGCATGCCGGGCGGTGGCGGCACCACCGCATCGATCGAGCGCCCGGTGCCGCCCGGCGATGTCGGCGGCCCAGTCAAGAAGCGGCAGACCTCGATCTTCGACATCCTCACCGGCGGCTGACCCCTCGTCATCGCTGCCGTGTTCCGCTACATCTCCGGGTTAAAAGTGCTAGAGCGTACTTTGTGCGCCCAAACGGACGCACGTCGCCCTAAAGAGATCGCGAATGGCCGAAACCGACACCAGAAAGACAATCGTGCTGACCGGCGCCAGCCGCGGCATCGGCCATGCCACGGTCAAGCGCTTTTCGCGCGAAGGCTGGCGCGTCATCACCTGCTCGCGCCAGGCCTTTGCCGAGGACTGCCCGTGGCCGGCCGGTCCGGAAGACCATATCAAGGTCGATCTCGCCGACCAGGAGGATGTCGGCATCGCGATCTCGGAAATCCGCCATCGGCTGGAGGCGCATGGCGGCCAGCTTCATGCGCTGGTCAACAATGCCGGCATCTCGCCGAAGCTCAAGGACGGCAACAGCCGCATGAATTCGATCGACACGCCGATGCATGTCTGGCGCGACGTGTTCCAGGTCAATTTCTTCGCGCCGATCATGCTGGCGCGGGGATTATTTAGGGAATTGGCGTCGGCCAAAGGCTCGATCGTCAATGTCACCTCGATCGCCGGTACCCGCGTGCATCCCTTCGCCGGCACCGCCTATGCGACGTCGAAAGCCGCGCTCGGCTCGCTGACGCGGGAAATGGCGCACGATTTCGGCCCGCACGGCATCCGCGTCAACGCCATCGCACCCGGCGAGATCGATACGGCGATCCTGTCGCCGGGCACGGAAAAGATCGTCGAGACGATCCCGCTGCGGCGGCTGGGGACCACGGCGGAAGTCGCCGACATCATCTTCTTTCTGTGCTCGCAGCAGGCGTCCTATGTGACGGGCTCGGAAATCCACATCAATGGCGGCCAGCACGTGTAAGCGAACGCCGGCGATCGAGGTCTAAGTAATCGGTGCTTTCGGCTCTTCGGCCGCCTCTGTCTTGCCTTCCATCACCTCTTCCACAATCCCACGCGCGATCTCGCGCTCACCCATGATGACCGTGTCGGCTCCGAGCCCCTTGAGATGCTCGACCTCGGCATCGGAATGGGCGCGGGCAATGACGTTGATCTTCGGGTTGGCGGCGCGGGCGCGCAGCACGATCTGTCCGCCTCGAAGGCGTTGGGGATGGCGAGGATCAGCCGCTTCGCGCCCTCGGGATTGGAAGCAGCGAACACCTCGCTATTCGCGGCGTTGCCGGACACGGTTTCGATGCCGTCGTCCCTGAGCTTCGCCAGCGTCTTGTCGGCATCCTCGATGACGAGGAAGGGCAGGGCGGCCTCCTTCAATGACGCGCCGACGAGACTGCCGACGCGGCCATAGCCGACCAGGATGGAATGGCCGGTAAGCGCTGTCCTGGGCGGCGGGCCGTCCTCTTTCACGGGTGCCGCAACCGAAGCCAGCTGGCCTGGCTCCGTCGCGGGGCCGATCGGCTTTGCCTCGTCGAGCGAAGCCGTCTTGCCGGCGCGCCTTTCCAGCCAGGGTTTCATCCAGTCGACGGCAAGGAACATCAGCGGGTTGAGGACGATCGACAGGATAGCACCGGCGAGGATGAGGTCGCGTCCTTGTTCGGGCAGCAGCTTCAGCCCGACGCCGAGCTCGGCCAGAATGAACGAGAATTCGCCGATCTGGGCAAGGCTTGCCGAAATCATCAACGCGGTCGCGATCGGATAGCGGAAGGCGACGACGATAGCGAAGGCCGCCAGCGATTTGCCGATGACGATGATGGCCAGTGTCGCCAGGATCGGCCAGCCATTGCTGATCAGGCTGAACGGGTCGAACAGCATGCCGACCGAAACGAAGAACAGCACGGAAAAGGCGTCGCGCAGCGGCAGCGATTCCTCGGCGGCTCGATGGCTGAGCGCGGATTCGCTCATGATCATGCCGGCGAAGAAAGCGCCCAGCGCCAGCGAGACGCCGAATAGCTTGGCGGCGCCGAAGGCGACGCCGAGCGCGATGGCCAGCACCGCCAGCCGGAACAATTCACGCGAACCGGTATGGGCGACGTAGTGCAGGATCCAGGGGATGACGCGGCGGCCCACCACCAGCATGACGACGACAAAGGCGGCGACCTTGGCCAGCGTGATGCCGACGACACTCCAGATGCCGTAGCTGGCCGGCAGCGACAGCAGGCTGCTATGGGTCTCCCCTTGCTGCTGGCCGCCCAGCACGCCAGCCAACGCCGGCAAAAGCACCAGCGCCAGCACCATGGCCAGATCCTCGACGATCAGCCAGCCGACGGCGATGCGGCCGCGCTCCGTCTCGATCAGCCGCCGCTCCTGCAAGGCACGCAACAGCACCACGGTCGAGGCGACGGAAAGCGCCAGCCCGAAGACCAGCCCCGCGCCCATCGACCAGCCGAGCATCCAGGCAAGAGCGGCGCCGAGCGCTGTCGCGAAGCCGATCTGCACGATGGCGCCGGGCACGGCGATGGCGCGGACCGACAACAAACCCTTCAGCGAGAAATGCAGGCCGACGCCGAACATCAACAGGATCACGCCGATTTCGGCCAGTTCATTGGCGAGGCCGGCATCGGCGACGAAGCCAGGCGTGTTAGGCCCGACCAGCACGCCAGCGATGAGGTAACCGACCAGCGGCGGGATGCGGAAGCGATTGGCCATTGCGCCGAAGACGAAAGCCAGCCCCAAACCGGCGACAATGGTGGCGATAAGGGGCGTGTCATGCGGCATGGTCTATGGAGCGCCTTTCAAAGATGGCAATGTCGGATATGCGCCGCGAAAAAAGCAGCCACTTTGCAATATGGCGGCTCGGATGGCCGCGAGGCAACCCCGCAAATGCCATGAAATCGACGACAGGGATGACAGAAGGCCAGCCGCCTCAGGCTGGCAATGGTTGCTCGAAAAAAGAAGGGGGTTGCTGCAAAAGGAAGGGGCCTGCGCGCCCGATGCCCGCGATCAGGCCGCCTGCAGCAGGTTTTCGATGTCGACGATGGTGTGGTTGGTCAGCGTCTTCGAAATTTCCACTGTGATTTTCTCGGTAACTTCCTTGTGCAGTTTTCGACGCATGTCGCCCAGCACCTGCGGCGGTGCGATCAGCACCATCTCCTTGAAGGCGCCGCGATGCGCGAGCTTGTACAGCCGCTCGGCAATTTCGTCGGCGAAACGCTCCTTGCCGAGACGATGCCAGTCAGTGTCCTCGACTGCGCTGCGGTGGACGGAAGGGCCGTCGCTGTAGCGGCCGGGGCGGTCCGAACCTTGCTCTCGCGTCGCCGGATTTGCCTGTTCAATTTCCTGCACGACCTGTAGGTCGGGATATTGGGTGTCGCCACGGTTCTCGAGGAACAGCGCCTTCTCGCCGTCGGCCACTACGATCCACAGTCCGCGTTTCAGCTTGAGGTTATTCACGGAGCGCTCCTTTTTTCTGTTTTTCATGGTTTTCTAGGCCCGTCTCTGGAGCCATTGCGCGGCTGAACAGCCAGGTTCGGATTCGCAGGGCAAACGCGCGCCGAGGCAGGAATGTTCCGGTGTTCAGCGCACCGCAGCTTTAGTCTACAAAATTGGTAGAATTTAGAAAAAAGTGTTTTGTAATATACTTCGCTTGTCGCTAGAACCGCCACAGATCAAGGCTCGCAACAGCGGCTTGGATCCGCTCCACTCGTGGCTGTGGAATTTTTTTCTCCTGCCTTTGGTGCTTGCGGAAAAGCGATTGCTTCGCACGAAGCGATGCGCGAGTGCGTTCCTTCTGCTTTTTCGCGCCCGCGCGTAGAACTGCCAGCGTATTCAGGATTCCGCTCGCCATGCCGCAGGCCACCGCCAAGCTCAACGCCTTTCCCGTATTCATGCGGGTCGAGGGCGAAGCCGTGGCCATTGTCGGCGGCGGCGAGGAGGCTCTGGCCAAGGCGCGGCTGATCGGCCAGTCGAGCGCCGTGCTGCGCATCATAGCCGATGCCGCCGAGGCCGAGTTGCTGGCCTTCATCGCCGCGAATGGTGCCATCCACATTGCTGCCGCCTACGATGCCGCGCATCTCGAAGGCGCGGTCATGGCGTTTGCCGCCAGCGGCAATGAGGCGCTCGACCGCCGGGTTGCCGAAGATGCGCGCCGGATGGGCATTCCGGTCAATGCCGTCGACCGGCCGGAGCTGTGCGATTTCTTCACCCCAGCGCTGGTCAACCGCGCGCCGGTCGCCATTGCCATCGGCACGGAAGGGGCCGGCCCGGTGCTTGCCCAGATGCTGCGCAGCCGCATCGACCGCATGCTGTCGCCGTCGCTCGGGCCGCTTGCTTCGCTTGCCGCCTCGTTCCGCGGCACCGCTGAGAGATTGCTGCCGAAAGGCAATGCCCGTCGGCGCTTCTGGAGCGACTTTTTCGGCGGCGCGCCGGCCCGCGCCATGGCGGCCGGCCAGCTTTCGCAGGCGCATGATGCCGCCGTTGACCTGTTGCTTTCGAACGCGCCGGCATCGGGCCACATTGCCCTGGTTGGCGCGGGTCCCGGCGCCGAAGACCTGCTGACGTTGCGCGCCCACCGCCTGCTGATGGAAGCCGATGTCATCGTCCATGACGCACTCGTGCCGGAGACGATCGTCGCCATGGGCCGCCGCGACGCCGAGCGTCTGCCGGTGGGCAAACGCAAGGGCTGCCATACCAAGAGCCAGGCCGAAATCAACGCGCTGCTGATTGAACTCGGCCGCGACGGCAAGCGCGTCGTGCGGCTGAAATCCGGCGATCCGCTGGTGTTCGGCCGGGCGGGCGAGGAAATGGCGGCGTTGCGCGATGCCGGCATCGCTTATGAGGTGGTTCCTGGTGTCACCGCGGCCTTCGCCGCCGCCGCCGATTTCGAGTTGCCGCTGACGCTGCGCGGCGTGTCGTCATCTATGGTGTTCACTACCGGCCATGACCTCAAGGGAAATTCGCTGCCTGACTGGGCCAAGCTCGCCATCTCCGGCGCGACGGTCGCCGTCTATATGGGCCGCTCAGTCGCGGCCGAGGTTGCCGGCCGGCTGATCGAGGCGGGCCTGTCGCCGGATACGGCGGTCGCCGTGGTCGAGAATGCCAGCCTTGCCAACCGCCGCCGTTTCCACGGCACGCTCGCCGACCTGCCGTCGCTTGAGGTCCGCGCCGACCTTACCGGCCCGGTCATGACGATCATCGGCGATGCAGTCGCCGGCGCCAACTTTGAACGTTCCGAGCCGCTCGCGGCACACAGGCATGAAGGCGCGGCCCAAACAGCCGCCGAAGGAGCTGAACGATGAAAGTTCTGACCGCAAACCGCCTGACCGACGGCGAAGCCGTCTGGTACGCCAACGGCGGCTGGGCCGAGATCATCGACAATGCCGATGTCGCCCATGATAAGGCGGCTGAAGACCGGCTGGAGGTGATCGGCGCCACGGCTTATGCCAACAACGAAGTGGTCGATGTTAATCTGATCGACGTGACCGTCGCCAATGGTGTGGTCGAGCCGGTCCGGCTGCGCGAAAAGATCCGCGCCGCCGGCCCGACCAACCGCAACGACCTGGGCAAGCAGGCCCGCCCGCAAGCCGCCCGGGCGGCGTAAACGACCACATTGATGAAACGGGCGGACGCGCCCGGAAAGACCAGACATGTACCGTTACGATGAGTTCGATCACGATTTCGTCCAGGCCCGCGTCGCCGAGTTCAGCGATCAGGTCGCGCGGCGGCTTGCTGGCGAGATCACCGAGGATCAGTTCCGCCCGCTGAGGCTGATGAACGGCGTCTACCTGCAATTGCACGCTTACATGCTGCGCATTGCGGTGCCTTACGGCACGCTGAACAGCAAGCAGCTGCGCATGCTCGGCCACATCGCCCGCAAATACGACAAGGGCTACGGCCATTTCACGACGCGCCAAAACATCCAGTTCAACTGGCCGGCGCTGTCGGACATTCCGGCGATCCTGGCCGATCTGGCGAGTGTGGAAATGCACGCCATCCAGACCAGCGGCAATTGCATCCGCAACGTCACCGCCGACCACTTTGCCGGTGCCGCCGCGGACGAGGTCGCCGATCCGCGCCCCTATGCGGAAATCCTGCGCCAATGGTCGTCGGTGCATCCGGAGTTCTCGTTCCTGCCGAGAAAATTCAAGATCGCGGTGACCGGGGCCGAGCGCGACCGCGCCGCCATCCAGACGCATGACATCGGCCTGCATTTGAAGAAAAACGCTGCCGGCGAACTCGGTTTTGCCGTCTATGTCGGCGGCGGTCAGGGCCGTACACCGATGATCGCCAAGAAGATCCGCGACTTCCTGCCCGAGGCGGACCTTCTGTCCTACTGCACGGCGATCCTGCGCGTTTACAACCTCTACGGCCGCCGCGACAACAAATACAAGGCGCGCATCAAGATCCTCGTCCACGAGACCGGCGTCGAGGAGATCACCCGTCAGGTCGAGGCCGAATGGCAGGAGCTGAAAGAGGCGGATCTGAAGCTGCCGGAAGCCGACATCCGCGCCATCGATGCCTATTTCGCGCCGCCGGCGCTGGCCGACCGGCCGGAAGGCGACGAGGTGGTCAAGCTCGCCCGCCTCGATTCCAAGAGCTTTTCGGAATGGCTCGATCAGAACGTGGTGACCCACCGCCATCCTGATTATGCCGCCGTGACCATTTCGCTCAAGGGCATCGGCGAAGCGCCGGGCGATGCCTCCGACAGCCAGATGGAAACGGTCGCCGGCCTTGCCGAGAAATATGCCTTCGACGAGTTGCGCGTCAGCCACGAGCAGAACCTGATCCTGCCGCATGTTGCGCGCGCAGACCTCAAGGCGGTCTATGACGCTCTGGTCGAGATCGGACTGGCGACGGCCAATTCCAACCTGATATCAGACATCATCTCCTGCCCCGGCCTCGATTATTGCGCGCTGGCCACGGCGCGTTCCATTCCGGTGGCACAGGAAATCTCGCTTCGTTTCGCTTCGCTTGAGCGGCAGCGCGAGATCGGCGAATTGAAGCTGAAGATTTCCGGCTGCATCAACGCCTGCGGCCATCATCATGTCGGCCATATCGGCATCCTCGGGGTCGAAAAGAAGGGCGCCGAACTCTATCAGGTCACACTCGGCGGCTCGGCCGACGAGAACACCTCGGTCGGCGAGATCATCGGCCGCGGCTTCAGTTCGGAAGAGATCACCGACGCCATCGAGCAGATCGTCGAGACCTATCTCGGCCTCCGGCTCGACAGAAACGAAAAATTCATCGACGCCTACCGCCGTGTCGGTCCCGCGCCGTTCAAGGAGGCGCTCTATGCTGGCGAAGCCAAGGCCGCTTGATCGTATCGTCGACGTCGAGGCCGGCATCGCCGCCGAAGCGGCGGGGCTCGATGCGCTCTATGGTCATCTGAAGCCGCTTGAGATCATCGAGCGGTCGGCCCGGGAGTTCTTTCGCGGCGAAATCGCCGCAGTTTCGTCCTTTGGCGCGGATTCGGCGGTGCTGCTGCATATGATCGCCAAGATCGACCGGACGTTGCCGGTGATCTTCCTCGACACCGGCAAGCATTTCGAGGAGACGCTCGGCTATCGCGACGCGCTCGTTGCCGATTTCGGACTGACCGATATCCGGGTGATCACGCCGGACGAAGCAGCGCTGGAACGGATCGATCCGACCGGCAATCTGAACGAGACCGACACCGACGCCTGCTGCGACGTCCGCAAGGTCGAGCCACTGGCGCGCGGCGTCGAGCCGTTCCGCGCCTGGTTCACCGGCCGCAAGCGTTTTCAGGCGACCACGCGGGCAGCACTTCCGGTGTTCGAGGCGGTCGGTTCGCGCATCCGCATCAATCCGCTGGCGCACTGGACGACATCGGACCAGGCCGCCTACATGCGCAAGCATCAGCTGCGCGAGAACCCGCTGGTCGCCTATGGCTATCTGTCGATAGGCTGCTTCCCGTGCACGCAGCCGGTGCAGCCGGGCGAGGACGCGCGCAGTGGCCGCTGGGCAGGGCACGCCAAGACCGAGTGCGGCATCCATTTGTCGGGGCTGGAGAAGTCGCTGACCGACGCCTCGCTTTAGGATCTTCTTGAGCTTTAGGAATTTTTGATGACCGAACTAACGCCAGAGACTATTACCCGCCTCTGGACCCCGAAGGGTTTTCGCGAGGACGAGTGGACCCATGCCGAAAGTGCAGACGCACTGTCCGGCAATGGCCGCTTCATCCTGTCGCTGCAGGCGTTTCTCAACCTCGACCCAGCGGTGCGCCGGTCGGCGAAGGAACGTCTGGGCGTCCTGCTTCAGCCCGGCGACCAGCTCGAAAAGATCGCCGACCTGCTCGACGAGATATCGCTGGTGGCGTTGGCCTTCCCGGCTTTCAGTGACGGCCGTTCCTTCTCAAAGGGAGAACTGCTGCGCAGCCGCTACCATTTCGAGGGCGCGGTCCGCGCAACCGGGCAAGTTCTGGTCGACCAGCTGCCGCATATGCTGCGCCTCGGCTTCGACGAGTTCGAAGTGTCGCATCCGGTGCTTTTGAAACGGCTCGAGGAAGGCCGCACCGGCGGTCTGCCGCTGTATTATCAGCCGACCGAGAGGCCGGAGGCCAAAGGCCCTAAATATTCCTGGCGGCGGGTGCGCGCCGGCTGATCGCCTGCGCCGGGCAGATCGCCGCATCTGGTCGGACCACCTTCAGATTCAGTCTTTTATTTTCGGTGTCCTGCCCTTAGGATAGGCTCATTATTTCGTGCTCCGAAATAAATATGGCCACCAAGGGAGGAACCGGAAATGGCTGGTAAGAAGATATTGATGCTCGTTGGCGAGTTCAGCGAGGAATACGAGATTTTCGTCTTTGAACAGACCATGCATGCGGTCGGCCACACGGTTCACGTCGTGTGTCCGGACAAGAAGGCGGGCGACATACTGAAGACGTCGCTGCACGACTTCGAGGGCCACCAGACCTATACGGAAAAGCTTGGTCACGATTACATCCTCAACAAGACCTTTGCCGAGGTGAATCCGGCCGAATACGACGCCGTCTATGCGGCGGGCGGGCGCGGGCCGGAATATATCCGCATCGACAAGCGCGTGCAGGCGCTGGTGCGGCATTTCCATGAGACCGGCAAGCCGATCTTCACCATCTGCCATGGCGCGCAGATCCTGATGGCGGTCGACGGCGTGCTGCGCGGCAGGGAAGTCGCGGCGCTCCAGTATTGCGAGCCGGAAGTCACGCTCGCCGGCGGCACCTACATCGATGTCGCGCCGACCAGCGCCCATGTCGACGGCAATCTGGTATCGGCCAAGGGCTGGCCGGGTCTCGCCGCCTTCATGCGCGAATGCCTGAAGGTGCTCGGCACCGAGATCCGCCACGGCGAGATATTGATGCGCGACGAACGCAAGGCGGCTTAAGCAAGGCTTGGGAACCGCCGCATTTGTCGTGCGGCGGCTCTACAGCGCCGCGCGTCCTTTTGGGACGCGCAAAGGACGCTGTAGCACTTTGATTCCACGCATGATCCTTTCCGAAAATCGATTCGGGGTCATGCGTTACGCAGTCATCCGCGCTTCGCGAAACGATACCAGCTTGCTGCGGTTCTCATCCCACAGCGCCAGCTTGACGCAGCGCAGGCTCTCCAGAAGCGTGACACGGCCGATTTCGCGCAGTTCCGGATAGTCCCTCAGGACCTCCTGCAGTCGATAGCACGGCACCTTGGCGGAGAGGTGGTGCACGTGATGCACGCCGATATTGCCGGTGAACCAGTTCAGCACCGGCGGCAGGTCATAATAGGACGAGCCGTGCAGGGCCGCGTGCTGAAACTCCCATTCGGAGTCCTTTGCCCACTCGGTTTCCTCGAACTGGTGCTGGACGTAAAACAGCCAGATGCCGGCGGAACCGGCCAGAACGACGATGGGTAAGTGGACAACCAGGAACGCTTCGAGGCCGACGAACCAGACGAGGGCGGCGGCGGCGACCGCGATGGCCACGTTGGTTGCCATTGATGACACCCAGGGCGTGAGGCCGCCTCGCATCATGCCGACCGGCAGTCTCTGCTCAAAGATGAAAAGCCAAATGGGGCCGAGGCCGAACATGACGAGCGGATGGCGATAGAGACGATAGGCAAGGCGGCCCCGCCAGGACATTTGCCGATATTCGGCGACAGTCAGCGTCCTGATGTCGCCCGTGCCGCGCTCATCGAGGTTGCCGGCGCTGGCGTGATGGGTTGCGTGGGCACGTCGCCAGCAATCGTAGGGCGTCAAGGTCAGGATGCCCAGGCCGCGGCCGATCCAGTCGTCGGCGGTGCGGTTGGCGAAGAAGGAACCGTGGCCGCAATCGTGCTGGATCATGAAGATCCGCACCAGAAAGCCGGCGGCCGGAAGTATGAGGATCAGACCCCACCAATGACCATGGGCATAAGCAACTGAGGACAGTGCCCACAGCGTGGCAAAGGGAATGAGGGTGATGGCAAGTTCGACGGCGCTGCGCCGCCTGTCGGGTTTCTTGTAGCGCGCCAGGATCTTCAACCAGGCACGTTTGCTGTTCGCCACAGCTTCGGGGGAAATCATGTTCATCAGGAAGCATAGACAGACCATTCCGGCGCCGCAAGGCAGGGATCACGCCAAGTTACTGCGGGTAATTGTCGCGCGACGCGTAAGGTGCTGCAATGTGGGAGGGCATACTTCCGGCGGCACGCAACGACAGGCGAAACTGTTGGTCTACCGCCGGGGGCCACGGGCGGCTACGCTGATCTCGATGCCGTCCAGGCGGTCGAGCAATTCCCTGAAACGATCGGGAATGTCGTTCTCCGTCCGGAACGCCGGCAGCGCACGCAGAAAGCGCATCGTTGCCTCGGAGCCGAACTGGCGCCTGATGCCGGCCGCGAGCCTTTCACGTCTTTCGTCATTGTTGCGGGCGTCATTCTTGTTACGGTCGCCGTCGTTGCGGGTCATCATCTCAAAATCCTGTGTCGGCTTCGAAACTCTTCCAGCAGACGAATGGTTCCCCCAACGCAGCATCTTGGCAAGCAAAGCCGGCGGTTACAGTAAAATTTGAATTAATATCGAAAGGTCTTCATGATGCGTCGTCGAAGCGCCAGCGGCCCCTCCGGTATCGCTTGCCACTTGATTTTTGGCCGACAAACCTCGATATCGGGCACAAAATCCACACCATTCGAAATGACGGGAAATGGCGATGAGCGACCAGGCAAAAGACGAACGCGCGCCCGATGAAGCCGAGACCACCGGGGCTGCTACCGAACATACGGAAGGCAGCGTCGACGGCGACTACGAGGCGCTTGTGCGGCTGCTGAAGGAAAACGACGAGTTGAAGGACCGCGCGCTCCGCGTCGCCGCCGAGATGGAGAATCTGCGCCGCCGTACCGCCCGCGATGTGCACGACGCGCGTGCCTACGCCGTTGCCAATTTCGCCCGTGACATGCTGTCGGTGTCGGACAATCTGCGCCGCGCGCTGGATGCGATTCCGGCTGAGGCCAAGGCGGCGGGCGATGCCGGCTTCAAGGCGCTGATCGAGGGTGTCGAGCTCACCGAACGCGCCATGCTATCGGCGCTGGAGCGGCACGGGGTGAAGAAGCTCGAGCCGGAAGGCGGGAAATTCGACCCGAATTTCCACCAGGCGATGTTCGAGGTGCCCAATCCGGATGTGCCGGCCAACACCGTGGTCCAGGTCGTGCAGCCAGGCTATTCGATCGGCGAGCGGGTGCTGCGGCCGGCCATGGTCGGCGTTGCCAAGGGCGGTCCCAAGCATGTGGCTGGTGAAGCGCCGGTCGAGCCAGGGCCGGTGAATGAGCAAGCTGAGAAGGATGCGTGATTAGGCAGTAAGGGAGTAGGGTAGTAAGGGACTTGATAGAGGAGCCGTACCAATCGTGCGGCTTCATGCTATTCATACTCCCCTATTCACCCACTCCCTTACTCCACCATGTCCTTGAACCCAATCGAGCTTCTCGACTATGCCGGCGTCGCCGTCTTTGCGGCGACCGGTGCGCTGGCCGCCTCGCGCAAACAGCTCGACATTATCGGTTACCTGTTCCTGGCCAGCGTCGCCGGCATCGGTGGCGGCACGTTTCGCGACGTCATCCTCAACGTGCCGGTGTTCTGGGTCGGAAACCGCGACTATGTGCTGATCTGCGCGGCGGTGGCGGTCTTGGTCTTCTTCAGCGCACACCGTGTCGAATCCCGCTACAAATTGCTGCTCTGGCTAGACGCCATCGGCCTTGCCGCCTTTTCGGTGATGGGCGCGGCCAAGGGGCTGGCGATCACCGGCTCGCCGGCGGTTTCGATCGTTACCGGCATGCTCACCGCCACCCTTGGCGGCATCCTTCGCGATCTGTTGACCGGGGAGCCTTCAGTGCTGTTGAGACCGGAGATCTACGTTACCGCAGCACTTGCGGGCGCCGCTCTCTACACGCTCGGCGATCTCGCCGGACTGCCGCCGCTCGCCTCGGGCCTGGCAGGCTTCATGGCTGCTTTTTGCGTGCGTGGCGGCGCGCTCAAATTCGGCTGGGCCTTTCCGTCCTACAAGAGCAGGCCTGGTCGGCGACCGGAAGATATTCCATGAAATGAGAGCGAGTAGCGATAACAATCTGCAGCGAATTGGAGGAACTCCCGCTACTCGCTATTCACTGGAATCTCAAGCGGCGAAGCGCTGGGCTTCCCCGCCATAATAGTTGACGTAGCGGGCGCCGATCTCTTGGACCGGCATCACCACGAACACGTCGACCGTCGAGAATTCGCGATCGATGACGCAGCCGTCGCCGATGCGCGCGCCGACGCGCAGATAGCCCTTGACCAGCGGCGGCATCGCCGCGATCGCGGCCTTGGCATTGACCGCCTCGATCGGCATCAAATCCATGGAACAATAGCGCCCGGCGACCGCACGCACGTCCCAGGCCGAATTCGTCCGGCAGTGATGGGCGAGATAGGTCAGCGCTTCGGCGTGTGCCGCCGGCACAGTGCCGTGGAACGACGCGCAACCGGTCATCACGCCGATCCCGTAATGGTTGATATAGGCCCAAATACCTTGCCAAAGCGCCTCGATGGTGCGCTTCGAGCGGTATTCCGGCAAGACGCAGGAGCGGCCGAGCTCGAGGAAACGCTGGCCGGGGTGGCGGGCGATAAGATTGGTCAGCTCGAATTCGCCCTCGGAATAGAAGCCGCCGGCCGCTGCCGCGATTTCCTGCCGCAGCAGGCGGTAGGTGCCAACAATGCGGCGATGCTCGGGACCGGACAGCGAGGTGTCGAAGACGAGCAAATGATCACAAAGCGGATCGAAATGGTCGGCGTCGCGGCGGTCCTGTACCTGGAACAGGTTCTTCCTGGCGCCAAGCTCGTCATAGAACACCCGGTAGCGCACTTCCTGCGCGGCGGCGATCTCGGCCTCGTTGCGGGCGAGCCGCACTTCGAGGTTGCCGATACGGCCGAGCGCTTCGCCTTTTGTGACGGCATCGACGTTCCGCCCGGTGAGCAAAGCACCGCTGGCGTTCGGCCGAGCGTCACATTCCGGCATAACTGTATGCACGAGTGATTCTCCTTCGAGCCATCCCTCTTGGCACGGGGATACGGTGTAGGTGCAACAGGATTGTGACAGTACCGTGATACGGTGCTGCGGGCAATACTTCGTCGGCTGGGTAATCCTTCAACCGGCTATGTTACGCCGCGGGAGCCAGGAAGGACAGCCGGCGGATCACGCGGCCACCTGGCCCTCGACCGCATGGACAAGCGCGTCGGGGTCGAGCGGCTTGGTGACGAAGCCGCTGGCGCCGTGGGCAAGCACTGCGTGGCGGGTCTTTTCCTGGCTGTCCGCCGACAGCACCATGATCGGAACCGGCGCCACGGCGGTTTCCTCCTCATGCCGGCGGATGGCGGCGATGGCGTCCAGCCCGTCCATGACAGGCATGTGCAGGTCCATCAGCACCACGTCGAAGCGGTGCTTGTGGCCGGTGCCAGTGACTGCCTCGACGGCGGCCTTGCCGTCGCCGACCACTTTCACGCGATGCCCGGCCTTCAGAAGCGTGGCGCGGGCAAGCATGGCGTTGATGTCGTTATCCTCGGCGATCAGCACCGACAGGCCCTGCTGGCGGTTGGCAATGGCGCGGACGGATGGTGCGCCGCGCTTTTCCGGCTGTGGCTGGGTGAGGGCGGGTACGCCGCTGGTCAAAAGCACGCGCAACAGCGTCTCGCCACGCACCGGCCTTGCCAGGAAGGTGGCGTAGCCGCTGGCGCGGAACTCGCCCAGCATGCCGCGGTCGGTCGGCGCGATCAGCGTGATCGCCTCGCAGTCGGCAAAACCGCTCTGGCGAAGGCGCCTTAGCAACCTGCCGTCGCCCTCCTCCATGGCCGCATCGACCAGAAGCACGTCGCAGCCTTCTGCGAAGGACGCTGCCTGGGCGTCGGTCGCGGCCAGATCGACCATGCCGCCATTGGCACGGATGGTGCGGGCGATGGCGTCGGCTTCGATGGCGTTCTTCGACAGTATCACCGCGCGCTGCCCTGACAGCACATTCTGGCGGGTCTGCGGCGGCTCGGTGGCCGATATTGCAGGGATATCGAAGACGAACTCGGAGCCTTGGCCGAGCCGGCTCGAAACCGAAATCGTGCCGCCCATGGCGATCACCAGGCGCTTGGAAATGGCAAGACCGAGCCCGGCGCCGCCATGCGCGCGGGTCGACGTGCCATCGGCCTGTTCGAATTCCTCGAAGATGCGCTCCATATCGTCCTCGTGCAGGCCGGGACCGGTATCGGCGACGGTGAAGCATATGCGGTCGGTGGTTTCGGTGCAGGCACGAGCGATGCTCACCAATACGCCGCCGCTGTCGGTGAACTTGATCGCGTTGCCGATCAAGTTGAGCAGCACCTGCCTGACCCTTCCTGGATCGGCGGTGATCATCTGCGGCACGTCGGGTTCGACATGGCAGCCAAGGCCGATATTCTTGGCGAAGGCGCGCGCCGCCAAGAGTTCGACGATGTTGTCGGCGATCTCGCGCACCGACATTGGCTGCGGTTCGGGATCGAAGCGGCCGGCCTCGATCTTGGAATAGTCGAGCAGATCTTCGATCAGCGCCAGCAGCGCGCTGGCCGAGGTCGAGACGGCGCCCACATAGGTCCGTTGTTCGGGTGAGAGATTGGTGTCCGCCAGCAGCCTGGCCATGCCCATGATGCCGTTCATCGGTGTGCGGATCTCATGGCTGACGGTGGCGAGGAAGCGCGATTTGGCCTGGCTTGCGTATTCGGCTCGCTCACGGGCGGTGATCAGCGACGATTCGGCGTGCTTGCGGGCGGTAATGTCGCGGGCGATGGCGCGATGCGAGACGGCGCCGCTGTCCTTGTCGCGCACGGACAGTTCGATCCATGAGAACCAGCGCGGGCCGCTCGGCGTGCTAATGGCGACGTCGGTGGAGCTCAGGCATTCGTGGTCGGAAAAAGCGGCATCGGGAACGATGCCGACGTCGATGCCGAGTTCGGCCAGGGTCCTGCCGGCAAGATCGCGCTGGTCGGCTCCGACAAGATCGGCGAAAACCTTGTTGGCATAGACGATATGGCCGTCACGGTCGCGGTGGACGACGAGATCGCCAAGCGCGTCGATCAGCCCGCGAAAGCGTTCCTCGCTCTCCTGCATCTCCCACATGCGGTCGGCCAGGGTCTCGACCTCGGCGCGGCTGCGAGCTGCGGTCTCGCCAAGGATGGCAACCGTGCGACGCACCGTGCGCCTGGCACGCAGATGCACGGCGAGACCGGCCATGCCAGTCGCCAAAAGGCCAACGGTGATGAAGATCGGCGCGCCGGTCAGGTGCGACAGCCCTGCCAGCACGACGATGGCGACGAGCGTCAGGAATGGCAGGCTTTCGCGATTGGCGGCGGGCAGTTCGGGCGCCAGTGGCGGCGCTGCGATATGCTGCCGCCTTGGCGCCTCCGGGCCGATCGCGTCGACGCTTTCGGTGCTCTCCGTTTCTCTGATGGCGGATTCCGTGACCATGCGGAAACCCTTGCCAGACAGAGATTATGGAAAATTGCGGCGGATCGTTCGAATTTTATCGGTCGCGCGGTTTTTGCCTTTCTTTCGTGCAAAACGGCAGACGCCAGAACTCACATATCCACCACTACGCGGCCACGGATCTTGCCCTCGACGATGTTGTGCGCGGCGTCGATGATGCCGTCAAAGCCGATGGTCGTGGACAGGCTGGCGAGCTTCTGGAGGTCGAGGTCCGTGCCGATGCGGCGCCACGCCTCCATGCGGACCGGCTTTGGCGCCATCACCGAATCGATGCCGAGCAGGCAAACGCCGCGCAGGATGAACGGGGCGACGCTCGCTGGCAGATCCATGCCGCCTGCCAGGCCGCAGGCGGCGACGGCGCCGCCATAGGAGGTCATCGAAAGGACGTTTGCCAACGTGTGACTGCCGACCGCGTCGACGCCGCCGGCCCAGCGTTCCTTGGCGAGCGGCTTTGCCGGCTGGGCAAACTCGTCGCGCGAAATCACCTCCGCAGCACCTAGGTCGATCAGGTAGGAGCTTTCAGCGCTGCGGCCGGTCGAGGCGATGACATGATAGCCGAGGCTGGACAGGATCGAGACCGCGACCGAGCCGACGCCGCCGGCCGCGCCCGTCACCACCACCGGGCCGCGATCGGGCACGATGCCGTGCCGTTCCAGCGCGATGACGCAAAGCATGGCGGTGTAGCCTGCGGTGCCGATCGCCATGGCATCATGCGGGCTCATGCCCTGAGGCAGCGGCACCAGCCAGTCTCCCTTGACTCGGGCGCGCCCGGCATAGGCGCCAAAATGCGTTTCGCCGACGCCCCAGCCGTTCAATATGACCTTGTCCCCCTTGCGCCAGTCGGCATGGGAAGACGAGATGACGGTGCCGGCGAAATCAATGCCCGGCACCAGCGGCCAGCGGCGGATCACGGGCGCCTTGCCTGATATGGCGAGGCCGTCCTTGTAGTTCACCGTCGTCGCCTCGACGGCGACGGTGACATCGCCTTCCATCAGGTCGGCCTCGGTGAGGTCGGTCACCGCGACCGACTGCTTCTTCTCGGCATCGCGCGAAACGAGGATGGCTTTGAAGGTTTCGGGCATGTCTTCTCCTCGGGCTTTTCGAATGCCACTGTATGGCGGCAGAAGGCCAGGTCAATCGCTTGAGGGCTTGACCTCGCGCCGCCAACCGAGGAGTTCGTCGAAGACGACCACCACCGCGCCGACCGCGATGAAGGCATCAGCGAGGTTGAAGATGGCAAAGGACCATACCGGGGTGTGGAACAGGATGTAGTCGATCACGTGACCATAGGTAGCGCGGTCGAACAGATTGCCGAGCGCGCCGCCGACGATCAGCGCAAAGCCGATGCGGGTAAGCACGTGGCCGGGCGGAGTGCGGGCCGCGAGATAGAGCACGAATGCGACGACGAAAGCGGCGATGACCACCAGGCCGGTGTCGCCGAAGGACGAAAACATGGAGAAGGCAATGCCGGTGTTGTAGGTGCGGTACAATGCCAGGAACGGCACAAGATCGACCTTTTCCTGGAAGGCGAGGCCGGTCTCGACCAGATATTTCACCCACTGGTCGAGCGCTATCGCGGCGGCGACCAGCAGGATGTAGGGGAACCACGATTTTGCCGTTTGGGATTTCACCATTTGGGATGTCACGGTCTGGCGTCCTCCGGGGCAAATTTCAGCGCGCCGCGCCGGATCTCGAACAGCATGATGCCGGTGGCCACCGCGAGATTGAGCGAATCGGCCCGGCCGGCCTGTGGAATCAGCAGCAATCTGTCGCAGCTTTCGGCTAGGCTGTCGGGCAGGCCCTGCTGTTCGTTGCCCATCATCAGCAGCACCGGGCCTTTGGAAAAGTCGACCGAACGGTAGTCGACCGCACCTTTCAGATGTGTGCCGGCAACGAGGCCAGGAAAGCTTTTTCGCCACGCGAGGAAGGCGTCCGGCGTCGCCTTGGCGACCGGCACGGCGAAGATCGAGCCCATGGTGGCGCGCACGGTCTCGACGGAAAAAGGATCGGTGGTCTCGCCGACCAGTATGACGCCCTTGGCGCCAACGGCATCGACGGTGCGGATAACTGTGCCGAGATTGCCTGGGTCGCGCACGCGGTCGAGCGCCACCCAGACGTCGCCGTCTCGAACACGGATGTCCTTCAGCGGCAGGAACTTCTGCGAAAAGACGCCGACCACCATTTGCGGGTTATCGCGGCGGGTGATGGCAACGAGCACTTTTTCGGAAACTTCGAGCACGGTGCCGCCGGCGGCAACCGTGCGCGCCGCGACCTTTTCGACTGCCGCGTTGCCGCGTCCGGCCTTGGCGAAGACCAGCGTCCGGATCGACCAGCCGAGGTCGAGCGCGTCGATGACCAGCTTCAGCCCCTCGGCCATGAAGGCGTTCTGCTGGTCGCGGAATTTCTTCAGGGCGAGAGCCTTGATGTCCTTGATCAACGGATTGGCGAGGCTGGTGACCTCTTTCACCTGCCCTGGCGCGCCGGCGTGCCGCTCGCTCATCAGGCCACCCAGCGCGAGAACAGCGACGTCGACAGCGCCCGGCCGGCGGATTTCTCGCGGATGATCAGTTCGCCGGATTCGACCGTGCCGCCCATGCCTGCGAAAGTGTCGCGCATTAAGGCATGGATGGCGAAGAAGGAGGCGCGGATCGAATAGGCGGTCAGCACGACAGCAAGCGGCTTCGGCGTCAGGATCGAGCGGCAGAGGTCGGTCAGATCAGGCAGGTCCTCGAACAATTGCCAGACCTCGCCCTTGGGGCCACGGCCATAGGCGGGCGGATCGAACAGGATGATGTCGTAGCGGCTGCCGCGGCGCTCCTCGCGCTCGGCGAATTTCATGGCGTCGTCGATGATCCAGCGGATCGGCTTTTGCGACAAGCCCGCCATCACCTGGTTCTCCCTAGCCCAGCCGATCGCCTTCTTGGACGCGTCGACATGGGTGACCTCGGCGCCGGCGCGCGCCGCCACCAGCGAGGCAAGGCCGGTATAGCCGAACAGATTCAGCACCTTGACCGGCCGCTTCGCCGCCGCGATCAGCCCGGCCATGTGGTCCCAGTGCGAGGCCTGCTCGGGGAAGACGCCGACATGGCGAAACGAGGTGAAGCGGCCGAGATAGTCGATGCCGTCATGCTTCATCGGCCAGGTCTCGCCGAGCGGCGTCCTGGGGAAGCGCCAGCGGCCGATGCCTTCCTCGTCGGTGTCGCCGGTGAAAATGGCGTCGGCGCGGTCCCAGTTTTCGGCCGGCAACGCTTTTTGCCAGATCGCCTGGCCTTCGGGCCGGACGATGCGATAGGGCCCGTACTGCTCGAGCTTTTGACCGGCGCCGCTGTCGAGCAGCGCATAGTCGGCGTTGGGCGCCACTTCGAGGATCAGCGGCAGGTGTTCGGCGGGCAGCGCGCCGTCGCGGCGGGAAAGGACGCGCGGCGCGGTGCGGTTGCCCGATGCTGTGCCGGTTGCGCGCGGCGCCTGTTCCGCCCCGCCCTTTGCGAGCTGATGCGAGCGGCTGTCGCGGCGTTTGTCGCGAAAAGGTTTCAAGAAGAGCATCTCCGGGGCGACTTGGCCCGCTTCTGCCACAGCACATTCACCGGTGCAACAAACGCGGTCGCTGGACATTTTCCGAAACGGTCAGCCGCGCCTGATCCAAAGCAGGGCGACAATCAGCGATACGAAACCGACGGCCTTGAAGCCGGCGACGATCATATGGCCGGTTTCCCAGCGCAGTCGGATCGCTTCGAAATTTTCCGGGATCGGTCCAGGCACCCAGGTGGCCAGAATATCGTTCGCCGGCTTGACGAGAGCAAACCACATCGCAAGAGACACCGCATAGAGCACGGCAGCGGCCAACGCATACCAGAACGCCGGACGATCATTGCGCAGCATCCATGCGAGAAGTCCCGGACAGCCGATCGCGGCCACGTCCAGTGGCGCGCCAATGACGGCAAACAGCTGGAACTGGGCCTTGAAAACAGTCGTCTCGCGCCAGAGAGAAGGTGACCACTTCGTCAGCCGAGGAGCCGATTCGAGAACATGGGCGAAGGATGGTCCAAGGCTGAGCGCCGCCATGACGGCGGCCAAGATGGACCAGAACAACAGGAACCCGCGTATCTCCATAACGCCCGAACAACGGTGCGACGCCGGAGACGTTCCCGCCGATCGGGAACAGGGGAGTAGGGGAGTAGGGGAGTAGGGGAGTAGGGGAGTAGGGGAGTAAGGGAGTAAGGGAGTAAAGTGAATAGGGGAAATATGACTGGCACGAAGCCGCACGATTGGTATGGCTTCCCTACTTCCCTACTTCCCTACTTCCCTACTTCCCTACTTCCCTACTTCTCAGCGCCTTGTACACCGCAATGCCGGCGGCGAGGTCTTCGAGGGCTGCGCCGACCGATTTGAACAGCGTGATCTCACTGGGGCTCTGCCGGCCCTTCTTCTGGCCGCGTGCCAATTCATGCAGGTCGGCGACGATGGCTTGCGGCTTCAGCACGCCCGAGGCCAGCGGCTGGACGATATCACCCGCCTCCTTGGCGGCGCCTGCCCGGGTATCGACGTAGACGCGAGCACGCGCAATCGCATCGTCGTCGCTTTCGCGCATGACCGGCGTGAAGCCGCCGACCAGATCGACATGGGTGCCCGGCTTCAACAGCGCGCCCTTGATCAGCGGCGTGGTCGTGATGGTCGCCGACGAAACGATGTCGGCCTGGCCGATTTCGGCGTCGAGATCGCTCGCGGCGGTGGCCGCAAAGCCCTCGGCGCGCAATTCCGCCGCAACCTTTTCGGCATTGGCCGGTGTCCGGTTCCAGATGCGGATTGCGGTGATCGGCCGCACCGCTGAATGCGCCCTGGCGAGGAACGGCGACAGCGCGCCGGCGCCGACCACCAGCAGCCGCTCAGCGTCCTCGCGGGCCAGATAGGAAGCGGCCAGCGCCGAGGCGCAGGCCGTGCGCCACTGCGTTAGCCGCTGGCCATCGATCATGGCTTCAGGCTCGCCGGTCGCGCCGTCGAGCAGGAGGTAAAGCCCCATCACAGCGGGTTTGCCTATGGTGTTGTTGTCGGGCGACACCGTGACGATCTTGACGCCGATATGGCCGCCTGCCGACGTGCCGGCCGCATTGAAGTCGGTCCAGGCAGGCATCAGGAGCAGCGTCGAGGCCGCGCCGTCGGGCCGTTCGAGCGTATGGTGATGCCTGACCGGTTGTACCGCGCCATCGCGAAAGGCCGCGCGCAGCGTCTCGACCAGGCCAGGAAAGGTCAGCGCGTGATCGACCTCGGCCGCCGAAATGGTCAGCATGGGAAACTCCATGGAGAGAAAAACGCCTAACGCATAACCGAAAATGGTGCAGCGTCCTTTGCGCGTCCCAAAGGACGTGCGGCGCTGTGTTGGCTCAGCTGGTCGGCTTCGGCAAGGCGGGGCCTTGTGGCGCAGCCGGTGCGCGGCTGACTGCCTGGCGCAGGTTTTCGGCCTCGACGCCGCGCTGGCGCGCCAGCTTGCGATAGCGGCCCTGCTTGACCCAAGTCGCCAGGCTGCCGACGATCATGCCGATGGCGAGAGCCAGGAACAGGAAGATGAAAAGCGGCAGCGTCATCGTTAGCGCCGGATTGCCGGGGTTGAACGGATCCAGGGTGAAGGCAACCGGATCGCGATTGGCGACCGCCAGCGCGATCAGAATGACGGCCAGCGGTACGAAGACCACGATGAGCATGAGGCGATTGAACATGGAATTTCCTGTCGAAGGCGGGCTCTACCGCAGGCCTACTGAAAAGGCCGGCACGAGCTCGCGCGGCGCCTATTTGCCGCCGTTCAGCCTTTCACGCAATTCCTTGCCGGTCTTGAAGAACGGCACCCATTTCTCCTCGACCTCGACGGATTCGCCGGTGCGCGGGTTGCGGCCGGTGCGGGCGGGGCGGTTTTTCACCGAGAAAGCACCGAAACCGCGCAGCTCGACCCGGTTGCCTTCGGCAAGCGCGTCGGTGATCTCGTCGAAAATCGCGCCGACGATGTTTTCGACGTCGCGCAGAAAAAGGTGCGGGTTGCGTGTGGCGATGATCTGCACAAGTTCGGATTTGATCATGAGAAGGCTCCCCGTGAAAACACAGCAGTCAAAATTATGAGGATGATTTTATTTGCTTTTTTCACTCGTCTCAAGGGTGCCAGACGGAAACGAGACCGTCAAGAAACAAGCGGTCGGCACCAAGTTCGTGAATGATCTCGCCGCCATAGTCGGGCAGGCCGAGCGCACCGCCGATGGTTCGCGCCATCGCTTTCGAGAACAGGAAGCCGCTGCTTTCCGCGTCCTTCCACTCCACCACCTTGAGCTTGGCGTCGACGCCCTTGGTCGCGAGCCAATCGATCGCTTCGGTCTCGCCGCCGACGGCGTCGATCAATTTGTTGGCAACAGCCTGCCGGCCGGTGAAGATCGACCCGTCGGCCAGGGCCAGCGCCTCCGGCTTGGTCATGTTGCGGCGCTCGGCGACGACGCCGACGAACCAGTCGTAGCTGTCCAGGATGAGCTTGCGGACCATGGTGCGCTCGTCGTCACTGGTCGGCTTGAAAGGCGATGGCGAGGCTTTCAGCGGCGAGGATTTCACTTCCTCGAGCTTGATGCCGAGCTTGTCCATAAGGCCGCTGACGTCCGGATACTGGATCAGCACGCCTATCGAGCCGACGATCGACGATTTGCGCGCGACAATATGATCGGCCGCGGTGGCGATCATATAGCCCGCCGATGCGGCCAGCGTGCCGACCTCGGCCACCACCGGCTTCTCGGCGGCCAGCTTGCGCACTGCCTCGTAGATCGATTCGCCCCCGACGGTGGTGCCGCCCGGTGAATCGATCGACAGGATCACCGCTTTCACCCTCGAGGATTGACGGATGGTCTCCAGTTGTTTGATCAGGTCTTCGTCTTCGGTGATGGTGCCCTCGATCTTGACCTTGGCGATATGGTCGACCGCCGTGCCGGTGAAGTCGTCACCGTAAATCCAGCTCGAAAAGGCAATCAGCCCGGCTGCTGCGACAACAAGCGCTGCAACGCGCCAGAATGTCAGCTTACGGCGCAAGCGGCGGCGGTCGATCAGGTCGTCGGCTCTCAGTGCCATGGTCAGCCTCATAGTCGGTGGAAGCAGATGCTTTTAAAGCAACCATCCGCGCCCGGCTACCGATTCCTGACGAGCTTGCGCCAAAGTCAGGTCTCGACGTCCGCGAACCGGCGTTTCAAGAGATGTTAAGGCCAATCCACAGGCCCCTAACGCTGCCCGCCTGTATCTGGTATGACATGCAAGTTGTGCCGGTTTCATTTTCGTTTGTGCAACAGCAACCGTCACACTTTTGCGGTTTTCCTCCGCTTGTGCTTGCTTGAGGGCGCCGGCATCCCACCTATAGGGGTGCTTGGCGGCAGGGGTTTAAAAGAAAGCAGTTATGTTAGCGCGACCGATCGAACCGACCAACACCGAGACGGAGTTGGCTCCCCGGGACGTAGGCCCGGCGCGGGTCGACGCCTTCGGCATTGCCCAGCGCCATTCTCGCCGCGTGCGGATATTAAAGCTGGCGGTGCCGCTGGCCGCTGCCGCGATCGCGGTCGCCTTCCCGGTCTATTCCTATCTCGCGGCGCCTGGCTCAATCCAGGTCCAGGCCGACGGCAGCGCCTTCGCCAATGGCAAGCTGGTGATGGCCAATCCCAAGCTCAACGGGTTCACCAAGCAGAAACTGCCCTATTCCATGACGGCTTTGCGCGCCATACAGGACGTGACCAAGCAAGGAATCATCAACTTGGAGGGCATCGACGCCAAGCTGCCGATATCGACCGACAATGTGGCGGCCATCAATGCCTCGCACGGCACCTATAATCGCGATGGCAACACGATGAGCCTGACCAGCGATGTCACCATAACCACCACCGATGGCTTGGCGGCAAAGTTCAAATCAGTCTTTCTCGATATGGGCAAAGGCACTATGAAGACGAACGATCCGGTCGACGTCAGCCGCGGCGGGTCGCGGATCACCGCAGAGTCGATGTCGATCCAAGACAACGGCAAGATCGTGGTTTTCGAGAACAGAGTGCGTGTCAACATCGATCCCGCCAGCTTGAAGGCGGCAGAGGCAATGAGCGGAGAATCCAATGCGGTTCAGTAGTTCGACACGGCTCGTGGCCGCAGCTTCGGCGTTGCCGGCCCTTGGGTTGGCTTTGGGGCTGGTCCTGGGGTTGGGGACGGCGCCGGCTCTGGCGCAGTCCAAGGCCACCAGCCAGCTGTCGGGCCTCAAACTGTCCGGCGACAAGCCCATCCAGATCGAAAGCGATAAGCTCGAGGTCCGCCAGGCCGATAACGTCGCCGTGTTCACAGGCAATGTAAGCGTCGTCCAGGGTCCGACCTTGCTCAAGGCCGGCAAGATGACGGTCTATTACGTCAAGGACGCCGACGCTGACGCCAAGGATGCGCAGGCCGCAGGTGCCGCGATGACCGGCTCGGCCAACATCGACCGCCTGGAGGTCGCCAACAAGGTCTATATCAAATCGGACGACCAGGTCGCCACCGGCGACAGCGGCACCTTCGACATGAAGACGGAAGTGCTGGTGCTTTCAGGCAGCAAGGTCGTGCTTTCGCAAGGTGACAATGTACTGGTCGGCTGTAAGCTCACGGTGGAGATGAAGAGCGGCCTGGCTCAGGTCGACGCCTGCGGGGGCCGCGTCATGATGTCGATCACGCCGCCGGCGAAGTCGGGAGCGGCGAACCCCTGATGGTCGACGTAGCATCGCTGATGGCGCGTCTTCCAGGACGCGTCGCCAGCAAACTTGCGGCACCGGCCACGGTCAGCGTCGACCAGGTAAAGTTCAAGGGAACCTTGATCGCCAAGGGCCTGACCAAGAGCTACAAGGGCCGCAAAGTTGTCAGCGGCGTGACGATCGGCGTGCGCGCCGGTGAGGCGGTCGGACTGCTCGGTCCCAACGGCGCCGGCAAGACGACCTGCTTCTACATGGTCACCGGCCTTGTGCCGGTCGACGAAGGCACAATCGAAATCGACGGCTTCGATGTCACCTCGATGCCGATGTACCGCCGCGCCCGCCTCGGCATCGGCTACCTTCCGCAGGAAGCATCGATCTTTCGCGGCTTGAGCGTCGAGCAAAACATCCGTGCCGTGCTCGAAGTGGTCGAAAAGAACCGCAAAAAGCGCGAACACAGTCTCGACGAACTGCTCGACGAGTTTCACATCAGCCATCTGCGCAAAGCCCCGTCGCTGTCGCTTTCCGGCGGCGAGCGGCGGCGCCTTGAAATCGCGCGCGCACTGGCGACCCGCCCCGCATACATGCTGCTCGACGAGCCTTTCGCTGGCATAGATCCGATCGCCGTCGCCGATATCCAGCAACTCGTGCGTCATCTGACGGCGCGTGGCATCGGCGTGCTCATCACCGATCACAATGTTCGCGAGACGCTCGGCCTGATCGACCGCGCCTACATCATCCATGCCGGGCAGGTGCTGACCCATGGCCGGGCCGACGAAGTGGTCGCAAACCCGGATGTGCGGCGGCTTTATCTCGGTGAGGGATTTACACTCTAAGCGGGAAAATTCTCCTCGAACGCGGTTTTTGGCGCGAGACCAGCCTTTTTTCTCCGATTTCTCTTCCAAATAAAGCACCGACAGGCGAGTTTTGATCGCCGTCGCCTTGACAAGCAAAAGCCGGGCCAGTTTCTATGCCCGACTCCTTCCGGCAGTCCGGATGCGTGGACAGGGCGTTTGAAACCGAACCATGGCGTTGGCGGCAAAACTACAGCTACGACAATCCCAGTCGCTGGTGATGACGCCGCAACTCATGCAGTCGATACGGCTGCTGCAGTTCACCCATATCGAGCTGGAACGCTTCATTGACGACGAGATCGAGCGCAATCCTCTGCTCGAGCGCGCCGAGCCGCAGGACGATCCCGTCAGCGATCAGGCGCAGAAGATCGATCCCGCGCCGGAAACGGCCACCGACGGCGATTGGTTCGAGAAGGAAACGGCGTGGAGCGCCGAGGCGATCTCGGAAAAGCTCGATACTTCGCTTGAAAACCTATTTCCCGACGACCCCGGCATCAGCCAGCGGCTCGGTCCCGACTTGACGGCTCAATGGAAGTCGGCATCCGGCAACGGTTCCGCGTCCTCTTCCGACGGCTTCGACGTCGGAGACATGGCGGCCGCCGCCATCACGCTGCGCGAGCACGTCGGCGAACAGGTCGCGCTTGCCTTCGCCGACCCGGCAGCACGCCTGATCGCCAGCGAACTGGCCGATGGCCTCGACGAGGCCGGCTATATGCGCGCCGACATGGCCGAGATCGCCGCCCGTCTCGGCACCGACCGAGCGGCGGTGGCGAATGCGCTCGCGGTCTGCCAGACATTCGAGCCCGCCGGCATCTTTGCCCGGGACCTCGCCGAATGCCTGTCGCTGCAGCTTGCCGTCCGCGACCGGCTCGATCCGGCGATGAAGGCTTTGATCGCCAATCTCGAACTCTTGGCGCGGCGCGATTTCCAGACCCTGAAACGGATTTGTGGGGTCGACGAGGAGGATCTGCTCGACATGCTGGCGGAGATACGTGCGCTCGATCCGCGCCCGGGCATGGCGTTTTCGGCGGGCGCCAGCGACGCGATCATCGCCGATGTCGAAGTGCGGGCGGCTAATGACGGAAGCTGGGTGATCGAACTCAACCCCGAAACGCTGCCGCGCGTGCTGGTCGACCATATCTATTTCGCCCAGGTTTCACCGCATGCGAAAAACCAGACGGAAAAGGATTTCCTGGCGGAATGCCTGCAAAACGCCAACTGGCTGACGCGCAGCCTCGACCAGCGGGCAAAGACCATTCTTAAGGTTGCCACAGAAATCGTGCGCCAGCAGGACGCCTTCCTCGTCCATGGCGTGCGTCACCTGAAGCCGCTCAACCTGCGCACGGTGGCTGACGCCATCGGCATGCACGAATCGACCGTTAGCCGGGTCACCGCCAACAAATACATGCTGACGCCGCGCGGCGTGTTCGAACTGCGGTATTTCTTCACCGCCTCGATCGCTTCGTCGGGTGGCGGCGATGCACATTCGTCTGAAGCGGTGCGCGACCGCATCAAGCAGCTGATCGATGAGGAGAAACCTGCCGACGTGCTTTCCGACGACGCGATTGTGGATATGTTGCGGGAAAGTGGCGTCGATATCGCCAGGCGCACGGTCGCCAAGTATCGGGAGGGCATGAATATTCCCTCGTCGGTGCAGCGGCGGCGTGAAAAACGCGCTTTGGCCAGCGCCGGACGTTGATCTCCGACGGAATTTCCACAGCTTTCGCGCTTCATTGACAAGCCGCAATGAAGTGGCTAGAAGCCCGCCCGCATGGGACGGGCTACTGCCCGCATGCGGATGGTCCGTCACGACGTTGGCCACGGGACGGTCAAAGAAGGCGGCTTGTGATCAACCGGAAAGTTCGGATTTAAAATCGGCGCAAGTGACGCCGCAAAGCTTGTGCGCACAGACCACGGGTATAAACTCGGGACAGTTTGAAGCCTGAGCAAGGAAGGTCAGTTTTCAGATGACACTGCGCATATCAGGAAAACACATGGACATCGGCGATGCGTTCCGTACGCGCATCAACGACCGTGTCGGAGAAGTGATCGGGAAATATTTCGATCGGGGCTTTTCAGGGCAAATTGTAGTCGTCAAATCGGGGTCGCGCTACACGGCCGATTGCATGATCCGGCTGGATTCCGGCGCTTCGCTGCAGGCGACCGGTGAAGCCCAGGACCCGACGCTCGCTTTCGAGGCGGCGGCGGATCGCCTCGAAACCCGCCTTCGGCGCTACAAGCGTCGGCTGAAGTCGCATAATTCAGGCAATGTCAATGGCGAACCCACCGACGTCGCCTATACGGTGATGGCGCCGCTTGCCGACGAGGACGAGGAAATACCGGAGAATTTCGCGCCAGCCATCGTCGCCGAATCAACCATGACGCTGCGGACCATGTCGGTGGCGTCAGCCGTGATCGAGCTCGACACCAAAGACAGCCCGGTTCTCGTCTTCCGCAATGCCGGAACCGAGCAACTCAATATCGTCTATCGCCGGCCGGACGGAAATATCGGCTGGATCGACCCGTCTACGACCAAGGTCGCGCAGGGATGACGGCCAAGGCCGCACTGGGATAAGGCACCAGCCGCACGCGAGAGTGAGGGCTGGCGACGGTAGGCGAACAAGGGATTTCAAGTATGGATCTGAGCGATCTTATCAACGTTCCGGCAATCTTGCCGGCGTTGAAGGCGAACTCCAAGAAGCAACTGCTGCAAATGCTGTCCGAAAGGGCTGCGGCGATTGCCGGCATTCCGGAACGGGAGGTGTTCGACACCATCCTGCAGCGTGAACGGCTGGGCTCGACCGGTGTCGGCAACGGCATTGCCATTCCGCATGGCAAGCTGGCGGGGGTGAAGCGGATCGCCGGGGTTTTCGCCCGGCTGGAGACGCCGGTCGATTTCGAGGCGCTGGACGACCAGCCGGTCGATCTGGTGTTCCTGCTTTTGGCGCCCGAAGGCGCCGGCGCCGACCACCTCAAGGCGCTGTCGCGCATCGCGCGGGTGCTGCGCGACGCCGACACGGTGGCCAAGATAAGGGGCACCCGCGACGCCGCAGCGATCCACGCGCTTTTGTCGGACACGCAGGCCTCGCATGCAGCCTGAGCTTTTTTGATCAGATCCGTTGAAGGGCCGCCGTGAGCGGCCCTGTCCGTTTCCAATCAGATCGCTGCGCCGTATTGTTAGTGGATGGGGACAGGGGTCAGGTCGTTTTCCAGGGCGCCAGCCAGCGCTCTGTCACGAGCGTCTGAAAGCAGGATCGGCTGGCCATTGGCGGCAAACAGGGCCCACAGTTCCAGGCCGGGCGCGATTTCGCCGAGGCCCGGGAAACGGCCGCGCAGATCGTCGCTCGACACTTTCCTGAGATAGGCGACCGAGCCTTCGCCGAGATGGGCGAATTCGCCGCTGGTCATGATGAGGTTTTCGTCAGTTCTGGTCATTTCAAGCCTCCTTGGCGCGAGGACGCCGCTCAAGGCCGCCTCGCATGAGAGCCATTTGAGCGCCGTGTGTCCAATGGACACACGAAGGACGCTCTAACACTTCAATTTGCTGCATCGTGCTTTCGGAAAATCGATGCAGTGGTAAGGATCAGTCTTTCACCGATATATTTATTTTCCGTACCATCCGTTCGGACTCGGGCCGATCGAGATCGATCGACAAAAGGCCGTTCTTCAGCTCCGCCGCGATCACCCGCATGCCGTCGGCCAGCACGAAACAGCGCTGGAACTGGCGCGCGGCAATGCCGCGATGAAGAAATTCGCGCTCGGTGTCATCGTTCTGACGGCCGCGCACGACCAACTGGTTCTCCTCCGTGGTCACATCGAGATCGTTTTCGGCGAAACCGGCGACAGCGAGCGTGATACGCAGCCTTTCGGCCTTCCCGTCGGCACCGCTGAGGCGCTCGATGTTGTAGGGAGGGTAGCTGTCACCCGACTTCGCCAGACGTTCCAGGGTCTTTTCCATGGCGTCGAAACCCAGGAGCAGCGGGCTAGAAAAAGGCGTCATTCGGCTCATGTTACACTGTCCTCTCAAGAGCGACATAAAGTGGAAAAACCCAGATGGCATTTTTCCCGATGGCCTTGATATGGTCCGCCCCGCGGTCAAGTTCAAGCCGTCAAAAGCCCCGCCCAAAAAGACTCCCCAAACAAGGAATTGAAATGCCCGAATCCCGCAAGATCATCATCGACACGGATCCCGGCCAGGATGATGCCGTCGCCATTTTGCTGGCACTCGGCAGCGCCGAGCTGGAGATCGTCGGAATGACCGCCGTTGCCGGCAACGTGCCGCTGAGGCTCACCGAAAAGAACGCACGCAAGATCTGCGAACTGGCCGGCAGGCAAGACATCAAAGTCTATGCCGGCGCCATCCGCCCGCTGGCGCGTGAACTGGTCACCGCCGAGGAGGTGCATGGCGAGACCGGTCTCAATGGACCGCAATTGCCCGAACCGACAATGAAGCTGCAGGACCAGTATGCCGTCGATTTCATCGTCGAGACACTGATGAAGGAAGAGAGCGGCACGATCACGCTCTGCGCCCTCGGGCCGCTCACCAACATAGCGCTGGCGCTGATCCGCGAGCCGAAGATCGCGCCGCGCATCAAGGAAATCGTACTGATGGGCGGCGGCTTCTTCGAAGGCGGCAATGTCACCCCGACCGCCGAATTCAACATTTATGTCGACCCGCATGCCGCCGATGTCGTGTTCAAATCCGGCATCCCAATCGTCATGATGCCGCTCGACGTCACCCACAAGGCGCTGACCACGGCCAAGCGCACCCAGGCCTTCCGCAAGCTCGGCACCAGAGTCGGCACGGCTACGACGGAGATGCTGGAATTCTTCGAGCGCTTCGACGAAGAGAAATACGGCACCGACGGCGGTCCGCTGCACGACCCTTGCGTCATCGCCTATCTGTTGAAGCCGGAGCTGTTCAGGGGCCGCAACTGCAACGTTACCGTGGAAACCGCGTCGGAGCTCACCATGGGCATGACCGTGATCGACTGGTGGGGCGTGACCAAGCGCCCGAACAACGCCATGGTGATGCGCGACATCGACCACGATGCGTTTTTCGCGCTGCTGCTGGAAAGGCTGGGGCGGCTATGAGAGCTCCATTCTCCCCGTTCACGGGGAGAATGTCCCGGCAGGGGGATGAGGGGCGGGGAATCCGTAGACATTCTGCTTGCAACCCCGGAGCCGCCCCTCACCCGGCGCGCTGCGCGACCACCCTCTCCCCGTAACCGGGCGAGGGAAGAGGTGCCAGCCGCCGCTCATTCTGGAAACCGGTAAAAGATCGAACCATTGTCGCGCGTGACGCGCTCTATCTTTGTGCGCGCGCCGATCAGATGCGGACGTTTGTCCTTGATAAGAACAGACGAACCATTCTCGATAGAAACCAGATAGATGCCGACGCGGTCCCACTGGACACTTCTGACCATTGCGTCGATCGTGTCGACCGACCGTATCGGGCTGGCGTTATTCGTCCACTTGAGCGGATCGAGGGCCAACACAGCCGCAAACAAGGCAACGATCAGGATCACGCCGATCGCGTGCCTTTTCACATCCGCAAAAGTCCATTGCGCCGGCATGAATCCCCAACCATCGATTCATGTGGTGCACAGAAGGCCGACTTTCAATCGGCCTTCCTGTCCAGGAGATCGCTGGTTGCGTCCCGGCTCTCGGCCGCCGTTACTTCGCCTTGGAAAACGCCAGCCACAGGCCGCCGCCGATCAGGAAACTGCCGCTGATTCTGGACATGAGCTTGATGCGGCCGGCCGAGAGCAGGCGTCCGGCGCGGCCAGCGGCCAGCGCGAAGGTCGAATCCGACACGGCGGCGAAGATCAGTGCGGTGAGACCCATGACGAGGATCTGCAACGCGTAGTTACCTTCAGGGGCGACGAACTGCGGAAAGAAGGCGCCGAAGAAGACCAGCGTCTTGGGATTGCTGATTGCCACCAGCAGGCCTTGCAGGAAGAAGCCGCCGCGCGGTGTCTTCGCCGATCCGTCGGCGTTCAGCTTGCCCTTGGAGCGGAACATCTGCACACCCATCCAGATCAGATAGGCAGCGCCGATCAGCCTGACCCATTCGAACCAATGGCCCATGCCCGCGATCAGCGAAGTCAATCCGATGCCGACAATGGCAATCATGATGGCCAGCCCGGCCTGCGTGCCGGCGACGTTGGCGAGGCCGGCGCGGGAGCCATGGCGGATGCTGTTGGCGATGATCAGCGTGACCGTCGGTCCCGGCACCAGGACAATGACGATACAGGCAACGACATAAGCAGCGTAGAGTTCCAGCGACATGGTTTTCCTCGAGAGTATGCGGCTTGCGACGCGGCCGACCGTGATCAATGCATGACAGTAACGCAGGTGCAAGCCGGCAGCACATGTCGCTGGCAGCCCTGACCTGGATTTTAGGCTCCGGCCTGCCATGGCAGCGTCGTCTCGTAGGCCGCCGCCGCTCTCAGCACGGCCATGTCGCCGCGCGGCCGTCCGATCAATTGCATGCCCATCGGCCTGCCTCTGGCATCGAAGCCCGCAGGTACGTTGACGGCAGGGCAGCCGCCCAGCGTGGCGAACGCTGAAACCTGCATCCAGCGGTGATAGCTATCCATGGCACGCCCGGCCACTTGCGCCGGCCAGTGGGTGGAGACCTCGAAGGGGAAGATCTGCGCAGTCGGCAATGCGACGAGGTCGAAGCGGTCGAAGAGCGATAGTAGGGTTTTGTGCCAGGAGGAGCGCCTCACCGTGGCGGCGTGGATCTGCGGCGCCGTGAGTTGAAGCGCGTGTTCCACCTCCCACACGGCCTCCGGCTTCAGAAGACTGCGTTTCAGGGGATCGTCGTAATGCGCCTTGAGCGCACAACCGCTGCTCGCCTGGCGCAGCGTCACAAAGGCCTGCCACAGCGCTTCGAAGTCGAAATCCGGTACCAGCGCTTCGGTCTGAAAGGATACGTCGGCGAATCGGCCGAGCGCGGCCTCGCAAAGCTGTAGAATACCGGGTTCAACCGGCAGATGGCCGCCAAGATCGCCGAACCAGGCGATGCGGCCGCCGGTCGTCGGCGTTCGAAGCCCTTCGAGGAACGAGCCGTGCTTGTGATGTGAGAGCGGCGCGCGAGGGTCGTAGCCAGCCTGCTCGTCGAGCAGCAGCGCCATGTCGCGCACGTTGCGGCCCATCGGCCCTTCGACGCCCATCTGCGCGTGAAAGACGTCAAGCTCGGGGCCGGCCGGGACAAGTCCCTGCGACGGACGGAAGCCATAGACATTGTTATAGGCGGCCGGGTTGCGCAGGGAGCCGCCAAAGTCGCTGCCGTCGGCGATAGGCACCATGTCGAGCGCCAGTGCGACCGCCGCGCCGCCGCTCGAACCGCCGGCGGTCAAGGCCGGGTCGAAGGCATTGAGCGTCGGACCGAACACCGTGTTGTACGTGTTGGAGCCAAGGCCAAATTCGGGAACGTTGGTCTTGCCGATGATGATGGCGCCGGCCTTGCGGACGCGTTCGACGAAGAAATCGTCTTCCTGCGGCACGAAATCGGCGAAGATCGGCGAGCCGAAGCTGGTTCTGAGGCCCTTGGTCTGCGCGAGATCCTTGATGGCGATCGGCAGGCCGAACAGGGACCTGGCATGTTCTGCACGCGCCAGATGGGCGTCTGCCTTGTCGGCCTCTTGCAGGGTGTCGGCACGGTCGCGCAGCGAGACGATGGCGTTGACCAGCGGGTTCACGGCGTCGATCCGGTCGAGGAATGCCGTCATCACCTCGCGCACCGACAACTGCCGGCGCCGGATCGCGTCGGCAAGATCCACGGCGGACAGGCGGCAGATATCGCCGGCGGGCGGCACGGCATGGTTTGTGGCCGGACGCATGGCTCTCACCTAACTGGCGGATTTTGTAGCGCCGCGTCGACTTCCTTCGCCAGCGGGATCGCCGGCTGGGCGCCAGGCTTCAGGCAAGCGAGCGAACCAGCGGCTGCAGCACGGGCGAGCGCCTGATCGAGCGGCAGGCCGGATGACAGCCCGGCGGCGAAGTAGCCGCAAAACGTGTCGCCGGCGCCGACCGTGTCGACAGGGGTGATCTTCAGCGCCGGAACCATCAGAAGATCGGCTGGCGTGGCAGCCAGAACGCCGTCACCGCCGAGCGTGACGACGATTGTGCGGCCGGTCTTCCCGGCGTAATCGCGCATCCGCGCCGGGCGATCACCGCCGCTCAGCGACAGCGCCTCGCCATAGAGGTCGAATTCGGTTTCATTGGCGACGACATAGTCGGCCTTGCCGAGGAAGGCGGCCGCCTCGCCACGGAATGGTGCCGTGTTGAGCACGGTGACCGTGCCCGCCGCCCGTGCGACGTCCAGTGCTGCTTCGACAGTCTGAAGCGGGATCTCCTGCTGCAACAGCACGACATCGCCCTTTTTCATGAAAGCCTTGGAAAGGTCGCCGGTCACGACCGAATCATTGGCGCCTGGCACCACGGCAATCACGTTCTCGCCGCCGTCGGCGACCATGATCAATGCCGTGCCGGTCGAGGCGAAGGTCTCGCCGACACCGGACAGGTCGATCTTGCCGTCCCGCAGCAGCGCCAGCGCTTCAGTGGCGAAGTTGTCCTTGCCGACCGCGCCGACCATGCGCACTTTGGCGCCGGCGCGCGCCGCGGCCAGCGCCTGGTTGGCGCCCTTGCCGCCGGGTGCGGTGGTGAAGCCGGAGCCCCGAACCGTCTCGCCCGGTGCGGGCAAGCGGTCGACATTGGCGATTAGATCGAGGTTGATCGAGCCGATAACGATTATCAAGTGGTGCCTCCCTGCTGACGCATCGTGCTTTCCGAAAATCGGAGTCGATTTTTGGAAAGCCCGATGCGTAGAAAGTGTTAGAGCGTACTTTCCGAATGGACGCACGTCGCCCTAATTGCGCGGGAAGCTACTCCGTAAGGCCGCTGCTTGCCAGACCGCGCGAGATGAACCCGCGCGCTGCTGGCCCGAATCTATGCCGTTTCATCAAAATCCGACCTGTCCCGCTTCCCAGCCAAGAATGGCGCGTTTGCGGGTCAGGCCCCAGTGGTAGCCGGTGAGCGCGCCTGATTTGCCGAGAGCCCGGTGACACGGCACCACGAAGGACATCGGATTGGCGCCGACCGCGGCACCTACCGCCCGGCTGGCGCTCGGTGCGCCGATGCGGGCGGCGATCGAGGAATAGGTGCACGCCTTGCCCATCGGAATGCGCAGCAGAGCCTCCCAGACGCGGACCTGAAAGTCGGTGCCGATCAAGACGACGCGCAGCGGCCGGTCGGCGCGCCACAGTGCCGGGTCGAAGATGCGCGCGGCATAAGGCGCCGTCGCGGCCATGTCCTCGACATAGTTCGCGTTCGGCCAGCGGCCGGACATGTCGGCGAAGGCCGCCCGCTCGTCGCCGGCATCGCTGAAGGCGAGGCCGGCAAGCCCGCGGTCGGTGACCATGATCAGGGCGATGCCGAAAGGCGAGATGTGGTAGCCGTAGCGGATCGTCAGCCCGGCGCCGCGCGTCTTGTAGTCGCCCGGCGACATCGCCTCGTGGGTGACGAAAAGGTCGTGCAACCGGCCGGGGCCTGACATGCCGACCTCGAGAGAAGCTTCGAGCAGCGGCATGCCGGCATCGAGCAGTTTGCGTGCATGGTCAAGCGTGACGGCCTGGAGGAAGGCCTTGGGCGACAGGCCGGCCCAGCGGGTGAAGAGCTTCTGCAGGCCGGTCGGCGTCTCGCCAACTTCCTCGGCCAGTATTTCGAGCGACGGCTGGTCACGATAGTCAAGGCTGATCTTCTCGATCGCGCGCCGAACAACTTCGTAGTCTCCGCCTTCGGGTGTGATGTCTTTCTTGAGAATAGCTGTCTGTGCGTTCATGGGACTATCTCCTTGAGCGCGAATATCGTCCTTCGCGGCTCCGATCACCACCCGAAACTTGCCTTCTCGTCATGTGCACCCAGAGATTTGGCTTCGAGGAAGGAGCCGACGATGGCTGCGGAAAAGGTGCATCTCACCAAGGAGAAGGAGACGCTGCTGATTACCATTCAAAGCACTGGAGAGCCGGTTGCCTCAATCGCTGCTGAAAGACCGTTCGCGGACGAGGCAGTTCGCTCACATTCAGCGCGCTTTCGCCGTCGCCAAGGCGCGCGAAAAGGCTGACGCAAAGCTCTCGCGGTCGTCGGGATTGAGGAAGCCGCCGATCGGGACATTCTGCCCTTGTGCTTCTACCGCCATCCTGGTGATGCCGATCTCGGCGTGGCGGGCGACCGAAAAACGCGCCCAGAACGGATTGAAGCGATGCGCTTCCGATTTGCCTGACGGCGCGGTCTTGCGGATGTCGAGGCTGGTGCGCGAGACCGACACTTCCTCGCGGGCGCGGGCGGCACGATAATTGGCGCGAAAGGCGATGTAGACGGCAATCACGTCGAAACCGAGGAAGCCGAACACCGGCCAGGCACCGCGCGACAGGAAAAACGCTCCGGTCACCAACGAGCCGAACAGCATAGCGCCCATCAGGATGGCAAAGCCGGTTTTGCCCAGCGACCGATGCGGTATCAGCAACGCCTTGAAGAATGGCTCGTCGGCCTGAAATGAGGCGTTTGTGTCGCTCATGACGGGATATTATAGGAAGGGGATGACGAGCCCCAAGCCCAAAAATTCCTCTACACCCAAAAATGAACCGCTCCCCGGCCGACGCGACGGCGCGAACGCCAAACCGCGTGCCCGGCCGGTGCGGTCCTCCTACAGCCCGGCCGAGGTGCACGAGATTTTCCGGCGCTTTTCCGTTCAGCGGCCCGAGCCGAAGGGCGAGCTCGAACATGTCAACGCCTTCACGCTGCTGGTGGCGGTGGTGCTTTCGGCACAGGCGACCGATGTCGGCGTCAACAAAGCAACGCGGGCGCTGTTCAAGGTCGCCGACACGCCGCAAAAGATGCTGGCGCTCGGCGAGGCCAAGGTCGGCGAGTATATCCGCACCGTCGGGCTTTGGCGCAACAAGGCCAAGAACGTCATTGCGCTGTCGGAAGCGCTGATCCGCGACCATGGCGGCCAGGTGCCTGACGACCGCGACCAGCTGGTCAAGCTGCCGGGCGTCGGGCGCAAGACCGCCAATGTCGTGCTCAACATGGCCTTCGGCCAGCACACGATGGCGGTCGACACGCATATCTTCCGCATCGGCAATCGGCTGGGACTGGCGCCCGGCAAAACGCCGGAGCAGGTCGAGCAGGGGCTGTTGAGGATCATTCCGGACGAATATATGCGCCATGCGCATCACTGGCTGATTCTGCATGGGCGCTATGTCTGCAAGGCGCGCAAACCGGATTGCCCGCTCTGTGTAATCGCCGACATCTGCAAGGCCGAGGAGAAGACGAATAATGTTCCGGCGCCGCTGGTCGAAATTGCGCCGCTCGAACCCGTAGGCGAAATTCAGTAGCCGTAGCCGCGCGCCATCGCCGCGGCGAAGACCGGGATCAGCAGGAAGATGAAAGCTTCGGCGCGGACATAAGTTCGAACGGATGCAAGTTGCGCCGCCGGCACTTGAAAACCGGGGCTGGCCGAGGCCTGCCTGTTCCAGGAAACAAAGCGGACCGTCGGGATAATCGACAACAGGCCGACGGTGACGAAGGCCGCCATCTTTGCCCAGAACACCCAGTTGTAGACGTAGAATTCCCAGCCCTTCAGGCCGTAGATGACGCGGCCGATGCCGACGACGATGATCAGCATGGCGATGATGCCATAATGGCGATCGATGCCGACAAGCCGCCGGAGCGTCGCGGCGGGCAGATCGCCGCGGATCAGGACAAATTCGGCGCCGATGATGCCCGCCAGCGAAAACACCAGCAGCTGATGAAAGATGGCAAGCAGAAGATCGGTGGTATCCATGCCCTTTTCCCTCCGTCGGACGGCACAGCGGACGCTGAATCAGCTGCTGGTAAAAGTAGCACCGCTGGGCAGGATTCACATTGGACTGGAAGATAATCTGCACAGGCTTGGCTCTTGTCTGGTGCAGGCAATTTGGATCTCTGTCGCATATCGTTTTTCCCAAAACCGCCGAGCATCCTCGGTCAAGCCCAAGGGCAGGCTTCCTGGGCGACATGCACCAAGCACAGGCAAACGCAACCGAGGCATGACACATGATCAATCCACAGGCGCTCGTCGCTCCCGTCATTGAAACGCCGCGCACCGTGCTGCGACCGCACCAGCTCGATGATTTTGATGCCTATGTCGCCATGTGGGCCGATCCGGCCGTCACTCGCTTCATCGGCGGCAAGCCGCGCACTCGGGAGGAAAGCTGGATGCGCTTCCTGCGTCATGCCGGCCTGTGGTCGCTGCTGGGCTACGGGTTCTGGGCGATCGAGGACAAGGCATCCGGCCGCTTCATCGGCGAGGCCGGCTTTCACGATCTGAAGCGCGACATGGAGCCGTCGATCGAAGGCGTTCCGGAAGCCGGTTGGGCACTGGCCCCGAGCGCACATGGCAAAGGGTTCGCCAGCGAAGTCGTCGGACGGGTTCTCGCCTGGGGCGACGACGCATTCGGGCGCGCAAGGACCGTCTGCATCATCGATCCGGAAAACACCGCGTCATTGAACGTCGCGGCAAAATGCGGCTACAGAGAGGTGCTGCGGACCACCTATCACGACGATGCGACGATCCTGCTGGAACGGCAGGCTTGAGGATGCTGCCTGTCATCTTGTGGTTCTAGTCAGGCCGAATCGAGGCCTTTTACGCCTTCCGTCTCGGCACCGGCTTTGCGGGCCGCCTGTTCGAGCATCGAGGCGTCTTCGCCGAAAGCGCGGGTGGCGCGCGCGGCTGCCTCGATCAGCGGGTTTTTCATGCGCTGGAGAAAGGCCGCGTCGACGCGCGTGCTCGGGCCGGACAGCGTCAATGCCCCGAGCAAGGTGGGGCCCGGCCCGAAAACCGGTGCCGAGACGCCGGCCGTGTCGGGGTCGCGGTCGCCGACCGACAAACAATGGTAGGTTTTGCGGATCGTCTCGTAAGGCTCGCCCTGCTGACCGGAAAACGCCGCAAGGACGCGGCCGCCCGAACCGGCCAGCAACGGCAGCACGTCGCCTTCCCGTATGGTGTAGCGGATGGGATGCTTGGACTCGACGCGGTAGAGACAGGTGCGCACGTCGCCCGAACGGACATAGAAAGCGACGCTTTCCCAGCTTCGCTCGGCCAGATCGCGCATGATCGGCAGCAGAATGTCGATCGCCACAACCGAACGCTGGTATAGGGCACCCAGCCGGAAGGTGGCAGGGCCGACACGGTAGCGGCCATCGTCGAGACGCTCCAGCAACTGCCCGCGCAGCAATGAGTTGGCCAGCCTCAGGATCGTGCTCTTGTAGAGGCCGGTCCGCGCCGCGATTTCGGCCAGGCTAAGCGACCGGTCGGCAGTAGCGAAAGCATCGAGGATGGCAATCGCACGATCGAGCGCGGCAACGCCGTTGGTCGACGCAGGCTCGGATTGTGTTACGGTTATCTGCTTGACCACGTCGTTCCGTTCCCAGTTGGACAGAAGGGCCGATCGGAACAATTGTGCCGCATGCAGATAGTTCTGTCCAGTAGAATGCCATTCCGGTTGACAGAACGAGGCAAAGACTGCATGAATTTTCGTCGAGCGGGTCTGAATTCAGGCTACGTTGCTGGCAGGCACCAGAGGAGGTGTCGTGATTGGAGGAATCCCATGCTGAACAGACGCAGATTTTTAACGAGCACCGCCGCTGCCGGCGCCGCCGGCTTCGCAGCGTTGCATCTCTCGCCCGCTTTCGCGCAGGACGCACCGCAGATCCAGATCTTCGTACCGGCAGCACCCGGCGGCGGCTGGGACCAGACGGCGCGCACGATGGACCAGGTGCTGCGCAGTGAGAAGCTGATCTCCGGTTCGCAGATCACCAATGTCGGCGGCGCCGGCGGCACAGTCGGCCTGCCGCAATTCATCAGCCAGTGGAACGGCAAGGGCAATTCGCTGATGGTTGCCGGCATGGTCATGGTTGGCGCCATCATCGCCAACAAATCCGCCAACAATCTCACGGAAGTCACGCCGATCGCCCGCCTCACCGGCGAATTCGAGGCGCTTGTGGTGCCGTCGGCCTCGCCGTTCAAGACCGCAGCGGATTTCGTCGCCGCCCTCAAGGCCGATCCGACCAAGGTTCCGGTGGCTGGCGGTTCGGCCGGCGGCTCGGACCATATATTGTTCGGCCTTATCGCGAAAACGGCCGGTGTCCCGGCAGCCAACCTCTCCTACGTGCCGTTCGCCGGCGGCGGCGAGGCGCTGTCGGCGCTTCTCGGCAACCAGGTCGCGGCCGGCATTTCCGGCTACGGCGAGTTCTCCGAACAGGTCAAGGCAGGCGCGCTTCGGCTGCTCGCCATTTCCGCGGACAAGCGCCAGGAAGGCATCGACGCACCGACGCTGAAGGAAGCCGGCATCGATGTCGAATTGTTCAACTGGCGCGGCGTCTTCGCACCGCCGGGCGTTTCCGACGCCGACAAGGCGGCGATGATCACGCTGGTCGAGACCATGGCCAAAAGCGATGCCTGGGCCACCGAATGCAAAAACCGAAACTGGACGCAAATCCTGCTCACCGGCGATGCCTATGCGAAATTTCTCGCCGAAGACACGACCCGGATCGCAGCCATCCTCAAGGACCTCGGCCTTGCCTGATGTGCTCGGAGAGGGGCGGTCTGCACTGCCCCTCTCCGAAGTTCGCCAGCCGCATGGACATGCGATCCAGCGCGAGTGAAACTGCGGTAAGGTCGGCTGTGGGAGACCGGCCTATCCAGGGAGGACGATCATGAGCACCAGCGACCAGCAGGCGGCGCGGCCGCGCCTTGCCGTGCCCGAATTGCTGATCGGCATCGGGCTTCTCGCCTGCGCCGGCGCAGTTGCCTGGCAAACCCTGTCGATTCCGGTGTCGCCGCTCTACTCGAAGGTCGGCCCCACCGTCTTCCCCTACATCACCATGGTCGGCATGACGATCCTTTCCCTGCTGCTGATCGTCGCCGCCCTGCGGGGCGGCTGGCAGCCGGAAGAAGAAAAGGAAACGCCGACCGACTGGAAGGCGATGGGCATCGTCGCCGTCGGACTGGTCTCGAACCTTGTTCTGATCCAGCCGCTTGGCTTCACCGCAGCCTCGGTGATCATGTTCGTTCTCATCTGCCACGGGTTCGGCAGCAGACATCCGCTGCGTGACGTGCTGCTCGGGCTGATCCTGGCGCTTGCCGCCTATTTCGGCTTCGCCAGGGCGCTTGGCGTCAACATCGGCGCCGGCTTCATCGAGAACCAGCTGAACACGGTACTCGATTCGATCATCCGTATATTGAGGGCCTGAAGCCATGGAAACGCTCAGCCATCTCGCGCACGGATTTTCGGTCGCTTTTACGCCGGTCAATCTCATGTGGTGCCTGCTCGGCACGACGCTGGGGACCGCGATCGGCGTGCTGCCCGGCCTCGGACCGGCGCTGACCATCGCCCTGCTTTTGCCGATCACCTATCAGGTGGCGCCGGAAGCGTCCTTCATCCTGTTTGCCGGCATCTATTACGGCGCCATGTATGGCGGCTCGACGACATCGATCCTGCTCAATACGCCGGGCGAAAGTGCTACCATCGTCACTGCGCTGGAGGGCAACAGGATGGCCCGTTCCGGCCGTGGCGGCGCTGCACTTGCCACTTCGGCGATCGGCTCCTTCGTCGCCGGCACGCTCGGCACGTTGGGGGTCGCTTTCCTGGCCCCGGTCGTGGTCAAATTCGCGCTGTCGTTCGGCCCGGCCGAATATTTTTCGCTGATGGTGCTGGCCTTCATCACGGTTTCGGCGGTGCTCGGCTCGTCGTCGGTGCGCGGCCTGACCAGCCTGTTCGTCGGGTTCGTCATCGGCATGATCGGCGTCGATCTGCAGACCGGCCAGCCGCGCTTCACCTTCGGCATGAGCCAGTTGCTCGACGGTGTCGACGTGATCGTCGTCGCCGTCGGCCTCTTTGCGGTCGGCGAGACGCTCTACATGGCCTCGCGCCGCTATGCCGGCAAGGACGAGATCGTGCCGCTGAAGGGATCGCTCTACATGACCGCCGCCGAATGGGCGCGCTCGTGGAAAGCTTGGCTGCGCGGCGCCCTGCTCGGCTTCCCGATCGGCGCTCTGCCGGCCGGCGGCGCCGAAATCCCGACCTTCCTGTCCTATGCGATGGAGAAGAAGCTCTCCAAACACAAGGAGGAATTCGGCACGACCGGCGCCATCGAAGGCGTTGCCGGCCCGGAGGCCGCCAACAACGCATCGGCCGCCGGCGTGCTGGTGCCGATGCTGACGCTCGGCCTGCCGACCTCGGCGACGGCCGCGATCATGCTGTCGGCCTTCCAGAGCTATGGCATCAATCCCGGGCCGATGCTGTTCATGACCCAGGCCAATCTGGTCTGGGGGCTGATCGCCAGCCTGTTCATCGCCAATGTCATCCTCGTCATCCTCAACCTGCCGCTGATCGGGTTGTGGGTGCGGCTGCTGAAAATCCCGGCGCCGCAGCTCTATGCCGGCATATTGGTGTTCGCCACGGTCGGCACCTACGGTATTTCGCAGTCGCCGACAGACCTCGTCATCCTGTACCTGCTCGGCGGGGCCGGATTCCTGATGCGGCGCTTCGATTTCCCGACGGCGCCAGTCATCATCGGCATGATCCTCTGGCCACTCGCCGAAACGCAGTTCCGCCGGGCGATGACCATCTCGAACGGCGACTGGTCTGTGTTCTACAAGCACCCGCTGTCGCTGACGCTGCTGACGCTGGCGTTCATCGGGCTGATTGGCCCGCCTATCTACGCTTACATCGAACGCAGGCGCCTGCGCGGACCGGAGCATGTGCCGGGCGATGCCTAACCTGTTTGTGACATCATGACCGAGCTGCTGGCCGGTATCCGCGTCCTCGACCTGACCAATGTCCTGGCTGGCCCTTACTGCGCCTATCAGCTGGCGCTGCTCGGGGCCGACGTGATCAAGGTCGAGGCGCCGCAAGGCGGCGATCTGGCGCGCCAGCTCGGCGGTTCGCCGGAACTCAACAGCACTGGCATGGGCGCTTCGTTCCTGGCGCAGAACGCCGGCAAACGATCGGTGGTGCTCGATCTCAAGAAAGAGGCCGATCGCGAACGCTTTCTCGATCTGGTCGCCTCCGCCGACGCGATGGTCGAGAATTTCCGCCCCGGCGTGATGGACCGGCTGGGGCTTGGCTTTGCGAGGCTGAAAGGGGTCCGCCCCAGCCTTGTCTATTGCGCGATTTCGGGCTTCGGCCAGACCGGACCGATGCGCGACAATCCTGCCTACGACCAGATTATCCAGGGCCTTTCAGGCATCATGAGCATCACCGGCACACCGGAGACCGCGCCGCTGCGTGTCGGCTATCCGGTCGCCGACACGCTGGGCGGGCTGGTCGGGGCGTTCGCCATCGCCGCGGCACTCGTGAAGCAGAAGACGACAGGCGAGGGCGCCTTCCTCGACGTGTCGATGCTCGAATGCACGCTCTCTGCGCTGGGCTGGCCGGTCTCCAACTACCTGACGGCTGACGTCGAGCCGCAGCCGATGGGCAATGAGAACATGACGGCTGCACCTTCCGGGACATTTCGCACCGGCGACGGTCTGCTCAACATCGCCGCCAACAAACAGGAGCAGTTCGTGGCGCTCTGCCGGCTGGTCGGGCTGCCGGAGTTGGCGTCAGACCCGCGCTTTGCCGAGCGCGAGACGCGCAAGCGCAACCGCATCGCCCTGAAGGCACTGATCGAGGATGCCCTGGCGAACAGCTCGGCCGCAGCCTGGGAGGAGACGCTCAATCGCGCAGGCGTGCCGGCGGGCAGGGTGCTGACGATCCCGCAAGTGCTGGCCGAGCAGCAAGTGATCGAGCGCGAGATGACCACCCGTTTCGATGGCATGCCGAATATCGACCGGCCGCTGACCGTCGTGCGCGGCGGGTTCATGGTCGATGGTGCGGCACCCTTGCCGACCAAGCCGCCGCCGGCGCTGGGCGAGCATATGGACGAGGTGTTTGCCGGTCTGCCGCCGCGCGTCAAGAAAAGGGCGCAGGGATGAGCGACGCGAGGACATGAGCAACGTTGGGAAAAAAACCGGCCGCGAGCGCGGCGAGGAATGGTGGCAGACCGATATCATCGAAATGCGCCCTGGCGTGATCCGGCTGCGCGGCTATGAGATCCAGGACCTGATCGGCCGCGTCAGCTTTCCGGCGATGATCTGGCTGATGCTGCGCGGCGAACTGCCTGATAAGGAGCAGGCGGCGCTGCTCGGCATCGCGCTCGGTGCCGCCGTCGACCACGGGCCGCAGGCGCCGTCAATCGCCATTGCCCGCATGGCGGCTACCTGCGGCGTCGGCATCAACAGCGCCATGGCCTCAGCCATAAATGTGCTTGGCGACGTCCATGGTGGCGCTGGCGAGCAGGCGCTTGCCTTCTACGGCGACATCGCCGCGGCACTGGACGCAGGAGTGACGCTTGCCGATGCCGTCGCGGCGCGGCTCGATCGTATCTTCGCCGAGGAAAAATCCTATGTGCCGGGGCTCGGGCACCGCTTCCACCCGGTCGATCCGCGGGCGCCGCGCCTCATCGAGCTGACCCGCGATTTTGCCGCGCGCGGCATCATCAGTGGACGTTTCGCCGACATCGCCGAGGCTGTTGAGGCCGATGTCACGCGGCGCAAGGGCAAGAAGATCCCGCTCAACATCGACGGCGCCACTGCCGTCATCTATGGCGAGCTCGGCTTTCCGCCGCCGCTGACACGCGGCCTTTTCGTGCTCTCGCGCTCGGTCGGCATATTGGCGCATGCGTGGGAACAGTCGCAACAGAGCGACCGCAACAAGGGACCACTGCCGCGCGAATGGCTGTGGGCCTATACCGGCACGCCGGTGCGGCCTTTTACTCAGGGAGATGGCGACTCCAAATGAGGCCTTGGTTCAGGTTCGCCAGCGGGCGCTGGTTGGGGAGCTTTCAAGTTCTTCAGCAGCGTTGAAAGATCGGGCTCGTCGATAAGCGCTGCTGCGTCTGCCGGCGTCAGCCATGCTCGCTGCCGCCTCTTGGCTTCCTGCCAATTGGCCAACTCCTCCGTCACCGCCAGCAGGTAGACGATGACGTCGACGCGGACGAAGCGGTTTGTCAGCCGCTTCCAGTAGGAATAGGTGCCGGCCGGCTGCTTCAGCGTCTTGCCGAGGACGCCGGCTTCCTCCTGCGCTTCGATGGTGGCTGCCTTGCGCCCACTCTTGCTCTTCATCGGCCAGCCCTTGGGCACGATAAAGCGCCTTGTCGATTTCGAGGTGACCAGCATCACCTCGACGTTGCCATGCTCGCCCAGCCGAAAAGGAATCGCAGCGACCTGACGGATCCGCTCGCCCTTCCTCGCCTTGCGTACAACCTTCTTCTTGGTCGCTGCCATTCCCGAGATCCAATCAGGGCAGTGCCCAAGCACAAAGGCACGTTGCGAAAATCAAAACCGCCTTTGATGCTACTCAAGTGGAGCGGTATTCAAGGCTATAAGCCGGATAAATAAATGAAAAGCGTCGGCTCATCAGCGGCAGGTGCTAATGAAGCGGCTGCCCGACCGCCGCAACTGGCACGTAGGCCTCATCTGCTGAACATCAGGCCGTTGCGGCGCGACCTCGCGATCCTGGGCACGGAACTGCTGTTGCTGCTGCTGATATCGCTGCCGCCGCAGCCTGTTCTCCAGCATCTGCAATTCGTTTTGCAGGACCAGCGCATTGCGGTTGGCAGGAGTGACGATCTGCGCGGAGACAGCCGCGTCCGACAGCATCGCTGTTGCCAGCATTGCCGACATAAAGATCGTCGATGGGCGAAGCGGCGACATCCATTCATTCCCGCACCAAACTGAGCCTCCAATCATATAGGGCATTTGCCCGGTGATGCCATGGCTAAAGCCTCGCGGGCCGGAATTGGCGGGTTGAGTTACCGGAACTCAAAGCCGGTCGACCCATGTGTGCCGGGCAAGGATAAATCTCGAGATCGGCGACAAGAAGTTGAGGACATCCTGCAGTTCAGCACTTGTCAGGCCGCCGGTTGCCTGGTGCCCGTGGCATTCAACGCGAAAATCACGCCGCTGCTCAAGGCCGCCACCATTTTCGAGAATTAATGCGGTCGCGCTCGATACAGGCCAGCCGATCAGCTTTCCCGTCTCATTGGCCGGCTCCAGCGGCGCGCTTTCTCGACCGCGGAACTCTCGGCCAATTGAGCGTTGTCCACCAGGATTATATTCAATCCACTTCGCGCAGACGATATCCGACGCCGGTTTCGGTGGTGATGTAACGCGGCTGGTCGGGCGTTTTCTCGATCTTTTGCCTGAGCTGCCGCACATAGACCCTGAGATACTGCACGTCGGTCGAATCGCCCCAGACCTGCCTCAAAAGAAACTGGTGGGTGAGAACCTTGCCGGCGTGCTGCACGAGGATGCGCAGGATGTCGTACTCCTTCGGCGAGAGCTTTATCTCCCTGCCCTCGATCGTGACGATGCGCTTCACCAGATCGACCGTGAGATCGCCGGTGTGGAAGACCGGCTTCTCACCCTGCTGCTGGAACTTGTGGCGGAGCGCCACGCGGATGCGCGCGACAAGCTCGTTCATGCCGAACGGCTTGATGACATAGTCGTCGGCGCCGAGCTCAAGTGCCGAGACGATGCCGGTCTCGTCGGTGCGGCTGGACAGGATGACCACGGGAACATCCAGGCCGTCATCCCGCCATTTGCGCAGCAATTCGTGGCCGCCCATGCCGGGCAGGCCGAGATCGAGCAGGATCAGGTCCGGCTTTTCCGTCTCCATGAGTTCGATCGCCGCCTTGGCGTTCGGCGCCTCGCTGATTGCATAGCCCTGGCTGCCAAGGCCGACGCGGAGCAGCTTGCGGATCGGCGGTTCGTCATCGACTACCAATATCCTGACGTCCAGGTTCGTCATGGCAGGTCATCCATGTCGGGGTCGTTCACATGTTGGTCTGCCGGCACCGGCATCCTGATGGTGAAAACCGCACCCGAGCGGTCGGTCCTGTTGGCCGCCGAAATCGTGCCGCCCATCGCCTCGATGAAGCCGCGGCAGATCGAGAGCCCGAGCCCGGTGCCGGCACGGACCTGATCGCCCTTGCGCACCCGGTGGAACGTGTCGAAAATGCGCTCCAGGTCCGCTGGCGGAATGCCTGGCCCCTCGTCCATGATCTGCACGATGACGAAACCATTGTCGGCCCAGCCCTGCAGGCGGATCGTCGAAGCTGGCGGCGCATATTTAGCGGCATTGTCGAGGAGGTTGAACAGCGCCTGCTCGAACAGGACGGGATCGACCCTCAACATCGGCAGATCCGTGGGAATGTCCATTTCCGTCTTGTGTTCGCCGATGATTTTTCTGGCTCGATGCAAGGCGGTGCCGACAATATCGCCGACATAGTGGAATGCGTAGTTCGGCTCCATCGCACCGGATTCGATCTTGGTCATGTCGAGCAAATTGGCGATGAAGCGGTTCAGCCGTTCCGATTCGTCGAGCACGGTCGACAGCAGGTCCGCCCGGTCCGCTTCGGGAAGCGCCGGCGCAAATTCCCGCAAGGTACCGGCGGCGCCCATGATGGCGGCCAGCGGCGTTTTCAGATCATGGGAAATCGAGGTCAGCAGCGCCGAGCGCAGGCGGTCCGCCTCGGCCTCGAGCTTTGCCCGGTCGACGTCGGCAACAAGCTGGATGCGTTCGATGGCGACTGCCGCCTGATCGGCGAGGGCGTCGAGGAGGCGCTTCTGTTCGGGAGTCAGCAGCGGGCCTTGCTTGTCGTTGTCGAGGCCGACGACGCCGACAGCGGTGCGCCCGGTCCGCAGCGGAAGATATAGGCGTTTTGCCCCGGGAAGCGTATCGGCGCCACGGCCCGCAGCGCGATCGTGCTCCCAGGCCCAACGGGCGGCTGCGATGTCTGCCTCGGCCAGCGTGTCGTCAGGCGGATAGCCGGCCTTGACGGTGATCGAACCATTCTCCGGCAAAAGCAGCACCACGCGCAGCTTCAGCATCGAGGCAATCTGGAAGGCTGTGGCCCACAGTACGTCGTCCAGCGTGCCGGCGCCGGCGAGCTTCTTTGAGAAGAGGTAGATATCTTCCGTGGCGCGTGCCCGTGAGCGGGCGGCGACCGCCTGCCGCTGCACACGCGCCGTCAGATTGCTGGCAATGACCGCAACAACCAGGAAGACAGCCAGCGCAACGATGCTCTCCGGATCGTGGATCGTCAGCGTGTAGCGTGGTTCCAGGAAGAAATAGTTGAAGGCAATGGCGCTGATGAGGCAGGCATACAAGGCCGGCCAGAGACCGCCGGTCACCGCCGACGTCAGGACCCCGATGAGAAAGATGATCGCCAGATTGCGGACGTCGAGAAACTGGTGAAGAAGGAGGGCGCAGGCGAGCGAGCCAACAACATAGGCCGTGGCCTTGAGATAGGGCCAGATCTCGAATTGCCACTGCTCGTCCGCCGCCTTGACGGTCCTCGACGTCGCCTCGGCGTTGCGTTCGTTTCCCGAAATGACATGGACGCTGATGTCGCCGGCATTGCGGATGAGATCATAAGTGAGCGAGCCTTCGATCAATTCCCGCCAGCGCGATCGGGTCGGCCTGCCGATCACGATATGGGTGAAGTTGTTCGCGGTCGCATGGCGAACGATGTCCTGCGCGACGTTCTGACCTGGAATGGTCGTTACCTCGGCGCCGAGCTGCTCGGCAAGCCGCAGCAGCGTGGCCAGCCGATCCTTGTCCTCCTCCGACATCGCGGCTGAACGAGGGGTATCGACATGAAGCGCCGTCCAGGGGGCGCGGAGCCGGTCGGCCAACCTCCGCGCATAGCGGACACGGGCCGCCCCGCCCGGACGCGCATCGACGCAGACGAGAACCCTTTCCCCCGCCGCCCAGGGTCCGGGTATGGCGTGGGCCTGCATGTGGGTCAGCAACTGCTCGTCGACGCGCTGGGCGGTGCGGCGGAGCGCCAGTTCCCTGAGCGCCGTCAAATTGCCCGGCGAGAAATAGTTCTCGATGGCGCGCTTGGCGGTGCTGGGGATGTAAACCTTGCCCTCCTCGAGCCGCTTGATCAGGTCGTCGGGAGTGAGATCGATGATCTCGATGTCGTCGGCTTGGTCGATGACGGAGTCTGGAACCGTCTCGCGCACTCTGACGCGCGTGATCTGCGCCACGACATCGTTCAGGCTTTCGACATGCTGGATGTTGAGCGTCGTGTAGACGTCGATACCGTGCGTCAGGATTTCCTGAACGTCGAGATAGCGCTTGGGATGGCGGCTGCCCGGCGCGTTGGTATGGGCGAGCTCGTCGACGAGGACCAGCGCTGGGCGCCGGGCAAGGATGGCGTCGAGATCCATTTCCTCGAGGATGCGCCCCTTGTAGTCGACCTGGCGACGGGGAAGCACCTCATAGCCGTCGACCAGCACCTGGGTTTCTTTCCGGCCGTGCGTCTCGACGACGCCGATCACCACGTCCACCCCGTCGGCCAATCTTGCACGGCCCGACATCAGCATTTCATAAGTCTTGCCGACACCGGGTGCTGCGCCCAGGAATATCCGCAGACGACCGCGCGCCTCCCGCTCCGCATGGTCAAGCAGCGCGTCAGGTGAGGGTCTGGTTTCGTTGCGGCTGTCGTCCGGCATCATAATCGATCATGAATGGCGCCGGGGATGGTGTCGATCCCCGGCCCACCATTCATTGCTTTGTGGCCTCGTCCAGCGCCAGATTGAGCGCCAGCACATTGACCACCGGCTCTCCCATGAAGCCGAGCTCGCGGTCCTCAACATGGCTGTCGACAAGGGACTTGACCCTGGCTTCATCGACGTCCCTGGCCCTGGCCACCCTGGCGACCTGGAAATAGGCGGCTTCGGGGCTGATATGCGGATCGAGGCCGCTGCCTGAAGTCGTGACCAGATCCACCGGCACCGGCTGGTGCGGATTTTCCACGTTCAGCCTGTCGGCATCGCCCTTGATGCGGTCGATCAGCTTGGGGTTGGTCGGCCCGAGATTCGAACCGCTCGAAGCGGCGGCGTTGTAGCCGTCGCCGGCAGCCGACGGGCGGCCATGGAAATAGCGCGCGCTGGCAAAAGCCTGGCCGATCAGTTCGGAGCCGACGATCTTGCCGTCCTTCTCAATCAGGCTGCCGTTGGCCTGGCGCGGGAACAAGGCTTGGGCGATGCCGGTCATGCCGATTGGATAGATCAGGCCGGTAAGGATGGTGAAGAAAACGATCATGGTGATCGCGGGTCTGATTTGCTTGAGCATGGACTTAATTCCTTATGCGAGGCCAAGCGCGGTGATGGCCATATCGATCGCCTTGATGCCGACGAAGGGGACAATGATGCCGCCGAGGCCGTAGACAAGAAGGTTGCGGCTGAGCAGCGCGCCCGCGCCAATCGCGCGATATTTGACGCCTCTCAGCGACAGCGGGATCAGCGCGATGATGATCAGTGCGTTGAAGATGATGGCCGAGAGAATGGCGCTCTGCGGCGTTGCGAGATGCATGATGTTAAGCGCCTGCAACGGACCGGCGGTTTGCCCCGGCGCGATGTAGAAGACGGCGAATATGGCCGGGATGATGGCAAAATACTTGGCGACGTCGTTGGCGATGGAAAAGGTCGTCAGCGATCCGCGCGTCATCAGCAGCGCCTTGCCGATTTCTACGATCTCGATCAGCTTGGTCGGATCGCTGTCGAGGTCGACCATATTGCCGGCTTCGCGTGCGGCGACCGTGCCGGTGTTCATGGCAACGCCGACATCGGCCTGCGCAAGGGCGGGCGCATCATTGGTGCCGTCGCCGCACATGGCGACGAGCTTGCCCTTGGCCTGTTCGTCGCGGATGAGCTTCAGCTTGTCCTCGGGCGTCGCCTGGGCAAGGAAATCGTCGACGCCGGCCTCCGCCGCGATCGCCGCCGCCGTCATCGGATTGTCGCCGGTGATCATCACCGTGCGGATCCCCATCTTGCGCAGTTCGGCGAAGCGTTCCCTGATGCCGCCTTTGACGATGTCCTTGAGATGGACGACGCCGAGAAGGCGTCCGTCGCGCTCGACCGCCAGCGGCGTGCCGCCGGATTTGGCGATGTCGTCGGCGATCGCCTGAAGGTCGCGGACGGTGTCGCTGCTGGGGCGCGTACCATGCGTGGCGACGGTCGACTGATTGACGTGGGCGAGCACCGAATCGACCGCGCCCTTGCGAACCGACGAGCCATCGATGTCGACGCCGCTCATGCGGGTTTGCGCGGCGAAGGGCACGAAAGCGGCATGCAGTGTTGCCATGTCGCGGGCACGGATGGCGTATTTCTCCTTCGCCAGCACGACGATCGAGCGGCCTTCCGGCGTTTCATCGGCAAGCGAGGCCAACTGTGCAGCGTCGGCCAGCTCCTGCTCGCTGACGCCCTTGACCGGACGGAATGCCGTCGCCTGGCGGTTGCCGAGCGTGATCGTGCCGGTCTTGTCGAGCAGCAGCGTGTCGACGTCGCCAGCCGCCTCGACGGCGCGGCCCGACATCGCCAGCACGTTGAACCGCACCAGGCGATCCATGCCGGCGATGCCGATGGCCGAAAGCAGCGCCCCGATCGTCGTCGGGATCAACGTGACGAACAGGGCGACCAGGACGGTCACCGAAATGTAGCCGCCCGAATAGGAGGCGAAACTCGGGATCGTCGCCGTCGCCAGCACGAAGATCAGCGTCATGCCGACGAGCAGGATGTTGAGCGCGATCTCGTTGGGCGTCTTCCGGCGCTCGGCGCCTTCGACCAGCGAGATCATGCGGTCGAGGAACGTATGGCCGGAGGCCGCGGTGATGCGCACGCGGATCCAGTCAGACAAAACCTGCGTGCCGCCGGTGACCGCCGAACGGTCGCCGCCGGATTCACGGATCACCGGAGCGGACTCGCCGGTGATTGCCGCCTCGTTGACCGAAGCGACGCCTTCGATCACCTCGCCATCGGACGGAATGATGTCGCCAGCCTCGACGAGCACCACATCGCCGACCTTCAAGCTGGTGCCGGGCACCAGCTTGAACTTGGTGCGGTCGTCGCCGCTCAACAGCTTGGCCTGGGTCTCGGTGCGCGCCTTGCGCAGCGAATCGGCCTGCGCCTTGCCTCGGCCTTCGGCGACCGCTTCGGCGAAGTTGGCGAAAAGCACGGTGAACCACAGCCAGATGATGATCTGCAGCGAGAAGCCGAGATTGCCGCCACCAGTGACAAGATCCTTGACGAACAGGACTGACGTGAGCGCCGAGACTACAGCGACGACGAACATCACCGGATTGCGCATCAAGGTGCGCGGGTTCAGTTTCCTGAAGGCCCCGTCGATGGCAGGCAGCAGGACGCGGGCATCCATGATAACAGCGGATTTGGACTGGCTCATTTAGTGGCTCCAGTATCGATGTTGTTGAATGGCGCCGATCGATCGTATGCCGAACGAAGATGCGGCAGCCCGGAGGCCAGCAGCCAGATCACGATCATGACGGCCGCAATGCCGAAGAACGTGGACATGGTCGGGAAAGGAGGCGGGGTTGCCCCCTTCTGATCGGCTCGATATCGAATCTTGCGGCGTATGGTTTCGAACCAGGCCATGACATTGATCCAAAGTGGGGCCATTTCAGAATGTCTGCCCGTGGATGCCAGCCAGGTGCTCGACGATCGGTCCGACTGCCAGCGCCGGGAAGAAGGTGAGGCCGCCGACGATCAGAATGACGCCGACCAGCAGCCCGACGAACAGCGGCCCGTCGGTCGGGAAGGTGCCGGCGGAGGCGGGCACTGTTTTCTTGGCGACCAGCGAACCGGCGATCGCCAGAGCCGGGATGATGACCAGGAAGCGGCCCATCAGCATGCCGATTCCGAGCGTGACATTGTACCAGGTCGTGTTGCCGGTCAGGCCGCCAAAGGCCGAGCCGTTGTTGGCGGCAGCCGAGGTGTAGGCATAGAGAACCTCGGAGAAGCCGTGCGGGCCGGCATTGGCCATCGAAGCGACGCCTGTCGGCAGCACCACCGCGATGGCGGTGAAGATCAGCATCGCCAGCGGCAGGCAGAGAATGGCCAGCATTGCCATCTTGATCTCCTTGGCCTCGATTTTCTTGCCGAGATATTCGGGCGTGCGTCCGACCATCAGTCCGGCGACGAACACGGCGATCACGATGTACATCAGGATGCCGTAGAGGCCGGCGCCGACACCGCCGACAATGACCTCGCCGAGCTGCATGTTGATGATCGGGATCATGCCGCCAAGCGCGGTGAAGCTGTCATGCATCGCGTTGACCGCGCCGCAGGACGCGGCCGTGGTGATGACCGCAAACAGGGCCGACAAAGCGATGCCGAAGCGCGTTTCCTTGCCTTCCATGTTGCCGCCGTCGATGCCCAGCGCATGAACCAGCGGATTGCCTGACGCCTCAGCCCAGTAGCAGACGGCGACGCCAGCGATGAACAGGAGGCCCATCGCGGTCAAGATCGCCCAACCCTGGCGCTGGTTGCCGTTCATGCGGCCGAAGACGTTGGTCAGAGCCGCACCGATCGCGAAGATCGAAACCATCTGGATCAGGTTCGAGATCGCGTCGGGATTTTCGAAAGGATGCGCGGCATTGGCGTTAAAGAAGCCGCCGCCATTGGTGCCGAGCATCTTGATGGCGATCTGCGAGGCGGCTGGCCCGACCGCGATCGTCTGCCGAGCGCCCTCCAATGTTGTGGCGTCGAGATAGGCGCTGAGCGTCTGCGGTATGCCGAGATAGACATAGACCAGCGTCAGCACGATGCAGAGCGGCAACAGCAGGTAAAGGGTGCACCGGGTCATATCCACCCAGAAATTGCCGATCGATTTGCCGGAGGCCTTGGTGAAGCCGCGGATCAGCGCGATTGCGATGGCGATGCCGGTCGCCGCGGACAGGAAGTTCTGCACGGTGAGGCCGGCCATCTGCACGAGATAGGACATCGTGCTTTCGCCGCCGTAGTTCTGCCAGTTGGTGTTGGTCATGAAACTGGCGGCGGTGTTGAAGGCGAGCCCGGGTTCGACGGCGGTCATACCGGCCGGATTGTAAGGCAGGCTGCCTTGCAGCCGCTGCAGGACGTAGAGCACCAGGAAACCGGCCAGGTTGAAAAACAGCAGGGCCGCCGCATAGGTGGTCCAGTGCTGCTCCTCACGCTCGCTGGTTCCCGAGATGCGATAAAGGCGTCGCTCGACAGGACCCAAAATCGGCGAGAGAAATGTGCGGTCGCCGCTGAAAACGCGATACATGTAGCCGCCGAGCGGCTTCACGAGCAAAAAAACGATCCCGCAATAGACGAGGATCTGTATCCATCCGTTGAAAGTCATAGGTGTAGCTTTCCGTGCCTTCGCCAGTTGCCGTTAGAAACGTTCTGGGCGAACGAGGGCGTATGTCAGGTAGGCGAGAAGGAACAAGGTCACAGCGCCACCGAGGATATAGTCGACAAGCATGTTGCGATCCTTTCGCCTAAAGACTGTCGCAGGCTTTGATAAAGGCGAAGAACAGGGTAAAAAACAAAAACCCTATTCCGAGAACGATGATGTCCATTCCCGCGTGTTCCTTATTCTTCGCTTTATTCTCGCTTCACCTGCAGACGGCAGGTCCGAAATCATACGGAAGCACCCCGCCACAACGGCAGAGTGACCGAGATGTGTTTCAGGTAGAATATGGCTCGAAACACCATAAAGGTTCGAGACGTGGAGAAGAGGAAAGAAATAAAAATTCTATAGGATTTTCCCGCCGGGATCTCAGAGCACGGCGTTTAAAGACAAGTCGTGCGCCGGCGCGAAGCTGCCGGAAATCAGCGATCGCGCGTATAGATCACGGCATAGTCGTCGGCATACGCGCGCTTCCAGCCCAGTTCATCGAAGAATGGAATGCGGCTGTCGTCCGGCGTCAGCAAGGCCCAGTCTATCGCATGCTTCTTTAGCTGGGCTTCGAGGACAGGCTTTCCCCCGCTGCGTCCTGTCTCGGCATCTGTCTTCATAAAGCCGTTGAGAAAGAGCTGATCTGTCCGGCCGTCGATGAATGTTTTGATTCCATGGAAGATCAAGCTGCCGCCGAAGTTGTAGGAATTCAGGACGTTGCCTGACAAATGATTATATTCGACGAATGCGAGCGCATCCTTGGCCGAAGTCTTCTGGCTCGGCTCGACCTGATAGGCGCTCGTGAGCATTGCGGTTGTCCCCACCAGCAAAACGCCTGCCACGCCGCAGATCCGGTAAAATCGCTCTGCGAAAAACCGTTCCAGCCCGTCGCGTCTGTCGGACACCCATTTCGCCAGGGAAAGCGCGGGATATTGCTCGGCAATCTCGGCCGCAAGCACGATCGGGACCAGCAGAAAGAACAGGTACATGAAGCGCAGATGGGTGAGATAGATATGCAAGGCAAAGACGATGAACAGCGCTTTCGCCCAGCCGACGCGAAGTCTCGACACAAGCAGCGCGAAAACGAACAGTAGGATACCCACTTCCTGGAACGGTTGATCCGAGGCGTCGAACGGTTTCCACTCGATAATCAAGGGAACCGCTTCATTGCCATAGGCTACCGTGAAAGTGGCAAGGATGGCCTTGATGCCGTAGGGATTGATCAAGCTGACCACCGGGCAAAGCAGTCCGAAGGCAACCCATTTGCCAAGGAGTACGGGGTTGGACAGGCGGGTTCGCACAAGAACATCGAGGCCGGCGAAAGCCGCAATGACGAAGCCGATGGTAAAGGTCGCGTGGAGATTGGCCCACAGGACAAGCAGGGCAAGTAGCCACAGAGGCGGTCTCTGCTCGTAGCGCGCTGCGCGGAAAAGCATTGCGGTCCAGATCACGATGATGGGCAAGGTGAAGATGTGTGGACGCGCGGTGAAGATCGGGGAGATCAAGGCCGCCGCAAACAAGGCCAGTCCCACTGCCGCCGTCGGTCTCAACCAGGTGCTGAGACACCATGACAGCAGCGCGGCTGTCAGGGCGATGGTTGAGATGATCAGCAGCGCCACGCCGTTCCAGCCGCCTGTCGTGTAGGCGAGCGCGAGGAGAACCTGTCCAAGCCATTCCTTGGCGATCCACGGCTGGCCGGCGAAAGTATGAGAATAGCTGTCGACAAGCGGGAACGTACGATTTGCCAGCAGATCGAGCCCCACCTTGACCTGCCACCAACAGTCGGGGTCCTGCAGGATGGCTTGGGCGTGGGCGGAAAGCGCGAATGCCACGAGAGGTGCGACGAACAGGCAGAACATCGCCCTGGCCCGCTGCGCGTCGTTGACCGACGACGCGGTCGCAACGGTCGCTACGGTCGCCTGAATCCCGTTCATATCATAGCTCCAAGCCGCCCTGCGGCAGATCGATTGGGGGTTTCAGCTTGTCGCTCATTCGAGGGCAGGGCGTCCGCTCAAACGGCAGGCTTGACCGCATGCACGAAATATTGGGCTCCCACAGGCATCCTGGTCAGGAAGCCCTCCAAGGGTCGCAATTTTGCGAGCACGCGTGGGAAAAAGATCCGGTAGACGACATCGGATTTGGAGAAGCCGGCCGCAGCCATTCGCTTGCGCAAATCGCGGCTGTTGATCAGAATTGCGTTCTCGTCGAAAGCACAGTTTCGCACCGCGTGCGTCGTCAGCGGATTCCAGGGATTGTGCTCGAACAAAAAGAAGCTGCCACCACCGGTCAGCACTCTCTCGATCTCCTTGATCAGGCCGACATGGAGGTCTTCAGGGATGTGATGGAACACGCAGGCGGCGAAGGCAAGATCGAAACTTGCGTCGTCATAAGGGATCGTTTCGCCGTCGAAGTGCCTGAAATCGGCTTGGCCGGGAAAGCGCTTGCGGGCGATGTCGAGCGACTGCGAGGAGGGATCGAGCAAGGTGATTTCGCTGTCGGGAAATGCGGCGCGCATGGGCCCCAGCGAATTGCCGACGCCCGCGCCGAAGTCGAGTATCCGCCGCGGCTTCACGTTGGAGTGAGCCAGCCTTGCGGCGACCTCGTCGATCTTGTACTGCGCGAAGAAATCCGGGGTTTCGCCGCTCAGCCGGATACTTGCGGCATGCTGCTGCTGATATTCCAGCGCGAACTGATCAAACTCGGCCTGAAGCACGCGCGGCTCCCTTCGCCAGTTCATGGGCCATTTCCTGAAGACGATGTACGGGCAGTTTCCCGGCGGCAGGATCATGGGCAGCAATCTCGTTTATGAGGTAAAGCGGCCGCCGCTTGGTCTCCATATACATGCGCCCGAGATATTCCCCGAAAATCCCAAGGACCAGAAGCTGAACGCTGCCGAGGATCAGGACGATTGCCGCCAGGCTGGTCCAGCCGGGCAACACGCTGCCGGCAAACCATGAGAAGAGCGTGTAGCCGAGCGCAGCAAGCCCGAGAAAACCGAAGATCAAGCCGAGATGCGAGGCGAACCGCAAGGGCACGATGGAGAAGCTCGTCATCGCATCCATTGCCAGAAGCACCATCTTCTTCAATGGGTAATGCGTGGTGCCTGCGAAGCGCTGGTGCCGCTCATAGGCAAAAGCCACCTGCTTCAGGCCGATCCAGCTCACCATGCCGCGAATGAAGCGGTAACGCTCGGGCATCGCATTGAGATGATCAAGCGCGCGGCGGCTCATAAGTCGAAAATCCCCGGAATCGAGCGCCATCTCGACGTCCACCATCTTGCGCAGCAGACGGTAGAACAATGCGGCGGTTGCGCGCTTGAACCAGCCTTCGCCCTGGCGCTTCACCCGCTGGCCATAGACGACGTCGAACCCCTCATCCATCTTTGCCATCATGGCTTTGAGCAATTCCGGCGGGTCCTGGAGGTCGGCATCGAGAATGAGAATGCGCTGGCCGCGGCAAAACTCCAGGCCGGCGCTGAGCGCAATCTGGTGGCCGTAATTTCGGGCGAGGTCTATGCCGACGACGTGGCTGTCCTGTTTGGCGAGTTCGAATATGGCCTCGCGGGTGCCGTCGGTGGCTCCGTCGATGACCAGCACGATCTCGTAGGAATGCCCCGCTTGTTTACGGCAAACGGCTGTGACGCGCCGGTAAAGTTCGGCGACCCCACCGATTTCATTATAGCACGGCACGACGACCGACAGCGCGACAGCGGGTCGCGCCGCGATTTTCTCTGTTTGCGCCAAAAGCCCAGCTCCCATGGTTAGAACGGGAATAGGCCGAATTTGTTAGAAAATTGATAAGGCGCTCGGCCGGCCGTGAGGCCAGATAAGCGAAGCGTACGGATGGCGGGGCACGTGCGACGGTGATGCGGCGAGGGCAGACGCTCCGCCAAATCGGGGGCTCAGCCTTCGGCCTTGAAGTTCTTCGCTTCCTTCTCGACCTTGGGGCTGTTCTTGCCGTGCTTGCGTATCAGATCCTTCGCTTGGTTGGGCGAAACGTCGGTGGTCTCGGCCAGGCGCAGGGCTTCCTCGTCGTCCGGTTGGCGTTTCTTCCGATCGGCCGTAGCGGTCCGTTTTTCAGCCATCACAACGCCTTTATGCTCTTGGCGATTTCGTTCAGCACCTTGCGATCGGTGCCGTGGCGCTTGATCAAGGTGCGTGCCTGCTCGGGAGTGATGCCGGCTTCCTCGGCGAGATGCCTCACCTCATAGTCTTCGTCGCCGGCTACTTGCGAGCGATCACGATTGTCGGTCTTGGTTTTGTCATCGGGCATGACAGGTTCTCCTCGTTGACCTAGAGCATAACGATGGAGATTTCGTGAGGTTCCTTAAAGCGCGTCGCGCTTGAACGCATTCATGCGACGCGTTTCAAGCTCTTGTTTCTATGCATGCCGTTCTCGCAAAAACCTGCACACTTTGCGCGACATGCACTAGTGCCGGCCTTCGCGCACAAACAGATGGGCTTCCTTGGCGGCGGCCGTGAACGCCCGCCGCGCACTGCCAACCGCCCGCCGCTGCTCCATTGCATCCATCATGGCTTTCAAGGCCGCGCGATATTTCGGCCCGCGCTTTTCGTCTGGCCATTTGTCGACCAGAAGCGAGGCCGCCTGAACCGTCCTCGTCACAGAGAGGGAGCGGCCGATCCGTTCGCTCTCGATCGTCACCGGAACGTCGAATTGTTCATCACGCATCACCGCCACTCCTTTACTCGAAGGACAGCAACGGCGCAGCGGGGTTATACGTTCCGATGACGAATGGCGTGATCCATCCCGATCACAATTCATGGTTACTGAGTGGCTTACGTCGCCGGTAGTTCCGACAGTGCGCAAGCTAATTGGGCGCAGAGCGACATGCAATTAGCGGGACCGATGGTCGAACACGACGCCCATGGTCCTACCAATTGCGGTCATCACGACAAGCTCGACCAGATGGTCGTCGCTGTCCTCAAAGGCCGGGGCTGCCCGGCGAATGGCGTCTATTGCGGCTCTGGTCGATATGGTGTCGCCGGCGCGAAATTTTGAAAGCGCAGATGAAACAAGTTCTTGGGCCGTCAAGTCAACGACAGGCACTCTCGAAACGATGTTCATTGACCTCCTCCGCCATGAACCCTCCCCCAAAAGAATGATACGCCGAATGGCGGTTTCCGCCAGCGAAATAGTGGTCCGACCAGAGGCCAATCGGACCGCGGACAGTTGCCTTTTTGCAGGGCTCAGCGCGACCCTGCCGACTTCGATTTCTCTCGGCTCCTCGCGACTGGCTTGACGCTTGCCTCGCCGATCTTTGCGATTTCCTCGAACAACCCGTCGGCAATCTCGGCCGAGGCATTGTCTGCGTCGATCAGCACTGCACGCCGTGGAGAACGTGGTTCGGTAGGCAAGGTGAGTCGCTATTTTTGCCTTCGCACCAAATGACATATGGGGCAGGGGTAACTTTTTTGTCGAGATTCGACGAACGTCACTACTTCTCCCGATACAAGATCATACCCGCGTGATGCAGCACGCCTTCAATGAACGTTCCGTCAGCGGTAAAGCCGGTATCGTCCCAATAGTCGATGTGATTTCCTCGGATCTCATAGCGCCCCTGGTACGCGCTCTCACGGTTTCCGCGCGCTTCGTCATAGCGACAGTTTGGAAGCAAGTTGTGGGATATAGCCATCGGCCGTGGCCCACATCCCGACATAGGGATGGCTTCCCGAAGGTTGGGTAACCGTATTTTGCTCGACATTCATCTGGGCGAGACCTTTCTGTACTGGTAAAACGGCGGCGCCGGCAAGAAACACGGCAGCGGCAAGCGTCCTTCATGCGACAGCTCCTCAGGGTTGTTTTCCGGGATCGGCGCGACCCTCCGTGAACAGCTCGGAGAACGTTTGCGATGCTGCGATCGCGCGACGAGGTGTGAAAACGAAAATCCATTGTTGCCTCACTTGCTGGCTGTCGGTCGGATGACGATCTCGTTCACGTCGACATCGTCCGGCTGTTCGATGGCGAAGCGCACGGCACGGCCGATGGCGTCGGGCTGCAGCGCAATGGCGCGATAGGTCTTCATCGCTTCCACCGCGACCGGATCGGTGATCGTGTCGGCGAGCTCGCTCTCGACCACGCCGGGATGGATGCACGTGACGCGGATGTTGTCGTGCTCTTGCCGCAAGCCATCGGAGATCGCGCGCACCGCGTATTTGGTTGCGCAATAGACCGCGGATGTCGGCGACACCGAAAGCGCGCCGATGGAGGCGATGTTGACGACATGGCCGGAGCCTCGGGCCGTCATCTCCGGCAGCACCGCGGCGATGCCGTAGAGCACGCCCTTGATGTTGACGTCGACCATCCGATCCCATTCATCGACCTTCATCGAGGCCATCAGCGACAACGGCATGACGCCGGCATTATTGACGATTACGTCGACGCGTCCCCAGGCCTGGCGCGCCGTCTCGGCAAAGGCGGCGACATGGGCGCGGTCGGTCACGTCCAGGTGGCGTGTCATTGCCTCCCCGCCGTTTGCCCTGATCTCTTCTGCGAGTGTGTCCAGCCGATCGGTGCGGCGCGCACCGAGCATGACCTTTGCTCCGGCAGCACCGAGCTCCCGGCCGATGGCGGCGCCAATTCCGCTCGAAGCCCCGGTAATGAGCACAACTTTGTTGAGGGACATGTTTCGTCTCCGTCTGGTTGATCCTGCGAACTGCCATGCAGCGGTTGCCACGAAGATGGATCTGTTCCACTGTTGCGATAAGACGCCTATTTGTTCGCAGCATGGAAAGAACAGCTAACCAATGCAGCCGGATCTCAATGCGCTTGCGGTGTTCGCCCTCGTGGCCGAGGAGCGGAGCTTTCGCGCGGCTGCGGACCGCATGGGCGTCACCCGCTCGGCGGTGAGCCAGACGGTGAAGCGCCTGGAAGAGACGCTCGGTATCGCTCTTGTCCAGCGCACGACGCGAAGCGTCAGCCTGACCGAGGCTGGCGGACGCCTCTACGCCGAGATAGCGCCCGCCATTGCCGACATGCGCGCCGCGATGGAGACCACCGGGGACCTGCGCGGACGTCCTCGCGGGCAGTTGCGGCTCGCCGTCTCGTCGATCTCCGAGCGCTTTCTTTCAGGGCCGTTCCTGGCGACCTTTGCCGAAGCCAATCCGGAGGTTCAGATCGACATCACGGTGACGGACGAGGAATTCGATATCGTTGCCGAGGGATACGATGCCGGCGTCAGGCTCGGTGAAGTGATCGAGCAGGACATGATTGCGGTGTCTGTCGCCGGTGACGAGCGGCAGCTGGCCGCCTGCGCGCCGGCCTATCGCGATCGGTTCGGGGCGCCTTCGCATCCGAGGGAGCTCGCCGGCCATCGCTGCATTGGCTGGCGCCGCGCACCGAAGGTCGCGCCCTATCGTTGGGAATTCGCCGAGAACGGCAAGGAGTTCAGCGTCGCCGTTGCTCCGGAGATCACGACCAACGATATGGCGTTGATGATAAAGCTGGCCATCGCCGGCGCCGGCATCACCTTCGGCATGGAGGAGAGCTTTCGCCAGTGGATCGATCGGGGCGAACTGGTGCCAGTTCTCGAGGACTATTGCCCGCGCTTTGCCGGCTTCTACCTCTATTATCCGAGCCGTCGCAACGTCGCGCCGAAGCTGCGCGCCCTTGTCGATCACCTACGGCGTCATGGCTAGCGTCTTTCGCGCGGGCGATCGCGCCATTGCAGTCCTTTTCGAATAGCGGGAGCGAACCGAATTTGCTTTCCGCTCCCAGCGATTCTATCTCGCGCTGGACGCGACATGCTGCACATCGCAAGCGACTTCCTTTCACCGTCCGCCAACCAGCCCACCACCTTTTTTGGGATGAGAGGCCAGATCGTCAACCTCGCTGCGCACCGGCATCTCGATGTTGCAGTTACATTGGTCTAGGGCGGTTCGGATGTTGAGGCGGTGATGGCCAATTCGAGCCCAAACGAAAACCCCGGCCGCTGGGCCGGGGTTTTCCTTGCGTCCCCAAAGGATCAGAACTTGTAGCTGACGCCGACCCTCACCGCGTGCGTGGTTAGGTCAACCGGCATATCGACATCCGGGAATCCGGGAGCCAAGTTGCCTGAGGCTTCTCCGAAATCTGTATACCGATACGCCAGTCGCGCGGTCCAATGTTCGTTGAAGGCCCACTCGCCGCCGGCGCCGATTGTCCAGCCGTTGAGCGTATCCGAATAGCCCCCGCTGGCAGGAAGCGGAAACGGGCCGCCACCGAAGTCGAAATCGCCGATCGCCCAGCCGCCGGTAACGTAGAGAAGCGCCTTGTCGTATGCGTAGCCGAGCCTTGCGCGGATCGAGCCCTGCCAGTTCAATTCGCTGGTTCCAACAGAAGTCCCTCCGGTAGCATTTTCGAAGCTGCCCTCCACGTCACCGCCTTCGAAATCGCCCTCGACACCGTAGACGAAAGAGCCGGACTGCCAGTTATACCCGACATGGACGCCACCAATGAAGCCATCGGGATCGGAATCGTCACTTGGCGCACCGTTGGAGTAGCTGTGTTCTGCTTGCCCCCAGAGATAGCCGCCCTGAAGACCGACATAAAAGCCGCTCCAGTCGTAGGCAACAGCGACGGGTGCCGTGGGCTCGTAAACAACTGCATCGGCCGCGAAGGCCGGAGCCGCAAGCAAGGCCGCACCGCTGAAACCGAGCAGGAACGTGGCAAACGCGATTTTCTTCATGGATTGATGCCTGTGTTGAAAGGAAGTCACCAAAAATTGAATAACACACAGGTTGTGGCTGAACTGTAACTGCGGCGCAACACACGGAAGCAAAATGCACGGTTCAGTTGTGGCGGTGATCCTGGTTCCTGTTTTGCTCGCACGACTCGTGCCGGCATCCTGGCCGCCGAGGAGTCGCCGTACGTGAATTGCAGCAGCGCGTGTGCTTGCTCGAAGTGCGGCGGGAAGGAGGCAGGCGTTATCTGCACTCCAGATGCCGAGCAGTACGGTGGCAATCCATACCTGAAAGCGAAAGGCGGTTAGTCCGACTTTAGAGAAACGCGATCGCTGGGTTGCTGGCGTTGACGATCTAAATTGATATTGGCCTACCGAGTCGGCGGGAATTACGGGAATTACGGGAATTACGGTGACAGTGCACCATTTCTATCCCCCTGCCGCGTCTTTCCGATTTCACGGCTGTCCGGTTTGCCGGGCCTAGAAGTGCTTCGCTGCCCGTCGACTGCGCAGATGCAGACATCGGCGGCGCGGCAATGCAAGTCGAGCCATGCTTTCAATCTACACACAGCGACAGCCGAGCGAACATGCCAAACAGTGCACTGTCACCGTAATTCCACTGGCTGGAGTCGGCGGTGCGAAGGAGATCATCGTCTTCACGGGATGACCCGCCAACCAGCCTTTGGGACAGGAGTCGAGATCGCGAACCTCGCTGTGCGCACCGGCATCTCGATGTTGCAATTACATTAGCGTGAGCACATGTTTTCGCCAGCCGGCGCAAGCCGGTTAGGCCCGGTGGCTGGCCGGTCACCCCCACAGGCTGCCGGGCCGCCAGCAACGGCTTGGGGAGGACATGACATGCCGAAAATCTCGGATCTCTTTCAAGACAGCGATCGTCTTCCTTAGCCGGCCTGCAGATGGCAATTTCAGGCAATCACGGTGCCACGCGCACATCAACCTTCTTGGGATGGGTGACGAGTGCAATATTCGGTGGATACTACGCTCTGAACCCGACAAAAGCCGCCCGCAGGATCGCGATGGTCCCGGCGTCTACAATCTGGCCTGGTCGTGATGGCCCTTTACGTGATGCTGCATAGAAATCCAGCCCTTGAGCCGATCGTCGCCACCGGCACCATGATCGTCGCTGTCAGCGTGCTCATCTTTGCCTTCGTGGTTTTCTCCGCCGAAACGGCGCGCTCAGTCTCGGGAATACCTGCGGTTCCACGCTAGACGGCGTCGAGATGTGCTGAGCCACAAAAGGCTCGCGCCTCCGAGAGTTTGGTCATCATTGTGCCGGCAATGCTTTCGCGGCGGCGGTCAGGGTCGCTCGATCGTTGCCGTGCTTGCGGATCAGCTCGCGCACCTGCGCCGGCGTGATGTTGTTCTGCAGAACGAAAAAGTTCACCTCATAATCGTCGTTCGCCGATATCTTGTTGCGGTCGCGAAAGTCGCGTTTGCTTTTGTCGTCTGCCATATCGCACGTCCTTTAGAATTTCGTCATATTCACTATGGCTAATATACGCCAGTGACCTAGACTAGGTTCCATGCGTAGGCGGGCAGTGGCCAGCACCGGCCGGCTAGAGTTCATCCTCCCGATGGAGCCCAAGCTGGTGGCCAAGCCGCCCGAGGGTGACAACTGGATTCACGAGATCAAGCTCGACGGTTATCGTGCCCAGATCATCATCAACGGCCCCGAGGATATCCGCGTCTATGCCGAAACCGGTAAGGACTGGACGCGTAAATATCTGGGCATCGTGGAAGCGGCGACGGAGCTTGAGGTCAAGAACGCCATCATCGACGGCGAGGCGGTCGTCACTGACAAGGCCGGTATGCCCGACTTCAACGCGCTCCAGAACGCGGTCCACAACAATCCCTATGGCATGTACCTCTGCGCATTCGACATTCTGCACCTGAATGGCCGTGATTTGCGCGACATCGGCTGCAAGGCGCGCCGCGAAATTCTCGGCGGCATCATGAAGCCGAACAGCCGGATCCAGTTCAGCGAGGCCATGCCTGGTGACGCCAAGTCGATCTTCTATCTCGTCGAGCAGGTCGAACTTGAGGGAATTGTCTCGAAGCGAGCCGACAGCAAATACCGCAGCGGCCCGACCTCGAACTGGCTGAAGACCAAGAGCTTCACGGTCGACGAATTCGAACTGCTGGGCATCGAGCGCGAGCCTGGCAATGCAGCCTTCGCACTTTTGGCACAGCCAGGAACTGGGAAATATCTCGGTACCGCCTTCATCACCTTGGGCCGCGACATGAAGGAGCGGCTGTTGAAGCGGGTTCGAGAGCATGCCGGGCCGCCGCCAGAGGCCATGAAGAAACGGCCGGCGACCCAATGGGTCAGGCCTGGTGTAAAGCTGCGCGTCAAGCATCTCCGTGGCGACCACACCCACATACGCCAAGCGTCGCTGCTGGGTTTCAGTGACGAGAGCTAGTGCGCCTGTCTGCGCTCTTTGAGCGTTGACGAGATCTGACTTCCCCGAGCAGCTCGCGCTCGTTGGTAGTTACGTTTCGAAAGATTGCGACAATCGTCACCGCTAAGGCTTCGGCATCCCGGCTAAAAGGGTCGATGACTTCATCTGCGCAAACCTGATCAAACACGCGTTCACAAATAGCCAAATCGTGAGGGCTAAAGCAGGTGCGAGTGAAACGCCGGCGCGGCATTTGCGAACCCTCGAAGCCCGCTGTCAGTGCAAAAGATAGTGGGCCTTCACAGCCAGACCGAGGGGAACGAGAGTCCGGCCTCGCGTAAGAAACGCGAGTCGCTGACTGTTTGTTCCCGGCTACCAAAATTGGTTAATTCCAAGTGAGCGGGCGGTGTAGATAGATGCTCAACCGGTGTCAAAGCCACCTCCGGCCATCGGGATGATGTATCAGACCTTCAGCTTCCCGATGACGCTCGTGGACAAGTTGACCGGACGTATTCGCCGTTAGGCTTGCTTGATCATCAGCGCCCCACCGATGGGCGGTCCAGTATGCGGCGGCATGTTTCCCGATTTCGGCTTTCCGGTGCTCGGAAATCCGGTCCAGAAGTGCTTCGCTGCCCACCGGCCGCCCAGATGCCGACATCGGCTGCGCGGCAATGCAAGTCGAGCCATGCTTTCAATCTACACACAGCGACAGCCGAGCAAACATGGCAAAAAGTGCACTGTCACCGTGATTTATGTCACCGTAATTTTATTCCAGCTTTGGCCGGCTGATTTTTCTGCGTACTGGATCTTCCGATTTCCCGGATGCTCCCACAGTCCTTCTCCCCTCGCGGGCGTAGGCGTCATCCCGTTGGCCCGATGCGTTGGTCGTGGAATGCCCCCGCGCTTCGCCAGAGGCGCGCGTCTTTCATCTGTTCGGCCGATGCGCCGGTCCGTTGGAGGGTAGAGATTGAGAATCTGCCTTAGCGCTAGACCGCTTCGTGCTGGCGGTCGCCTCTGCAGACTTCGGATGAAGGGCTGACCTATATTGTTGCGCGCAGGTTCATATCCGATCGCGGCAAGGGTTGCTTTCCTTGTCGCGTTGGCCGGCGTTCTCCTGCTCGCCCTTTTTCCGGAGTGGCTCCTGCATAATTTGGGAGTGACCTTCACGCATCATGGCAAGCTCATCCACGCCGCCGCATTCGCTGTTTTGGCGGCCTTGGGAAGTCTCGGCTGGACGAAACACAAGGCAACGCTGATCGTTCTCCTCGCATTTTCGGGCCTGGCGATTGAAGTTGTTCAGGGCGCGCAACTGATAGGGCGCGGTCCGGATGTATTCGACTGGATTGCCGACTGTGCTGGCATGGCCTGCGGGATCACAATCGCAAGCTGGACAAAGTAGCTCGCTGGAGGCCTGCCATAGGTCGCCCGTTGGCCCAGATCAGTGGTGGTGGATGGTTGGCGGAGAGAGCGTCTTTCGATTCAATCCCTATGCCGCTGAAAAGATTGATCTTTTCGTGTGGTTTGTTACGCAGTTTGTTACACGTCTACAATGGCGAGTTACGATCGCTTCAGGCTGGTGGTTCCCAAGGTCTGGCCGCCAAATCCATCCGACCCGACCAAATCCGCGAACGGCAGCTCTGCGCCTCAACTCAGCCGTTGTGACCGGTTTCGCCACATTCCATAAGCAGACATGGGATCCGTGCCATACTAGAGTCATCGCGGCACCAAAGAAGTGCTGCCGTCAAAATTGCTATTCCCCGAGCTGAGTCAATCACGGCACCTCCGGCACCCGACGACCAGTGCGGTTTCTTCGCATTTGGCGACCTGCTTGGCTGGCTGAGCCAACTATTTCGTATACTTGATGGAGATATTGTCCGGTAATACTCTCCCAAGGGCGGTTGGGGATTGAGTCGTGCGTCTTCCGAAAGAAAAGTGGCCCGATACAGACGGTAGTCGCGGCATCTTGATGTTCGCTCAACTCATGAGCGAGATGCTGACGCCAACGACCTTTGAGAGCTTCCGTGTTTATTCGCTGGATACAACCGCCCGCGTTGATGAGGCCCTTGATCTGATTGCCGATGTAGAGGACCAGCGGGTGCCGCGTGCCGTCCTTGACCCTGTTATCGAGGAAATGAAGTGGTCTTTTGCGAAGGATCCCGCAGCGCGGAGCCTTGCGGCCGACGAGATAGGGTCCCTTATCACTCTGCTCGGCACGAGCTTTTCACTGGATGATTTCGCATCTCACCTGTGGCTGATCGAGAAGCTGATTGCCGACAAATACAAGGAGACTCTTGAGCGACTGTTGCTGGAATTGTTTGATCAGCCGAGGCAGAGGATGGATTACCGCAAGCTGGTGGGCTTCTATTGCTCCCATCTCCTGAACCTTGGCTACGAGCGCAATCACATCCGTCACGTCGTAGATGAAACCTTCTTCGAGAAGACCGTTGTGCGAATGGGCCGCAAAACCCTGGAAAAGTTCCTGAGCAAGTTCGACGGCAAGAACCGCCGGTACATCGTACATGTCGGCGTGACCCGCGACCTCGGCAACTACCTGAGAGGCCTGGACTTCAATGCCTTTCAGCGGGTTGCCGGAAGCGCTTATGAGCCCACGCTGGACGAGAACACCAACAAGGATGTTCTGGCCTGGGTGTTCGAGTGGACGGCGGACACCCTCGACCCCGAAGCCGCTATGGATTCTGCCTACCAATTACTCAGTGCCCAGCGCGCTATTTCCTTCCTGGACCCATACGGAATGCACTGCGAGTGGGGTGACACTATGCACATCACACTCCATCGCGCCAAATCGGGCGAGGCCATTACCAAGACCGACTTTCTGGAGAACAAGGCTCGCCCGCTTCCGATCAAGAAGAACCTGCGAGTCACCCGCGCCCGCACGATAAGCAACTATGCCGCTGACATTGCCCGGAATTTCGACGAAACGTCGACCGAACGGCTACTCAGCTCCATCCGGACCGCTGCGTTGGCAAGGACATCGTTCAACCCGGAAAACCGGCTTATCTCGCTTTGGTCCGCGATCGAGGTGTTGTTGAGCGAACCGCGCGAGGTGGCCCGTATCGTTCACTACGCAAAACTTATCGTGCCCTGCATTGTTATGCGCCATACGCGGCGCCAAGTCATCGCTGTCTATAACGAGTTGCTTCCGCGATACCGCAACCGGCTCAATAAGATCACCCGCGAGATGGAAACCGAGGCACACGGCCAGGACGCCTTTGCCGAGCTGGTATTCCTCGAAGAGAACGTGGAATATCAGAAGAGATTGTGCGGCTTGCTGAGCGACAATCCGCTGGCGCTCCATCGGGTCTACAAGCTCCAGCGCGACTACAAGAACATCGGGGCCGTGAATGGTACGATGGACGACCATTACAACCGTGTCCGCTGGCAGATCCACAGGGTCTACCGTGCCCGCAACCAGTTGGTTCACGCCGGCCTGATGCCCAGTTATCTAGAGTCAGTGATCCTCAACCTTGCCGAATATTACCGCTCCGCCGTCGCCACCATCGTTGGCCGTGCCAAAAAGGAGGAGGAGCTCTCTGACATCGACCAAGTGGTTTCAGAGATCGGCATCAAGTACCGTATCTTGCGCAACTTCTTCAGCAAGGCCAAGGCGGACACGTCGTTGACGAAGGAGCATGTCAGCAAGCTCATGGACACAAAATAGCTCTTGCCGGCTCAATCAGTTCGCCCTGCTAGCCAAATAACCGATCGACGCAAAGCGGTCGGGACAACGCTGGATGCGCAGGTCGGCTATCTGCGCCAGTTATCCGAAGTGCGACGTTCCGCGTGCGGGCCCCCCAACGAATTCCACGATCCTCGGTGCTTTGGATGGCATGATCTTCCTCAAGGAGACCAATGGCTGGGGCGCCTAGAGGAGGCACCGGCCCTTCAGGCACGACGCAAGGGCGCAAATAGTGTTTGCAGCGCCGCATCGTCGAATGCGTCAGCGATCTGCGTATCGCGGCTCCTGACTGACGAGGAGGGGGCCGCCGTGCTGTCGCTCTCGATCTCGATCTTGCGCTCCAAGGCCTTCTCACTGGCGCGTTTGATAGCCTCCTCAGAGATGCCGGTGCGCTTGCCCAGCTTCTCTAGGACTTCGATATGCTCATCCACGGTCGACTCCGAGTCCATATCGCGCAGTACCTTGTCAATCTCTTCGAACTCGCGACGGATCCCGGATGCGATGGCTTCTTTGATCACAGGGCCAAGGTAATACCTCCACTCCTCGTAGGCGTCGGACAACTTGTCCAGATCCTCCGAAGTGAGCGAATTCACGTCGATCATGTTGGCGGCGCCCTCCTCAAGAATGTCGGCAAGGTCGGCTGCCTGAGGCAGCTCATCGAAGTATCCAGTGCCCCTTAGCTTTCCGACAAGGATGAGCAGATTGTCTGCGTCTCGCCATGCATCCCAACCATCCACGGGATTGCCCGCCAGTGTACTGATCATCGGCAGAAAGTTGTCGTCGGCGCTCGCATACCACCAGTCGATCATTAGCTCGACACGTTCCACATTGGACAGGCCAGTCGGAGTGTAGGTCACGCTATGGGCGCTCGTCTGGATCTTGAGCCATACTGGAAGCGTCAGAAACGCGCGGGCGATTGGAAGGAAGGCGCGGGCTAGCGCGGCGCGCCCGGCTGGCATCGGTCGCGTTCGCGCCGTGGCCAGGCGCTTGCCATGCTCCCAAACTCTTTGTGCCCACTCGCTTTGCACTGATGCCTGCGCTGCGAGGGTAAGCAACGTGTAATCGTCGAGGTAACTCTGGAGATAGTCGCGCACCGAGGGGTTCACGAAGCTCACCATCGTACCGACGATCTTGATGAAGCCGCCTTCGAGAATCTTAAGCGATTCCTCGAAATCCTTTGGATCCTGCGACGCGCCATAGTGATCCGAGAGGACACGGTGGTACGATGCATAGGCCGCGCGCAGCCTCTCGATCTGCACTCCGAACTCGCTGCAGAAAAAGAGCGTCATAAGCAAGTGGCGGCAGGTCGTGGGGATATGCTTGCGGAACGGTATGTCCCATAGCTGCGTGGGATTATCGAGCGCCGCTAGAAAGACGGCCGGGTAGTCCTCTGCGGTATAGTCGGCCACACGCGCCCCTTCGGTCATCAGGGCGATCAGGCGCGGCGAGTAGTTCTTGTGGTCGACGATCGACGCGATCTTTCCGCTGTCGATCAGCGTGTTGATGTGCGTCTGCGGCGTGCCGGTGACGAGCAGGTGATTATAGAGAATCCGCGCCTTAATCCGCCGAGTGTACACTCCGACATCGAGTAGGTACCGGCTGATATCGAGCTGCCGGTCTGCCAGATGCTCGGAATGCCGTTTCGCTTCCTCAAAGATAGGCGCGCGCGTGGTAAGGATGAATCGCGCGTTCGGCGATTTGCGCACGCGCGTAATGAAGCGCGCAAGGTGGGAATCCATTTTTGAAAGCGCATTCTTATCTAGCGCGACCCGCCCGAGGAAGTCATCGAAATAGAAAATCTGCTTCTTCTTATCGGTAATTGTGGTCAGGCCGTCGTCGAGTTGCCGGATGGCCTTCAGTTCCCACCCGTCACCGAGATGCGCATAGCAGAGCATCTCGGCCAGCGTCGTCTTGCCGACTCCGGGCGGTCCCGAGATGATTAGGACGTGCTGCTTCTCCAGAATATCCTGCGCCGCGTTGAAGCTAGGATTTGGCGCGTACACCCGTACCTTCTCTACGATTTCGTCCCTGGTGATGTCGTTGAAGCTGTGCAGTGCGGCATGCAGGACGCGCTCGAGCACTGCCGTACCCGACAGCCATAGCTTGATGTGCGACTTCACGATTTCGGGGTGTTTGCGCAGAAGGCTATTCAGGTCGCCAGGGCCAAAGATATCGTCCTCGCTCTTGAGCGCCGGCCCGATGATGCCCGCAAGCTCGGCCTTGTTCTCAGGTGAAAGTGGGCAGGAAGTGGTTAGGATGTACCGGTTCGGCGTGAGGCGGTCGATCGACGCGCGCTCCTTTTTCATCGCCTTCTTGAGTCCACTCCAGCGGGTGCCCGCATAGTGTTTGGACTGCAACACCGTTCTGAAACCTCCGGCAGCGTGACGGCCGTCCATCCCGCCATCCGGGCCGGGCGCAAACGCCTCGAAACGAATGCCGAGCTCCTTGCCGATGAGATCGCGCGAGAGGTCCTCGAAATCCGCATAAGATAGCGCGGAGAAGTCGTACGTCATTAGGCTGGTTCCTTGTGAGCAGCACGGTCGGCGCATGCGCGTCGATTGCTTCCGTAGTGAGCCTTCTTCTATGGGCGTGTTGCTGCCGTCTCAGAGCCAGCCTGACCAATCCCCGATGACGATTTAGTACGTCCCATTAGCTCAGACAACGTCTGCTCGCTGTGTGCTGCCGGCCGCCATCGACATTACTTGTCGGACTATGTCAGCTGGTTCGACATCAACGAGTTCTGTACCAAGACTGGCCAGTTACTCGAAGACTTGGTCCTTCGAGTGAAGTTCGGCCTGCTGCCTGACGGCCGAGCAATATCGGAGCACATAGGAGCGGCGAGTAGTCCGGACGTTGAGACTAGCCAATTGTAGACCTCAGCTCCACAGTCTAGACGTCCGCTATCCTCTATCCCAATGGCGAAACCTGCCAGTCCGCTGTCGGCCCCATTCCCGCATTCGTGATGGTGGCTACGGACGCGGTGACTGGTCGGTGGTGTCTTGGCCAAAGGAGAGAAACGCGGCACAACGATGGATAGGGGGAGATTAGCCGCACGAATGAGCGCCATCCACGAAGCGGACAGAACGCTCCGTCCGCCTTCGGCGCTACAAACAGCCAGTGTTGCGCCGATGTCAACGAGGGCCGCCGGTGAAGCCGGATGAACCTGATTTCGCAGTGGTGCAATCTTCAACTGCGCGGCGCGGCGGTCTCTTGCGTACGCGCCGCACACTGCCGACCGAAGCGAGAGTCGCGCATGAAGGTGCTGCGATACGCGCAACGGCAGGCCAGTCTGCACAGTTGTCCTGCTCATTCCAGCCAAGGATGGACAGCGCCGCGCCGCATGGAGATCATTGTCTCACAAAGAGAAAGCATAATCATTCGGAGGTCGTATTGGGACGCCGGTCCGAACTAGGGATCGGACGCCACCCGAAGCGCTTGGTAACTACAAATACGGCATAGTTGACTTAATTCATCATGTATTATAGGCGCGTCGGCCAGTTTCCCCGGCAAACCGAAGCTCGTCCATGCCCTCCATCAACCTTGTGTCCGAATTCGCCCATGACGAGCAGCGTGCGGCGCTTGTCTTCGCCGACCGACGGACGCTTTCCCACGGGGAACTCGGCAGCCTCGCGCTACGCTTCGCCTCGCAGCTGGGACAAGGAAAAAAACAGCTCGTGGCCATATCGGCGGAAGCTTCCGAGCATGCGGTCGCCGCCTATGTCGGAGCTCTGCAGGCCGGTCATGCAGTGGCCATGCTGCCGCCTTGTGATCACAAGCTTTGGGAGGATTTCCTGGCAGTCTTTCAGCCGGATTTCATCTACAGGCCAGCCGACGGCCGCTGGCGACTGGTTGAGGAAGCTCGGAGAGCCAGAGATGCAGAGCCGCTGCATCCCGATCTCGCGCTGCTGCTGATGACGTCCGGCAGCTCGGGCGCCGCCAAGGCGGTCAGGCTTTCGTTTGCCAACCTCGAAGCCAATGCGCGCTCGATCGCGAGCTATCTCGAACTCTCTTCCTCCGACCGGGCAGCTCTCGTGCTGCCGCTCCACTATTCCTACGGGCTGTCGGTCCTCAACTCGCATCTGATTGCGGGCGCCAGCGTCCTCTTCCCCGGTGTCTCGGTCGTGGACGGCGATTTCCTCAGGATGATCGCCGAGGGCGGCTGCACGAACCTGTCTGGTGTCCCGTATTCCTACGAACTTCTGGAAAGGGCGCGTTTTCGCGACGCAGAACTCAAGACGCTGCGCATGATGACGGTGGCGGGCGGACAGCTTAATCCCGACCTCATCCGCCGCTACCGGGACCACATGCGCGCCCGGGGCGGCCGCTTCTTCGTCATGTATGGCCAGACCGAGGCGACAGCACGCATCGCTTTCGTGCCGCCGGAGAGCCTTTCCGACCGGGAGGAGCGGATCGGTGTGCCCATCCCCGGCGGCAGCCTTGGCATAGTCGATGCCGGGGGAGAGCCGATATGCCGGCCGGGCGTCCCTGGAGAGCTCGTCTATCGAGGGCCGAACGTGATGATGGGTTACGGCGCGCGGCGCTGCGACCTCGCGCGCGGCGCCGAGGTCGAGACCCTGAACACCGGCGACATTGCCCTACAGGACGAGCAGGGTTTCTTCCGCATCGTCGGGCGCAAAAGCCGCTTCGCCAAGATTGCAGGCCTCAGGATCGGCTTCGATATCATGGAGCAGGCGCTCCAGCGGGCGGGTATCGCCGCCGCCGTACTCGGCGACGATCGAGGGCTACAGGCCTATGCCATTGACGCTGGCTCGACGGGAAGGGCGCAGCGAATCCTTGCCGAGGCCAGTCGCCTGCCGGCCAATCTGATTCGCGTCGCTACCCGCCAGGACTTTCCCAGGCTTGCCTCTGGCAAGATCGACTATACCAGCCTCCATCGCGAGATGCTGGAAGGGCGGACGGAAATCCGGTCCGAGACGGGCGGCGTGCTTGGCGCCTATGCCCGCGTGTTCTACCCACTCCCTGTTGGCCACAACCATAGCTTTGTCTCCCTCGGCGGAGATTCCCTTCGCTTCCTGCAACTGGCTCTGGAACTCGAACAGGACGGTTTGGAGCTGCCGGAAGGCTGGGAACGCCTGAGCATCTCCGAACTGGCGGGCCGTCATGGGATGAGGCAGCCTCTCCAGCACAAGCAGGCAAGCGGGTTGCCGACCGATTTGGTGTTGAGGGTCATCGCGATCCTGCTGGTGGTCGTGCACCACCAGACGCTGTGGCCCATCCCCGGCGGTTCCGGCGTCATGATGCTGCTCGTCGGCTTCAGCCTTGCTCGCTTCCAGTCCACCCATTTCCTGGCCGGTCGAATCCGGCACGCACTGAGGCCTGCGATCGACGTCCTGATTCCTTATTTTCTCATTGTCGCCGCTTACGCTGCTGCCTGGCGGTCGGTGCCCTGGGCTTCGCTGACGCTTACCGGCAATTTTGGCTATGCCGAACCGGAACGTCACGAGATGATCCCTTATCTTTACTGGTTCATCGAGGCCTATGCGCAGACGCTTTTAGTCTTCGCCCTCACCTTTGCCATTCCAGCAGTGCGCAAGCTCGCCCGGGCTCGACCCTTTGCCCTCTCGCTCGGCTTTCTGGGATTTGCGACGGCAGCGCGCTTTTCCGTCCCGCCGTTCGTCGACATAGACAACCGCCAGACCTTCGCGATCTACTGGGTCTTCCACCTTGCCGTCTTCGGCTGGTGTGCCGGTCTTGCCGATAGTCCCGCGAGAAAGCTCGTTCTGACCGCGTTTGCCGCCGCGGTGTTGGGCTATCTGGCCTTCTGGGAATCGGTTTGGCTGGGGACAACGGTCAAGTATTTGACGATCTTCGCGGCGGTCTTGGCCCTTCTCTACGCACCGCGTATTCGCCTGCCAGCGGGGGTCGGGTGGATGGTTACGCAGGTCGCCGTCGCCGCGTTCCCAATCTACCTGTTCCACCGCTTCGTCCCTGAAGTGTTGATGGCGCCTGTCGCTGGCATGCTGCCGACTTCGGTCTTTCAGTTGCTGGCAATAGCCGGCGGCATCGGGATAGGCATCATCGCCGGCAAGGTCTTGGCAGCTATGCGAAACCTGCGCGGCAGGTTTGCGCTGGGACGCCTGCTGGAATTGCGCTCCGCCTGAAAACAGCACAGCAGGGCCATGCCGTCGTGCCCGGGAGGAGGTGGGCGTCAAATGTGCGAGGGAAACTCGGGACTAGAGCGGGATGAGATTAGTTTCGGTCATAGCCGGAGTTTTTGAAGTAGTGTGAGCACTCGGCGGATGTGATGCGGTCGAGAATTTGGCCGATCGCGTCGCAGACGGTTTGGACGGTGCGGCTTGCTGCCTTTCTCAGCCAGTGCTTGAGTTTTGAGAAGAGCTGTTCGATCGGATTGAGATCGGGCGAGTATTTCGGCAGGAAGAAGAGCCTTGCGCCGGCGGCGCGTATGGCGCGACGCACCGCCTTGCCTTTGTGCGAGCCGAGATTGTCCATGATGACTATATCCCCTGGCTGGAGGGTCGGCGCGAGAACCTTCTCGACGTAGAGGAGAAATCTCTCGCCGTTGATCGGTCCGTCGATCAACCAAGGCGCGTCGACGCGATCGCGGCGCAGCGCGGCCAGGAAGGTCATGGTCTTCCAGTGGCCGTGCGGCACTTTCGCTTTGATCCGCTGTCCCACCGGCGCCCAGCCCCTTAGCGGCGACATGTTGGTCTTGGTCCAGGTCTCGTCAATGAAGACCAGGCGCGTGGGATCAATCCGGCCCCGATACTTCGTCCACTGCATCCGCCGTCGCGCGATATCGGGACGATCCTGCTCGACGGCGATCAGCGTCTTTTTTTGTGACTGAGCTTCTCGGCATGCACGAATTCCCACACCGAACGGTAGTCGACCTTCAGGCCACGCTCGCCAAGTTCGGCCACAAGGCCGCGCAAGGTGAAGTCCCTGTCGTGACAGCGTTCGATCAGCCAGTCGCGCCACTCTCCCGAGAGCTTCTTCGGTTTGTAGCCGCCGACCTGGCGAGGCGCAGCACTGCCAGTCTCTTCGACACGCTTAAGCCACTCAATGGCCGCGCTATAGCTAACGCCAAATCGAGCCGCCGCCGCACGTCGCGAGAGCCCATCGGTCTTGACCGCAGCTACAACCCGCTCGCGAAGGTCCATCGAATATCCTGCCATCCACACTGGCCTCCTCCCAGCATGAATGTTGAATCAGAACTGCGATGATTTGGGAATCCCACGACTCTTACAAATCTCATCCCGCTCTAACTGGACCCGAACACGCGTTGTCCTTGGAGTAGGATAGAAAGTCCCTCAATAAAGCCAGGCGTCGCTACCGGGCCGCTTTAAGCAGCGGCAACGCCAGGCCCTGCGTTCTCTAAATCGGAGAAATCCAATGGCACACCTTGGAACGCCGCATTTGCGGCGGCTATGGCGCTTGGCTTGATGTACACCAGCCAATAGCGTCGTTCGCTTGCCAAAAATGGCGGCCTGGTTCCGCAATCGACCCGCCGTCGCGAACTGTTCGTGGTGGTGGAGGCTTCCCTGTCTGCTGTCCGCAGTGTGAAGCGCGTTGCAGATGAAGGTCCGTGGCGCAGACCCGATTCTTGACCAGTGTGGCAGCGTCTGGCGTATCACTAGGCAGCAGAGCAGAACCTGCGCAGGCTCGTGTGCATTCCGGACATCAGAGATATCGGGTTCGAAAAGAACGTTTGGATGATGCTAGACCTTCTTTTTGATCGCGCTGGCGGCGACCGACGCTTACTGCGGACGTGTGACATGAACAGCGTCGGTCGCCAGCCTGTGCGGGCGCACCGTGATTGGGTAACGGAGTGCCAGGCCACGCTATGCTTGTCGGCGGGGCTTTCAGTCAGGATGACCGCTTATAGTGAATAGTTCGTTACTGCCCGCAGCGCACCTGCTGTTTCAGCACATGTTCGGACGCGCATGAACCGCCTGGGGAAGCGGCGGGCGAGGCCGAGGTGTGATCCTGTCAGCGTCGTCACCATTTTTCGGTGGGGGAGAGGGATATCGACCAGCGAACAAAGCCAGGATTTGCAGCAGACCACCGATCGAGCTGCTTTTCGAGCTGATTCTTCTGGGCGATTGTGGAGGTTTCAGCGGGTCCATTCTTCCAGAAGAAGTAATCGTTTCGGCCACAGTGGCAGCTACTGCAAAATGAACTTGCGTCGCGCAGTAAAATGCCCTGATCCTGCCACGCCTCCATAGGCACTTGCGCCGGGAGGAAACCTCTAACGCGACCGGTAGACGGAAGGAAGGCTCAGCCAAATGAGCAGGGTGGCGCGCGCAGATGCGAATCCAGTTTCGTCGCCGACGTTCGCGCCGCTCGAGGATCCGACCTTTCGTCCGATCTGGCTTGCCACACAAGTATCGAGCCTTGGATGGCTGATGCAGACTGTTGCCATCAGTTGGCTGATGGCAACCATTTCGACGTCGGACTTGATGGTCGCCTTGGTGCAGGCGTCCACGACGCTGCCCACCTTCATTCTGTCGATCTTCGCCGGAGCCATCGCCGACAATTTCAGCCGTCGCAACCTCATGTTCGCAGGCTGGTGCGTGATAGCGTTGTCGTCGACGATGCTGACTGCTCTTGCAGGGCTCGGGTTTTACGATCCATGGATGATCCTCGCATTCAGCTGTTTGGCCGCCGGCGCGGCTTTCACTGAACCCGCCTGGCACGCCTCGGTCGGCGATATCCTGCGAAAACGCGATGTTCCAGCCGCGGTCACGCTTATCTCGGTCGGATACAACGCTGTTCGAAGCGTCGGCCCGGCGCTCGGCGGCATCGTCGTTGCTTCGTTTGGACCTCTCACGGCTTTCGCCCTGGCGACGCTGACCTATCTAGCGCTGCTGTCGACTATAGGGCGCCGCAAATGGAATGTCCGCCCTTCACCTCTTCCGCGCGAATCTATGGCGACCGCGATCCATGACGGAGCGCGCTTCACAGCGCTGTCATCGGAAATCAAGGCGGCAATCGCACGCGGAACCCTTTTTGGCCTGACGAGCATCTCAATACTGGCGCTGCTCCCCCTGGTCGCTCGCGATCAGCTGGGGGGCGGACCAGTCGCCTATGGCATCCTGATGGCGGGCTTCGGGACCGGCGCCTTTTTCGCCGGCATCTGCAACAACATCTTGAGACGGAGGCTGTCCCAGGAGCGATTGACAATACTCGCGTGCATCGCCTGCGCGGCGTGCTGTCTTTCTCTTGCCCTTACTTCTTCGCTGGTAGTGGCGGCTGCTGCGCTGGCGCTCGGCGGCGCGGGCTGGGTCGTCACCTGGACTGGGCTTGACGTGAGTGTGCAATTGTCGAGCCCAAGGTGGGTCGTTGGCCGCACTCTCTCGATTATTACGCCCTTTCGTCCGGCGGCATCGCGACCGGCAGCTGGCTGTGGGGTACGGTGGCTGAGAACTATTCGCTGACCTCGGCCCTGGAGGCCTCCGCTGGCGCTCTCCTGCTGGTTGCCGCCACCGGTTTCCTGTTGCCCATCCGTCAGTGGAAAGATTCTGACCAAGATTCTCTGGGATTCGAGACGCCTGAGATCGCGCTGGACTTGAAGTCGAGAAGCGGCCCCATCGTCGTTAAGATCGAGTACTCAATACCGGAGACGAATGTCAAAGCTTTCCTGGACAAGATGCGAGAACGACGCCGAGCGCAAAGCCGCGTGGGTGCCCGGCACTGGAACCTTCAGCGCGATCTACAGGAGCCGTTGCATTGGACAGAGACATTCCGCACGCCGACCTGGATGGACTACCTTCGCCTAAACCATCGCCTCACCGCGGCGGACAAGGATCTGGATCAGCGCCTCGTTGATTTACACCGGGGAGAACTTCCACCTCGAACCACGCTTTCGATCGAGCGACCGACGGGGCCGGCTCGGAAGCGGGATCAATCGACGCCATTTTTCTCCCGGCCGTAATCCAAAACCTCTCAATGGGCATTTCATTGAGACGTACGGGTGCGTTTGCCGCGCGGGGCCTTTTAGAGGAAAAGTGAGATGACAGGCCTGGTGAAATTTGCGAGGCCAGTCGTTGTTAAGCTTGGCCGCCACAGCACCGAGCGTGTCGTGTTCGATGTTAACGACGCGGCCACCATTTTGCTCCGGTATTTTCCCCGTCAGACGGAGAAACGCAGGGTAGCTATGGACGCGTGTCTGCAGGTCTTGCGAGGCGAGGCTCATACACCTGCCGCGCGGCGAGCCTTCGTCGCGGCCGCGCTCGAAGCGAAAGTTCTGCGCTTCGATTGAGAGAGCAGGTTGAGCCGTCTGGCGGTTTGCGATTACCGCGCTTGGCGAGCTATTCCCGTGTGGCTACGAGGCGGCTCGGATCTGGTTACCGTGCCGGTAGAGTGTCGGATCGACCCGGGACTGCTTGAGATGTTTTGGTGTGGGAAATTTGAGGCTCTGCGGTGGCGCCTGTGTCGGTAGGGTTCGGATGAATACCGTGGGCTAGAGCCCTCCCATGCACAGATATTTCATCTCGAGATAATCCTCGAGACCATGGCGCGATCCCTCACGACCAATCCCTGATTGCTTCATGCCCCCGAAGGGTGCGGCCTCAGAGGACATCCGTCCCGTATTAATGCCGACCATGCCGTATTCGAGGGCTTCAGCAACGCGCCAGACGCGCTTGAGGTCGGAGGCGTAGAAGTAGGCTGCAAGACCGTAAATCGTATCATTCGCCTCGCGCACCACCTGATCGGGATCTTTGAAGCGGATTATCGGGGCCAACGGTCCGAACGTCTCCTCATGAGCGACCCGCATCGTGCTTGTCACGTCCGTGATCACGGTCGGCTCAAAAAATGACCCCAACTTGCCGATACGGCTGCCACCGCATCGGATCTTTCCACCTTTCTGCAACGCATCGCCGACATGGCTTTCAATCTTTGCAAGAGCACGAGTATCGATCAGAGGGCCGATCGCGACGTTTGGCTCGAAGCCGTCACCGACACTTAAGGCACGCACACGCTCGGTGAATTTGTCGGCGAACGCGTCATGCACGCTCGACTGCACATAGAGCCGATTGGCTGAAACGCAGGTCTGACCGGCATTGCGAAATTTTGCCTGTAGTGCCCCATCCACGGCAGCATCGATGTCGGCGTCGTCGAACACGATGAACGGCGCATTGCCGCCGAGTTCAAAGCTTATCTTTTTTATTTGATCCGAACACTGACGCATGAGTAGCCGCCCGACCTCTGTGGACCCGGTAAAGCTGATCTTGCGGACCTTGGGATTGGAGCACAGTTCGCGGCCGACCGCATCGCCTTCCGACGCGTAGATCAAGTTGAGAACGCCATCTGGAAAACCCGCAATCCGGGCAAGAGTGAACATCGCGCCGGCGACGAGAGGTGTTTGCTCGGCAGGTTTCAGAACAATCACGCAACCGGCGGCAAGGGCTGGTGAGATCTTGCGTGCGACCATTGAGGCGGGGAAATTCCAAGGGGTAATCGCACCGACAACCCCGATCGGCTGCTTGATCACCAGCATGCGCCTGTCGTTGGAGGGCGCTGGAATCGTCTCGCCGTAGATGCGATTGGCCTCCTCGGCGTACCATTGGAGGTAGGCTGCGGCGTGGGCGATCTCGGACTGAGCTTCTGCAAAGGGCTTGCCCATTTCAGCCGTGAGAATGGTGGCCAGATCGTCGCTGTGGTCGGCAATCAGCTGGTGCCATCTCCACAGCACATCAGAACGCTCGCGCGCGGTAAGTGCCGCCCACCGTTCGCGCGCAGCTTCAGCTCTGTCGATTGCCTTGGAAACACCTGCGGCATCCATATCTGGAAGTTCCGCCAGGAGATCCCCTGTGGAGGGATTGAATACGGGGAACTGTTTCGCGGCGTTTGCCGCGGCCTGGCCTGGCACGCCGGCCAGATCGGAGAATAATTCAGGGTTTTTAAGGTGCCTGGTCAGCGATTGGGTAATGGTCAATTTTGGTGTCTCTCATCCTTTGAGCTTCGCTGCGGCGAAGGCTGGTCTGGGCCTCAAGCAGTTATGCCGGAACGATCGTCCTCGCGCCGCTACGTTATGGTGGGATCGAGTTGTTTGCTCTCAACAACGATACCTCCAACTCAATTCTCTCCCCAACCCGCGGTAGGGCCCGCCTCATAGCAGGCACGTGGCAAAAAGTGCGTGGAGAATTTTTTGGGCGAAGGGTTTGGCGCCTGCGAAGCACAGGGATCGATAAACGGGAACCTGGTCGTGGGCGTTTAACCTGTGCCCGGGTTAGCGGCAAAGATTTTTTCGGCGCCGTCCGGCGCGGGTCGCTGGAGCGAGTCGGTCGATACCGGTCCGAAGCCGGCTTTCATTGTGCAACGCAAATTTTTCTCTTCGCATCTGCACAAATTTGTGACAAACCCTTCTATCGCGGGTAACGCAGGGAAGGAGGACCTGGTGAGCGCAACGGGAGGAACCAAGGCGTTGACCCCGCCGGGCATTGCGGCGCGCAAGGGCAAGATGCCACTTGTTTGCCTGACGGCCTACACGACTCCAATCGCCAAGCTGGTCGACGAGCATTGCGATGTGGTGCTGGTTGGCGACAGTGTCGGCATGGTGCTCCACGGGCTTCCTTCGACAGTCAGTGTGACGCTCGACATGATGATCATGCACGGCAAGGCCGTGCGGCGTGGGCTGGAAAAGGCGCTGATGGTGGTCGACATGCCTTTCGGCTCCTACGAAGAAAGTCCCGAGCAGGCCTTCCGTAATGCCGCCTGTCTGATGGCAGAAACCGGTTGTGCGGCGGTCAAGCTCGAAGGCGGCGAGAGCATTGCTGAGACGATCCGATTTCTAACCGTGCGCGGTGTTCCGGTGATGGGCCATGTCGGGCTAACGCCGCAGGCGATCAATGTGTTCGGCGGCTATCGCGTGCAGGGTCGAGGCGACAGTGCCGAACGCATCCTTCGCGATGCGATCGCGGTGAGCGAGGCGGGCGCCTTCGCGGTCGTGCTTGAGAAAATACCCGAAACGCTTGCTGGGCAGATCACACAGGAAGTCGCAATCCCTACCATCGGCATCGGCGCGTCGCCGGCCTGTGATGGGCAGATCCTGGTTGTCGACGACATGTTGGGCCTGTTTGGCGCTTTCCGGCCCAAGTTTGTCAAGCGCTATGCCGAGCTCGCCGGAGCCGCCGAGGCAGCAATCGCGGCTTATGCGCGCGAGGTGCGCGAGCGCCGCGTTCCAGCGGCCGAGCACGTCTTCGGCGATGAGCCACGAAGCGTCAGTGGAGGAGAAGCCGCATGAGCATCCCGATGGTCCGGATCGTTGCCGAACTGCGCAGCATCGTCGCAGCGTGGCGCCGGGGAGGCCTAAAAATTGCCGTTGTGCCGACTATGGGCGCCCTGCATGAGGGCCATCTAAGCCTGGTGCGTGCCGCACTTGCAAAGGCCGATCGGGTCATCGTGACCCTCTTCGTCAACCCCAAACAGTTCAACAATGCCGACGATCTGGATGCCTACCCGCGCACCGAGTTCGATGACGCGGCCAAACTCGCGCCCCTCGGCGCTCACATTCTTTACGCTCCCGATGCAGCCGACATATATCCGCAGGGCTTTGCTACCACGGTATCGATGGACGGGGTGAGCGGTGGCCTGTGCGGCGCGTTCCGGCCCGGCCATTTCGACGGCGTGGCAACCGTGGTGACGAAGCTCTTCCTGCAGACCGGCGCCGATCTGGCCTTCTTCGGCGAAAAGGATTTCCAGCAGCTGCAAGTGGTGCGACGGCTTGTCCGTGACCTCGACATTCCGATCGAGATCATCGCCTGTGCGACGGTTCGCGAGGCGGACGGCCTTGCAATGTCGTCGCGCAACACGCGGCTGTCCGCCGCCGAACGCCGCTCGGCGCCAAAGCTGGCCGAGATCCTGTTTGAAACTGCCGGGCGGCTGAGCTCGGGAGCATCCGTCGAGCGCACGCTGAATGAGGCCCGACAGGCGATCCTCGCTGCGGGCTTCTCGCAGGTCGAGTATCTCGAACTGCGTGCAGACAATGACCTTGCCTCGATCGCCTACGTTGAATCAGACGGCGCGGCTACTCGTCGCCGCCTGGCTCGGCCAGACGCGGCTGATCGACAATGTCGAGGTGAGGTCGGCGCAACGCTCCGCTCAAGAGTTGAAGCAAGCCGCTGCCTGACTCGCGGGTCCGAAGAGCCAGATCTCGGTCTCCGTATTGCAAACGGCCGAGCCCGCGGCATAGCCTCAACTCGGCAGGCGGGCTGCGGTCATTCGGTTGAATTGTACTGAAGCTGCTCGAAGACAAACCTCTTGCCTTCGCGCACACTGTCTTCAAGCGATATCGCATTCGCCAGATGCGCGGCGATGGCGCTGGCCAGCATGCAGCCGGTGCCGCGCATCGATCCGCAAGGCGGGGCCCATCGAAGCAAATGGGCTCTCGATCGGAACGCAACAGAATATCCGTTGAACGCGGTCCTGTCGCGTGGCCGCCCTTGAGCAACAGCGCCTGCGGCCCTCCAGCAAGCAAGTTCCGCCCCTGCCGCAGGACGGCATCATCGTCTGCTGCCAATTCCGAGCCGACAAGGGCCGCCAGCTCGATGAGATTTGGCGTCACGAGACGGCAGAGTGGTATGAGATCACGCTTCAGGACGCCGATTGCGTTTGCTTCAACTAGAGTTCTGCCTGACGAAGAGGCCAGCACCGGATCCAGTACTGCCGGTATCCGAGGATTTTCGTTCAGCACGGCCGCAACTGCGGCAATGATCTCAGCAGTTGCGAGCATGCCGATCTTAATGGCCGACACCTTATTGGCCCGCAGGGCAGCACGCATCTGATCGGACACGAGGCCGGGTTGCAGATGGTGGATTGCCCTCACGGCTTCGTGTGTCTGCACCGTCGCCGCGGTGACGGCAAGGCAGGTGCGCAGGCCAATGGCAGAGATCGTCTCGATATCGCGCGCGATCCCGGCACCCCCCGCTGGAATCCGACCCACTGACGACAAGTACATGCCGGTCCTGCCTCAGCGCCATCGGTCCGTCTTTTCGATCCACTCCCGAGTCCGCCCTTCGGGATCGGCATTCAATATGATGTCGGTGACCACTGCCGCGCTGTCAGCGCCGGCGTCAAAAATGCCGTCGAGCCGGCCGGGGTTGAGGCCGCCAATGGCGACCAATGGGATCGGTGCTATCAGGCGCTTCCACTCGCTGATCCGTTCAAGCCCTTGCGGCGCCCATTTCATCTTCTTGAGGCTAGTCGGATAAACAGGCCCCAGCGCCACATAGTCCGGCTCGGCCGCGAGCGCCGTTTCCAGTTCGGTGTGATCGTGGGTCGAAAGCCCGAGCTTCAATCCGCCGTACTTGATCGCCAGCAGGTCGGCCGCTGCCAAATCCTCTTGGCCGAGATGGACAAAGTCGCAGCCTTCCTCGATGGCGAGCCGCCAATAGTCGTTGACTATCAGTTGGCAACCATGGACCGCGCAGACGTCGTTGGCGCGGCGAATTTCCGTCTGCAGCGTGGCCTCGTCCCCGTGCTTAATGCGAAGCTGGACGAGTTTGACGCCGAGCGGCACCAGTCGTTCAATCCAGGCTGCGCTGTCGACGATCAGGTAGAAGGGATCGAACTTCATGAAAAAACCGCGGTGCCGAATGTCGGCGTCGATGGCACGGCGACATCGCGCGGTTCGAGCATTCCCGAGCTGAAGGCTTCTCGCCCGGCATCGACCGCCTTGCCGAAAGCTCGTGCCATGCCGACCGGATCGGCCGCCTTGGCGACCGCTGTGTTCAGCAGCACGGCGTCAAAGCCGAGTTCCATGACGATTGCCGCGTGCGACGGTCGCCCGAGCCCCGCATCCACGATCAGCGGCACACCCGGGAAATGACCGCGCATCGAGCGCAGAGCCGATATGTTGATTGGTCCTAGCGCGGAACCTATCGGAGCGCACCAGGGCATCAAAACCTTGCAGCCAGCCCCCAGCAGCCGCTCGGCAACGACGAGATCGTCGGTGGTGTAGGGGAAAACCGCAAAACCGTCTTCGCATAGGATGCGGGCCGCTTCGACCAGGCCAAACACGTCGGGCTGCAGCGTATCGTGGTTGCCGATCACTTCGAGCTTGATCCAGTCTGTGCCGAAGACTTCGCGCGCCATTTTCGCGGTGGTGACCGCTTCCTTGACGGAGTGGCAGCCGGCAGTGTTGGGCAGGATTCTCGTGCCGAGCGATCGGATCAGCGACCAGAATTTTTCGCCGGCCCTGCCGCCCGCCATCTCACGCCGCAAGGAGACGGTCACGATGGACGTGCCCGACGCCTTGACCGCATCGGCAAGGATGGCCGGCGAAGGATACTGAGCCGTGCCGAGAAGCAGGCGAGACGGAAGCGTCGTCCCGAGAAGCTCGAACATGCTAGCCTCCCTGCATCGGCGAAAGGATTTCGATCCGGTCGCCGTCGCTCAATCGAAACTCCGCCCGGTTGGCCTTGTGCACGAGGTCGCTGTTGACGGCCGTCGCCAGCCAAATACCCTCATAATCGAGCGCGACAAGCAGTGCCGCCAGCGTTGTAGCGTCACTCTCAAGCGCTTCGCCGTTGACAATCAGTTTCATAAGCAAGCTCCTCGGATTTGTCGTGATCGAAGACAAAAGCGGCCGCCAGCCGCGCCATGGCGGGCGCAAGAAGAAAACCATGGCGGTAGAGCCCGTTGATGGCGACGCCATTTCCGCATGCTTCGACACGTGGCAGATTGTCGGAAAAGGCTGGACGAACTCCGACGCCGGTCTCGACGATACCGGCCTCACCGAAGGCCGGGTGGAGCGCGCAGGCAGCGCTGAGAAGTTCCAGCATCGAACGGACCGTGACCGGACCAAAGTCATCGCTCTCGATCATCGTGGCGCCGGCCATGAAACGGTGATCGCTGCGCGGCACCACATAGAGCGGAAAGCGCGGATGCAGCAGCCGGACCGGGCGCGACAGCGAGATATCGGGCGTGCGCAGGATCAGCATTTCGCCGCGAATGCCGCGCAGACTCTCATCGCCCGCTGTCATTCCCATGCAGTCGATCTCGCGTTCGAATCCGGAAAGCTGCCGGGCGTCCGTGGCAAAGCGGAAGTCGACGCCCATGGCGACGAGCTTTTCGTGAAGCGCTGCCATCGCAGTGCGCGGGTCGAGATGCGCCTCGCCGGGGAAGAACAGCCCGCGCCGGAAACGGCCGGCGAGGTCGGGCTCCAGCCGCGCGATTTCCTCTTCATCGATCCAGCGATGGCCTGAGGTGCGGCTTGCGAAGCGGTCAAGCTCGCCCGCATCCCGCGGCGTTGCAACAACCAGCGTTCCGGCCCGCGTCACCTGGCCTGGCAGCGCCGCATCCCACCAGTCGGCGGCGCCACGTCCGAGGTCCAGCACAGGCTGCTCCGCCCTTCGCGTTCGCACCAGGGCGCCAGCATGCCGCCGGCGAACCACGATGCGCCGCCGAGACCACACCCGATTTCCGCCACGGTGACCGCCGCGCCGTGAGTGGCGAGCTCGAAGGCCGCGGTGAGGCCGGCGACGCCGGCCCCCTTGACCAGCACCCTCATGACGGCTCCGGCACGTCGGGTGTCGTCTCGCTCACCGGCATATAGAGGTCGCCGCCCGCGCGGTATTTTTCCGCCATAGCCGCCATCCCCTCCTTCTGCGCTTTGGCGCGGATGTCATGGGAAATGCGCATCGAGCAGAATTTCGGCCCGCACATGGAGCAGAAATGCGCCACCTTGTGCGCCTCCTTCGGCAGCTTCTCGTCGTGCATGGAGCGCGCGGTCTCGGGGTCGAGCGACAGGTTGAACTGGTCCTCCCAGCGGAACTCGAAGCGGGCGCGGGAGAGCGCATCATCCCTGATCTTGGCCGCCGGATGTCCCTTGGCGAGATCGGCGGCGTGCGCGGCGATCTTGTAGGTGATGACGCCGGTCTTGACATCGTCGCGATCCGGCAGGCCAAGATGCTCCTTCGGCGTCACGTAGCAAAGCATCGCCGTGCCGAACCAGCCTATCATGGCGGCGCCTATGGCCGAGGTGATGTGGTCGTAGCCCGGCGCGATGTCGGTTGTCAGCGGCCCCAGCGTGTAGAAGGGCGCCTCGCCGCAGATTTCGAGCTGCCTGTCCATGTTCTCCTTGATCTTGTGCATGGGGACGTGCCCCGGTCCCTCGATCATCACCTGGCAGTCTTTCGCCCAGGCGATCTTGGTCAGTTCGCCGAGCGTTTCGAGTTCGGCGAATTACGCGGCGTCGTTGGCGTCGGCGATGGAACCGGGACGCAGTCCGTCGCCCAGGGAGAAGGAGACGTCGTAGGCTCTGGCGATGTCGCAGATTTCCTCGAAATGTTCGTAGAGAAAACTCTCGCGATGATGGTGCAGGCACCACTTCGCCATGATGGAGCCGCCGCGCGAGACAATACCGGTCACGCGGTT
>NZ_JBSPKX010000079.1:0-604 GCF_053848045.1 Mesorhizobium sp. BHbdii | reverse complement strand
CATGAGGGCGCGACCGGTCATCGCGACATTCGTGATGGCCTTGATGATTATCGGGATGTTGGTTGGGGGCTTCAACGATCACGCGACAGGCCGTGGCGCTTGGGGAGCCTATCAGACGACCGATTCCACCAACACCCTTCTATGGAAAACTCTGGTTCGCGAGTTAGTGATCTATTTGTTCTGTCCGATCTGGGTATCGCACTTGAGGGTTGCGTGGCTCCAGAGATCTTTGTTTTAGTCTAAGGCGCAATGGCCTCAAACAGGACCGGCATGGCCGCTGGCGTCGCAACGCTGTTGGGCGACACGAGTTCGCCCGCACGGCGTCGCATAATGCCGTAGGCGAGTGCTGTCGTCGGCACAGACATCTCTGTCTGGATGTTGACGGCCAGCCTGAAGCCGGCTCGATAGATCGTTAGTTGAGGACGCGGAATCCGACCGCGGCTCGGACAAGACACGTCAATCGGGCGTTGAGCCACCCTGCCGCACGATTGTGCCGATTACATTGACCAGAAGGCGCGCGGCGGTCTGGGCCGACAGGCCGTCAATGTCGGCGGGCGGATAGAGCTCGACAAGGTCGAATCCCGCGATCGTGGCGCGCTTGCCG
>NZ_JBSPKX010000078.1:0-608 GCF_053848045.1 Mesorhizobium sp. BHbdii | reverse complement strand
GGGTGCCTCCGGCGAACCGACATTTGTCTACATCAGGCCTCTTGCGGACTGATTCCTTCGAAGTGAGCCTCTCTTGATCACCTTCGCGCGAGCGGCGCTGCATGCGTCCGTTTTCGTTTGACGGCCCGGGGCCCCCGCACCAAAGCTGCCGGTGCTGACCGCGCGGAAGCCGGAATGGACCGGCACGCTGGGTAGCGCTGGGGGGAAACCATGCCAAGCTTGCCGGAACTGATGCCGACGCAGGTGTCGGACGAAACCTTTGGCGGCGTCACCTACCACATAGCGGGCGAGTTGGTGCCCGTGCTGTCGGTCGATGTGACGCAAATGCCCGTCTATTTCGAGCACCATATCCTGTTGTGGAAGAACTCCACCATCACCATCGGCCTGAAATCACTGAAAGGCGCGCTGAAGCGCATGATGGCCGGCATGCAGATCTTCGTTACCGAGGCGTCGGGAGCAGGCATCATCGCCTTCAGCCGCGATGGACCCGGCCACATCGTGCCGATCCATCTCAGGCGCGGCGAGGAGATCCAAGTGCGCGAACACCAGTTTCTCGCCGCCACCGGCAATGTCGAGTACACGTTCGAGCGTGTGCGCGGCCTGGCGAC
>NZ_JBSPKX010000077.1:0-612 GCF_053848045.1 Mesorhizobium sp. BHbdii | reverse complement strand
GACACGCGTCGAGGTGGTGCGGCTTCCAGGCTTTACGCTCGGGCGACTCAATATGGAGCCGGGATGGAAATGGTCCGAATGCGTGAAGCCGGTCGTCAAGACAGATAGCTGTCAGGTATCGCATGTCGGCTACGTCGTTTCCGGAACCATCACCGTCAAGATGAATGACGGGACTCAGAAGACGTTCACGAAGGGTACGTCCTATACGATCCCGCCCGGCCACGACGCCTGGGTGGAAGGCAACGAACGCTTCGTCTGCATCGAGGTCATGAGCGCCGAGCAATACGCCAGACCGGCGTAGGGCAGGCTGCAAACCTGCTGGCCAAAAGGTTCGCGTGGGGCCGCGAGGCTGCCGGCGCGCCCACGACCGCCGCGCACATCAGCGCGATGACATTGTCGTGGTTGTGCGCCGCTCGCCTCATCCCTTCCACATCGTCGAACGAAGAACGGCCTGCATATGCTCCGGGAGGTCGAGTTCGCCGCGCGCCTCGATCTCCAGGAGATACCGGGCCTTGGCCAGGCGATCGCCTTCCTCGACCGCGGCATGGCCGCAGATGGCGAGCAGAGCCCTCTCCTCCTCCTGGCTGGCTTTGCCGGAGTCGCCGCCTATGT
>NZ_JBSPKX010000076.1:0-616 GCF_053848045.1 Mesorhizobium sp. BHbdii | reverse complement strand
GGTCCATCTCGCGGCCAAGCTTGCGGTGGTCGCGCTTCTCGGCCTCCTCCAGCATCGTCTGGTAGGCTTCAAGCTGCGCCTGGTCGGCCCAGGCCGTGCCGTAGATGCGCGTCAGCATCGGATTGTTCGAGTCGCCGCGCCAATAGGCACCGGCCACCTTCATCAGCTTGAAGGCATTGCCGATCTGGCCGGTCGAGGCCATGTGCGGACCGCGGCAGAGATCGAACCAGTCGCCTTGCGCGTAGATCTTGAGATCCTGATCCTCGGGAATGGCGTCGATCAGTTCGAGCTTGTAACGCTCGCCCTTGTCGGCGAACACCTTTTTCGCCTTGTCGCGCGACCAGACTTCCTTGGTGAACGGCTTGTTGCGCGCGATGATCTCGCGCATCTTCTTCTCGATCACCGGGAAGTCGTCCGGCGTGAACGGCTCGTTGCGGGCGAAGTCGTAGTAGAATCCGTTCTCGATCACCGGTCCGATGGTCACCTGCGTCCCCGGCCACAATTCCTGCACGGCCTCCGCCAGCACGTGCGCGGTGTCGTGACGGATAAGCTCAAGCGCGCGCGCATCGTCGCGGGTGATGATCTCGACCTTGCCGGACTTGCCGAGCGGGTCGGA
>NZ_JBSPKX010000075.1:0-621 GCF_053848045.1 Mesorhizobium sp. BHbdii | reverse complement strand
GAGAAGGACATCATCGTTCACCACCCCTACGAATCCTTCGACGTCGTCGTGCAGTTCCTGCGTCAGGCCATGGCCGATCCCGAGGTGGTGGCGATCAAGCAGACGCTCTACCGCACCTCGAACGACAGCCCGATCGTGCGCGCGCTGGTCGACGCGGCCGAGGCCGGCAAGTCGGTGACCGCGCTTGTCGAGCTCAAGGCGCGCTTCGACGAGGAAGCCAACATTCGCTGGGCGCGCGACCTCGAGCGCGCCGGCGTACAGGTCGTGTTCGGTTTCCTCGAATTGAAGACCCACGCGAAAATGTCGCTGGTGGTGCGGCGCGAGGATGGCAAGCTGCGCAACTACGTGCATCTTGGCACCGGCAACTATCATCCGGTCACCGCGCGCATTTACACCGACCTGTCCTTCTTCACCACCGATCCGACGATCGCCCGCGACGTCGCCCAGCTGTTCAATTTCATCACCGGCTATGCCGAGCCGACCGCCGAAATGCGGCTGGCAATCTCGCCATTCACACTGCGCAACCGCATCCTGCAGCACCTATCAGGCGAAATCGCCCATGCCCTGGCAGGCAGGCCTTCGCGCATCTGGATGAAGATGAACGCGCTTGTCGACCCGATC
>NZ_JBSPKX010000074.1:0-625 GCF_053848045.1 Mesorhizobium sp. BHbdii | reverse complement strand
TGCGTGAAGCGGTGATGGGCGAAATGGAAATAGCGGAACCAGTCGGCCGGCAATGCCAGCGCCAGGCTGCACACCCGCGCCACGACTTCGTTCAACCACAGCGTGTCGAAGGCGGTGCGATGAACCGTCTCGTGCAGCAGCGTGAACAGGAAGACGATCAGGATGCCTTGCGGCAGCATCAGCAGCGGCCAGAATGGTACTTTCGCGGCGATCAGCGATCCGATGATCACAATCGCCCCCCAATGGGCGCCGAGCTGAACGAGACCGGCAGCATCGGACTTGGCGGTCAGGCGACTGCGCTCTTCCGGGGTAAGTGACGCGATGATGTCGCGATGGTCCATCGGTTCGATCCAGGCTTGCAATTTGATGAGACCCACTCTAGCTGGTGAAAAAGCTTTCCAAAAACGACGATTTCTGCGATTTGGATAAGTTCATCTTATCTATCTGGCGATCATGGTCACATCTCCATCGCTCAAAGGACTTCAGGCCTTCGAGGCCGCGGCGCGCACGGGCAGCTTCGCCGCGGCGGCGGAGGAGCTTTCGGTCTCGGCGGCCGCTGTCAGCCAGCTTATCCGCACCGTCGAGGAACAGATGGGGCGCAAGCTGTTTCAACGGGTCAACCGCA
>NZ_JBSPKX010000073.1:0-626 GCF_053848045.1 Mesorhizobium sp. BHbdii | reverse complement strand
GAATGCGGCACCTGCCTCGATCGCCTGTAACTGCTGCGGATCGCCAACCAGCACGACCTTCGCGCCAACGTCCGCCGCATGGGAGAGCACGCGCTCCAACTGGCGCGTGCCGACCATGCCGGCCTCGTCGATCACCAGGACATCGCGCTCGGTGAGCAGATCGCGGCCCTGTCCCCAGCCATGTTCCAGGCTGGCGATGGTGCGCGACGAAATCCCCGATCCGCTTTCGAGATTCTCGGCCGCGATGCCGGAGAGTGCCGCGCCTCGAACCTCAAAGCCCGCGGCAGCCCATGCCTGGCGCGCAACACCAAGCATCGCGCTCTTACCCGTACCGGCAAAACCAACCACGACGCCAAGACCGCGTCCGTCGGTGATGTGATCCAGTGCGTCGGTCTGCTCGCCAGAAAGGACAAGCCCGCGTTGTGTTGCACGCGCCAGCGCAGCATCCCGATCCTGTTCACTCACCGCATGGCGCTCCTGTCTAGCCATGCGTTCTGCCGCGTGGTGCAGGCGCTGTTCGGTCTCGATCATCTGCCGGGTGGTGAACCGGTCTTCTCCGCGTCTGTCCTTGCCCAGTTCGACAAGATCCGGCGCCTTGCCGATCGCGCCAATGACCTTATTGAACT
>NZ_JBSPKX010000072.1:0-626 GCF_053848045.1 Mesorhizobium sp. BHbdii | reverse complement strand
GCTGCCGGGCCAAGATGCCCTTGTGCTGATCCATGCGCCGAGCGGCACCGGCAAGACCACGACCTCGCTGGCGCTGGCGACGCAAGGTTTTGGTCTGTGCTCCGACGATGCCATGATCCTGAATGTCGCTTCCGGCAAACCCCTGGCCTGGGGTCTGCCGCGCCAGGTCAAGATCCACCAGAAGACCGCCGAAATGATCCCGCGGGTTGCGCCATGTCTCGGCCCGTCATGGGACAGGAATGGCGAGCAGGCCGTCTCGCTGGAGCGGTTGAGCGAGATCGTCCGCATCGAAAGGCCGGTTGCCAGGCCGGTGGCGGCCCTGCTGCACCTCGCGCGCTCCGCCGACAATGAAACCCGGCTCGTGCGCATGGCCCGCACCGATGCGATGGTGGCGCTGGCGCTGGACAATGTCCGCACCGGCATGACCGGCCTGCTGCCGTTGCAGAAGCGCCGCCTGGCAACGATCGGCGGACTGGTTTCCTCGGTGCCGACCTTCACGCTGGAAGTGGGCGCACGCCCGGCCGACGCGGCGGCGCCGATCATAGCCACATTGACCGCGCAGGACTGAACTGGAGTTTCAGGCTGCGTAGGGCCTGGCCTTGGCCAGCCGCTGGATCCAGCGGAAG
>NZ_JBSPKX010000071.1:0-627 GCF_053848045.1 Mesorhizobium sp. BHbdii | reverse complement strand
CCAACCGCTTCGGCGGCAGCCACGCGCAGCGCGACGTCATCGACCTGACGCTGATCGAAGCGGCCTTGCGGGCCAGTGACCGCGCGCTCGCCGGGGCGCTCACGGCCGAGCGTTCGATGGCGCGGCCGGACAGTCCGTTGTCGGCGCTGCTTGCGCGACGCGCGGCCGATTTGTCAGAGAATTGACCGCAAGCCGATCTTGCCTTAAAAACTGGCTCAGCCAGATTTTTTCGAGACCCGAAAAAAATAAATGGCATGGGAGGATGACATGTATCTCGGCCTCGACCTGGGCACGTCGGGCGTCAAGGCGCTGCTGATCGATGCCGGACAGACCGTCGTCGGCTCCGGCCATGGCTCGCTTGACATTTCGCGGCCGCATCCCGGCTGGTCCGAACAGGATCCGTCCCACTGGATACGCGCCTGCGAAGACGCGATCGGCGAACTCAAGGCTTCCCATCCTAGGCAATTCGCGGCGGTGAAAGGCATTGGCCTGTCCGGTCAGATGCACGGCGCGACCTTGCTCGATTCGGCTGATAAAGTGCTGCGCCCCTGCATCTTGTGGAACGACACGCGCAGCCATGCCGAGGCAGCAGTGCTCGACGCCGATCCACGCTTCCGCAAGCTCACC
>NZ_JBSPKX010000070.1:0-629 GCF_053848045.1 Mesorhizobium sp. BHbdii | reverse complement strand
CGATACGAAATTTGCAATCGTCCTGCGGGAAGACTTGCCCGTCTGGCAGAAACTCAACGTCACCGCCTTTCTGACCAGCGGCATCGTCGCGCAGTTTCCCGACATCATCGGCGAGCCCTATCGCGACCGCTCAGGCAATCTTTACAATCCCCTCTCGATCCAGCCGGTCATCGTGCTGTCGGCAGACCAGGCGACGCTCGCCACGATCCATCGGCGCGCGCTGGAACGCGGTGTGACGACCTCGCTCTATGTCGAGGAGATGTTTTCGACCGGCTTCGACGCCGCCAATCGCGCCGTCTTCGCGCAATTCGGCCCCGAGGACGCCAAGGCGGTCGGCATTGCGTTGCGTGCCGAGAAGAAGGTGGTCGACAAGATCACCAAGGGCGCCCGTATGGAGGCATAGCGCGGGAGGCTTGGACTAAGCCTGGCGGCTTCTATTGTTGTGCCAGCAAGCTTAGCGGCGCGGCAGCGGCCGACAATAGGCTTGCCGGCAAGCGACAATTCCCGCAAAGGTGGGCTCCAGCCCAGCTTTTCCCCGGCCAGCAAGTGAATGCTTCCCAAAGATATGTCGAGAGCGCGACGCCGCCGGTGGCGATCCTGTGCATGCTTACCACCTATGTCTTCTTCAC
>NZ_JBSPKX010000006.1:0-186990 GCF_053848045.1 Mesorhizobium sp. BHbdii | reverse complement strand
AGCGTATCGTTCATGACGTTGCCGGCGTAGCCGATGAACGTATCGAAGGCCGATTCGTCCTTACCGACGCGCAGCCCACCGAGCTGGATCCAGGCGAAGTTCAGCGAGACGGCCCTGTTGCCGGCTTCGTTGAGGTACGGAGATGTATCGCCCTGGGTGTTTTGGAAGTTGAAGCGGGTCTCGGTGTACGTCTTCAACGTGCCGAGCTCCGTTTCCTGGCCGGTCCAGGTCTTCAGCGTGAAGCGAGCACGCTTCCAGTAGGTATCCTGCTCGTCGCCGTCCTCGACGTCGACGGTCCGCGCACCGGTGAATGTGCCGACGTCGCCGACGCCGATGTCATAGCGGACATAGCCGCCGATGCGCAGGCAGGTCTCGGTGCCGGGGATGTAGAAGTAGCCAGCGCCGTAGACGTCGCAGATGCGGACGTATTCAGCGGGTTCCGGCTCGGCAACGACGACGGCGTCGGCGGCGCGCGCACCGGAAACTGCGACCAGAGCCGCAGCGGAGCCAAGAAGAAGGCTCTTGATGTTCATTTTCTGACCTCCAGTCAAAAGTTAAAAAACGGGTCTGGGTATTCTTTGCTGAAGGACAGCGTTCCCTGCCCCATCCCCACTACCGAAAAAGATGCGCACCGCGCCGCTCCTTCGAATTCGACATTACCCATGAGGCGGCGGCGTTCAACCACCATCGTATCGGCGAAAGGTCTGTGCAGGCGCTATCCCCCTGCCTTGTTGCACAAATGACACGATTTGGCCTCACTCGGAAAGCTCTCGTTAACCATGGAGCTATGGGAAACCCTTGGGCGAGACCTTTGCAATCCGGCCGATTCTGACAATTGCCAGCCGGAATTGCGACGATGTCGTGAGTCGCCGGCCGAGGGATTGCCGCAGAATCGCCGCATGGCGAAAGCGCCATTTGGCGGAAGCCGGTTTTTTCAATGATAATCGCGCCGGCTTGTTGATTGTGCCGGCGCTTTTCTTTATCCACCGGCGCAACGGAGAGGTGGCCGAGTGGTCGAAGGCGCTCCCCTGCTAAGGGAGTAGAGGTCAAAAGCTTCTCGTGGGTTCGAATCCCATCCTCTCCGCCATCCTGCTTCGCGCTGGGCGCTTCGCAGGATAAGTCCCCCTTTCCGCGAAAGCAGCATGCGCTGCGGCACTGCCTCAAATAAATTCCTCAGTTCTCGAGCATTAGCTCGAGCCGATGCGTTGCTCGGCCATATCAAGAAAATTGGCGATGGCGTAGGGCAGGCCGCCAGTCTCAAGGATAGGCGCATGGCCCTGGCCCTCGACCGTCATCGTCTCGACACAAGGGTGACGCTTTCGCATCTGTTCGAGCGTCTCGGCGGAAAGCAGCTTCGAATTGGCGCCGCGGATGGCGAGCAAGGGTATGGCCGCCAGCGCCTCGAACTGCGGCCACAGATCTGCGAGTGGCTGAGTAAGATCGAGACCCGCCAGCGTATCGACCAGCTTCGGGTCGAAATCCGGCACCAACCCCTGATCCGTCTCTCGGTAGAGGGCCGATACCATCCGCTCCCAATCCGCCTCGGTCAGAGCTGGAAAGTCGCTGCTATGCGCGCCGCACTGGGCGCCGATCGCCTCGGCATGGGTTTTCGGCTTTGGTGTCTGCTCGAGATAGGAGCGGATATAGGCGAGACCGCTAGCCTCGACCACCGGGCCGATGTCGTTGAGGACGACGGCTTTAAGGACGGCCGGCCGCATCGTGCCGACCACATGGATGATCAGCCCGCCACGCGACGTGCCGATGAACGCCGCCGCCTCGATGCTCAGCGCCGCCAACCCGGCGAGGATATCACCGGCTTCAACGCCGATATTGTAATGGCCGATATCGGGGTCGTAGGCGGATTGCCCGCGCCCACGGTAGTCGAAAGCGACAATTTTTCGCGAACCTTCCGCCCGTCGCGACAGGTGCAGCGCCAGCTCATGAAAATCGCGGCAATTGCGGGTCAGGCCAGGCAGGCAGACGACCGGCCAGTGTTCGGAATTCGCTTCGCCGTAGACACGGGCGTGAAGTTGCAGCCCGTCCGGCGAGGCGTAGAAGAAATCGGAAAAATCCTGGTCGCTGGGCATCTAGACGTGGTTCCTCGCTGCTGCCGGATAGTCTCCGACTGCTACAGGCGAGGGAAGGTGCGGTCAAATCGGGAAGGCGGACCGGCGAAACTGCCGATCTCCCCCTCGTGAGGGAGATTGGCCGTCATCGACGCATTCGCCAATCTCGAACGCCGTCGACGCTCTTCAACTCCGCCCGTTCACCAAATCTCCAACGATATCGTACTTGCCGGAAATGCGCATCTTGTAGACTTCGTAATTCTCCATCACGCGCTGGACGTAACTTCTTGTTTCCGTATAAGGAATCCGCTCGATCCAGTCGACTACTGAGTCGATGTCCTTGCCGCGCGGATCGCCATATCTAGCCACCCACTGGGCGGCGCGGTTGGGGCCGGCATTGTAGCCGGCGAAGGTCAGGACATAGGAACCGTCGAAGCGGCCGAGCTGCTCGCCGAGGAAGGCGGCGCCGAGCGTCGCATTGTAGCCGGCGTCGGTGGTCAGCCGCGCCTGCGAGAAGGTCATCCCGGCCTTCTTCGCCAATTGCCTGGCGGTCCCCGGCATTAGCTGCAGCAGCCCGCGCGCGCCGGCGCTGGAGACGGCGCCGATATTGAATTCGCTTTCCTGGCGAGCGATCGCATAGGCCAGCGCCTTGCCTGAGCCGGAAATGTTGGCGGTGGCGGGAATGACGCCGAGCGGATGCGACAGCGCGCCGACATCGATGCCGCGCGCGCCGGCGATCTTGCCGATTTTCAGCGCCAGGAAATGGTTGCCCTGCTTTTCCGCCATAGCGGCGAGCAACGCCAGCTCTCCGGGACTGGTCAACTGCCCGGCGAGGTCGCGATAAAGCGTGTCGGCGTAGCGCTCATAGCCCGCCTCCTGCAGCCGCTTGATGGCGCTGACCGCCTCGCGATTGGCGAAATTCCGCTGATCGGCGGCGCTCGGCTGCGGATGGGCGATGTTGAGGACCTGCCGGCCGACGCGCTCGCCGGCGAGCTGGCCGTAAAAGGTCGTGCCGTAACCAGCGGCACGGGTGAAATAATCCTTCGCGCTGCCGGGACCGCCGGCTTCGGCCGCACGGCCGAGCCAGTAATAGGCGCGCGACAGCGAGATCGGCCCCTGGGCGAGATCGGCGATCCGCGCGAAATGCCTGGCAGCGGTGTTGGGCTCGTTGAGGCCGCGCAGCGCGTACCAGCCGGCATGAAACTCCGCATCCGCCGCGTTGGCAGCACTTTCGGCGGCGTGTGCTGCGACTATTTTGTAGGCGGTCTTCATGTCGCCCTGGTCGACCAGTTCGCGCGACAGCACCCGGCGCTCGGCCCACCAGGCATCCGGATCGATCAGTGCGCTGCGGTCGCTCGGCGCCTTCATCATCACTGCGGCGGCGTCGGAAAACTTCTGCTGCTTGCGTAGATATTGGGCTTGCGCGAAGAGATAGCCGGCTGAACGCTGCGCAGCGGGCACCGCCTTCAGCAGTTTGGCCGCTTTCTTGTCGCCCCTGTCCGCCGCTGCCCAGGCATCGGCCAGCTGTTGGGCGCCGGCAAGGCCGGCGACGCGCAGCGCGGAATTGACCCGGTCGGCATAGAACATGCGCTGCATGCGAAAGCTGTGGTCGGCGGCGGCGATGAGCTTGCCGAATTCCCAGATGATCGCCGCTTCGTCCTTGGCTTCCAGTTTCTCAGTGCGCCAGAAAGGCGACAGCACCGAGCGCGCTGCCTCGACGTTGCCCTGCGAAACATAGGAGCGGGCGAGGATGACCACGCCCTCGACTGTCTGCGGTTGGCTGCCGCCGAATGCCTGCACCACGATCTCAGGCGCGGGGTTTTCGCGATAGAGCGCGCGCTCGCTGTTCTTGCGCAAGCCGATCAAGCCCGGCCAGTTCGGCAGCATTTTCGCAGCATCGGCGATGTCGCCGCTTGGCACCTTGTCGCCGCCGTAGAGTGCGATCGCCCAGGCAAGGATGTGCCGGTCGAGCGAATTGACCGGCAGGGTTTCGCGCACTTGAAGCGCACCGGCAATGTCGTTTGCCGCCAGCGCATCGAGGCCGCTTTTCAGCCTGGCGACACTGACGGATGGAGATCCCGTATCGTGCAGGCCCGTATCCTGCAGGTTTGGTATCGGTATGGCCGACGTGACATGCAGATCGATCTTGCCCGCGGCCACAAGGCTCGGCGTCAGCAGGAGAATTGCGCCAAGCAGCGCAAAAAAATGAGGCTGCCTGGTCGGCATGGTCTTCATCATTTCCTGTCTACACATTACCAACAGGCACAGATCAACCGAAGCCTAGTTGGCTGTGATGAAGAGCCCGTAAACAAGGCTATCGAGGCCGTTCAAATTGGGCTTGCTGGCATTACCACCATGCTTGCCGCGCAACAGTGTCGAGACTATGGTGCGCCGCTTCGCTTTCGGCTAGAAGGCGCGCACGACAAAACACCTACAGCGCCGTGCGTCGTCTCAAACGCGCAAAGGACGCTGTAGCACCTTAAATTTGGCGCATGATCCCCAGCGAAAATCGACTTCGATTCTCGGGGTCATGCGCTAGTCCCAGGGAGTTGGACGACATGCTGAGAGGCTCGCTTACCGCGCTCGTGACACCGTTCGAAAAGAGCGGCCGTTTCGACGAGAAAGCCTTTCGCGCTCTCGTTGCCTGGCAGATCGCCGAAGGCACGACCGGTCTGGTTCCGGTCGGCACCACCGGCGAGTCGCCGACGCTGTCGCATGACGAGCACCGCCACGTAGTCAAAGTGTGCATCGAGGTCGCCAAGGGCCGCGCTTCGGTCGTCGCCGGCGCCGGCTCCAACAACACCGAGGAGGCGGTTGGCCTGGTGCAATATGCCGAGAAGGCGGGCGCCGACGCTGCACTCGTCGTCACGCCTTACTACAACAAGCCGACGCAGCGCGGTCTCTACGCCCATTTCGCCGCCGTCGCCAAGGCGACCAGTCTGCCGATCATCATCTACAACATTCCGCCGCGCTCGGTGATCGACATGACGCCCGAGACGATGGGCGAGCTGGTGCGTGACTTCAGGAACATCATCGGCGTCAAGGATGCCACCGGCAAGGTCGAGCGGGTTTCCGAGCAGCGCGCGACCTGCGGCAAGGATTTCATCCAGCTTTCCGGCGAGGATGCCTCGGCGCTCGGCTTCAACGCCCATGGCGGCGTCGGCTGCATTTCGGTGACGGCGAATGTCGCGCCGCGGCTGTGCGCCGAATTCCAGGAGGCGACGCTTTCCGGTGAGAACGCCAAGGCGCTGGACTTGCAGGACCGGTTGCTGCCGCTGCACAAGGCGATTTTCCTGGAGCCCGGCGTGTCCGGCGCGAAATATGCGCTGTCGAAGCTCGGCAAGGTCGAGAACGTGCTGCGTTCACCGCTGGTCACCGTCGAGCAGTCGACCGCCGAGAAGATCGATGCGGCCATGAAGCACGCCGGCTTGATTAATTAGGGATGAGGCGCCACCTCTCCGCATCATGAATCAAGTCAGAAAAGCCGATCCCAACAACAAGACCGTTGCGGAAAACCGCAAGGCGCGGTTTTCCTATGAGGTGCTCGACACGATCGAGGCCGGCCTGGTGCTGACCGGCACCGAGGTGAAATCGCTGCGCCAGGGCCAGGCCAACATCCAGGACTCTTACGCCTCGGTCGAGGGCGGTGAGATCTGGCTGATCAACTCCTATCTGCCGGAATATCTGCAAGCCAACCGCTTCAACCACGAGCCGCGCCGGCGCCGCAAACTCCTGCTCAACAAGCGCGAGATGGCCAAGCTGTCGCAGAGTGTCGATCGCGAAGGCATGACGCTGGTGCCGCTAAAAATCTATTTCAACGACCAGGGCCGGGCCAAGCTGCTGCTTGCCGTTGGCCGCGGCAAGAAACTGCACGACAAGCGCGAAACCGAAAAGCAGCGCGACTGGTCGCGCGAGAAGGGCCGGCTGCTGAAGGAGCGTGGGTAGGCTGGGAGCCACTCTTTTGAAGGACCGGATGAAGAACCGGATCGTCCTTTGGGGCGCGGCCAGCCTGATCCTGGCGTGCCTCGTCGCGGCCGGCGGCTATTTCTACCTCCGTCCGTTTTCTCCGGATCGCGGCAAGTATCCGGTCAGGGGCATCGACGTTTCCCATCACCAGCGGCAGATCGACTGGCAGCGTGTTGCCGCCGACGATGTTGCCTTCGCCGTCATCAAGCCAACCGAGGGCGGCGACCACGTCGATGATGCCTTCGACGCCAATCTGCGCGAGGCCCGCTCGGCTGGTTTGGCAGTCGGTGCCTATCATTTCTTCACTTTCTGCAGACCTGGCGCCGATCATCTCCGTCGTGCCGCGCGATCAACCGCTGCTGCCGCCGGTGGTGGATATCGAATTCGTCGGCAATTGTCCGCGGCGGCCATCGCCCGAAGAATTGAATGTCGAACTCTCGGCTTTCCTCGGCCCTGTCGAGGCAGCTTTCGGCAAAACGGCGATCCTCTATGTGACCGACGAGGCCGCACGGGCCTACGCCGGCCAGATCGTCGGTCGCCCGCTCTGGGTTCGTTCACTGGCGCTGTGGCCAGGTCATGACGACTGGATCTATTGGCAGTACCACGACAGCGGTCGCGTCGACGGCGTCAGCGGCGATGTCGATCTGAATGTCCTTCAGGGCGGGCAGGAAATGCTGACTACGCTTTTCGCGGCGCCACCTGAATCCATCCCTTCAGAAACCCGCGAACACCCTGAACGGATTCAGGGACATCGCTTCCGGTAAGGTGCCTCTCTGCCGCTCTTACGCCGCGGCTTGCGACGTCTGCGGATCGAGGGCCACATTTGCATCGCCCCAGGTTTTCAGGGCGGTGATCACCGGTTCCAGGCTCCTGCCGCGCGGCGTCAGGCTGTATTCCACTTTCGGCGGCACCTGCGGATAGATCTTGCGGGCGATCAGCCCATCCGCCTCCAGCTCGCGGAGCTGATTGGTCAGCATGCGTTGCGTGCAATTCGGTATCCGCCGGCGAATCTCGTTGAAGCGCAATGTGCCCTCGAACAGATGGTAGAGCACGACGCCTTTCCACTTTCCGTCGATATAGCGGAGCGTTCCCTCCACGGTGCAGCCGGGGCTGCAATCAAATCGCTCGTGGCGAATGCGCGGCATAACGGTATCCTTTTCTACACTATGTGCTTTATATGTGCATTCTTGCGCATGGTGATCGTAGACAGCATGTCTATCCCTTACAACAGCGATCACGGAGATGAAGATGCGCGCCGTCGGTTATCAAATTCCAGCTCCCATCACGGACGAGGCCTCCCTCGTCGACATCGAACTGCCGAAGCCGGACCCCAAGGGACGCGACCTGCTGGTCGAGGTGAAGGCGATCTCGGTCAACCCGGTCGACACCAAGGTGCGGCGCAACATCGCTCCCGAAGCCGGCCAATGGCGGGTGCTCGGTTGGGATGCCGCCGGCCGGGTTGTCGCGACCGGCCCGGGCGCTGAGCTCTTCAGGGCAGGCGACGATGTCTTCTATTCAGGCGCCCTTGCGCCGCAAGGCACCAATGCCGAGTTCCATTGTGTCGACGAGCGGCTAGTCGGCCGCAAGCCGACCTCACTCGGCTATGCGGAAGCAGCAGCGCTGCCGTTGACGGCGGTCACTGCCTGGGAGACCCTGTTCGATCGTCTCGACGTCAGAAAGCCCGTTGCGGGTGCGGCACCCGCCATCCTGATCATCGGCGGCGCCGGCGGCGTCGGATCGATCGCAGTGCAGCTTGCGAGACAGCTGACCGGTCTGACGGTGATTGCCACCGCGTCGAGGCTCGAAACACGGGACTGGGCGCTCGGGCTCGGCGCCCACCATGTCGTCGATCATTCCAAGCCGCTGGCGGCCGAAGTCGCAGCACTGGACATCGGTGCCCCTAGCTTCGTGTTCTCGACGACGAACACTGACGAGCATCTGGCCGAGATCGCCGAGTTGATCGCGCCGCAAGGACGTTTCGCGGTTATCGACGATTCGAAATCGCTCGACATCAATCCTTTCAAGCGCAAGAGCGTCTCGGTGCATTGGGAGTTCATGTTCACCCGCTCGATGTTCGAGACGGCGGACATGGCGGCGCAGGGCGAACATCTGAACGAATTGGCGAGGCTCGTTGACACTGGCGCGATCCGGACGACGCTTGGCGAGACTGGCGGCCTCATCAATGCCGCCAATTTGAAGCGCGCCCATGCGCTGATCGAGAGCCGCAAGGCCAAGGGAAAGATCGTCCTGGAGGGCTTCTAGCCAACTGACGGCGGCGCGGCCGACTCTTATTTCTGCAAAAACTCTTCTATCTGGCTGAAGACGTAGACGAACATCTCTTCGGTCAGGACGCCGGTGTTGGTGTTGTAGCGCGAGCAATGGTAGCTGGAGAACAGCGTGACGCCATTGGTTTGCTGCTGCCCGCCGTGCTTGAACGGATAAGCAGCAACACGTTGGCCGAGCGCCCGCACCGTCGACTGGTGCGCGATCGAGCCCAGCGCCAGTACGGCGCGCAGGTTCTTGAACCGCGCGATCGTCGGCACCAGGAACGTCCGGCAGGTGGCAATCTCGGCGCCGACCGGCTTGTTGTCCGGCGGCACGCAGCGCACCGCATTGGTGATCGCCGTGCCGACAAGCTCCAGCCCGTCATCGGGCCGCGCCTTGAATTGGCCGCGCGCAAAGCCGTGCGCGATCAGCGTGTTGTAGAGGAGGTCGCCGGCATAGTCGCCGGTAAAGGGACGTCCGGTGCGGTTTGCACCGCGCAGGCCCGGCGCCAGTCCGACGATCAGCAGCCGCACCGCATCCTCGCCCTCGGGCGGAAGGAAGGTCGGCACCGGCGCATTGAACCAGGACGGCTCGCGCTGCCGCCATTGCGCGATAAAATCGTGCAGCCGCGGGCAGAGTGGGCAGTCGCGATCGGGCTCGGGGGAGGCGACCAAGGGGGCGGTCAAGACCCCCGCCGTCAAAAATCGTCCTCGTCGACTTCAGCCGGCTCGGGCCGGCGCACCGGCCGCTCGGAGGGATCACGGCCGACTTCGTTCTTCAGCGTCATCAGATCGATGAAATGGTCGGCCTGGCGGCGCAGGTCGTCGGAGATCATCGGCGGCTGCGATGCCATGGTCGAGACGATCGACACCTTGCGCCCGCGCCGCTGCAGCGCCTCGACCAGTGTGCGGAAGTCGCCGTCGCCGGAAAAGATGACATAGTGGTCGACGACATCGGCAAGTTCCAACGCATCGACGGTCAACTCGATGTCCATATTGCCCTTAATCTTGCGGCGGCCGGTCGAGTCGGTGAATTCCTTGGCCGGCTTTGTTACTACCTTGAAACCGTTGTAATCGAGCCAGTCGATCAGCGGCCGGATCGAGGAGTATTCCTGATCCTCGACCAGCGCGGTGTAGTAGTATGCACGCAGCAGGTAGCCGCGCTTCTGGAAGCTCGACAAAAGCCTGCGGTAGTCGATATCGAAGCCGAGCGCGCGCGACGTGGCGTAAAGATTGGCACCGTCGATGAAAAGAGCGATTTTTTCACGAGGGTCGAACATGGAAATATTCCTTTTCGAAAATAAGCGGTCGTCTAAATGCGCGTGACTATCGGTCGGCTTGAAATAACCGGCTGACCTTCGTCATTCGAGATAACGCCGGTTTTGCGGCAATCCAAGGGTATGATGCTGTATAGCAAGCAATTGTGATCGGTGCCGTATCGTCGCAGGCGGCGCCCCCAGACTCGCCTTGGCCCGGCCTTACTCCGCCCCTGACCTGGCCCCGGACTTGGCCCCAGACCTGAGATTGCCAAAAAGCTTGTATTTTGGCGGTGTCCGGGTTATGGACCGCGCCTGTTTTCCGTCAAATCCAGGCATGAAAGGGGCAGCTCATGGCCCGCGTAACCGTTGAAGATTGCATCGACAAGGTCGACAACCGCTTCGAGCTCGTGCTTCTGGCCGGCCATCGCGCCCGTCAGATCAGCCAGGGCGCGCAGATCACCGTCCCTCGTGACAACGACAAGAATCCGGTCATCGCGCTGCGCGAGATCGCCGAGGAGACATTGTCGCCCGACGACCTCAAGGAAGATCTGATCCACTCGCTGCAGAAGCATGTCGAGGTCGACGAGCCGGAAGCCGATGGCGAGGCGATCGCCGACCAGACCGGTACCGCCGCTGCGGCAACCGATGCCGACGACACCGAGGACAACATCACCTTCGACCGCATGACCGAGGAAGATCTCCTGGCCGGCATCGAAGGTCTGGTGCCGCCGGAAAAAAGCGACGATTATTGAGTCTTCGCAACGGCTGCCGACACTTTCGCGTCGGCGGTTTCGTGGTTATCTATGACATGCGCCGTACGCCAGTGCGGCGCATGATTCGTTTCAGCACTGCGAGATCCCGCCCATGATGCGTCAGTATGAGCTTGTCGAGCGCGTCCAGCGCTACAAGCCTGACGTCAACGAGGCGCTGCTCAACAAGGCCTATGTCTACGCCATGCAGAAGCATGGTCACCAGAAGCGCGCCTCCGGCGATCCCTATTTCTCGCATCCGCTCGAAGTCGCCGCCATCCTCACCGAAATGCACATGGATGAGGCGACCATCGCGGTTGCCCTGCTGCACGACACGATCGAGGACACCACGGCGACCAGGGCCGAGATCGACGAGCTGTTCGGTCCGGAAATGGGCAAGTTGGTCGAAGGCTTGACCAAGCTGAAGAAACTCGACCTCGTCTCCAAGAAGGCCGAGCAGGCGGAAAACCTGCGCAAGCTCTTGCTGGCGATCTCGGAAGACGTTCGCGTGCTGCTGGTCAAGCTCGCCGACCGCTTGCACAACATGCGCACTCTCGACCATGTGCCTGAAGCCAAGCGCCTGCGCATCGCCGAGGAAACGATGGATATCTATGCGCCGCTTGCCGGGCGCATGGGCATGCAAGGCATGCGCGAGGAGCTCGAGGAGATCGCCTTCCGCTTCATCAATCCGGAAGCCTACCGCGCCGTCACCGCGCGGCTCGCCGAAATCTTCGAACGCAACAAGGATGTGCTGTCCGAGATCGAAAGGGCGCTGTCCACGCTGTTCGAGAAATATGCGATCAAGGCCGAGGTCAAGAGCCGCCAGAAGAAGCCGTGGTCTGTGTTCCGCAAGATGGAGGCCAAGGCGCTGTCCTTCGAGCAGCTATCCGACATTTTCGGCTTTCGCGTCGTCGTCGATACCGTCGAGGACTGCTACCGGGCGCTCGGCGCCATCCACACCACATGGTCGATGGTGCCAGGCCGCTTCAAGGACTACATCTCTACGCCGAAGCAGAACGACTACCGTTCGATCCACACCACCATCGTCGGACCGTCGCGCCAGCGCGTCGAGTTGCAGATCCGCACCTATCAGATGAACAAGATTGCCGAATATGGCGTTGCCGCGCATTCGATCTACAAGGACAGCGGCGGCAAGATGAACGGCGCTGCCCATGCGATCTCGAAGGAGACCAACGCCTATGCCTGGCTGCGGCGCACCATCGAGCAGCTTGCCGAAGGCGACAATCCCGAGGACTTCCTGGAAAACACCAAGCTGGAACTGTTCCAGGACCAGGTGTTCTGCTTCACGCCCAAAGGCATGCTGATCGCGCTGCCGCGCGGCGCCACGCCGATCGACTTCGCCTACGCCGTGCACACCGATGTCGGCGACACCTGCGTCGGCGCCAAGGTCAACGGTCGTATCATGCCGCTGATGACCGAGCTGAAGAATGGCGATGAAGTCGAGATCATCCGCTCCAAGGCGCAGGTGCCCCCGGCGGCGTGGGAGTCGGTCGTCGTCACCGGCAAGGCGCGCTCGGCGATCCGCCGCGCCACCAAGAATGCCATCCGCAAGCAGTATTCGGGTCTCGGTATCCGCATACTGGAACGCGCCTTCGAACGATCCGGAAAGATCTTTACCAAGGAGAGCCTGAAGTCGGTGCTGCATCGGCTGGCGCGCAAGGACATCGAGGATGTGCTGGCCTCTGTCGGCCGCGGCGAACTTGCCTCCACCGATGTCATGAAGGCGGTGTTTCCCGACTACAAGGACGAGCGCGTCACGCTGGCCGCGCCCAAGCAGCGCGAGGAGGGCTGGTCGAAGATCCGCAACGCCGCCGGCATGCTGTTCCAGATTCCGGGCCGCGCGGCACGCAAGGACAAGGACCAGCCAAAGGACGGCGCCGTGCCGATCCGCGGCGTCCGCGGCGACCTGCCGGTGCGCTTCGCGCCGGAAGGTGCTGTCCCCGGTGACCGCATCGTCGGCATCGTGCAGCCGGGAACCGGCATCACCATCTATCCGATCCAGTCGCCGGCGCTGCAGGCTTTCGACGACCAGCCCGAACGCTGGATCGACGTGCGCTGGGACATAGACGAGCGCACCAAGGAGCGGTTTCCGGCGCGAGTCTCGGTCACCGCCATCAACGCGCCGGGTTCACTGGCCGACATCGCGCAGGTCGTTGCATCCAACGACGCCAACATCCATACATTGTCGATGGTGCGCACCGCGCCCGATTTCACCGAAATGCTGATCGATCTCGAAGTCTGGGACCTGAAGCACCTGAACCGGCTGCTGTCGCAGCTCAAGGACAATTCGAGCGTCAGCGATGCGCGACGCGTGAACGGCTAGAAATCATCAGCGTGCTGGAGACAAGGCAGAGATGAACACCGACGAAGTGCTGGGCATTTTCCGTGAAGCCGGTGCCGTTCTCGAAGGGCATTTCATCCTGACGTCGGGCTTGCGAAGCCCGGTCTTCCTGCAGAAGGCGCGGGTCTTCATGCATGCCGACAAGACCGAGCGCCTGTGCAAGGCGCTGGCCGAGAAGATCCGCGCTGCTGTGTCCGGCAGGATCGATTATGTCGTCGGTCCGGCGATCGGCGGGCTGATCCCGGCCTACGAGACCTCGCGCCATCTTGTCGCTCCGGCGATCTGGGTCGAGCGGGAAGGGGGCGAGTTCAGGCTCCGCCGCTTCGAGATCGCCAAGGGTTCGCGCGTCGTCATCGTCGAGGACATCGTCACCACCGGCCTGTCGATCCGCGAGACCGTTGACTGCCTGCGCGCGCTTGGCGCCGAGGTCGTTGCCGCTGCCTGCATCATCGACCGCTCGGCTGGCAAGACCGATGTCGGCGTGCCGCTGATCGCGCTCGCCGAATACGAGGTTCCGGCCTACCCAGCCGACAGGCTGCCGCCCGAACTCGCCGCCATACCGGCCATCAAACCGGGCAGCCGCAATATCTGATGCATATCGCCCAAAAGTGCGCAGCGGTTTTGGGACAACGACATGCATAAAACAACGTTAACTGAGGCGCAGCCGTGATTGCAGGCATCGATCATTTCGTGCTGACGGTTCGCTCCGTCGAAGACACCTGCGCCTTCTATCAGCGCGTGCTCGGCTTCAGGCGCCTCGACGAGCCGGACCGGCCGACGGCGCTGCTGTTTGGAACGCAAAAGATCAATGTGCATGACGTCGGGCGTACCTTCGAGCCCAAGGCCAAGGCGCCGACTCCGGGCTCCGCGGATTTCTGCCTGGTCGCCGCTCTTCCGCTCTCGGAGATATGCGCCAGCCTGGCGGCCAACGGGGTTGGCGTTGAAGTCGGGCCGGTCGAGCGGATCGGCGCCCGTGGCCCGATGATGTCGGTCTATTTCCGCGACCCGGACGGCAATCTCGTCGAGGTCAGCGAGTATGGGCCGTAGATAGCTGGAGTTGCTGCCGATTCTGCGGCGAACTCTCCTCCTCAAATCCGTCGCGATTACACTGTGTCCGGAGTGGCGAAACGCCGGTCCCGCAGGCGACAGCAGCGGACGGCATGCAGCTACGGTTGTTCTGCGGCCAGCGTATCGCTATATCAAGGTCGTTGTTGCCTTTCGACGGCCCGGGATGGTCGGAGCGGCAGCTTTGGATATCAGGACAGGAACAGAGTGCTTTTTCGACGCCGCAAGCCTGATGGTTTTCTCGAGCGGATGCATATCTATCTGTGGCCACGCCGCTCTTTCTCGCGCTCGCTGCGTCTGGCGGACAGAGCTGGAACCGCCGGACGGGAAGTTCCCGCCGAATGATCATTGGCATCGGCAGCGACCTGATCGATATCAGACGCATCGAAAAATCGCTGGAGCGCCATGGCCAGCGCTTCATCCAGCGCATCTACACCGAGGTCGAACAGGCCCGCTCCGAAAACCGCGGCGCCCGGGCCGCCTCCTATGCCAAGCGCTTCGCCGCCAAGGAAGCCTGCGCCAAGGCGCTGGGCACCGGTATGGCGCAAGGGGTGTTCTGGCGCGACATGGGCGTAGTCAACCTGGCCAGCGGCAAGCCGACCATAGCGTTGACCGGCGGGGCGGCGGCGCAGCTGGACAAAATCCTGCCTGAAGGCCACAGAGCGGCGATCCACCTCACCATCACCGACGATTTTCCGCTTGCTCAAGCCTTTGTGATCATCGAGGCGTTGCCCGTCGAAGAAGCGCCACATTGATTGCATCTGACCACCGGCATGACGTTGCCCAGCGCGCGCCGAGACTCTATACCAACCAACGCATAATCGAGGACGACATGAGCGTGGCTGAAAAACCTCAGAAGAAATCCGGCGGGCTTGGCGAAACCGTCAGCGTCATCGTCCAGGCGCTTTTGCTCGCTCTCGTCATCCGCACGCTCCTTTTTCAGCCATTCTCTATCCCGTCAGGGTCGATGCGGCCGACCTTGCTCGAAGGCGACTACCTCTTCGTCACCAAGTGGTCCTATGGCTTCTCGCGCTATTCGCTGCCGTTCGGGCCGGACCTCTTTTCGGGCCGCATCTGGGGCGCCGAGCCTAAGCGCGGCGACGTGGCGGTGTTCAAGTTCCCGCCGGACCCCTCGGTCGACTATATCAAGCGCGTCATCGGCCTGCCGGGTGACAAGGTCCAAGTCAAGGATGGCCAGCTCTTCATCAACGGCGTCGGCGTGCCGCGCCAGAAGGTCGGGCAGATCGACAATCGCGACATCACCGAGGAGAGCGGGCCGGTCGACGTCTATCGCGAGACATTGCCGAACGGCGTCAGCTATGACACGCTCGACCTGACACCCAGCTCGATCGGTGACAACACCCGTGAATTCGACGTGCCGCCCGGCCACTATTTCATGATGGGCGATAACAGAGACAATTCCTCGGACAGCCGCTTCACCGTCGGTTTCGTGCCCGACGAGAATCTGGTCGGCCGCGCCAACCTCATCTTCTTCTCGATCGGTGGCAGTGCCAGCCCGCTCGAAATCTGGAAATGGCCGTCGCTGATGCGCGCGTCGCGCCTGTTCCATTTCGTCAATTAGGATCATGGCGGCGACAAAACGGCTGACCGTCGACGCGCTCGCCGAAGCGCTCATGGAGCGCACCGGCCACGCCTTTGCCGACCGCCAGCGCCTGCAGCGCGCGCTGACCCATGCCAGCGCCCGCAGCAGCCATGCCGGCATCGACTATGAGCGTTTCGAATTCTTGGGCGACCGCGTCCTCGGCCTGGTCGTCGCCGACATGCTTCTGGCGGCGTATCCGGACGCTGCCGAAGGTGAGCTGTCGCTCCGGCTCAACGCGCTGGTCAACGCAGAGGTGCTGGCGGAGATCGCCGAGGAGATCGGCCTGCCGGAGCTGATCCGTGCCGGCTCGGACGTGCGCGGCCTCGACGGGCGCAAGCGCGTCAATCTGCGGGCTGATGCGCTGGAATCGCTGATCGCCGTGCTCTATCTCGACGGCGGGCTGGAGGCGGCCCGCGCCTTCATCCACAAGTACTGGCGGCCGCGCTCGCAGGCCATCGGTGCCGCCCGCCGCGATGCCAAGACCGAACTGCAGGAATGGGCGCATCAGGCCGCAGGCGCCGTGCCGGTCTACATAATTGACAGCCGCGAGGGACCGGACCACGATCCGCTGTTCACCGTCAGCGTCAAGGTCGGCGCCTATCCGCCGGCGACCGGCAGCGGGCGCTCCAAGCGCGAGGCCGAGCAAGCCGCCGCTACTGCACTGCTGTTGCGCGAAGGCGTCTGGCTAAATAAGGGGAGCGCGGCATGACCGCCACCGAAGACGTCCCGCCGGCAACAGAAGCCGCCACCACGCATTCTGGCTTCGTCGCGTTGATCGGCGCGCCCAATGCGGGGAAATCGACGCTGGTCAACCAACTGGTCGGCGCCAAGGTGTCGATCGTCACCCACAAGGTGCAGACAACACGCGCCATCGTGCGCGGCATTGCCACCCACAATAGCGCACAGATCGTCTTCGTCGACACGCCGGGCATCTTCAAGCCGAAGCGGCGGTTGGACACGGCGATGGTGACGACCGCCTGGGGCGGCGCCAAGGACGCCGACATCGTGCTGTTACTGATCGACGCCGAGCGCGGCATCAGGGGCGACGCCGACGCGATCCTCGAACGGCTGAAGGATGTCCGCCAGCCGATGGTGCTGATCCTCAACAAGGTCGACCGGGTCAAGCCCGAGGCGCTGCTGGCCCTGTCGGCGGCAGCCAACGAAAAAGTGCCCTTCAAGCGCACTTTCATGGTCTCGGCGCTAACCGGGTCGGGCTGCAAGGACCTGCTCGACTATCTCTCGGAAACCCTGCCTGCCGGCCCCTGGTATTACCCGGAAGACCAGATCTCCGACCTGCCGATGCGTCAGCTGGCGGCCGAGATCACTCGCGAAAAGCTCTATCTCAGGCTGCATCAGGAACTGCCCTATTCCTCCCATATCGAGACCGAGAAATGGGAAGAGAAGAAAGACGGCTCGGTGCGCATCGACCAGACCATTTATGTCGAGCGTGACAGCCAGAAGAAGATCGTACTCGGCCACAAGGGCGAGACGATCCGTGCCATCGGCCAGGCGGCACGCATGGAGATATCCGGTATCCTCGAACAGAAGGTGCATCTTTTCCTGTTCGTCAAGGTGCGCGAGAACTGGGGCGACGACCCCGAACGCTATCGCGAGATGGGGCTGGAGTTTCCATATTAAGGTCACTAGAAACAGCTCTCCTGAGCCGGTTGGTCGCCATGCAATTCCCCGGTGGAAGGATCTTGCTGTCAGACCGGTTCCATCAGGCGGATGGGACCGACAGGACCTCTCGTCTCGGAGACCATATGCTGGTGAGGCTGCCGAGTGCTTGCTGATCGCCAGCGCGCGGCCCAAAAACCCAATCTTGATTTCGCCACCGAACCGGTGACAAGCTCCGTTGATGGAGTGGCGCGACGAGGGAATCATTCTCGGCACCCGCAAGCATGGCGAAACCAGCGCCATTCTTGAGGTCATGACTCGTGCGCATGGCCGCCACCTCGGCCTTGTGCGCGGCGGCCGCTCGCGCAAGCAGCAGCCCGTTCTGCAGCCCGGCAACCGTGTCGACCTGTTGTGGCGGGCGCGGCTCGACGAACATCTTGGCACCTTTCAGGCCGAGGCGATCGAGATGAACGCCGCCCGGCTGATGGACAGCGCCGTCGCCATCTATGGGCTGCAAACCATGGCTGCGCATCTGCGCCTGCTGCCCGAGCGCGACGCTCATGGCGGCCTCTACGAGACGTTGGCCGTGATGATCGCCCACCTCGACGATACGGACGCCGCCGGCGAGCTGGTGGCGCGCTTCGAGTTGCTGATTCTCGACGAACTCGGCTTCGGCCTCGATCTCAGCCAGTGTGCTGCGACCGGTGCCAGGCAGGACCTTGCCTATGTCTCGCCGAAATCCGGGCGCGCCGTGTCACGCGCCGCAGGCGCGCCATGGCGCGACAAGATGCTGGTGCTCCCCGCATTCCTGCAGCGCGGCTCCGGGCTGCGCGCCGATCCGGCGGCGATCGAGGATGCCTTCCGGCTGACCGGCTTCTTTTTTACCCGCCATGTCTACGAGCCGCGCGGGATCGAGGCGCCTGGTGCCCGCGCCGGCTTCCTCGCCGCCGTGCGCAAGCACCACGCGGCGGGCAAGGAGATTGGCGCCGAGACCGCCGCCGGAGAAAACATTACATGAGCGGAGTGGAACTCTATCGCGGCCGGGTCTCGCCGCCCGGCCTCGGCACCATTCCGCACGGCGACATTTCTAGATATACCGGCCTGGAATGCTCCAGCGCATCATCGACAACAAATACCCGGCGCCGCCGATTTCGTTCCAGCTCAGTTTCGACCTGACCGAAGTGTCGGAAGGACGCGCGGTGTTCCGCGGCCTGCCGAACGAGCGCTTCAATCCGCTGGGTGGGTGCATGGCGGCTGGGCCGCGACGCTGCTGGATTCGGCTCTTGCCTGCGCGGTGCAAACGCTGCTCGACAAGGGCGAGGCCTATACGACGGCGGAGTTCAAGGTGAACCTGACACGGCCGATCACGCGAAGACCGGCGAGGTGGTGTGCGAGGGCAGGGTGGTGCACAAGGGCCGCACATTGGCGGTTTCGGAAGCAACGCTGAAGGATGCCAACGGCAAGCTGCTGGCTTTCGGCACCGAAACGTGCTCGATCTTTCCGGCCGCCAATCTGGCGGCGCGCTGACTGCCGCATGACCCCGAAAATCGAATAGATTTTCGGAAAGGATCATGCGGAAAATCAAGGCGCTACAGCGTCCTTCGCGCGTCCGAAAGGATGCGCGGCGCTGTAGTGTGGCCGTCTGGCCGCCGTATTTGTCAGTAACTACTGGCTTGGTTTGGGGGAACCGCCATGTTCGAAAGCCTGATCGGCCTGGTCGCGATCATCGCGCTATTCGTCATTATCTCGCGCCAGCAGAGCCGCATCGGCCTGATCGAGCGCGAACTTGGTGCGCTGCGCAGCCTCGTGCTTTCGGGCGCGCATGTGGCCCCGCCGCAGGCCAAGCCGGTAGAACCGGCCGCAAACGACAGCAAGCCAGCAGACGCGGCAGTTGGGGCCACGACCGATATTGTCCCGTCATCGGCGGGCGAGGCTGAGGAAAAGCCGTCCACTGAGGTTGAGGCCGCGAAGATTGCATCCGGACCGTGGGCTGCGGGCGAAGCGGCGCCGGCTGGATCTGCACCAGCGCAACCGGCCGCCGTGACGGCGAAAGCGACGCAAAAACCCGACATCGAAACGGCGCTCGGCACCCGATGGGCGGTCTGGGTCGGCGGCATCGCGCTGGCGCTGGGCGGCCTGTTCCTGATCCGCTACACCATCGAGGCCGGCATTTTCGGTCCCGGCGTGCGGCTGAGCATGGCAGCAATGCTCGGGCTGGTGCTGGTCGCCGTTGGCGAGTTCATCCGCCGCACCGGCTTCAGGGTGCCGGTGCAGGGCGTCGCCGGCGCCTATATTCCGGCGATCCTGACGGCAGCCGGTGCTTTCATCCTGTTCGGCACGGTTTATGCCGCGCATGGCGTTTACGGCTTCATCGGGCCGGGGCTCGCCTTCACGCTGCTCGGCGCCATCGGTGTGGCGACCATCGCGGCCGCCCTCGTCCACGGCCAGGCGCTGGCCGGCATCGGCCTGCTCGGCGCGGTGGTGACGCCGATGCTGGTCGCCTCGCAGGCGCCGAATCCTTGGGCGCTGTTCGGCTATTTGGCGATCGTGCTCGCCGCCACCGGCGTCATCGCCCGCCTGCGCGACTGGAAATTGCTGATGGCGGCAGCGTTCGTCGGCACCGGCCTCTGGACCATTCTTTACATGACTGATTCGCCGGGCACGAACCTGCCTGTCATCCTCTTCATCAATGCGGTGACCCTGGCCGTGCTCGCCTTCGTCTGGCTCGGCCGTCGCGGTGGCGAAGCAGAGCCCGCCAGGGGCTTCGACTGGCCGTCAATCGCACCTGGCTTCTTCGTCGGCCTTTCGGCGATGGCGCTGTTCGTCGACCCGGCATTCGCTGCCGGCGATGCTCTGCCGGGAGCAGCCCTTATCGCAGCCCTGGTCGCGATAGCGCTCTACCGGCCGCTGGCGCTGGCGCTTCTGCACGCCGCGGGGCTGGCGACGGTTCTGGTCTATCTCGGCATCATTCCGCCAGCCTCCGTCGCTTCAGACTTTTCAGGTGGCGTTCTCGACGTCGAAGGTCTGCCGGCTGCAGTTGCCGATACGCTGATGCTTAGGATCGGTATCTTTCTTGGACTTATGTTTATCGGCGCCGGATTCTGGGCTGCGCGCAAATCTGCCGCATCGGCTCACATCCGAGCCGCCTCATGGGCGGCATGGGGCATTGTCGCACCGCTGGTCATTCTGTTGGCGCTCTGGTTCACTTTCGGCAATCTCGACCGCGATCTTGTCTACGCGGCGTTTGCAGCTCTTCTGGTCGTGGTCTTCGCCACCGGCGGCGAGTGGATCGCGCGCGGTGAAGAGCCGCCGCTACGGGGCGGTGCTGCCGTCTCGTTGGCGCTTGGTGGGGCAGCAGTCGCCGCCTTGCTGATGATCTACATGGCTTTCGGGTCCGGCTGGACCACCATCCTGCTGGGTGCCGCGGCCATCGTGCCGGCGCTGTTCACCCGCTGGCGCGCCTATCCGGTGCTCGGCTGGATTTCGGTCGGTGCGGTCATCGCCGTACTCGGCCGCGTCGCCTTCGATCCGACAATCGTCGGCGCCGAATTCCTGTCGACGACGCCGGTATTCAACTGGCTGCTGCCGGGCTACGGCGTGCCGGCGCTTGCCTTCGGCTTTGCCGCCTGGCAGCTTGCCCGCACCACAAATGGCCGGCCACGCCTAGCCATGGAAGCGGGCGCAGCACTGTTTGCGCTGCTCACGGTTGCCATATTGGTGCGCCACGCCATGCATGGCGGCGTCATCGACACGGGTGCTGCGACACTCGCCGAACAGGCGATCTACACGCTGATCGCCATCGGCGCCGGCGCGATCCTGGTCGCCATCGACATGCGCTCGCCAAGCTCGGTGCTGCGCTATGGTTCGCTTGCCGCGGGTGTTGTCTCGGTCGCCTTCATCGTCATCCAGCATTTCGTGGCGCTGAACCCGCTGTTTACGGACGAATCGATCGGCGAGATCCCAGTGTTCAACCTTTTGTTTCTCGCCTATCTCTTGCCGGCCGTGGCTGCTGGGGGGCTCGCGCTCTATGCCAGAGACGTCAGGCCGAAATGGTATGCCGCGATGCTGGCGCTGGTGGCGGCACTGCTCGCTTTCGTCTATGCGACGCTGTCGGTGAGGCGGCTGTTCAAGGGCGAGTTCATCGGCCTGTGGAGCGGCCTTGGCCAGCTTGAAACCTACACCTATTCCGCGCTGTGGCTGATCATTGGTGTGGCGCTGCTTACCGCCGGCGTCTGGCTCAAGTCGCAGGTGCTGCGCATCGCGTCGGCCGCGCTGATCTCGGTCGCCGTGTTGAAGGTCTTCCTCTTCGACATGTCGGAATTGGAAGGCGTGCTGAGGGCGCTGTCCTTCATCGGCCTCGGCGCGGTGCTGATCGGCATCGGCCTGTTCTATCAGCGGCTGCTGACAAGAGCGGCGAGGGAAAAGCTTCAGACGAGCAATAGGTAACAGTTTTCAATTTAACCGGGAATAAATCGCCCGCCGGCCGCGTTATCTTGTTGCTTGGGTGACCAGGGCGGCGGACCGCTTCGCGCTGGCCGCTTGCGCCGCGCCACGAAGGCGCGTTCAATCGGATGAACAAGGCACCTCAGAACCAGCGGTCATGGACGAAAAGAAGGCAGCAATCCTGGGCGAAATACCGCGCCTGCGCCGATATGCGCGCTCGCTGCTGCGCGACCGCGATTCCGCCGACGATCTCGTTCAGGACTGTCTCGAACGGGCGCTTGTGCGGCTCGACAATTGGCAGACTGGAGAAAGCCCCAGGAGGTGGCTGTTTACGATCATGCATCATTTGTTCATCGATCAGATGCGCAAGGTGAACCGGCGCGGCGAAGCCGCGATGCTGCCGCTGGAAGCGAGCGAGGCGCAGGCAGCACCAGCCGAGCAGGTGGAGAGCATCGCCTCACGCGAGATTATCGACGCGTTGCAGGCGATCAGCCCCGATCGGCGCGCAGCACTGGTCATGGTAGCCATCGAAGGCTTTTCCTATGCCGAGGCCGCCAACATCCTCGGCGTGCCGGCCGGCACGCTGATGTCGCGAATCGCGCGCGGGCGTGATGAGTTGCGTGGGCTGCTGGATGACGCCGCGCGTCGCCGGGCGATAAGGATCGTCGAGAAATGACCCGGCGGCGCGATTTTTCCGAACGCGACATCCATATGGCCCTCGATGGCGAGTTGCCGGTTGACGAGCGCGTGGCGTACGACGTCTGGCTCGACGCCAATCCCGAAATGAAGGCGAGGAGCGCCCGCTATGTCGCCGACCGCGCAGCACTTCGTGCCGCCTTCGCCGGCGTGCTCGACGAGCCGGTGCCGGCGCGGCTGCAGAAGATCGTGTTCGGCGAGGCACCGGTCAAGACGGCGGCATTGAGCTCGCGCTGGTGGCTGGCGGCTGCCGCAGCGGCGATGCTGGCCATTGGCGGTGTTGGCGGTTATTTCGCCGGCATCGACCATCTCGGTCTGGAAGACCCCTCCGAGGACCAGCTCGCCGAGCAGGCGATCGCAGCCCATGTCATTTATGCCGCCGAGCAGCGGCATGCGGTGGAAGTGCCCGCCAGCGACAAGGATCATCTGCAGACCTGGCTGTCCAATAGGGTCGGCCTGAAGCTGGTCGCACCGGATCTGGCGGCGGAAGGGTTCCAACTCGTCGGCGGCCGGCTGCTGCCTGCTGGCGAGAGCAAGGCTGCGATGCTGCTTTATGAGGACGACAAGGGCGAGCGCATCTCGCTGTTCGTCACGGCTGAATCGGCCGAGAAAGCCAAGGGCACCTACGGGTCGGAAGAGAACGGCCCCGAGGCCGTTTACTGGCTGGATAAGGGCTATGGCTGCGCCGTCGTCGGCTCGCTGCCGCGCGCGCAGCTGACTGCGGTGGCGAAGAGCGCCTACAGCCAGCTTCTGGCCGGGCTGGCCAGCTGACGACCCAATTTTTCAAAGCTTGCGTCTACAGCGCCGCGCGTCCTTTGGGCGCGCAAAGGACCACTGTAGCACTTTAATTTTGTGCATGATCCTTGCGAAAATCGATTTCGATTTTTGGCGTCATGCGCCCGCCGAAACTGTCACAATTCGGCCCGAATCGAAGTGCGATAGCGCTTGACGGATGCTGGCGCTTCGGCTGTGTTGTCGGCACTTCTGACCAGGGTCTTTTCCACAACCCAATCGAGGTTTTCCGAGCCCGCATGCCTGCCGAGATTCGCAAGGCCCGCGCGTCCGACGTCGATGACCTCGCCGTCATCGAGAAGGCTGTTTTCTCGAGCGACCGCATATCCCGCCGCTCCTTTCGCCAGCTGATCGAACGCGAAAGTGCCGAGCTGCTGGTTGCCGAAAGCGACGGCCGCGTCGCCGGCTATGCGGTCGTGCTGTTTCGCAAAGGCAGCGGCGTCGCGCGGCTCTATTCCATCGCCATCGGTCCCTTTTTCGGCGGGCTCGGCATTGGCCGCATGCTGCTGGCATCGGCGGAGGAGACCGCCTTCGAACACAACCGCATGATGCTGCGCCTCGAGGTGCGCGAGGACAACAGCCGAGCCATTCGCATCTACGAGCAGAGCGGCTACCGCAAGATCGGCCGCGAACCGGGCTATTACGAGGACGGCGCCACGGCGCTGCGCTACGAAAAGACTTTGCGCGGCGACATTCCGGTCGCCACCAAGGTGCCGTTCTACCAGCAGACCTGCGAATTCACCTGCGGCCCGTGCTGCCTGATGATGGCAATGGCCAATTTCGAGCCCGGCTTCGTGCCCGACCCGGTCATGGAAATCCGTTTGTGGCGCGAGGCGACCACCGTTTTCATGATGTCGGGGCCTGGCGGCTGTGAGCCGTTCGGCCTCGCCGTTGCCGGTCACGAAAGCGGGCTCTCTGCCGAGATATATGTCTCCTTCCATGGCGCGCTGTTCCTGCAGTCGGTGCGCAGCCAGGACAAGCGCCGGGTGATGGAACTGGCGCAGGTCGACTTTCGCCGGCGCGCGGAACTTTACGGCATCCCGGTGAATTACCGTCCATTCGCCATAGACGATATCCGCACCGCGATCGCCGAGGGGAAACTTGTTTTGGTCCTGATCAGCGGCTTCCTGATGTTCGGCAAGAAGGTTCCGCACTGGGTGCTGGCCATCGGCGACGACGGCGACCATATCCTGATCCACGATCCCTGGGTCGAAGACGAGAGACAGGAGACCATTCTTGATGCCGCCAATATTCCCGTGCCTTACGGCATCTTTATGAACATGGCGCAGTTCGGCCGCGACGGATTGCGTGCCGCCATTACCCTCGGAAAGCGCGACAGACAATGACCTGGGTCATCCTTACCGGCCGGCAGAACGATCTCGATCAGGTGGCGACACCGCACAAGATCATCACCAATCGCGACTACCTTGCCCATCCGGCGCTGTTTCGCGGCCAGCGGCCGAAGGTCATCAACCTGTCGAACAATTACGGCTATCAAAGCCGCGGCTACTACGCCTCGCTGCTCGCCGGCTCGCGCGGACACAAGGTCATCCCGACGGTCGAGACGATGATCGACCTGTCCGAGCGCAAGCTCTACGATCACGCGCTGCCGGAGCTGGAACTCGCGCTCAACAAGTGCCGCAAGGATCTGGGCGGCGCCTTTCCGCAAAAAGTCTGCATCTTCTTCGGCATCGGCCCGTCGAGGATATGGGATCGCTTTGCCAAGCTTTTGTTCGATTGGTTTCGCGCGCCGGCACTGGAAGTCCACATCACGGACAGCTCCGAATGGGCGTCGATCCGCAAGATCGGCTTCCATCCGCTGGCCAGGATGACCGAGGAGGAAGAAAAGCGCTTCCTTCAGTGCCTCGAGACCTACACCAACCGCGAGTGGCGTGACACCAAAGGCCGCACGCCGGCGCGCTACACCTTCGCCACGCTGGTCGATCCGCACGAGGAGTTGCCGCCATCGGAGATCTCGTCGCTGCGCTACTGGGCCAAGATCGCCGAAAAGATGGGCGTCGAAATCGAGCCGATCACCAAAAAGGATTTGGCCAAACTCGCCAACTACGACGCGCTGTTCATCCGCGAGACCACTTCGATCTCCAACCACACTTATCGCTTCGCGCGCCGCGCCCAGCAGGAAGGCATGCCTGTCATCGATGATCCTCTGTCGATGATCCGCTGTACCAACAAGGTCTACCTTAACGAGCTGATGACCTACAACAAGGTTCCGGTGCCACCGACGGTGATGATCGCCGGCACCTCGGATCTCGAAGTCGCGGCGCAGACGCTGGGCTTTCCGCTGGTGCTGAAGATCCCGGACTCGTCGTTTTCACGCGGCGTCAAGAAATGCGCCACCTTCGAGGAGCTGAAGACGCTAGCCACCGAATGGCTGGAGGATTCCGATCTCTTGATCGCGCAGAAATTCATTCCGACCGAATATGACTGGCGCGTTGGCGTGCTCGGCGGCCAGCCTCTGTTTGCGGTGCACTATCTGATGGCCAAAAAGCACTGGCAGATCGTCAACCATAAGGCCAACGGCAAGCCCGACCAGGGCGGCATCAAGACCTTTACCTTGAAAGAGGCGCCGGCCCATGTCATCGAGACGGCGGTGAGCGCCGCGCGCTGTATCGGCGATGGCCTCTACGGGGTGGACCTCAAGGAGACCAAGGACGGTGTTTTCGTCATCGAGGTCAATGACAATCCCAACCTCGACCATGGCTGGGAGGATTCCGGCGAAAAAGATGAGGTCTGGGTGCGGCTGACGCAGTGGTTCCTGGAGCGGCTCGACCGGCCGGGGCGATAATCATCCGAGTGGGGGACAGAGATGCTGTTTTTTGTGACCGAGGATTTTCGCGGCTGTGATCGCAAGGAGATCTACCGTCGCTTCCGCGACCAGGGTCGCCTGAAGCCGGACGCGCTTCTTGTGCACCACAGCTGGATCGCGGCGGATATGAGCCGCTGCTTCCTGCTGGTAGAGGCCGATGACGTCACGCTCCTGCAACAGTGGGTCGTCGAATGGGCGGATCTGGTCGAATTCGAGATCGTTCCTGTGGCGACGAACAAGGACATGGTAGAGGCATTGCGCGGACACCTTTGACTGGCTCGTCTGGCCTGTCGCACTCAGCCGGATTGCCTGATCGCGGCGCGCGACTTCGGCAGGGGATTGATGTCCGCCGCCTTCGACGGTGCGCCGATCAAATAGCCCTGGGCCTCGACGCAGCCTTCCCTGCTCAGGAACTCCAGCTGAGCTTCGGTTTCGACGCCCTCGGCGGTGACGGTGATCCCAAGTTGGGCACCGAGGCCGATGACCGTCCGCACGATCGCGGCCGTGTCGCGCTTGTCGATGTCGCGAATAAAGGAGCGGTCGATCTTGATCTTGTCGACCGGGAAGCGGCGGAGATAGCTGAGCGACGAATAACCGATGCCGAAATCGTCCAGCGCGATACGGATGCCGAGGTCGCGCAACTGGCTGAGCGTCTTGAGCACGGTATCGCCCTCATCCATCAGCACTGTTTCGGTGATTTCCAGTTCAAGCCGATCGGCCGGCACGCCGGAATATGCCAGCGCGGAGATCACGCTGCGGGCAAAGGTGCCGCTTTTGATCTGCACAGCCGAGACATTGACCGCGATACGCAGCCCATGCGGCCAGCCCGCCGCAACTGTGCAGGCGTTCCTCAGCGCCCATTCTCCCAGCGGCACGATCAGCCCAATCTCTTCGGCGACCGGGATGAAGTCGTCTGGCGGCACCAAGCCGCGTGCCGGCGAGTGCCACCGCATCAGGGCTTCGGCGCCGACGATTTCGCTGGAAGCGATGTTCATGATGGGTTGGAAGTCGAGCTCGAATTCCTGCCGCCGCAGCGCTGCCTCCAGATCGGTTTCGAGTGCGCGTCGTGCCCGCACCATCGCATCCATGCCTGGCTCGAAGAAGCGATAGACGTTGCGTCCTTCGCTTTTCGCCCTGTAGAGGGCCATGTCGGCGTTTTTCAGCAGCGTGTCGGCATCCCTGCCGTCATTGGGGAAAAGGGCGATGCCAAGGCTGATGCCGATATGCATGTCGCGGCTTTTGTCGCGAAACGGCCTTCCGATGATGTCGACAATGCGTCTTGCCAGTTTTTCCGCGTCGCCGGCACCTTTGGTATTGGACTGGATGATGACGAACTCATCGCCGCCGAAACGAGCGACTACGTCCGTTTCGTTGCGTAGGGAACGTTGCAGCCGCTCGGCCACGCATTTCAGCAGCCAGTCGCCGGCCGGATGCCCCCAGGTGTCGTTGACGGCCTTGAAGCGATCGAGGTCGAGCGAGAATATCGCCAGGTCCGTGGCCTCATCCAAGGCCTGATCGAGCCGCTCGCGGAACATTGAGCGATTGGGCAGGTTGGTCAGCGTGTCGTGATGCGCAAGGTGGGTCAGGCGCTCTTCGACGCGGCGGCGCTCGGTAACGTCGTCGAAGGTTGCGACCCATCCGCCGCCACTCATCGGCCGTCGCACGACCAAAAGGGTTCTGCCATCGGCAAGATGGCGGTAGGTCGACCGCATTTCTCCGGCTTGAAGGCAGGCCGCGGTTTTCGAGATTTCGCTGTCGATGTCGATCTCTGCATAGAGACCCAGGCGGACGAGTTGCTCGAGTACGTCGCGGTGGCCCATGCCAAGCGGAATGTCGGCCGGCGACACGTGGTAGAGTTCCAGGAAACGTTCGTTGCGCACGATCAGCCTGCCGTCCGAGCCATACATCAAAAGGCCTTGCGACATGTTGGCGAGTGCTGCGTCGAAACGGCGGTGCTGCTCCTTCAGTTCCTGTTCGGCACGCCGTTGCTCGGTGATGTCCTCATAGATCGACACCCAGCCCCCTGAAGCAAGCGGCCGGTGCGAGATGTTAACTATGCGCCCATCCGACAGCGTTTCCTCATAGGTCGAAGGTTTCGCCTGGTCGATATAGGGCTTGCGGATGGCATAAAGTTCTTCGGCGCTGTGCGAGGCGACGCCGATGTCGACGCTGTGCTGGAGAATGTCGAAAAACCGGATGCCGGGCCGCACGATCTCGGCGTTGAGGCAGAAGATGCTGATATAATTGCCGTTGCAGATGATCATGTGCTCGTCGGCATCGAACATGGCCAAGCCATGCGACATGTTCTCGACGGCGGCCGAAAAACGATCATTCTGTTTGCGCAGTTCGTTTTCTATCCGTCGCGGCAGGCCTATGCCTTCGGCCCTCCCTCCGCGGACGGGCGAACCAGCCTTGGCATGAGTGACGGACATGAGGCGCGCCTGCAGACCGTGATCGAACACGGTACTGTTGTCCTTTCCGGTTAATTTACCGTTTTTTCAGTCGGCCGGCTGCACCGTTTGGCGCCGCGATTTCTCGATCGCCGCATACCGTTCGAGGAACGCGTTTTGCGCCCAGGTCACCGAACGCGGTGTGAAATCGAAGCGGTCGGCATTGAAGCCGCGCGGCCGGCCGAAGAATTCGGTCGCCTCGGCGGTCGAAAAGCCGGCAAGCAGCGTCGCCTCGAAATAGGCGGCGATCTGGTCGGCGCGCTTGATCTCCTTGCGCAGGCCCGCGCTAGGTTCGACCTGCAGCGAAAAGCGCAGATGGATGGCGCGCTGCAGCCTCAGCTCGCACTCCTTGTAGCTGCCGCCCATCACCGATTTGAACGGTGAGATCATGTCGCCGATGACATATTCCGGCGCGTCGTGCAGCAAAGCCGCCAGCCGCGCGTCGGCCGGGGCGTCTGGCACCAGCTCGCCGAAAAGCGCCTCGACCAGCAGCGAATGCTGGGCGACGGAAAAGGCGTGGTCGCCGCTGGTCTGGCCATTCCAGCGGGCGACGCGGGCAAGCCCATGGGCGATGTCCGAAATCTCGATGTCGAGCGGCGAGGGGTCGAGCAGATCGAGCCGCCGGCCCGACAGCATGCGCTGCCAAGCGCGCGGCGGCGCGCCGGCACGGTCGGCCGCCATCAGGTCTCCTCCGCGCCGGCAGGTTGCTGCGGGAAGGTGAACTTCGCCCAGGCAGGGATGGCGAGCGACACAGGGACGTCTTCCGCCATGATCGGCTGGCCGGCGTCGAGCGCTGCCTTGACGCGGTCGATACGGGCTATGGCGAGGCCTGCCGTGCCGGCGGCAGTGCCAAGCGTGCCGACCGGTCGCCCGGAAACTGTCAGTTCGGCGCCAGGAGCGGGCAGGGGCCGTTCGGCCGAAACGATCAGCACCCGCCGTCTGGCGGTGCCGCGATGCTGCATGCGCGAGACCACCTCCTGGCCGACATAGCAGCCCTTCCTGAAGCCGACGCCGCCGGTCTCGTCGAGCAGCACATCATGGGGGAAGGCGTCGCCGAGCGGATAGTCGCAGCCGCTTTCGGCAATCCCATGGGCGATGCGCAGAGCCTGCCATGCGGCCGGGTCGCCGCCCTCACCCGTGCCGCCATAATAGCGCGTCACGGACGCGTCGCGAAACCGTGCATCGGCAACCGGCGTTGAATCAGATTGCGAAGTGGTTGAATCACTTCCCCACGCGACGGTGACAAGCCCCTGATCTAACTTGGCGATCTCGACCTTGGCGCGCAATTTGTAGAGCATCAGCCGGCGCATGAAGTCGTCTGATATATCGGCTCGGCATTCTAGGCGGAAGGAATTCTCGCCAGCGCGGGAGATCAGGAAGTCGAACAGGATCTTGCCTTGCGGCGTCAGCAAGGCGCCAGGTTTTGCTTCGCCCGCAGCCAGTGCGTCGAGGTCGGTGGTCAGAATGTTCTGCAAAAAAATCTCTGCATCCGGGCCTGACACGGAAATGAGGGCGCGGTCTTTCAACTGGGCAAAGGGCATGGGCGGAAAAAGAACCTGATCTTGCAAAACAGTCGGCCATTACGTAAGCCGCTGACACTCCCCCCGCAAGAGACCGGATCAGCATGGCCACGACCTACAACCTCATCCTGACAGGCGGCACGGTGGTCAACCACGATGGCGAGGGCCGGCGCGACATCGGCATCAACGGCGGGCGCATCGCCGCCATCGGCGATCTCGGCCAGGCATCAGCCGGCGAGACGGTCGACTGTCGTGGCCTGCACATCCTGCCCGGCGTCGTCGACAGCCAGGTGCATTTCCGCGAGCCAGGGCTGGAGCACAAGGAAGATTTGGAGACAGGCTCGCGGGCAGCGGTGCTGGGCGGCGTCACCGCCGTCTTCGAGATGCCCAACACCAACCCGCTGACCACCAGCGAAGCAGCCCTTGCCGACAAGGTTCGGCGCGCCACCGGCCGCATGCATTGCGACTTTGCCTTCTGGGTCGGCGGCACCCGCGACAATGCCGGGGATGCCGGCGAACTGGAGCGGCTACCCGGTGCTGCCGGCATAAAAGTATTCATGGGCTCGTCCACCGGCGACCTTTTGGTCGAGGACGATGAGGGCGTCGCCTCGATTCTGAGGAATACGCGCCGTCGGGCCGCCTTTCATTCCGAGGACGAGTTCCGGTTGCGCGAGCGGCTGAGTGAGCGCATCGAGGGTGATCCGTCCTCGCATCCGGTGTGGCGCGACGAGATCGCCGCCTTGCGCTGCACCGAGCGCCTGGTGCGCATCGCGCGCCAGGTTCGCGCCCGGATTCACGTGCTGCACATCTCGACCGCAGAGGAGATCGCCTTCCTCGAACAGCACAAGGACGTCGCGACCTGCGAGGCGACGCCACATCACTTGACGCTGAGCCTGGACGATTATGCGCGGCTTGGCACGCTGATCCAGATGAACCCGCCGGTGCGGGTGGTGCGCCACCGCGACGGCATCTGGCACGGCATTGCGCAAGGCATTGTCGATGTGCTGGGTTCCGACCATGCCCCGCACACGCTGGCCGAGAAGGCAAAACCCTATCCGGCCTCGCCGTCCGGCATGACCGGCGTGCAGACGCTGGTGCCGATCATGCTGGATCACGTCAATGCCGGCCGGCTGACGTTGCAACGTTTCGTCGACCTGTCCAGCCACGGCCCGCAGCGTATCTTCGGCATGGCCAGGAAAGGCCGCATCGCCGCCGGCTACGACGCCGATTTCACCATCGTCGATCTGAAGCGCCGCGAAACCATCACCAATGCGCAGGCCGGCTCCAAGGCCGGTTGGACGCCGTATGACGGCAGAGAAGTAACCGGGTGGCCGGTCGGAACAGTCGTTCGCGGCCGCCGCGTGATGTGGGAGGGCGAGATCGTCACGCCAGGGCAGGGCAAGGCTGTGGAGTTTTCCGAGGCGCTGCCGGTCTAGAGCGGCGGACTTTCAAATCGATCGGACCGCCGGTCTATCTCTTTCTTTGAGCATCGGCTTTCCCAAAGCGGGGACCACTCCGATGCTCTAAGCGGGCTTGAGGGTGGGAAAGGGCAATGCCGCTCAATCCCCGGCGACGAAGAATGTCCACTGTCCGTCCGGCGTGATGCCGACGCGGTAGAAGATGTAGGCGCCGAACTGCTTCATGCTGTCATAGTCGCCGGCGGTGACGATCTTGAACAGCTCGACCCGTTGCCTGGCGTCGAGCTTGTCCAGCGGCAGCGCGAAGAAATATGGCCAGACATAGAGCTCCTGCGGCGTGCCGGCATCGACATGGACATAGCCGGCACTGATCACCTCTTCCAGGATGGCGAGGATCTCCTGGCCTTCCGTGTCGCCCGAAAGACCTTTCAGGAAGGTGATCGGGTCGCCTTCGATCTCGCTCAGCGACAATTGGGTCATCGTATCGCCCTGGCCGATCAGCGGCCGGAGCTTTTCGATGTCGCCGCTCTTGCACGCCTCGAGGATCAAATCGTGCATGCGCTTGACCGGCTCCGGCAGCTTGCCGAGATCGTAGACGACCTCGGGCAAAGGTTCATCCGGATCGGCTTGCGGATTGGCCATGCCACCATCGTCTTTTGGCCCCTCCGGTTCGACCTGTTCCCGCTCGTCGGGGGGCCTCGGCTGGTTGGTCGCAGGCGGTGTCGTGCCGAGCGGATCGGGCATCGGCACGGCGGTTCCGGGCTGCGACATGTCGTCATCGGCGGGCGGCGTGACTGGCGAGGGCAGGTCCTCGCGCTTGATTTCACTCAGCGCATAAGCAGGGCTGCTTGCGAGGCAAAAAGCCAGAGGGACCGCGGCGCAAAAAGCGACGAGCCGGATGCTGAGAGCCAAGCCACGCGGCTGGCCTGACGTCGAAAAATTCACCGCCTGCCTCTCCATGATTCCGTCCAGATGCCCAGGCCCGCCCAGGTGCCCCGGCCCTTACAGGTGCCCGGGGCATGACCGCCCAAGCGGCACGTCGTCGTCAAAGAGCCTGATGCCGCTTCAGTGCCGCAGCCGTCCTGGTTCGAAGGCCCCGGCTATCACCTTTTCACGCATGCGGTCGAGCAGGGCAAGGGCCGAGGTCTCGCCATTGGCGCGCAGCATTTCACCGAACGCCGTTTCAAGGGCCGCCTCAGCGATGATTTCCGGCTCGATTCCAGCCGAAAGCCCTTCCGCCCAGGCCTCGCTGTGGCTTTCCACGGCGGTCAGGCGCTTTTCTTCCCTGACCAGCGCGTCGATGTCGTTGACGGCATGTTCCATTGCGATGTCCACCCTTTTTCAAGCGGCGATCCGGCAGATGCGGATCAGGCTTGGGCTGTCCCTTTTACACGCAGGTTAAGTAAGTACTTGTAAATACGACATTTCTAGGGTCGTTTCGACAAGGGCTCGTCACGTTTTGCAAACCTGCGTTCGATCCGATTCAAACTTAGCCGATTAGGCCGGCGAGCGGGATGAAAACCTTCAGTTTGAGTTAATTCCGCATCCGCGCCGTAACGTTTCGTTAATACCGTTGCAAAAGTGCAACACAAGTATTAAGGCGCCACCGGACAAGCAGCGAGGTGTCAAGGTCAGTTGCCGTAGCGCGAGGCGATGTCGCGCGAGAGCGTCTCGCCCTCCTTCATATAGCGGCTGATGGCTTCGGTCGCCGAGGCGGTACACTGCGTGTAGGTGCCGCCGAAGGAGCGGTAGCCGCGGTTGAAGCTGGCGATGAAGCGGGCGCGCCGCTCCGAGTCCGGATTTTCCGAAGCAATCAGCTTCTCCATCTCGACCCGCCACTGGTCGCCCTTCTCGCCGCACAGATTACGCAGGAAATGCAGCGATCCAAGCACCTCCGCCAGCCGCATCAGCCCCGGCTCGAACGGCGACTCGGCGGCCAGGGCCGGCCGCGCCCCGAATGCCGTACTGGCGGCGAGGCAAGCTGCAAGGAAAAGCGATGCGCGGATCATGAGTCTATGTGGCCAAACAATCTGTCGCCTGCAAGGCGATTTTGGAGGTTACGCCCCTGCATTCCTGAGCAATTCTTCGGCAACGGCAAACACCGAAGCGGCAAGCGGCAGCGCCGTCATTTCGCTGAGCGTATAGAAGGCGGCGTTCTCGGCGTCGTCGCTGGCCACGGGCTCGCCGCCGGCATAGGTAGCGCCGAACACCGTCAGCAGATAGTCGACCGGGTGCCCGTCGCTGCCGCCGTCGATGTGGATTTCCCGAAGTGCGCGGTAGTTGTGCGCATGCAATCCGGTTTCCTCCAGCAATTCGCGTTGCGCGGCTTGTTCCAGCGTTTCGCCGACCTCGACCTTGCCGCCTGGAAACGCGTAAAATCCTTGCGAAGGCTGCCGCGCCCGCTTGACCAGCAGCACCGTGTCGCCGCGGACAATGGCGACCGAGACAGCCGGGAGAATCTTGCGCATTTCGTCCATGGATCTCCGATCGTCATTCGCTGCAGCCGGTTGTGGACCGGTCGGCGTGAAGAAGCATTAGCGGTTGCGCAACGCCGGTTCCATCGCCACCTCGCATCCGACCGTTTCAACGAGTTTAGCTTATGTGCGGACGCTTTGCCTTGACCGCCACGCCGGACCAGACTGCCGCTTTTCTCGGTCTGGCGGAGCTGGAGGATTTTCCGGCCCGCTACAACATCGCGCCGACGCAGCCGGTCGTGATCGCGATTGCAGGCTTGCCGCAGGCGCCAGGCTCGAACCAGCCCGACCGGCAGTCGATGCTGGTGCGTTGGGGGCTGATCCTGGCCTGGGTGAAGGACACGCGTGAGTTTCCGCTGCTGTTCAACGCGCGCTCGGAGGGAGCAACGGAAAAGGCCTCGTTTCGCACCGCCATGCGCCATCGCCGCGCTTTGGTGCCGGCTTCCGGCTTCTACGAATGGCGTCAATCAGGCGGCAAGAGGGCAGCCCTATTGGGTGCGGCCGAGGCATGGCGGACTTGTCGCCTTCGCCGGGCTGATCGAGACCTATGCCGAGCCGGGCGGTTTCGAAATGGACACCGGCGCCATCCTGACCGTCAACGCCAATACCGACATCGCCATAGCCATGACCGGATGCCGGTAGTGATAGATCCGCAGGATTTCGCCCGCTGGCTGGATTGCCGCACCCTGGAGCCGCGCGATGTGGCGGACCTGCTCAGACCGGCACAGCTCGACTTCTTCGAGGCTGTCGCGGTTTCCGACCTCGTCAACGAGGTCGCCAACACTGGACCGGAGATTCAGGAAAGGGGCGTCGTGGGGCCGGAGCCCGAGAAGGCCAGGCGCCAGAATCCCGGCGCGGACGACAGTCAGATGACCTTGTTCTAGCAGCTATTTTCCTGGCACATTCGGCGCCTCATTGCCGGCGCATGGCGTCGGCTGAGGTCGCATCAGGCAGCGCGCGGCGATGTGATCTTTTGCGCCGGCTTTTTCTTCTTCGCGGTATGGAGAAGGGCGGCGACGATCGCGGCCGGGCCGATCGCCCGGTATTGGCTGGCGAGCGCCGGTTGCTTCGCGCTGCTGGAGTCCTGCTTGGTTCGGGGCATTTTTCTCTTCCCTGGTAACGTCTTCGTGTCCGCGTTTGCTGGTCGAATCCGACCAAATCGTGACATCTGGTGATCTAGCCGGCGAATGTTTCATGACTGTGCCGAGATGTTTAATAAAATGTTTCACTGCGTCATCCGGCGACTCTTTTGCCGAAAGTTGCGACTTGACGGCAACACTGGGTGAGGCGATAAAGCCGCTCATGAGAACGTCTTTCGCCATTTGTGGCATTTGCATTATTGGCTAGCTTCGCGCTGGTCCGGACGTTTTCGCCTATCTTCCTTCTAGAGTGGACAAACGCCCCGGCCAGCAGGCTGGTGCCTGATTTGCGTCTCAGCGCAAGTGGCCCCAACCAAAAGGTAACGCACCGGGAAGGCACGAATGTCTGACGCATCGAAGGGCCTGCGCCTCTACAACACGCTGACGCGGACGAAGGAGGATTTCTTCCCGATCGATCCGCGCAATGTGCGCATGTATGTCTGCGGCCCGACGGTCTACGACTTTGCCCATATCGGCAACGCGCGGCCAGTGATCGTCTTCGACGTGCTGTTCCGTCTGCTGCGCCATCTCTACGGGCAAGCGCACGTCACCTATGTGCGCAACATCACGGATGTCGACGACAAGATCAACGACCGCGCACTGCGCGATTTCGGCGGCGAAATTGCCTCGGGAAAGCTGTCGCTGAACGAGGCGATCCGGCGCGTCACCGAAAAAACCGCCGACCAGTTCCACAAGGATGTGGCGACGCTCGGCTGCCTGGAACCGACGGTCGAGCCGCGCGCCACCGAATTCGTCGAGCCGCGCGCCGATGGAAAAGTCGACATGATCTCCTTGATTCAACGGTTGATCGAACGCCGCCATGCTTATGTTGCGGCAGGCGAAGTTCTGTTCGACACGGCCTCGATGCCGGACTACGGCCAATTGTCGAATCGCAATCTCGACGAACAGCAGGCCGGCGCTCGCGTCGCCGTCGATCCCCACAAGAAGAACCCTGGCGATTTCGTGCTGTGGAAGCTGTCCTCGCCGGAAGAGCCGGGCTGGGACAGCCCGTGGGGCAGAGGCCGGCCGGGCTGGCACATCGAGTGCTCGGCGATGTCGGCCGCCTATCTCGGCGAGGTCTTCGACATCCATGGCGGCGGGCTCGACCTGATCTTCCCGCACCACGAAAACGAGATCGCCCAGTCGCGCTGCGCCCACGGCACTGACGTGATGGCCAAGGTATGGATGCACAACGGCTTCCTGCAGGTCGAGGGGCAGAAGATGTCCAAGAGCCTGGGCAACTTCTACTCGATCAACGAGTTGCTGGAGACGGATACCTTTGGCGGCCGCAAATGGCCGGGCGAGGTGCTCAGGCTGGCGATGCTGATGACGCATTATCGCGAGCCGATCGACTTTTCCGTGCGCAAGCTGGAAGAGGCGGAAAACACGCTGCGCAAATGGAAGCGGGCGGCGGATCTGGCACCGGCGGCGGCAAAGCAATTGCCGGTGGAAGTGGTGGAAGCCCTGTCGGACGATCTCGCAACCTATTCTGCGTTCCAGGTGCTGACGCAGCTGGCCGGTGAGGCTGTAGATTTCAGTGCCGCCGGTGGCGGCAAGGCTGCCGCAGCGGGCAACGATGCTGCCGCTTCGCTGAAGGCGGCGTTGCCGTTCCTCGGCTTCGACGTCACGCCGACCAAGGTCGATGAAGACGCCATCGCCAGGGCGATCGCCAAACGGCTCGCACTGATCGCCGCCGGAAATTGGGCCGAGGCCGACCGCATCCGTGCCGACTTGCTGGCGCAAGGTATTCAGTTGAAGGACGGCAAAGACCCCGTCACCGGCGCCCGCATCACCACCTGGGAGGTAAAAAGATGATCGATCATCTTGGCATCACCGTTTCCGATTTCGACGCTTCCAAGGCGTTCTATGACAAGGCGATGGCGCCGCTCGGTGCCGCGCTCCTCTATATGGTGCCGCAGGAATATACCGGCGGCGCCAAGGTCGGCGGCTATGGCCGGGACCGGCCGGTGTTCTGGCTGCATGCCGGCAAGGACAAGCCGAAGGACCGTCAGCACGTCGCCTTCACTGCGCGCAGCCGCGCCGAGGTCGACGCCTTCTACGCAGCCGCAATCGCCGCCGGCGGCAAGGACAATGGCGGGCCAGGCCTGCGTCCGCACTATCGCGCGAACTACTATGGCGCCTTTGTCTTCGACCCCGACGGCAACAATATCGAAGCCGTCTGCCATGCCGCGGAGTGAAGCAATGAGTCTAGACAACAGACCGGTCTACACAGGCGGTTGCCAGTGCGGCGCCGTGCGCTTCCGTGTCGAAGGCGCGCTGGGTGATGCCTCCGTCTGCCATTGCCGCATGTGCCAGAAAGCAAGCGGCAATTTCTACCTGCCGCTGGTGTCCGTGCGTGGCGCAAAATTCGACTGGACGCGCGGCGAGCCCAAACGCTTCCGCTCGTCCAACGCCGCATTGCGCGGCTTCTGCGCCGATTGTGGCACCCCGCTGACCTTCGAGGCGCCCGAGGGTATCGCGCTCGCCATCGCCGCCTTCGACGCTCCGCAGGAGATCGCGCCGACCATCCAGTGGGGTACCGAAGCAAAGCTCCCCTACGTCGACCGCATCCACGAATTGCCCGGCGAGGACACGATGGCCGATATCTCCTCAGCCTCCTATCTCGCCGATCTCGTCTCCTACCAGCATCCCGACCACGACACCGAACAATGGCCGCCGGAGGAAAGATCATGACCGAAACCGTTCGAACCGGCGGCTGCCAGTGCGGCGCCGTGCGTTTCCGCATCCGTGGGGCGCTTGGGCGCCCGTCCATCTGCCATTGCCGTATGTGCCAGAAGCAGTTTGGTTCCTTCTTCGGCGCACTGGTGACGGTGCCCAAGGACGGCGTCGAATGGGTCCGTGAGGAGCCGAGCTATTTTCAGTCGTCGGTCAATATCGATCGCGGGTTCTGCGCCCGCTGCGGCACGCCGCTGACCTATCGGCAGCCCGGCGGGCTTGAGATCGCCATCGGCGCTTTTGACGATCGCTCCGACCTCGCGCCGCAGATACAGGTCAACTACGCCGCTCGGCTGCCCTGGGTGGAGAAGATCTCGAGGCGCCGGTCCATGACGATCCTGACTACTACACCCGGCAGGAGCAGATCATCTCCTTCCAGCATCCGGATCACGAGACGGCCAACTGGCCGCAGCAGGGCCTGAAATTATGAGCAGTGAACTCCGCACCCTCTACCCAGAGATCGAGGCTTTCGAGTCAGGCATGCTCAATGTCGGCGACGGCCATCAGGTCTATTGGGAGCGGTCCGGCACCAGGGGTGCCAAGCCGGCTGTGTTCCTGCATGGCGGACCGGGCGGTACCATCTCGCCAAAGCACCGGCGTCTGTTCGATCCGAAGCTTTACGATGTCATACTGTTCGATCAGCGCGGCTGCGGAAAGTCGACGCCCAACGCCTCGCTCGAGGCCAACACCACTTGGCATCTGGTCGCCGACATCGAGCGCCTGCGCGACATGTGCGGCTTCGACAAATGGCTGGTGTTCGGCGGCTCGTGGGGATCGACACTGGCGCTGGCCTATGCCGAGACACACCCCGAACATGTGAGCGAGCTGGTCGTGCGCGGCATCTATACGCTGACACGTGCGGAACTCGAATGGTATTACCAGTTTGGCGTCTCGGAAATGTTCCCCGACAAATGGGAGCGCTTCCTGGCGCCGATCCCCGAGGCCGAGCGCGGCGACATGATGGCCGCCTATCGCAAGCGGCTGGTCGGCAGCGACCGCAAGGCGCAGGTCGAGGCCGCCCGCGCCTGGAGCCTGTGGGAGGGCGAGACGATCACGCTATTGCCCGATCCGGAAACCAGCAGCCGGTTTGGCGAAGACGACTATGCCGTGGCCTTCGCCCGCATCGAGAACCACTATTTCGTCCATGCCGGCTGGCTGGAGGAAGGGCAACTGCTGCGTGATGCCTTCAAGTTGAAGGACATCCCCGGCACCATCGTTCATGGCCGCTACGACATGCCGTGCCCGGCGCGCTATGCCTGGGCGCTGCACAAGGCGTGGCCGAAAGCGGATTTCCACCTGATCGAGGGCGCCGGCCATGCCTATTCGGAGCCGGGCATCCTCGACCGGTTGATCCGGGCGACGGATCGGTTTGCGGGGAAATGATCATGGGCCGCGAGCGCCTCTATCTCTTCGACACGACACTGCGTGATGGCCAGCAAACACCGGGGATCGACTTTTCAGTCGAGGACAAGATCGCCATCGCCGGGCTGCTCGACGAGTTCGGCATGGACTATGTCGAGGGCGGCTATCCCGGCGCCAACCCGACCGACACCGCCTTCTTCGCCGAGCCCCGCACGGCCAGTGCCAAATTCGTCGCCTTCGGCATGACCAAGCGGGCCGGGGTGTCGGCTTCGAACGATCCAGGCCTTGCCGCATTGGTCCAGTCGAAGTCGGACGCCATTTGCTTTGTCGCCAAGAGCTGGGACTACCATGTCCGCATCGCGCTGGGCTGCACGAACGAGGAAAACCTCGAAGCGATCAAGGCCTCGGTCGAAGCGGCGATTGCCTCGGCCAAGGAAGCACTGGTTGATTGCGAGCATTTCTTCGACGGCTTCAAGGCTAATACCTCCTATGCGCTGGCCTGCGCAAAGACCGCCTACGAGGCCGGCGCGCGCTGGGTGGTGCTATGCGACACCAATGGCGGCACGCAGCCGTCGGAAGTGCGCGCCATCGTCGAGAAGGTCATCGCCTCAGGCATTCCCGGAGACCATCTCGGCATCCATGCCCATGACGACACCGGCCAGGCGGTGGCGAATTCGCTGGCCGCCGTCGAGGCCGGCGTGCGCCAGATCCAGGGCACGCTGAACGGCATCGGCGAGCGCTGCGGCAACGCCAATCTGATCTCGATCGTGCCGACGCTGGCGCTGAAGCCGGCCTTTTCCAACCGCTTCGAGACAGGCATTTCGGCCGAAGCGTTGGCCGGAATATCGCGCCTTTCTCGGGCCTTTGACGAATTGCTGAACCGCGCGCCGGAAGCGCAGGCGCCCTATGTCGGCGCTTCCGCCTTCGCCACCAAGGCCGGCATCCATGCCTCGGCGCTGGCCAAGGAGCCGGCCACCTACGAGCATGTGCCGCCGGAAGCGGTCGGCAATCGCCGCCGCGTCATGGTCTCGGACCAGGGCGGCAAGGCCAATTTCCTCGCCGAGTTGAAGCGGCGCGGCATCGACATGCCGAAAGACGACCACCGGCTCGACGCACTGATCGCTGTGGTCAAGGAGCGCGAGGCCGAAGGCTATGCCTATGAGGGCGCCGATGCCAGCTTCGAGCTTCTGGCGCGCAAGATGCTGCACGGCCTGCCGGAATTCTTCAGCGTCACCTCGTTTCGCTGCATGGTCGAGCGCCGCTTCGACGCCAACGGCCAGCTGAAGACGGTTTCAGAGGCGATCGTCAAGGTGATGGTCGACGGCGAGGAGAAGATGTCGGTGGCCGAAGGACACGGCCCGGTCAATGCGCTCGACATCGCGCTGCGCAAGGATCTCGGAAAATTCCAGAACGAGATCGCCGACCTCGAACTTGCCGACTTCAAGGTGCGTATCCTCAATGGTGGCACCGAGGCGATCACCCGCGTGCTGATCGAATCGCATGACGCAACCGGCGCCCGCTGGTGGACGGTCGGCGTCTCAGAAAACATCATCGACGCCTCGTTCCAGGCGCTGATGGATTCGATCGTCTACAAGCTGATGAAGAACCGCGAGATGGCCGGGCTGGTCGCGGCGGAGTAGGATTGAACCATCAGCGAAAGTCCATTGATCCATCAGAACTTTGCGATGGTCTTGGCCCGGCGGCTGGCGCATAGCGTTGGGCCATGCCCACGCAAGCAATCCAGCTCGAAGCAGACTCAAAGGCCCGGCGTGGCTTTCTGTTGGCCCTGGGCGCCTATCTCCTGTGGGGGTTGCTGCCCTTTTACATGAAAGCTGTCGCGCATCTGCCGCTGGCCGAAGTCATCGCGCACCGCATCGTCTGGTCGGTGCCGATTGCCGCCGCCGTTTTGGTCTGGGCCGGCCGCACCGCCGACTTCAAGGCCGCAATCCGTTCGCCGCGCATCATTTCGATGGCGGCGCTGACGGCGGCGCTGATTTCGGTTAACTGGGGCATCTATGTCTGGGCGATTGCGGTCGACCGCACAATCGAGACCGCGCTTGGCTATTACATCAACCCGCTCGTCAGCGTCGTTGTCGGTGCGCTGCTGCTTAGCGAGCGGCTCGACAGGCTGCAAATCGCGGCGGTGGTGCTGGCGGCCATCGCGGTCGCGGTTCTGACGATCGACGCCGGCAAGCTGCCCTGGGTGTCGCTGGTGCTGGCGTTTTCCTTTGCCGCCTATGCCTTTTTCCGCAAGACGCTGCCAATCGGTCCCAGCCAGGGCTTTTTGCTCGAGGTGCTGTTGCTGTCGGTGCCGGCGCTCGGCTACATCGTCTTCCTCATCGTCACAGGGCAGGACCATTTCGTCTCCAGTTCCCTGAACGATACCGCATTGCTGATCGGCTGCGGCCCGGTCACCGCCATACCGCTGCTGCTGTTTGCCTTCGGGGCCAAGCTGTTGCGTCTCTCCACAATCGGCATCATGCAGTATATCGCGCCGACCATTGTGTTCCTGATCGCCGTGCTGATTTTCGGCGAACCCTTCGGCAGCACCCAGGCCATCGCCTTCGGCCTGATCTGGACGGCGCTGGCGATCTATTCCTGGTCGATGTTTTCTTCGGCGCGCAAGGCCGGCGCTACATCCCGCGCCCCAGCCGCCTGACGAACAGATAGACGACCGCCGCGACGACCAGCGATATCGCCGACGCCACCCAGAAGCCCACTGGCGTGTCGACCAGCGGCAGCCCCCCGACATTCATGCCGAACAGGCCGGAGATGATCGTCATCGGCAACAGCACCGCGGTCATCACCGACAGCATGTAGAGTAACTGGTTCGACTGCGTCGTCAGCTTGGCCATCAGCTCGTCCTGCAGGAGCCGGGCACGTGCCTGCAATTGCTCGCCGTCATGATGCAATGTATGGGCGCGGTGCGAAAGTCGTGCCGCCATGTCGTTGATTGTATCAGGCAAATCGGCGCGGTGAGAATGGTCGAGATGGCGGAACAGGCTGGTCAGCGTCGCCATCTGCCGGTGGATCACTACCAATTGCCGGCGCGCATCGACCAGCGCCTGCCGCTCATTGTGCCATGCGTCGCAGACGATGCGGTCCTCGATGCCGTCGAGCGTATCGCCCAGGCTCCCGAGTTCCGTCGCCATGCCGTCGAGCGACTGGCCCATGACAGCCTCGATCAGCTCCGCCGGAGAGCGGAACTTGCGCGAACCGTTGTCGATCGCCTTGCGGATATTGTCGACCGACCGTAGCGGTTGCTTGCGGCCGCCGATCAGCATCGTGTCGTTGAAGGCGAAACGGAAATGGCCGAGCCCGCGCGCCTCCGCCGAATAGTCGTGGCGCAGGTCCGGCAGGTCGCCATGGAGCCAGTCGCCCTCGAGGTCGATATGGCAGCCATGGCCGACCGACAGGAAGGCATCGCGCACCGGCGGCGGCAAAGCCGGCTCGGTGGCGATCTCGTGGCGGGCGCGCATGTCGGAAAGCTGGTAGCTGCGCCAGGTCCAGTGTGTGGCGGCCGGGTCTTTGGTTCTCGCGCCTTCGGCGGTGAAGTGATAGACGAAGAACAGCCCGTGCTCGTCTGGCAGATAAGGCGACAGGTCGCTGCCTTCCGGGTTGAGAGTGATGTTCATGGTCGCGTCGCCAGTGTCTCGAAAACGCCGCCGCGCGGCGGCGACCAGACTGTGATCACTAGCACGGGCGAACCGGTTTCGTGTGACGCTTTTGACGGTCATCCGAGGCGCACCTACGAACGCCGTTATTGGAGCCAGTTTGGAATAATAAGTCGTTGACTCGCGTTTGCGTAAAGAGCACGACGCAAATCTGTGCGGAGGACGTCCGATGCATGCCGGCTTCCCTCGAAGCGTACTCATAGCTGTATTAGGATCCGTCATGGCGAGCTGCGCTGGCTTTTCGGCGCAGAAAACGGGGGCAATGACCGGCTATGGCCCCAACCCCACTTTACCGAAACCAAGACCGACGCTGATCCCGACCGTCAACATCGCCGAGGCGAAGGGCTGGCAGAAAGGTGGCATGCCAACCCCGGCTCGGGGGCTGATGGTGAACGCCTTCGCCACCGGCCTCGACCATCCGCGCTGGCTGCACGTGCTTCCGAACGGCGACGTGTTGGTTGCCGAAACCAATGCCCCTGCCAAGCATGACGAAGGCTTCAGCCTTAGAAAGGTCTTCATGGACCTGGCTATGAAGCGCGCCGGGGCCGCGACCAAAAGCGCCAACCGCATCACGCTCCTGCGCGACACCAATGGCGACGGAATTGCGGATGGGCGCATGACGTTCGCGGAAGGCCTCAATTCACCCTTTGGTATGACGCTTTCCAAAGGCAAGCTCTATGTCGCGAATACCGACGCCCTCATCGCTTTCCCCTACTCCAATGGCCAGACCCGAGTCACAACGCCGCCGGAAAAGATCGTCGACTTACCGGCCGGAGATATCAACCATCATTGGACCAAGGACGTGATCGCAAGTCCGGATGGACGCAAGCTCTATGTCACCGTCGGCTCCAACAGCAATGTTGGAGAAAATGGCATGGCCGCGGAGAAGAATCGCGCCGCCGTCCTTGAAGTGGACCGGTCGACCCGCCGCACCCGGGTCTTCGCGTCAGGGCTGCGCAACCCGAACGGGCTGTCCTGGAACCCTGAAACTGGCGAGCTTTGGGTCGCCGTGAATGAGCGGGACGAGATCGGCGACGATCTCGTCCCGGATTACATGACCTCGGTTCGTGACGGCGCTTTTTACGGCTGGCCCTACAGCTATTTCGGGCAGAACATCGACGAACGCGTCAAGCCCCAGCGCCCCGATCTCGTGGCGAGGGCGGTCAAGCCCGATTATGCGCTGGGTTCCCATACCGCCTCGCTGGGACTGACCTTCTCCAAAGGCACGTCGCTCGGCCCGGCCTACGGCAATGGCGCCTTCGTCGGCCAGCATGGCTCGTGGAACAGAAGCGTGTTCAGCGGTTACAAGGTGATCTTCGTGCCGTTCCGCGATGGTAAACCGAGCGGTCCTCCAAAAGATGTGCTCGCTGGCTTTATCGGGCGTGATAGCAAGGCGATGGGCCGTCCGGTCGGCGTTGCTATCGATCGGACCGGCGCACTGCTCGTCGCCGACGATGTCGGCAATGTCATCTGGCGGGTCCGCCGGGCAAGTCGCCGACTTGCGGGGGGAGTAGGGGAGTAGGATCGCGCTTCATAAGCGCGGCATTCACTACATACTGCCCTACTGCCTTTACTCCCCTAAAGCTTGTCGATTACCGACTGCACACCTTCGGTCGGTGCGTCGACCGATGATCCGGCGACTATGATGGCGGCGACGATCGCTTCCGGATCGTCGACCACCAGCGGCTTGACCCGCTGCGCGGTGTGGATGAAGCCTTCGGCCATCATATGGTCGAGCAGCGCCAGCATCGGGTCCCAGAATCCCCCGACGTTGCCGAAGACGATCGGTTTGCGATGATGGCCGAGCTGGCCCCAGGTCATGATCTCGATGATTTCCTCGACCGTGCCGATGCCGCCCGGCAGCGCCACAAAGGCGTCGGATTTCTCGAACATCGTATGTTTACGCTCGTGCATGTTGTCGGTGATCACGAGCTCGTCGAGCCGGTTAAGCGCGGTTTCGGTGGCCTCCCTGTTGATCAGGAAGCGCGGAATGATGCCCGTCACCTTTCCGCCGGCCCGCAACGCCCCTTCGGCAACGGCTCCCATGATGCCCTTGGTGCCGCCGCCATAGATCAGACGCAGGCCGGACTTGGCGATCGAACGCCCAAGCAGGTGTCCGGCCTTGGCATAGGTTTCATCGCGGCCTGGAGACGAGCCGCAATAGACGCAGATGGATCGAATCGTGTTCATGAGATGATTGGTGATTGGGTCTTTATTCGCGGTCAAGCCCGGGCGGGCTTTTTCTTGCTGGCCTCCCTTTTCTTGTCGGCCCCCTTTTTCTTGTCGGTTTGGGCAAAACAGGCTAGACCGGCATTAGGTGGCTAAGGGCAGGGAAATATGACAATTAATCCAGTAAAGGCGCTTTTGTTCGCCGTCGGCGGCTCCGTCGCCGCGGCGGGAACCGCCTATGTGTCGGGCGCGCTCGACCCGTATCTCAATCGCGCGCCACCGGCGGAAGTGGCATCGCTGGCGCCGCCGGCGGAGAAGCCGGCCGAGCCGGGGACCGATGGATCGGTTTCGCCCGCGCCGGCCACAGATGCGATGGCACCGGCAGCGCCGGCCACGGCCGATGCGATCGCTCCGACCTTCGATATTGTTCGGGTCGAGATCAAGGGCTCTATCGTCGTCGCCGGCAATGCCGCACCCAACGCCAAGGTCGAGATTCTCAACGGTTCGACGGTTCTCGGCTCGACGGTCGCCGGCGCCGATGGTGCTTTTGCCATCGTTCTCGACGATCCGCTGAAACCCGGCGATTACACGATCGCGCTGCGCTCAATGACCGGCAATGTCGTGACCCCCTCGGCGCAGACAGCCGTCGTCTCGATTCCCCAGAGTCCTGCTGGCCAGGTGCTGGCGATGATCGAGGAGCCGGGCAAGGCCTCCGAATTGCTCACCGTTCCTACACCCGAGAAGAAGCCTCAAGCGCCTGTTGGCGACAAGGCGGCCGCCCCGGCTGCCGAGGACTCCGCTGCCGGGGACACCGCTGTCGCAGCACCGGCTGCCACGGCGCCGGCCACTGCCGAAGTCGCCCCCGCGCCGGCTCCGGACATGCCTGTCGCACCGGCGACACCAGCTGCAGGGCCAAAGATCGTCGTCGAAGCCATCGAGATCGACGGCAACAAGATCTTCGTCGCCGGGCTCGCCGATCCCGGCCGCAAGGTGCGCGCCTATGCCAACGATATCTTGCTCGGCGACGCGAAAACTTCGCCAGACGGCCACTTCCTGGTCGAGGCGACGCGCAGCATTCCCGTTGGCACCTACACCATCCATGTCGACGCACTCGATGCCGACGGGGCAAAGGTGCTGGCCCGCGCCGCCGTACCGTTCGAGCGCGAGCCGGGCGAGTCGGTCGCCGCCGTGGCGCCCGCCGAGCAGAAGCCTGCCACGCCATCCTCCGCCGCTGGCGCGCCTGCTGCAATCGCAGCCGAAGCGCCCGCAGTTGCCGCCACATCGGCTGAAATTCCCGAGACCGCGGCGCCGAAGCTCGAACACGCCGACAGCGCCGTTATTATCCGCCGCCACGATACGCTGTGGCAGATCTCGCGGCGCGTCTATGGCCAAGGCGTGCGCTATTCGACCATCTACCTCGCCAATCAGGATCAGATCAGGAATCCCGACCGCATCTGGCCGGGGCAGGTGTTCAAGGTCCCGGAAAAATCGCAGGAAGGCGAAGCCGCCAACCTCAAGGCGATGGGCGACCAGATGACGACGGCCCCGACGAAGGCTGATTAGAAATCTTTTTCTTCTTTCCGCGCTCTTGCGGAAAGCTCGTTCATCGTCTATCGCCGATAAACGATGAATGCTCCCTTGACCGAGAAGACTTGCGGCTTCGCCGACAGCCAGTCCGTGGCCGCGAAGCTCGCCGCGCTTTCGCATCCGGCCCGGATCGAGATCCTCAGGCACCTTTCGGCCAGCCGCTCCTGCTGCTGCCGGGAGGTCGTCGACCATCTCGACCTGGCGCAGTCCACGGTTTCACAGCACCTGAGGGTATTGGTCGACGCCGGGCTCGTCCGCTACAAGCCGGACCGGCAACGCTCGCGCTATGAAGTCGACAGCGATGCGCTCGCCGATGTTTCCGCATCGCTGGCCGCGCTCGTCAATTCGTGCTGCTCCGGCCGCTAGATCATGGTCCCGAATCGAAGGACCGCGTCAGCGAAAAGTGGAAGCCGGTTTTCGGAAAAGATGGCGGTCAAGCAGTAAGATATAAGAAAAAGGCGATAAAAATGGCCGAAAAAACCGTTTCCGCTGAATCCGGTTCGACCTTCAAGACATTGCGCAATCTTTGGCCATACATGTGGCCGGCCGACCGTGGTGACCTCAGGGCACGGGTGGTGTGGGCGACCGTGCTTTTGGTCGTCGCCAAGCTGACACTGGTTGCCGGCCCCTATTTCTTCAAATGGGCAACCGATGCGCTGGCTGGTGACGCCAAGTCGGTGCCGCCGCTGCCGGCTTTCCTGCTGGCGCCGGTCATGCTGGTCATTGCCTACAATGTCGTGCGGCTGGTGCAACTCGGTTTCAACCAGTTGCGCGACGCGCTGTTTGCCCGCGTCGGACAATATGCGGTGCGACAGCTCGCCTTCCGCACGTTCATCCACATGCATCAACTGTCTCTGCGCTTCCATCTCGAGCGCCGCACCGGCGGCCTGTCGCGCATCATCGAGCGCGGAACCAAGGGCATCGAGACGATCGTCCGCTTCACCGTGCTCAACACCTTGCCGACCATCCTCGAATTCGCGCTGACAGCGGGCATCTTCGCCGTCACCTATGGATGGAAATACGTGGCTGTGGTGGCGGTGACGGTCTGGCTCTACATCTGGTTCACCATCAGGGCGAGCGACTGGCGCATCGTCATTCGCCGCGACATGAACGACAGCGACACCGACGCCAGCACCAAGGCGATCGACTCGCTGCTCAATTTCGAGACGGTTAAATATTTCAACAACGAGAGCATGGAAGCCGAGCGCTTCGACCGTTCAATGGCGCGCTACGAGGCCGCCGCCACCAGGATATGGACCTCGCTCGGCTGGCTGAACTTCGGCCAGGGCGTCATCTTCGGTCTCGGCACGGTTATCGTCATGTGCCTTTCGGCGCTGGAGGTGCAGGCTGGTACGCAGACGGTTGGCGACTTCGTCTTCATCAACGCGATGCTAATCCAGCTTTCGGTCCCACTCAACTTTATCGGCTTCATCTATCGCGAAATCCGCCAGGGCCTGACCGACATCGAGCAGATGTTCGATCTGCTCGATGTGCCGCAGGAGATCGTCGACAAGCCGGGTGCCAAGCCGCTGGTCGTCGGCGCCGGCAAGGTCGAGTTCCGCGACGTGCACTTTTCCTACGATCCCAACCGCAAGATCCTGAAAGGCATCAGCTTCGAAGTGCCGGCCGGCAAGACGGTTGCCATTGTCGGGCCATCGGGCGCCGGCAAGTCGACCATTTCGCGGCTCCTGTTCCGCTTTTACGACATCCAGGGCGGCAAGATTCTGATCGATGGCCAGGACATTCGCGACGTGACGCAGGAGAGCCTGCGCGCGGCGATCGGCATGGTGCCGCAGGATACCGTGCTGTTCAACGACACCATCGCCTACAACATCCGCTACGGCCGCGTCGATGCCAGCGAGGAGGATGTGCGCAAGGCGGCAGAACTCGCTCAGATCGGGCCGTTCATCGAACGTCTGCCCGACGGCTACCGGTCGATGGTCGGCGAGCGTGGGCTGAAACTGTCCGGTGGCGAGAAGCAGCGTGTGGCGATCGCCCGCACCATTTTGAAGGCGCCGCCGATCCTGATGCTCGACGAGGCGACCTCGGCTCTCGACAGCCATACCGAACAGGAGATCCAGGCGGCGCTCGACCTCGTCAGTAAGGGCCGCACGACCATCGTCATCGCCCATCGACTGTCGACGGTGATTTCGGCCGACGAGATCATCGTGCTGCAGGACGGCCAGATCGCCGAGCGCGGCACGCATGCCGCCTTGATGCGCAAGGCTGGTCTGTACGCGTCGATGTGGGACCGCCAGCGTGAGGCAACCGAGGCCGAGGAGCGGCTGCGCATTGCTCGCGAGCGCGACGAGTTCGGCGTCGTTGTCCGCCGCCGCCCCTCCGAGGTGTCGTAGCCCTTATGGCCAGCCGGCGCCCGGCGCGGAAGCCTCGATGCTGAGCACCTGGCCGGTGCGGGCATCGCTGATCATGTGTTCGAAGCCGCGCCATTCGGCGGCGACGATGAACAGTGTCTTGCCGTCGGCACCGCCGAGCATGCAGGCAAAACAGCCGCGATCGGCATCGACGCTGTCGAGCATTGCGCCGCCTTCGCGCACGCGCACGCAGTGCCGGTTGGGGATCCGGCAGCCAGTCGATCGAATAGGGCAGGGTGGCCGGCACGGTGAGCATGACTTGACTGTTGCCGTCGGCATCGACGGCGACGATCTGACCGGTCCCCCAGTTGCAGAACCAAAGCCTGTCGTCATGCCAGCGCGGCGACTCGCCGAACGCCAGACCGTTCATCACGACATTTACTTCTTTGGCTGCTGATTTCTGCATGGACCGAGAACCTCCAGGTTGCGCGAATCGTCACGGCTGACGGGCCGACGAGAAAGCGCTGTCCTGCCAAGGACGGGCGAGAGTGCTCCGTCCCGACAGGTGAGGGCCGGCGACGGCGGTTTTTTGCGTCACCAGATTAGGATTGGCCGCGTGAACCGGCTCAATGCGCCGTACGCGTCGATCCACCTCTCTCATCGTCCGCGTAACGGCGGCGTCGTCCTCGGCTGTTGTGCGTCCCATCGACGGTGAACGGGATCAATAGCCGAGCCGGCCTTTCTCCATTGTTGCGTTGCGGCCACAGGGTGTTTCCGCTATTGAGGCCGGACCTGAAACTAGGCTGTTCCCACTCATGGACCTCGTCGACACGATCAAGAAAACGTTCGTTCCGATCCATCGCGAAGGCTATCCGTTTATCGCTGCGTTCGCAGCGGTGACGCTTTTCCTCGGCTATTTCTCGTCGATCCTGTTCTGGGTCTGCCTCATCCTGACGGCCTGGTGCGTCTATTTCTTCCGCGATCCCGAGCGCGTCACGCCTGTCGACGACCGGCTGGTGGTGAGCCCGGCCGACGGCATCATCACGGCGGTCGGGCCGGCGGTGCCGCCGCGCGAACTTGGCCTCGGTGGCGGCGAGATGACCCGCATCTCGGTGTTCATGGACGTCTTTTCCTGCCACGTGAATCGGGCTCCGGTGCGCGGCCGCATCACAAGGATAGAGCATCGGCCGGGCCAGTTCCTCAACGCCGCACTCGACAAGGCCAGCGCCGACAACGAGCGCAACGGTCTGGTCATCGAAGGCCCCAACGGCACGGTGGCCGCAGTGCAGATCGCCGGTCTGGTGGCGCGGCGCATCGTCTGCTGGGCCGAAACCGGCGGCACGATCGGCATCGGCGAGCGCTTCGGGCTGATCCGCTTCGGCTCGCGTGTCGACGTATTCCTGCCCTCGACCGCAACGCCGCGTGTCGCCGTCGGCCAGACCGCAGTCGGCGGTGAAACCATACTGGCCGAATTCGGCGGCATTGCTGCAACGCCGCTCGTGCGGGTGTCCTGAGCCGTGGGCGCGCCGTTCAAAAAATTCGAGGCGCATGGCAGCGGCGGTCCGCGCATCCGTGAAATTCCGATGCGTATGGTGCTGCCCAATCTCGTCACAGTGCTCGCCATCTGCGCCGGCCTGTCCGGCATCCGCTTCGGCTTCGAAGGCCGTTTCGAGCCGGCAGTGGTGATGGTGTTGCTCGCTGCCTTCCTCGACGGCATCGATGGCCGCCTGGCGCGGATGCTGAAGGCGACGTCCAAATTCGGCGCGCAGATGGATTCGCTGGCCGACATCGTCAATTTCGGCGTCGCACCCGCGCTGGTGCTCTATGCCTTCCTGCTCGACCAGGCCGGCTCGCCGGGCTGGATTGCCGCGCTCCTGTTCACCATCGCCTGCGGGCTGAGGCTCGCTCGCTACAACGTGCTCGACGAAGAAACTGATCGCCCGCAGTGGCAGACCGAGTATTTCGTCGGCGTGCCAGCGCCGGCGGGCGCCGTGCTGGTGATGCTGCCGCTTTATCTCTTCTTCCTGCGGCTTGGCGTGGAGCCGTCCCGCCCTGCCGCCTTCATCGCCGCCGGTTTCACCGTTCTGGTGGCCTTCCTGCTGGTCAGCCGGCTGCCGGTCTATTCCGGAAAAAGCCTGAAAGTCCCGGGCGACAAGGTGCTGCCGATCATCCTCGGCGTCGTTCTCTACATCCTGCTGTTGATGACCTATCCCTGGTACACGCTGACGGCGTCGGTTGCCGGCTATCTGCTGTTCCTGCCGTTCAGCATCCGCGCCTATTCAAAGCGCGCCAAGCGCGAAGGCGAGAAGGTGCCGCCTTCAGACATCGGCTGACAGACCTGCCGCCAATTCGCTCCGACGGTCACCTCAAGCATTTTGCAGCAAGTGGAATCACTTGGCGTCGCAGAAATGCGGCTAAAACAAATAAATGGAGCGGGATTTCCGGTTCAATTTGGACGCATCCCGCTTTAGCGGGAACCTGCCGGGTATCTTGACCGTTCTGTCTCAGCGGGCGACCTCGCGAAACGTCTCGCTAACAACCTCTCAAGTTGCCGTGCCCGGCGCAGGAGCCGAAGAAGAGTGAGGAGAAATGGCTGTCGTCCTCATTGGTGCGTTGCTCATTGTCGCTGGCGTTGTGTACATGGCTGGCGCGGCCTTAAGGCGTGGGCGGCTCAGCGATCCGGCACCTGTTCGCGCGGCGCCGGGTCGCTCGACGCCAGAGCTCGCAACGCCAGGTCCGACACTTGAGCCGCGGCGGCGCGGGCTCGGTTTCCTCGGCCTGTCGCAGAACTGGCCGGGCCTGCTGATGATAGCGGTCGGGTTCATCCTGCTGTTGTCGGTTGTGGTCCTCTAGAGCATTTGCAGCCAAACGTGTTCGTTTGGCGTCCGGTAAATGCGTTAAAACAAAGAGTTAGAACGCGGTTTTGGGTCCACCACCAAAACGCAAAGCGCTCTAAGCGTTAAGCTGCCGCGCTGAGCCCCAGTCGTTCAATCGCCAGTTTACGGGACGCGACATAGTCGGTCTTGCCTGAACCCAGCACCGGGATTGCCTCGACCTTGACGATGTCGTTCGGCACCATCAGATCGGCGGCACCGGCTTGTCTGCCGAATTTGCGCAATTCATCGGGGTCGGCCTCATCAGCGGTGGTGACCAGCACGATGCGCTCGCCGCGGCGCCTGTCCGGCACCGCCACCACAGCGTGGTGCTCTTCCGGCCATAGCGACTGCACCAGCATCTCGACTGCGCCCAGCGACACCATCTCGCCGGCGATCTTGGCGAAGCGCTTGGCCCGGCCGCGAATGGTGATGAAGCCTTCGCGGTCGACTGAAACGATGTCGCCGGTATCGTGCCAGCCGTCGAGCGGTTGCAATTCGCCGGGCCGATCTGATGTCATGTAGCCCATCATCAAATTCGGTCCGTCGAGCCACAACCGTCCGGCGCCGCTAATGCCCTCGACCGGCTCGAGCTTCATGCGCATGGCCGGCAACAGCCGCCCGACCGTGCCGTCGCGCCCGTGGATGGCGGTATTGACGGCAACGACTGGTGACGCCTCGGTCAGCCCGAAACCCTCGATGATCTCGGCCTGAAAGCGCTCCCGATAGACGCGGCGTGTCTCCGGTTTCACCGCCTCGGCGCCGGCGACAATGAAGCGCAGGCTGGAAAAATCGCCGTCCTTGGCGGTGCGCGCATAGTTGGCGAGGAACGTGTCGGTTCCGAACATGACGGTCGGCCTTGCTTTGCGTGCGACCTCGGGGATCAGCTTGTAGTGGAGCGGCGAGGGATAGAGGAATAGTTTCACTCCGGTGACCAGCGGCAGGATGGTGCCGCCGGTGAGCCCGAACGAGTGGAACACCGGCAGCACGTTGAGCAGGATATCGGCCGGCGAGATAGTGATGCGGGCTTCGGCCTGCATGGCGTTGACAAGAAGGTTCCTATGCGACAGCACCACCGCCTTCGGCGTGCCTTCCGAGCCTGAGGTGAATAGGATCACTGCTGGCTTGGCCGCATTCTGCGGCTGCAGCGGCCAGCGCCACAGCAAGGCGGCAGCGAGCTTGTCCAGCACGGTTACGCTGGCCCGGACGTCCTCCAGCCATAACAGTTTGGCGCCGCCTTCTTCCACCGCCGCGACGATCTCAGCGAGGTTGGCCTTGTCGATAAAGGCTCGCGACGAGACCACGGTGCGGACTTCCGCCGTGCGCACGGCGGCGGTGACGCTGGCCCGGCCTGCGGTGTAGTTGATCATCGCCGCCACCCGGCTCGCCGACAACAGGCCAATGAGCGAGAGCACGACACCGTTGGCGTTGGGCAGCAGCACTCCAACCGCTTCGCCCGGCGCCGTCACCGCCTCGAAGCGGCGGCCCAACACCCGCGCGCCGATGAACAGCTTTCTGTAGTTCAACGTGCCGCTGACCACGTCTTCGACGATAGGATGCGAGGCGCCGACTCGGTCGGCGGCGTCGCGCATGGCGAGGAACAGGCCGCGATTAAGATCGCTGCCGAAAAGCCGGGCTTCCGCGAAACGGTCGAACAGCGCATTGGTGTTCGAGGACTGATCAGGGTTTCGCGCCACCAGCTCGGCGATGGTCATCGACTCCAGCACGCTGATCGACAGGCGCGGAAACCAGCGCCGCGGCGCCTTGTCCGCCGGCGTCAGCGACACCGGCAGAGTGCGCGCGCCGGCGACAAAGATCGGCACGATGCGGGCATCGGCCTGCATGGCAATGCGGGTAACGGCGCGAAACAGGCGAAATGTCTTGATATCCGGCTCGACCGCGTCCGGCAAATAGACGGCAAGGCGGCCCTTGCCCTTGAGCACCCGCACCAGCCGGCGGCTGACGAAGATATGCTCGGCGTTGAAGGCGATGGTGCGGCCAAGCTCGCGCCATGGTTCGAGCCAGGGTGACTTGGCGGAGGCCTGGTCGAGAATGTGCAGCGTATCTTCCGGCAGCAGTGACAGCATCAGCGCCGGTTCGAGGCGCGACTGGTGCGAAATGACGTAGATGACCGGGGCGGCTGCGTTGCGGGCGATGTTGATGCGGCCGTCGGCAACCCGATAGGCGAGCTTGAACGGTACATAAAGCAGCGCCTGCGTGAAGCGCAGGCCGAGGCGGAATTTTTCCACCACGCCGATCAGCAGCCAGGCCGCGACGAGCCCCGCAAGCAGCGCCAGTGTCAGGATCATGCCGCGTCTCTCCCAACAGATTTTCACGTCGCGGCTCTTTCTGACCGCTTCGATGAGAACCTAGACGAAGTGGGCTCAACGTCAATGCGGAGGCTCTCGCAAAAGAAAAGCCGACCTTGCGGTCGGCTATAGGTTAGACGGGCCGAGGGGTTTGGGGGACTTGGGATGACCCGTCGGCCTAAACAATGCCTGAACCCGATGATGGTTCCATGACTTTATAAATTTATTTCAGGGGCATTTTTCACCCGCAGAACGCTGCCTCGCCGCCTGCCAGTCGCGCCCGGCATGGGCGAACACCGCGCAGAGCACGATGGCGCCGCCGATCATGCTGGCGGCAGGCGGGACCTCGGCCAGGAACGCGAAGGCGAACAGGATCGCGAACGGTACCTCAGCCGAGCCCAGCAGGCCGGATTCGGCAGCCGGGATGAGCCTCGCGCCCTCCGTCCACAGAATAGAGGCCAGCGCGAACGACATGCCGAAGGCGACGAGCAGCGCTGCGTCTCTGGCTGAGACCGCCAATGGATCGGTGACGAACCAGCCGAGCACGAACAAAAGGAATGCCGACACTGCCCCGGCCCACACCACAGGCGTGTCGCGGAAAGCGCGCACCATGATCATGTAGAGCGCGCTGCCGATTGTCATCAGCAGAGCCAGCCCGTCGCCGAACAGATGGCCGGTGCCGAAGCCGGACCAGACCATGATCGCCACACCGCAGAGCGACACGGCGGCGGCGGCAAGCGTCTGCAGCCGGAAGCGCTCACGAACCAGCACGAAGGCAAGCAGCGCGGTGACAAAGGGTGCGGTGGCGTAGATGATCGCGACATTGGCGACGAAGGTGAACTTGAACGCCGAGATGAAGGCGATGCTGGCGAGTGCGCCCTCGACCGCCAACAGCCAGCCGCGCCAGCCGAGGCGCAGGCTTTCACGCCTGCCGGAGCGGCGGCGCCGCCAAAGTACATAGAGGGTGATCAGGATCGAGCCGACAAAGCCGCGCCAGCAGGTGATGGTCAGCGGGTCGGCATGGATCGACTTGGTGAACACGCCGGTGAGGCCGAACACTGCCGCCGACGCCGAAACCAGGATGATGCCAAGGGTGCGCTCGGCGGCGGTGTCGGTGGTGCCTGGCATGCTTAGGGATCCCGTCATTTCGCCAGACTATGCTGCCTTGTCCTGACACCGTACCGTCAGCAGTGGTTGCCGCATCGCTGCCGATGATCAGCACGGCGGCCGCGACGATCAGGGCCACGGCGTACGCTACACGGGCGAAACCCTGCGCGGCGCTACGCCAGCGGTGAGCTTGCGTTAGGGCAGGGTTGGCGGCTGGGTATCCCGTCCGGCCGATGCGGCTGAACAGGACTTAGTTGCGCAACTCGATTCATCTCATCAAGCCGATGCGTCAGTTCGATACGAAGTGACCATCGCACGGCTCCCTGCGGAGCACGCCGTGAACATCACTGTTGACTCGGCCCCTGAGTCAGCCCCGTTAGAAAGGCGGTCAAAAGCAACAAGGTGATTCATGGGCTCTTCCGCCCAGTTCCTGAACGCGTCCGAAGCCGCCGGCCGGCTCGGTGTCGGCCATTATCGCGCAGGCGCGTGCCATCCTCTGCCCGCCAATCACAGCCCGCCAACGTACGTTGCCCTGTACCCCGGCACTCTCGGCTACGAAGCCGTCGCCACGTGCCTGGCCTCACCCGAGGTACGGGCTCGGACGGACGGCGTCATCGCGTGGGCGCCCCCAGGTCGCATGAAAAGTCATCAGGTCTGACGACGCAGCAATGTCTGGACAGCTTGTCACTCCGATCCAAATGTCGTGAAATCGAGGTTTAGCCCGTACCGGTTCCATTCGAGTATCGTGACGAGCGATGAAAATGACGGTCGAAAGGATTCGAGATGGACGCCACCGGACTGAAGGCCATGCAGGCGCCGCTCAAGGAGGCCTATCGCGATGACGCATCGCGCGCGCTGATCACGCTTCGGGCCAAAGGCTCGATCGACGACCAGTCGATCGCCTGTAACGTCGAGACGGGCAGGGCGGTCGCCGTTGCCGGTCTGCATCCGGCTACCGGCGGTTCGGGGCTCGAATTGTGCTCGGGCGACATGCTGCTGGAGGCGCTGGTCGCTTGCGCCGGCGTGACGCTGAAGGCAGTGGCAACGGCGCTGGAGTTCAAGCTCGGCGCCGCCACGGTGGAGGCGGAAGGCGATCTCGATTTTCGCGGCACCTTAGGTGTGGCAAGAGATGCGCCGGTCGGCTTCCGCGCCATCCGGCTGAATTTCGGCCTCGACACCGACGAGCCACAAGAGCGCGTCGACTCGTTGCTCAAGCTGACCGAACGCTACTGCGTGGTGTTTCAGACCATCAATACCAGGCCGGAACTGACGGTCAGTGCGAAGTGCTGAAACGCGCGCCGCCGGCTACTCACTTTCGCCCTCGTCGGCGAACGGCGAGGCGCTCGGCACACACTGCACCGACCAGCCGGCCGGCGTCGGCTGCTTCTGATATTCGGTGATGGCGGAGGTGCACTGTTCGCGGGTGTCGAACGTGCTGGGCAGCACCACCATGCCGCCTTGCGGACCGGCAATCACCAGATACCAGACCAACGCTACGCTCGAAGCCATGGAAATTTCCTCGCTTATTGTGGCAGTCGGGCGATCCTATCAACTCCGGGCGATCGGCGAAAGCGCGGCCGGGCGCGGCGGTTCGCATCACAGCCGTGCGATGTCCTGTGTTTGTTGGAACAGCTCAGTTCACGGCAAAGCAGTAGAACAGGCCGTCGCCGCCGGTGCTCCTCAGCGCCTCCTGACTGCACCCGCCGCGTGAAGCGTGCGAGGAATTCCACGATTTGGCTGCGGCCGAATCGTCGAGACCCATGCGGTCGTGATGGCCCGTCATTGCCGCACCTTCTGCTCCGCTGAGCGTCCAGTCGCCGCAGGTTTGGTCGGCGATTTTCGTGCCGTCCGGATTGGAGCCGGTCAGCACGTCGTGCCGGTTGGGCTTATCGCCGCGGCCGTTTACCACTTCACCCTTTTCGTCGAGCGCCGTCTGCTTGGTGATGGCGTTGGCATCGCTATGCAGCGAAGCGATATCGTCGGCGATCTTGACGCCCTTGGCGTTGAACCACGGTCCCTTGCCGATGCGATCGCGTGCGTCGGTGTCGCTGGTCGAGAGATAGGCGCGCCATGTTTTACCGGTAATGCCGGCGGCTTCGGCTAGCGACCCGCAATGCGCATCGGCACCCGCAAGGCCGCCGAGATCTGCGCCCTTGCCAGAGCCGACGCTGGTGACGAAGAAGCTCATTGTCGCATCCTGCGAGGATGCAACGCCGATGGCTGCTAGCGATGCAGCGGCGGTGACGAGAAGCAGTTTGCGCATGGTGGTCCTCCGTTTGCGAACGTTTGGCATTCCAACAAGGTCGGTGGCGGTGCAATTCTTCCGCCAAATTGCGCGATGCGTCTACTCCGGCTGCCGGTAGGCAACAAAGCGGTTGTGCTTGGCCTGGAAGATCAGCCCGGTTTCCCTAAGCGCAGGGCTGGCCAGCGGCAGGATGCGTTTGGCGATCTCCTGGGGATGCGGCAGCGTTTCCGGGTCCTCGCCGGGCACTGCCTGCGCCCGCATGGCGGTGCGGGTGGCGCCGGGGTCGGCGGCATTGACCCTGAGGGCCAAGTTTTCGGTCTCATGCGCCCAGGAACGCATCATGGTCTCGACCGCCGCCTTCGAGGCCGCATAGGGCGCCCAGAAGGCTCGCGCCGAATGGGCGGCGTTGGAGGAAAGCACAATGGCGCGGCCGGCATCGGAGAGCCTGAGCAACGGATCGACCGAGCGGATCAGTCGCCATGTCGAGGTGACGTTGATGGTCATCACCTTTTCGAAGGTCTTGGCCTCGACATGACCGATCGGCGAGATGACGCCGAGCACCGCCGCGTTGGCGACCAGGACGTCGAGCTTGCCCCAGCGCTCGTGGATGGCGCCGCCCAGCCGGTCGATGCCGGCCATGTCGGCGAGATCGAGCGGCACAAGGGTGGCTTGTCCGCCCGTTGCCTTGATCTGGTCGTCGAGTTCCTCTAGTCCGCCGACGGTGCGGGCAACCGCGATGACATGCGCTCCGGCGGCGGCAAGTTCCAGGGCGATGAAGTAGCCGATGCCGCGCGAGGCACCGGTGACGACCGCGACGCGGCCGGAAAGGTCGAGGGCAGGGGTCACCGGGCAGCTCCGAAGGTTAGCGCTCTATGATGTCCAGCAGGACAGAGGGGCGCGACACAGCAATCGCGACGAAATTTGCAAACCGGCGAAATTCGCGGGTCCAGCTAGACCTACGCCCCGCCCGCCGCCAGCAGCGACAGCGTGCGCACATTGTCCGAACCTTCGAAGTCGGCGAGCCGGGTCGGATATTGCCCCGTGAAGCAGGCGTCGCAGAACTGCGGCTGCTCATTGTCGCGACCGGCCTCGCCGACGGCGCGGTAAAGCCCGTCGATCGACAGGAATCCAAGCGAATCGACGCGGATAAACTCGGCCATCTCTTCCACCGACATGCGCGACGCCAGCAGCTTTGACTTTTCCGGCGTGTCGACGCCGTAGAAGCAGGAGGCGCGCGTCGGCGGCGAGGCGATGCGCATGTGCACTTCCTTGGCGCCGGCATCGCGCACCATCTGCACGATCTTCTGGCTGGTGGTGCCGCGCACGATCGAATCGTCGACCAGCACCACGCGCTTGCCTTCGATCATGCGGCGGTTGGCGTTGTGCTTGAGCTTGACACCCATGTGGCGGATCGAATCGCCAGGCTGGATGAAGGTGCGGCCAACATAGTGATTGCGGATAATGCCGAGCTCGAACGGGATGCCCGCGGCCTGCGAAAAGCCGATCGCCGCCGGGGTGCCGCTGTCCGGCACCGGCACGACGATGTCGGCATCGACTGGGCTTTCCAGCGCCAGCTCCGCGCCGATGCGCTTGCGCACCTCGTAGACGTTGCGGCCTTCGACCGATGAATCCGGGCGTGCGAAATAAACATATTCGAAGATGCAGAAGCGGGTCTTCTGCGGCTCGAACGGAAACAGGCTCTCGATGCCCTTTGTGGTGACGACGACCATCTCGCCGGGCTTCAGATCGCGCACGAAACGGGCGCCGATGATGTCGAGCGCGCAGGTTTCGGAAGCCAGGATCCAGGCGCCGTCGAGATCGCCGAGCACCAGCGGGCGAATGCCGAGCGGATCACGGCAACCGATCATCTTCTTGGAAGTCATCGCCACCAGCGAGAAGGCGCCTTCGACCTGGCGCACCGCATCGATGAAGCGCGAGTTGAGATCGCGTTCCCTGCTGGTGGCGACCAGATGCAGCAGCGTCTCGGTGTCGGAGGTCGACGAGAAGATCGCGCCTTGTTTCTGCAGCGCGCGCTGCACCGTCATGGCGTTGGTGAGGTTGCCGTTGTGGGCGACGGCGAAGCCGCCGTCGGCGAGCTCGGCGAAAAACGGCTGGATGTTGCGCTGGCCGGCGCCGCCTGTGGTGGCGTAGCGCGTGTGGCCGATCGCGCGGTTGCCTTGCAGGCTGTCGATGACGCGCTGCTTGGTGAAGGTGTCGCCGATCAGGCCGACATGATGTTCGACATGGAACTGGGTGCCGTCATAGGAAACGATACCGGCCGCTTCCTGGCCGCGATGCTGCAACGCATGCAGGCCGAGCGTGACGATAGCCGCGGCGTCCTGCCGGCCAAAAATACCGAACACACCGCATTCGTCATGGAAATGATCGTCAGCTTCGGCGGAAAGCACGTCGTCTGCGTCTGCCATCTTCAGCTCCGCTAAAGTCGCTATATAGTGTGATGACTGCCCGAGAGCAACGTAGAGTTTGCGGCTTTCACATGATCGTCAGTTTGCCGGCGCTGGATTGGCCGGTGCATTGTCGGCCGGTGGCGCGTCGGTCGCGCTCCCGTCGAGCGCCGGAGCATCGTCGCCGGCTGCCGGTGCGTCCGCCGCCGGCGCGTCGGCCGCCGGAGGCGTCTCGGCTCCGGTCTCGGGTGCCGGCTGATTCGGATTGAGCCTGTTGAGGATCGCGTTCTCCGGATCCTCGGGCAGCAGGCTTTCGAGCTTGGCGCCGATCGATTCGAGTAGCGGCCGCGACTTGGCGTTTGCGACCCAGCCCGGAGCCTTGGGGCCGGCCAGCCAGTTGAAGAACAGCAGGGCCACCGCGACGACCAGGATGCCGCGCGCCGCGCCATAGAGGAAACCGAGCGTGCGGTCGAGCGCGCCGACCCTGGAATCGATGATCCAGTCGGCGAGTTTCATGGTGATGACGGAGACGACAATCAGCGCGACAATGAAGACGATGCCGGCGGCCACCACCATGGCAATCTTCTCATTGTCGACATAGGGCTGAACGTAAGGCAGGACCGGTTGGTAGAAGAAGAACGCCGCAGCCGCCGCCGCTATCCAGGAGACGACGGAGAGGATTTCGCGCGAAAAGCCGCGAACCATGGCGAGCATCGCCGAGACCAAGGTGAAGCCGACGAGAATTCCGTCAAGCAGCGTAATCGGCATGTCTTTTGCCCCACTTCATGAGCCGCGTCACTCTTGCTCGTCGGCGCGGCTGCGCCGTGAGCCGGCTATGCGCGCCACGAGATCGGCAAGCTCGGTGGGCTGGAAAGCGCCGGCCCCTATCCCCCCGGCAAGTTCCTCGCTGCCCAAGGGCAGAACCGCGCTTCCAAAACCCAGCTTTTCGGCTTCCTTCAGGCGCTGCTGCGCGTGCGCAACCGGCCTCACGGCGCCCGAAAGGCTGATTTCGCCGAAATAGACGCAATCGGCGGGAAGGGCAAGACCGGTGAGCGAGGAAACCAGTGCGGCCGCTACCGCCAGATCGGCAGCCGGCTCCGAGATACGGTAGCCGCCGGCGACGTTGAGATAGACGTCATGGGTGCCAAAGCGGACGCCGCAATGAGCTTCGAGAACGGCGAGGGTCATCGACAGCCGGGCGCCGTCCCAACCGACGACAGCGCGGCGCGGCGTGCCCAGCGACGACGGCGCCACCAGCGCCTGGATCTCGACCAGCACCGGCCTTGTGCCTTCCATGCCGGCGAAAACCGCGGCGCCCGGCGCTTTCGCGTGGCGTTCGCCGAGAAAAAGCTCGGACGGGTTGGCGACCTCGCGCAGGCCCATATCAGACATTTCGAAGACGCCGATCTCGTCGGTCGGTCCGAAGCGGTTCTTGACCGTGCGCAGGATGCGGTAGTGGTGGCCGCCTTCGCCCTCGAAATAGAGCACTGCGTCGACCATATGCTCGACGACGCGCGGCCCGGCGATCTGGCCTTCCTTGGTGACGTGACCGACGAGCACGATCGCCGCACCCGTGGATTTCGCATAGCGGATCATCGCCTGGGCGGCGGCACGCACCTGGGTGACGGTGCCGGGAGCCGAATCGGCCATGTCGGTCCACAAGGTCTGGATCGAATCCAGAATCACCAAATCCGGCCGCTTGCCGTCGGCGATGGTGGCGAGAATGTCCTCGACATTGGTTTCGGCGGCAAGCTCCACCGAAGTATCGGCGACGCCGAGCCGCTGCGCACGCAGTCTGATCTGGGCAACCGCCTCTTCGCCCGAGACATAGACGATGCGGTGGCCCTTGGACGCCAGCGCTGCGGCAGCCTGAGTGAGCAGCGTCGACTTGCCGATGCCGGGATCGCCGCCGACCAGCAGGGCCGAGCCGCGCACGAAACCGCCGCCGGTGGCGCGGTCGAGTTCGCCGATGCCGGAGACGATGCGCGGCGCATCCTCGATATCGCCGGACAAAGTCGTCAGCACCACGGCACGGCCCTTGCGCGCATTGCGGGTGTTGGCTGGACCCGAGCCGATGCCGCCGGACGTGCCTTCCTCGACCAGCGTATTCCACTCGCCGCAGGCATCGCATTTGCCGGCCCAGCGCTGATGCACCGAACCGCAATTCTGGCAGGTGAACTGGATGCGCGACTTGGCCATTAGTTTATTGATTCCAAGAGGTATTTGGAGCGATCCCAATAAACCGGCAAAGCCTCTTCGATCGCATTGAAGTGGACGCGACGTTGTCCGTTGCTCTGGGCCCAACGGTCCTGTGCCGACCAACATGCATAAATGAACAAATCGAGAGCAAATTCATTCTCTCGCCTGACCTCTTCGTGCAGCGTCTCTAGCAAGCTCATAAGTCCTGTCGAAAGGCGGCGATCGTTCCGCTGATGCATCAAATGAAAAGCGCACCCGATCGCAGCCACTGAGGTGTCATGCCGAGACCCCACCGACCAGAGAGCCAAAAAGCTCAGCAGATCGTTGACATCGGAAGCTGTTCCCAAACCCCAAATTCGATAGAGGCCGTCCACTGCGGCACTGCGGGCATAGTCATCAGTATCTTCGGCAAGGAATTTCCTCACCAATTTAACGTTTTCGACCGTCGAATCGTTAGAGTAACAAAACACCAGGATCGCGGCGTGTGATTCTGGGCGAGAAACCGAACCCCTCGATTTCAAATAGTCGGTGAGTTGTACGCGTTCGTCCTCAGAGATTTCGTACCCTTCAAATTTCATCCTCTGATAGATATCGCTAAAATCCAACCGGTTGCTCCGAAACCAAGCGCTTACTCAAACCTCTCCGCAATATGATGCTCCTCGGCGAGATCGGAGAAGCGGGTGAACTCGCCCTGGAAGGCGAGGCTGACCGAGCCGGTCGGCCCGTGGCGCTGCTTGGCGACAATGACTTCGGCCTTGCCGCGCATCTCGTTCATCTCGTTTTCCCATTTGATGTATTCGTCGGTGCCGGGCTTCGGCTCGCGGTTCTTCAGATAGTATTCCTCGCGGTAGACGAACATCACCACGTCGGCGTCCTGCTCGATCGAACCGGATTCGCGCAAATCCGAGAGCTGAGGGCGCTTGTCGTCACGGCTTTCGACCTGACGCGACAGCTGCGACAGCGCGATGATCGGCACGGCAAGCTCCTTGGCCAGCGCCTTCAGGCCGGTGGTGATCTCGGTGATTTCCTGCACACGGTTCTGTGAGGACTTCGCGCTCGATCCCTGCATCAGCTGGATATAGTCGATGACGATGACGTCGAGACCACGCTGGCGCTTCAGCCGCCGCGCCCGCGCTGATAGCTGGGCGATCGAGATGCCGCCGGTCTGGTCGATGAACAGCGGGATCTTCTGCATGGTCTGCGAACAGGCGACCAGCTTTTCGAAGTCCATCTCGCTGATCTCGCCGCGGCGGATTTTCGACGACGGGATTTCGGTCTGTTCGGAAATGATGCGGGTGGCGAGCTGTTCCGACGACATTTCGAGCGAGAAGAAGCCGACGACGCCGCCATTTGCCGCCTTGAACGAGCCGTCGGCCTGTTGCGCCGGCACATAGGCTTCGGCGATGTTGAAGGCCATGTTGGTGGCAAGCGAGGTCTTGCCCATGCCGGGGCGGCCGGCGATGATGATCAGATCGGAGGGCTGCAGGCCGCCCATGCGGCGGTCGAGATCGCGCAGGCCCGTGGCGACGCCCGACAGGTGCCCGTCGCGCATATAGGCGGCATTGGCCATGTCGACGGCGGTTTTGACCGCATCGGTGAAGCTCTCGAAGCCGCCATCGTAGCGGCCGGTCTCGGCCAGTTCGAACAGGCGCCGTTCGGCATCCTCGATCTGCTCGGACGGCGACATGTCGACCGGCGCATCGTAGGCGATGTTCACCATGTCCTCGCCGACGGTGATCAGTGCGCGTCGCGTGGCGAGATCGTAGATGGCGCGGCCGTAGTCAGCGGCGTTAACCACGGTGACCGCCTCGACGGCCAGCCGCACGACATATTGCGCAACCGTCATGTCGCCGACCTTCTCGTCGGCAGGCAGGAAGGTCTTCAGCGTGATCGGTGTCGCAATCTTGCCCATACGGATGAGTTCGGCGGCGACTTCGAAGATTTTTCTATGCAGCGGCTCGTAAAAATGGCCGGATTTCAGGAAATCCGAGACGCGGTAGAAAGCATCGTTATTGACGAGGATGGCGCCGAGCAGCGCCTGCTCGGCTTCGATGTTGTTCGGTGCCTCGCGATAGAGCGGTGTTTCCGCCACGCCGAATTTTCGTGCTGCCTCTGCCATGATGTCCCCGATTTCGATCCCGGCTCCTCGATATCAGAATGGGAAAAATCAGTGCTGACTTATCTGCAACAGTACCTGTCCAACCGGCTTTGATGCCCACTGTTCACAGGAACGATAAACCGTCCACAGGACGGAATTCCGGGGTTCTGATTCTATTTGACTCGGCAAGGTCGCGATTCTACGCAATGCATTGAACAAATCAAGAACAAAATTGAAGAAAGAAGCTGTGCCGAGAATCGACACTGATCTTAGCCGGTGTCGCCCCAGTCGAGCCGTCGCGCCAGCCTGAACGCATCGCCGTCGCGCTTGGTGAACAGTTTTTCGCCAGCGCTGCCGTCCTTTTCGCAAAGCTTGAGCAGAACTTTACCGGAACCGGATTTCGGCGGCGCGATCACCCGCGCGGCGCGGGATGGGGCAGCTTGCCGTGAGGCAGCGACGTAGATGAATTTCTCATCCTCCCATGGCACGTCGGCGTCTTTGGCCAGCCGGTGCAGGCGCGAACGCGCGACACGGCGCGAAAAATGGCACCAGTCGGGCGGCACGAGCGGGCAGGGAGCCTCATGCGGGCAAGGCGCAAGCACATGCGCTCCCGCCTCGACCAGCTGCCGGCGCACGGCAAGGAGGCGCTGCCATCCGGCCGGCGTGCCCGGCTCGACGACGAGCAGCGTGTTGTCGGTCAGGTGCCAGAGCCGGTCGATGAGTTTTGGCAGCGACGCCGGTCCGATCTCGTCCAGCACATAGGCGCAGGTGACCAACTCGGCCGGCTTGAGATCGGCGAGATCGAGGGTGACATCTCCGGCCTGCCAGGCGATCCTGGCCGTCATCGCCTCAGTGGCAAGCGCCTCGCCGACCCGGCGCACCGCGGCGCTCGCCTCGATGAGCACCGCCTGCTGGAGGTCGGGCCAGACATCGAGCGCGGCCCAAAGCACCGTACCAGGGCCGGCGCCTATATCGAGCAGGGTTTTCGGAGCATAATCGGGTCTTGCCTCGCTGAGCGCATCGAGGCTGGCACGGACGGCGGCATAGGTCGCCGGCAGACGCGTCGCCAGATAGGCCTTGACCGCCATCTCCTCGGCCATATGCAGGCGGCCGTCGCGCAACTCGGCGCGGTAGCGGTCCGACAGCGTTTTTGCCGCTTGCTTCAGCGCCGGCAGCGGCACTTTTTCGAGGAGACGCTCAACGCCCTGTCGAAGTGGGATAGGCAGTTCCATAGCTCACGCCCCCCGAGGCGCGAGCAGGATGACTGAGGCGCCAAGGATGCAGAGCGCGGAACCGGCAAGGTCCCAGCGGTCGGGGCGCACGCCTTCCACCAGCCACAGCCATCCGAGCGAGGCAGCGATGTAAATGCCGCCATAGGCGGCATAGGCGCGACCCGCCGCACTGATGTCCACCAGCGCCAGCAGGAAGCCAAACAGGGCGAGCGAGGCCAGGCCTGGCACCAGCCATAGCGGCGACTTTTCCAGCCGCCACCACCCCCAGACCGAAAAGCAGCCGGCGATCTCGGCAAGGGCAGCAACGATGTAGATGAGATAGGTCATGAAAAAAGGTCTCGCGGCGACGACGAGACCTTTTCAGCATGCAGGCCGGCAATGGCAAGCGGCAATGGCGTGTTGCCGCCAGTCTATTCTGTATCCGCCACTTTGCGGCGCCGCGCGGGCTTGGCGGCAGGGGCTTTTGGGCGATGTCCCATGTCGCGCATCTCCAGCGCCTTCTCGCATTTGGCCATATAGTCGCGAGACATCGGCAGCGTGTCGTTCTTCTTGGCGATCTGGATTTGGAAGATCACCAGATCCTGCCAGCGGAAGGCGGCTTCCGAGGCTGCTAGGTAGAACTCCCACATGCGGCAGAAACGCTCGTCGTAAATCGCCTTGGCCTTGTCGCGGTTGGCGGCGAAGCGCTCGCCCCAGTGCTTCAGCGTGTCGGCATAATGCAGCCGCAGGATTTCGATGTCGGTGACGATGAGGCCCGACTTTTCGATCGCCGGCATCACTTCCGAGAGCGAGGGGATATAGCCGCCCGGGAAGATGTATTTGCGGATGAAGGCGCTGGTTGCCCACGGCACGCCGGAGCGGCCGATCGTGTGCAGCAGCATGACGCCGTCCGGCTTCAAGAGCGTCGCCGATTTGTCGAAGAAGGTGCGGTAGTGATTGACGCCGACATGCTCGAACATGCCGACCGAAACGATGCGGTCGAAGCGCTCGTTGAGCTCGCGGTAATCCCTCAATTCGAAATGCACGCGGTTTTCCAGGCCTTGCGCATGGGCGCGGTCGGTGGCGACGCCATGCTGCTCGGTCGACAATGTCACACCTTGCACGTCTACGTCGAAGGACTTGGCGAGATAGAGGCCGAGCCCGCCCCAGCCGGAGCCGATGTCGAGCACCGTCTGACCGGCCTTCAGCCTGAGCTTGGCGGCGATGTGGCGCTTCTTGGCGGCCTGCGCCTCATCGAGCGTCATGTCCGGCTGCTCGAAATAGGCGCAGGAATACTGCATGTCCTCGTCGAGGAAGAGCCGGTAGAGCTCGCCCGATAGATCATAGTGGCGCTGCACGTTGCGGCGCGCGCGCGCCGCCGTGTTGATCTGCTGCAGGCGGCGGAAGGCGTGGCGCAGGCCCTCGATTGCCTTCGACCAGGTGGCATCGATGCCGCCGCTACCCATGTTCTGGAAAGCGATACGCATCACCCCCAACACGCCACCCTCGAGTATGTCGAGTTCGCCGTCCATGTAGGCCTCCGGCACCGCCAGCATCGGATCGAAGGTGATGGCGCGCTCGGCATGCGCGGTCTTGATGTGCATGTGCACCGGATCGCCGGTGCCATCGCCGAAAATCACCGATAGGCCTTTCGGTCCGGTGACTTTGAGGTTGCCGGTGCGCACCAGGCGGTCGAGAATGCGTTTCAGCAGAATATTCATGACCAATATCCCCTCTCGGCCAGACACGCTGTCTCGGCGCACGACCCCGAAAATCGGATTCGATTTTCGGAAAGGATCATGCGCCAAACCGAAGCTCTACAGCTTCATTTGCGCGTCCAAAGGACGCGCGGCGCTGTAGTCTGCCTCAACATATAGGGGTTCGAAAAGTTCCTTTTGGCACAAAAATGCCCAGGCGAGGGGCCCGGGCATTGGTCCAGAAATGACTGGAAGCCGACGAAACGTTTTAAAGCGCCGCTCTGACGCCTTGTGACGTGCAATCAGCCGTTGTCTTCGCCGCCTTCGAACTCGGCATTGGGATCGAAGAAGTTGTCCGGGCGCGCATTGTCGTTGATGTCGTCGCCATAGATAGCTTCGGCCGTGGTCAGCGTCTCGCCCTTGGCCTGGCGCTCGGCTTCGTCGGCGGTGCGGGCGACGTTGAGCGTAATGGTGACCTCGACTTCCGGATGCAGCGCGATCGCCACATTGGTAAGGCCGATGGTCTTGATCGGCTGGTTGAGCAGGATCTGGTTGCGGTTGACCGAAAAGCCTTCCGCCGTCAAAAGCTCTGCGATGTCGCGGGTCGACACCGAGCCGTAGAGTTGGCCGGTTTCGCCGGCCGAACGTACGGCGATGAAGCTCTTGCCGTCGAGCTTTTCCGAAATCTGCATGGCCTCGGACTTGCGCTCGAGGTTGCGGGCTTCGAGCTGGGCGCGCTGGCCTTCGAATTTCTTCTTGTTGGCTTCGTTGGCGCGCAGCGCCTTGCCCTGCGGCAGCAGGAAGTTGCGGGCGAATCCATCCTTGACCTTGACGGTATCGCCCATCTGACCGAGGCGGGAAACGCGCTCGAGAAGAATGACGTCCATAGTTTTGTTCCTTCGTTTGGGCGCCAATCACTGGCATCGACGCCGAATTGTCTGGAACAGGTCAGGAAGCTGAGGGCGTTGCCGCCTATGTCGCTGTCCTGCCTGTCGCGGCAGTTAGAGGCCTTCACCTCAACCCGGGATTTTCAATGCATGTCGCCCAAAAGTGGCCCCGGTTTTTGGACAACGACATGCGTCAATCAAGTTCAACCCTGCGGCGCCCGTCGCCGTTGGGAAGAGCGGGCGGCGAACCGCCCGCTGAAAGAGTGTTAGCGAACCACGTAGGGCAGCAGTCCGAGGAAGCGGGCGCGCTTGATCGCCTTGGCGAGTTCGCGCTGCTTCTTCTGGCTGACGGCGGTGATGCGCGACGGCACGATCTTGCCGCGCTCGGAAATGTAGCGCTGCAGAAGACGTACGTCCTTGTAGTCGATCTTGGGCGCGTTGGCTCCGGAGAACGGGCAGGTCTTGCGGCGGCGATGGAACGGGCGCCGGGTCGGGATCTGGTTGATGTCGACCATTATTCTGCACCCCCTTCAACACCTTCGCGCGGACGGCGCGGACCACGATCTGTACCGGCATCGCCGCCGAAGCTGCGCGGCGGGCGATCGCCACGGTCGCCGCGATCGCGATCGCCGAACGAGCGTGGGCCGCGGTCACGGTCGCCGAAGCCGCCGCGTTCCGAGCGCTCTTCGCGCTTCTGCATCATCGCCGACGGGCCTTCCTCATGTGCATCGACCTTGATGGTGAGGAAACGCAGCACATCCTCGGACAGGCCCATCTGGCGCTCCATCTCGTTGAGCGCGGCCGGCGGGCAGGTGATATCCATCAGCGTATAGTATGCCTTCCGGTTCTTGTTGACCCGGTAGGTGAGGGACTTCAGTCCCCAGTTCTCGACCCGGCCGACGGACCCGCCATTCGCGGAGATGACGCCCTTGTACTGTTCGACAAGCGCATCGACCTGCTGCTGCGAGAGGTCCTGCCGGGCAAGAAACACATGTTCGTAAAGAGCCATATTGTTCTTTGCCTTTCTTCGTTTCTCTCCCGGTTCCCGCGGCAAAAGCCTCTGCAACTTCTCTGACCCGCCGATCCCTAGAAGGGGGCGGGGAAGAAAGGAGCATGACGAGACGGTCGAGAGCGGAGACACGGGAGGCGGAAGCGCCTCTGGCTCCGCACGAAGGTTTTCGAAAAACCTCCGGCCCTCCGTTCAGCCCCCAGCAAGGACCGGCAGATTGCGGGCGTCTATACAGGAATTTGACCGCAAGGCAAGGGCGAGCCGAAAACCCGCCGCTACAAGGACGATACGTCACGGCATCTTCAGCTTGTATGCGGGACGCGCTTGTTCACCGTTTCCGGGAAGAAATCGGGCGCCGCATGGCGCTTGCCGAACATCATGTCGTATTGCAGCAGACGGAAATCGCGAATGGCCGGATCGATCTTCTTCTGTCGCGCCCAGTCGGGCGTGTCCTCGCCCGTCGGCTTCATCAACAAATTACGATCGACGACGCTGTAGCGCTCGCGCATCTGGCCGAGGAAGCCGGTGTAATAGGGATGGCTGATCCCGGCCGTGGTCAGGATATGGTAGGGCAGGAAAGCCGGACTTACCGCGCCCATGTCCGCGGCCGGCCCGGTGCGGTTCGACCATACGACCAGCGGCGTCTGGTGATGCAGCAGCATCTGGTCAGGCGGCTCTTTGCGCGGCGCGACATTATCTTTGAGGAAGCCGGTCTCGACATAGACCGGGCCGAGCGGCGGCAGATGGTCGCCGAAGAAGGCGATGACTGTCGGCCGTTGGCGGTTCTTCGCCCATTCGACAAGGCGCTCGAGGCCCTTATCGGCGTCGGATGCACCCTCGGTGAAGCTCAGCAGTGAATCCTTTGCCCACTGGCTGGTCGGCGCCTGCACCTTGTGGGTCGGATTGTAGTAGCGATTCGGCTCGTAGGGTCCGTGATTCTGCAGGCTGACGGCGAAGAAGAAGAGCGGATCGTCGGTGGCATCGGCCTCGCGGATGATCTCGTCGGTCATCGCCGCGTCCGAGGCCAGCGGACCGCGCTTTTCGAGATATGGCATATTTTCTTCCGACTTGAAGTCGTCGAAGCCGAAATCCGCATAGACCGGCGTGCGGTTCCAGAACCAGCTCGTGCCCGGATGGATGGCGCGCGTCTCATAGCCCTGGCTCTTCAGGAACGTCGCCATCGACGGCACCGGCGCGCGGACATATTGCTGGTAGGGGATGCTGCCGGCCGGCAGGAAGGCGTTGGAAAAGCCGGTCAGCGCCTCGAATTCGACATTGGCGGTCATGCCGCCGAATTCGGGTGAGAACATGTAGCCCGAGCGCAGCGCCCGCACAGTGGGAATCGGATCGGGCGTGATGTTGACGCCGGGCAGTTCGGTCGGATCCCAGAAGGATTCGCTCATGACGATGATGATGTCGGGCTTCTCGGCCGGCACCGAGGCCGTCACGTCAGGCCTGTCGATCGCTGCGATCGACTTGTCGGAGTAGCCGGCAGGCGCCGAGACATGCGCCATCGGTACGTTGAGCGCGAAGGCGAGCGCGAAACCATTGGAGGCGTAGTTTTCCTTCTGGTCCCACATGATCGGGATGATCTGCAGCCGGTCCCGCGTCCACGAGAAGGTCGCGTAATCCATGATCGAGACGAAGAAGGCGAGCAACGGCACGGTCAGCGTCAGCCGGGCCAGGCGACCCTTGCGGCTGAGCGCCGGTACCCGGCGGCGCCAGAGCCGCCAGCCATAAACGAGCAGCGACAGGCTGCCAACGATTCCGATCGCCAGAGCGATGGCGGTTCCCGGACGTTCGCGCACCAGCAGCGGCATCAGCGCCACGATCTGGCGTGAATAGAGGAAATCGGTCGGATAGAGCGGATCGCCGAGATAGAGCGATTTCTGATGGCCGACAAAGGCCAGCGCCAGCGTCAGCGGCGCGACGATCATCAGGCTCTGGTGGCTGCGGCCGAGCACGGCGTCGAGGCCGATCAGGATCAGCGCGAAGATGATGATGGTGGTCCAGCCCGGCTTGAAGGGCTGCAGGAAGAAGGCGACGGTGCCGGCAAAGTCGCCGCGCACGATCAGTTCGATCGCAAAAACCAGGATGGTGGCGGCGAGAAGGCTGACGAGGCCATAGCGGATAACAGGCCATTTCCGGCCCGGCAGATAGCCGGTGGCCGGATCGCCTTCCAGAAACTGTGGCGCGGCTTTGCCAACGCCTTTCCTAGTCCTTGCCACCTTACAATTCCCCCGACCATACACAAAAGTGTCATTGAGCTGTCATCGATATGTCACGAAAAGCTAACGCCTGTGGCTGAAATAAGAAGAGCCAGCAAACGAATCGTGAGCGATTTTCATCATGAGTGATCGAAAAAAAGCCTTTTGGAACAGGTACTCGGCCAGCGATACCGAGCCGGAGCGACCCGCGTCGGGCTGCCAGCGGACTTGACTTGCCCGCCCGCCTTGCGTCACAGGCAGGAAAAATCAGCCGCTTGGGAGCCACACATGGCCGTCGCATTCACCTTTCCGGGACAGGGCAGCCAGGCTGTCGGCATGGGCAAGGACCTCGCGGACGCCTTTCCGGAATCGCGGAATGTCTTCGAAGAGGTCGACGAGGCGCTTGGCGAAAACCTGTCGAAGCTGATCTGGGAAGGGCCGGAAGAGAGGCTGACGCTGACCGCCAATGCCCAGCCGGCGCTGATGGCTGTGTCGCTCGCCGCGATCCGGGCGCTCGAATCGCGCGGCCTCTCGCTGAGGGACAAGGTCGCCTATGTCGCCGGCCACTCGCTCGGCGAATATTCGGCACTTGCCGCCGCCGGTTTCGTTTCGGTGGCCGATGCGGCCCGGCTCTTGCGTATCCGCGGCAATGCCATGCAGGCGGCTGTGCCGGCCGGTGAAGGCGCCATGGCGGCGATCATCGGGCTGGAACAGGCCGATGTCGAAGACGCCTGCGCTGAAGCGGCCAAAGGTTCAGTTTGCCAGATCGCCAACGACAATGGCGGTGGCCAACTGGTGATCTCCGGCGCAAGCGCGGCGGTCGAACTGGCGGCGAGACTGTGCATGGAAAAGGGCGCCAAGCGGGCGCTGATGCTGCAGGTCTCGGCGCCCTTCCATTCGGCGCTGATGGCACCGGCGGCCGAGGTCATGCGCGAGGCATTGGCCGATGTCACGAAGAACGCGCCGTTCGTGCCCGTGGTCTCCAACGTGTCGGTCACTCCGTCCAGCGATCCGGACGCAATCGCCCGCCGTCTGGTCGAACAGGTGACCGGCCGCGTGCGCTGGCGCGAAACGGTGGAATGGTTCGGCGCGAATGGCATTGCGACGCTTTACGAGGTGGGCGCCGGCAAGGTGCTGTCGGGACTGGCGCGGCGCATCAACCGCGATATGGCTACCGGCGCCGTCGGCACGCCGGCGGATGTCGACGCGGCGCTGGCGGCGCTCGCATAACCAACCGAGATTCGACCCCGCCCGTGGAGGGTGTTCTCTCTTAGATCAGGAGACAAGACATGTTCGAATTGACCGGCCGCAAGGCCCTCGTCACAGGCGCATCGGGAGGCATCGGCGAGGCGATCGCCAGGGTGCTGCATGCGCAGGGCGCCGTCGTCGGCCTGCACGGCACCCGCGTCGAAAAGCTGGAGACGCTGGCGACCGAACTCGGCGACCGGGTCAAGCTGTTCCCGGCGAACCTTTCCAATCGCGACGAGGTCAAGGCGCTCGGCCAGAAGGTCGAGGCCGATCTCGAAGGCGTCGACATTCTCGTCAACAATGCCGGCATCACCAAGGACGGTCTGTTCGTACGCATGGCGGACGCCGACTGGGATACGGTGCTCGAGGTCAATCTGACCGCCGTGTTCCGGCTGACCCGCGAACTCACCCATCCGATGATGCGGCGCCGGCATGGCCGCATCATCAACATCACCTCCGTGGTTGGCGTCACCGGCAATCCCGGCCAGACCAATTACTGCGCCTCCAAGGCCGGCATGATCGGCTTTTCCAAGTCGCTGGCGCAGGAGATCGCCACCCGCAAAATCACGGTCAACTGCGTCGCCCCCGGCTTCATCGAATCGGCGATGACCGACAAGCTCAACGACAAGCAGAAAGAGGCGATCATGGCGGCGATCCCGACACGGCGCATGGGCACCAGCGCCGAAGTCGCTTCGGCCGTCGCCTATCTCGCTTCCAACGAAGCTGCCTATGTCACCGGCCAGACCATTCACGTGAATGGCGGCATGGCGATGATTTGACAGTTGCGGGAAAACACCCCTTTTCGCCTTGGACCCAGGCCGATTTTCGTGTAATGCGGCCCGCAACCCGGCGGTTCGGGCAAAAACCGGTCCGGTGCCGTTGCGTTTCCGACAGGACCATCTTTCAGCTTGATTAGCGGCATTCCGCCCGCTAACGAAGACAGACAAACAAAAGACGAGGATGCCCAAATGAGTGACACCGCAGAGCGCGTCAAGAAGATCGTTATCGAGCACCTTGGCGTCGATGCCGACAAGGTGACGGAGCAGGCGAGCTTCATCGATGATCTGGGCGCGGACAGTCTCGACACGGTCGAACTCGTCATGGCGTTCGAAGAAGAATTCGGCGTCGAGATCCCGGACGATGCGGCCGAAACCATCCTGACTGTTGGCGATGCGGTGAAGTACATCGATAAGGCTTCGGCCTGACGCTATTTGCAGTCACCAACGAGGAGGACCTGCGATGAGGCGTGTCGTCGTCACGGGCCTTGGGCTGCTTTCGCCGTTCGGCGTGGGTTTCGAGCATGGCTGGAAGGAGCTTCTGACCGGCCGCAGCGCAGCCAAGCGCATCACCGAGTTCGAGGTGGAGGATCTTGCCTGCAAGGTCGCCCACGTCGTTCCCCGCGGCAATGGTGAGAACGCCACCTTCAATCCCGAGGCCGTTCTCGAGCCGAAGGAACTGCGCAAGATCGGTGACTTCATCCTCTACGGGATCGCGGCCGCCGACGAGGCGCTGAAGGATTCGGGGTGGGCGCCGAAGTCCCATGAGGAGCAGTGCGCCACCGGCGTGCTGATCGGCTCCGGCATCGGCGGCATCGAAGGCATCGCCGAGAACGCGATGATCCTGAAGGAGCGCGGTCCGCGCCGCATCAGCCCGTTCTTTATCCCCGGCCAGATCATCAATCTCGTCTCCGGTCAGGTTTCGATCCGGCATGGGCTGAAAGGCCCCAACCACGCCGTCGTCACCGCTTGCTCCACCGGCGCGCATGCCATCGGCGATGCAGCTCGGCTGATCATGTGGGGCGATGCCGACGTGATGGTCGCAGGCGGCGCGGAAGCGCCGGTGACCCGGCTGTCGATCGCCGGTTTCGCCGCTTGCCGGGCGCTGTCGACCGACCGCAACGAAGCTCCGGAAACGGCCTCGCGTCCCTATGACCGTGACCGCGACGGCTTCGTCATGGGCGAGGGCGCCGGCGTCGTCATTCTGGAGGAGCTGGAACACGCCAAGGCGCGCGGCGCCAAGATCTATGCCGAGGTCACCGGTTACGGCTTGACCGGCGATGCCTATCACATCACCGCGCCGGCCGAAGATGGCGACGGCGCCTTCCGCTGCATGGTTGCGGCGCTGAACCGTGCCAAGCTGACGCCCGCAGACGTCGACTACATCAATGCGCACGGCACCTCGACCATGGCCGACACGATCGAGCTCGGCGCGGTCGAGCGGCTGGTCGGCAACGCTGCGTCGAAAATATCGATGTCGTCGACGAAGTCGTCGATAGGCCATCTTCTGGGTGCAGCGGGCGCCGCCGAGGCGATCTTTTCGATCCTCGCCATTCGCGACAACATCGCGCCGGCCACCATCAATCTCGACAACCCGGAGCGAGAGACGGCGATCGACCTGGTGCCGCACAAGCCGCGCTCCCGCCAGATCGACGTGGCGCTGTCCAATTCCTTCGGCTTCGGCGGCACCAACGCCTCGCTGGTCTTCCAGCGCTACAATGGCTGACCGGTTCCGCCGGCCGGCACGGCGTATGCGTGCCGTCAATTTTGCCATATTCGCCCCTACTCTGCCCAAGGGGATTCGTTGCAAGACCAAACGGTAGGGCGCCATGAACACGAATGCGGCGGACAACGGGGAATTCGGGCAACGGTCCACACCGTCGAGTCCGATTGTGCCGAAGACGGCCAGCGAGGCATTGCGGCCCGAAGCCGGCACGCCACCGCCCAAGCGCTCGCGCGCCTCGCGCAGCCAGTTCGTTGTGTTCATGAACTTCGTCATCTCCTTGGTGATGCTGTTGATTCTGGCGGCCGGTTTTGCATTGTATTTCGGCAAGCAGGAATTCAACGGGCCCGGCCCGTCTGCCAATGCCGACACCTTTCTGGTCAAGCCGAACACCGGCGTCCAGGAAATTGCAGAGCAGCTCGAGCGGCGCGGACTGATCAGCGACGCGCGCATCTTCCGCCTTGGCGTGCGTGCCTTTGGCAATGATTCTGCCCTGAAGGCCGGCGAATACGAGATCAAGCCGCAGGCCTCCATGCGCGACATCATGGAGTTGCTGAAGAGCGGCAAGTCGGTGATGTATTCGCTGACCGTCCCCGAGGGACTGACGGTCGAGCAGGCGCTGCAGCGCATCGCCGAGCAGGCAGCGCTCGACGGCGATATGCCGGCGACCATTCCACCCGAGGGCAGCCTTGCTACCGACACGCTGCGTTTCACCCGCGGCGCGACACGCCAGCAGATGGTCGACAAGCTTTTGGCGGATCAGAAGAAGCTGGTCGAGGAAGTCTGGCAGCGGCGCGCCCCCGATCTGCCTCTGGCCAGTGTGGATGACTTCGTCACCCTGGCTTCGATCGTCGAGAAGGAGACGGGCAAGGGCGACGAACGCTCACGGGTCGCCGCCGTCTTCCTCAACCGGTTGGCCAAGGGCATGCGGCTGCAGTCCGATCCGACCATTATCTACGGCCTGTTTGGCGGCAAGGGCAAACCCGCCGACCGCCCAATCTATCAGTCGGACATCAAGAAGCCGACGCCCTACAACACTTATCTGATCAACGGCTTGCCGCCGACGCCGATCGCCAATCCCGGCCGTGCGGCACTGGAAGCCGTCGCCAATCCGTCGAAGACCGACGACCTGTATTTCGTTGCCGACGGCACCGGCGGTCATGTCTTTGCCGCGACGCTCGCCGAGCACAACGAGAACGTCGCCCGCTACCGGGCGCTGCAGAAGAAGCTGGCCGATGACGCTGCCAAGGCCGGAACTGCCAAGGCCGACGCCGCCAAGGTGGAAGGTCAGACCGATGCGCCGGTGGACGGCGGCGACGATGGCGACGCGGGAGCGGCGCAGTAGCGCCGGACGGTTCTGGGATCGTCCCTCCGTTTGACGGCAGGGACGTGCTGATTTTGTGATCAGGAGCGCCTTGCGTCCGATTCGGCGCGAAGGGCGCTCCGGCATTTTGAAGCCGCGCATGTCTGGCCGGAACCGCTTCCGGGACCATGCGCCAGGGGAAGCAAGGGCATCATGAATTTGCAGAGCATGACCGGTTTTGCACGGGCCGTCGCCGAACATGACGGCACGTCGATCGCCTGGGAGGTCAAGTCGGTCAACGGCAAAAGTGTCGAGGTCAGGCTGCGGCTGCCGCAGGGCCTCGAGCGGCTGGAGCCGGCCGTCAGGCAGACAGTGCAAAAGCGCTTTGCGCGCGGCAATTTCCAGGCAACGCTGACCGTCAGCCGTGCCGCCGGCCAGCAGGCGCAGCCCGTGGTCAACGAGGCCTTCCTTAGGGATCTGGCCGGGTTAGCGAAGCGGCTGCAGGAGCAGTTCGGCGCAGCGCCTGCGACAGCCGATGGGCTGCTTTCGCTACGCGGCGTGCTCGACATCCCCGAAACCACCGAAACCGAAGAGGCCCGGGCGGCGCTCGACAGCGCGATTTTCTCGGCGCTCGAAGTGGCGCTGGGCGGGCTGGAGCAGGCACGCCAGGGCGAAGGCGCCGCCCTACGCTCGCTGCTGTCCGGCCATATCGACGCTATCGAGGCGCTGACGGTGCGCGCCGAGGCCGATCCGTCGCGCGAGCCGACGGTGATCCGGGAACGGATTGCCGAGCAGGTTCGGCTGCTGATGGATGCCTCCGCCAATCTCGACGCCAGCCGGTTGCATATGGAGGCGGCGTTCCTAGCCACCAAGGCCGACATCCGCGAGGAGATCGACCGGCTGAAGACGCATGTGGCGTCCGGTCGGGTGCTGCTGGCAGGGGGCGGCGCCATCGGCCGCAAGCTCGATTTTCTGGCGCAGGAATTCAACCGCGAATCGAATACGCTGTGTTCGAAGTCGAACGCCGCTGCGATCACCGCCATAGGGCTGGAGCTGAAGGCGGTCGTCGACCAGCTTCGCGAACAGGTCCAGAATCTGGAGTAACCCTGATGGTCGCCAAGGAGCCTATGGTTGTCAGGGATTTGGGTTCCCGCATTCGCCGCCGGGGTCTGATGCTCGTGCTGTCGTCGCCGTCCGGGGCCGGCAAGTCGACGATCGCGCGCAATCTTCTGGAAAGTGATTCCAGTCTCGAACTGTCGGTCTCCGTCACCACGCGGCCGCGCCGCGGCAGCGAGATCGAAGGCGTCCACTATCATTTCCGCACCATGCGCGAGTTCGAGCGGCTGCGCGATTCAGACGAATTGCTCGAATGGGCCGAAGTGCATGGCAATTGCTATGCGACGCCGCGTGAACCGGCCGAACTGGCGCTGGCACAGGGCCGCGACATGCTGTTCGACATCGACTGGCAGGGCGCCCAGCAGCTCAAGGAGAAGATGCGCGCCGACATCGTCTCGATCTTCATCCTGCCGCCCTCGATGAAAGAATTGAAGGCGCGGCTGAAGCGCCGCGCCGAGGACCAAGAATCGGTGATCGAGACGCGTCTTAAAAACGCCCGCAACGAGATCGAGCACTGGAAGGAATATGATTTCGTCATCATCAACGACGATCTCGACCGCGCCTTCGCCGAAGTGCGTGGCATCGTCATCGCCGAACGGCTCAGACGCGACCGCCGGCCCGGTCTATTCGATTTCGTCTCGGGGCTGCTCGACGAGAAGACGGATTAGGGGCGCGCCCGCGCAGTTACACTGCGTTGGCCAGTCGTACGAACTCCTCGACGTCAAGCGTTTCGGCGCGCCGGGTCGGATCGATGCCGGCGCGAGTGAGCAGGGCTTCGCCGCCGAGGCTCTTGACGCTCTGCCGCAGCATTTTGCGGCGTTGGCCGAAGGCCGCTTCGGTGACGCGGCCGAGCTTCTTGACCTCGGTGGGCAGGGGACTTGCCCGCGGCACCAGATGCACCACCGACGACACCACCTTGGGCGGCGGCGTGAACGCTTGCGGCGGCACGTCGAAAGCGATTTTTGCCTCCGTCCGCCAGCCTGCCAGCACGCCCAGCCGGCCATAGGCGTCGCTGCCGGGGCGGGCGACGATGCGCTCGGCCACCTCGCGCTGAAACATCAGCGTCATCGATGCGTAGAAGGGCGGCCACTCGGCGACGGTCAGCCAGCGTATCAAAAGTTCGGTGCCGATATTGTAGGGCAGGTTGGCGACGATCCTCACAGATCCGTTGCCCCCATGTGGCCCTTTGGCAAGCGCCGCAAAATCTGTCTTCAGCGCATCGCCGGCAATGATCTCGAGCCCGCCCGGATAGTGGTCCGACACCTCCGCAAGCGCTGCCAGGCAACGCTCGTCGCGCTCGATTGCGATGACCCGAGCAGCGCCGTGGGACAGCAGCGCCCGGGTCAGGCCACCGGGACCCGGACCGACCTCGATCACCGTGGCGCCCGTCAGGTCGCCGGCGGCGCGCGCGATCTTGCCGGTTAGATTGAGGTCGAGCAGAAAATTCTGACCGAGCGCCTTCTTCGCCTGCAACCCATGGCGTTCGATCACCGCGCGCAACGGCGGCAGCCCGTCGATGCTCATGCGGCCGCTCTCATGCAAAGCCTCATGCGGCGGCAGCCTTCGTCCCGATGTCGGCAAGCCTGCGGGCGAGCCTGAGCGCCGCGATCAGACTGTCGGCACGGGCTATGCCCTTGCCGGCGATATCGAAAGCGGTGCCATGATCCGGTGAGGTGCGGATGAAGGGTAGGCCGAGCGTAACGTTGACCGCCTCGTCGAACGCCAGCGCCTTGGCCGGGATCAGCGCCTGGTCGTGATACATGCACAGCGCCACATCGTAGCCGGCTCGGGCGCGGGCATGGAACAGCGTGTCGGCCGGCAGCGGCCCGAAAGCGTCGATCCCCTCCGCCGTCAGCCTGTCGATCGCCGGGCGGATGATGCGCTCGTCCTCGGCGCCCATCGCGCCGCCTTCGCCGGCATGCGGATTGAGGCCGGCAACGGCAAGCCGCGGCTTGGCAATGCCGAAGCGATGTTCGAGGTCGGCGGCGATGATGCGGGCTGTCGCAACGACCAACTCCGTGGTCAGCGCTTTCGGCACCTCGCGCAGCGCAATGTGGATGGTGACCGGAACCGTGCGCAACTCGGGACCGGCAAGCATCATCACCGGCATCGCTTCTGCGCCGGTGTGGAGTGTCGCCAGATGCGCCAGATATTCGGTGTGGCCGCGGAAACGGAAGCCGGCATCGTAAAGCGGCTTCTTGGCGATCGGGCAGGTGACGACTGCCGCCGCGCGGCCGCCAAAGCAGTCGTCAACAGCGCGGTCGATGGCCTCGATGATGCCGGCGGCGTTGGCAGGGTCCGGCCGGCCGGGGCCGTCGACGAAGCGGGCGACAAGGGGCACGACGGGCAGGGCGCGTGCAAAGACGCGCGCCGCTTTGGCTGGTATCGTCTCCGTGATTGGCACATCGGCGCCGAGCAAGCGCGCCCGTGCGGCAATCAACGCCGGATCGGAAATAAGATAGAAGGGCGGCACACCGGCGCTGTCGCGCGCTCGCCAGGCGGCAATGGCGATTTCCGGCCCGATGCCGGATGGATCGCCGACGCTCAGCGCCAGCGGAAGCTCTGCCTCTGGCGACTTCAGCGCTCGACGATGCGGGCTTTCTTCCGCAACTCCTCGACATACTTCTTGGAGAGCTCGTCGGCGTCCTTGCCGCTCGAGCCTTCACTCTGGAACACCATCTGGGCGGCCTTGTCGTCGGACACTTCGCGCGACGAGCAGATGCCGATGAACTCGACGCCGCGGTCTGTCTCGCGCGTGGGGGTGGCGCCGCCGACCTTGGTGGCCTTGATCTGGTCGGCCCAGTCCGGCGGCAATTGCGGCGCCAGTATCCGGCCGAGATCGCGAACGGTGACGTCGATCAGGCCCTTGGCAAATTCGCGCGAGGTGTTGCAGCTGTTGAAGCGGGCGCGCATGGCATCGGCTTCGCGCTTGCGCTTGGACAGAGTAGCGCTGCGCTCGGCCGCCGGCACGACGAAAATGACCTGCTGCAGCATGTACTCCATGGCGGTCGGCTTGGTGCCGCCATTGTCGAGCATGCGCCTGACCACGTCCTGCTCGCTCAACGCGCCGCCGCTCTTGGAGCGATGGCGCGCGGTCAGCGCCTGGTTCCAGGCCATCTGGGAGCGGATGAACTCCTTGAAATGTTCCTTGCCGACGCCGGACTGCGCCATGACGCCATCGAGTTGTTTGAGCTGCATCTTGTTGGTCGTGGCAAAGCGCTGATAGGCGGCGTCGACCTGGGCGTCGGTGATGCGGATGCCGAGACGCCTGGCTTCGGCGACGCGCAGCGTCTGCTCGATCATTTCCTCGGCAGCGTCGCCTTTCTTGCGCTGCAGGCGCAGGAAGGCAGCGCGATGCTGGATGTCGCCGGTGGTGATCGGTACGTTGTTGACGACGTATTTGATCTGGCTGGCGAAGGCCGGCGGCGTCATCACTGTGATCGAGGCCGAGGTCGCCGCCACCAGCAGCGCGAACCCTGCCGAAAAGAGGTATTTCCTCATCGAAAGCATCCCAATTTTATCTCGGTTCCGGCCCAATTCTATCCCATTTTGAGGGAGCTGGAATCCGTGCCTGCCCTATGCGGCGAAACGATGTCGCTAGACGCGATGTGGGTCCACGTGGACGCACAAGATACGCTCTAACACTTTGAATCTACGCATCGTGCTTTCCGAAAATCAATTCCGATTTCGGGCCGATGCGTTCGCCGGCCGCCGTTCCGCCCGTCTGTTGTTGGCCAGTCGCCTGCTACTGGACAGTGTTGAAGGAGCTTTGTGTCGAACCGAAATCGCCGAGCGTGCGGAACGACAGGTTGAAACCGATGTTCTGCGACACTTCCTTGGTGCTCAGATCGCGGGATTCCGAGAATGTCATCAAGTAGGTGAAACATGAATCGCTATAGGCAAAGCCGACCCCGTCCTTGACCAGGACACTTTGCTCCAGATCGTAGGTGCCGGTACCGAAGACACGCCAGTTCTCTGCAAGTTGCGTCGAGGCACCGAGCGTGACCTCGTGACGATCGGTCGTGAAGCCATAGAGCGGCTGCGCCTGGATGAAGGCGTATTTGGCGCTGAACGAAATCGGCAGGCCGGAATAGGCCGCCTTCACCTCGGCGCGGCGAACCTCGAAGCTTTGCTCGTCGAAACGGCCGCTGACCGAGCCGGAAAGCCCGCTGGGGCTGTTGAAGCCGACGAGACCGACATAATCGGAGGTCGCGGTCTCAAGGCCCGAATCGGCGCCGACGTTGACCAGGTCCGGCGCGGCGAAGGAGTTCTGGCCGTCAAGCTGGTAGGATTGGCCGAACAGCGCGTTGGTGCTCCAGCCATTGTCATAGGCGCCGGAATAGCGCAGCCCGACATTGGCGCGCGTGCCGCCTTCCAAGCGGTCGTAACCGGAGAACTTGTCGCGCTCGAACAATGTTGTGGCATCAAAGACGAAGCTCTGCGCGTCCTCGTTGGGAACAGCGAGGCCGCCGACATATTGCTCGTTCGGACGCACGAACACCTGCGCCATCGGCTCGAAGATGTGGCTGGAACTGGCCGACGAGAACAGCACCGGCCAACGCATTTCCAGCCCGGCGGTCGCCATGAAGCGGGCGAGCGACGATCGCATATCGTCGTCGACGCCGAGGTTAGACGCCATCTGATTGATGGCATTGAGCGATCCCGAAGAGGCATTGACATAGCCAGCGTCGCCGCGCAGCGCCAGCAGCGGCGTCAGCAGCAGCCCGCCATCGGTGGTGAAGGTGCGCTTCCATTCCGCTTCGGCGGTGAGACGGCCCGACTGGCCCTCGATGCCGCGTACACTGGTCACGGACGCAGCGTTGTTCGGATCGGCAAGGACCCTGTCCAGCCTGTCGCGGCTGATGGCCTGCGCGTTGACATTGAACGCCAACTGCCCGCCGCCCAGCGCCATGTCTGGGATGTAGGCGTAGTCGAGCGAGGGCAGCACCCAGGGCTGCTTGCCGGCGCGCGCGGTCGGATCGTCAGAGAGCGTCTCTTCCTGGACCTCGAAGCGCATGGCGCGCACGTCGAAATAGTTGCGGCCGTTGAGGCCGGTCAGGTAGATCGAGGAGTGATGCACGCTGTCGTTGAAGTCTTCGATGGCGTAGGTGCGCGAGAAGTTCTTGTCGGTCTGCAGCAGGACATCCCAGCCGAAGTCCCAGCGCGGATTGATGGCGAACTGGCCCTTGGTGCCCATCATGCCGCGGAATTTGTTCGGGTCGCCGGCCGCTCCCGAATCGACATTGTGCCCGTCGCTGTCGATGAACTCGTCGGGATCTACTTGCCGGATGCCGGCGATCTTCAGGCTGTACTGGCCGTTGTTGAAGCGCTGACGCCACTCGGCTTCGCCGAGAAAGCCCTGCTTGGTGTAGCCGGTGCCGGCGACGGTGAGATCGTAGGTTGGTGAGAGAGCGAAATAATAGGGGACTTTAACGCCGACGCCGAGATCGCTCTTGTAGGCGATGCCAGGGATCAGGAAGCCGCTCTTGCGCTTGACGGTCGGGTCGGCAATCTCGAAAGCCGGCAGATAGGCGAGCGGAAAGCCGAAGAACTCGAAATTCGAATTCTCGAAGCGAACCGTCTTCTTCTCGCCGTTCCAGATGATTTTTCTGGCCTTGATGCGCCAGGTCGGCGCTTTGTCAGGTTTGTCCTCGCACGGCTCACAGGCCGTGTAGACGCCGTTGTGGAACGTCGTCAGCACGCCCCCCATGCGTTCCGCGCTTTCGGCGGCGAAATAGGCCTTGTCGACGGTTTCGACACGCAGCGCGTTGACGAAGCCGTCGGCGAAATCGTCGGTGATGTCGACGTGCTGCGAATAGATCTTGGTGCCGTCGCTGTTGACGACCTCGACATTGCCGCTGGCGACGAGCCGCTTGGTTTTGCGATTGTATTCGACCCGCTGGGCGACGAGGCGGTTGCCGCCATAATCGATCTGCACGCCGCCGACGGCCGTCACTGTCTGGTTGTCGTTGTCATAGACCAGCGTATCTGCCGCCAGCAGCATTTGCGAGCCGGCGGGGACGTCGGCTGCCATGTCGCTGATATCCTGGGCAAAAGCCGGAATACTCGGGACGACACAAGCGAGCAGGCATGCCAAGGCGCTCGCCCCATAGAGGCGCGCCGAACCGGCCTGCCTATGGATGCGCAAAACCGCCCCCCTCACTAGCCGTCTTCCTTGTACAGCAAGAAAGTCACCCCGAAGAACATAGCCACGACAACCGGAACCCATGCAGCCACGACTGTGGGTACGAATCCCGCCACGCCGAATGCCTTGACCAGCACTGTCACGACATAAAGCAGAAACCCGGCCAGGACGCCACCCAGAATCATCGTCGCGGATTGTCCCATCCTCGCAAATCGCATCGACACCGTTGCGGCGATCAGCGTCATGGCGACGAGAAGGAACGGCAGCGCCACCAGCGAATCGAACTGCATGGCAAAGGCATTTGCCTTGAGGCCGAAGGAGCGGGCAACCTCGATCTTGCCGGGCAGATCGTAGAAAGGGATGGTTTCCGGGCGCGCCAGCCGTTCTTGCACGAATTCGGGCTTGAGATTGGTCGGCACCCGGTCGCTTGCCACCGATTGGATATTGCCGTCCCGGAAAACCTTGACGTCCTGCAGTTCCCAGTAGCCATCCCGCAAAAAGGCGTGCGCCGCGTCCTTGCGTTCGACGATGTCGCCTTGCGGGTTGAGGACGAAGAAGACGGCATCGGCCATCTCCAGGCCCTGATTGAGAATGGCGCGCGCGCCGATGATGGTATCGCCGGAACTGGTCTTCTGCCGGATCCAGGGCTCGGCGTCGGCCGAGACGGTGTTCGACTTGCCGGAGCGGAGCTGGGTTTCGATTTTTTCGGACCAGGAAAACGCATGCGCGGCGATCGGATTGATGACGACGACCGACAACACCCCGAACAACAGCGCCCCGATGCAGCACGGCAGCAGGAATTGCCAGGCGGACACGCCGGCGGAACGCGCGATGACCAGTTCATACCTGCGATTGAGCGAGACCAGTGTCGCCATCGCCGAGAACAGGCCGACGAACGGCACCGTCTGCAGCATGATCATCGGCGTCCGCAACCCTGAAATGGCGAACGCCGTGCCGTAGGTGAAGCCCGGCAAGCCGTTCGTGCGGCCGGAAAGTTCGGTGAAGTCGATCAGGAACACAAGCGCCAGCAGGCCGATGAAGAACCAGATGGTGATCGTCACGTAGCGGAAGAAGAAGTATCTACCCAGAGTCCAGCCCATCAGCGTATCCAGCCCATTAGCCGGCCCCTTGGCCAGAAGCGCCGCGCCTGGCGAAGCGGAGCTTCAGGGCGCTCCAGCCGTCACTGAAGCGGCCAGCGAAATTCGTCATCCAGTCGGCCCAGGCGACCGGCAGTTCCATGGTCCGGTTGGAGACGATGAACCATGTCGCGACCGCGGACGCCACGATAGGAACGCCGTAGACCATATAGGCGTATTGCGGAACGTTGTCGGCATTGCCGGCGGCAAAGAAACCGAGCCAGCGCACGAAAAACGCAATCGCGATCGATGTGATCAGCGGATGAATGCGCGCCTCGCGATGGGAGCGCGCGTCTCCCGCGACCGCAAGCGCGATCAGTGCGAAGACGAGTGAATAGGACCATTCGGAAAAACGCTGGTTGAGTTCGGCCAGGTACCTGTTCGGCTTTTTCTGGAACACCTTGTCGTTCGGACTGGGATTGAGCAGGTACTGGGTCGTCCGGTCCTTCGGCAAAAGCAATACGTCCGATGAGGCCGACATGAAGGCGGACAGGTCGAAGGCATAGGAGGTGAACCGGATGACCGAAAGATCGCCGGCCAGCGTTTCGCGATGGATGACGCCGTCATTCATCATCAGCACTTTCTCGTCGCCGTTTTCGATGATGGCGCCGGTCTTGGCATAGTAGATGAGGTTGGCGCCTTCTTCGCGCGAATCGGCGACGAAGATGCCGCCGAGGCGGTTGTCCGGAAGCCGTTCGCCGATCTGCAGGAACAGGCCGTCGTCGATCTTGCGGAAGGTGCCTTCCTGGATGATCAGCGACAACAGATCGGCGCGCGACGACGCCACCAGCTCGCGGTTTTTCTGTCGTGCATAGGGATCGACGCCGTTGTCGACGGCGAACGAAAAGACGCTGGCCGCCAGCGCCAGGAACATGATCGGCCTGACGATGGTCCAGCGCGAAGCGCCCGCTGCGTTCAAGACGGCAAGCTCAGAATCGGAATTCATCGCGCTCAGTGTCTGAGCGACCGCGACCACCAGGGCGAAAGGCACGACGATCGGGACGATCGACGGAATGATCAGCGCAGCGAACTCGAAGAAGGTCAGCGCCGACTGCCCGCTGTCGGTGACGAGGTCGATGCGGGCGAGCACCTGCGTCGTCCACACGATCGCCAGCGTCCAGATGAGCGCTGCCAGGAAGACCGCCAACGCACGACGCATGATGTAGCGTTCAACGACCTTCATGAAGGCTTTTCTCGATTTTGCCGAACGGCATCATGCCTCCAGACAAGGTAGTCGCCCGGCGACGCCTGTACAACCGGTCCGTTGGCGGTTCGATCTGGTTCCGTCCCACATCGATATTTCCGGTGGGCCGGAGTGTCGGCGGCAATGGATAAGAAAGGGCGAACATCAATGGTTAACAACACGTTGCGGCAGGAAAGCGGGGCCGTGCCGCGACGAATCGCCATCGATTCCATCCGCCATATGGGATCGGATTCCGGCAAAGTCTTGCCAAATGCCGGAAAACGACCAAATGTCGCGCCGATCACGGTTATGGCCGCCGTGGCTGCGACAGGTACAGGCATGGAAACAGAAGTAACAGAATTGCGCAGCCAAACCGGCCAGATTTTTCACGGTGCGATCGTGATCGGCGCCGGCGCAGCGGGGCTGGCCGCCGCCCATGCGCTGATAAAGGCCGGCGTACCTTCTGGAAAAGGAAAGCCGGCTTGCCGAACCCTGGTATCGGCGGCACGAACGGTTGCATTTCGACTCGCATCGCGATCTCTCGACACTGCCTGGCGTCGCCTATCCCGCAGGCACACCCGCTTTTCCCCACAAAAACGCCGTCGTCCGCCATCTGAACGAGTTCAGCCAGGCGCATGGTCTGCCGGTCCGGCTTGGCGTGGCCGTCGAGGAGATCGCGTTCAACGGCGATTACTGGACCTTTAAGACCAGTGCCGGGCCGCGGCTGGCGCGTCAAGTCGTCATTGCCACCGGGGGCGACCGGCAGCCGTTCATTCCGCGGTGGAAGGGGGCCAACGACTTTGCCGGCCGCATCATGCATTCGGCGGATTTTGGCAAAACCGAGGATTATTCCAAAAAAGGTGCTAGTTGTCGGCGCCGGCAATTCGGGCTTCGACGTGCTCTACCATCTGGCAGGGGCGAACGCCGCCTCTATCTGGCTGTCCGCCGGCAACGGCCCCTCGCTATTGCCGAAACGCATCGGCAAGATCGCCGTCCACAGGCCTTTCGCCGTACTTGGCGCGATTGCCGCTTTGGCTCGCCGATGCGGTGATGGCGGCAACGCAGCGCCTGGTTTTCGGCGACTTGACGAAGTTTGGCCTGCCGCCCGCCTCCTCGGGAGGTGCAAGCCGCCTGACTGCCGACTATACCGCGATCGCCACCGACGACGGGCCGTCCGCGCCATCAAGGCCGGCAAGATTGTGGTACCGCCGCAGGTAAGGGAATTTACCCGCGACGGCGTTTTCCTCGACAACGGCAACCGGATCGCTCCCGAGATCGTCATCGCGGCGACCGGCTACCGCATCGGGCTCCAACGCATGGTCGGCAAGCTCGGCGTCCTCGATGGCAAGGGGGGTTCCGCTATTCAACGGCGGCGAGGCCGACCCGAAATTGCCCGGCCTGTGGTTTACGGGCATGCGGCCAAGCATTCGCGGTTGCTTCGCCAATGCCCGAATTCAGGCCAACGCAATCACGCAGCAGATCGTCAGGCATGGGCGATGATTGAAAATTGGGGTGGTGCTTCCGGTCGGAAACAGCCAAATATCTAGTTTCATCAAGGCACTCTCCCAAAAACCCAACGCCGTTCCCGAAAGCAGGACATGATGACTTCGAGACCTTCGATCGCCTTCGCCAAATTCGCAGCGCCTAAAAAGGGCAGTGTCTTCGTGCTGGCGGCCAACGATGGCGGTCTCGGCGACGCGGCAAAGGCTTGCGATCCGGCAAAGACCCTGGAGCGGGCGTTCCCGGTGGCCGACTTTTCCGGCAAATTCGCCGGCCTGGTCGAAGTGCTGGCGCCCGAGGGCACATCGCTCGACCGGCTGGTGGCGGTCGGCGCCGGCAAGGTCTCGGGGCTCGACGATCATGCCTGGCTCAAGCTTGGCGGCACGATCACTACATCCTTTCGCAAGGCGACGGAGGTGGCCGTCGTGCTCGACCTGCCCGGTGCTGACGTCGGCGGCAGGCAAGCGGCACAGCTTGCCGCGGGCATTCTTCTGCGCAGCTATGCTTTCGACAAGTACAAGACGAAAAAGGACAATGGCGACGGCCAGCGCGACGGCAACAAGGCCGAGCCCAAAAAGCCGGTCAAGGTGACCATCCACACCACCGATCCGGGGGCGGCGAAAAAGGCCTTCGCCGACGAGGTGGCGGTGATCGACGGGGTGCTCCTGGCGCGCGATCTGGTCAACGAACCGGCCAATATACTCGGGCCGGTGGAATTCGCCGCCCGCGTCAACGAACTGGAAGCGCTCGGCGTCACGGTCGAGATCCTGGTCGAGAAGGAGATGAAGAAGCTCGGCATGGGCGCGCTGCTCGGCGTCGCGCAAGGCTCGCCGCGTGGCGCGCGCCTGGCCATCATGCGATGGCACGGCGGCAAGGCCAAGGACAGCCCGATTGCTTTCGTCGGCAAAGGCGTCACCTTTGACACCGGCGGCAATTCGATAAAGACGGCCTCCGGAATGGAGGACATGAAGGGCGATATGGGCGGCGCTGCCGCGGTCACCGGGCTGATGCACGCGCTGGCCGCCCGCAAGGCCAAGGCCAATGTCGTCGGCATCGTCGGGCTGGTGGAAAATGCCGTCGACGGCCATGCGCAGCGCCCCGGCGATATCGTCACCTCGATGTCGGGCCAGACCATCGAGGTGCTCAATACCGACGCCGAAGGCCGCCTCGTTCTGGCCGATGCGCTGTGGTACTGCAACGATCGCTTCCAGCCGAAATTCATGGTCAATCTGGCGACGCTGACCGGCGCCATCATGGTCGCGCTGGGCCAGCACTATGCCGGCCTGTTCTCCAACAATGATGAACTGGCGAACAGGCTGACGAGCGCCGGGCAGGCGACGCAGGAACGAGTGTGGCGGATGCCGCTCGGCACCGAATATGACAAGCTGATCGACTCGAAAAATGCGGACATGAAGAATATCGGCGGCCGCTATGGCGGCGCCATCATCGCGGCGCAGTTCCTGCAGCGCTTCGTCAAGGATACGCCCTGGGCGCATCTCGACATCGCCGGCACCGCAATCGGCGCGCCGTCCAGCGAGATCAACCAGTCATGGGCCTCCGGCTTCGGCGTCAGGCTGCTCGACCGGCTGGTGCGCGACAACTACGAGGGGTGAGGCCTTTCAAGGCGCGATCATGGCCGACGTCCTGTTCTATCACCTGACCGAATCGACGCTGGAGGATGCGCTGCCCGGCCTGCTCGAGCGCAGCGTCGATCGCGGTTGGCGCGCCGTGGTGCAAACCGGCACCGAGGAGCGGCGCGACGCGCTGGACCAGCATCTTTGGATTTTCAGGGACGATTCGTTCCTGGCGCATGCGACCGACCGCGAATCCCATCTGGCCGAGCAGCCGATCCTTTTGACAACCGGCCAGGACAATCCGAACGAAGCGCAGATCCGCTTCCTGGTCGACGGCGCCATGCCGCCGGAGCTTACCGGTTATGAGCGCGCCGTGTTCCTGTTCGACGGCCACGATGCGGCCCAGGTCGAGGCGGCGCGCACGCACTGGAAGACGATGAAGGAAGCCGGCCACGTGGTCACCTACTGGCAGCAGACTTCAGACCGGCGCTGGGAACGCAAGCCGTAAAGCTGCCGTCTTGGCTATCCTCGACCTGGGGATCAGATCGCTGCGCAATTGGGTCATGACTCCGAGAGAGCATCGGACCGAAATGTGGAAGAACTCTGAGGGGTGGTTTGCTGATCGTTGAGAGGCGCTACAACTGAAGCCGTTCAGCCAAGTCAACGAAGTCGCTGGCCACCAGGTCCCAGGCCTGATCTGGGTGCAAGTCCGTGGTCTGCGCTAACCCGTGCTCGGTCGGACGCGGGACAAAGGCTGTTCGTAGTCCGCATGCCCGAGCCGCTGCAAGGTCGCCATTGTGGGCGGCCACAAGACAGATCTCATCCGGCTTCATTGCCAGCACGTCAGCGGTGCGAAGATAAGCTTCCGGCATCGGCTTGTACGCTTGCACGAGTTCGGCGCCGAGGATCGCATCCCAGGGGATACGACTACGCTTCGCCATGTTGAGCATGAGGACGATGTTACCGTTCGAGAGCGGCGCGATGATATAGCGGGCCTTCAGCCGCGTGAGGCCGGCCACCGCGTCCGGCCATGGCTCCAATCGGTGCCATGCCAGGTTCAGTTCGTCCAGTTCGGAGGCTGGCACCGAAGCCGGGTCGATCTCGAATTCCGGCAAAACAGCTTCCAGATTCTCCCGATGCAGCACGTCGAGACGTGTAAAGGGCCGCCGGCCGCTGCGCACCTCCTCCATCGCTGGCGAGTAACGGCGGCGCCACGCATCCGCGAAAGCGGTAGGAACGGCCGTTCCGGCTCCATACCGCTTCAGGAACGGTTCAGCTTCGCGCGCCACGCCGCTGCGCCAATCGACGACAGTGCCGAATACGTCGAACACCAAGGCACGTACACCATCCAAGACCATCACATTCGGCTCCTTGATCGGCACACTGCATGACCGTCGCATTCGGGTGGCGAGCACCCCTTGCGGCTGTCGCAAAAATCGGTCGCGAAACACCACTTTTGCGAGGACATTTGCGACAGGCAAACCATTGACTGGATGGACAGGGTGAAACTATCGCGAAGCTTAGGATATTTGCGATAGGCGATCGGATCACTACTCCAGAATGACGACGGCTTCCACCTCGAAGAGCATGGGGTCAATTGCAAGCTTGGGCACGGGAATCAGGGTCTGCGCCGGCAGCGCCTCGCCGAACATTTTCTTGATGTTCTTGGTCAACACCTCAAGCTTGGACATATCGTGATCGACCACGAAGACCGTGAGCTTTGCGACCCGATCCGGCCTGGCACCGAGCGCATCGAGGGCAGTACGCAAATTTGCGTAGGCCTGCTCGACCTGGACAGCGAAGTCGGGCGACAAGGCTCCCGTACTGTCTTGGCCGCCCTGTCCGGAGATGTAGGCCACCCGGGCTTCGCGGGGCGTGATCACCGCCGTGCTGTAGCCGTTCGGCGACGGGTCGTAGAGGTTTTGTGGATTGACGATGGTCAGCTTGAGATCGTTCTCATTCACTGTCGTCGCAGTGGGAACTCCCATGGTCATGATGATTAGTCCTCCGGTAAGCAGATGCTTGATTTCGCGTGACATGATTTTCTTTGGCTTTGCGGACTGCGAGCAACGTACCCTCGCGGCCGGTGTGATTGAACTTTAACCGTATCGCTCATACGATGACTCGTGCGACGTACGAGTCATCGTATGGTACACCGTACGAGTCAATCGTCCAAGATCGACATTCCTTGCATTGCCGGTCAAAATCGACGTTCTCAACAGCGAGGAAGAGCGGATGGCAGCCAAACGTACCGGCGCCCGGAGCAAACGGTCTCAACCGACAAGTGAGTGGCTCCAGCCCCTGCAGGCGCGCAGTGAACCGCTGCTCTCTCGGGAACGCATCGTGGCGACCGCGGTAGAACTGCTGGACGCCCAGGGAGTCGACGGATTGACCATGCGTCGGCTGGCCGATCGCCTCAGCTCGGGCGTGATGAGCCTATATTGGCACGTCGACAACAAAGAGGGTGTCTTTGATCTGGCGCTCGACTCGGTGCTCGAATATCGCGGACCGCCACAAATGGGTGAGTCTCAAGACTGGCGCGGAGAAGTCGTTCATATGCTTGAAGACTGGCGCGCCAGCATGCTGCGCCATCCTTGGTCGGCGTCGCTGTTGCCGCGCCGGGCGCTCGGGCCGAACATGCTCAGCCGCCTAGAACTGCTAAGCAAGACCTTGTCCGGAGCCGGTGTAGCGGACGCAGATCTGAACGTCGCGATATGGTCACTCTGGAACTATGTGATGGGCGCTACCATCACCCGGGCGAGCTTCGACCTCTCGGACGACGACAGGGTCGCCGCGCAGCAGCGCCTTACACGTCTCAGCGAACGCTACCCGACAATCGAACGCTCTCGTCTGCTGTTGGACAACGATTGGGACGGCGCTTTCCGGAAAGGCCTCGGCTTTCTGCTCGATGGCCTCTCTCCAGGATGAGGCTGAACGGCAGCTTTGGGCTCAACGCGACTGTCGCAAAATCCCCGTGTAAACGACAGTTTTTGCACCTGATTTTTGCAACGTCGCAGAAGAAGCCTTTGCGGCAAGGTTTAGGTTCCGCAGTGGGTCGTGAGCCGAAATGCAAACTGAGACACTGCCCAGGGCACTTGACGAAAGGTCGGCCGCGCGCAAAACTGCTAAGATGTCAGACCAATTGTGGATGTAGGTTCCATGCGAGCGCGCGGCGAACTGCCCGGGGCACCTGCCACGCGTGTGGCAATCGCCACGCTCCCGCCGTTGGATCGCGGCAAGCAGGTCATGGAAGCGCTGGCCGACTATGTCGAGCGCGCTGCGCTGAAGAGCGGCGACCGGCTTCCGACCGAACGCGAATTGATGGCCGCGCTTTCCGTCGGGCGCTCGACGATACGCGAGGCGATGGGGCGTTTCGAAGCGCTCGGCGTCACCGAGACCCGCAAAGGCAGCGGCACCTATCTGCTCAAGCCGATATCCGCCGGCACGATCCATTTGCCGCTGTCGCTCGATACGGCAGAGCTGCGCGATGGCCTCTTGCACACCCTCGAGGTACGCCGCGGCATCGAGGCCGAGGCAAGCATGGTCGCGGCGCGGCGGCGGACAGTCGACGATCTGCGGACGATCGAGGATAAACTCATCGAGATGGAGCGCGTCCATCTCGCCACCGGCACGTCGGGTCCGGAAGACTTGGCCTTTCACCTGGCCGTCTACGACGCCACGCACAACCCGCTTTTCCGCCAACTCCTGGGGCAGATGCGCGAAGCGTTCGAGCGCTTCTGGGACCATCCTTTCGACCGGCAGGATTTCGCGCGGCGATCGTTCCCGTATCACCGCGAGCTGTTCGACGCCATCGTCGCCAGGAACGCGGAGCTGGCGCGCGGAAAAACGCTGAAGATCCTCGAGATCGTGGAAGAGGATATCGAGGAAATGTCGAAATGAACGGTGCCGATTTTTTCGACCAGGCGTCGCTGATCGCCGCCCATGACGAGGGCAACGCCTTCGATGCCGTCGTTCCGCCGATCGTGCAGACCTCGCTCTTCACCTTCCCGAACTATGACGAGATGCTCGAGACATACCGCGGCGAAAAAGTGCGGCCGACCTACACGCGCGGGCTGAACCCGACCGTGCGCATGTTCGAGGAAATGTTGGCAAAACTGGAGGGTGCTGAGGACGCCATCGGTTTTGCGAGCGGCATGTCCGCCATCTCATCGGCAGTGCTGAGCTTCGTCGAACCGGGCGATCGCATTGTCGCGGTCAGGCATATCTACCCGGACGCGTTCCGGCTGTTCGGGACGCTGCTCGCGCGCATGCGCATCGAGGTGACCTATGTCGACGGGCGCGACGAGGCGGCTGTCGCGAGCGCCCTGCCTGGCGCCAAGCTGTTCTATATGGAAAGCCCCACCAGCTGGGTCATGGAAACGCATGACATCGGTGCGCTCGCTGCGCTGGCAAAGTCCAGCGGCATCCCGACCATCATCGACAACAGCTGGGCCAGCCCGGTTTTCCAGCGTCCGCTGTCGCTCGGCGTCGACGTTGTGGTCCACTCCGCATCCAAGTATCTGGGTGGCCACAGCGATGTCGTGGCCGGGGTGGTCGCGGGCTCGAAGGACTTGATCGGCCGCATCCGCGGCGAAGCCTATCCATATCTCGGCGGCAAGCTATCGCCATTCGACGCCTGGCTCTTGATCCGCGGCTTGCGCACGCTGCCGATCCGGATGCGCGCGCATCAGGCCTCCGGCCTCGAAATCGCACGGCGCCTGCAGGATCATCCGATCGTGGAGAAGGTCTGTCATCCGGGGTTGGCCAACCAGCTTCCTGCGGGGCTCACCGGCACGTCGGGCCTGTTCTCATTTGTCTTCCGCGACGGCATCGATATCCGCACGTTTGCCGACTGCCTCAAGCTGTTCAAGCTGGGCGTGTCCTGGGGCGGCCACGAAAGCCTCATTGTGCCCGGCGAGGTCGTGCTGCAGCAGAAGGCCCAACCCAATTCCGCGATGGCGTTCGGCGTCCATCCGCGGTCCGTGCGTCTCCATGTCGGCCTTGAGGGAACCGAGGCGCTGTGGAGTGACCTGGAAACGGCGATCGACGCCGCGTCCGAAGAAAAGACCTGAAGCAACCAGACAAGAAGGGAACGGAAATGAAGAAGCTTCTTATCGCCGCATTCGCCACCGTACTGATGTCGGGTGCTGCACTCGCCGACACGACGCTGAAGCTCGTGGAGGTGATCACCAGCCCCGAGCGCACCGAAACCCTGAAATCGATCGTGTCCAAATTCGAGGCTGCCAACCCGGGCACGAAGGTCGAAATCATCTCGCTGCCCTGGGGCGAGGCGTTCCAGAAATTCGCGACCATGGTGTCCGCCGGCGAAATCCCCGACGTCATGGAGATGCCGGACACCTGGCTCTCGCTCTATGCCAACAACGGCCTTCTCGAAAGCCTCGAACCCTATCTTGCCAAATGGGAGCACACCTCGGGCCTCACCGATCGCGCGCTTGAACTCGGCCGCGACGTGAACAACACCGCCTACATGCTGCCCTACGGCTTCTATCTCCGGGCGATGTTCTACAACAAGAAGCTGTTCCAGGAGGCTGGTGTCGCCGAGCCGCCCAAGACGATGGACGAGTTCGTGGCGGCGTCGGAGAAAGTTTCCAAGCTTCCGGGCAAATATGGCTACTGCCTGCGCGGCGGGCCGGGCGGCCTCAACGGCTGGATTATGTTCGGCGCAACGATGGCCGGGTCCAACAAATTCTTCAACGACGACGGCACCTCGACGATGAACAGCGAGGGCTGGATCAAGGGACTGACCTGGGTCGTCGATCTCTACAAGAAGGGATTGGCACCGAAGGACAGCGTCAACTGGGGTTTTAACGAAATCGTCGCCGGATTCTACACCGGGACTTGCGCAATGCTTGATCAGGATCCGGACGCACTGATCGCGATAGCCGAGCGGATGAAGCCGGAAGACTACGGCGTCACGACCATGCCGAAGGGGCCTGGCGGCAAGACGTTCCCGACCATCGGCTATGCCGGTTGGTCGATGATGGCGGCCAGCCAGAACAAGGACCTGTCCTGGAAGCTGATCGAAACGCTCGAAGGGCCCGAGGGCAACGTCGAGTGGAACAAGCGCACTGGAGCGCTGCCGGTCCACAAGTCGGCCGAAAAGGATCCCTTTTACTCAAGCGAGCAGTTCAAGGGCTGGTTCGCCGAACTCGAGGACAAGGATGCAGTGCCGACGGTCATGCCGACCTATCTCGAGGAGTTCGCCTTCTTCAAGGACTCGATGGTCATCAAGACCAGTCAACAGGCCCTGCTCGGCGATATCACACCCGAGGAAATGGCCAACCAGTGGGCCGACTATCTGACCAAGGCGCAGCAGAAACACCTGGCCAAGAAATAAACGGCGGACCGAGAGCATCGGAGCCGCCCATCGTGGGCGGCTCCGATAGATCTCGTCCATGGTCGGTTGGAAGGATGGCCAATTGGAACGAAAGCGTTAGCTGATGGTTTTTGACGCCACCGCCGGGTTCACGGAATCGCGCCGCCGGTCGCTGGTCGACCGGATCACGCGCCATGCCGAGCCGTATCTTTACACCGCCCCGGCGCTGATTCTGATCGTCACCATCATGCTGGCGCCGCTGGTGCTAGGCCTGTCCTACGCCTTCCGCGACGTGCACTTGCTCAACCCGTTCTCTGGCGGCTACGTCGGGCTCGATCATTTTCGCACCCTCTATGACGACGAAAATTTCTATCGGGCGCTGCGCAACACGCTGTGGTGGACCGGCGCATCCGTCTTCCTGCAATTCGTGTTCGGCCTGGTCCTGGCGCTGTTGCTCGACCGGCCGTTTGCCGGCCGCGCCATCGCGCAGGCGCTGGTGTTCCTGCCCTGGGCGGTGCCGACCTTCCTCACCGGGCTCAACTGGGCGTGGCTGTTCAACCCCGTCATCGGACCGCTGCCGCATTGGCTTTATGCGCTCGGCCTGATGAGTGAGCCGGCCAACATCCTTTCCAATCCGCAGCTCGCCATGTGGGGACCGATCATCGCCAACGTCTGGTGGGGCATTCCCTTCTTCGCCATCACGCTGCTGGCGGCGCTCCAGGCCATCCCGCGCGACCTCTACGAGGCGGCGGCGATCGACGGCGCCGGTGCGGTCAGGCGGTTCACGTCGATAACGTTGCCATTCCTTGCGCCGACCATTGCGATCACCGTGCTGTTGCGCACCGTCTGGATCGCGAACTTCGCCGACCTGATCATCGTCATGACCAGCGGCGGCCCAGCCGACCGCACGCAAATTGTCGCGAGCTACATCTTCACGCAGGCCTTCAGGGCCCTTGATTTCGGCTATGCCTCGGCCATTGCGCTGGTGCTGCTCATTCTGCTGCTCGCCTATTCGATGCTGATCGTCATCCTTCGGCAAGTCCTGATGGATCGGGCTTGATGGATCGGGCGATGACCAGATGAACAGGTATTCGATTTTCGGCACCGCGCTGCACCGCCTGGCGATCCTCTGCTACGTGGTCTTTGCGCTGTTCCCGCTGTTCTGGCTGTTGAAAGTATCGGTGACGCCGAACGACCTGCTCTATTCGGAGGGCGTGCGGATGTGGCCGTCGCGGATGAGCTTTGAACATTTCCGCTTCGTGCTCGCCCACAGCGCATTCCCGGTCTTCTTCAGGAACAGCATGATCGTTGCCGGCGCAACGGCCGTGATCGTGACGCTGCTCGCGTCTCTCTCTGGCTATGCGTTGTCGCGCTTCACCTTCCGCGGCAAATACTGGCTGGTCGCGCTGATGCTGCTCACCCAGATGTTTCCATTGGTGATGCTGGTCGCGCCGATCTTCAAGATGCTCTCGCCGATCGGGCTGACCAACAGCCTGACCGGGCTTGTCGTCGTCTACACCGCCTTCAACATCCCTTTCGCGACGTTCCTGATGCAGTCGTTCTTCGACGGCATTCCCAAGGAGCTGGAGGAGGCGGCCAAGATCGATGGCGCTACGCAGTTCATGGCATTTCGCCAGATCGTCCTGCCGCTGACGCTGCCGGGCATTGCGGCGACGCTGGGTTTTGTGTTCACCGCCGCATGGAGCGAACTGCTGTTCGCGCTGATGCTGATTTCGGGCAACAGCGCCGCCACGTTTCCGGTCGGTCTGCTCACCTTCGTGTCGAAGTTTTCGGTCGATTTCGGGCAGATGATGGCGGCCGGCGTGCTGGCACTGATCCCGGCCTGCCTCTTCTTCCTGTTCATCCAGCGCTATCTGGTACAGGGCCTGACGGCCGGCGCGGTCAAGGGCTGAGTGAGGTTTCATGGCATCGATCGACATCCGCAACGTCCGCAAGAATTTCGGCAGCGTCTCCGTGCTGCACGGCGTCGATCTGGCGATAAAGAACGGCGAGTTCGTGGTGCTGGTGGGCCCGTCGGGCTGCGGCAAGAGCACGCTGCTGCGGATGATCGCCGGGCTCGAGGAGGTGACCGAAGGTGAGATCCGGATCGACGGCATGCGCGTCAATGAGCGGGCGCCCAAGGACCGCGACATCGCCATGGTGTTCCAATCCTACGCGCTCTACCCACACATGAACGTCGCCGAGAACATGAGCTATGGCTTGCGGATCCGGAAGGCCGCCCACGAGAAGATCACAGCCGCTGTCAGCAATGCCGCCCGGAAGCTTGAGCTGCAGCCGCTGCTTGCGCGGCGGCCGAAGGCACTGTCGGGCGGTCAGCGCCAGCGCGTCGCGATGGGCCGCGCGATCGTGCGCCAACCCAAAGCATTCCTGTTCGACGAGCCGCTGTCCAATCTCGACGCGCGCCTGCGTGAGCAGATGCGGGCAGAGATCAAGAAGCTGCACCGCGATCTCGGCGCGACCTCGATCTATGTCACCCACGACCAGATCGAGGCGATGACACTGGCCGACCGGATCGTCGCCATGCATGAGGGCGTGGTGCAGCAGGTCGGCAGCCCGCTGGAGCTTTACGACCGCCCTGCCAACCTGTTCGTGGCCGGCTTCATCGGATCGCCGGCCATGAATTTTCTGTCGGCACGCTATGAGGTCGGCGCAGGCACGGCCGGCGCACGATTGCCTGACGGAACGCTGATTGGGCTTTCGTCGGGTTATCAACTGGAGGAAGGCGCGGCGGTGACGCTGGGCATCCGGCCGGAGCATGTCGAGATGTCGCCGGCCTCGGAGAGCGGCCTGAGGGCGACGGTCGACCTGATCGAGCCGACCGGCTTCGGCATCATCCTGCATCTCGGCCTGCACGGCCTGCCATTCAACGTCTTCACGCTCGACCGGGCGGCGCTGACGGCCGGCCCGACGGTGACGGTGGCGTTCCCGCCGCAATATCTGCATTTGTTCGATGAGACGGGAAAGCGCGCATTGGAATCGAGCCTCCAGAAGGGGAAGGGCTGATCCTCCTTACGATCGCTCAGATCATTCGGATTCTCCCAAAACCGGTTTCCACTTTTAGGTCCCATGTTATTGTCTATCTTGGCACCGCCGAATTCGATACAACGTCCGAGCTCGGCCTCGACATGCTCCTGGACGAAATGGAACGCGCCCGCGGCGGCGCTAAATAATATCCGGGCAAGGTAGTCGAGCGCATGCGCTTTCTGTTTTTTCTGATCCTGCTCGCCGGCACCGGCATCGGCGTCGTCTATCCCTGGGCGATGAGCAATTTCTCCGGCCATGAGATCGGCACCTGGCGGGTCTACGAGCAGGGCCGGTTCAAGCCGGTGACGGTACCACTCGCCGCTCGCGACGCGCCGGTGCGGGTGATGGTCGACCTCACCGCGAGGGCCGAACGCATCGTCGTCTCGCAACAGCGCACCGTGCTGACGCTGACCGCCGCCACCGGCGGCAGGACGGTGCTCGCCTCGACGCTGCAATTCAACCATTCGGAAAATCCGCGCCAGGTCAGCCCGCAACTGCCGGACAAGATCTTTCGCGACGAGGCAGGCCTGATCCCGACGGTCAGCCCCGGCCCCTACATCTTCACCGTCGGCCCAGGCGACGCCGAGGGCATCGAGATGCGGGCGGTGGACCTAGTGCTGCGCTCCGGCGTTGGCGAGGTCGATCAACGGGCGCAGCCGGTCGGCTTCTCGTTGATGGCAGTCGGCCTGATCGGGCTGGTGCTGGCGTTTCGTTTCGGTGGCGGCGGCCGGCCGCAAAATCCGAATTCGCAGCCGCCACCGCCGCGCTGGGGCAGGGGCGGGTCGTCGAATTGAGGATCGTATGAACTACCGCCACGCCTATCACGCCGGAAACTTCGCCGATGTCGTCAAGCATGTCGTGCTGAGCCGGCTCGTCGAATATCTGAAGCAGAAGGACAAGGCGTTTCGCGTCATCGACACCCATGCCGGCATCGGCCGCTACGACCTGTCATCGACTGAAGCGCAAAAGACTGGCGAATGGCAAGGCGGCATCAGCCGGCTTTTCGATGCCGCGCTCGACGCGCCGGCGGCAGCACTTCTGGCGCCTTATCTGGAAGCCGTCCGTTCGCTCAATTCTGAAGGCGGCCTGAAAAAATATCCGGGCTCGCCGCTGATCGCGCGTCATCTCATGCGCAAGCAGGACCGGCTGTCGGCGATCGAGTTGCATCGCCAGGATGCCGCGAAGCTGAGAGCGCTGTTCGCCGGCGATTTCCAGACCCGGGTGATCGAGCTCGATGGCTGGCTGGCGCTCCGCGCGCATCTGCCGCCGAAGGAAAAGCGCGGTCTCGTGCTGGTCGATCCGCCGTTTGAGGAGGAGGGCGAGTTCGACCGCCTCGTCGATGGGCTGCGGAAAGCCCACAAGCGCTGGCCGGGCGGCATCTATGCGCTGTGGTATCCGGTCAAGGACCGCAAGGCGGTCATCGCCTTCCGGAAAGCGCTGGTGCAGTCAGGCGTCCCGAAGCTGCTCGACATCGGCTTCGAGATCAGGCCGCCATCGGCCGAGCCCGGCCTCGACGGCAGCGGCATGGTGGTGGTCAACCCGCCGTTCACGCTGGAGCGCGAGCTGCGCACGCTGCTGCCGGCCTTGCACAAATTGCTTGTCGTCGGGAAACCGGCGCACTGGACGCTGGAATGGCTGGCGGCGTAAGGCGGCAGAGGTATCCGCGCGCCTGCATTGGCTGAAGGCGATTTCAAACTAAGAAACCATCGTCTCTACAACCGCTTGACCGCGCGCAAGCGAATCCGCACAGTGCGCGCAGTCGACCATAAGAGGCTGCCATGACTCGCTTCGCCCAATCCGCACTTGCCGCACTGATCGCCCTTTGCACGCCGCTAGGCGCGTCCCTCGCCGTCACCCAGGCAGCAAAGGCGGCCGACCTTGCCGTCTATACCGAAGAAGACAGCGGCGTTTGCGGTGAGGCCTGGGTGCTGAACAAGATCACCAGCCGCTTCTCCTACCAGGTGCGCCACGTGCCGAATCTGCCCGATGTCGAGATCACCGATTTCCAGGGGATCCACCAGCACCGCTATCTGCCAGCCAATGAAACCTGGCCGATCGGCCGTCGCTATTGCGGCGCCACCGTCAGCCTGTCCGACGGCCACGCCCGCACCATCTGGTATCTGATCGAGGAAGGGCAGGGCTTTGCCTCGATCGGCGATAATGTCGAATTCTGCGTCGCGGGCTTCGACCGCTGGATGGTCTACAACGGCCGCTGCCGCGTCCTGCGCTGAACGCGTTTACCTGGCTGCTCCGCCTCATCGAGGATGGCGCGAAGGAAGGCGGCGTGACCGCGAAAGGCGCGCCGTCCGATTGATGTTGCCTTGACCCGCGTTTGCGGCCGGCGTCCGACAAACAGCTTTTCGACATCGACATATCCCGCCTTGGCAAGCGTATCGATATGCGCGCCGAGATTGCCGTCGGTGGCATTGACGATGGCCTTCAATCGGGTGAATTCCAGCGCTTCGCGCCTTTCCAGAGAATTCAGCGCCGCCATGATCATGAGCCGCACGCTCTGGTGGATGATTTCGTCGGCAGCCATCATTGGGCCTGCTATGGTGTCAGGGGTTCAGTCTCACTGATCTGGGACAGCGCCGCTAGATCTTGCGCGGATGACATTACGCTTCCCCCGCATACCAGAATACTCTGTCGGATCGAGTAATCTGTCAACTAGCAAAAAGTTGCCTTCTCAAGCCCCAGACAAGGTCATGGCGCGGAACGAGCCGGGCTTTGCTTTTGTAGCTTGTGTAGATCGTCTCGTTGGACAAGACGATGAGATCGATGAAGCAGCCCATCATGATGTTGCCGGTCGATGATCGACGAGCAAAACGCTTGCTAACCTTCAGCACTTTGTAGTGCGATTGGTTCCGGTTAAGCGCGCAGAATGTCTGTCGCAAACCCTCGGCAAGCTCGAAGAGCAGCAGCGGCATTTTGCGAAATCAGGACGAGCGTGTGTCGCCGGTAATCAAAATTTAAACTGAAAAAATCATGCTAATGCTTCGCTGGCTAGACAAGCGCGAGTCAGATATGCATTACGCGCCGGGTCATTAACGGCCGTCGGCACAACGAAGGGGCATGATATGGCTAAACAGTCATCCAAAGCGCCGGCATCCAAGTCTCCGGCAAAGAAGGCACCGGCAAAGAAAGCACCAGTAAAAGCTGTGGCGGAAAAGGCCGCAGCAGCTGTGAAGAAAGCAGCACCTGCTGCCAAGCCGAAGGCCGCCGCGGCCAAGGCAAAAGCAGCGCCGGCCAAGAAGCCGGCCGCGAAAGCCGCGGCAAAGCCGGCAGTGAAGAAAGCAGCACCAGCCAAGGCCAAAGCAGCACCAGCCAAGAAGCCGGCTGCAAAGGCCGCGGCGAAGCCGGCAGCGAAGAAAGCAGCACCTGCCAAGGCTGCACCGGCCAAGAAGGCTGCGCCGGCAAAGAAAGCGGCTGCAGCGAAGTCTTCGGTGGCAGTGAAGAAAGCAGCGCCGGCGGCCAAGCCGAAGGCGAAGGCAGCGCCCGCGAAGGCGAAAGCCAAGAAGTAATCGCATTTCTTAGCTCGCGGGGGACAGTGCTGAAGACCGTTGAGGGCGGGTGCCGGACAGGCGCCTCGCTCGCAGGGTCAGTGCTCGGGCAAGAATAGAGGCGGAGGGAAGACAGCTTTTCGCAACTCCCAGGACTTCGCCGTACGGCGAAGTCCGGTGGGGCATGTCTCTGTGCCCGGAGAGAAATTCTCGGTGCAAGACCGGGTTGGCTAGGTTCGGATCTGTTGACCTGTTCAGATCCTCTTGGGCTGCAACTGCCGTACCGCTCATTGCCTAAGATCGCGGAGGAGGACGTCGTTCTCCGTGGCGCCCGGTTTTTCCGCCTGTGACTGTTGATCATGCCGGCATGTCCAGTCAACAGTGCACAAAAATCAAAGCGCTACGGCGTCCTTTGCGCGTCCAATAGGATACGCGGCGCTGTAGCCGGCAACCAGGAACCCGATCATGCCCAGACTGCTCTACGCCTCCACATCACCCTACAGTTCCAAGGTGCGCATGGCCGCGCGTTATGCCGGCATCGCAGTCGATCTCGTGTCGATAAAAACCGAAGACAAGCCGGCCGAGCTGATCGACGCCAATCCGCTCGGCAAGATCCCGGTGCTGGTGCTCGACGACGGCCGCTCGATCCACGACAGCCGCGCCATTACCCAGCATCTCAACCGCATGTCGAAGAACGCGCTGTTCCCGCGCAATCCCGACAAGCGCCTCGAGGCAGAAGTGCTGGAGGCACTGGCCGACGGCATCTGCGACTGCGCGCTGTCGATGGTTTATGAGCGGCGCGCGCGCCCCGAAGACATGGTCTACCAGCCTTGGCTCGACCGCCAGTGGGCGAAGATAACCGGTGCGCTCGATCTGCTCAACGCCAATCCGCCAAAGCTGCCGAAGAAGATCACCGCCGGCCAGCTGGCGCTGCGCGCCTGCCTTGGCTATCTCTCGCTGCGCTTTGCCGGAAAATGGGAAAAGGGCCGCAACCGGCTGGTCCGCTGGGCAGCGCGCTTCGACCAGAAGTTTCCGGAGCTGAAACCCTGCGTCCCGGCGTGAGCTGGCTGGCACCCAGCTAGAGCATTTTTGCAGCCAAGTGGAATCACTTGGCGTCGTAGAAATGCGGCTTCAATCTGAATGCATCCCGCTCTAGAGAAGGCGATCACAAAAAAAGCCGGGCACGAGGCCCGGCTTTTTCGTGTCGTGGCTTGGACGTATTTAGAATTTCATACCGACGCCGAAAGTGACCCGGTTGTCGGTCGACTTGACCTTGCCGATACCGTCGAAGTCCTTGTCGCCGAAGTCGGTGTAGCGATACTCGACACGGCCGAACACATTGTCCGTGATCTTGATGTCGGTACCGACGCCGGCCGTCCAGCCGAGCATGGTGTTTTCGTCGCTGGAGCCAGCGGCTTCGATTTCCTGGTTCTTGAGCGCGCCACCGGCGGTGCCGTAGAGCAGGATCTCCGGGGTGACCGCGTAGCCGAGGCGGGCGCGCAGCGAGCCTTCGAAGCCGCCCTTGGCCTCGACGCCGCCATCGTCGCCCTCGATGCCGCTATAGCCGATATCGGCTTCAGCACCGTAGACGAAGTTCTCCGCCTGCCACTGATAGCCGCCGAAGACGCCGCCGACAAAACCATCGGTGTCGACGTCAACGCCGATATCGTCGGCATCGGCATGACCGCTGAAGCCGTAGCCGACGCTCACACCGGCATAGGGACCGGCCCAGGAAGCGACCGGAAGTTCGGCGATCGGGGCGGGGGCCGGCGGCTCTTCCGAGATGACGTCAGCAGCATAGGCGGTTCCGCCGAGGGCGAAGAGCCCGAACGCCACCGCCAGCGGTCGCGCAAATTTAAGATTGGCTTGCATTGTTCTTTACTCCTTAAGCCACAGGCACAGGCTTGCTTTTCACAAGCGCCCTCAACCCGCCGGGGGGATAAACGGGTCTGGCGCTCAACGGTTTCGAATGTCGTGTCGAAATGCGGCTGAAGCGAACCTGAACTTGGGTCATTACTGGGCACGAATGAGGCCGAACTTTGACGTTGCATCTGCGCAACAGATGGTGTCAGGAGGCCTTGCCGTGCCGCGCTGAACGACGCTTGGAGCAAGGGGTCCGGAGCCCTATATTGCGGCTGGCAGGCCGAGTCCCGGCCACAGTCGAAAGACCGATCCGGCCGCTTTGCCACAATGCTGCCCAAGGTCCGAACGGCATTTAACGCTTCACCGGCCATATTTTGCCCGCTGGCTGAAATCGAGGCCCATTGAGGATTGACGCGATGAGCAAGGGCGCTGGAACGGCACTGGTGACGGGCGGGGGCCGGCGGATCGGCAAGGCGATCGTCGAGGATCTCGCCGCGAACGGTTTTGCCGTCGCCATCCATTGCAACCGCTCGCGGGCCGAGGCGGAAGCATTGGCCGCGCGGATCAACGACGGTCATTTTGGCCAGGGTGGCCGCGCTGCTGTGGTCGCCGCCGACCTGACCGACATGGCCGCGGTCGAGGACCTCGTTGGCCGCGCCGAAGCCGCGCTCGGGCCTGTTACGCTGCTGGTCAACAATGCGTCGCTGTTCGTGGACGATACGGTTCAGGACGTCGACTGGCTTGCCTGGGACCGTCACTTCGCCATCCACGTGAAGGCGCCTGCATTTTTGGCGCAACATTTTGCCCGCGCGCTGCCGGAAGGCGAGGAAGGGCTGATCGTCAATATGATCGACCAGCGCGTCTGGCGCCCGACGCCACGCTATTTCTCCTATGCGCTGTCGAAATCGACATTGTGGACAGAGACGCAAATGATGGCGCAGGCGCTGGCGCCTCGCATTCGCGTCAACGCCATCGGCCCCGGCCCGACGCTGAAGAGCGCGCGCCAGCAAGACAGCGATTTTGCCGCGCAGGTCGACGGCCTGATCCTGAAGCGCGGCCCGGAATTGCCTGAATTCGGCGCCACCATACGCTATCTCTGGGGCGCGCGCTCGGTCACCGGCCAGATGATCGCGCTCGACGGCGGCCAGCACCTTGCATGGCAGACGCCGGATGTGACAGGCATTATCGAATGAGTCCCGTGGACCAGAAACACAAACGGGGCGGCGCCGCCGACGACCTGCCCCCCGATGTCGACCTCGAGGACGAGGCGGCGGAGGAGATCGTCGAAACGTCAGCTCCCGGTTCCGGCGGTCCTGACGTTGCCTTCACGGTCATCGATTGGACGCCGCATGCCGGCGATGCCGACGGCATGGTCGGCGCCGAAGTCATCCAGACGCTGGTCAAACGGCTGCCCAACGCGCCCGGCGTCTACCGCATGATGAATGCCGCAGGCGACGTGCTCTATGTCGGCAAGGCGCGCAGCCTGAAGAAGCGGGTGACCAATTACGCGCAAGGCCGTTTCCACACCAGCCGCATCGGCCGCATGGTGCGCGAGACCGCGACGATGGAATTCGTCGTCACCCGCACCGAGATCGAAGCGCTGCTGCTGGAAGCCAACCTCATCAAGCGCTTGCGGCCGCGATTCAATGTGCTGATGCGGGACGACAAGTCGTTCCCCTACATCCTGCTGACCGGCGATCACGTCTCGCCCGGCATCTACAAGCATCGCGGCGCGCGTTCGCGCAAGGGCGACTATTTCGGCCCCTTCGCATCGGCCGGCGCCGTCGGCCGTACCATCAACTCGCTGCAGCGCGCCTTCCTGCTCAGGAGTTGCACCAACTCCTTCTACGAGAACCGCACCCGGCCGTGCCTGCTGTTCCAGATCAAGCGCTGCGCCGGCCCGTGCACCGGCGAAATCTCGCATGGCGACTATGCCAAGCTGGTCGCCGAGGCGAAGGACTTCTTGTCCGGCCGCAGTCAGAAGGTGAAGACCGATATCTCCGCTGCCATGCAGCAGGCTTCGGAAAATCTCGATTTCGAGCGCGCCGCCATCTATCGCGACCGGCTGGCGGCGCTGTCGCATGTGCAGAGCCATCAGGGCATCAACCCGCAGACCGTCGACGAGGCCGATGTCTTCGCCATCCACCAGGAAGGCGGCCAGGTTTGCATCCAGGTGTTCTTCTTCCGCACCGGGCAGAACTGGGGCAACCGCGCCTATTTCCCCAAGGCCGATCCGGCGCTGGACGCGGCCGAGGTCCTGGGCTCGTTCCTGGCGCAATTCTATGACGACAAGCCGACGCCGCGTACCATCTTGTTGTCGCATGGCGTCGAAGACCAGGAGTTGCTGGCCGAGGCGCTCTCCACCCGCGCGGGCCGCAAGGTGGCTATCTCGGTGCCGCAGCGCGGCGAGAAGAAGAATTTAACCGACAACGCACTGCAGAATGCTCGTGAGGCGCTCGGCCGCCGGCTGGCCGAGACCTCGACGCAAGGGCGGCTGCTCACCGGCTTCGCCGAGACCTTCGGCCTGAAGAAAACACCGGTGCGCATCGAGGTCTACGACAACTCCCACATCATGGGCACCAACGCCGTCGGCGCCATGGTTGTCGCGGGCCCTGAAGGCTTCGTGAAGAACCAGTACCGGAAATTCAACATCCGCTCGACCGAGATCACGCCGGGGGACGATTTCGGCATGATGCGCGAGGTGATGGAGCGGCGTTTTTCCCGACTGCTGAAGGAACATGGCGACGTGCCGCCGAGCGAACAGGCGGCGGACTACATCCTGTCCGAACAGGGCGACGATATCGAGGATGTGGGCGGCTTCCCGGCATGGCCAGACGTCATCCTTATCGACGGCGGTCAGGGCCAGATGACAGCGGTGCTCAAGATCCTCGCCGATCTCGGCATCGAGGACCGTGTCCAGGCCATCGGCATCGCCAAGGGCCAGGACCGTGACGCCGGCCGCGAACGCTTTTTCGTCATGGGCAAGCCACCGTTTTCGCTCCCCGTGCGCGATCCGGTGCTCTACTTCGTCCAGCGGCTGCGCGACGAGGTCCACCGCTTCGCCATCGGCTCGCACCGCGCCCGCCGCAAGAAGGAGATGGTCAAGAGCCCGCTCGACGAGATCAGCGGCATCGGCCCGGGCCGCAAGCGCGCGCTGCTCATGCATTTCGGCACCGCCAAGGCGGTCAGCCGCGCCGCGATCGAGGATTTGGTCAAGGTCGACGGCATTTCCGAGCAGGTAGCGAAACTGGTCTACAACCATTTTCATGAGAGCTGATGGATTCGGCTATTTTCGGTTGGTCCATCGACTATCGCCTGTTGACCCCCCACATTCGCTTCTGATTTGAGTAGGCAGGCAGAAAGAGTTCCCAAAAATATGGCCCAGCGCGCATTCAACCTGCCCAACATGCTCACCTACGTCCGCATTCTCGCGGTGCCGCTGGTTGTGCTGTGTTTTTTTCTCGAAGGGCATCTGAAGTCGAGCGACTTCGCCCGCTGGTCGGCGTTGATCATTTTTCTGCTGGCCTCTATCACCGATTATTTCGACGGCTATCTGGCGCGCGCCTGGCAGCAGACCTCGAATATCGGCAAGATGCTCGATCCGATCGCCGACAAGTTGCTGGTCGCCACTTGTCTGCTGCTGCTGGCGGCCGACACCGATCGCCATGCCGGCATCGCAGGCTGGTCGCTGTGGGCGGCGATCATCATCCTGTGCCGCGAGATCCTGGTCTCGGGCCTGCGCGAATATCTGGCGGCGCTGAAGGTCTCGGTACCGGTGACGCAGCTGGCAAAGTGGAAGACAACCATCCAGATGGTCGCCATCGCCTTCCTGCTCGCCGGACCTGCCGGCGACAAGATCTTCCCGCTGACCACCCAGACCGGGCTCGTGCTGTTGTGGATCGCCGCCTTGGTCACGCTCTACACCGGCTACGACTATTTCCGCGCCGGCCTCAAGCACATCATGGACGAGTAGGATGTCGACGAGGCTCATTTATTTTGCCTGGGTGCGCGAGCGGATCGGCAAGCCGCAAGAGGATGTCGAATTGCCCGCCGGCATCGAGACGGTGGCCGACCTGCTGCGCTGGCTGAAATCGCGCGGCGAGGAGTACGAGCACGCGCTGCAATACCCTGATGTGATCCGCGTCGCCATCAACCAGGAACATGTCGAGCACCGCGAGAAGATCGCCGGCGCGCGCGAGATCGCGCTGTTCCCGCCGATGACGGGTGGCTGAAATGCCCGGCGCGGTGGTGCCGACGGTGCGCATCCAGGCGGAGGATTTCGATGTCGCCGCAGAGATCGCCAAGATGACGCAAGGCCGCGCCGACATCGGCGCCGTGGTGACTTTCTCGGGTCTCTGCCGCGATGAAGCGGGCCGGCTCGCGGCACTCGAACTCGAACATTATCCCGGCATGGCCGAGGCCGAGATCGGCCGCATCGCCGCCGAGGCGGTTCACCGCTGGCCGCTGCAGGGCCTCACCGCCATCCATCGCCATGGCAGGATCGCGCCCGGTGAGAACATCGTGCTGGTGGTCGCTGCCTCCACGCACCGGCAGGCGGCATTCGAGGCGGCGAACTTCCTGATGGATTACCTGAAATCCCGCGCGCCGTTCTGGAAGAAGGAACACCACACCGACGGCTCGCAAGGCGGCTGGGTCGATGCCAAGGAGGCCGACGACGAGGCCGCAAGCCGCTGGAAGCGAAATTGACGTGTGGAAACCCATCAGCCCTCGATCAGCCCTTGTCGGTGCCGATCCAGTGATCGAGCGCAATCCGGCCGGGTCCCTACGCCATGATGCCGAGCGCCATCGCCGCCCAGGTGATGTGCAGCGGCCAGCCTTCCGGCACGGTGAGCTGTATGATCAACGTCATCAGCGGCAGCCCGAATGCCGCCAGTCGTGTCGCCAGCCCAAGAACAAGGAGAATTGGCAGCAGGATTTCCGCCGACCCTGAGGCGAACGCAACCAGCCCAGGTGCGGGGAAGTTGTAAGGGCCGCCGGGCAGATGCAGCTTGAGCTCCGAGCTGAAAAGCAGCAATGCGACATCGTTCAACTGTAAAAAACCGTCCCATTTGTTGACGCCGGACCGCCAGAACGGGACGGCGAGTGCGCATCGCAGGGCGAGCTGGGTCAGAGACGGTGTTGCACTCGTGCGAAGGGCGGCATTCACCCTCTCGACGAGGGCAGCGATCCCTCGCGGCTCGATGCTGGCGTTCTGCCCATGGTTCGTCATGCTCATCCTCCCTGGTGTGCCGCTGTGAAGGCGCCTGCTTGCAGCAGGTCGGCAATGTTGGCGGAAAGGTCGAATTCGGCACGCTCCGCAAACGCTGCCGCGGCCGCCGCGCCGAGCGGCTCACCCGCCATGAGGCGATCCAGAAAAACCGCGCTGCCGGGCGGCATATGGAGGACATAGACTTCGAGGCCGGGCCGCGTGATCAGCGCATCTTCACGGCCGTTTGCGTCGATCCGCCCGACAGGACCGTCGCTCCGGTTTGCCGCGAAGATCGTCACGAATGGCGCGCGTTGCCGGGTGCGGCACGAACACGGTATCGGCCAGTCGTTCGGGCGGGATCGACGTCAGTGCTCCGGAAGCCAACGGTTCCGCGTCGGCGGCATGATAGGCGTCGAGCCAAGCCCGCTCCATGCGCGCTACGTCGGCCAGCCACGGCATCGACTGCGCGTATTCGTAGCGCTCGATGAAATCGGGAAAGTCGCGGCCGTATTCGAACAGAAGCGGCGAGCTGGGTGGTGTTTCGCGAACGTGAAAGCGCGCCATTGCGCGAAAGAAGTCCGGGCCGGTGATACGCAGCGTCGCTGGAAAGCTGGCGGCTAGCGCATCGATCAGGCTGACCGTGACGTTGTTGCGGTAGACGGCATATCGCTTGACCGCAGCCTTCCCGTTCGGCCCCGAGACAGCGTGAGGCGGGGCGCGGTCAGGATCGAGCAAGCCGGCGCTGAATGCCGCGGCATAGTCAAACCGGTGGCCGAGATCGCCTGACTGGAGCTCATCCTGCGGCATGGGCTTTTCCGAATATGTAATCGCTGTCGGCGTGACGGTCGAGGTCGCTTGGGGCGACCGCCGCCTCCGCCTTGAGCACCGGCCAGTCGGGAATGTCGCTGTCCCATTCGATCAGCGTCGGAAGCGGCCCGCATCGGCCGATGACGACATCGAAGAGCTTCCAGACCGCGTCGGCGACCGGGCCGTCATGGCTGTCGATGAGCAGCACATCGCCCTCGTCATCCTCCTGCTCGGCGTGCCCGGCCAGATGGATTTCGCCGATATGTTCGAGCGGGAAATCCGCGAGGTAGGAAAGGGCTGAATAGCCGTGATTGGTGGCCGAAACGAACACGTTGTTGACGTCGAGCAGCAGGCCGCAACCGGTACGCCGCACCAGCTCGCGAATGAAATCTGTCTCGCTCATCGTCGATTCCGGGAAAAGGACGTAGGTCGAGGGGTTCTCGAGCAGGATGGGGCGGCCGATCGCCCGCTGCATTTCGTCGATGTGATCCGCGACCCGCGAAACCGTTGCCGGCGTATAGGGCAGCGGAAGCAGGTCGTTGTAATAGGTGGTGTCGTGGGTCGACCAGGCGAGATGCTCGGAAACGAGCGCCGGCTCATAGCGGTCGACGAGCGCCCTGAGACGGCCGAGATGCGCTTTGTCGAGCGGCCGCGGTCCGCCGATCGACATGCACACCCCATGCAGCGAAACGGGATAGTCGCGGCGGATCTTGGTCAACGCATCGTGAGGCGGGCCGCCGGCTCCCATATAGTTTTCGGCGTGGACCTCGAAGAAACCGTCCTTGCTGCCGCCGGCAATGATCGCGTGCGAATGTTCATGCTTGAAACTGGTGCCGGCAAGGCCGGCGACCGGGTGTGCCGGAAAGCGCGAGGTTTTCGACATGCGGGATGCTGGGGCCAGTCCGTTCATCTTCGTCTCCGCTTTCCGGGCAGTTGCATTGCTTACGAAGGGGATGTCGCGGGTCAGTTCCGTGGGCGAGCCCTTGCGGTCGCCGGGTAAGTCCATCGTCGTGCAGGTGCCGCCGTCGACAAACTTCGAGGCGTTGCCTTGGTAATCGACAGTCGAGGTCCCTTGGCAGGTAGTGCCAGGTCCTGCCGCGCAGTCGTTCTGCCCCTTCAGGGCGACGCCAAAGCACTTCTCCTTGCCGGCATCCATCGCCGCGTTGGCCTCTGCCTCGGATAGCGGCGCGGCCGTCGCAAAAGAAGCAAGAGCCGTGGCAACGGCGCCGGCCAGAAAGGCTGCGCTCACGGTTGATCTCGTTGTCATGATTTCACCTCCGATTGGGTTGTTGCGCGCCCGTTCCTCAAGCGCGCATTGGTAAGGTTCGGTCCGGAGGCCGCTGTGTTACATCTTTTGGGGAACACGACCTCGTGATCGCCTGGGACCTGGCTTGAGCATAATGCCGGTCATGCCAAGGCGGCCGACGAACAAAGACCACAAGCCGGATGGCACCGCCGTGCGAACAGTGCGTGTGTGGGGCGCCACGGAACCACCGCAATCCTGCGAGACGTTGCGACCAGTTTGGTGCGCTGGGGGAGCAGGATCATGCTGGGCAGGATCGCCAAGTTCTTCCTCTTCGGTGTCATGCCGCTGGTCGTTGGTATACTGGTGCCTGAGTTGTCCGTCGCTGCCGAGAAGACCCTGAAGGGCGAGGTGACGTATCGCGAGCGCATCGCGCTGCCGCCCAACGCGGTGCTTTTCGTGCAGCTTGCCAATGTCTCGCAGGCCAGTGCGCCGGCCGCTGTCATCGGCGAGCGCAAGATGGCGCCGGCCGGCCAGGTGCCGATCAAGTTCGAGATCAGCTTCGATCCCCAGGTGATCCGGCCTGATATGACCTATGTGCTGCAGGCGCGCATCACCGTCGACGACAGGCTGTTGTTCATCTCCGATATGCGCCACCACGTTGATCCGCTGAGCGACGCGCCGCAGACCATCATGCTGAAGATGGTGACCTCGAGCGAGCAGCCGGCGTCGGCGCCGGTGTTCGGGCAGAGCTGGCTGATCGAGTATATCGACGGCATTGGTGTGATCGCCGAGCCGCAGGCGACGTTCAGGATCAGCGAGGCCGGCAAGGCCGGCGGCAGCGGTCCTTGCAACGTCTACTTCGCCATCGCCAAAGTCGATGGTTCGACGATCGCCATCAATGACATCGGTTCGACCTTCAAAGCCTGCGCGCCCGAGATCATGGCCGAGGAAAAGGCGCTGTTCGAGGCGCTCGCCAAGGCGGCGTCGTACCATGTCGACGCCGGCAAGCTTGTTATCGCCGACAAGGACGGCCGCGTCATTCTGCGCTTCAACGCCGCGAGCTGATCGTTCAAACCGGTTTCGGTTTTGAGCATTATGCGCGGTTGGAGGGCGTCGGCGTCCGGTGCAGGATCGCCGCAACGAAAAAAGGCCAGCATTGCGCCGGCCTTTTTTTGCATGTGACGTGGTGATTGACTTATCGGCTCAGCCGACGATCTCTGTGTCCGAGAACCAGTATTTGATCTCCTGCGCGGCGGTCTCCGGCGCGTCGGAGCCGTGCACGGAATTCTCGCCGATCGACAGCGCGTGCACCTTGCGGATGGTGCCTTCGGCGGCGTTGGCCGGGTTGGTGGCGCCCATCACGTCGCGGTTTTTGGCAATCGCGTTCTCGCCTTCAAGCACCTGCACGACGGTTGGGCCCGACGACATGGACTCCACCAGCTCGCCGAAGAACGGACGATCCTTGTGGACGGCATAAAAGCCTTCCGCCTCGCGGCGGCTCATCCACACCCGGCGCGAGGCGATGACCCGCAGGCCGGCTTCTTCGAGCGTCTGGGTAATGGCGCCGGTGAGATTGCGTCGGGTCGCGTCCGGCTTGATCATGGAAAAGGTGCGTTCGAGCGCCATGGGATCGTCCTTGTGATGGAGAGTGGAATTCAGGGTGGCGGGCTCTATACAAGCCGCCCGCCGGCTTGCCAAGGGGAGGCTGGCCCTAGCCGCCGCATAGCGTGTCGCCGTCAGTCAGAACCAATGTTGTCATAACTGCATCTCGATCGTCAGGTTGGCCGTGTCGCCAGCCCGAAGGCCTTCGCGGACCCGGACCGCCGTCTTGATCGGCAAGAGCAGGCTGCCGGACTTCTTGTCAGGAAACAGCGATGTCCGCCATCTGGTCTGGCCGATGATGGCTTCCACGCCAAGCGAGCCCCAGGGCCGCGCCATCCCCGCCGTCGCCGTCTTGATCCGTGCCCCAAGCTCCGGCGGCAGCGTCACGAAATGCCAGCCGCCCTTGCCTGGATAGACCCAGATCTCAGCCTGCACGTCGTAGCGAAACATTTTGGCCCTTCCTCAGATCAAGGCCGTCAAGAGGAGATTGGCAGCGTTGCCGTTGCACTACCGCCTTATCACGGTCGAAGCGCGCCGAATTTCCCAGCCTTCCCGTTCCAGTTCCGGCACGCTGTGGTTCTCGCTCGGGTAGCCGACGCAGAAGTAACCGATCAGCGTCCACTCCGGCGGCGCGTCCAGGATCGTTGCCATTTCGGCCGGATCGAGAATCGAGACCCAGCCCATGCCTATTCCTTCCGCGCGCGCCGCCAGCCAAAAGGTGTGGATCGCCATCACCGCCGAATATTCGATGGTCGCGGGCATGGTCAGGCGGCCGAGCCCATGTCCCTGTTCTGTCGCGCGGTCGGCGAAAACCGCGAATTGACAGGGCGCCTCGTTCAAGCCGGCGAGCTTCAGGCGTGCATAGAGCGCGGCGCGTTCGCCGTCGAACGATGCGAGCGCCTCTGCATTGCAGCGCTCGAAGCATGTCCTGACCGCGGCGCGGCATTCCGCACTCTCGACCATGACGAAACGCCAGGGCTGGCTCAGCCCAACCGAGGGCGCAATGCTGGCGAGGTCAAGCAGCCGCTCCAGAGCGCCTTCCGGAAGCGGCGTCGGCTTGAATCGCCTGACGTCCCGCCGCCACAGGAAGAGGTTGCCCAACTCGGCGCGAAAATCGTCCGGGAATTCCGGGCCTGACGTCATGGGGTCGTGCTGCCTTTGTTAGGGGAGTAGGGGAGTAGGGGAGTAGGGCAGTAAGTCATGGGGGTGCGCATACCTACTGCCTTACTGCTCTATGCGGCAGCCGCCGCCACCTTGCGGCCGAGGCCGCCATGCAAATCGAGGCAGCGCTCGAACCACTGCGCCACCACATCGCTGTCGTCGAGCAACCGGTAGCGTGAGGCGATGCGCGCCCATTGCAGCGCGCCGAAGACGATGTAGTCGGCAAACAGCGGTGATTGGCCGCCGATGAACGGCTGATAGGTGAGCATCGAGCGCAACGGCTCCAGCGAGGCGCGGAAGGCGCCAAGGCCGAGGTCTCGCGCCGCCACCACCTCTTCCAGTCTCTTGCCGAAGCGCTGCTCGCGGCTCTGGCGGAAATAGGCGGCGTTCGGCTCATCCTGCATGGCGTGGAGGTCCATGATCGCCGCGGTGGTGACATAGGGGTGGATGGTCAGTTGCGACCAGCGTTCGATGAAGCGCGCCATCGCCTTGCCGCCGTCGCCGGAAAACAATGTCGGCCGCTCAGGATAGGCCTCATCGAGATAGAGCGCGATGGCGAAGGAATCGGCGACCACCTTCTCGCCGTCGCGGATCACCGGAACGAGTTTCGAAGCGCCGCCTTCGACAGTGGGCACTTCGAGAAAACGCGTCGGCACGGTTGAGATGTCGACCCCCTTGTGGGCAAGCGCCATCGTCGCCTTCCAACAATGTGGGCTGAACGGACGGGCGGCATCGCGTCCGACGAGGTCATAGAGCAGAATGGTCATTGGCGGCAGCTTCCTTGCGGTCTACTAGAGCGACGTTTCGGGCCGATGCGGTAGGCACCCGAAACGGGGTCTCGCGGGTCGGGAGAAAAAGATGAAACAGCACTTCATGATGTTTGCGGCCTACAATCAATGGGCCAATAGCCGCATCTACGATGCCGCCGCCGATCTCGACGAGGAAGAATTTCACCGCAATGTCGGGGTTTTCTTCGGCTCGATGATGGGCACGCTCAACCATGTTCTAACTGCCGATCGCATCTGGATGAGGCGCTTTACCGGCGAGGGGGACGCGCCGGCCAGGCTCGACACGATCCTGCACCGCGCCCTGCCGGGCTTGCGGCTGGCGCGCGAGGCCGAAGACAAAAGGATCATCGAGTGGGTCGGGGCGTTAAGCGACAAGGCCTTGTCCGGCCGCTTCTCCTACATGACCGTCTCCGACATGCGCACCGTCTCGCAGCGATTGGCGCCGGCGCTTGATCATTTCTTCAACCACCAGACCCATCACCGCGGCCAGGCGCACGCGATCCTGACCGTTCTCGGCCGGCCTTCGGTGCCACTTGACCTCACGCTGTTCCAGCGCAGCGAAGAGGGCCGCGACTTCGCCTGATTTGGATTATCCGGATCGATCACGATCGAATTGAAGCAAAGTCTTAGGACTTCATTCGTGTTCCCGCTTCAAAATAGCCTGCCATAGCGGGAGCAATGGCATGCGGATCGATTTTTCCCCCACGAGTTGGGGCAGGGTGGTGGCCGTCACCGTTGTCGGCACCGCGGCCTGCATCGCCGCCGCCTTCTTCGTCGATTCCTTCAATTTCCCGTATCTGTCGCCTGAAGCGCTGTGGCGGGCGAAACTCACCGATCTGCTGCTGCCGCTGGTGCTGGCCGGTTCGTTCCTGTCTTTCCTGATGTGGAAAATGCGTCAGCTGGCAATCGCGCAAAAGGAACTGACAATTGTCGCGGCGACCGACAGCCTGACAGCGGTGTTCAACCGCGGCGCGTTTTCATTGCTTGTCGAAGCCTATCTCGAGCAAGCTCGCAGCCATTCTGTCGCCAGCTCCGGCGCCTTGCTGATTGTCGACGCCGACCATTTCAAGTCCGTCAACGATCGCCTCGGCCACGACTGTGGCGATCAGGCCCTCAAGCTGATCGCCAAGACCATTCAAGACCAGCTGCGCGGCGCCGACATCGTCGGGCGAATTGGCGGTGAGGAATTCGCAGTCTTCCTTCCCGGCGCCGACCCATCGCATTCCTGGCTGGTCGCGGAGGGGATACGGCGCCGTATCCGCGAGGCGGATTTTTCCCCGGGCGGGCAACCCTGTCCCCTCTCGGTAAGCATCGGCGGCGTCGCCTTCAGCGGACCGACCACCTATGCCGAGATGTTCGTTGTGGCGGATAAACACCTATACAGGGCTAAATCAAACGGCCGCGACCAAGTCAGCTTTGAAGCGGCGGCATTGAGCGGTTTGCCGAACGCCGACCTGATGACGGTCCATTGAGGGCCGCGCCTGATACCCATGTCGGAAACCCGTCGAAGACGAACAGCATCTTCGGCGGGCCATAGTCGCAAAAGAGGCCTAGCCAGTCATGCGGCGTATCCGCCCTGGCCCCGCGCGACCGGCTTGACCGAGACTGCCGGTTGGGCCGAAGGCCAGAGAATGCCTGCCGCCGCCGCGAAGGTGATCATGGCATCGCGCGCCGCTTCGGGCGAGATCTCCGCGGCGCGTGCCGCCTCGCATGCCTTCACCGCCGCGCCATAGCTCAGGCGTCGCCGCGATGGCGGGAACTCGGTCAGGAACTCGTGCATGTCGAAGAGCGAAGCGATTATGCGCTTGTGGCCGGCGCCGACGGTAACGGCGACGGGGGTGAAGAGCATCGGGTCGTGCATTCTTGCCTCTCGAATTGGGCGGAGGTGACGGCGGACGCCGCTCTCCGATCTGAATCGGACGCCCAGAAACGCGGATTGCGGCATCAGGTTCCATGTTGCCGAGATTTGATTTTCGCCACCAAGCTCCGCCGTATGAGCGGCGTGCCGAAGAGGCAGCCTATTTCCACATGTCACGCATGCGGGCGCCAAGGTCGACGCGCACTTGCGGCTGGCGGCGCGGATCGTCCTTGGCCGGGACGCTCGCCCATGATGTCTGTTCGAAGGCGCCGAGGATCGACGCCGGGATGAAGCGGGTGCGCGAGGCGTAAACGTGGCGATCGCCGCGCGCCGCCTGGCCGTGGACGAAAAAGCGCTGCGGCATGACCAGGTGCAGACCGTCCTTGGCCCGCGTCATCGCCACGTAGAGCAGGCGGCGCTCCTCGTCGATATCCTCCTTCGAGCCGACGGCGAGATCGATCGGGATGCAGCCGTCGACGGTGTTGAGCACGAAGACGTTCTTCCATTCCTGGCCCTTGGCCGAATGGATGGTCGACAGGATCAGATAGTCCTCGTCGCGATGCGGCGGCCCGGCCTCGTCGCTGGTTGCATCCGGCGGATCGAGCGTCAGCTCGGTCAGGAAACGCTCGCGCGAGGCATAGCCCGAGGCGATCTGTTCGAGCTGCAGAATATCGGCCCGGCGCGTCGTTGCGTCCTCGTGGATGCGGTCGAGATGCGGCTCATACCAGAGCCTGACCTGTTCGAGATCAACAGGCCATTTTCCCGACCCGGTGCGAAGCTGCGAGAACAGCGCGACGAAACCCGGCCAGTCGTCGGCGGCGCGTTGCGGCGGCCGGTAGCGCGCCAGCCCCATCGTTTCGTCGAGCGAAGTCGCCATTGTGTCGACGATCTGCGAAGCCGCCGAAGGGCCGATACCGGGCAAAAGCTGCAGCACGCGGAAACCGGCGACGCGGTCACGCGGGTTTTCGGCGAAGCGCAGCACCGCCAGCACGTCCTTGACATGGGCGGCGTCGAGGAATTTCAGCCCGCCGAACTTGACGAACGGGATGTTGCGGCGCGTCAGCTCGATCTCCAGCGGCCCGCTGTGGTGCGAGGCGCGAAACAGCACGGCCTGCGCTTTCAGCGCCGTGCCGGCCTCACGCTCGGTCAGGATAGCTTGGCAGACGTAACTCGCCTGCTCGGCTTCGTCGCGAACGCTGACCAGCCTCGGCTTTTCCGCCGATTTGCGCTCCGACCAGAGGTTCTTGGTAAAGCGCTCCGAGGCCTCGCCGATCACCGCATTGGCGGCGGCCAGGATGGTCTCGGTCGAGCGGTAGTTGCGCTCAAGCATGACGATCTCGGCCGGCTGCGCGAACTGTTTGGGGAAGTCGAGGATGTTGCGCACTTCCGCCGCTCGAAACGAATAGATCGACTGCGCATCGTCACCGACCACCGTCAGCCCGGAGCCGTCCGGCTTGAGCGCCGTGAGGATCGAGGCCTGCAGCCGGTTGGTGTCCTGGTATTCGTCGACCAGCACATGATCGAAGCGCCCGCCCAGATGCGCTGATATCTCCGGCTCGCCGGCCATCTGCGCCCAGTAGAGCAGCAGGTCGTCGTAATCGAGCACGTTCTGCGCCTGCTTGGTCTCGACATATCGGGCGAACAGCGTCTTGAGCTGTTCTGCCCAACCCGCGCACCAGGGAAACACCGAACCGAGAATCTCGCCGAGCGGCGTCTGCGCGTTGACGGCACGCGAATAGATCGCCAGGCACGTGCCCTTGGTCGGAAAACGGCCTTCGGTTTTGGAGAAGCCGAGTTCGTGCCGGGCGAGGTTCATCAAGTCGGCCGAATCCTCGCGGTCATGGATGGTGAAGGCCGGATCGAGGCCGATCTCCGGCGCATAATCGCGCAGCAGCCTGGCGCCGATGCCGTGAAACGTGCCGGCCCAGCTCAGCGCATCGGTGATGATGGAAGCGTCTCGGCCGAGCACCTCGCCGGCGATGCGTTCGACGCGCTTGGCCATTTCCGATGCGGCACGACGCGAAAACGTCATCAAAAGGATGCGCCTGGGGTCAGCGCCCCTGACGATCAGATGCGCGACGCGATGCGCCAGCGTGCTGGTCTTGCCGGAGCCGGCTCCGGCGATCACCAGTAGCGGCCCGGCGACCTTGCCGTCGCCATGCTCGACGGCAAGGCACTGCTCGGCATTCAGCTTCGCGAGATAGGCAGGCCGGAAGGTCGAATCACGGGCAGCGAGGTTCATTGCCCATCAAGCATCGTTTCCGCTTTGTTCGCAACGGTTTCGACGCGAAAGTTGCGATTGATGCGTCCGTTTCTACTGGCGCACCAGCCGATGAACTGGACTTAGCGCTCGGGCTCTACGCCCATTGCCGCCGACTGCCGCCGCAACGACTTGTCGTCATCGGGAGGCGGCAGCAACAGCGGATCGAAGTCATCGGGCACCTCGTCAATGATTTCCCTGACTATACGGTAGGCCACGTAGACGGCGGCACCGGCTATGAGCAGACGGATCATGATTTTCTCCATTGGTGTGGACCAACCGAAGAGCCCGCGTTTTGTTCCTCGCTCTCTCGTTTTGTTCCCCGCTTTCCGAGCGCCCCCGAGCTCTGCCTGAGCGTGCAACCAAATCGGCACCGTCTCGTTTGCCCGATGACAGGAGGTTGCGATGAACAAGCTCTCAATTTTGCTGGCCCCGACCTGGCTCGTTTTGGCGGCAGCGCTGGCTGTCGCGGCTTGCGATAACAACATCCCACCGACAAAGGCCCCCGGCGCCGATCAAAACCCGCAGGTCGACCCTGCACCCAAGTCGACGTCAGGCGATGATCAACCCGGCACGCCGCCGGCGCAGTGATGGAACGCAGAAAAAGTGGCCGGCGCCGCTTGGGAGGGAGCGATGACGCCGGCCAGGCGGGTTCAGGTCCACCGCATACCTAGAGATAGCTGAGTCTTGCTGTTGCGTCATGGGGCGATTGCGGAAGACGACCTCGTTGGACAGTCAATCAACTGACAAATGTGACAAAACTGCCATTTTCAGATGCGAGAAGCCGATGCTCGCAAGGCGCCGCGCCGCCGCAGCAGGTTCCCGGCCCAACCCAGGGCTGGCTCTCTGATCCGGTGAGGCCGGCGATCGGATCTTTCCTCCCGCGGCATCAGGCGATCTGCCGACGCCGGCCATATTCATGCCTTATGCGGCCAACCGGCGCTCAAGCTCTTGCGAAGCGTTGACGTCCCGTGCAAAAGCGCGGCCATGCTGATCATTAACGACCTTTCGCTCCGCATGGCCGGACGCCTGCTTCTCGACCATGCCTCGCTGACCTTGCCGGCCGGCAGCAAGGCAGGCCTCGTCGGCCGCAACGGCACCGGCAAGACCACTTTGTTCAAGGCGATCACCGGCGACCTCGCCTCCGAGACCGGCTCGATCAGCCTGCCGAAGAACACGCGCATAGGCCAGGTGGCGCAGGAAGCGCCCGGCACCGAGGAGCCGCTGATCGAGATCGTGCTCAAGGCCGACCTTGAACGCTCCGCATTGATCGAGGAGGAAAAGTCGGCGACCGATCCGCACCGCATCGCAGACATCCACATGCGGCTGGCCGATATCGACGCCCATTCGGCCGAGTCGCGTGCCGCCACCATCCTCGCCGGCCTCGGCTTCGACGACGACGCCCAGCGACGGCCGGCCTCATCGTTCTCCGGCGGCTGGCGCATGCGCGTCGCACTCGCCGCAGTGCTGTTTGCCGAGCCCGATCTGCTGCTGCTCGACGAGCCGACCAACTACCTCGACCTCGAAGGCACGCTGTGGCTGGAAAACTACGTGTCGAAATATCCGCACACCGTACTTCTGATCTCGCACGACCGCGACCTGCTCAACCGCGCCGTCAACTCGATCGTCCATCTCGACCAGAAGAAGCTGACTTTCTGGCGCGGCGGCTACGACCAGTTCGAACGCCAATACACCGAGCAGCGCGAATTGCAGGAGAAGGGCAGGGTCAAGCAGGAAGCCGCGCGCAAGCACATGGAATCCTTCGTCGAGCGCTTTCGGGCCAAGGCTTCCAAGGCGAGACAGGCGCAGTCGCGCATCAAGGCGCTGGAGAAGATGAAGCCGATCGCCGCAATTGTGAACGACAATGTGCGGCCGTTCTCCTTTCCCGAGCCGGTGAAGACGGTCGCCTCGCCGATCATCGCGCTGAACAACGTCAATGTCGGCTATACCGAGGGTCAGCCGATCCTGAAGAAGATGACGCTGCGCATCGACGCCGATGACCGCATCGCGCTGCTTGGTGCCAATGGCAACGGCAAGTCGACCTTCGCCAAGCTTCTGTCGGGCCGGCTGAAGCAGGAGACCGGCACCATGACGGTGGCGCCCGGGCTGAAGGTGGCGATCTTTGCCCAGCATCAGCTCGACGATCTCCGGCCGAACGAAAACGCCTATGAGCATGTCCGCCGGCTGATGCCGGAAGCGCCGGAATCGAAAGTGCGCGGCCGCGTCGCCCAGTTCGGCCTGACCACCGAAAAGATGAACACCGCCGCCAAGGACCTGTCGGGCGGCGAGAAGGCGCGACTGCTGATGGGCCTGTCGGCCTTCGAGGGCCCAAACCTGTTCATCCTCGACGAACCGACCAACCATCTCGACATCGACAGCCGTGAATCGCTGATCCATGCGCTGAACGAGTTTCCCGGCGCCGTCATCCTGATCTCGCACGACCGCCATCTGCTCGAGGCAACGGCCGACCGCCTATGGCTGGTCAAGGATGGGACGGTCAATCCTTTTGACGGCGACCTCGATGACTACAAGACGCTGGTCACCGGTGTCTCCGGCGACCGCCGCGGCAAGCGCGAAGCCGAAAAAGCCTCGAAGGCCGACCGCCGCCGCGACGCGGCCGCACGCCGCGCCACCTTCGAGCCACTGGCCAAGGAAATCCGCGCCACCGAAGCGCTGATGGACCGCATCCGTAAGCGCATCGACTTGATCGAGGACGAACTCGCCAACCCGGCGGTCTATGAAAAGGACCCGTCGACGGCGACACGGCTGGCCAAGGAGCGCTCGCAACTGGCCCAGACGCTGGCCGCCCATGAGGAAAAATGGCTGTCGATGTCGGCGGAATACGAGGAAGGCACGGCGGAGTAGCGCCATCTGGCCCTACACGCCGCCGCCATAAACGGCTAGTTTGGCCCTATGAATCAGCACGCCAAGCTCAGGATCGGCCATTCGGCCTGTCCGCATGATTGCCCTTCGACCTGCGCGCTCGAGGTCGAGCTGCTCGACAGCAAGCGCATCGGCCGCGTCTATGGCGCAAAGGCCAACACGTATACGTCAGGCGTCATCTGCGCCAAGGTCGCCCGCTATGCCGACCGCGTCCATCACCCCGACCGCTTGTTGAAGCCACTGATCCGCGCCGGCGCCAAAGGCGAGGGCGCCTGGAAGGAAGCGAGCTGGGAGGCCGCACTCGACTTCGTCGCCGAAAAATTCATTGCGGCCGAGGCAAAACACGGCTCGCAGACGGTCTGGCCCTATTACTATGCCGGCACGATGGGACTGGTGCAGCGCGACGGCATCGAGCGGCTGCGCCACGCCAAGAAATATTCCGGCTTCTTCGGTTCTATCTGCACCAATCTGGCTTGGACCGGCTGGATGATGGGCGCCGGCGCGTTGCGCGGTCCCGACCCGCGCGAGATGGCCAAGTCCGACTGCGTGGTGATCTGGGGCACCAATGCCGTGGCCACCCAGGTCAACGTCATGACCCACGCGATCAAGGCGCGCAAGGAACGCGGCGCCAAAATCGTCGTCATCGACGTCTACGAGAATGCGACGATGAAGCAGGCCGATCTCGGCCTGGTGCTGAAGCCCGGTACCGACGGCGCGCTGGCCTGCGCGGTGATGCATGTGCTGTTCCGAGACGGCATGGCCGACCGCGCCTATTTGGAAAAATACACCGACGACCCGCACGGTCTGGAAGCGCATCTTCGGACTAGGACGCCGCAATGGGCGGCTGATATTACCGGGCTTTCCCTCGACGAGATCGAGGCCTTTGCCCGTCTCGTCGGCACGACGAAGAAAACCTATTTCCGCCTCGGCTACGGCTTCTCGCGCCAGCGCAACGGCTCGGTCAACATGCATGCCGCAGCCTCGATCGCCGCGGTCACCGGCTGCTGGCAATATGAGGGCGGCGGCGCCTTCCATTCCAATTCGGGTATCTTCAAGCTGAACCAGGAACTGCTGGAAGGCGCGCGGATGCGCGACCCCGCGATCCGCTATCTCGACCATTCACGCATCGGCCCGGTGCTGACCGGGGCGGCGGATGCGCTCTATGGCGGCCCGCCGGTGACGGCGCTGCTGATCCAGAACACCAATCCGGTTAATGTCGCGCCGGAGCAGCGGCTGGTGAAGCAGGGCTTTTTACGCGACGACCTGTTTTCCTGCGTGCACGAGCAGTTCATGACCGACACCGCAAATCTCGCCGATGTCGTGCTGCCGGCGACGATGTTCCTCGAGCATGACGATGTCTACAAGGGCGGCGGCAACCAGCACATCACGCTCGGTCCGAAGCTGATCGACCCGCCGGAAGGGCCGCGCACCAACCATTTCGTCATCGAGGAACTCGGCAAGCGGCTCGGTGTTGGCGACAGGCCTGGCTTTGGCATGACCGAGCAGCAGCATATCGACATCATTTTGGGCAAACGCGGGCTCGGCAGTTTTTCGAGCCTCAAGGAAGAAAAGTGGCTCGATTTGCAGCCGGATTTCGAGGCGGCGCATTTTATTGACGGCTTCGGCCACGCGGACGGAAAATTCCGCTTCCGCGCCGACTGGACCGGGCAGGCGGCGCCCAACCGGCCGCCGAAAAGCATGGGCCTGTTCGGGCCGGTGGCAAGCCTGCCGGAATTCCCCGACCACGTCGACCTGATCGAGGTGGCGGATGCGGCGCATCCGTTCCGGCTGACCACCTCGCCGGCGCGCAATTTCCTCAACTCGACTTTTTCGGAGACGCCGGTGTCGAAGGCCAAGGAGGGCCGGCCGGAACTGCTATTGCATCCGGACGATGCGGCAGCCTATCGGCTGGCCAATGGCGACCGCGTCGAGATCGGCAATGCGCGGGGCGAAGTCGTGCTGCACGCAAGATTGTTCGACGGCATCAGGCGCGGCGTCGTAATCGCCGAAGGTATCTGGCCGAACAGCGCCCACGAGCGCGGCGAGGGCATCAACGTCCTGACCGGCGCCGACGCGCCGGCGCCTTATGGCGGTGCTGCGTTCCACGACAATAAGGTCTGGCTGCGCGCGGCGAAGTGAGCGTCGGAACTACATCCACATGCTGCTGATCCTGCTGATGGCCTGGATCCTGAAACTGTCGACTCCCGGTCTTCTAACCGAAGGTGTCCGCATCGGCTTCGTCGGTCGGTGCGCGAGGCCGTCACCAGCGCCGCCCTGAGGCCTATTCCTGGCGTGGTCATCGCCGTGCTGGTCGCCGCACTCTATGCCTGCCTGCTGGTCATCGCGTTCCTGGGTGCTCGCGACGATGGCGAACTCTCCTTTGGTGACGTGCACGTCTAGAGCAGCAAGGCAAAGCCGGTAGATCTGCGAATTACATTTGTGCATCAGCGGAAATCGAACCGATCGGTTCGTTTCCTGTTGACGCGCCGTGCAGGACGGTGTGAACGCCGGCTCAGCAAATACCGTGCACCCGCGGCAGGAAAATTCGCCTAACACATTGAAAAAGATGTCAAAGATTGTGGCGAAGGAAGCCTTTTGGCGGATTTCAAGCACCCGATTCACGGCATGGCCGGAACATCTTTGTGATTGGAAACCGCCCCAATGCCAACCCACCTCGGGGTAGTCCGAGCGACGCGAAATCCTCCCAAGGCACGCCACGAGACGGACACAACACTGAAAAATATGAAATACTGGAGTACCTGAAATGACCAAGATTGCTCTTACCGCTGCCGCCATCCTCATTGCCGCAGGCAGCGCCTTTGCCGGCAGCGACCACTATGGTTCGGACGGCGTCAACCAGCCGGCAGCGCCCGCTGGCAATGCGCCTGTTGGAAATGTCGACGACACGTTCACGGGTTCGATCGGCAAGCTGCTCCCGACCGAGCATAACGCTGTCAACACCAATGCGACACCCGAGTCCGGCACGGCCCAGTCCGTCGTGCCTCAATCAGGCCGGGGCAACTGGGGCCGCTAAGCCCTCAAGCTCCGGAACGCAAAGTGCGGCGGGCCTTGGCCCGCCGTTTTGCTTCTGCCTATCAAGAAGTCTCAGCCTAAGCACCCGCCCCGTTTTTTGCACGCGCATAGGACGCTGCAGCATTTAATTTTGCGCATGATCCTTTCCGAACCGAAGGACAGCGCAGCAAAAAATCAATTTCGATTTTCGGGCCCATGCGCTAGCGCAGATCCTTCGGCCAAACGCAGTGCGTCAGCCGGGCATCGCCGAGGGCCAGCCGTGCCCAGTCACCGTCGAAAACGAAGCGGGCCAGAGCTGCGGTCGGGAATTTTTCTTCAAGCTTTTTGAGTGCCGCGGCATCCGATCCGGCGCCGGCCAGCCGGCGTGCGAATTCCTCCAGGCCGGGATTATGACCGAGAACCAAGAGGCTGCTCGTTGCCGCATTTGCCTGCCGCACCTTGGCGAGAACGTCTGCCGCGCTGGCCTCGTAGAGCGCCTGAACAAATTTGGCCGGCGTTTTCGCCGGCAGTTCCGCCGAGACCAGCCGCCATGTGTCGCGGCTGCGCAGCGCCGGCGACACCAGCGCCAGGTCCGGCAGCCAGCCCTGCCTGGCCAGTTCGCGCCCGGCCAGCGGGGCGGCCTTCACCCCGCGCCCGGAAAGCGGCCGGTCGAAGTCGATAAGGTCAGGATCGTCCCAGCTCGATTTGGCATGACGCAGAAGAAGGAGTTGCTTCGTTGTCGCCATGCCAGCCTTCTCCTGCTCAGGGCGTGATGCGCGCCAGATGCTCGAGGTCGGTCTCCTCGCGCAGCGGATCGGGTGCCATGACCACGGAGGAGCTGTTGTCGGCATCCTCGGCGAAGTGGGCAAGCACGGTACGGCCGCCCTCCATCCGCGCCTTGCCTTCGGCGACCAGCCCGAGCGCCAGCGGATAAAGCCGGTGCTCGGCCTTCAGCACGCGCGCGGCGAGCATGTCCTCATTGTCGCCGACCATCACCGGCACGGCGGCCTGGGCGATGATCGGGCCGTCATCCATGTCCAGGGTGACGAAATGCACCGTGCACCCATGGATGCGGATGCCCGCGCGGATGGCTCGCGCATGCGTATCCAGCCCCTTGAAGGCCGGCAACAGGGCAGGGTGGATGTTGATCATCCGTCCCAGCCACTTCTCGACGAAGCGCGCGCCGAGGATGCGCATGTAACCGGCCAGCGCCACGATCTCGGCGCCGAACGAGACAAGTGCGGCGTCGATCGCCCCGTCATGCGCTTCCTTGCTGGTATAGTCGGCTCGCGAAATCACCTTGGTGGCGATGCCGCGCGCCGCGGCGATACCGAGACCGGCGGCATTGGCCCGGTCGGAAATGACGCCGACGATCTCGGCCGGATAGTCCAGGTTGCTGGCCGCGGCGATCAGCGCCGTCATGTTGGAGCCGCGTCCCGAAATCAGCACCACGGTGCGTTTGCGCGCGTTCATAGGCCGATCGAGCCCCGATAGATCACGCCGGCGTCGCGGCGCGGCACGATGCGGCCGATCGGCGTCACGCTCTCACCGGCCTCCTGCAGGACGGCCGCGACCTGTGCCGCCTGGCCGGAGGCGACGGCGAGGATCATGCCGACACCGCAGTTGAAAGTGCGCATCATCTCTGCGGGCGCCACGCCGCCGGTCTTCGCCAGCCACGAGAATACCGCCGGCACCTCGATGGCATCGAGATCGAGCTCAGCGGAAAAATCTTTCGGCAGGACGCGCGGGATGTTTTCAGGAAAGCCGCCGCCGGTGATGTGGGCCAGCGCCTTGATGCCATGCGTGTTACGGATCGCCTTGAGGATCGACTTGACGTAGATGCGGGTCGGCTCGAGCAGCGCCTCGGCCAGCGTCGCTTCATCGTTGAAGGGCGCTGGATCGGTCCACGCAAGGCCGCTGGTGGCGACGATGCGGCGGACCAGCGAAAAGCCATTTGAATGCACGCCCGAGGAGGCCAGCCCCAACAGCACGTCGCCCTCGACGATGTCGTCGGTCGGCAGCAACTGGCCGCGTTCGGCCGCGCCCACGGCAAAGCCGGCAAGGTCGTAGTCGTTGCCGTGATACATGCCGGGCATTTCCGCCGTCTCGCCGCCGATCAGCGCGCATCCGGCCTGCCGGCAGCCCTCGGCGATGCCGCCGACGATCGAAGCACCCTGGTCTGGATCGAGCTTGCCGGTAGCGAAATAGTCGAGGAAGAACAATGGCTCGGCGCCCTGCACGACAATATCGTTGACGCACATCGCGACGAGGTCGATGCCGATCGTGTCGTGCTTGCCCGCATCGATGGCGATCTTCAGCTTGGTGCCGACGCCGTCATTGGCGGCGACCAGCACCGGGTCGGTGAAGCCGGCGGCCTTGAGGTCGAACAGGCCGCCAAAGCCGCCGATCTCGCCATCGGCGCCCGGCCGACGCGTCGCGCGCACCAGCGGCTTGATCTTCTCGACCATGAGATTGCCGGCATCGATGTCGACACCCGCCTCGGCATAGGTGAGCCCGTTCTTGCGCTTGCTCATTTTCCGGCGCCTGCTCATCGCTGTTTCGTTTGCTTGAGGGCTCTTCGCATGAACGGTTTTGCCCCGCAAGGCAAGGCCGATGGCGGTGTTCAATTAGACCGGCCGAACCGGGCTCCATACGCTCCAGCAGTAGAAAGAAATGCCCGCCAGCGCAGCGGCCAGGGCACCGACGGTCGCTAAAGACCTGACCTCGCCGCTCGGGAGGACTCCGTAGGAGAAACCGGCGGCGATCAAACTTGCCGCCACACTCCAGACACCTGGGTTTACGTCGACTGACCGCCCGAAAACGAACGCCACGGCGGCAGCCACTAACCAGAGAGGCCAAGACACGAGAAGGCCGACGACCAGTTGAAGAACGAAACTGGTCAAATGATCATGCATCGCCGAGTCGCGGTGTGGAGTCGTTAAAGATGCGAAAGCCAGGAGGCTTTCTGTCACTCCGGCCAAATAGCAAAGTGTGACACGCAGGGCGATTGTAATTCTCTGTACCATCGACATTCGCTAGCTTCTTTTTCGGTTTGGAGTGGAGCAGGTGAGCGAGCAGAGAGCGTCGCCACTTGCCGTAGCCTCTCATCTCCATCATGTATCATCAAAACAGAAGCGACGGGATATGCGTTTGACCATCCCCAACATGATCACGATCATGCGTTTCGTGCTGGTGCCGGGCGTGGTGCTGGCCATGCTGCAGGCGCGCTGGGACTGGGCTTTCGCCGGCTTCCTGATCGCCGGCATTTCCGACGGCGTCGACGGCTTCATCGCCCGCCACTTCAATCAGTTTTCGCAGCTTGGCGCCTATCTCGATCCGATGGCCGACAAATTGCTGCTGGTCTCGGTGTTCGTGGTGCTGGGCTTCATTGGTGAATTGCCGCTGTGGCTGGTCATCACCATGGTGTCGCGCGATGCGCTGATCGTCTGCGCCGTCGTTTTGTCCACCGTCATGGCCCACCCGGTCGAGATGAAGCCGCTCTTCGTGTCGAAAGCCAACACTGCCATCCAGATCGGGCTGGCGGCGGTGGTGCTGGGCGAGCTGGCCCTCGCCATCGATCTCGACCCGCTCAGGCCGACGCTCATATTGCTGTCCGGGGTCTTGACCGTGGCTTCGGCCGCGGCCTATCTCGTGGCTTGGCTGAGGCATATGAGCGGCTATGGCGAAGGCTCCACACCGGGCACCTGACCAGGACATCGACGCGGCTGCCGAGGCTGCGGCTGCCGATGCTGCCGCGTCTGGCGTGTTTCGGCGCCAAATCCGCTTCTGGCTGATCAGCGCCGTCATCCTCGCGATCTTCCTCTATGTCTTCAGCGGCATCCTGCTGCCGTTCGTCGCCGGCATGGTGCTCGCCTACTTCCTCGACCCGGTCGCAGACCGGCTGCAGCGGCTCGGCCTGTCCAGGCTGATGGCGACGATTGTCATCCTGTTTGCCTTCATCGTCGTTCTGGTACTGGCCTTCGTCATCCTGATTCCGGTGCTGGCTTCGCAGATGGCCGATTTCGCCAGCAAGCTGCCGGAATACCTGACCCGCCTGCAGACCCTGATCACCAGCTTCGATCCGAGATGGCTGGAAGAGAATTTCGGAGTCGACGCCAATGGCCTGCGCGAAGGGTTGAATTCGCTGCTGACCTCCGGCTTCGGTCTTTTGACCACGGTGTTCACCTCGATCTGGAGCTCCGGCGTGGCGCTGGTATCGGTGGTCAGCCTGTTCGTCGTCACGCCCGTCGTCGCCTTCTACATGCTGCTCGACTGGGACCGCATGGTGGCGATTGTCGACAGCTGGGTGCCGCGCGACTATGTCCAGACCGTCAGGGCAATCGCCAACGACATCAACACCGCCACCGCCGGCTTTGTGCGCGGCCAGGGCACGCTGTGCCTGGTACTGGGCGCCATGTACGCCACCGGGCTGACCTTGACCGGCCTGAATTTCGGCATCCTCATCGGCCTGTTCGCCGGGCTGATCTCTTTTATTCCCTATGTCGGCTCGCTGACCGGGTTGGTGCTGGCCGTCGGCGTCGCCTTCGTCCAGTTCTGGCCGGACTGGACCATGGTCGCGGCGGTGGCCGGCGTGTTCTTCGTCGGCCAGTTTATCGAGGGCAACATCCTGCAGCCGAGGCTGGTCGGCAAAAGCGTCGGCCTGCATCCGGTGTGGCTGATGTTTTCGCTGTTTGCCTTCGGCGCGCTGTTCGGCTTCGTCGGCTTGCTGATCGCCGTGCCGGCCTCGGCCGCCGTTGCCGTTCTGGTGCGCTTTGCCATTTCCCGCTATCTCGATTCGCCGCTCTACAAGGGCCACAATACCGAACCTGTCCCGCCGCTGCCGGCGCGTCGCCGCGGGAGCGGTGGGCCGCGCAGTTGAGCCAGATGCCGGACCACAACAAGATCGACCCGCCGCGCCAGTTGCCGCTCGATCTCGGCCACGGCACCGGCTATTCGCGCGATGAGCTCGTCGTCTCCGGCACCAACCGCCAGGCGGTGGCGCTGGTCGACCGCTGGCCGGACTGGCCGTCGCCGGTGGTCGTGCTCGCCGGTCCGGCGGGCTCTGGAAAAACCCACCTGGCCTCCATCTGGCGCGCCCGCGCCGGCGCAGTGAAGATCGACGCCGGGCGGATCGGCGACTGCATGGCGAGCCTCGGCGCGCGGCCGGCCCTGATCGACGATGCCGATGCCGGTCCGGTCGATGAAGAGGGGCTGTTCCATCTGATCAACGCAGTGCGCGGGGCCGGCTCGACCTTGCTCTTCACCGCGCGGCGCTTTCCGTCCGCCTGGGGCGTCAGACTTCCGGACCTCGCTTCGCGGCTGAAGGCGGCGGCAACGGTCGAGATCCACGAGCCCGACGATCACTTGCTGGCCGGCGTCATCACCAAACTGTTCGCCGACCGCCAGGTCGAGGTCGAGCCGCATGTCGTGCAATATCTGGTGCGCCGCATCGAACGCTCGCTGGCAACCGCGATGCGGGTGGTCGAGCGGCTGGATCGCACGGCACTGGAGCGCAAGACGCCGATCACTAGGGCGCTGGCCGCCGAAACCGTCAGCGCCATGGATGAGGGGCAGGGCGAGTTCGAGATCTGATACGACAGGCTCAGGCGGTGTCCCATTTCGGGAAATCAGTGCTGGCATCCATTTTGCAAGGTCAGCCTTGCCGGCTAACCCCGGTCCTGATGCGTATCAAATCAGGTTGTAGGCTCGCCGGGAGATGAGGCGGTTGGGGTTCTCTTCCCGGCGAGCTTGCCTTCAAAGAGGGGTCGCCAGTCGCGCGTATACGGCACTGGCAACCGCGCCCACGGATAATCGCAATCCCGCTCCGCCTTTGGCTGTTGTAATGGACCGTTGAATGGTCTATTTTCACTGCAAATATGGACCAGAGGATGGTCCATAGAGGAGGCGCGATGCAGGTATCCGTTACAGACGCCAAGGGACAGCTGACCGAGTTGGTGCGTCGTGCCGAGGCAGGTGACGAGATCATTCTGACCCGCCACGGTCATGCGGCCGTGCGCCTGGTTCCGGTCAAGGCAGTGCCGGACAGGAAAAGCCGTCGGGCATTGCTGGAGGCGATGCGCGCATCCGGCGCCGCCAGGGCGAAGGTTGGGCCATCTGCCGCGCGAAGCCAGGATTTTCTTTACGGCGACGATGGCCTGCCTGAATGATGGTGGTCGATACCTCGGCGCTGATGGCGATCGTTCTTGACGAGCCGGAGGCTGATGTCTGCATCGCGGCGCTCGAGGCCGAAGACGTCATTCTGATTTCCGCCGGCACCGTGGCCGAAGCGCTGATCGTCGCGGCGCGGCGCAATGTCGGCGAAGAGCTGTCCGGCCTGATCGACGGGCTTGGTTTCGAAATTGTGGCAGTGACGCCGGCCTCTGCGCGTCGCATCGCCGAGGCCTACGCAAAATGGGGTAAGGGAATTCGCCCGGCCGCGCTCAATTTCGGTGACTGCTTCGCCTATGAGGTGGCCAAGGAACATGCCTGCCGCCTGCTTTATGTCGGCGACGATTTTTCAAGGACCGATATCGAAAGCGCTCTCTAAGGAAGGACGCAAGCAGACGATAGGCGCGATCCTGTTTGCCGCCCATTCGCGTCGTCCGGCCGTCCCGGTCGAGACTCGTCACACCGCAACCGCCACCGCTCAGCTTTCGCCGGGCAGGGCCGCTCGTTACACGCCAAAACGCCTGCGGTAATCGCCCGGCACCAGGCCGGTTATCCTGGCGAACACTTTGCGGAAGGAGCCGGGATCGTCATAGCCGACATCCCAGGCGATCTGGTCGATGGATCGGGTCGTCGTTTCCAGCATCTCACGCGCCTTGCCGACGCGCAGGTGCTGGCAATACTCGGTCGGCTTGAGGCCGGTGGCGTTGCGAAAGCGGCGCAAAAAAGTCCGCTCCTCCAAGGCCGCATGCTCCGCCATGGTGGCAAGCGTCACATCGCGCGCGCCTCTCGCCTGGAGCCAGTGCTGCACCTTGAGGATGGCCGCGTCGCCATGGTTCAGCCTGGGAGCAAACGGGCTGTAGAAGCGTTGCTCGCGTCCCGGCGGGTCCACAAGCATGAAACGGGCCGTCTCTATCATGACGGTCGACCCAAGCACCCGGTCGACGAGTTTCAGGCCGAGATCGGTCCAGGCCATATAGCCGCCGGCGGTGATGATGTCGCCATCGTCGATGACCAGCTTGTCGGCATCGAGTAGGATGTCGGGAAAGCGTATCGCCAGCGCGTCGCGATAGGCCCAATGCGTGGTCGCAACACGACCCGACAGCAGGCCGGTCTCGGCCAGCACGAAGGCGCCGGCGCAGACCGAGCCGAGCGTCGCGCCCGCCGCATGGCGGGCCCTGAGCCAGTCGGCATAGGGCGCGGCCGCCTCGCTTGGAATCGGATCACCCAGCGTCGGAGGCAAGATGACCATGGCAGGTCCATGGCCAGGGCGGGGCTCGCTGTCGAAGGTGGGGATGACCGTTTGACTCGCCTCTTGCCACTGCCAATGTGTGACGCGAAGCCTCAGCGCATCCGGCGACCGTTCGGAAGCCAGCCGGTTGGCCAGCTGAAAGAGATCGGTGAGGCCCAGTACTGCCGCTTCCTGAACGCCGGGATACACCAGAAGCCCGATTTCGACCGGATCATGCGCCGCAATCATCTGTCAGTTTTGCCATGTTCAATGTCTGTTTTGCCAATCCTCACCATGACTCCGTTGCGATAGCTTTGTCCACAGAAGGACCAACCTTCCCCCAACCAATTCAGCCACCTGCATCAAGGAGTAAGAGGATGAGCACATTCACCACCAAGGACGGCACCGAGATTTTCTACAAGGATTGGGGCACAGGCCAGCCAATCGTGTTCCATCACGGCTGGCCGCTCAGCGCCGATGACTGGGACAACCAGATGCTGTTCTTCCTCGACAAGGGCTATCGCGTGATCGCGCATGACCGTCGTGGGCACGGCCGCTCGACACAGACGGCGACCGGCAACGAGATGGAGACCTACGCCGCCGATGTCGCGGCTCTGGTCGCTCACCTTGATCTCAAGAACGCCGTCCATATCGGCCACTCGACCGGCGGCGGCGAGGTGGCGCGTTACGTTGCCCGCTACGGTGGGGAAGGACGCGTCGCCAAGGCGGTGCTGATCGGCGCGGTGCCGCCGATCATGCTCAAGACCGACAGCAACCCCGGCGGCCTGCCGATCGAGGTCTTCGACGGCTTCCGTGCCGCTTTGGTCGCCAACCGCGCCCAGTTCTACAGGGATGTGCCGGCTGGCCCGTTCTACGGCTTCAATCGCGAGGGCGCCAAGGTCTCGCAAGGGGCTGTCGATAATTGGTGGCGCCAGGGCATGATGGGCGGAGCCAAGGCCCATTACGACTGCATCGAGGCTTTTTCCGAGACCGACTTTACGGAGGACCTGAAGAAGATCGACGTGCCTGTCCTGATCATGCACGGCGATGACGATCAGATCGTGCCGATTGCCGACTCCGCTCTGCTTGCAGCCGAGCTGGTGAAACACGGCACGCTCAAGGTCTACAAGGGCCTTCCGCACGGCATGTGCACCACCCACCCGGAGATCATCAATCCGGATCTCCTGGCGTTCATCCAAAGCTGACGCTTCGCAGCTTCAGGCGGGCACGCGCGGAAATACGGGCTGCCCGTCGGTCGCTGGGTGCTTCGTCGGCCGCAGATGCTGTCCGGCGCAGGTGCGCCGGCAGCACGGCTGCTGCTCGTCGCGGTGAATTAATGGTCGGAGTGGAGAGATTCGAACTCCCGACCCTCTGGTCCCAAACCAGATGCGCTACCAGGCTGCGCTACACTCCGAGTCCTTGCGGGCTATAGGGTTCCAGGCTTTGGAAGGCAACCCCCGAAACGACAAAAACGGAACGAACGCCATAGAGTGGCAGGGAGTTGCACGAAAAGTCCCCAAAAGTCCCACGGCTGTTCATCGCGCTCCTCATGGATAGAAAAATGAAGTAGCCGCGCCTTGTCGCCCTCCGGCGCTAGCGAGGCTCGCGTTCAACTAGCTCGGCGGCGCGTCAACCGGCGGCGGTGCTTGGAACATCAATCGCTTCGCCAGCAAGGAAGCTGCCTGAATTGAGCGATCCTCAGCCCGTCACCAACGATACCGCCTCAGAATTCTGCAATCTTGTGCTCATCGAAATCCGCGCGACCGACAACCTGGAAAAGGCTTAGCTAGCCAATTGCAACGCCCCTCGGGCGGCCAATAGCTTGTGCTTTTCGAAGATCGCCAGCTTCTGCGGATAAGTGACCCGCACCTTGGCGTTGCACCCGCCACATCTGAAGTGCTCGATCGTCCTTAGCGCAGAGCCCTTCCTTACCGCCGGATGCGAGCAATCCGGACATTCGAATGTGAGCGCAACATCAGACAAGTCTTCGGCTAAGCCCAATTTCCATCCACCCGCAAGCGCTGTGGCTACACTCTGGCCAGTCTCGATTAGCAATTCAGATGTAGCAATTCAGATGCCAATCCCATTGTGCCAAAGCGAGACGAGAACGATTTGCTTCGGGATTCGCCAAGCGCCTTGGGCGCCCGGCACAACGTGCTCGTCAACGGCTCCCGCTGCTGATTACCGCGGCCCGAGTCCTTGCGGGCTATAGGTTCCGGGCTTGGCTGCGCGACCCTAAGAGACGAAAACGGAACGGCAGGGTCTTTTGCCGTGAACCGTCGCGCGGTCACCGTCGGTGGCCCGCCGTGTCGAAGGGTACGGCAGGCATCGGCCTTGCCGCCGGCGGCATTGCGCGGTAATGACGGGAATACAGCGGCGGTGCCGCTTGCCCGTAGCAACGAGGTGTCCATGTCCGCACGCATTTTCAGCCCAGCCAGAACCGCGATGCAGTCCGGCAAGGCCAAGACCGGCCACTGGGTGCTGGAATTCGATCCCGAGATGCGCAAGAAAATCGATCCGCTGATGGGCTACACCACTTCGGGTGACACGCGGAGCCAGATCAGGCTCACCTTCGACACCCGGGAAGAGGCGGTGGCCTATGCCGAGAAAGAGGGGCTGGCCTTCCGTGTCGAGGAGCCGAAAGAATCCAAGCGCCGCCAGATTTCCTATGCGGAGAATTTCCGCTATGACCGCAGGACGCCCTGGACGCATTGACCGGCAATGCCGGGCAGCCGTCCCAGCGCATGATTCAGCCGGCCCTTGGCGTCGGCCCAGCGGTCCCGTAGCTCAGCTGGATAGAGCACCGGCCTTCTAAGCCGATGGTCACAGGTTCGAATCCTGTCGGGATCGCCAGCATTTTCAGGGGTCCATTCTGGACACATAGGTTACATTTTATACCGGACACATAGGTAACACTTTGATCTTCTTGCCATTGTAGCAGATGCGCCCGCAGGTGGTGACGGTGACCGCCTTCCCATGGGAACCGATACCCTTGATCGCTCGGCCAGTTCCGATTGCGTCGTGTCTAAAGGCTCGGGCGGCGGCGCTCTGAATTCACGATGATGCACGTTCATGCAACCACCGCCATGTCTTTGCGTTTAACCGCCTTCAATCCTGCGGAGCGACAAAAATGACGGCGTTCATCCCGATTACAATCTACCTGAATCACAGGCCGATGGTGGTCGCGTCGATAGCCGACGCTGCGAAAGCGCTTCAGCAACCATGGCCATTCATGGACAAGCCGTCCCGACTTGAAGCAATCCGAATGATCGAGGAATGCCTGGCCGGACATTGCAGTCACCAGGCTGCGTTCGCCGCTTTCGAGGCGGCTGCAACTGCACAGGGACTGCTTAAGCAGAAGCCTCCAAGCGAAGGCCTCAAGAAATTCGACGGGGTTGCTGAAGATCTGATGTGAGGTCGTCCTCGCCCGCTCGCCGATCTTCCGCTAGGGCGCATCTCGGGTCTGCGATTCTGCAACGGGGTGCGGTTTTTTTGTGTATGATAATGCTGCACGAACAAAATCTCTGGGCGAAGGGGGTTTGTCATGCCGCTTCGTGGAAGAGCAGAGGATTCGGGTGTTTTCAACCCGTCAGAGCTGGCGCTACTTGGCCGCGTGTTCGATCGTTTGAAGATTGACGGCCAATCGGAACAACAGCGCGAGTCGCTCGCGTCCCGAATTATTGCCAATTACATGGCGGGAGTGGTGGACGAGGAAGAACTTCTGTCGGCTTCGAAACAAGCTCTGGGGCGGTAGGCCGGGTAAAGCAAGCTAACCGAGTTGATGCTCCCAACCGCCGGTTGGTAGACGAGACGCAGCCGGCGCGCGTAGGATTTCCTACGATCCGGGCACACCCACCCCCGCCCACCCTGTGCCTGGTGAACGACTGATCTCCCGCCGTGCCGAAAGGTGCGGCGGGCTTTTTGACTTCCGTACGGAACAGCCGACTCGGGGAGGGCCTTCGGCTTCTGCCGCATCTCCTGTGAACCAAGCTGCGAGATCGGTGTCCCCTTCCGATCAAGACCGGGGTGAAGCACTTGCGCGGCAAGGACGATCTTCGGCACGCTCGCTTCCAAGGCTTTGGGAAGACTAGGTGCGACGCGACTGTTTTCGCTCGTTAAAAATGAGTTTGGACTCTGATCCTGACAGGATTATGAATTATCCGGGCGCCGTTGCCGGGAGGTCAGCGCACATCGTGCTCCTGCCCGTCAAGGAGGAGGACATGAGAAAGCCTCTAGCGCTCATCTTTGAGGACGAGCCGATGATCGTCATCGATATCGAGACGTCACTCAGAGAGGCTGGCTTTGCGGTGGCCTCAGAGCCAAGTTGCAATCGTGCACGATAAATTTTTGTTGAGCCTGACGTCGTCATCCTGGACGTGCTCTTGCAGGACTGCATCAGCTCTTCGGTTGCTGAAGAACTCGTGGCCCGTAATATCCCTTTTGTAATTTATAGTGCCACGGAAATCGAGGGCCGCGGTGAGGCCTTCAAGGCCGGCACTTTTGTCGCGAAACCTGCGGACGAATCCGTGCTTGTAGCTTTGGCGGATTCCATGGCTAGGGCATCCACGGCTGCGAGAACGCTTCGAGAAAGTCGAGAGACGGGTGAGTGCTCTAAAATCCGGTGTCAGAAACTCAAAACCGCGCGACCGGCTACACCGAAGGCATAATAACCGCGACGAACCGCGCTGTACCCCGGCATGACGCTCCACATCAGGCATCTCCGTGGCGAGGAAGAGCTGCGCCCGCCTCGGTGCTGGGCTCCAGCGGCGAGGACGCCTCAGTCGCGCTCGCTCGGACCACCCGCCAAATCGAGGAGTGGCGGGTGGTCCTTTATCAGCGCAGGAAGGGACTTAGCTGCGCAGATCTCAATTTCGTTCTTCGGTTCAATCGTCAAAGTCCGATTGTGCCCTAGCTAACGACCATTCCAATCGCCAGGAACGCGATGGAGACGGCGAAGACCGGAGCGAGCAACCAGCGGGCTTGGTGGACGCTATTCTCCATGGACTCCTCCCGTGAACTCACAGCGAGCAACTACTACGAGCAACCGCAGTTCCGGGTGGCGCAATGTCAGGGGCTATTACGCGAAAACAGGTGAGACTTAGGTCCTGTCTCCTATCAGACCGAAGCCCAGGTAAGGAACGTTTGCAGCTGCCCGAGGTTTGGTGAGGCTGGCGCGAAGACGCGTTCAGCGGAACATAGCTCGTATAGAGGAGGCACTTATGAGAATTCGTCTTTCCACTGCAGCCGCGGGGTTTCTGCTGCTGGCAGGTATCGGCGCCGCTGCCGCTCAGGACGTTGTTATCGCGCCTGAACAGGAGACGGTCATCAGAGAGTATGTGAAGAAGCAGCCGCTCGCCTCAGTGAAAATCCCTGGAGTGGAGCTCAATATCGGCTCAACCCTGCCCGAGACGGTCGAGCTTCATGAAGTTCCTGACACCGAATACCGCTACGTGGTCGTCGACAACCGGACCGTTGTCGTTGACCCTGGCACACGCAAGATCATCAAAATCATCGAATGACCAAAGCGACTGGGAGGACAGCCCGCCGTGCCGAAAGGTGCGGTGGGAAGCCAGCAAGGGAGGAATGTGATTATTATGTCGAACCGTGAGATTGGAGCGTCCCAGGCGCTGCGAATGCGCGTGGCCGACCTCAGCGAGAGGATGCGCGGCGCCCGGATTACCGAGGATGAACTGAAGATCTTTGGAAAAGTCGCAGCCGTCATGGAGGACGGAAAGGGCAGAATCGATGCCGACGATTTGATTGCCGCATCCTTCGTCGTGGAGACGCTGGACTAACAAGCCGCCTCAAAACTCTCCACAATGTGAAGTGCTGCAATGTCTCTCTCTCCCAGCCTGTTCTCTGTTGGCCTGACTTTCCACTGCCCGCAGTGCAACTTCACCGTCATCAAGAACGGCAGCTGGTTTCAGGTCGTTTCCCATTACAAGTGCGACGGATGCGGACGCGAAATCCGGATTACCTATCCCGACAAGATTGCGATCTTCCAGAAGCACGCGCACTTGGTCACGCCGCCCCCGGGAGCACGGTAGAGACGTGTGAGCTCGAATTGCCGGGGTCATGGTGACCTAGATAAACCAGGTCGCTACCAGCCCTAAAGAGGCGGAAAAGATTGCGATCGTAGTAGTCCATCCCAGAGCGTTGGTTGAGCGGCTGTTGACCTTGTCTCCCATGATCCGCGGGCTGTTCGTCATTAGCATGATAAGAAGAAGCAGCGGCGGCGTGGAAAAGCCCTGCACGATGCCGGACCAGACAAGCGCCTTCATCGGGTTGAAACCCAGGAAATTCAGGCCGACAGCAATCAGCGTGAAGGCGCCGATCGCGATATAGAACTTTGGCGCCTCACGCGGCTTGGCATGGAGACTGTGCTTCCATCCAACTGCCTGCGCCAGATCGTATGCCGCACCTGTCGTCATGACCGGAACGGCAAGGAACCCGACCCCGATCACGCCGGCAGCGAACAGTACGCCAGCGGCTGCACCAGCGAGCGGCTTGAGAGCTTCGGCTGCTTGAGCGGCGGTCTCTACGTCGTGCTCGCCGGCTTCATAGAGCGTAGACCCTGTCGACAGGATGATGAAGTACATGATGAGATTGGAAAAGATCATGCCGATCAGGATATCGCGGCGGGAGCGGCGCAGTTCACCGTCCGTGGCACCCTTGCGCTCCTTCAGCGTCGTTCTCCCCTCGGCAATCTCTTCCTCCACCTCCTCATTCGACTGCCAGGTGTAGAGGTACGCTGAAAGGGTGGTGCCGATGATGGCCACCAGGATGGACAGGAACTCGCGGCTGAACTCGATCTTCGGAACAAGGGTGCCCCACAGCACGGCTGCCGCATCCGGCTTCGCCATGATGGCTGACCCGACATAGGCAAGCAGGGCCAGCGCGAGCCAGCGAAAGATGTTACGAATGAGCGTGTAGGAGCCCCAAAGCTGGAGAGCAAAGATCGCGGCCGCGACTACGATGACAATGAGGGGGATCGGAACAGGAAGGAAGATGTTGATGGATGCAGCCATGCCGCCGAGATCGGCGGCTGCTTCGATCGTGTTGCCGATCAGCACGCCCACAAGAACAGCCCAGAGCAGCCACCGTGGGTAGAAGTCCTTGATCGCATGAAAGAGGCCGCGGCCCGAAACCTGTCCAAGCTTCGACGAGAGATACACGACAGTGTACATCATCGGCAGCGTTACAGGAGCGGTCCAAAGCAGGTCTGGGCCAAAGCGCGCGCCGGCACTCGCATAGGTACCGATGGCCGAGCAGTCGTCGTCAGCAGCGCCGGTGATAAGGCCGAGTCCAAGTGCTCGTCCGATGCCGTCTTTCTTGTCTTCCTGTGGTGAAGTGGCGTTAGGATCGCGCTGCGTCATTACGGCCACGCCGCGCTAAGAGAGTAAGGCGCAAGCACGACCGAAACGTCGAGAACAATTACCCAATAGATGTACCGCAGCACGGGAGTGGAACTCATTCCGGCAAACCTCTATCGCCGTTTCAACTCCGCAATCGGCTGCTTGTTCCAGCGTCAGCCGGGTGTTCAGCGCTCGCCTTGCCATGCCGAAGGCGCGTTCTTCGCTTTGCTGGTCGGCCGGCCCAAAGGTGGGGACAGTCTCTATCCTCGCCATGATCGAGCCACGATTTCAATGAGCCTGGGCTTCTTCTAAACCTTCATCTTCGACGGAAGCATACCCAGCGTTTTACGAGAAACTCTGCTGGTGTGATTGTCTGGATGAGTTGGCCGATGGTGCGCCAGTCTCTTCGATGGTTCGACGCTGTGCGCGTCGCATCAATGTTTGATATTGCCAAGGCTTGCCCGATCGGATTGAGCTCAGGTGAGTATGGCGGCAGGAATCACAGCTTGCGCCTGCTACCCTATGGCGGGGCAGGGCGGATCTGAACGGGGCTTTCCCACGAATGACATTGATGGGTGCGGCGGCACTGCTGATCCTGATCCTGACCTATGCCGGCGTTGCCATCGGCAGGATCCCCGGCTTGCGCCTTGACCGGGCAGGCATTGCGCTGCTCGGCGGTGCGGCGATGATCGCCATCGGCGCGCTCAGCCTGGAGGACGCCTACCGCGCCATCAATTTCGACACCATCACGCTGCTGCTCGGCATGATGATCGTCGTCGCGCATCTCAAGGTATCGGGCGCCTTTCGCGCACTCGGCGCCGTTGCCATCGAGCACGCACATGCGCCGTTTATGCTGCTGGTGATGGTGACGCTGCTGACCGGCGTCCTGTCAGCGTTCCTGGTCAACGACGCGATCTGCCTGGTCATGGCGCCGATCGTCGTCCACGTCACCCGGGTCATCAACCGCAACCCAATTCCATATCTGATCGCCACCGCCACGGCGTCGAATTGCGGCAGCGTCGCCACCATCACCGGAAACCCGCAGAACATGGTCATCGGCGCGCTGTCGGGGATTTCCTATCCGGCCTTCTCGGCGGCCCTGGCGCCGGTCGCGCTGTTTGGCCTCGTCGCCGTCGTCGTCATCGTGCGCATCGTCTATCGCGCCGAATTTGCGCGCAAGACCGAGCTCAGCCCCGAGGTCTATCGCGGCCGCATGCTGCCGGGACAGGTGCTCAAGGCCGTGGTCGTCTGCATCGGACTGGCAATCGCCTTCTTCGCCGGCGTTCCGGTTGCCAAGGCCGCACTGATCGGCGGCGCCATCCTTCTTGTGACCCGCGCCATCAAGCCGGCGCGCATCTACCGCGAGATAGACGGGCCGCTGCTGTTCATGTTCGCCGGCCTTTTCATCGTCGTCGCCGGCGCCGAGAAGGCGCTTCTCACCCCCGAGATCATCGCCTCGGCAAAGGACCTGGGACTGGACGATGTCTGGCGGCTGTCCGGCTTCACTGCAGTGCTGTCCAACATCATGAGCAACGTTCCGGCCGTGCTTGCGCTGCGGCCATTCATACCCGGCCTGGAGAACCCCGAGCGCGCCTGGCTGGTCGTCGCCATGAGCTCGACTCTGGCCGGCAATTTTACGCAGCTCGGCTCGATTGCCAATTTGATTGTCGCTGAGCAGGCGCGCGCCGCCGGCAAGGCGCTGTCTTTCGGAGCCTTCTTCAGGGTCGGACTGCCGCTGACGCTGATCACGCTGTTTGCTGGGACTGCGTGGCTGGCGCTTGGGTTTTAGGCCGCCGGCGCAGCAGGCAAGGGCGGTTTCAAGTGCAAGCAAGCCTCCGGACTATCTGGCGTGAGTGGGCCAAAAGGCCCAGATCAGCAAAGCTGCCAAAGCCAGCCAGAGCGCCACGATAAAGAACATTCCCGTCCTGCTTTGCGGACGTGTTTCGAGCGCGGCAGCCTGCGCTCGAAACTCGTCCATCAGCGGCGGCGGAACAAGCCTTATGGCCAGGATTACGCCGAGCGGTACGATGATCAGGTCGTCAAGATAGCCGAGCACCGGAACGAAATCCGGGATCAGGTCGATTGGGGAAAGCGCATAGGCGGCCACCATCCCCGCCACGAGTTTCGCGGACCAGGGCACCCGAGGATCGCGTGCGGCGAACCACAGGGCGACGACATCAAGCTTGATGTCGCGCGCCCGGCTCTTTGCCGCTTCCAGCCATGCTTTCATAGGGTTACTTTAGCACAGATTGTCGTCCACCTGCATTCGAGCGGCGGTCGCTGGTCGTAGAAAGACTGGACCGCACCGTCCGTGGCGCGTCCCAAAGGATGCCCGGTGCTCTATCGCTCCGACGATTAGGTGCTGCTCGCCGGCTTCGAAACATAAGCGTCGGGAAAGTCCTGCGAGGCGACATCGTCGGCGAGGCTCCTCAGCTTTTCGGCCGCGGCCGCCCCCAAAATCGCCTCGAAGCGCCGGTTGGCCTCGACCGACACGACATATGCCTGCTGGTATCGCTTTTCCGAGTGGCGTCAGCACAGCATGTTTCGTTCGCCGGTCGTGGGCATCCTGGGGGACCTCTACCAGACCGCGCGCTGTGGGAAGCCTACGACGCTGCCCGCGCCACCCTGTTCGCCGCGACGCAGACCGGCGAGCCGGCGCCTCGCTACCAGGCGGCTCGATGCCGCCCGACCGCCCTGCGCGTGCAGGGCGGTCTCTGCTGGCCTGGCTAGGGCGACGTCACCGTCATTTGGCCTTTCATGTTGGGGTGGAAGCGGCAGAAATAGTCGAACGAACCTGCCCTCTTCAGCGTCAGGTTCGCCGATGTCTTCGGCGGGATCATCACCTCCCAGCCGCCTGTGACGGTCGCCGTGTGGGCGAACACGTCTTTGTTGACCCACTCGATCGTGTCGCCGACCTTCGCCTCGATGCTTGCGGGCGAAAACACCAGCTTCTCGATCATCACCTCAATCGTTTCGGCCTTGGCGGATGCGGCAGCAATAGTTAGCGCCATTGCAATCCACAGATGCCGTTTCGACATCGTCGATGCTGTACTCATTTCAGCATGCCGGCGACATGTTCGGCATGCTGTTCATGGCCCTGGAATAGCTTCAGGCCGGTCTCCAGCAGGCTCTTCAGTTCGGCATTCTCGGCCGAGGGGATCAGCAGGGTTTCGAGCGCGCCGTTGACCTGCTTGTGATAGGCGACCTCGTTGTCAACATAGGCCTTGTCGAACGCGGCGCCGTCGAGCTTGGCGAGCTTCGCCCGTTCCTCGTCCGCCGCCTTGGTCAGCGCCTTGCTGGTGGCGTTGTCCTCTGGCGTCACGTTGAGCTTCTTGACCAGGTCAAGCGCTTGTTTGTTTACGGCTTCATGGTCTCGCACCATGTCTTTGGCGAAGTCGAGAATCTCCTTGTTTTTCGATTTCTTCAGCGCTTGCATGGCCGCCTCGACGTCAAGCACGCCGGCTGTGTAAGCGATGTGGGCGATCTGCGGGTCGCTCGGCTTATCGGAGGCTTGCGCCAACGTTGCTGTGCTGAGCAGGAAAAGCGCTGCCAGTGCGGTGGTCGATCGAATAAACATGACGTTCTCCTTCGCCGGATGCGAATGGCTCCGGGCATTTCCAGTTGACGATGATTGGATGCCGGGCGGGGGCAAACGTTCCCGGGAATTTGGGAAAAATCAGTCTGTAAAGCCAAGCCGCTGCATCACCGCGGCGGTCAGCCGTTCACACCGGCGGCCGGCGAAGGGGAAGGCATCGAGCAGCACCGGGCCGATCTGATCGTCCAGGGCCTTGCGGACGAGGGCGCGGGCGCGGTGCAGCCGGGTCTTGACGGTTTCGGGCCGCACATCAAGCAATTCTGCGGTCTCGTCTATGCTGAGACCCTCGATCACCCGCGCCACGAATACTGTCCGGTAGACATCGGGAAGGCGATCGGTCGCCCGTTCGACAAGCTCGAGGATCTGCCGTTGCGCCATCGTCCGCTCCGGATCGTCGCTGGGATTAAGGGGAAACTTGATGATTTCGGCTTGTAGACTTTGCGGCATCGCTACCGTTCGCCGCCTTTTGCGCAAACGCCCAAGCGCCTCATTGATGACGATGCGCGACAGCCATGTGGCGAGAGAGGATTCGCCGCGAAAATCCCCGAGCTGGGCAAAGGCCCTGACATAGGCCTCCTGCACGATGTCCTCAGCCTCGCTGTCGTTGCGGACGACGCTGCGGGCGATACGATAGAGCCGCTGGTTGTGCGTCTTGATAATCGTGCGGAAGGCTCCGCCCTCGCGTGCCAGGGCGCGGCCGACAAGCTGCATCTCGCCAGATGCGGCGGGCATGACGGTCGCAGCCGTGAGCGGTTTCCTCATTGAGCCAATCTCCTGACCGGAAGCAAATCCTCCGATCGAAACATTGGACGGGCTAACCGAGAAAAGGTTCCCGAACATTTTTCCCGGCGGCCCGACTACGCTACCGCTTCGACCAGCAGCTTGTCTGCAGCTTGCGCGCGCCGTTGCGGCCAGCAGATCGGTCTGCGTGATCAGGCCGAGGATGTGCCTGTTGGAAGACCCTGCCGTCGCTCAAGCAGCCGCCGCCGCAGCGAGGCCGCGCGCCAGATCGGCTTTCAGGTCGTCGACGTCTTCAAGCCCGATCTGCAAGCGGACGAGCGGGCCGTCATAAGGGCCCTTGGCGACGACGCGGTCGCCGAGGAACACCGGCACGGCAAGGCTCTCATAGCCGCCCCAGGAATAGCCAAGGCCGAATATCCTGAGCGCGTCGAGGAAGGCATGCTGCTGTTTCTGGCCGCCGCCAGCAAGGACGATCGAAAAAATGCCGCTCGAGCCGCAGAAGTCGCGCTTCCAGAGAGCGTGATCGGGGTGGCTGGCAAGCGCTGGATGCAGCACGCGCGCCACGCCCGGCTGGCCCTCCAGCCAGCCGGCGATGGCCAGTGCGCTGCGCTGATGGTGGTCGAGGCGCACACCCATGGTGCGCAGGCCGCGCAGCACCTGATAGACATCGTCCGGCCCGGCGCAGCAGCCCATCGTGTAGAACGTCTCGCAAAGCTGTTTCCAGCAGGCCTTGTTGGCCGACGCGGTGCCGAGCAGCACATCGGAATGGCCAGCCGGGTATTTCGTCGCCGCATGGATCGAGATGTCGACGCCGTGGTCGAGCGGGCGGAAGTAGAGCGGCGTCGCCCAGGTGTTATCCATCATGATGATCGCGCCTGCGGCGTGTGCCGCGCTGGCGATGGCCGGTATGTCTTGCACCTCGAACGTGTTGGAGGCCGGCGATTCGGTGAACACGACCCTGGTGTTGGGCTTGATCAGCGCCGCTATACCGGCACCGACATGCGGATCGTAGTACTCGACCTCGACGCCCAGCCGTTTCAGCATCGTGTCGGCGAAATTGCGGGTCGGGTGATAGACGGAATCGACGATCAGGACATGGTCGCCCGCCGACAGGAAGGCGAGCAGCGGCACCGTCACCGCCGCCAGGCCCGAGGGCACCAGGATCGTGCCGGCCGAGCCTTCGAGCGCGTCGATCGCACCGGCAAGCGCGTCGGTGGTCGGCGTGCCGCGCGTGCCGTAGGTGTATTTCTGGCTGCGTGCCGCCATCGTCGCCGCGTTGGGATAGAGCACGGTCGAGGCATGCACGACCGGCGGATTGACGAAGCCGAAATAGTCGTGCGGATTGTTGCCCGAATGGGCAAGCCGCGTGTTGATGCCCATTTCGTTGCCGTCTTTTGCCATTGCGCTTCGCCTCTGATGAAGCGCTAGCCATAGTGCGGCGGCATTGGCCGCGCAACCGTTCGCCACCCGCCAGCCGGCGGACTTTGGATATGCCAATTCATCGCACGACAAGTCAGTCGTGGGCCGTAAATCCGAGCGACGGGTTTTGCCGGCCCAGCCCCCGATTTGCGTTGACCGGGCTTTGCCGGCTTTGTTCGCACGGCTGGCTGGTTTCCAGGCGCGTTTGTCTGCAATTCAGGCATTTGCGGCAATTGGTTTTCAAACTCTTTCGGTTTAGGTCATTTCCCTTGACCTCACTGAAATAATCGCCTTCGATGCAGTTCGTGAATGGGAGGCAGCGCGTCGGTTGCGATGCGGGGTTCCGGGACTGGGCCGGAACCGGAAGCTGCGTTCACACGGAAAAAAGTCAGGTTCGCCTGAAAAAAACAGAAAAGGGTCTGTGGGTTATGAAACACATTGCAATCGGCATTCTGGGCGCCGCCGCGCTTGGGTTGGTGGCCTCGGCCGCGTCGGCGGCCACGCTCGACGACGTCAAGGCCAAGGGCTTCATCCAATGCGGCGTCTCGACCGGTCTGGCCGGCTTCTCGGCGCCGGACGACAAGGGCGACTGGCAAGGCATCGATGCGGATTTCTGCCGCGCTGTCGCGGCCGCCGTTTTCGGCGATGGCACCAAGGTCAAGTTCACGCCGCTCAGCGCCAAGGAACGCTTCACCGCGCTGCAGTCAGGCGAGATCGACATCCTGTCGCGCAACACCACCTGGACCATCAACCGCGATACCGCACTCGGCCTGAACTTCATTGGCGTGACCTATTATGACGGCCAGGGCTTCATGATCAACGCCAAGAAGCTGCCGGGCGTGAATTCCGCGCTGCAGCTTTCCGGCGCGGCGGTTTGCGTGCAGAGCGGCACGACAACCGAGCTCAACCTTGCCGACTATTTCAAGTCGAACAAGATGGAGTACAACCCGGTCGTCTTCGAGAAATTGGAAGAGGTCAACGCCGCCTATGACGCCGGCCGCTGCGATGTCTACACCACCGACCAGTCGGGTCTCTACGGCATCCGCCTGACGCTTGGCGCCCCGGCCGACCACGTTGTGCTGCCTGAGATCATCTCAAAAGAACCGCTTGGACCGGCCGTGCGTCAGGGTGACGACCAGTGGTACCACATCGTCAAGTGGACTTATTTCGCGTTGCTGCAGGCCGAGGAACTCGGCATCACCAAGGCCAATGTCGACGAGATGAAGAACTCGGACAACCCGGAGATCAAGCGCGTGCTCGGAACTGAGCCCGACACCAAGATCGGCACCGATCTCGGTGTCTCCAATGACTGGGTGGTCAACATCGTCAAGGCTGTCGGCAACTATGGCGAAATGTTCGAACGCAATGTCGGTTCGGGCAGCCCGCTGAAGATCGCGCGCGGCATCAACGCATTGTGGACCAAGGGCGGCCTACAATACGCTCCGCCGATCCGCTGATCGAAATGTGATCCGGAAGGCAGCTTTCCTGCCTTCCGGTTTCTCTTTCCAGGGGATGGTTGAATGGCATCGCAGGAAATTCTTCGCGAGGAGCCAAGCCGCGGCTCCTTCATCAACGATCCGAAGGTCCGCGGCATATTCTTCCAGGCGGTGGTCGTCATCGTGCTGGTGGCGTTGGTTTGGTGGATCGTCCAAAACACCATCGACAATCTGACGCGCCTGCGCATTGCATCAGGCTTCGGTTTCCTCAGGGGCCGCGCCGGCTTCGACATTAGTGACAGCGCCATCGCCTACTCGTCGGATTCCACCTATGGCCGCGCCATTCTGGTCGGCTTCATCAACACGCTCATCGTTGCCGTCTCCGGCATCATCACCGCGACCATAATCGGCTTTATCCTCGGCGTCGGCCGACTTTCGCACAACTGGCTGATCCGCAAGATCTGCACGGTCTATGTCGAGGTCTTCCGCAACATCCCGCCGCTGCTGGTCATCTTCTTCTGGTATTCAGGCGTGCTTTCGGTGCTGCCGCCGCCGCGCGAGAGCATCAATTTGCCGTTCAGCTCCTTTCTCAACCAACGTGGCTTTTATTTTCCGCGCGCCGTGTGGGGCGAAGGCTCCTGGCTGATCCTGGTGGCTCTGCTTCTCGGCATCGCCATGGCGTGGTTCGTCGCCCGCAAGGCGCGTCAGCGGCAGATGGCGACCGGCCAGCAATTCCCTGTGTTCTGGACATCGGCGGCTTTGATTATCGGCTTGCCTTTGCTGGCCTATGCGCTGAGCGGCTTCCCGCTGAGCTTCGATTATCCAAAGCAATCGACCTTCAACCTGACCGGCGGCTTTCAGGTCAAGCCGGAGTTCCTGTCTCTCTACCTGGCGCTGTCCTTCTACACGGCCGCCTTCATCGCCGAAATCGTGCGGGCCGGCATCATGGGCGTCAGTAAGGGGCAGACCGAGGCAGCCGGTGCGCTCGGGCTGCGGCCGGGATCGATTCTGCGGCTTGTCGTCATTCCGCAAGCCATGCGCATCGTCATTCCGCCGCTGACCAGCCAGTATCTGAACCTGACTAAGAACTCGTCGCTGGCCATCGCCATCGGCTACCCGGACCTGACGGCGACGACCGGCACGGTGCTGAACCAGACCGGCCAGGCGATCGAGTGCGTGCTGATCATGATGGTGGTCTATCTCGCGCTCAGCCTGTTGACGTCGGCGATCATGAACGTGGTCAACGCCAGAATGGCGCTGGTGGAGAGGTAGCGACATGCAGGAGCACGACCTTTCCTTCGTCCGCGTCGAAATGGCGCTGGCACAGTCGGCGCCAGCAAGTGAGCGCGGTCTGGGCGCCTGGATACGCAAAAACCTGATTGCTTCGACCGGCGACACGATCCTGACCATCATCGGCATCGTGCTGGTCGCGATGATCCTGCCGCAACTGATCAGCTGGGCTTTCATCAACGCCCAATGGACCGGCACCGACCGTACGTTCTGCGCCACGGTGGCGCAGGGAGGCATCCAGCCGGATGGTTGGTCGGGCGCCTGCTGGGCCTTCGTCAACGCCAAATTCGGCCAGTTCATGTTCGGCCGCTATCCGATCGACGAGCGCTGGCGGCCGATCCTGGTCGCCATCCTGTTCGTGACGCTTCTGGTGCCGCTGCTCATCCCGAAGGTGCCGCGCAAGGGGCTGAACGCAATTTTGTTCTTCGGCGCGCTGCCGATCGTTGCTTTCATCCTGCTGGTTGGCGGCGTGTTCGGCCTGCCGCATGTCGAAACCTCGCTATGGGGCGGGCTTCTGGTGACGCTCACCCTGTCCTTCGTCGGCATTGCCGTGTCGCTGCCGATCGGCATTGTGCTGGCGCTGGGGCGGCGATCGAAGATGCCGATCGTCAAGATGCTGTGCGTCATCTTCATCGAGACGGTGCGCGGCATCCCGCTGATCACCGTCCTGTTCATGGCCAGCGTCATGCTGCCGCTGTTCCTGCCGGCCGGCGTCACCTTCGACAAGTTCCTGAGGGCGCTGATCGGTGTCTCGCTGTTTGCCGCTGCCTATATGGCCGAAGTGGTGCGCGGCGGCCTGCAGGCGATCCCCAAGGGCCAGTATGAGGGTGCGGATTCGCTCGGCCTCGGCTACTGGCAGAAGATGGGCCTGATCGTGCTGCCCCAGGCGCTGAAGCTGGTCATTCCCGGCATCGTCAACACCTTCATCGGCATGTTCAAGGACACCAGCCTGGTCTCAATCATCTCGATGTTCGACCTGCTCGGCGTCGTCAAACAGAATTTTTCCGACGCCAACTGGGCAACGCCGCAGACGGCCAGGTCCGGCCTGGTGTTCGCTGCCTTCGTCTTCTGGATGTTCTGTTTCGGCATGTCGCGTTATTCGATGTTCACGGAACGCCGGCTCGATACCAGCTACAAACGCTAAGAACAAAAAAGGGAACCTTCCATGGCCACAGAAAATGCAGTCAGCGCGGAAGAGATCAAGGTCAATGCCGCCAAGATGCAGGTATCCACCACCGACGTCGCCATCGACATCATCGCCATGCACAAATGGTACGGCGAATTCCACGTGCTGAAGGATATCAATCTAAAGGTGATGCGCGGCGAGCGCATCGTCATTTGCGGCCCGTCGGGCTCCGGCAAATCGACGATGATCCGCTGCATCAACCGGCTGGAAGAGCACCAGAAGGGCAAGATCATCGTCGACGGCAAGGAATTGACCAACGATCTCAAGAAGATCGACGAGGTGCGCCGCGAAGTCGGCATGGTGTTCCAGCACTTCAACCTGTTCCCGCATTTGACCATCCTGGAAAACTGCACGCTGGCGCCGATCTGGGTGCGCAAGACGCCGAAGAAGCAGGCCGAGGAAATCGCCATGCACTTCCTCACGCGCGTCAAGATCCCGGAACAGGCCAACAAATATCCCGGCCAGCTTTCCGGCGGCCAGCAGCAGCGCGTCGCCATCGCCCGCTCGTTATGCATGAACCCGCGCATCATGCTGTTCGACGAGCCGACCTCTGCGCTCGATCCCGAAATGATCAAGGAAGTGCTGGAGACAATGGTCGGCCTCGCCGAAGAGGGCATGACCATGCTCTGCGTCACCCACGAGATGGGCTTTGCCCGCAAGGTCGCCAACCGGGTGATCTTCATGGATCAGGGCCAGATCGTCGAGCAGAACACGCCGGCCGAGTTCTTCGACAATCCGCGCCACGAGCGCACAAAACTGTTCCTGTCGCAGATCCTGCACTGATCGCTCTTACGCGAATCAAAAGAGCCCGGCCGAAATCCTGCCGGGCTCTTTTGCGTCTGGGCCTCAGCCGGCGATTGCGCCCCGATTGCGAGGCCGTCCCTCATGAAAAAGCCGTCCCTCGTGAAAAAGCTTGGGCGTTTTCTCGCCATTCTGGTGGTGGCAATCGTGCTTGCCGTGCTTTTGGGCACCTTCATTCCACGGCCGCTCTTGCCGGCGGCCGCCGCCGATCCCGTAGCCACTAGGCACATCCTGGTGCTGAAGGATCCGATCCACACCGATATCGCCATCCCGGTCGATGACAAGGTGCGCAAGCGCTTCCATTTCCTGGTCGATGGCGGCATTCCGGCCGACATGGCTGGGGTCCGCTACATCGTCTTCGGCTGGGGAGGCCGCGCTTTCTATCTGGAGACGCCGACCTGGTCGGAACTAAAGGCGGTGCCGGTGATGAAGGCGCTGACACTGGACGCATCGGTGATGCATGTCGATGTCGCCGGCAACATTGTCGAGCCGCACCCCGACGTCGCTGGCTTCGACATCAGCGAGGAGCGTTTTGCAGCGCTGCTCGACTTCATCACCGCGAGTTTCCAGCAAGGGCCGAACGGTCCCATCCCAGTCGAGAATGCCGCCTATTCCAGGTTCGACCGCTTCTACGAAGTCAACGGCCATTTCAACGCGCTGGTTGGCTGCAACACCTGGACAGCGGCGGCTCTGCGTATCGCCGGCCTGCGGACAGGCTGGTGGAATCCGCTGCCGGCCTCGCTCGACCTGTCGATGCGGATTTATAATTGATGCTTGGCACTAGTGTCCGACGTTTTCCGGCACCTGCCAGCCATAAAGCCAATCGAGATCGGCGGCGAGCCTTTCCGGAGAGCGCAATCTCAGAAACAAGTTGCGCGCGACCGCCACTGGCCCGGAAGCGTGCCAGGCGATACGGTTGACAGCACCGCGGCGGGCGACCTTGGCGATGCGCGGGCGCCGCGCCTTTTCCCAGGCAGCGAGCGCGCCCCAGAGATCGGCGGGCGAGGCGGCGACAAAGCCGGCAAGCGTTGCGGCATCCTCGATCGCCATCGCCGCGCCCTGCGCCGCAAAAGGCGTCATCGCGTGCGCCGCATCGCCGATCAGCGCGATGCCGGCGGGCGTCGTCCATGGCTGTGCCTGGTCGACAGTATGGATCGGCCATGCGGTCCACGGGCCTGCATCCTCGACAAGCCGGGTCAGTGCCGCCGCCGTGCCACGCATCGCGCCGACGAGGATGTTGGGGTCGGCGTGGCCCGACCAGCCCTCGGCGATGATCTCGCCCATGGTGAAGGCGGCCAGATTGAACGCCGTGCCGGTGCGGACCGGATAGGCGACGAGGTGGAAGCCGGGATGCAGGAAGGTGGTCACGCACTTGGCGGCGCCGACCGCCGCAAGCGCTTCTCCCGCAACACTGTCTGCACTGATCGTAGCGCGCCAGGCAAGCTCGCCCGAAAACCGGCTTTTGGCCGCAAACCCGCCAAGAGCACGGATAGCCGACCACACGCCGTCGGCGCCGATCAGCAGAAAGCCGTCGGCTTCGACCGTCTTGCCGGCAATCTCGACTGTTGCCGTGGTACGGCGAGGTCCTGCGGCGACGCCGCCGACGCGCGCGCCGGTGACGAGACTGATGTCCGGCTGTTCGGTAAGGCGCGCCATCAGCGCGTCTTGCAGGTCAGCCCGATGAGCGACGAGATAGGGTGCCTGCCAGCGCCTTTCGGCTTCTTCGCCAAGCGGCACCCGCGCCAGCTCGCGCAGCGTGGCGGCGTCCTTGAGCACGACCGCTTCCGGCCGCACCGCCGCCGACAACAGCCGGTCGAGCACGCCGAGCTGGCGAAGGATGCGCGTTGCGTTGGGTGAGAGCTGGATGCCGGCGCCGGCCGCTTCGAGGCGCGGCGCCTGTTCGAACAGCCGCACCAGATAGCCGCGCTCGGAAAATGCCAGCGCCGCGGTCAGTCCGGCGACGCCGGCTCCGGCGATAACGACCTGCCGGGACCGGGTGTCGTCCATGGGGATGACGTGCGCGTCAGGCGGCCTGGTCGATATAGAGGCATCCGGCAGGCTGCGTTTCCGTCGCCTTCAGCTTTGGCGAATAGCGAAAAAGCGTCGAGCAATAGGGGCAGACCTTTTCATTGTCGTCGCCCATGTCGAGAAACACATGCGGATGGTCGAAAGGCGGGTTGGCGCCGGTGCACATGAATTCCTTGACGCCGATGTCGATCGCCGCATAGCCCGCATCGTTCTGGAAATGGGGAATGGAACCGCCTGCCATCGTCGTCTCCTACATCTGCCGCATGACCCCGGATCATGCGCAAATCAAAATTCCACCGCTTCCTTTGCGCGTCCAAGGGCGCGCCGCGCTGTAGCCTGGATTGCATCTGGATCATAAGCTGTCTCTTTGCAAGATCGATGAAATCAAACTGTCGTAAAAGCCTGTCACAGGATAAGCTAAGCCGGTTAAGGCATGGCCCCGAAAACCGAATTCGGTTCGCTGGGGATCATGCCTAGCTTAAGAGTGGTAGAGCGTCCTTTGCGCGTCCGCAAAGACGCGCGACGCTGTGGCCAGCGGGTGCGAAACGAGCAGGAACCATGAACGAACTAAAGCCGGTGCAGAGCGAATTCACCACTGTCGAGGTGGCGAGCCCCGAGGGCGGCAACCCGGACCGCTTCGTCAACCGCGAGTTTTCCTGGCTGCAATTCAACCGCCGCGTCCTCGAGGAATCACTAAACGCCAACCATCCGTTGCTCGAGCGTGTCCGCTTCCTATCGATTTCGGCCGCCAATCTCGACGAGTTCTTCATGGTCCGCGTCGCCGGTCTCGCCGGCCAGGTTCGCGAAGGCATCACGCTGAAGAGCCCGGACGGCCGCACCCCCGAACAACAGCTCGAACAATTGCTGCGCGAAGTCGAGCGTCTGCAGGAAGATCAGCAGAATAGCCTTTCCGCGCTGATGCGGCTGCTCGACAAGGAAGGCATCGAGAGCATCAGCCGCGATGGGCTGACCAAGGACGAGAAGGCCTGGCTCGAGGATCATTTCCAGGAGCAGGTCTTTCCGGTGCTCACACCACTGTCGATCGACCCGGCGCATCCATTCCCGTTCATTCCCAATCTCGGCTTCTCGATGGCCCTGCAATTGCGCCATCGCAGGAATGGCGAGGAGATGAGCGCGCTGTTGCGTCTGCCGGTGGCGCTGAAACGCTTCATTCGCTTGCCCGACCGCAAGCATCATGTCCGCTTCATTCCGCTGGAAGAGGCGGTCGGCCTCTATATCGGCAAGCTGTTCCCCGGCTACGAAGTCAAGGGCTCCGGCACGTTCCGCATCATCCGCGACAGCGATATCGAGGTCGAGGAGGAGTCCGAGGATCTCGTGCGCCTGTTCGAGACGGCGCTCAAGCGCCGCCGCCGCGGCTCGGTCATCCGCATCGAATTCGATAAGCTGATGCCGGCCGAACTGCGCGAGTTCGTCGCCGGAGAGCTTGGCGTCTCGTCGAGCCGCATCAGTGTGCTCACCGGTCCGCTGGCGCTCAGCCAGATTTCCGAGATCGTCGCCATCGCCCGCGACGACCTCAAGTTCACGCCCTATAATCCGCGCTTTCCCGAGCGCATCCGCGAGCACGGCGGCGACTGTTTCGCCGCCATCCGCGAGAAGGACATCATCGTTCATCACCCCTACGAATCCTTCGACGTGGTGGTGCAGTTCCTGCGCCAGGCGATGGCCGACCCGGAAGTGGTGGCGATCAAGCAAACGCTCTATCGCACTTCGAACGACAGCCCGATCGTGCGCGCTTTGGTCGACGCTGCGGAGGCCGGCAAGTCGGTGACCGCGCTGGTCGAGCTCAAGGCGCGTTTCGACGAGGAAGCCAACATCCGCTGGGCGCGTGACCTCGAGCGCGCCGGCGTTCAGGTCGTGTTCGGCTTCCTCGAACTGAAGACACACGCGAAAATGTCGCTGGTGGTGCGGCGTGAGGACGGCAAGCTGCGCAATTACGTGCATCTCGGCACCGGCAACTACCATCCGGTCACCGCGCGCATCTACACCGACCTGTCGTTCTTCACCACCGATTCGACGATCGCCCGCGATGTCGCCCAGCTGTTCAATTTCATCACCGGCTACGCCGAGCCGACCGATGAGATGCGGCTGGCTATCTCGCCCTTCACGCTGAGAAGCCGGATTCTCAAGCATATTTCAGACGAGATTACCCATGCGCTGGAAGGCCGGCCGGCCCGCATCTGGATGAAGATGAATGCGCTGGTGGATCCGATCATCATCGACGCGCTTTATGACGCCAGTCGCGCCGGCGTCGAGATCGATCTTGTCGTGCGCGGCATCTGCTGTCTGAGGCCCCAGGTGCCGGGCCTGTCGGAAAACATAAGGGTCAAGTCGATCGTCGGCCGCTTCCTCGAACACAGCCGCATCTATTGTTTCGGCAACGGCCATGGACTGCCGTCGGACGGGGCGGTCGTCTACATCTCATCGGCCGATTTGATGCCGCGCAATCTCGACCGTCGCGTCGAAACCATGGTGCCGATCACCAATCCAACGGTGCATGAACAAGTCCTCGGCCAGATCATGCTGGGCAACATCATGGACAACCAGCAAAGTTTCGACGTATTGGCTGACGGAACCTCTCGGCGCGCCACGCTTGAGGAGGGCGAGGAACCGTTCAACGCGCAGGAATATTTCATGACCAATCCGAGCCTTTCCGGACGCGGTGATGCGCTGAAATCGCATGCGCCCAAGCGCATCGCGCAGTTCAAGCGCCGCAAGAAAAACGCCGCAGCGACCGGCTGATGATTTCAACGTCCCAGGGCCGGCTACAGGACCGCCGACCGCTGTCCATCATCGACATCGGGTCGAACTCGATCCGTCTTGTCGTCTATGAGGGGCTGGCGCGCTCGCCGACCACGCTGTTCAACGAAAAGATGCTGGCCGGCCTCGGTCGCGGCATCGTCTCGACCGGAAAGCTCGATCCCGAGGCGGTGACCCGCTCGATGGAGGAGTTTCGGCGTTTCCGCGCGCTGTCCGAGCAGGTCGGCGCCGAGCAAATGTATGTGCTGGCGACCGCCGCCGCCCGCGAGGCGGTCAACGGTCCCGATTTCATCCACCGCGCCGAAGATGTACTCAAGACCGAGGTCCAGGTGCTGAGCGGGCGCCAGGAAGCCCACTATTCCGCGCTTGGCGTCATTTCCGGCTTCCACCCGGCCAACGGCATCGCCGGCGACCTCGGCGGCGGCAGCCTCGAACTGGTCGATGTCGATGGCGAGGCAATCGGCGACGGCATCACGCTGCCGCTGGGCGGCCTGCGTCTGCAGGACATGGCCAAGAACTCACTGGCCCAGGCGGCAAAGATAGCGCGCGACGAACTGGCACGGGCAAAGCTGCTGAAAGGCGGGCAGGGCAGGCCGTTCTATGCGGTCGGCGGCACCTGGCGAAACCTCGCCCGGCTGTACATGGAAATGACCAGCTATCCGCTGAGCGTCATGCACCATTACGAGATCGGCATCGACAGCGCTACGAACTTCCTCAAGCAGGTCGCCAAGGGCGAGATCGAGAAGGTAAGGGGTATCGAGGGCGTCTCAAAGAACCGCCGCTCGCTGCTGCCCTATGGCGCCATCGTGCTGCAGGAGATCATGGCGGCGATGCAGCCGTCCAAGATCGTCGTCTCGGCGCTGGGCGTGCGCGAGGGCTTCCTCTATTCGCTGCTCGACAAAGCCGATCAGAAGGCAGATCCGCTGATCTCGGCCTCGGAGGAACTCGCCCGGCTGCGTTCGCGCTCGGTCACCCACGCGCATGAGCTTGTCGAGTGGACGGGCAAGACCTTCGCCGCCTTCGGCATCGAGGAGACGGTCGACGAGGCGCGTTACCGCCAGGCCGCCTGTCTGCTTGCCGACATCGGCTGGCGCGCACATCCCGAATATCGCGGCAAGCAATCGCTCAACATTATTGCCCACGCCTCCTTCATCGGCGTCGACCATCCCGGCCGCGCCTTCCTGGCGCTGGCCAACGCCTACCGTCATGAGGGCATCTTCAACGAATCGATCGCGCCGGAAATCAAGGCACTGGCGACGCCACGCTATATCGAGCGCGCCCGCGTGCTGGCCGCCGTGATGCGCGTCGTCTATCTGCTGACGGCGGCGATGCCGGGCGTCATGCCGCGGTTGAAATGGGAGAGCCGCGGCAATGGCGTGCTTGCGCTGGTGCTGCCGGCGTCGCTGGCCGACCTTTACGGCGAGCGACCGGCCGGCCGGCTGGCACAGCTGGCGAGGGTCACCAACCGCCGGCTGGTGCTGACGGTCGAGGGCGGCGGGCCGAGCATTTCAGTGAAGTAGGCGGCTGCGTCCTCAACCCAAGCGTGGGGCAGAGATCATGAAGCAAACACGTTGGCTGGCTTTTTGCTGCCTGTTCCTGCTGAGCGTTGCGGCAGCCAGCGCGCAGACGATTTTTACGTTGACCGTCGAGGCCAAGGGCACGTTTGATCTAGATCAAAGTTATCCAAGAGGACAGGACGGCAGATTGTTTAATTTTCACAGGCTTATTGCGAAGGTCAAAAATGGCGAGAAAATAAATTACTTTGTATTCAAACCAAGTGCCGAAATATTCAAATTCTCGAAGTCCATTTCGCGGGATAATCTATTCTCCAGGCTTGAACCGTGTCCGAACGGTGTTGATCGGGCCTTTGCCAATCGGGCGCAGACTATCGGAGGCTCGATCAGGCCCATTTCAGGGCGAGTCGACTTGTTGGCGTATTTGAAGAAAGAGCCGCTAATTCAGTCAGACCGCTACATCTATGTCGCGATAGACAGCAACCTTCGGAACTACGTCAGAAGCGGCAGCGACTTTGGGTCCGAGTGGGTGCCGATGGCAGTCCAAAGGAAGCAACTCTGTCTCTATGTCGGCGTCGGACGGATGGGATATGGCGCTCTTGCCTCGCAACCCGTGAACATAAGCCGTCTTGCTGATTTTGTTTTTGGGACTGAATGATCCTTTCGCGGCGCTAAAGAGCCACGGCCACAGGTGCCTGTCAGGTCCTATCAAGCGCCAATTTCCAAAGTCCGCCCATCGACCGACCACGCGCCGGCACCGGCCATCGCCAGCGCCAGAAAGCCACCTGATAGGGCGATGTCCTTCATCAGCATCTGCTGGTGCATGAAGGCGAGCGTCGGATCGTCGCCGCCCTGGCCATAATGGCCGATGAAGCCGGCCGCGATGCAGAAGGCGGCAAGCAGCAGCGCCACGATCGGCGTCTGCAGGCCGACGAGGATGAGCAACCCGGCGATCAGCTCGAACAGGCCCGTTGCCCAAGCCGCCAGCGTCGGCAGCGGCAGGCCGAGCCCGGCAAAATAGCCTGATGTGCCGGCGATATCGGCAAGCGCGTGGAAGCCGGAAGGGACGAACAGGGCAGCGAGCAGCAGCCGGGAGACGAGAAGCAGCGCATTGCGGAACATCGTCACCCCCTTGCCGGCGCCCGGTCAGGCCCGTGCCGGCTCAGCGAACCTCGCAGGGCTGTCGCTGAAATCGGCAAATCGGCACGCACAGAGACAACGAAAAAGGGGCGCGAAAAATTCCGCGCCCTTTGCTGCACTAGTTATTAGCCTGCGTCAGCCGCGCCTGGCGTCGACCGAATAGGCGCCGGCGCCTGAGGAGGCCAGCACGAGGAAGCCGCCGGCAATCGCCAGGTTCTTCATGAAGCTGATCATCTGCATCTGATCGGCCCAGCCGGTGTGGGCGACCAGCGCCGTGGCAACGGTGAAGATCGCGAGCACCCAGGCGGTGATCCGGGTCTGGAAGCCGACGAGGATGGCGAGACCGCCGAGCAGCTCGATCAGGCCGACGACAATCGCCGTTACGGTCGGCATGGGCAGGCCCATGCTGCCGAAGTAACCGGCGGTGCCGGCGATCGCAGTGAGCTTGCCGAAACCGGAAAGCACGAAAATGACTGAAAGCAGAACGCGGCCAAGCAGGATGGTCGCCGAGGCGTTGGAAACGGTGCCGGAACTGGCAACGGATGTATTCGTAGACATGATGGGCTCTCTCCGGAAGGGTTGCGTTGCCCATCCACATAGAGCAGGGCGACTGTTCACCAAAGATGCAGATTTGGTTACAGATTGTTCACAGCAGTAACGTTTTTGCGATCAGTTCAAAATCATCCCGGATGCGTCATGTCCTCCGGGCGCACCAGGCGGTCGTAGTCGGCCTCGCTGACCAACCCGGTGGCCAGCGCTTCCTCGCGCAAGGTTGTACCCTTCTTGTGCGCGGTCTTGGCGATTTTGGCGGCGTTGTCGTAGCCGATGGTCGGCGCCAGCGCCGTCACCAGCATTAGCGAGCGGTCGAGTGCGGCCTTGATGTTCTCTTCCCGCGCCTCAATACCCACGACGCAATTGTCGGTGAAGGAGATGGAGGCGTCGGCGAGCAGCTGCACCGATTGCAGGAAATTATAGGCCATCAGCGGGTTATAGACGTTGAGCTCGAAATGGCCCTGGCTGCCGGCGAAGGTCAGTGCGGCATTGTTGCCGAACACCTGGATGCAGACCTGCGTCAACGCCTCGCACTGGGTGGGGTTGACCTTGCCCGGCATGATCGATGAACCCGGCTCGTTTTCCGGCAGCGACAGTTCACCAAGGCCGGAGCGCGGGCCGGAGCCGAGCAGACGAATGTCGTTGGCAATCTTGAACAGGGCGCCTGCGCAGGCGTTGATGGCGCCATGCGAAAACACCATGGAATCGTGCGCGGCCAGGGCCTCGAACTTGTTTGGCGCGGTGACGAAGCCGATGCCGGTGATGTCAGCGATTCGCGCCGCCACCTTCTCGGCAAAGCCGATCGGCGCGTTGAGGCCGGTGCCGACGGCCGTGCCGCCTTGCGCCAGTTCCTGCAGGCCGGGCAGCGTCATCTCGATGCGTTTGATCGACGAGGCGACCTGCGCGGCATAGCCTGAGAATTCCTGGCCAAGGGTGAGGGGCGTCGCGTCCTGCGTATGCGTGCGGCCGATCTTGATGATGTGGGCGAAAGCTTTGGTCTTGGCTTCGAGCGCCGCATGCAAATGCTTTAGCGCCGGCAACAGGTCGTGCACGATGCGCTCGGCGCAGGCGATGTGCATGGCCGTCGGATAGGTATCGTTCGACGACTGGCTCATATTGACGTGGTCGTTGGGGTGCACCGGTTTCTTGGAGCCCATGACGCCGCCCAGCAGTTCGATCGCCCGATTAGAGATCACCTCGTTGGCGTTCATGTTGGATTGCGTGCCCGAGCCGGTCTGCCAGACGACCAGCGGGAAATGATCGTCGAGCTTGCCGTCGATGACTTCCTGAGCGGCTTCGACGATCGCCTTGCCGATGGCCGGGTCGAGCCGCTTCAGCTCCATATTGGTTTCGGCCGCCGCCCGCTTGACGATGCCGAGCGCGCGAACGATCGACGCCGGCTGCTTTTCCCAGCCGATCTTGAAATTGCCCAGCGAACGCTGCGCCTGCGCGCCCCAATAACGGTCGGCGGCGACGTCGATGGGACCGAACGTGTCGGTTTCGGTTCTGGTCTCTGGCGCGCTCACTTGTGTCTCCAGTCTGTCGAATTCGGCACCGGCGTATCGCGTTGCACAAATGGCTTCAAGCGGAGATTGCGGACGGCGACGGTGCAAATCGGTTGAAGGAGCGGGGCTCTTCCTTCTCCCCTTGTGGGCGAAGGTGGATCTGCGCGTAGCGCCGAGCCGGATGAGAGGTGTTGGACGGAGCGCCGTCGGTGCCAAGCTGGAACACCCCTCATCCGACCGAGCTTCGCTCGGCCACCTTCTCCCACAGGGGAGAAGGAAGAGGCTCCTCTCTCACCGACCAAGCAGCGACTGTGAGGTTGGAGATAGGCGCAGCGTTTCCGTTGGTCTGGCCAGGCTCGACAGCAATGCCTGCCAGGCCGGCGCAGCGGCAAACGCAGCTTCAACGCCATCGTGGGCGTCCGCGCTGTCGAAGGTGGTGACACTGATGAAGACGTTTTCACCTGATCGCACCGGCAGGCGGGGAAAGCTGTTTTCGGCATGTTCGGTGACAAACGCAGCAAGTGGCCGTGCGCCAAATTCCGCCAGCGTGGGGATGGCGTCGGTTTCGAAGCGGCTGGCGAAGTCGGCCTCGGCGCCGGGCCGCAGATGATGAATCTTGATGACAACACTATCCGACAAGCGATTGTCTCCGCTTGGCTTTTCGTAAGCCGGCACGGCTGTCCGTTGTGAGCCTGTCAGCTGGAAACCCGCGCCCGGCCATGCCGGTTTCAGCAACAGCACGTCGTCGGAGGAAATCATCGTGGCGTTGGCGGCATCGCGCCAGGCCGCCCATACGGGTCCCTCGTAGAAAGCGGTCAGCGCATTTTTCCGCGCTTCCATACCGTCGAAGCCGCGCAGCCAGACGAACATGTCAGGCCGGTCGAGATCGCGGAACTGACCGATGATCGTCATCCCCGCCGCTTCCTGACCCTCGATCAGGTGACCGTCGAACATGTCGATCAGCGTGTCGCGCCGGCCAGGTTTCAGTGTGTATTGCCTGAGCTCGACGACCGGCGAGGCGTTGAGGCTGGATTTCGACGGGGCATTCGGGGGCAGGCTCATCGCACAATCTCCAAAACAGGGTGTTCATCCTGTTTTATAAACAGATCGGTTGTCCTGTTTTGTCAATCTGCTATCGTATGGGAATGTCAGCAGAGATGACCGCTCGCCTGAAGATGCGGCCCGGGAAACGCACCAACGACCCGGACGGCCTGCGCAAGCGCGTGCTCGATGTCGCCGAAGCCTCCTTTCAGGCGCGCGGCTACCACGCTTCCAGCCTCGGCGACCTGATGGCGGCGGCGGGCGTCACCGGCGGCGCGCTGCATCATCATTTCCCGACCAAGAAGGCGCTGGCGCTGGCGGTGATCGAGGAGCGGGTCTCCGCGGCCGTCGAAGAAACATGGATCGCGCCGGTGCAGGCGGCAGGCTCGGCGCGCGAGGGCGTGCGCAGCGTGTTCGAGGCCGTGGCGGCGGAACTGGAGCAACAGGGTTTCGTGCGCGGCTGCCCGCTCAACAATCTGGCGCATGAACTGTCGCTGGCCGATGCGGATTTTCGCGCTGCCCTTGCCGGCATCTTTTCGGCATGGCGCCAGGCAATCGCCGACAAGGTTCGGGCCGACCAGCAGGCGGGCAGGGAGCAGGACACCGATCCGCAGCGATTCGCCGCGCTTGCGGTCGCGACCTATTCCGGCGCCATGTCGATGGCCAAGACGACGCAGGATTCTGGTGTGCTGCGCGATTGCCTGAACGCGCTGGAGCAGGGAGCTTCCCCAGTTTCGTCATCCAAGGGCGGAGCAGGAGCGAAGCGACGTCGCAGGGTGCTGCGGCAGTACAAAGCCTTTTGATGCCGGAGCGCCAGTCGCCCTCTGCCCTACCGGGACTTAATTCGGCAGCGGTTTGATCACCTCGTAGCCGACCACGCTTTCGCCGCTGGTGCCCTCGTCATAGCGCCTGGCCAGAACGGCCTGCAGGTCGGGCGCGTACAGCGCGGTGAATTCATCCTGTGTCTTGCCGGCCTCGTTCTTGATCGTCTGCCGGACGGCGAGCACGTTGTATTTGCAGTCGCCCAGGCTGAAGGTCTCCTTGCCCTTGACGTTGATCTCGAGCGTCTCGGTGCCCTTCGGTTGTTTGTTTGCTGCGAGACGGACGAATATCGTCTTGCTCTTCGCTCCGGCCTTGAGCGGAAACAGCTTTCTGAGATCGGAAAACGGGATCATGGCAAGCTGGCCGGTCTCGCTGTCGCGAAACACCTCGATCAGGCCGCCGAACAGAAACTGCGTCTGCGGCGATTGGGATTGGTATTCGTTGGCAACCGACACCATTCCAGCCGCCGCCGGTCGAAACTCGCTGTGGATGCCGGGCCTTTCGAGAATGAAGCCGGCCTTGGCGGCTTTGGCGTCGATGCACTCGGCACCATGAGCGGCGCTCGCCAGGATGGTGAGTGCCGTGCCGATAGATATAGTCTTCATAGCGTCCTCGTCTGCCCGGCAAGTTGAGTCCTGACACTGAAGGAATGCCAGACCTGCGGCACCGTGTCGACATACCGTTCGAGCCAACTGGACGAAGAGGCGCCGGCTGTGCTGAATCTCGCGTCATGAATCGCATCTCGGCAGGATCACTCTCCCGGCGCAGCTTCCTGGCACAGGCGGCAGCGTTTGCTGCAGCCGGCGCCCTTGTGCGACCAGCGCTCGGAGGGACCGGGCAGGGCATTCCGCCTGTCGACGCCACCTTCCTGTTCGTCGCCGATGTCCATGCCTGCCGCATGGCCAGCGGGCTGAGTCCCAATTGTCAGCAGGAAGGCAAGACCGACGCCGCCTTGCTGCGCAGTGTCGCCGCGTTGAACGCCATCGGCGAGAAGGACTGGCCGGCCGAAATCAACGGCATCGCCACCGGACTGCGCTCGGCCGGCAGCCGCATCGGCACGCCGCTCGGCCTCGTCGTCGGCGGCGACATGACCGACAACGGCGGCGGCCAGGTCACCCAGCCCAGCGAAGGCACGCAGCTGCTCCAGTTCAGCCAGCGTTACCAGCAGGGCGTCAGTCCCGATCGCGTACATATGCCGGTCTATGTCGGGCTCGGCAACCATGATCTCGACCAGAACGGCCCGCCGCAGCACGTCGACTGGTACCGCCGCGAAATGCGCGATTATGTCGAGGTCAACCATCGTGCCGGCGTGTTCTTCAAGCCGCCGGTGCCGGCCACCAGTTACGATGTCGACACCGACTGCTACTCATGGGACTGGGGCGGCCTGCATCTCGTCCAGACGCACCGTTTTGCCGGCGACGCCGGCCACGGCGCGGTATCCAGCCTACCATGGCTGGTGCAGGATCTGGCGACCTATGCAGCGGATCGCCGCCCCGTCATCCTGTACCAGCACTATGGCTGGGATGTTTTTTCGACCGAACGGTGGAATGCCGCCAAAAGCACCTTCGACGATGCCGGTAGCGGTCCGCCGCATTGGTGGAGCGAGGCGGATCGGCAGGCGCTGCTGGCGGCGCTGAAGGGCTACAACGTCATCGGCATATTCCATGGCCACCAGCACGAGACACCAATGATCTACCGCCGCGACGGGCTCGACCTGTTCAAGCCGAAGGCCGCCTATATGGGCGGCTTCGCGCTGGCGCGAGTGACCAGCGACAGCATGGACGTTGTGCTTGGCGAAGCCACCGGCGACAACGGCGAGGTCGCTTTCACCAACGCTTTCTCCAAGCGTCTTAGTTTCTAGCCGGCGGCCGAGCCGCCTTTTTCTTGACCCGCCGGGCGATCTGGCGAAGGCAGGTCTGGAGACGCCGTTCGAGACGGCTCTGTGCCGACCGGGCCCGGCTGGCACATCACCAATCCTGCGAAAGCAGGCCTCGATCAGCGGCGCGCGTCAACTAAATCGTCATCAGGCCATCCGAACAGGAACGCTGAACACGAGCTGCAGTTGACAAGAGGAGAGGATCGGCATAATAGGTAACCAAATGGATACGTATTATGCCGCAGGCTGACCATGACCGTTCCGTTTTCCGGGCCATCGCCGACCCGACCCGACGCGCCATCCTCGACCGATTGCGCCTGGGGCCGGCGCCAGTCAACGAACTGGCCTCGGCCTTTTCGCAGAGCCGGCCGGCGATCTCCAAGCATCTGCGGGTCCTGCGTGAGCTGCGCGTCGTCTCAGAGCAGAAGATCGGCCGCGAGCGGCTCTACCGGTTGGAGCCGGCCGAGCTCAAGGACGTGGCCGACTGGATCTTGCCCTATCGCGATTTCTGGCAGGCGAGCCTCGGCAATCTGAAATCCTATCTGGAGAGCGAATGATGACCAGCAACGACAGACCGCGCGCGATCGCAGACGTTTCGTCGGGCACCATCCTTGCCACTGTGACGATCGCAGTGCCGCCGGAGCGCGTGTTTCACGCGCTGACCGCTGAAGACCAGATCCCGCTCTGGTGGGGTTCGGACGAACAGTACCGAACGACCAGACATATCGCAGACGTGCGGCCGGGCGGCGCTTGGCGTTCGGAAGGCAAGGGCGCCGACGGCGAGGAATTCCATGTCCAGGGTGAGTATCTGGAGGTCGACCCGCCGCACAGGCTGGTGATGACGTGGAAGGCGCCGTGGGACGGCGACAATGTTACTACCGTCGTATACATGCTCGAAGCGGTCGAGGCAGGAACCCGGCTGACCCTGCGCCATCAAGGTTTTGGCGCGCGCAAGGAGTCGTGCCGCGCCCACGGCTCCGGCTGGGAGCACGTGCTCGGTTGGCTGGGCGATTTCCTCACCAGCGAGGGGCACGGCAAGCCACCGGCCGTGTTCCACTGCAGGCTCATACCGCCACGGTCCGATTTCGCCTTCACGATGACCGCTGCGGAAGAGGCGCTGATGAAGCAGCATTCGGACTATCTGCACCGCAAACTCGCCGAGGGCAGGGTGCTTTTGTTCGGACCGGTCGCCGATCCAGCCGGGCCATGGGGCCTTGGCATCGTGCGCGCCGAAGACGAACAGGGCGCCAGGGAACTGACCGAAGCTGACCCGACGGTGCGCTCCGGGCTGGGCTTCCGCTACGAGATCCTGCCGTTGATCACCGCGGTGACGTGAGCGCAGTTCCTCCGACGCATGCAAGAACGCCCCTCGTGCTTCTGCGCGGGGGGCGTCCTGTTGTCGTCAGCCTTTCTCAAGATCGCTCTTTCAAAATAACTTTCGACACATGCAAAATGCACGAGAGCCAAAACGGTTCCCGCATGTCGGTGTGATTTTGCAGTCGGGCTCCGTCGATTCCGCGCAGACAGCGGCAGCGAGATATTACCGGGCGGCAAAAGCAAAAATTGACACGGTGGCAAAAGAAGTTTAAAAGCAATTCGTCGATATTTGTTTGACCGACTTTTGTTATCCGCGTGTCCAGGCGCGCTTTTGACGAACTTCCCCCATCAAAATCGAGACAAACGCTGTTGCGCATTCGCATGACGGCGAACGAATATTTGCCACGGAAAGGGTTCGTTATGAGCACAGGCACAGTTAAATGGTTCAACGCCACCAAGGGTTTTGGTTTTATTCAGCCTGACGACGGCTCGGCCGACGTATTTGTCCACGTCTCGGCCGTAGAACGCGCCGGAATGCGCGACATCGTCGAGGGCCAGAAGCTCGGCTACGAGATGGTCCGCGACAACAAGTCGGGCAAGATGTCCGCCGATCAGTTGAAGGCGGCCTAAAACGGAATTCAGCTTCGCCGGTGACCACGGATGTACTGGTACCGGTGAACGGCGAATTCCAGCGCATGACCCGGGAAGCATCACTTTCCAGAAAGGATCATGCGCAAATGAGAAAGTGTCAGCGGGTTCAACTGGACGCGCGGCGCTTCAGCGGGAGGTCAGGCAATGCCTGGCCTTTTGCATTTCGCGCATCAAAAATTGGAAAAGAGCACCGCGCTTTCGCTTGAACGTGTTAAGGACGCTCAGCAATTTGAATCCGACTGCCGTATTGCTTTGTGCGTGGTCCTGGTCGAAAGACCGGTCTCGCCTCTTTGCGGCATCATGCTCCGAACCGGGAGAAAGACCTTGACCGCCACTTCAAAGAAACCCCGCGACCAGGCCGAATCCATCTTCAGCAAGGCCCAGACCCAGTCCATGTCGCTCAACCGCATCATTTCCGAACAGGATGCTGTCAGCGAGGCCCGGGAAGCCAAGACCGCGCGGCTGCGCGAACTGCGCCTGGAAAAGGAAGCCGACGAGATGGCTGCGGCCGCCGCGCTCGCAGCCTCGCCGAAGCGCGTGGGCAAACGCTGATGGCCACCAAGCGCGTCCCGCAAAAGGCGATCGCCGCCGATTCGACCATCGCCGATGTCGTGGGAGAGCTCGACAAGCCGGTCGAATATGTCCGCCGCGTGCTCGAGAAGCTGGAGCGCTGCAAGCGCGCCCATGGCGATGCCCAGGTCAGGCTCGGCGTGCGTGGCCGCTCCGAATGCCCGAACTATCTGATCGAGTATGTCCGCGAAAATGCCAAGACCCACGAGCGCGTCACCCATCAGGATGCCGCCTATAGTGGCAGCACGCATCGCGAGCTGGCGCCCCGGCACATCGAGGAGACCAGGAACTGGTCGCCCGAGGAAATGAACATCACGGCGGTCTCGGCGCTGATCGGCCGCCTTCGTAACCCGAATGCGCCATCATCGCGTTTCTCCGACGAGGATTGATATGGCCATAAAATTTTCCGCCAAGGATCAGCCGGCGGCATCCGGTGCCACCGCAAAGCTGGCCAAGCCGGCCTCCGCGCCGAAAGCCGACGTTACCGCCGAGGCCGCGACCGATCTGTTCAAGTCGCCGGCGGAAGCGGCGGCGCGCAAGACCAGGAAAAAGAAATAGCGCCTTGCCGCGAAACGCCGATCTGAATCCGGTTGCGTCAGGGCTGCTTGCCTTGGCGAGCGCCGGAGATTTTTTGCCTCTGGAGGAGCGCGCCGCCCCTCTCTTCGACTGCCAGAGCTGCGGCGCCTGCTGTTCCTATTCATCCGAATGGCCCCGCTTCTCGACCGAGGACGACGCGCAGCTCGACCTGATCCCGCGAGACTATGTGGCCGTCGACGAATCGGGCATGCGCTGTGACGGCATGCGTTGCTCGGCGCTTGCCGGCGAGGTCGGCAAGTCGACCGCCTGCGGCATCTACGAGGTCCGACCGGACGTCTGCCGCGCCTGCATGCCTGGTGGCGACGATTGCCTGATGGCGCGTCGCAGCAATGGCCTGCCGACGCTGTAGGGTCTTGCCTTTTTGGAAGCTTGAGTTCCTCGCCACCACTCTAGTGGGGGAGGTGGCCGAAGCGGTCGGAGGGGGCTTTCAGGAAACGCGACCCTTCGAACAAGGTGCTTGAGCGCAGGCTCGCGCTATTCCCCCCTCTCCGTCTCGGCTTCGCCGAGACACCTCTCCCCATAAGGATGGGGGCGAGGAGCCGCCAATCGCCACGGCTTGTGCACACTGATCTTGCTGGCTACCTTGCCGACGGGCAGGGCACAGGAGGATCATCCGTGAGCATCGAATTCTTGTTGACCTCGCTGATTGTCGTGGCTTCGCCCGGCACTGGCGTTCTCTATACCCTGAGCGCCGGGCTTTCGCGTGGCGCGCGCGCCAGCATCATCGCTGCTTTCGGCTGCACGCTCGGCATCATTCCGCATATGGCGGCCGCCATCACCGGTCTGGCGGCGCTGCTGCACACCAGCGCACTCGCCTTCGAGATGCTGAAATATCTGGGCGTCGCCTACCTGCTCTACATGGCGTGGAACACGCTGAAAGAGAGCGGCAGCTTGAGCGTCGGGCACGCTGCCGCGCCGCGCTCGGCCGGCAAGGTGATTACCTCAGGCATCCTCATCAATATCCTCAACCCGAAGCTGTCGATCTTCTTCTTCGCCTTCCTGCCGCAGTTCGTCAGCACCACCGAACCGCATGCCCTGTCGAAGATGCTGGAGCTCAGCACCGTCTTCATGCTTTTGACCTTCGTCATCTTTGTCGGCTACGGCATCTTCGCCGCCTCGATCCGCAGCCATGTCGTGTCGCGGCCGATAGTGCTGACCTGGATGCGCCGCACCTTCGCCGGCGCCTTCGTCGCGCTCGGCGCAAAACTGCCGCTGACCGAGCGGTAGCACCCGTTGGCTACCCCTTGACGTATCCCATCGCCTCGACGATCTGCCCGTCCGCTATGCGCATCAGATTGACGCCACGGATGGAGTTGCCGTCGGCACGCCAGTAACGCCAGCGGATTGTCGCCCGATCACCGGCGACGAACGTCTCTTCAATATCGAAGCGCGTGCCGGGTTCGCTGGCGATCGCCGACCATAGGCCGACGCACGCCTCCCGGCCGGAATGGCGGGCGCCATCCGGCGCCGGCACGGTATTTTCGATGACGCAGTCCTCGGCCACCAGGCCCGGGAGTGGCGACGGATCATGATTTTGGAACACGTCGTTGAAGCGCCGCATGATCTCGGCCGTCCGTCTGGGTTGGTCGTCTGGATGGACGACCATGATGCCATTCTGTTCCATCTCGGTACCTCCTGATTTCATGTTTCCGCAGCGGCGGCCGTGACGAGGTCGGCCTTGAGCGTGATATCCGCCACGCCTGCCAAAGCGCGCGAGACGAGGCATGTCGTCTTCGCGGATTGGGCAAGTCGCTGGAATTCCTCGGGCGCCAGGCCCGGGATCTCGGTTTCCGTTTCAAGCTCGATGCGGGTGATCGTCGGTCCGGCCGTGCTGGTGCCGAGATGCACCTTGGCGACGGTGTGGATCCGTACGGGGACATGTCCGCCGCTGCCCAGTATTGCGCTCAGCGCCATTGAAAAGCAGCCGGCATGCGCCGCCGCAATCAGTTCCTCCGGATTCGTGCCGGGACCGTTTTCGAAGCGCGACGGGAAGGAATAGGCGCCTTCGAAGACGCCGCTGCCAAGCCGCAGGCGGCCCGAACCTTCTTTTAACGACCCCTGCCATTGGGCCTCTGCTTCACGGATGGTCATTTTATCGTTCTCCTCTTACATGAATGCCGTCACGATATATAGACTGATCTACATATTATGTAAACCGATTGTCATATCTAGTGCAAGATCTATAGTGCCGACTCCTGACAGAGATTGACATGGCCAACGATACCCGTACCCGCATGATGGAAGCGACGGCGCTGCTGCTGAGGCAGCGCGGCTATCACGGTACTTCGCTCAACGACATTTTGAGCGCCTCCGGTGCGCCACGAGGATCGCTCTATTTTCATTTTCCGGGCGGCAAGGACCAACTGGTCATCGAGGTGACGCGCGACAGCATCGCCAAGGTGACCGAGCAGCTTACCGAAGCACTGGCCGCAGAGCACGATCCGGCGGTGGCCGTCCACCATATCTATCAGTCGGTCGCGCGCATGCTGGAGGACAACCAGTTCACGCTTGGCTGCCCAATCGCGCCTGTCGTGCTGGACTCGCCGACGCCGGAGCTGGCCGAACTGTGCCGGTCGGCTTTCGAGCAATGGATAGGCTTGCTGCAGGCGGCCTTCGTCAGGGCAGGGGTGCCCGAGCGCCGCGCCCGCGCTCTGGCGCTGCTTGTCGAATCATCGCTGGAAGGGCTGATGGTGATCGCGCGCGCCAGCCGCGACCGCGCCCCGGTGCTGGCGGTGGCCGATGAGGTCGCCGCGCTGATAGAAGGTGCCTTGCCTGCCAAAGAGGTCGCGGTAACGGCGGGCTGATATTTTATGGCCTTCATCGCATCGAAGCCGGCGCGGAGCCCTGCCGAAAGCGCCGAAGGCCGAACAAGAGATGGCTCCAGCCCTGCGATCCATGCCGTAACTATTGCCAAAGCGTACAGCGGTACAGGAGGTCTCGCCCGCCGATCGCGGCTTGCACGGCGATTGAGGTGCGTAACAAATAAAAGGGCGGCATCGCTGCCCCCCTTTCCGTATCTGAAGGCTGATGGGCTGGATTAGAAATCCATGCCGCCACTCAAGCCCGCTTGCGGGGTTGAGCATTATCAGTTCATGGGCGTGCTGATGGATTTCCTTAGAAATCCATGCCGCCACTCAAGCCCGCTTGCGGGCTTGAGCATTATCAGTTCATGGGCGTGCTGATGGATTTCCTTAGAAATCCATGCCGCCCATGCCGCCCATGCCGCCGCCGCCCATGCCGCCAGGCATGCCGCCGCCAGCCGACTCCTTCTTCGGAGCCTCGGCGATCATGGCTTCGGTGGTGACCAGCAGGCCGGCGACCGAGGCCGCATCCTGGAGAGCCGTGCGCACGACCTTGACCGGATCGACGATACCCATGGCGATCATGTCGCCATATTCGCCGGTCTGGGCGTTGAAGCCGAAGGTCGGGCCCTTGTTCTCAAGGATCTTGCCGGCGACGATCGATGCTTCCGCACCAGCGTTGGACGCGATCTGGCGAGCCGGAGCCTGCAGCGCGCGACGCACGATGCTGATGCCCGCGGTCTGGTCGGAGTTGGCGCCGACAGCCTTGATGCTCAGCGAAGCACGCAGAAGTGCGACGCCGCCGCCGGGAACGATGCCTTCTTCGACGGCCGCGCGGGTCGCGTTGAGAGCGTCATCGACGCGGTCCTTCTTTTCCTTGACTTCGATCTCGGTCGCACCGCCGACGCGGATGACGGCAACGCCGCCCGCCAGCTTGGCGAGACGTTCCTGCAGCTTCTCCTTGTCGTAGTCCGAGGTGGTCTCCTCGATCTGCTGCTTGATCTGGGCGACGCGGCCCTGGATCTCGGCCTTCTTGCCGGCACCGTCGACGATGGTGGTGTTCTCCTTGGAGATCGACACCTTCTTGGCGCGGCCGAGCATGTTGAGGCCAACATTCTCGAGCTTGATGCCGAGGTCTTCGGAAATGACCTGGCCACCGGTGAGGATGGCGATGTCTTCCAGCATGGCCTTGCGGCGATCACCGAAGCCCGGCGCCTTGACGGCGGCGATCTTCAGGCCGCCACGCAGCTTGTTGACGACGAGCGTGGCCAGAGCCTCGCCTTCGACGTCTTCCGAGATGATGACCAGCGGCTTCGAGGTCTGCACGACAGCCTCGAGGATCGGCAGCATGGCCTGCAGGTTGGAGAGCTTCTTCTCGTGGAGAAGGATGTAGGCGTCTTCCAGGTCCGCGACCATCTTGTCGGCGTTGGTGACGAAGTAGGGCGAGAGATAGCCGCGGTCGAACTGCATGCCTTCGACGACTTCGAGTTCGGTCTCTGCGGTCTTGGCTTCCTCGACCGTGATGACGCCCTCGTTGCCGACCTTCTGCATCGCTTCGGCGATCATCGAGCCGACCGAAGCATCGCCATTGCCGGCGATGGTGCCGACCTGGGCAACCTCTTCCGAGGTCTTGATCTTCTTGGCGTTCTTGATCAGCGTCGCAACGACGTCGCTGACCGCGAGGTCGATGCCGCGCTTCAGGTCCATCGGGTTCATGCCGGCGGCAACCGCCTTGTGGCCTTCCTGGACGATCGACTGCGCCAGAACGGTCGCGGTCGTGGTGCCGTCGCCGGCGATGTCGTTGGTCTTCGAAGCGACTTCGCGGACCATCTGCGCGCCCATGTTCTCGAACTTGTCTTCAAGCTCGATTTCCTTGGCGACGGTGACGCCGTCCTTGGTGATGCGCGGTGCGCCGAACGACTTGTCGATGACGACGTTGCGGCCCTTGGGGCCGAGCGTGACCTTCACTGCGTCGGCGAGGATGTTGACGCCGCGCAGCATGCGCTCACGGGCATCGCGGGAAAATTTTACGTCTTTGGCAGCCATTTTTAGCTCCTGGCAGGGGCTTGAATTGAGCCCGAAGATTTAAGTGACGGTGAGGCCGATATTCAGCCGATGATGCCCATGATGTCGGATTCCTTCATGATCAGAAGGTCTTCGCCATTGAGCTTGACTTCGGTGCCCGACCACTTGCCGAACAGGATGCGGTCGCCGGCCTTGACGTCCAGCGGGACGAGCTTGCCGGCTTCGTCGCGGGCGCCGGAACCAACGGCGATGATCTCGCCTTCCTGCGGCTTTTCCTTCGCCGTATCCGGGATGATGATCCCGCCGGCAGTCTTGGATTCGGATTCAACCCGGCGTACGACCACGCGGTCATGAAGCGGGCGGAACTTCGACTTTGCCATTTTTTATTCCTCGATGAGAATGGTGAGAACAGTTCCTCCATCCGGCGGCGCCGGACCTACGTTAGCACTCACCAATGGCGAGTGCTAACGTGGCGGTGAGATAAGCCGGCGGCTGGCGAGAGTCAAGGCGCTGAGTGAGCCGATCAACGCCCGGCAGTGAATTACTGGGGCCCCGGCGAACCGAGCACCAGCAGCGGGCATCGTTTCGCCAGCGGAAAGGATCCGCTCGGCACGACTCGCACTTCGTCGAACCAGTCGCTCGCCTCGTCGACGGGAATGGCAAGGGTCGCGAGGCAATAAGTCGTTCGAAGGCCTCATCTGCCGGATTGGATAATGCCCTGCTTCAAACAGATACTTGACTAAGTCAAGTAAGTGGTTGATCTTGTGCAGCAGGAGGATGCCATGACGATTCATCATCAACCCGGCAAGGAGCGGATCGATGCCGTGCGGGGCTTCAACCGCTTCTACACCCGCCAGATCGGCCTGCTCGACGAAGGGCTGCTGAAAAGCGCCTTCTCGCTGACCGAGGCTCGTGTGCTCTATGAACTAGCGCATCGCGATGGCCTGACCGCCACCGACCTTGCGCGCGATCTCGGTCTCGACCCCGGCTACCTAAGCCGGTTGCTGAAAAAGTTCGAGGAGCGCGGCCTGGTCGAGCGCGCCGCGACGCAAGCCGATGCGCGGCGCTCGTCGATCGCGCTGACGCCGGTGGGAAGGGCGGCGTTCGCGCCGCTGAACCAAGGTTCGCACGATCAGGTCGCGGCCTTGCTCGACCGGCTTCCCGCCCCGGAACAGGAACGGCTGGTCAAGGCGATGCGGACGGTGCAACTCCTGATGGACGACAGTGCAGAGCCCAAGGTCCCCTACATACTGCGACCTTTGCAGGTCGGCGACATCGGCTGGATCATCCATCGGCAGGGCCTGCTCTACGCGCAGGAATATGGCTGGGACGAAACCTACGAGGCGCTGGTCGCCGAAATCCTCGGCGCCTTCGTCAAATCCTTCGATCCGAAATGGGAACGGAGTTGGATCGCCGAGCGGGAGGGCGAAGTCGTCGGCTCGGTCTTTGTCGTGCGCCAGTCGGACGCGGTGGCGAAGCTGCGCCTGCTCTATGTCGAACCCTCGGCGCGCGGTCTCGGCATCGGCAGGCGGCTGGTCGAGGAATGCATCGGCTTTGCCCGGGCGAAGGGATACAAGACGTTGACGCTGTGGACCAATGACGTGCTCACCTCAGCGCGCCGCATCTACGAGGCGGCCGGTTTCAAATTGGCCGACGAGGAGCGTCACCACGCCTTCGGCAAGGATCTGGTCGGCCAGAACTGGAACCTGGAGCTGTAGTGGTGCTTTAGGCCTTGACCGGTATCCAGATTTCCAGCCCGCCATTGCCGCTGCGCGGATCGAATTCGGGGCCGTAGCGCTCGAATTCGGGCGCATCGGCGACCTCGTGCCCGGAGGCCGGCAGCCATTTGTTCCAGATCGTGTTGATCGTGCGGCGGATGGTCGAGATGTGGTCACGATGGGCAAACACGGCGTATTTCTGCGCCGGCACGCGCACGCGCGAAAACTCCCTCGGCAAGTCCGAAAAATCGGACACCTCGACGCCGGCGATATAGTCGAAATTGCCTGCATCGTCGCCGTTGACGCAGACGCCATAGGCGACGTCGCCGACCTCGCCCGGAATATTGCCGATATAGGGGCCGAACCGCTGCCATTGCATCGGGATGCCGGCGCTCGTTTCGCAGCTGTAGCGTTCACCGAGACCGGCGATGAGAAACGGCCGGCTGGTCTCAAAACGCGGCGGCTCGAGATTGGTGAGAAAGGACTGGTCCATCAGGATCGGCTCCACAAGATCGAGATTGTCGAGCGAGCCTTGCGCGCGCACCAGTTCCGGCGTGGTGCCGAACTGGTCGCGGAAGGCGCGGGTGAAGGCCTCATGCGAGGCGTAGCCGGCGTCGAGCGCGACCGAGAGGATGTCGGGTGCGCCGGCGGCGAGCCTGCGCGCCGCCTCGGTAAGCCGGCGAGAACGCACGTAGCCCATCACCGAACGGCCGGTCGCCGCACCGAAAGCCCGCGTCACGTGAAAGCGCGACACGCCACTGCTCTTGGCGACATCGTCGAGCGAGACGGCTTCCGGCAAATGGCTTTCGACGAACCACAGCGCTTTCTCGGTCGGGTTCATATTGCTCCTTGCATTGGCCAAATCATGCTACCGTCTTTCCGCACGGTCAGTTTGATCGAAATTGCGCCTCCCGCAAAATCCAACGATTGTGATCGCGAACTCCCTTCGACAGCTGTCCCGTCCGCTAAACCGCGTCACACGGCTCTTGACGTGGCGTCCATGCGGCATCTCAATGCGTTGTCAGGGAGGTGCCGGTGACAATCACGGCTGCCGATCAGGTCTTTCGCTTCGGCGGGTTCACGCTGGATCTCGCCAGGGGAACGCTGCGCGGTCCCGACGGGCCGGTATTCCTCCGCCCAAAAGCCTATGTCCTGCTAAAGCACCTCTGTCGCAACATGGGCCGTGTCGTGCCGAAATCGGAGCTGATGGAAGTTGCCTGGCCCGGCATCTTCGTCACCGAGGATTCCCTGACGCAATCGATCCGCGAGATCCGCAAAGCGATCGGCGAGGATATGGTTCGCACCGTCTCCAAGAGAGGCTACATGCTGGCGGCCGAAGCCGAGCAATCGCCGGAGATCGGCGTGCAACCGATCGTGGCAGTGCTGCGCTTCCGCAATGAAGGCGGCGATCCGGCGGACGAGGCGATTGTCGATGGCTTCGCCGAGGATATCATCAACGGGCTGGCACGCTTCGGAACCGTCACCGTCCTGGCGCGCAACTCGAGCTTTTCCTTTGCCTCATTCGCGCGCGCGGAGTGGCCGCAAATCCGTTCGCGCATCGGCGCGGACTTCATCGTCGAAGGGTCAGTGCGTCGTCAGGGCGAACACGTGGTGGCGGCCGTCAACCTCATCGACACCGCGAGCGCCAGCCAGCTCTGGGGCGACCGCTATCAGTCTCGCGGCACCGGCCTGTTCGCGATCGAGCAGGAGATCGTCGAGCAGATTGTTGGCAGGCTGGTGACGCGGGTCAACAATGCCGGCCTGCAGCAGGCCTCACGCAAGCCGATCACCAGCCTTGCCGCCTATGAACTGGCGCTGCGTGGCTTCGCCCTCTTGCGCGATCCTGCCCAGACCGACCAGCGAGGCGCCGAGGCGTTGTTCGAGGCGGCCATCGCCAAGGACCCGACCTATGGCCTGGCCTACACCTACCTCGCTTTGGCGCGCGCATTGGATGGAGAATTCGGGCGTGCCAGCGACGCGGTGCTGGAAAACGCCCGCGACCTTGCCGACAAGGGTCTGTCGCTCTCGCCGGACCAGGCGACCGGCCATCGGGTGCAGTCGCTGGTGCGACTCTATATGCGCGACCATGAAGCGGCCGAGCACCACATGCGCATCGCGCTGCAGCTCAACCCTTATGACGCCGACAGCATCGAGCAGATGGGCATGCTGCTTACAATGCGCGGTAGACCGCTCGAGGCGCTGACCTGGCTGGCGCGTGGCATCCGCATCGATCCTTTGCACCCACATTGGTACCAGTTCGACCGCGCATTGGCGCTCTATATGATGGGAGAATATCGGCAGGCGGCGGAGGCGTTGGAGCTTGCCACACGCCCGGCGCCGTGGATCCGCACGCGACTCGCCGCCTGCTACGCCCAGATGGGCGAGATGGAACGGGCGAGGCGGCAGATCGCCCTCATCGACGAGGGCGATCCGTTTTCGCCGGTCGACTATGCGCTGCGCGGCGTCCCGTTCGAGAATCAGGCCGACGCGGATCATCTCGCCGAAGGCGTCATGCTTGCGCTTGGGCGGCAGGCTGCGCCCGGGGTCGGTTAATCGACGACAACGACGATATAGCGGCCTTGATAGGCTCGATAGTAGGTACCGCCGCAACGCCAGACGGCGAAGCCGTTGACCTTGGTGCGCACGCAGCCCGCAGGCAGCGCGGGGACCCAGGCTGTGGTGTGCCGGAGCACGCGCCATGTGGTGCGCCGTGCGACGCCTGCGGCACTCCGGGGCGTCCAGGGCTGGCCGACTCGGGCCTCGGCCTGGCTGACCAGCGACAGCGCCGGCGCGGCGATGCCGATGATCTCGACGGCGAGGCCGACCGCGAGCAATGCAGCGGCCGAGCGGAATTTCTTCGCGGATTTCAGAGGCATTTTTTCGTTTCTCCTGATGTTGATCGAAGGTCAATGGGATGACGCGACTGGCCGGGCAGTGCCCGACAGAACCGCGAGGTGGGCAACCACGAACAGCCAATGTGCCGCGGTCGTCGCGTAGCCGACGATGAGCACGTCGGCGGCGATGAAGAACTGCCAGAACAAGAGGTTTGCGGTTCCAAGCAGTGCATGGACGGCCGCCAGGACAGCGTGCCATTTCAGGGAATAGGCGCTGCGCCACATGGGTCAGCCCGATGATCAGGGCAAGCCCGTGCGCCTCGATGAAGCCGATGCCGGTCCCGGGTGCATTGGCGAGCAGGGCGGCCTCGGCGCCGCGCCCGAAGAAGGAGCCGGCAATGTCGGTTATCAGGCCGCCTGCCGATGCGAGGATCAGGAAGCCGGCGTTGACGCGGATGAGAAGGCTTCCGAAAACGGGTGTCATGTTCGGTCCTTTCAGTTTAAATCTTGCGAAGCGGCTGCCACGGCGGTTCCGCCGCCGTGGCGTTTGCTGGGAGGGGTCGCCTTTAAGCGGCCAGCGGCTGCGGTTCGGCGACGGACTCGATGGGCTCAGCCGCCGACTCCGCCGGTGCCTTGATGCTGAACCACGCGACATAGAGGGTCGGCAGGACGAGCAGCGTCAGCACGGTCGCGACCATCAGGCCGCCCATCACCGCGTAGGCCATCGGCCCCCAGAACACCGTCGGCGCGATGGGGATCATGCCGAGGATGGCGGCCGCCGCAGTCAAAAGGATCGGCCGCAGCCGGTGCGCGGTGGCGCTGATCACCGCCGACCACGGCTCTTCGCCGGAGGCGATGTGCTGGTCGATCTGCGTGATCAGGATGACCGAGTTGCGGATCACCATGCCGATCAGGGACATGACGCCGAGAATGGCGACGAAGCCCATCGGTGCTCCCGACATCAGCAGCGCGCCGGCAACGCCGATCAGCGCCAGCGGAGCGGTGAGCAGCACCAGCACCAGGCGCTGGAAGCTCATCAGCTGTATCATCAGCACGGTGGTCATGATGAACAGCATCAGCGGGAAGACGACGAAGATGCTCGCCTGCGCCTTGGCGCTGTCTTCGATCACGCCGCCCTGTTCGACGCTGTAGCCGGCCGGCAGTTCCGCCTTGAAGGCGGCGATCGCGCCGTCGAGCTTGCGGACCACGACGGCCGGCTCGGTGCCGGGCACGACGTCGGCCTGTACGGTCACCGTCGGCACGCGGCCCCGGCGCCAGATCAGCGGCGACTCGGTCTGGTAGGTGAGCGTGGCCACCTGGTCGAGCGGCACACGGCGTCCGCCCGACGCGCTGACCGTCAGCGTGCGCAGCGTGTCGATGTCGGCACGTTCCGACTGGACCGCACGCGCCACGATATCGACGAGGTAGGTGTCGTCGCGCATCTGCGTGATCTTCGACCCTGACAGGATCGAGTTGATCGTATCGGCGAGCTGCTGCGAGGAGATGCCGAGCGCGCGCGCCCTGTCCTGGTCGACCTCGATCTTGATGACCTTGGCCGGCTCGTTCCAGTCGTAGTTGATGTTGCGCACGGCTGCATCGCTGCCCAGCACCTGTGCGAACTGCTGCGCCAGGCTGCGCGTCTTGTCCGGGTCCGGTCCGCTGACCCGGAATCTCAGCGGCCAGCCGACCGGCGGTCCGAGTTCGAGCGGCGTGACGCGGGTCATGACCTCGTCGAAGCCGTTCGCAAGTGACTTTTCCAGCCGATCGATCACGGCCTGGCGCACGGCGTGGCCCTTGGTCACGACCACCGCCTGGGCGAAGAAGTCGTTGGCGAGCTGGGCATCGAGCGGCAGGTAGAAACGGACCGCGCCCTGGCCGACATAGAAGCTCCAGTGGTCGATATCAGGATCGGTCGCGAGCAGCTTCTCGACCCGGCTCACCACCTCGTCCGTCGCCTTGATCGATGCGGTCTGCGGCAGGGTGAGGTCGACCATGATTTCGGGCCGGTCGGACTTCGGGAAGAACTCCTGACCGACAAAGCCCATGGCCACGACCGAGAGCGCGAACAGCCCGGCGGTCGCCGACAGCACCAGCCACTTCGCCCGCATCGCCATTTCGAGCAGCGTCTTGAAGCCGCGCACCAGGCGCGAAGGCTGGTGGCTGCCATGGCCCTTGATGCGCTCGGGCAAAAGGGCGACGCCGGTCAACGGCGTGAACAGTACCGCGACGACCCAGGAAACAACCAGCGCTATGCCGACGACCGCGAACAGCGAGAAGCAATATTCGCCGGCGCCGCTCTTGGCGAAGCCGACCGGCACGAAGCCGGCGATCGTCACCAGCGTGCCGGTGAGCATCGGGAAGGCGGTCGAGGTATAGGCATAGGTGGCCGCCGAGATCTTGTCGTAGCCTTCCTCCATGCGCGAGATCATCATCTCCACCGCGATCATGGCGTCGTCGACCAGAAGGCCGAGCGCGATAATCAGCGCGCCGAGCGAGATGCGCTGCAGCGAGATGCCGAAATACTCCATGGTGACGAAGGTGATGGCGAGCACCAGCGGGATGGCGACGGCCACGACGATGCCTGGGCGCCAGCCGAGCGCTAGGAAGCTGACCGCAAGCACGATGGCGATGGCCTCGCCGAGGCTCTTGGTGAACTCGCCGACGGATTCTTCCACCACATGCGACTGGTCGGCGACCAGGCCGAGCTCGACGCCGAGCGGCAGCTCGGCCGCCATCTCGTGCATTTTTTCCTTAACGTTCTCGCCGAGCGCCAGCGCGTCGCCGCCTGATGTCATCGAGATGGCGATGCCGACAGCCGGCTTGCCGTTGAAGCGGAACATCGGCTGCGGCGGGTCGGAATAGGCGCGCTTAACCTCGGCAACATCGCCCAGCCTGAAATAATGGCCATTGGCGTAGAAGTTGATCGCCTTCAGGCTCTCCTCGGAGGTGAATTCGCCGGAAACCCGAATGGCAATGCGCTCGGGGCCGGCGTCGACCGTTCCGCTCGGGGTCAGCGCGTTCTGCGCCTGCAGCACCTGCGACAGCGTGCCGACGTCGAGCCCGAGTGCTGCCACCTTCTGCGTCGAGAATTCCAAATAGATCTTTTCGTCCTGCTGGCCGATCAGCTCGACTTTGGCGACGTCGGGCACGGTCAGCAGCCCGGCGCGCAGGCCGCTCGCTAAATCCTTCAGATCGCGATGGCTGACGCCGTCGGAGGTAAGCGCATAGATCAGCGAATAGGTGTCGCCAAACTCGTCATTGTAGAAAGGGCCCTGGACGCCGGACGGCATCGTCGGCTTGATGTCATCGAGCTTCTTGCGCACCTGGTACCAGAGCGGCTGCACCTGCTCGGCCGCGACCGTGTCCTTCAGGTTGACGAAGACCACCGATTCGCCGGGCTTGGTGTAGCTCTTGACGTAGTCGAGGTTGAGAAGCTCCTCGAGCTTCTTCTCGATCCGGTCGGTGATCTGCTCCACCGTGTCGCTGGTCGTTGCGCCCGGCCATAGCGTTTTGACCACCATGGTCTTGATGGTGAAGGGCGGATCCTCTTCGCGGCCGAGCCCGGTGTAGGCGAACATGCCAGCGAGTGCGGCCGCGATCATCAGGTAGATGACGAAGCTCTTGTGGCGCAGTGCCCATTCGGAAAGATTGAAGCTGGTCATAATGCGACTCCTTTTTCATGGCGCGCCATCCCGGCGCGCGGCCGGCCTGCGCCGGCTGAAGACTTCAGTGATTCGGCTGGGTGGCACCCGCCGGTCGGGGCGGGCGTTACTCAGGCCAGGCTGTGCATGGTGCCCGGGATGCGGTACGGCCCTCGCTCGGCCAGCCGGGGTTTGATGGCAAGCCCGGCAAGGTAGCGCTGGAAGGTGGCTGGCTCCTGCACCGGCGAGGCCAGCGCGACATGGCCGTCGGGCCGCACCAGATAGGCACCGTCGCGATGCAGGCCCGTGGCTTTAGCCATGTCGGACCAGGCGAAGCTGTGGATCGGGATGCCGGTCGGAGCCAGCATCGCCCGGAACTCGGCATTCGCCTCGCCATAGACATGCACCTGCCAGTCCAGCGAGCGCAGCGGCTCGAAATTGTTGCCGCTGGCGGTGAGGACATAGGGCAGGCGGTCGCCGCCGCTGATTTTCCCGGCCGTGCCGGAACAGATCGGCCCGGAACGGTACTGGATCGCGGTCTGCGAGATCAGGCCGAAGAAGGCACGCGAGCCGTACGACGTGTGCAGCAGCACGTTCATGATCTTCGGCATCAGATAGCGCCGGAACAGGCCGACTAGGCGCGAGCGGCTGGTGATGAAGCGGAACGCCGTGTCGGTGCTCTCGATCAACTTTCGAGCAAAGGCGATGCGTTCCGGCTCGTAGCTGTCGAGCAGGCGCTGATCGGCACGGCCTTGAACCACGGCAGCGAGCTTCCAGCCCAGGTTGACCGCATCGCCCATGCCGGTGTTCATGCCCTGGCCGCCGGCCGGGCTGTGGATGTGGCCGGCATCGCCGCAGAGGAACACGCGGCCGACGCGGAAGCGTTCTGCAACGCGGTGGTGGACGCGGTAGGTCGAGAACCAGTTGACTTCGTTGACTTTGATGCCGGTGTCGCGCTCGACATCGGCGCGGATCGCCTCGAAGGTGATCGTTTCGTCGGCTTCATGCGCCTTCGGGACGATGCCGATCAGACGCAGTGAACCGGATTGCCTGACCGGCATGACGATCGCGAAACCGTAAGCGCTGACCGTAGTGTCCATGCCGTTGCGGGTGACCGCGCCGCTACCCGTCACGTCGGCGACGTAGAAGGCCTGTTCGTAGGTGCCACCCGGGAAGCCGATATTTAGCCCATGCCGCACGGTGCTGCGGGCGCCGTCGCAACCGACGAGATAGGCAGCGCAGACTGTCTCGGTCACACCGCTATTGCGCAATGTGGCGACAACCGAACTGGTCCTGTCCTCGAACGCGACCAACTCCGTGTTGCGCTCGACCCGAACCCCGGCGCGCTCGAGATGCGTGATCAGGATGCGCTCGTGAATGTCCTGCGGCAGCGCGAATGCAAAGGGGAACGGGCTGATGCCGCGGCCGAAGTCGGAGAGCGGCAGCTTTGCGGCAATGCCGGCCGGCGTGCGCACGGTGAGTTGCTCCAGCCGCACGCCGGCGGCAAGCACGTCCTCGACGATGCCGATCTGGCGGTGGAACTCGAGCGTGCGGGCCTGGACGGCGAGCGCGCGCGATGTCTCGCCTGGACCTGCGGCCTTGTCGAAGATGCGGACCGGCACGCCGAGACGGGTGAGCCAGAGGCCAAGCGTCAGCCCGGTTGGTCCGGCGCCGGCGATCAGGACTTTCGTTTGTGACGGGCTCATCTGGTTTCTCCTGCCACGATGCGAACCTTTTCGTGTTCGCGCAGCCGGTTGATGCCGGCGGTTACGACCACATCGCCTTCGGCCAGGCCGCCGCTGACGACAACCCGCTCGGTCTCGTAACGGGCAATGACAACGGGCTTCAGCTCGACGGCCGACGAAGCGCCCACAATCCACACGGCCGGCTTACCGCCCTTGTCGAACAGTGCACTTCCCGGCAACACCACGACAGGCGCGCCGGATTCGTTGACACGGCCCGCGACGCTGCTGCCAAAGCGCATTTCATTCGGGGCGTTGCGCAGCGAAACCTTCACTTGGAAGGTGCGGGTGGCGGCATCGGCCACAGGCGACACCTCGCGGATGACGCCGGATGTCGAGATCGCTGGGTTGCTCAGCAGCGAGACCATGATCTCCGGCGGATGCCCAGCGCTGCGGCGATTTGAGAAAACAGCCTCGGCGATCGAGAAGACAGCGTCGCGGGCTTGTGGATCGGCGATGCGCACGACCATCTGCCCGACATTGACGAGCTGGCCTTCCTCGGCGCCAGTCGCCGTCACCACGCCGTCGAAATCCGCGTGCAGTTCGGTATAAGCGAGCTGATCCCTGGCCATCTCCAAGCCAATCTTTGCCGAGTCCAGCTTGGCTTGCGCCGAGCGGAGGTTCTTCAACGTTGCATCGTAGCTGGCGCGCGTCGTGAAGCCTTTGGCAAGCAGCGCTCCGAGGCGGGCCTCGGCGGCGCTAGCCTCGACCAGCACGGCCTGCGCCGCCGCGACATCGGCCTCGGCGCTGCGCAAGCGGTTGCGATAATCCTGGTCCTCGATGCGGGCGAGCACTTCGCCTTTCCTGACCATCTGGCCTACTGCTGCCGTGCGCTGCACGAGCTTGCCGGAGAGCCGGAACCCAAGGTCGCTTTCGCGCTGTGGGCGGATTTCGCCGATCGCGAGCCGGCTGTCCGCCTGCGGTGCCGGCTTCACCGTCACGGCCTTGACCAGCTTCGCTTCCGGCACATCCGGCTTTGCGCTTGCGGCCTCGCCCTTGGCAGCGTACCAGGTGACGGCGGCGGCGCAGGCGAGCGCCGCGATCGATACGCCGACGAGGCCACGTTTCAACCTGCTGTGGAATGCGGCAGTCATGTTGTCTCCTATCCATGTTGCGGCCGGCGCCGGAATGGGTGCGACAGCCGGCTATGATCCTTGGCTGGAGACGGGGCCGGACGCCTTGGCGCGAAAACAGGGTCAATTCGCCCGTTCACCAGCACGCTTTCATTCGGCTTTTCAGGCGCTGAAATCCCGATCGGATTCTGAAAATTTTCCGATGTTTTGGCGACCGACCTTTTCCCTGCTGGCCCTTTGAAAGGTCCTCGAATGGGGCGCCCAGGGAAAAACCAGAACACTGGTCGCCGGTGTTGACAGCGGAGCGTAGCACTTGATATGTTATATTATTACATACACCCTGCTGGCAAGTGACCTTCTGGCGCGCACGCTGTTGCCGCCGCAGGAACTGCCAATCGGCATCATCACCAGTTCGGTCGGCGCTTTCTTTGTCGTCACATGCTCATTCGCAATCATTGGACCTGACTGCCATGCACACTTGCTGCCTTCTGGCACAATGCGGCTCCTTGAATGATGAGCACGCTCATAATATGTGTCGCTCATGGATTCCGACGGCATCGATAGATTGGGCTTTTTGATCCACGACGTGCAGCGCTTGATGCGCAAGCGCTTCGAGGCGAGGGCTAGCGGGCTCGGCCTTTCCTCGGCGCAATGGCGGCTTATGGTCCGCGTCGCCAAAGAAGAAGGCATCACGCAAGCGCGGCTCGCCGAGCTTCTCGAGATCGAGCCGATCAGCGTCTCGCGCCTGGTCGACCGCATGGAGGAGAGCGGCTGGATCGAGCGCCGTTCCGACGCCGCCGACCGCCGCGTTCGCATGATCTTCCCGACCGCCAAAGCGAGCGAGGCCTATGCAGATATCAAGAGCCTCGCCGGCGAAGTCTATGAAGAATCGCTGACCGGAGTGTCGCCGCAAGATCGCCGCATCCTGATCAAGGGTCTGGAGGCGATGGCCAAGAACCTGGCGGACGGCGAGACGGCGTCCGCCGAAAAAGTCGAGAGTGCAGAAGGCGCAGCAGCATGAACGCGGTAGCCAAGGTAGATGAGAATGCGACCAAGCTGGAGATGGAAGCTCCCGCTCAGCCCGCGGCAGCCCCGGTTACAGTCGCTCCGCCGGTAGAACCGGCGCCGGTGGCGCCGAAGAAGAAGCGCCGTGCCGGCCGCTTCCTTTTGATGTTCGCACTCCCCGTGGCACTGATCGCCGGCGGCAGCTACGTCTGGGTGACCGGCGGCCGTTACCAGGAGACCGAGAACGCCAATCTGCAGCAGGCCAAGGTCTCGATCGCCGCCGATACGGCAGGTCGCATTGTTCAGGTCGACATTTTCGACAATCAGTCCGTCAAGCAGGGCGACGTGTTGTTCGCCATCGATTCCGAGCCCTACCGGATCGCACTGGCCCAGGCCGATGCGGCGGTGGCCGGCGCGCGTCTCAATGTTGAGCAGTTGCGTGCGGCCTACAGCCAGGCGGTAGCTCAGGAGAAGTCCGACGCCAGCCAGGTCGACTACGCGCAGTCGCAATATGACCGGGCCGCCGACCTTGCCCGCAAGGGCATTAACGCCAAATCGTCGCTGGATGAGGCCAGGAACGATCTCGACAAGGCCAAGCAGCAACTGGCCGCGGCCGAGCAGGGTATCCTCAGCGCCAGGGCGGCGCTTGGCGGCAATCCCGATATCGAGACCGACAAGCATCCGACCGTGATGGCGGCGCTCGCCGCGCGCGATAAGGCTGCCTACGATTTGGCGCAGACCACGGTCACGGCGCCGGCCGACGGCATCATCAGCCAGGCTGCCTCGTTCAAGGTCGGCCAGTATGTCGGCTCCGGGACGCCGCTGTTTTCGCTGGTCGAGACCGGCGATACCTGGATCGATGCCAATTTCAAGGAAACCCAGCTCACCCATATGAAGCCCGGCCAGAAGGCCGAAATTGTCGTCGACACCTATCCGGGCAAGACGTTCGAAGCCACGGTCGAGGCGATCGGTGCCGGCACCGGGGCCGAGTTCTCGCTGTTGCCCGCCCAGAACGCCACCGGCAATTGGGTCAAGGTCACCCAGCGCATTCCGGTGCGCCTGGAACTGGCCGATGCCGGCGCCAAGATGGCGCTGCGCACCGGCATGAGCGCGACCGTCACGGTGGACACCGGCGTTTCCCGCGGGCTTCCGAGCATATTCGGCCACGCAACGGCGGGTGAGGCGCAATAGACCACCTCGTTCCATTGGATGATGAGGTCTGAGACGCAACAAGTAGAATGCAGGCCGCGCAGGAAGAGGAACGCAGCTGACAGGATTGGTCCGATCGGGGATGCGGTGAGGGTTGGGGTTCGGACCGGGCTGCGTCGCGGCCAGATCGAAGCCTGAACAATCCGACGCAGGCCCCTTCGGTCCTCAGGTTTCCGGGCGGCAGGCGCCCGTTATCGAGACGCTCGGTCGATGTAACCCCCACATCGATTTCGCGTCCCACTGCGATGAGGGTCTCTCCACACGGAAGGCCTCGCCGCCCGGAAGCCTGGCGCATCGGCCCGAAAATCGGAATCGATTTTCGGAAAGCACGATGCGCAGTCTCAAAGTACTAGAGCGTACTTTATGCGTCCAAATGTACGCACGTCGCTCTACTGTACACGTTTTTGTCACCTGCCGGAAGTTCCACATAATGAGCACGCCAGAACCCTTTCGCGAAGTGCCGCATCGCGGCCTGATAACCGTTGCACTGATGCTGGCGACGATCATGCAGGCGCTCGACACCACGATCGCCAACGTCGCGCTGCCGACCATGACCGGCGATCTCGGCGCTTCCCCCGACAACATCAACTGGGTGTTGACCTCCTACATCGTCGCCGCGGCGATCATGACGCCGGTGACCGGATGGCTGGCCGACCGCTTTGGCCGCAAGGAGCTGTTTCTGACGGCGGTGGTCGGTTTCACTTTCTTCTCCATGCTGTGCGGTCTGGCATGGAGCCTTGAAACCATGGTGCTGTTCCGCCTCATGCAAGGCGTGTTCGGCGCGGCGATCGTGCCGCTGTCGCAGACCTTCCTGCTCGACATCAACCCCAAGGAGCGCCACGGCCAGGCCATGGCAATCTGGGGTGCCGGCATCATGCTGGGACCGATCCTGGGCCCGACGCTCGGTGGCTGGTTAACCGAGAATTTCAACTGGCGCTGGGTGTTCTTCATCAACCTGCCGGTCGGCATCCTCGCCTTCCTTGGCATGGCCGCCTACTTGCCGGCCGTTGCAAGGCGGATACGCAGCTTCGATTTCTTCGGCTTCGCCATGTTGTCGCTCGGCGTCGGCGCTCTGCAGCTGATGCTGGATCGCGGCGGCGAGGTCGACTGGTTTTCCTCGGTCGAGATATGGATCGAACTCGGTCTTTCCATCACCGGCTTCTGGGTGTTCATCATTCACACGTTGACGGCGGAGCAGCCCTTCATTGACCCGAAGATATTCCTCGACCGCAATTTTGTGACCGGGCTGGCGTTCATCTTTGTCATGGGCGTGCTCATTCTGGCGAGCATGTCGCTGCTGCCGCCAATGCTGTCGAGCATCTTCGGCTATCCGACCCTCGCCATCGGCATCGTCTTAGGGCCACGCGGCGTCGGCACGATGATTGCCATGCTCGTCGTCGGCCGCATCATGCACAAGGTCGATGCCCGAATCCTCGTCGTCATCGGCTTCCTCCTGACCGCGCAATCGCTCTACACCATGTCTAGCTTTTCACCGCAGATGGACAGCTGGCTCATCCTCAGCTCCGGCGTCATCCAGGGCCTTGGAATGGGAATGGTGTTCGTGCCGCTGTCGACCGTGGCCTTCGCCACGCTCGACGCGCGCTTCCGCACCGATGCCACTGCGTTATTCAGCCTGGTGCGCAATCTTGGTTCGTCGATCGGCGTATCGGTGGTGACGGTTCTCCTGGTACGCAACACGCAGGTGAACCATGCCGAGCTCTCAGCTTACATCAACCCGTTCAATCCCAATCTATGGGCGGCGTTGCCGGCAGCGGCGGGCGGCGATCCGACGGCGCTTTCCCAAGTGGACGGCATGGTCAATATCCAAGCGATGATGATCTCTTACGTCAACGACTTCAAGCTGCTGATGATGATGACGCTGATTGCCATCCCGTTCGTTTTTCTGCTCCGCAAGCCAAAGGCTGGTCCGACCGCCGGTCCCGCCGCCCATATGGACTGACGGCTCGTCGACGTGCCGGTCACGCCTCCTACTTGCCCAGAACAAGGCTCCAGTAGCGCAGCGAGCTGTCGCGGCCGTCCCGCACATAGGCCAGACCGAAGCGGGTGAAGCGCGGGTCGAGCATGTTGCGGCGGTGGCCGGCCGAATGCATCCAGATGTCGAACAGCTTCTGCTGATCGAAACGGCCCTCGGCGATGTTTTCGGCGGCAGCACCGCTAATGCCGTTGCCCTTGACGCGCGAGGCGAATCCCTTGCCCCAGCCTGTGGTATGGGTCATGCGGCCGCCGCGCGCCATATAGCCGGACTGCTGCAGGGCTGCCCGTTCGAGCTGAGGGTCGGGGAGAAGCGGCCCGAGGCCGGCTGAGGCACGGATGCCCGCCAGTGTGCCAACGGCGGAGGCGGAGACCCCGGCGCCTTCGCCGGTGGCCAGCACAGTGGCGCAGGCAGCGAGCCCGGCCAGTGCAGCAAGGCCGGCAGCTCTAAATAGCATTCGCCTGTTAAAGTTTGATCGGGCATCGGAATTTTCGATTTGGCAACGGTCATGCCCGAGTGACATAGCGGTGATCATGGCTTTTTGCCGGGCCGGCGCTCAAAAATCTGGCTCACTGCGCCCTTAGCCGTCCGCGAACCCCGCTGACTGCACGCTACGGCGCGGTATTCTCCAAGATAGTCCACCCACCCACCGCCGATAGCCGCATTGCTCTCGACAAGAGCACTCCTGCCGCAGACCGCTAGCCGGCAGACACTTCAGCGGCAAGGTCTACAGCAGCAAGATCCAACTGACGGACGGCGGCAAGAAGCTCAACGTGCGCGACTACATTGGTGTCTCAATGCTCGGTCGCTCGCAGATTTGGGGCGCGTCAGGAATAAGGCACCAGGATCGACTGGAAATCTGTCGATCCAGAGACAATCATATGGAAAGAAAACGTCTGAGCCGTCATCGTCGATCGATACAGGCATAAGCGCGGAGATCGCTACCGGTGGGCTCTCGGGGAGCTGCTGACACCAAACTCAACTTAATTTCGGATCGGGTTAAAGGCATTTGCCGAATATAGCGGCGCCGTCGCATCTTTCTGCTTGCCGCCCTATTTCACCAAGGACGGGGCCGCCGGAATGAAGGCCAGCTTTCGGGGACCGGCAAGGAACCGGTCAGCGACTGATATCGGGTCGTTTGCCGGAATGCCGCCGCCGAGGAACGAGAAGGCACTGGCTGGGTGTTGATGGCCACATCGGGAGGTGAACCCATGGAACCGCGCGCCAAGGAACAGGAGAACCTTTCCCGACTCGAACGGGCCGCGCA
>NZ_JBSPKX010000069.1:0-630 GCF_053848045.1 Mesorhizobium sp. BHbdii | reverse complement strand
TGCCTTGTGGCGTTCATTTTGGTCTAAGTTTCTGTTACCTCGGATGGCTCCGTCCAAAAGGGAAGCACAAATGAAAATCATTCGATCCGTTTCAACAGGCGAAATTTCTGATTGCAAGGCCGGCACATTGATTGCGTTGTTCCAAGAAGGCGGAGCGTTAGGCTACGCCATAAAGCTTGATACAAGCGATACTGAAGCGGCTTCACTTGCGGTGCTAAAATCCTTCGACGGAAGTCCGCCTCACTTTCTAAGAATTCACCCGGTCAATGACTGCCTCATATTTGGCGATGATTGGGCGTTTGAAATCGTAACCCCTCGTGGAGATGAAAAGACGTCCGACAGCGAAACCCCGGGTACGGTGATCATCAGCGGGGACCGGACGTTTCTTCGCCTGGGAAGAGACCCAGTAAACATCAGGAGCACAGGAGGATACGTCGATCTTGACTCCTTAAAGCCGGTAATCTCTCTCCCCAGCTTCAAGTTGAGCGTTCAGCGTTGGCGCGTATGGGAAAATGCCAACGAAGTCGGCAACCCAAATAAAACGCCTCTGATGTCGTTTGGTATCTAGCGCACAATTATTAATTTGGCGGGGAGCGGTGACGCTCTCCCCTATGGCCCGGCGAGTATTCC
>NZ_JBSPKX010000068.1:0-635 GCF_053848045.1 Mesorhizobium sp. BHbdii | reverse complement strand
TGCCGAGCTTCATCGAGAACGCCAGGTTGTCGTAGACCGTCATATGCGGATAGAGCGCGTAGGACTGGAACACCATGGCGATGCCGCGCTTGGACGGCGGCACATCGTTGACCACTTCGCCATCGATCTTGAGCTCGCCTGACGTGATTTCCTCGAGCCCGGCGATCGAGCGCAGCAAGGTCGACTTGCCGCAGCCCGATGGACCGACGAAGACGATGAACTCGCCCGATTTGATATCGAGGTCGATGCCGTGGAGAATGTTGAGATTGCCGTAGGACTTCTTCACTTGCCTCAAATTGACATCGGCCATTGGTTTCCTCCCAGTGATTTCGCAAAAATTCAGTCGATGCGCCCGAACCAGGCGCCATAGCCGCCAAGCTCGACCGAACCGGGGTTCGCCTGACCGGAAAACCCGTGTCCCGGCAAAGGTTGCAGGGATCGCCTGCCAAGGTCAACCTTGGCCGGCTTGGCGCCGAGGTTGAAGACGCAGACAACCTGCTCATTGCCGGCGCGGCGCGTGAAGGCGACGGTGTCGCCCTCGCTCTCGATGAAGGTGATGTCGCCCTTGGCCAGCGCCGGGTGGGCGCGGCGGAAGCTCAGGAAGCGCCGATAGTGCTCGAGCAGTGAAGCCTGGT
>NZ_JBSPKX010000067.1:0-635 GCF_053848045.1 Mesorhizobium sp. BHbdii | reverse complement strand
CTGGCGCGAATGCGAGAGATAGATCAGCGTCTCGTTGGTCTTGTCATAGATGCGGTTCACCACCTGCTTCTTCCAGATCAGGCTGAGGCCTTGCTTGAACACCTCCTCGCCGCCCTCGCTCGTGTCGATGTCGCCGATGGTGATCGGGCCGGTCTGGCGGCAGGAGATCGACGAATCGGAGGGATCCTCGAACCAGTTGCCCTTGTGCAGGCGGTCGATGATGCTGCGGTCGAAATAGGAGACATGGCAGGTCACGCCATCCACTTTCGGGTCCTTGATTGCTTCGACGATGATGTCATTGCCGACCCAGTCGACGCCGACCTTGCCGACTTCCTCGGCGACGGCGCTGCCGGCGCCAAGCACGACGCACGCGGCCAAGGCGCCGCCGATCAGTTTTCGCCCAATCCGTTCGCGTCCAACCAGTTCGAGCAAAGGAGCCTCCTGCGGTTCGAGTTGCCGGTATCAGGTGGGACGCGTCGTGCGGCTTTGCAAGCGGATGCGTCAACGCCACCGCGGTTGCGGCATCGCGGCACTTTGCCTGCGCAAGGCCAAACCGCTAAGACTGTCGCACCGGCGCGGCATTGAGCCGGCGCGATGATTTCTGCACACGGACTTTTGTGATGATGCGTTCTATC
>NZ_JBSPKX010000066.1:0-640 GCF_053848045.1 Mesorhizobium sp. BHbdii | reverse complement strand
CTGCCCGATCCGCATCACCTCACGTTCCGTCTGGTCGACGCGTTCGAGGATTTCCCTTGCCCGCTCCAACAGCAATTCGCCTGCCTGGGTGAGCCGAATCTGGCTGCGGCTGCGGTCGAACAGGGCCGCGCCGATCTCCCTTTCGAACTGAGCGATCTGTCGGCTTAATGGAGGCTGAGCAATTCCGAGCCGCGCCGAGGCGCGCCCGAAATGAAGTTCTTCGGCCACTGCCAGGAAATAGCTCAGCCGTTTGAAGTCCATCGCCGTCCGTCAGGCATCCATCAGCCGCGCAGGCACCCGCGTGACCCTTTCCAGTGCCTCCTTGAAATAGGCCCTGAAGGAAGCGGGGTTCTCGCTCATCGGAAAATGACCAAGATCCTTCATGATCGCAAGAGTGGCACCCTTGATCGCGGCTGCCGTGCGTTGCGCGTCTTCAGGAGTGCAGGTCATGTCGTACTCGCCGCACATGATATGGATGGGCGTGCGCCGCGTATCGATGGACGCGAGCCGGCCGACGAGGCTGTCATCGGACGTGTAAAAGCTGAGGTCTCCCCGAAAAACGCCTGGCCCGGACTGCATGAACATCCACAGTGTGGTCCAACGCTCTGCGTCGGGCGCCTGCGGCGCGATGTTGGCCGAG
>NZ_JBSPKX010000065.1:0-641 GCF_053848045.1 Mesorhizobium sp. BHbdii | reverse complement strand
GCCAGGTTCCTGACTCTCGCTTGTAGCTTACAACCTTTTCTTCCCGTTTGGAGTGAATACGTTTGCGAACTCGGCAGCCGTATGCTGCAACTTCGTTACCAATAAGGACAGCGGCTGGCCTCCCATTCTCTCGGCCGGCCCCGTCATTCCCAGCGCGTAGATCGGAGCTTGCCCTTCCATCAGAACGATAGGGCACGCGATCGTAAATAAGCCCCGCACCTGCTCGCCGTTCTCGACTGCATAACCTTGCTCGCGGATCCGTTGGTACTCCTGCTCCAGCTTCGCTCTATCAATGATGGTATGAGGCGTGAGACTCTTCAATTCCGTCTGCAAGATCGCCTCGCGCAGACTCGGTTCCTGCATGGCGGTTAACAGCTTGCCTGTTGCCGTGGCGTGCGGAGGTAGGATGTGGCCGGGAGTGACGTAGACGCCTACACTTGCATCTGGGGATTCCATAACCAAAGACCGCACGGTCGCTCCATAAAGCCGTACGATAAAGCAAGTTTCTCCGCTCTCCTCTGCGAGAGACTTGAGCAGGCGCCTGCTAGCGAGCTCAATCCATGCGGTGTCTGACTGCAGGATCTGAGATAGTCTGCGTCCAAGAACGAACGAGCCACGCCGTTTTCCAGGTTCCAAAAGGT
>NZ_JBSPKX010000064.1:0-659 GCF_053848045.1 Mesorhizobium sp. BHbdii | reverse complement strand
AGTTGCGTCCGCCTGGCTCGCGGATCAGCGCCACGAAGCCGAGCGCCGTGGCGTTCGGCTCGACCGTGATGGTCTTGGCCGCCGTCTTGCCCGGCGCGACCGAGATCGTGTCGGAGCCGATGAGGTCGGCACCGAGCGCCGAGCCAGCGTCGCCCTGCAGCGCGAAATAGTCGGCCGAGTTGAACTTGCCGGTGCTGGCAAGCCGCATCACCAGTACCGTCACCGGCCGGTCGCCGCCGCCCGGTCCTGGATTCATACCGGCGCCCCCGGTGACGTTGACCGAGATAACCGATGGTTTCGGCGGGCCGCTCTGGCAAGCCGCAAGCAGCCCCGTGGCACCGAGGGCAACGACGAATTCGCGTCTGTCGATCATGTCCTACTCCTCCTCTTCGTATGCGTCCCTGAAGTCTGCGCCGATCTCGCCCAGGAAACTCGATTCCGCGCTCTGGGCGATGTCGCGATGGCGTTTCTGGTAGAGCTCCCACAGCTTGGCATTGCGTCCGCCGGAGAGCAGATTGCTGATGGCGGAATTGGACTTGAGCTCTTCCTCGATCGCGGCCGGATCGAAACGGTCGATCATGCGCCGAAGCGCCGCCTGAACGCCGCGCCAAGCGCGTACGTGATGCTGTGCAAGGTCCTTTACCGCGTCGTCGATCGCA
>NZ_JBSPKX010000063.1:0-667 GCF_053848045.1 Mesorhizobium sp. BHbdii | reverse complement strand
GCCGTTCGACGGCTCGGGCCGCAATTTTGACGGCAAGGGCTATCTCTGGCGTTCGGCCAGCGATGTCGCCAACGGCTTCTCGAAGGCGGCGGCCGCCCGCGCCCGCGAACTCGCCGACGATGAATACCGCCGGCTGCTCTATGTCGGCATGACCCGTGCCGAGGACCGGCTGATCGTCTGCGGCTATCACGGCAAGCGGGCGCCGAACACCGGCACCTGGCATTCGATCGTCAGCCGCGCGCTGATTGGCGCGCCGGAAAGCGAACAGCGTGCGCATCCCGCCGGCGGCGAGCCGGTGCATCGTTTCCACGTGACCAAGCTGCCGCCCGTCGCGGCGAGCACCGATGAACAGGCGCGGCAGACCGATGCTTTCGGTCCGTTGCCGGGAACCCTGTTCCGGCCCTTGCCGCCCTTCGAGGACCTGCCGCGGCCGCTGTCGCCATCCGGTGCCTCCGCGCTGATCGACGAAGGCAAGGAAGCGGTCGTCGACGAGGCTTCCCCGGTGCTGGCCGCCGATGCCGAACCGGGCTTTGCCGTGCAGCGCGGGCTCGCTTTGCACAAGCTGCTGCAGATGCTGCCCGGCATTGCCGAGGGTGAACGCCAAGGGGCCGCCGAGCGTTATCTCGCACGAACGGGTGCCGGGTGGCCGCAATCAGAGCGGGAAAAG
>NZ_JBSPKX010000062.1:0-673 GCF_053848045.1 Mesorhizobium sp. BHbdii | reverse complement strand
ACCAGGTCCTTCTTGAAACCGTAGACTTCCTGGTAATAGACGCCGCCGATGAAGCGAAGCTGGCCTTTGCCGGCATCCATCTTGTAGGAGCAAGTCGTGGCGTAATTGTTGCTCTTGATGTCGGTTTCCATGTTGGATTCGGCGCCGGCCCACAGACCCGGATTGGTGTGCGCGCCCCATGGCTGGGAATAGTCGAACATACAGTCGACACCTTGAACGATCTGCGCCTTGACGCCGATGCGCGGCACCCAGTAGCTCTCGCTGTCCTTTGCCGTGCTGCCGAGGAACGTCAAATTGCCGTCGAGCGGGTTGGTGTCCACCGCATTCTTGAGCTTGCGTTGCGGCATAACATAAGTCGACTCCGCTTCCGTCGCGAACGGCGCCGGATCGAACAGAAGATCGATATCGTAGCCGCCACGCTCAATGCCACCGGCATGCGCCGAGTTCATTGCGGTCCCGATTAAAGCCAGCGAAAAGCACCCCGCCCCCAGCAGTGCTTTCAGACGCAAAAAGTTCATAAATGTCCTCCCCGAATTCGAGTGCATCAAGCTAGAACCAATTCGGGTTAACGGCGCAACAACGAATTATCGGGGCGTACATGTACATGCTTGCCAAACGCATTTTCGACAAAATGGAGACAGGCGCCGCAAGGCCGAAAAACGGCCCGGCGCAT
>NZ_JBSPKX010000061.1:0-673 GCF_053848045.1 Mesorhizobium sp. BHbdii | reverse complement strand
CTTGTGGATCTCTTCCGTCGGCTTGCCCTCGCGCACCACCATTTCCGGCTCGATGCCGAGCTTCTGGCGCACCTTGTTGGCATAGCCGTCGAGAGCCGCGCGCGCCGTGGCGTTCGCCTCCTCGCGCATGATCTTCTCGACGCCCAGCCAATGCTGGAAATCGTCCGGTACGATGACGTAAAGCAGCACCAGCGTGCCGCTGGTGCTCTGCGCCCGCTTCGAGGCGTAGGCGACGGCGCGTTCGCATTCCGGCGTGTCGTCGATGATCGTCAGGAATTTCCTGCGATGCCCGGCTTCGCGGCTGAGGCGTTTGGAGACCATGTCTATCTACTCGGTGCGTTTTCGGCCGCAATCTGCCACCGCCGCCGACCGGCGGCAAGCGGCTGGTCGGCATGGCAGTGTCGGTGCAGATAAACCCAGATTGGACTCGGCGTCAGCCCTGCAGCAGGCCGATAATATCGCGCACCGTCTTCATCGTCGCTTCGGCGAGCACGCCGGCGCGTTCGCCGCCGTCCCTGAGCACCGCGTCGACATAGGCGCGGTCGCCTTCGATGCGGCGCATCTCGCCGGCGATCGGCGCCAGCTTCTCCACCGCAAGGTCGGCCAGCGCCGGCTTGAAGACGGAGAACTGCTGGCCGCCGAATTCCTTCAGCACGTCGGCCTTCGACATCTC
>NZ_JBSPKX010000060.1:0-676 GCF_053848045.1 Mesorhizobium sp. BHbdii | reverse complement strand
GGAACCGGCGCGCAAGCCTACAGCCGGCAGGCCCCTACCGGGACAGCGACTAGTGACGCGACCGGGGCAGACGAAATCGGGATTACCGAGACTGATCGTTCTGCGTTCGAGCGCATTCTCGCGGACGTGCAAGCCGCATTCACCCGCGAAGACCACCAAGGGCTACGCCGGCTGACAACACCGGAAATGGTTTCCTACCTCTCCGAGGAGTTGGCGGACAATGCCACCAAGGGTCTCAAGAACGAGGTATCAAATCTTCAGTTTTTGAACGGCGAGGTCTCAGAAGCGTGGCGCGAGGGCACGCGCGACTATGCGACCGTGGCCATGCATTGGTCCGCCATCGATGTGATGCGCAACCGTCAAACAGGCGCCATCGAAACGGGCGATCCCAACAAGCCTGTCGAAACAACGGAGCTGTGGACCTTCACTCGCGAGCCAGGGCAACCATGGCTGCTATCTGCGATCCAGGAAACGGCCAACTGAAGGGCAGCGGCCCTGGCTTTCAATGCCTGACGCTTCTGCGGCGACTGCTCCCGGAACGATGGTTAACTTCCGCATTTTGCATGCGAAAATATCAGGTCGGCTTAATGCCTCATCTATCATGCGGGGATTGGTGATGAAGGTTGCGGATGGCGGCTTGCCGTTTCCGCTCCGCCACCGCCGCCCCCTGATAGAC
>NZ_JBSPKX010000005.1:0-479140 GCF_053848045.1 Mesorhizobium sp. BHbdii | reverse complement strand
TGCGCGGCCCGTTCGAGTCGGGAAAGGTTCTCCTGTTCCTTGGCGCGCGGTTCCATGGGTTCACCTCCCGATGTGGCCATCAACACCCAGCCAGTGCCTTCTCGTTCCTCGACGGCGGCATTCCGGCAACGACCCGATGTCAGTCGCTGACCGGTTCCTTGCCGGGCCCCGAAAGCTGGCCTTCATTCCGGCGGCCCCGTCCTTGGTGAAATAGGGCGGCAAGCAGAAAGATGCGACGGCGCCGCCATATTCGGCAAATGCCTTTAGCCCCATCCGAAATTAAGCTGAGTTTGGTGTCAGCAGCTCCCCGCGAGCTCACCGGTAGAGATCTCGACTGTTCATCGAGCGGCCGTTGGTTCGAATTCGCTCTTCCGACGGGATCATGCCGGCGGATAGCCGCCAACCCATTGGATTGCACGGTATTGACTCGAGCCCATCATAACGACTGGGCGAACGGCGGGACTCGGGATCGAGCTGAGCGTCGACGAACGGCTGAGATTGAGGCGCAAAGCGGCCATTCGCATTCCGACAGACATAAGTCGCCTTCGGTGCAAGAGCAGCCGTACGTCTCAACGCCCCCTACCGATCCTCGATAATCCGCAAATAAGCCGCCGTCACAAATAGCACGATCAGCCCAAACAGAATCCGCCGCGCGCCTTCGGGCATTTGCAGGATGGTCAGCAGTGTCGTCAGCACGGTGAGGATCAGCGCCCCGATGATGGTGCCGGTGTAGCCGCCGCGGCCGCCGAAGATCGAGGTGCCGCCGATCACGGCGGCGGCCACCGAAGGCAGCACCAGCGGTTCGGCCAGCGACAGCGACGGCGCCTTGATCAGGCCGATATAGAGCAGCCCGGTAATGCCGGCGAGCACGCTCGAGATGACGTAGAGCGCTGTGATGACTTGCCAGTAGCGGACGCCGGACAGGCGTGCTGCTCCTTCATTGTCGCCGACTGCGTAAAGCAGGCGGCCAAAGCCGGTGCGGCGCAAGGTGAAGACGATGAGGACGGCGATGGGCACGAACAGCAGCAGCGCATTGGGCACGCCATAGGTGAGGCCGGTGCCGAGCCAGGCCAGGAAGGGCGGGATCTTGGCGCCCGAAGCGATGACGGTGCGCTGATAGACCTGCAGACAGCCGGTGCCGATCAGGCTGGTGCCGAGCGTCATGATCAGTGGGTGCACGCGAAAGACGCCGACACCGATGCCGTTGACCAGGCCGATCAGCACTGCCGGCACCAATGCGATGAGGATCGCCACCGCCGGGTCGTGATTGACGACCTGCGTCGCCATGATGAAGGCGCTCATCGTCGCTACCGTACCGACCGACAGGTCGATGCCGCCGGTCAGCATGGTCATGGTCTGGCAGCCGGCAAGAATCGCCAGCGGGATGGCGAACTTCACGGTGTTGGCGAGCCACCGCTCATTGACGATGCCGGGACGCAGGATCTGCAGGATCATCACCAGCATGACCAGCAGGATGATCAGCGGGATCAGCGGCCGGTCGGCCATGAACCGCTTGAGGCGGCGGCCGAAGGGTACGGGTTGAGAGACCGTGGCGGCATTGCTCATGATGGGCGGCTCCGCATTGTGATGAAGGCGCCGAACATGACGACGGCGACCATGATCGCGCCCTCGATGATCGCGGTGACGTTGGGATCGATGGCCAGCAGCGTCAGGTCGGTGCGTACCAGCCGCAGCACGAAGACCGCGACGATCGGGCCGAGCAATCCGCCCTTGCCGCCGCCAAGTGCGACGCCTCCGAGCACGACCGCCGCCACGCTGGCAAGAAGATAAGGGCCGGGAATGGGGGCGCCGATGCCTGTGCTCATGGTCAGCGCCAGCCCGCCCATGGCAGCGAAAAGCCCCGACAGAGCATAGGCGATGATCCTGGTGCGCGCGACAGGCACGCCGCTGCGAAATGCCGCGAGCTCGCTGCTGCCGATGGCGTAGATCGAAAGGCCGAGTTTTGAGCGCTTGAGCGGTATCCAGATGATGCAGAGGCAGACGACAAGCAGCACCAGCGCCTTCGGTATCCAGGCAGAAATCCCGGGCAGCCCCGGGATCGGGACTGTCCCGACGATGGTCGCCCGCAGCCATTCGGCCACCGAGCCGCCGGGCGCACCGAGGACCAGCAGCGCCGCGCCCTGCAGAACGAAGAGGGTGGCCAGCGTGACGACGATATCGGGCACGCGGGTGACGACGATCAGCATGCCGTTGACGGCGCCCAGCACCAGTCCCATGGCCAGCACGAACGGCACGACGAAAAGTGCGTATTCCTCGCTGGCGCCATCCATCATCGATGCAGCGGTGACACTGGTCAGCGCCATCATGGCGCCGACGGAAAGATCGATGCCGCCGGCGATGACGACAATCGTCTGGGCGGCGACGGCAAAGGCGTAAGGCAGCACCGCGCGCACCAGCGAGCCGAAATCGCCGCTGCCATAGCCCGGCTGGATGAGCCTGGTGATCACAAACAGGACCACGAACAGGACAAGCAGGCCGGCGACCCAGCCCTGACGGCGGACGAGGCGGGTCAAGGTTTCGCCACCGGGCTCGAGTGGATATCGGCAAGGATGCCGACGTCCTCCTTGGCGCCGCGCGGCAAGCCATAGGCGGCGCGCATCAGTGCCGGCTCGTCGGCGAGTTCGACGGGGAAGACATCGACGACGCGCCCCCCAAAGATGACGATGACGCGATCGCAGACACGCTGCACCTCCTCGAGTTCGGATGTATAGAACAGCACCGACTTGCCCTGGTCGGCGAGTTCGCGCAGCAGCTTGTAGATCTCCTGCTTGGTGCCGACATCGATGCCGCGCGTCGGGTCGAAGCAGAGGATGGTCTGTGCTTCAGCGGCGATCCAGCGGGCGATCGTCACCTTCTGCTGGTTGCCGCCGGACAGGCGCTGCACCTCGCGCTGGGCACGTGTGTCGATCTGCAGCCGCTCGATCGCACTGACAACCCTGGAGCGTTCCTGCGCCATGTTGATCGGTCCCCAGTTGCGCAAGGCGGCGCTGAAGGGGAGCGCGATGTTTTCGCGCACCGAGCGCTGCATGGTCAGGGCTTCGGTGCGGTCGCCGGGCACATAGGCGATGCCGGCGCGGATCGCATCGGCCGGATGCGCGAATTTCACCGGCTTCCCGTCCACCTCGATCGTGCCGCCGGACGGGCGGATGGAGCCGGCCAACGCGGCGAAGAGCTCGTCCTGGCCTTGGCCCTCGAGCGCGACGATGCCCGCGACCTCGCCGTTGGCCAGATCAAACGAGACGTCGTTGAGCTTGGTGCCGACACGAAGGTTCGCCACGCCGAGGCGCGGGCGGCTATCCCCAGGCGAAGCGGCCTGGCTCGCCTGGCGCGCCGCCACGCGTGTTTTCTCGATCCTGGCGCCGAGCATCATCTCGACGATGCGCTCCTCGACGCCCGGCTCGATGTCGACGACGCCGACGGTCTCGCCGTCGCGAAGCACCGTGGCGCGGTCGCAAAGCGCCGAAATCTCGACAAAGCGGTGGGAAATGAAGATCACCGAACGGCCGCTGTCGCCCTGGCTGCGCACGACTTCGAGCACCTTTTCGGCCAGGTTTGCCGGCAGTGCCGCGGTCATCTCGTCGAGCAGCAAAACGTCGGGCTCGACCGCCAAAGCCCGCGCCAGATCGAGCACGCGCAGCACGGCAAGCGGGATGTCGCGCGCAGTCTCGCGGATGTCGAGGTCGGGAATGCCGAGTTCGCGCACCCAGGCGCGGAACGGCTCGACCGGCGTGTCGGTCAGGCGAAGGTTGGAGGCGACGTCGAGATCGGGGATGAGCGACGGTTCCTGATAGACGGGAAGCAGGCCGGCGCGGCGCGCATCGGCGGGCGAGCGCACGTCGCGGGCTTCGCCGCGGATCAGGATATGCCCGGCATCGGCGCGGATGGCGCCGGTCAGGATCTTGACGAGCGTCGATTTGCCGGCGCCATTGGCGCCCATCAGGGCGTGAACCTCACCCGGCAGGACCGACAGCGACGCGTTGCGCAGCGCCACCACTGCGCCGTAGGTCTTCACGACGCCGGTGGCGTCCAGGAGGGGGTTTGTAGTCAAATCGCTTTGCTCTCGATTTATGCCGGCTAAAATCATTTCGCGCTGGCGCCGCCCCTCACCTGCCTGCCGGGATCCTCTCCCCGTATAGAGACGGGGAGAGGGCGCTGTCATCGCCGGTTTCGCCAATCATCACCGTCGCAGGAAGAGCGCCGGAGTTGCGGCCGGCCCCCTTCTCCCCGTCACTATACGGGGAGAAGTGCCCGGCAGGGCGAGAGGGGCGGCGTCAACCTCGGCAATTGACCGTCTCCGCACAAGTTGGAAACGGTCATGGTCTGCAGCGAAAGCCCATATTTACTCGCCCGGGCCCTTGCAGGCGATGATCTGGTCCTTGGTGTAGGTGGTCCACTCCGGAATGGAGATCGAGACCGGCCATTCCGGGCTCAGCGACGGATCGGCTACGCTCTTCAGCTTGGCCTTGCCCTCTTCGATGGCGTTCTCCCAAAGCTGCGGCTCGACCAGCACGGTCTGCTCCGCCGGCTTCTTGCCGTTCAGGATCTGCAGAGCCAGCGTCACGCCGGCACCGCCGATCGAACCGGGATTGGTCACCGCCGCGCCGACAAGGCCTTCGACCGAGTTCAGCTGGCCGACGAAGCCGGCATTGTCGGCGCCGACCACCGGCACCAGCGGCGTCTGCGACTCGACCAGCGCGTCGACGATCACATTGTCGATGCCCGAGGTCCAGATGCCGTTGAAGGGCGATCCGGTGGCGATGAAATCGAGGATCTGCTGCTTGCCCTGATCCTGCTGCCAGCCGGTGAAGACCTCATGCACGACCTTCACATCGGGGAATTCGGCAAGCGCCTTCTTAAAACCCTTGTCGCGATCGCTGTCGGCCGAGGCGCCGGCGGCACCGCGCATATAGACGACGTCGCCCTTGCCGCCGATCTGCTGGAACAGCCATTTGGCGCCGAGATAGGCGTACTGCTCCTGGTTGTTGGAGATAATATAGGCCGAGGGTTCGGTGACCGCCTGGTCGACGGCGACGACGACGATACCGGCCTTGGTGGCTTCTTCGAGGGCTGACTTGATGCCGGCCGGATCGGCCGGGTTGACGACGATGGCGTTGACCTTGGCGCTGATCAGGTTGCGGATGTCCTCGAGCTGGCCGGCGGCGTCGGTGTTGCGATGGGCGATGTTCAGTTTCGTGAGTTCGCCGGAGGCGAGCGCCTGCGCTTTGATGGCGCAGATCATTTCCTCGCGCCAGCCATTGCCTTGCACCGTGTTGGAAACGCCGATCGTGTATTTGGCTTCAGCGGACGAGACGCCCACCGAAGCCAGAAACGCCGCGCCGGCAAGCAGCGGGACCATTGCCAGATATTTTTTCATTCCAGTCTTCCTCCACATTGATCTCGTTTCAGTTCGAAAAGGGGCTCATTTCACGAAGGGGCGCAGCATGTCGCGGGCCAGCAGAAAGCCGCGCTTGAGGCTTTCATCGCTCCCCTCAAACCGCCGGTCCTCGTGCTCGATGATGATGGGCCCGTCGTAGCCGGCCCGGTAAAGGCCGGAGAAGATCACATTCCAGTCGACATCGCCAAGCCCCGGCATGCGCGGCACTTGCCAGCCCATGCCGGCCGAGAGAATACCGCGCTCGTAAAGTCCATCATGATCGATCATCAGGTCCTTGGCATGAACATGCAGCATGTGCGGACCGAATTCTTTGATGAAGCGGGCCTGGTCGATCATCTGCCAGACCAGATGCGACGGGTCGAAGTTCATGCCGACGTCGCCGCCCCACGCCTCGAGGATGCGGCGCCAGATATAAGGCGAATAGGCGATGTTGTGCCCGCCCGGCCACTCGTCATAGCTGAAGATCATCGGGCAGTTCTCAAATGCCAGCTTGACGCCGTTGTCGCGCGCATGGGCGATGATATCGGACCAGACTGTCAGTGCCTCTTGCCAGTTGGCGTCGATGGTTTTTGCAGCGTCGCCGCCGCAGAAGGTGTTGACCAGCGGAACGCCCATATGGCTCGCCAGCACGATCACCTTCTTCAGATGGTCGATGACGGTCTTGCGGTGGGCGGCATCGGGATGCAGCGGATTGGGGTAGAAACCGAGGCCCGAGATCGACAGCTTGTTTTCCGTCAGTGCGGCCGCGATTTCCTTCGCCTGCGAGGCCGAGGTCGAGGCGGCGTCGATATGGCTGGTGCCGGCATAGCGCCGGGCGGCGCCGGAGGATTTCGGCCAGCAGGCGATCTCCAGCGCCTCGAAGCCGGCAGAACTTGCCCAGTCGGCGACATCGGCGAGGGGGGTATCGGCAAACGGTGCGGTGAGCAGTCCGAGCTTCATATTGCTCTCCCCTGGTCGTGGCGACCTACTATGCCGATTGTGCGGTCCGCTTCAACCGTGCGACTGGTCGGCAATGCGCAAAGCTGTCTGACGAATGCCATCGGATCGTCGCAGAGCAGGCCGTCGAGACCGGCTGTGACAGCCGTGCGGAAATCGTTGATGGCGATCCAGTCCGCCACGCTATCTCCTGCGGGGCCAGCGCCGTCCGGTCGTAAGACGGTTTTTGGACCCCGGGGAAGGAAGCCGGCTAAGCAGTGCCGGGCCGATTGCTCGAGAGCTGCGACAGCAGCCTTCACCGGTTCGCCCCTACGACCCATTGCTCCTGGTCGATCAGGGCGCCGGTCATCGGCCCGGAGGCGTCGGAGAGCAGGAAGACCGCGAGGTTCGCCACCTCGTCGGCGGCCAGCAGGCGCCCGAAAGGCTGCGACGCGTTGGCGGCGTCGATCCAACCCGGGCCGTGCCCGAGCGTCTCGGCCTGCATGATGCGCTCGGCCGGGGTGTCGGTCCAGCCGACATTGATGCCGTTGACGCGGATGCGGTCGAAACGATGCGCATTGGCGGCGTTGCGGGTCAGCGTAGCGAGCGCGCCCTTTGTGGCGGAATAGACGGCTAGTTCGGGCGAGCCGCAATGCGCGTTGATCGACAGGATGTTGACAATGGCGCCGCCTTGACCCTGCTTGCGCATCTGCGTGATGGCTGCCTGCATTAGAAAGAACGGCGCCCGCGCATTGACGGCGAACAGCGCCGCCCAATCGTCGAGGTCGGCATCGAGAAACGAGGCGCGGTTGGTCAGGCCGGCGGCGTTGACCAGCGCGTCGATGCGTCCGAAGCGGCTGATACATTCGTCCACCAGCCGCGCCGGCGCCGTGGTATCAGCCAGATCGGCGGCAACGAATGTGGTTGGCGTGCCTGCCTGGGAGAGCGCCGTCGCCACGTCGTTGCCACGCACGGGTTCGCGGCCGGTGACCAGCAGGCCGCCGGCCCCAGAACGGGCGAGCGTCTCGGCGATCGCCCGGCCAATGCCCTGCGTCGCGCCGGTGACCAGCACCACCTTGCCTTCCAGCCGAAGCTCCATTCCTCCTCCCGGAACAAAGTTTCCATCTTTTCCAGAATAGGGAACGCCAATTCCCGATAGTCAATCTTCAGGAGGGGGTTTTCAAACCATGGTCTTACGCAATTGCTGACGGATCCATGCGTGAATGCTTGCGGGGTCGGCATGGTGCGTGGCAGCCGCAACGCCTTTATCGGCGCCGTGCACCGGCTGGCCATGCGCCTCGACGACCAGATTGCGCTGGTTGCCGGCGCATTGTCCTCGGATCCCGAAAAGTGCCTGACAGGCTTGGTGCTATATCACTGCGGTGACCCTGCCTGCCGCATCGAGGAGACAGCCGACTCGCGCCCGCCGAACTTCGATGCCGCCTTGTCTCGCGTAGTCTATTCGCACCTCGATCGGCGCCGTGAGGGCGCCTCGACGTTGACGCAAGGCACCTGCGCTTGCCGCGTGGACACGGACGGCGCCAAGCGGCGTCGCGGCGGACATGATCGCCGCGCGGCAGGCTTGCACGACCGCAGCTGGCGTACCGGGTTTCGCTTTCAGCGATCCAACAGATCGAAAGGGATACCCCTTGGTGGAGTCACCCTCACCAGCTTTAGAAGGCATGAGGACGGGTGGCAGGACGATCGATTGCCCGGCGGTCTTGGCAGGGGCAGTGGTTGTGGTAACTGCGGCCGGACTACCGGGAGTGCCCTTACCTGCGCCGACCGAAGCTCCAACGTTTGCTCCACTCGCACCGCCGATGCTCGTGCCCGCCCCCACAGATGCGCCTTGCGAACCGGCGCTCACGCCAGCACCGACCCCGAGACCGCCGACGCTCGCGCCCGCCCCTACAGATGCGCCTTGCGAACCGGCGCTCGCTCCAGCACCGACCCCTACACCGCCGACGCTCGCGCCCGCCCCCACAGATCCGCCTTGCGAACCGGCGCTCACTCCACCACCGACTCCGAGACCGCCGACCTTACCGCCGATGCCTGCGTCTTGAGCCGAGGCAGGCCCGATTGCGATCCCGATCGTCAACGCGGCCTCGATGTACTTTTTCATCATCATACTCCTCTGCGGCGTACGCTCCCTAGTCTTTCTACTGGCGCAGGTTGAGCTTTTTCGGTGGTCGCGTTGGGAGCAATGCGGCGGGAAGAGCGATGGTTGCCCGCAGAACAGGTTGCGGCGACTTTTGGACCTTCACTTTCCGTTTTTCCTGCAAGCGCGGTTTACCGGCTGTTTGGCCGTCCGAACGCGATGATGTATTCCCAAGTCCACTCGCGGGGTTACGGGCTTTCGGCGCGCGCTCCACAGCCGCAGTGCGACGTTTATCCTTCACGAGGTCAATTGCCTTACGCGCGGCACTGAGGCTGCGGGCAAGATCGATAGCCCTTTCACGCTCTTGTTCCAGCGCCGCACTCAACTCTGCCGAGACCTGCTTTGAAGCGTCGCGTTCCTGGCGGACAATATCGAGGTCGCGTACAGCTGAATCTGCTCGTTCGCGTTCCAGTTCGAGTGCTTCTCCAGCTTGCTTTAGAGCGGTCTCGGCCATCGATCGGTCCTTTATGGCGTTGGTCTTCTCCACGGCGGCCAGGTTTGCGTCTGTCTTAAGAGCGTCGATAGTTTGGCGAGCCGTGGTGAGTTCTTGTTGCAACAGTTCAACCTTGCGCCTCTCCTCATCAAGCGCTCGCTTCACAGCAAGCTGAGAGGCTTCCATGGAGGGGTGCGCTCCGGCTGCCCGCTCGCGGTCCCAGAGAATGGCTTCGGCCCTAAAGTCTTCGATAACGCGCTGCGCCGTCTCCAGCGCTTCGTCTATTTGCTGCTGCTCTTTCAGGGTTTGTGCTGCCTGCTTAGCCACCGTGGTTGCCAATGCGTGTGCCTGGGCGCTTGCGTCACGTACCGCGCGCTGCATAATTTCTAGCTCCGCTCGTGCTGCGGCCAGTTCGCGGCGTAAAGCCACTTCATGCTCGCCGGGCGGCGTTTGCACACCCTCCTTGAGTTGCGCGGCGCTGGCAATGCCGACTCCCGCGGCGACGATGACGCCAACCGCGACTGCACGAAATCTGGACGAGATCTTCATGATGAGAGACTCCTCAAGATCAACGGCTAGCTGGCGGGACAGGGCACTTGCCACAGTCCGGCTGGCAGACACCTTCGCGGTAAAGGTTCTCTGCGCCGTAGCTGCCTTTCGCCCCTTCCAGCACAACCAAAGGTGGAATCACCGGGGCATCTGTGAAGACCGACTGCTGCCATCCGCGTGCCATCCGCGGTGTTCCCTATTTTCCCCCTCCGGACAGGATGATCACGTACACGCCTGCGAATGTCGCCCTTCATTGTGATGACGCGACGCGCCGATCCCCGCGTGCCCTGGCGCAGAGGCCGGCTTGCAACGGGCCAGACCCTTGAGAACAGTGGCCGAACAGTGGGGATTTGCCTGCGCGACAGCCAACTGAAACAGTGCGGAACAGTTGGACATGCAGCTGAAGCCTCGGCGCCATCACCGCTGAGAACAGTGGAGGAACACTGGGAATTCAGCGGGCCTTGATGATGCCTTTCGCGCTGAAAACAGCGGCATAACAGCTGGAGAGAATACCGTTTCGGCAACTGGCTTTCGGTAGGCATTCTTTTCCCGACCTAGGAGAGGCCAATTTGGCCGGGCACGAACAGCTGAAATAGGGATGGAAGTGGCGACGCCAAAATCTGCCGCGAAAAGCAATTGCTAGTTCAATCGGTTATGATATCCCGCTGGTGGAGCTGAGGAGGATCGAACTCCTGACCTCGTCATTGCGAACGACGCGCTCTCCCAGCTGAGCTACAGCCCCGTCCAGCGGATGGGCGCATTTATCGGGCGCGGCGGTTTCCTGTCAAGACGGCGTTTTGCCCAAAAGCCGGACGACCAGCCACCAGCCTGGCGTGCCGCGGAAGCTGGCTCTTGCCGCTTTCGCCTGCAATGGCTACATGTCGGCAACAATTGGAGACCGGCATGATAGCCCTCATTCAGACCATTGTCCTGGCGCTTGACATTTATTGGTGGATTATCATCGCTTCGGCGATTTTCTCTTGGCTCTACGCCTTCAACGTCGTCAACTCGCGCAACCAGTTCGTCGATAGCGTCAGCAACATGCTCTTCCGGCTGACCGAGCCGGCGTTGCGGCCGATCCGCCGCTTCTTGCCCGATCTCGGCGGCATCGACATTTCGCCGATCATCCTGCTTCTGATCCTGTTCTTCCTCCGGCAGTTCCTGCTCACCACGGTGGCGCCGCTGGTCGTCTGAGCTGGTCGTTCGATGACTGCGCCGTTTCGCCTGCGCGACGACGGCGTCGAAATGTTCGTTCGGCTGACGCCGAAAACGGCGATGGACCGGCTCGAAGGCATCGAGATCTCGGCGGACGGGCGAAGCCATCTGAAGGCTCGCGTCCGCGCCCTACCGGAAAACGGCGCCGCCAAGCAAGCGCTCGAACGGCTGGTCGCCAAGGCGCTGGGAGTGCCGCGATCGGCCGTCTCGGTCGTCGTCGGCGGCACGGCCCGGTTGAAGATGCTGCGCGTGCTCGGCGATCCGGCGGCGCTGGCGAGAGGCATCGTGGCGCTCAGCAGCGCTTGAGGCGCCAGTCGGACTCAACGAACGCTGAAGCCATCAAACGACGCTGCCAAGCAATCCTGGATAGATGGGCCAGTTCCGCGACACAGTTATGTTGACTTGTCGGGAGCCGATCGGCATCCGACCTGTCAAAATCACTCTATCGCGGAGCTAGTCTCTACACCAAGCCGCGCTTGACCATCATCGCTTCGGGCGACGGCATCTTGCCGCGGAAGGCGGTGTAGAGCTCTTCCGGGTCCTTCGAACCGCCGGCGGCATAGATGTTCTTCCTGAGCCGCTCGGCCAGCGCCGGATTGAACGGGTCGCCGGTCTCCTCGAAAGCGGCGAAGGCGTCGGCGTCTAGCACCTCCGACCACATGTAGGAATAATAGCCGGCCGAATAGCCGTCGCCGGCAAAAATGTGGCCGAAATGCGGGGTGCGATGGCGCATGGCGATGGTGTCGGGCATGTTGAGCCTCTCGAGCGTTTCGGCTTCGAAACGAAGCGGCTCCTCCGCTGCATCCGGCCGCGCATGGTAGGCCATGTCGACCAGCGCCGACGCGGTGAACTCGACCGTGGCGAAGCCGGCGCCGAAGGTGCGCGCCGCCAGCATCTTGTCGACCAGCGCCTTCGGCATCGGCTTGCCAGTCTTCACATGCAGCGCATGCTTTTCCAGCACCGCCGGCACGGTCAGCCAGTGCTCGTAGAGTTGCGAGGGCAATTCGACGAAATCGCGGCTGACCGAGGTGCCCGAAACCGACGGCCAGGTGACGTCGGTCAGCATGCCGTGCAGGGCATGACCGAATTCGTGGAACAGGGTCTTGGCTTCGTCGACCGACAACAGTGCTGCCTCGCCCTCCGGCGGCTTGGCGAAATTCATGATGTTGTAGATGACCGGCTTGGAGCCATGGCCGAGCTTATAGCCGGATTTCAGCGCGCTCATCCAGGCGCCGGAGCGTTTGGAGGGCCGCGCGAAATAGTCGGCAAGAAAGAGTCCGCGCTCGCTGCCGTCGGCATTCCTGACGACGAAAACGCGTGCGTCCGGATGCCAGGTGGCGATGCCTTTCTTCTCCTCGAAGGTGATGCCGAACAATCGTGTCGCCACGTCGAAACAGGCATCGATGATGCGGTCGAGTTGCAGATAAGGCTTCAGTTCGGCCTCGTCGAAGGCAAATTTCTCGGCGCGAAGCTTCTCCTGATAGAAGCGCCAGTCCCAGGCGGCGAATTTTTCGTTGCTGCCGGCCTCGGCCGCCAACCGCTGCAACTCCGCCTGGTCCCTTGCGGCCTTTCCCAAGGCTTTTTCCCAGACCGGGTCGAGCAGCATATGCACCGCCTCCGGCGTCTTTGCCATGGTATCGTCGAGCTTCAGCGCCGCGAAGGAAGCGTAGCCGAGCAGCTTCGCCTTTTCGGCGCGCAGGCGCAGCATGTCGCGCACCACGGCGGTGTTGTCGGTGGCGCCGCCATTCTGGCCACGCATGGTGAACGCGCGGAAGGCGATCTCGCGCAGGTCGCGGCGCTCGGAGAAGGTCGAGAACGGCTCGTAGATCGAGCGCGACAGGGTGACCGCGTAGCGGCCTTTCTGGCCGCGCATTTCGGCAGCCTCCGCCATCGCGCTTTTCAGGAATTCCGGCAGGCCGACAAGGTCGGCCTCGTCGAGGAACAGCGCCCAGGCGCGCTCGTCGGCAAGCAGGTTTTGCCCGAACGTGGTGCCGAGCGACGACAGTTCCTCATTGATCGCCGCTAGCCGCTTCTTGCCGTCCGCGTCGCGCCTGGCGCCGGAGCGGACGAAGCCTTTCCAGGTCTTTTCCAGCACCCGCAGCGTCTCGGCATCGAGCTTTAGGGTTTCCCGGCGCTGATAGAGATCGTCGATGCGGGCAAACAGCCTTTCGTTCATCGAGATCGCCGAGAAATGCCGCGACATCTTTGGCGAGATGTCGCGCTCCAGCGCCTGGATCGCCTCGTTGGTGTGGGCGCCGGCCCGGCACCAGAAGATCGACGAGACATGGTCGAGCGCCTCGCCGCCAAGCTCCAGTGCTGCAAGCGTATTCTCGACGGTCGGCGCCTCGGCATTGCCTGATATTGCCTCGATCTCGGCCTCATGCGCCTTCAATGCCGCATCGAAAACCCCAGAAAAATCGCCGTCGCCAATGCGGGTGAAATCGGGCAGGCCGAGCGGCCCTTGCCAGATGGTCAGCGGATGGGCGGCGAGGTCGACGGCGGACGGCATGGGCAATCTTTCGCTGAGTGAGGGGCTTTCGCTGAGTGGCTGTAGAGGCAGGGCGAGATCATCACCGATGTAAGGCGCTGGCTTGCCGTACGCAATATCGGTAACCGCTCAATAGGCGTCGCAGTTTTCCGCGATCGCCGCCTGCGAACTGGCGGTGATGCGGTTGTCGGCGATCGCGAAGGTTTCCTGCATCAGCGCGTCGTTGTTGGGGAAATCATAGCAGGCGATCACCGTGGTGACGCCACCCTCGGTCTTCTCGATCCGATGCCGGATTTCAGCCCCGGCGACAGCGCCTTGCCAGTCGTCGATCGAGGCGATGAATTCCTGCTTGGTCTGGACGACGCCGAGATCGTCGAGTTTTATCCGGACGTCGTCGGCAAGCAGGTCCGACAGTTCGGCGCGATCGGCGACCAGCAGCGCCGCATACCAGCGGCCGATGAGCGCGCCGTCGTCGGCGCGAGCGGACATGACGGAAAACAGTAGCGCCGTTGTGGCGAAGGCGATCGAACGGCATGCCATGCAACCCTCCTATGTGATCTCCGGCCGCTCGAAGTCACCGGTGTCCTTGTTCATCACCCAGAGCTCGCCGGTCGAGATGTCGAACCAGGCGCCATGCAGCGACAGCCGTCCCTTGCCTTCCAGGATCGAGACGCAAGGAAAGGTCCTGAGATTAGCGATCGAATAGCGGATCGAGATGCGTTCCAGCGCGGTCTGGCGCTCCGCCGCCGTCATGAAGGTGCTGGAGGACACGGTCTCGGCCGCCGGCGCAATCAGGCTCATCCACTTGCCGATGAAGTCGCCGGGCGACAGGGGCGCGGCCGTACTGTCGAGTGCGGCGCGGATGCCGCCGCAGCGGCCATGGCCCATGACCACGATGTTCTTCACCTTGAGGCTCTGCACGGCGAATTCGAGCGCCGCCGAGGTCGAGTGGAACTGGTCGTCGGGCGCATAGGGCGGCACCAGATTGCCGACATTGCGCAGCACGAAGAGTTCGCCGGGGCCAGCGTCGAAGATCGCCTCGGGAGCCGCGCGGGAGTCGCAGCAAGCAACGATCATCGTTTCGGGGGACTGGCCCTCGCGAGCGAGCGAGCGATAGCGTCCGCTTTCGGCGAGGTACCGGCCGCTCATGAAATTGCGGTAGCCGGTGAGCAGATGGTCAGGGAGATGAGGCATGGGCGGCGTCTGGAGCCTTTCCGGGTTAGGCGGCAGCTCTTTTAAGTCAGGAAGGCTCTAGCGGCAAAAGCCGGTCGCGGGCAATGCCGAATCGCAGAGGACTGGCTGCAACAGGCATGCAGCAAACAAGCCTTGGCCTGGTGAGGTCATGTCCTTGCAAGCCAGGTTGTCATGCCCAGATCGCCACAGGGATGCCAAAACGGTCGGCGAGCGGCGGATCCGGAAACGGCTTTGCCTCGCCGCTGGCGATACGGCCGGCAATCAGCATCATCGCTGCGGCGTCGACAAAGTCGTCGGCAGCAGCGCCTCGCGGCGGCGTCCGGTCTAAAAAGTCCCTGGTATAGCCGTGCTGGCAAAGCAGCGCCTTGCGTTCCGCCATGCCGGCCGGGTTGATGACGCCCTTGATCTTCTTCGGCAGGCACATTGCCTGATCGCTATTCAGTCGGCAGAAGGCGACCTCCGGATGCGATTCGAACACGCGGCTGCGCAGTTCGGGACGCGCGATCAGTACGGCATCGATCTCGCGGATCTTGGCAAAGATGCCGAAGGCCTGGATCGAGACGCCACGCGGCGGATCGGAGGTCGCCTTCGCCACTTCGCTTGCCTGGCGATGCGCGGCATACCAGGCCTCGATCGTGGTGAAGCCATCCGTATAGGCGTAAAGCGCCGCACGCGAGGGGATGGCGAAGACGCTGGATTGCCTGTTACCAAGCAACGGCCGCACCAGCGCTTCGGGCCCACGGCCGCCCTTTTGCGACAGCTCGGGCAGGCCGATCGGCATGTCGACGGCGACTGTCGCATCGGCCGGCAATGCGTCGAGCAGTGCTGCGAAGCTTGGAAAAACGGCCGCCGAGGGCATTGCGCCCGGATCGCGGCGAACGGCGATCCAGCCGGCCTTGCAGCCGTCGACGCCGACAACAGTCACGCTCTTTTGTCCCGCCCCGGATGCAGGAGATGGCGAAGTTGCACCATCGCCATCGGGTGCGACAGGCTCTGCGCGTCGGTTTCGAGCTGCAATTCGTCGCCGCCGCGCTTGGCGGTGCGCGCCAGGATTTCGTAGACCGCCGCCGTGGTCGATTGCAGTGCCTTGACCGCCGGCTGGCCGGACAGGATGCGCGCCAGATAGACGGCCGCCGTCAGGTCGCCGAGCCCATTGGGCGGCTTTTCGATGAGGCGATGTTCGGCGAGCAGCGCCTGAATGCCGTCGAGCAGCAGATTGCCGGTACCGCCGGCCATCATCGCCGGCGCCGAAGTGACCAGCATGGTCGACGGCCCGGCATCAAGGGCGGCTGCCATCACCGCCTTGAGATCGGGCAGCGGCGCTCCCGCCATCCATTCCAGCTCGTAGCGGTTTGGCGTGGCGATGTCGGCGATCGGCATCAGCCGGTCGCGCATGGCAATGGCGGTGGTCTCCGGCACATAGAGCCCGCCCGAATCGCCCATCACCGGGTCGCAGATATAGACGGAGTCCGGCGTCTTCGCCTTGACCGCGCCGACCAGCGAGGCGACGGCGTCGGCCTGGCCGCCTTCGCCGAGGTAGCCGGACAGCACCGCGCCGACCTCGCCCAGCCATGGCGCGCGCTCGAGATCGGCCATCAGCGCCTTGAATTGATCGAGCGGCGGCAGGATGCGCGTCGCCCGTCCATGGCCCGGATGCCAGGGCAGGATGACGGTCGGCACCGCCCACACCGGAAAGCCCAGCGTCTCCAGCGCAAAGACCGCGGCGCGGTTGCCGACCGAACCGCGCGCAACATGGCTGGAAATGACGATGACCGCGCGCGGCGCGTCGTGTTCTTCGGTGCTCACGAGGTTCCTAACTTTGGCTGATGAAAAGCACGAGCCAGATCAACAGGCCAATGGCAATAACGAGTCCTAGCGCCCGGCCAATGCGCGTGCCCCAATATTCGATCGGGTCCGACTGGTCGGCGTCTGCAGCAGTGACGTGATCGCGCGCGCCCTTCGCGGTCCGCGCCATGAACGAGGTGCCGCCCGGGTCGGTTTCACGTGCCACGCGCTCGATGATGCGGCGCGATTCGTCGTCACTGTCCTGGCGTTCCGCCATGGCGATGCCCTGATTTCGCGGCGACTTTAAACTGTTCGCCCGGCCAATTACAGGGCCTGGCAGTGAATGATAAAGAACCAGCAAGGCTCCCAGGCGGAGGTCATGTTCTTGCACGCGGATTGTGGTACTCCTTCGGCTGCCAGTCATATTGAGGGATCTTTCCATGCTTGCTCAGCGTCTTTCCTCCCCTTCCTTCTTCCGCAATCTGCCTGCCTTGCTGATGATGACGATCGTGCTGCCGCTGCTTGCCGGCTGTGGCTACAACACCATCCCGACGGCGGAGGAAAGCGCCAAGGCCGCATGGAGCCAGGTGCTGAACCAGTACCAACGCCGCGCCGATCTCATCCCCAACCTGGTCGAGACGGTCAAGGGCTATGCCGCGCACGAGAAGGATACGCTCGATGCCGTGGTCGAGGCGCGCGCCAAGGCGACGCAAGTGACGGTGACGCCCGAAACGCTGAGCGATCCGGAAGCCGTCAAGAGATTCCAGGACAGTCAAGCCGGGCTGACCAGCGCGCTGTCGCGGTTGCTGGCAGTGGTGGAGAATTATCCCGACCTCAAGGCCAACCAGAATTTTCTGGCGCTACAGGCCCAGCTCGAAGGCACCGAGAACCGCATCGCGGTCGCCCGCCGCGACTATATCGAGGCGGTGCGGGAGTACAATCTGACGCTGCGGACGTTCCCTTCGGTGATTTGGGCCACCCTGTGGTTCCGCGGCAATCAGCCGTTCGCGAACTTCACCATCGAGGAAGACAAGATGCAGACGCCGAAGGTCGATTTCGGCACGAACACGACGCAGGGTGGGTGATCAGCGAAGCCTAAGTCCTCGTAGTGCTAATCCTTGCGACGAGACGGACCGCAGGACAGAGGGGGGCGCGAAGGAATGCAAACCCTTCATTGCTGCGCTTCCTTCTCGGCCTTTTTTTCCTGACGCTCTTCCTCCCCCTCACCGCTCTCGCCGCCGAATTGCCTGTTCTGACCGGGCGGGTTGTCGATAATGCCGATATCATCGATGCCGCGACCGAGGCGGCGCTGACCCGGAAGCTTGCGGATTTCGAAGCCAAGAGCTCTGACCAGATCGTCGTCGCGACGGTTCCTAGCCTCGACGGCGAGGAGATCGAGCCCTACGCCAATCGTCTGTTTCGCGCCTGGAAGCTCGGCCAGGCCGGCGAGGACAATGGCGTGCTTTTGCTGGTCGCCAAGAACGACCGCAAGATGCGCATCGAGGTCGGCTACGGGCTGGAAGGCACGCTGACCGACCTGCACACGAGGTTGATCATCGAAAACGACATGGTGCCCGCATTCCGCGCCGGCGACTTCTCCGGCGGCATAGCCAAGGCCGTCGACGACATGGTCATGGTGCTGCAAGGCAATCCGGAAGAGCTGGAAGCGCGCGGCGAACGCAACCAGCAGCCGCCATTCAACACCGACGATCTGTTCTTTGCGATCTTCATAAGCATCTGGGCGACCATCTTCTTCGGCAGCATCGCCGCCTCCATCCTGCCACCGATCTTCGGCCGGAAACTCGGTCCTGGCCGCTATCGGTGGCTGGGCATGACCTTCGAGCCGAACCGGCGGTCTTCCGGCGGCTGGTCGGGAAGTTCTGGCGGGGGATGGTCGTCGGGTTCAGGCGGCGGCGGCTTTTCCGGCGGCGGTGGCTCGTCCGGCGGCGGCGGCTCATCGGGAAGCTGGTGACGACATGACAAGACGCGCCATCTGTCCCCCAGGTTCCGGCCATTTTGCCGCGACGGTCGGCGCTGCTTTGGCGGCCATGGCGGTGCTGCTGGTCGGCTTCACCGCTCTCGCCGCCGAATTGCCTGTTCTGACCGGGCGGGTTGTCGATAATGCCGATATCATCGATGCCGCGACCGAGGCGGCGCTGACCCGGAAGCTTGCGGATTTCGAAGCCAAGAGCTCTGACCAGATCGTCGTCGCGACGGTTCCTAGCCTCGACGGCGAGGAGATCGAGCCCTACGCCAATCGTCTGTTTCGCGCCTGGAAGCTCGGCCAGGCCGGCGAGGACAATGGCGTGCTTTTGCTGGTCGCCAAGAACGACCGCAAGATGCGCATCGAGGTCGGCTACGGGCTGGAAGGCACGCTGACCGACCTGCACACGAGGTTGATCATCGAAAACGACATGGTGCCCGCATTCCGCGCCGGCGACTTCTCCGGCGGCATAGCCAAGGCCGTCGACGACATGGTCATGGTGCTGCAAGGCAATCCGGAAGAGCTGGAGGCGCGCGGCACCCGCAATCCGGCCGACAGCAATTCTGTCGATCCCATTGTCGCGCTGTTCATCATCGTGTGGGCGATGCTGTTCATAGGCGGCCTGGCGATGGCATTCCTGCCGCCGATCTTCGGCACAAAGCTGTCGCCGGGCGTGTATAAATGGCTGGGCATGACATTCCGCTATGGCCAAAGGTCGGGTTCCGCGTCCTCGGGCGGCGTCTGGACAACCGGCACCGGCAGCGGCTGGTCGTCGGGCCGTTCCGGTGGCGGCTGGTCGTCGGGCGGTGGCGGCGGCGGGTTTTCGGGCGGCGGCGGCTCGTCCGGTGGTGGCGGTTCTTCAGGAAGCTGGTGAGACACAACATGGCAACACGACCGATCAGCCCCGGGGATCATGACCGCATCGCCAAAGCGATCCGCGCCGCCGAATCAAAGACCGACGGCGAAATCTACTGCGTCGTGGCCTATACCAGCGACGGCTATTTCTTTCCGGCGGCCTTTATGGCGACGCTGGCCATGCTCGTCGTCAGCCTCGCCGTCAGCTACGGGCTGGAAGCATGGTGGCTGTCGATCCGCGTGCCGCATTTCGTCATCGCGCAGCTTCTCGCGATGGTCTCGGTGCTTGTCCTGTTGTGGGCGGTGCCCGGCTTGCGCATCTACCTGGTGCCGAGGCGGCTGCGCTACCAAGCCGCGCATGCCAATGCGATAAAGCAGTTCCTCGCCCGCAACGTCCACCGCACCACGGCGCGCACCGGCGTGCTGGTGTTCGTTTCGATTGCCGAGCACTACGCCGAAGTGATCGCCGACAGCGGCATCGACAGCCGTGTCGGCCAGGATGTCTGGGACAGCGTCGTCCGCGACCTTACCGCGCATGCTGGCGACGATCGTCTCGCCGACGGCTTCATCAAGGCAATCGAAGCGACGGGCGCGGTGCTGGCCGAGCATTTCCCGGTTTCTACCGGCGACAGCAACGAGCTGGACGACCATCTGGTCGAGATCTAAGAGCCTGCCTGCAAACGCTACTCTGCCGGACGCCTGACGCGATTTTCTGCGCTTCCGATGCTCACGGACCCAGCGCATGACCCCGGAAACCGAGATCGGTTTCGGGAAAAGGATCATGCGCAATTGAAAGCGTTAGAGCGTCCTATGCGCGTCCAATTGGACGCGCGGCGCTCTAATGTCCGCTGCGCTTCGGTTCTCGAAAACCGCGCCATTCGCCTCGGCAGAGCGCGTTTTCAGACAGGCTCTTTCGTGTCGCAGGCACGTCTATCGTCTGTGCGAAAGCTTGGGAGCCGGTGACCGGACTCTTGCAATCGGGCGATGCGGGTTTATGGTTAACCAATCATGAAGACGCTGAGTATCGACATCAGGAAAGCCGAGCCGCGCGACGCAAGCGCCATCGCCGACGTGCACCTGCTGGCCTGGCGCGGCGCCTACTCCGGCATCATCCCGCATCGCACCCTGACATCGATGATCAACCGCCGCGGCGCCGACTGGTGGGCGAACGCCATCCGCCGTGCCGCCACCGTTCTGGTTATCGAGATCGGCGGCAAGGTCGCCGGCTACGCCACGATCGGCAAGAACCGCGCCCGCGAGCTCAAGCAGCAGGGCGAGATTTACGAACTTTACGTGCGCCCGGAATACCAGGGCATCGGGCTCGGCAGCCGGCTATTCTCGGCCGCACGGGCGCGACTGGCGGATCATGGCCTGAAAGGCATGGTGGTGTGGGCGCTGGAAGACAATCAGAACGCGCTCGCCTTCTATGCTGGCGCCGGCGGCCGCGACGTCGCCGAGGGCGTCGAGGTCTTCGAGCAGAAGGCGCTGAAGAAGGTCGCCTTCGTCTGGGAATGACGGCTCGACACGCCTCTCGCTAACACCCCCTCAGCTGCTTTCAGTACCATTCGCCGCATTGCACCATGCGCCGCTGCCCGCTATCGGTCTCCTATCGAAAGAGGGACAAAAGCCATGCGTATCGAAGCCATTGCCATCGGAAAGAACCCGCCGGAGGACATCAACGTCATCATCGAGGTGCCGATCGGTGGCGAGCCGATCAAGTACGAGATGGACAAGGAGGCCGGCACGCTGTTCGTCGACCGCTTCCTGCACACCTCGATGCGCTATCCCGGCAATTACGGCTTCGTGCCGCACACGCTGTCAGGTGACGGCGACCCGATCGACGTGCTGGTCTGCAACACGCGCGCGCTGGTGCCGGGCTGCGTCATCAATGTGCGGCCGATCGGCGTGCTGGTGATGGAGGACAATTCCGGTTTGGACGAAAAGATCATCGCGGTGCCTTCGCCCAAGCTGACGCTGCGCTACGAGAACGTCACCGAATACACGCACCTGCCCGACATCACCCGCCAGCAGGTGCAGCACTTCTTCGAGCACTACAAGGATCTCGAACCCGGCAAATGGGTCAAGATCGAGGGCTGGCACGACGCCGCCTATGCCAAGAAGATGATCATCGAGGCGATCGAGCGGGCTAAGGCAAGCAAGTAGCCGAAGCCTGAAGTTGACCGAATGGGCTGTCGCCGGTTGAGGTTGGCTGAAGCCCCTCAGCTTCGTCATCCTCGGGCGGAGCAAGGAGCGTATCGACGTAGCGCAGACCCCTGGATCCATGGCGTGACGTCAATGCGCCGCAACAGTGCAGAATTCTGGTCCGCTGCGCACTTCGGTTGATGTCACGGAATGGATCCCTGGGTCTGCGCTCCGCTTCGCGCGCTCCGCCCAGGGATGACGAAGTCAGTTATCGACACGGCCGAAATCGGGTGCGTTGCCGATCACCACGCGCTTGTCTTTGCCGCAGGCAAAGGTGCGTGCCTTCTCATCGGCGAGTTTTCGCGCCTCATCATTGGCGGCCGGATTGCCGGTGGCCAGCACCAGGCCGACGGTGCAGCCCTCATAGTTCTCCGGCTGGGCGACCTTGGCGACGATCAGCACGTCGGTTGGTTTGTTCTCCCCCTCGGGATTGCTGATCGAGCGACGGTGGATGACCGCGAAAGGAATGGCAAGATCGCCGTTCGTCTCGATGCGCCACTCGAGTTTGGGTGCAGCCGAATTGAAGGCGATGAAACTTTCCCAGACCGTGGTCATGTCGCTGGGCGGAAAACCGTAGAACAGCGATTCCCGGGCATCGTCGTAGGCGATCAGCACCGGGTAGCCGCGATAGCCCGAACAGGCAAGACTGGCCCAGTCGCCTTCGCCTTCTTGCGCTTGCGCGTAGGTCACGCAGTCCTTCTTCCAGTCGAGATCGGTGTAGGCGCTGGAAATGTCGCCGGCCTGGGCAGCCTGGCAGAGGCCGGCAAGGGCAAGCGGGATCATCAAAAGGCTACGCATCGCGGACAACTCCGTTTCGGGCTGCCGCACGGTATCGTTAAACGCTATTTCTTCAAGCTCGCTTCGATCAGCAGGTCCGCGTTCCGGGCTACAGACTTCGCCGGTCCGCCGGCACCGAACAGCTGGCCGCTGATATAGGCGCCTTCGATCAGAAGCAGCAGCCCGTCGCCCAGCGTATCGGCGTCGCCGGCACCCATTGCCGCCGCCATGGCGCGCAGGCGTCGTCGCAATTCCTGCTTGTTGGCCTCACTCACCACGCGGGCCGGGTGGCCGTGCTCGGGATATTCGACGGCCGCATTGGTCATGCCGCAGCCGCGATAGTCTGGCTTTTGCGTGCGCTTGCCGATGCGTGTCAGGAAGGCAGCGATCTGCGCGCGCGGATCGCCGGGATGGGCAGCCACCGCCTCGTCGAAGCGGGCCCAGAACTCGAGGTCGTATTGCCGGAGATAGGACGCGGCCAATTCGTCCTTGGAGGGAAAGCTGCGATAGAGGCTGGGTTTGGTGACGCCGGCACGCCGCACGATCTCGTCGACGCCGATCGCCCTGATGCCTTGCCGGTAGAACAGGTCGCGGGCAACGCGAAGGATTTTTTCGCCGGCGCGGGGCTGTGCCAATTCATCCGCTTTGATCCTTGGTTCAATGCTTTTCATCTAGGATGTGCCGTTGCCTGCTTGACAATGTTACCGATCGGTACGTATACCTCGGTGCAATTGCAACGTACCGGTCAGTAACATGATAGCTCAATCCCGTCCGTTTGGCCAGCGCTACGCTTTCGTCGTGGTCGCCGTCATTTTCCTCTGCCTCCTGATCGCGGCGGGCCTGCGGTCGGCGCCGGCCGTCATGATGCTGCCGCTGGAGGAGAGTTTCGGCTGGCGGCGCGATGTCGTTTCGCTCGCCGCGGCCATCGGCATCTTCCTCTACGGCCTGACCGGGCCGTTTGCCGCGGCACTGATGGAACGGATCGGACTGCGCCGTACGCTGCTGGCGTCGCTGGTGTTGATGTCGGGCTCGACGGCGCTCAGCCTGTTGATGACCGAGCCGTGGCACCTGCTTCTCACCTGGGGCGTATTCTCCGGCGTCGGTTCCGGCGCGGTCGCCACGGTGCTCGGCGCCACCATCGTCAATCGCTGGTTCAAGACCAATCGCGGCCTGGTGATGGGACTGATGTCGGCCTCCGCCGCCACCGGCCTGCTGGTGTTCCTGCCGCTGCTCGCGGCGCTCGCCCAGTCGGGCGGCTGGAAGCCTGTCGCCATCGCCATTGCGGTCGCCACCGCCTGCCTCGTGCCGCTGGTCTGGCTGCTGGTGCCTGAGCGTCCAGCCTCGATCGGCATGGTGCGTTACGGCGCTGAGGCCGACGACGTGCCGCCGGTTCCGCCGGCCTCGCAGGGCAATTTCCTCACGCACACACTCAGCACGCTGCGCCGTGCCGCCGGCACCCGCGTGTTCTGGTATCTGTTCGCCACCTTCTTCATCTGCGGCTTTACCACCAACGGACTGGTCGGCACGCACCTGATCGCGTTTTGCGGCGACATGGGTATCGGTCAGGTGCAAGCCGCCGGCCTGCTGTCGCTGATGGGCATTTTCGATCTGATCGGCACGACGCTGTCGGGTTGGCTCACCGACCGCTTCGACCCGCGCAAGCTGCTCGGCGTCTATTATGGCATCCGCGGCCTGTCGCTGATCTATCTGCCTTATTCCGGCTTCTCGTCGACCAGTCTTATCATCTTCGCCGTGCTCTACGGGTTGGACTGGATCGCCACCGTGCCGCCGACGCTCAGGCTGTCGAACGAGGCGTTCGGCGACCGCAGCGGGCCGATCGTCTTCGGCTGGATCGTCGCGGGCCATCAGGTGGGCGCTGCGGCTGCCGCCTTCTTCGGCGGCACTATGCGTGAATTGCAAGGCAATTACGAGCTTGCCTTCCTCATAGCCGGCATGACGGCGATAGCCGCAGCCTGCATCTCGCTGTTGATCAACACCAGCCGTCCAGCCTTCGAGCCGGAACCGCAGGCGGCTTGAGTTGTGACGGCTGAGCGCTAATCTCCCCCTTGGGGGGAGATGGCCGCGAAGCGGCCAGAGGGGTCGGTCCGACCAGGCTCGGCGCCTTATCGCAGACGCAGGTGGTCGGTGCTCCACGCGAGACGACCCCCCTCTGTCGCCTCTGGCGACCCTCTGTCGCCTCTGGCGACCCTCTGTCGCCTCTGGCGACATCTCCCTCTCAAGAGACCCTCAAGAGAGAGATTCGCCAGTCTGTTGGTTGTAACGAAACCTTCATCGTTTCGAGATGTACCTGAAACATTGAGGCTGGACCTTGGCGGCGACGTTCAACGCCATCCAGGAGACAGCCATGAACAAGATTTCGATGACCCGGCGAGCCTTCGTCACGTCCGTGAGCGCCGCCGGCCTCGTCGGCGTATCGGGCCTCGCGCTTCCCTATTATTCGCGCGCCAGTCAGCGGCCCGCCTTCACCCATGGCATCCAGTCGGGCGATGTCGACGCAACCAGCGGCGTGGTGTGGACTCGCACCGACCGCCCTTCGCGCGTGATGTTCGAAGTGTCGTCAACGGAAAATTTCGCCAACGCCGCCCGTCTTGCGCCGCTCGATACGTCGCCGGCCAGCGATTACACGATAAAGCGGCTGCTCACCGATCTCGCCTCCGACCAGGACATCTTCTACCGCATGATCGCGGCCGATCTCGCCGACATCAACGCCGTCTCCGAGCCGATCGTCGGCCGCTTCCGCACGGCGCCGGCCTCGAAGCGCGACATTCGCTTCGCCTGGTCGGGCGATACCGCCGGCCAGGGCTGGGGCATCGACGACACCGGCATGAAGACCTATGCCACGATCGGCAAGCATACGCCCGACTTCTTCCTGCATTCCGGCGACACCATCTATGCCGACGGCCCGATGAAGGACGAGGTCGATCTTTCCGGTGGCAGCAAGTGGAAGAACAACGTCCTAATCGACGAAAAGCGCAAGGTTGCCGAGACGCTGGACGAGTACCGGGGTCAGTGGAAATACAACATGATGGACAGGAACGTGTTGGGGCTCAACGCCATCTGCCCGACCTTTTACCAGTGGGACGACCACGAGGTGGTGAACAACTGGTCGGATTCGAAGGACCTGAGCGCCGACGACCGCTACTCGGAAAAAAACATCCATGTGCTGGCGGCACGCGCGGCACGCGCCTTCCACGAGATGACGACGATCCGCTACGAGCCGTCGGAACCGGGCCGCGTCTATCGCAAGATCGCCTACGGGCCGCTGCTCGACGTGTTCTTCCTCGACATGCGTTCCTATCGTGGCTCCAATGGTCCTGGCATGCAGGATACGGTGACGCCGCAATCGCGCATCCTCGGCGAACAGCAGATGAAATGGCTGAAGCGCGAACTGGCAAACTCCAACGCGACCTGGAAAATCATCGCCGCCGACATGCCGCTCGGTCTCGTCGTCTGGAACGACGCCACCAAGAAAGCCGGCGCCGAGGCCATCAGCAATGGCGACAATGGTCCGGCCAAAGGCCGCGAGTTGGAGATTGCCGACCTCCTTCGCTATATTAAGAATGCTGGCGTCACCAACACCGTCTGGCTTACAGCTGACGTGCACTACACGGCGGCGCACTACTACAATCCTGATAAGGCGCAGTTTCAGGACTTCAATCCGTTCTGGGAGTTCGTTTCGGGTCCGCTTCACGCCGGCACCTATGGACCCAATGATTTCGACATGACCTTCGGCCCGGAGCTGAAATTCATCAAGGCGCCAACCGCCGAGCAGGGACAGAACCTGCCACCCTCGGCCGGCCTGCAGTTCTTCGGCCTCGTCGATATCGATGGCGCCACTGAACAGATGACGGTGCGGCTGATGGATCGCGACGACAACGAGCTCTACAAGGTCACGCTCGATCCGGTGCAGTCGGCGTGAAGGCGTCGAAGCGTCGCAATGGGCGGGAACCGGTGGACGGAGGGGCAGGACGGAGTGATTAGAACGACTTCATCCAGCGCCGTTGCATTCTTCCGGAGATCTGCTGCGCCCTGGGATGACAGCCGCCGTCGGCGGTTGTCAGTCCGGATAGCAAACGGTCGGAATTTGGGGCCACACAGCGCTGTCGCAGTTGGCGGCCGCCTGCCTCTCCTTAAAGGCGGCGCTAACCGGCCCGGTCACCACCGGGTCGACGCCATCGGGAGCATCGGCAAATAACTGCTCCGCCGCTCGTGTGTCGGACGGCAGGACAGGCCGCGTTTCCTTCGACGTCGCGGCCGACTGTGCCGCGCCTGCCGCGAGGAGAACGGCGAGGGCCGTCCATGCGAGGATTGGCCGGTATCTGGTGCCCGTATTGCTCATGAAATTTGAACTGTCCCGACCGCGAAAGGTTCCGCTTTGGTTAATAATTCCATTTCACACCAAGACGCTTAAGATTTGGTGACCATGTATTTGGTGGCACGCCTCCTCTTTCGCAATTGCGAAAAACCCTGTATGAGCCGCCCAACCGAAAGAGGCAGCGCCTTTTGGCCTGCTGCCTGCAACACTCCCGAGACCACAACATGAAAATTCGTAATATCGCGATCATCGCGCACGTCGACCATGGAAAAACCACCCTCGTCGACCAGCTCCTGAAACAGTCCGGCTCGTTCCGCGACAACCAGCGCGTCGCCGAACGCGCCATGGATTCGAACGACTTGGAAAAGGAGCGCGGCATTACCATCCTGGCCAAGGCGACCTCGGTCGACTGGAAGGACACTCGCATCAACATCGTCGACACCCCTGGCCACGCCGATTTCGGCGGTGAAGTCGAGCGCATTCTGTCGATGGTGGATTCGGCCATCGTGCTGGTCGACGCCGCCGAAGGGCCGATGCCACAGACCAAATTCGTCGTCGGCAAGGCGCTCAAGGTCGGATTGAAGCCGATCGTCGTCATCAACAAGATCGACCGGCCGGACGCCCGCCACGTTGAGGTGGTCAACGAAGTGTTCGACCTGTTTGCAGCGCTCGACGCGACCGACGAGCAGCTCGACTTCCCGATCCTTTACGGCTCGGGCCGCGACGGCTGGGTCTCGGAAAACCCCGAAGGTCCGAAGGACCAGGGCCTGGCGCCGCTGTTCGACCTCGTCATCAAGCATGTGCCGGCGCCGACCGTCCATCCCGGCCCGTTCCGGATGATCGGCACCATACTGGAGGCCAATCCGTTCCTCGGCCGCATCATCACCGGCCGCATCGAATCCGGCACACTGAAATCCAACCAGGCGGTCAAGGTTCTGCATCATGACGGTAGCCAGGTCGAAACCGGCCGCATCTCGAAGATCCTGGCTTTCCGCGGGCTCGAGCGCCAGCCGATCGACGAAGCGCAGGCGGGCGACATCGTCGCCATCGCCGGCCTGTCGAAGGGCACCGTCGCCGACACGTTCTGCGACTCGTCGGTGACCGAACCGCTGCATGCGCAGCCGATCGATCCGCCGACCGTGACGATGTCGTTCCTCGTCAACGATAGCCCGCTGGCCGGCACCGAGGGCGACAAGGTGACCAGCCGCGTCATTCGCGACCGCCTGCTGCGCGAGGCCGAAGGCAATGTCGCTCTGAAGATCGAGGAGTCGCCGGACAAGGATTCGTTCTTCGTCTCCGGCCGCGGCGAATTGCAGCTTGCCGTGCTGATCGAGACGATGCGCCGCGAAGGTTTTGAGATCGCCGTGTCGCGACCGCGCGTCGTCATGCAGCAGGGTGACAACGGCGAATTGCTGGAGCCGGTCGAGGAAGTCGTTATCGACGTCGACGAGGAGCATGCCGGCGTCGTCGTGCAGAAGATGTCGGAGCGCAAGGCCGAGATGGTCGAGTTGCGCCCCTCAGGCGGCAACCGCCAGCGCATCGTCTTCCACGCGCCGACGCGCGGCCTGATCGGCTACCAGTCGGAACTGTTGACCGACACGCGCGGCACCGCTGTCATGAACCGGCTGTTCCATGCCTACGAGCCTTACAAGGGTGAGCTGCCGGGCCGCACCAACGGCGTGCTGATCTCCAATGAGCAGGGTGAATCAGTGGCTTATGCCATGTGGAACCTCGAAGACCGCGGTCCGATGGTCATCGATCCCGGCGTCAAGGTCTATCAGGGCATGATCATCGGCATCCATTCACGCGACAACGACCTCGAAGTGAACGTGCTGAAGGGCAAGAAGCTGACCAACATCCGCGCCGCCGGCAAGGACGAGGCGGTGAAGCTGACGCCGCCGATTCGCATGACGCTGGAACGCGCGCTGGCCTGGATCCAGGACGACGAACTGGTCGAGGTGACGCCGAAGACCATCCGCCTGCGCAAGCTCTATCTCGACCCGAACGAGCGCAAGCGTTTTGAGAAGTCGGCGAAAGTGGTCGGCGCGGCCTAAATGCAATACCGCGCAATGAGCGGCAAACTCGTCACGGCTGTCATATACGACAATCGGCCCGAGGCCGAAGTTTGCGTTTCGATGCTCGAAGCGTATGGGATCTATGCCCTCGCGACTCATATGACCGACAGCAGGCTCGGCCTGATCCATGTGCAAGTCGTTGACAGTGATGTCGAAGCGGCCAAGGGTTTGATTGGCTCGGTCCCCGAAGAGGGCGACTGACCCCTGGTCGCAGTTATCTCGCCTTATCCACCTGCAGCCGAGATGATGGCTTCCCGGTCGGGCTCACCGACGAGCTCGATGCGGATCACCATCCCCGCTCGAGGCGGCTTGCGCAAAGCTTTGGCCCGGCCCGGACCAACGACCAGCAATCGCTTCTCTTCCCAGGCCTGAAGCCGCGATCGCGAGATGCCGAGTTCGCTGGCGAGCAAGCGGTCTAGCCGCAGCGCTGTCGGCGTTTCGAGCCCGAGTTGGAGTTCGAGAGCGGTGGTGTTTTCCGGCCTGTCGCCGAGCACCTCCTTAAGAACAGCGGCTTCGGAAAACTCCTCGACGCGCCCGGCCCCGCTTCGCAGTGCGGCAACATCGAAGGCATGGCGACGCGCCAGGGCCGGGTCGTTGCTTGCGAGCGCCTGCAGCAGCGCGGGCTAGATCAGCCACGCATCGATGCGCTTGCCGTTGGCGTTGACGCGGAATTCCCCGCTGCAGTGGTAAGGTTTCAGGCCGCCGCAGCGATTGCAGTTGATGTGAGGTCGAGGTGCGGTTTTGGGCGCGATCGCCCAGCGGATAAGCAGTATCGAAGACATGCCGAAAAACCCTTCCCGTCGGGAGGTTCGTCAGATCGGCGATGTCGAGATGCCCATGTGGGCCACGGCGTGGCGAGAGGCTGCGGTGGTCGGAAATTAGGTGTCGCGGGTGGTGAAACGCAACAACGGTTCAGCAGTGCCAAACCGGTCTCGAACCGCCACCCTGAGGAACACATGAATGAAGCAGACGTCGCGAAAACGGCGCCATGCATTGTGTCGGGGGAGTTGACGAGACCGGCGGTTACGTAGGCAAAGTGAAGCTCGAAAATGTGTCGGGACGGAACTCTAGCCGCGAGAAGTTTGGCCGGCAAGGCTCTTCTCGGTGAGCGCTACCGTTGCCCGGCCAGTTGGGCTAGTCTTGCGTAAGAGCCAACGCCCGAAAACAGAGATATCGGTCATGCACTTCACATCGCTTCTGATCTTCGCCGCCGCCCTTTTCGTCGCCGCCGGCTCGCCCGGCCCCTCGATTGCCGCTCTGGTGGCGCGGGTTATCGCAAAAGGCTTTCGCGATGTGTTTCCGTTCCTGCTCGCCATGTGGATCGGCGAGGGTATCTGGCTGTCGCTGGCGGTGTTTGGGCTGGCGGTGGTGGCGCAGACCTTCCATCTCGCCTTTGTCGTGCTGAAGTGGGTCGGCGTCGCCTATCTCGCCTACCTCGCCTGGAAGATGTGGACGGCCCCGGTCGAGGCGCGCGAGGGCGAGATGCCGCGCGAAGAGTCGGCCGTCAAACTGTTCTTTGCCGGCATGGCGGTGACGCTCGGCAATCCCAAGATCATGATGTTCTATCTGGCGCTGCTGCCGACCATCATCGATCTCGCGTCGGTGACGATCGTCGGCTGGGTCGAGCTGACGCTGACCATGGCCGTGGTTCTGGTCGCCATCGATCTGGCCTGGGTGCTGGCGGCGGCGCAGGCGCGAAAACTGCTGAAGAGCAAGCGGGCGATGAAGATCGCCAACCGCGTCAGCGCCACCACCATGGCCGGCGCTGCGGCGGCGATCGCGGTGCGGTCCTGAGCATGATCCCGAAAAGTGGAAACCGGTTTTCGGAAAGATCATGCTCAACCAAGCTACGCGTCAGCCCATTTCGATGATTGGCGCGATCTCGATGCTGAAAGCCGGGTCCTTCAGGATAGGACAATCCTTGGCCTTGCTGACGGCATCGTCGATGTCTTTCGCCTCGATGATTGTATAACCGGCGGTCGGATTGCTGCCGCCATTGTTCTCGACCTTGCCGCCGGGCAGCACGGTCTTCGACATGCCGACCGGATTGCCGCCGTCGACAACGGCCGAGCCGAGCTTACCGTACCAGCCGTTCCAGGCATCCATCGCTGCTTGCCGCTCGGCCTCGTCGGTCGGCATCTTCCCGGAGCCATGATAAACGTATAGAAATTTCGCCATGTTCTCCTCCTTGATCCAGCGGCATCGAACCGGCATGCGGTCGCGCCGTATTGCGATCATCGGACCAAAACGGCGAACACGCAACGAGAATGCGCGGCAGCTAATATAAAGATCATCACCTCGCCATCGCGTGGTATTCATCGTTCGGCCGCATGTCGACCGCCGCCGCCACCCGGTTCGACATGTTGAAGAAGGCGGCGGTCGAGGCGATGTCCCAGATGTCGCGGTCGGAAAAGCCGGCCTCACGCAGTGCTGCCCGGTCGGTCTCGACGATCTTGTCCGGCTGCTCGGTCAGCTTCACCGCGAATTCAAGCATCGCTTTCTGTCTAGCGGAAAGGTCGGCGGCGCGGAAGTTCATCACCATCATCTCGCCAAAGCCCGGGTCGCCGGAAAGCTGGCGCACCGCCGCGCCATGGGCGGCGAGGCAAATAGTAGCAATGATTGATGGAGGAGACGGCGACCGCGATCATCTCGCGCTCCAGCTTGGACAGGCCGGATTGGCCCAGCATCAGATCGTTGTACATATCGGTGAAGGCACGCAGCTTCGTCTCGTCGAAAGCGTAGGCCAAAAGCACATTGGGAACGAGGCCGAGCTTCTCCTCGCATTTGGCGAAATAGGCCCTCGTCGCCTCGCTCAGTTCCGCGGGTGCGAGGCCAAGTGCAGTGATTTTTCCGGCCATGGGCTGTTTTTCCTTGTTCGTCGGTGATTTGCTGACGAATTCCGACATTTCGTCGCAAGCGGTCAAACCTTTGTCGCCAATATCGGCCATCTGCTATCATAGTTATAAAACATATGACGGGAGGGACTAGCGACATGGCCGGCCTGAAATCCGCAAGCCAGTTGAAAAAGATGAGCACGGCCAAAGGCAGCGAGAAACCCGGCAGGCTTGCCGACTACCTGCTGGCCCGAGCGCCAGCCGAAGATGTCGCCGCCTATGAGGTCACCGCCCTCGAACGCGCAGCCGATCTCGCCGGACGCGCCGTCGCCAGGCACAAGAAGGGCGATTGCGTCGTCGCCATAGAGTTTGATTCCGGTGTCGTCCGCCAGGGCAGGCCGATTACCGTGATCACCGTTGTCAACGACAACATGCCGTTCCTGTTCGATTCCATCCTCGGCGAGATCACTGAGAGCGCCGGCGAACCGTTGCTGGTTACCCATCCGGTCATCGTCGTCAGGCACGGCAAGAGCGGCGTCGATGAAATCCTCGGCGATGGCGGCTTCGCCAAGGGCGATCACAGTCATGAGCGGCTGAGCGTCATCCACGTCCATATCGCCCGTCTTTCGGCCGATCAGGCCGACGCATTGGCCGAGCGGCTGAAGAAAATATTAGGCCAAGTGCGCGCCGCTGTCACCGACTGGAAGCCGATGCTGGCCCGCCTCGACCAGGCAATCTCGGAGTTCCGCTACGCTCCGGTGCCGCTCGACAAGGCCCATGTCACTGAAGCGATCGCCTTTCTCGAATGGCTGCGCGACGACAATTTCACCTTCCTCGGCATGCGCGAGTTCAAATACACCGGCGGCGAGAAGAGTGGCATGCTGGAGCGCACCGACAAGCCCGGCCTTGGCATCCTCTCCGATCCCGACGTGCTGGTGCTGCGGCGCGGCACCGAAGCGGTGTCGACGACGCCGGAAATTCGCGCCTTCCTGCACGGGCCGGAACCGCTGATCGTCACCAAGGCCAATGCCAAATCGTCGGTGCACCGCCGCATCTATCTCGATTACATCGGCGTCAAGACGTACACCGCCAAGGGCGTGCTTGCCGGCGAGCTGCGCATCGTCGGCCTGTTCACCTCGACTGCCTACACGCGCTCGGTGATGAAGATCCCTTATCTCAGGTCGAAAGCCGAAACCATCATCGCCAAATCCGGTTTCAATCCTGAAGATCACTCCGGCAAGGCACTGATCAACGTGCTGGAGAGCTATCCGCGCGACGAGCTGTTCCAGGTTCCGGTGCCGATCCTGCGCAAGCACGCCGAAGCCATTCTGGGGCTGATCGAGCGGCCGCGCGTCAGAGCGCTGGTGCGCGCCGATCAGTTCGACCGCTTCGTCTCGATCCTCGTCTTCGTGCCGCGCGACCGCTACGACAGCGTCGTACGCGAGAAGATCGGCACCTATCTGAAGACGGTGTTCCAAGGCCGGCTGTCGGCCTACTACCCCGCCTTTCCGGAAGGCGGGCTGGCGCGTGTCCACTTCATCATCGGCCGTTCCGGCGGCAGGACGCCGAAGATCGACCAGGCGACGATCGAGGCAGCGATCCGCGCCATCGTGCGGACCTGGGACGACATTCTGCGGGAGACCGCGGCCGAGAGCGGCGCAGATGCGGCGCTCACGGCGATCGCTTCGCGCTTCTCGGGAAGCTATCGCGACAGCTTCTCGCCGGCGGAGGCGTTGGCCGATGCCGGGCGCATCGCCAAGATCAGCGCGGCCAATCCGATCGCCATCGACTACTACCGTCATGCCAACCAAGAACCGCATCAAGCGGCGCTGAAGATCTATCACCATGGCAGCCCGGTGGCGCTGTCGCGGCGGGTGCCGGTGCTGGAGAACATCGGCTTCCGCGTTATCAGCGAGCGCACCTTCGAGGTCGGGGACGAGGCTTCCGGCATGGTCTTCATCCATGACATGGAGCTCGAAAACAGCTACGGCAAGCCGATCGACCTTGGCGACCGCGGCGCGCTGTTCGAGGACGCGTTCCTTTCCGTCTGGCGCGGCGACATCGATAATGACGGCTATAACGGCCTTGCCCAGACCGCCGGCCTTTGGTCGAGCGAGGTCACCATCCTGCGCGCCTATGGCCGCTATCTGCAGCAGGCCGGGATCCCGCAGAGCCAGGATTTCATTGCCGCCGCGCTCAACCGCTATCCGGAGATCGCGCGTGGCCTGCATGAGCTGTTCGTCGCCCGCCTCGGACCGATGGCCGAGACGGAAGGCGTAGTCGCAGCCAAGCACCTCAAGGCTAAGATCAGGGATGCGTTGGAAGAGGTTCCCAACATCGATGACGACACGATCATCCGTCGCTACCTCAACCTGATCGAAGCCTCGCTACGCACCAATCACTTCGTTCCCGATCTGAAGGAGAAGGGCCAGTCGCTGGCGATCAAGCTCGACTCGCAAGCGGTCGACGGCCTGCCGGCGCCGCGGCCGTGGCGGGAGATCTTCGTCTACGGTTCCGTGGTCGAGGGCGTGCATCTGCGCTTCGGCCCAGTCGCCCGCGGCGGTCTGCGCTGGTCGGACCGCGCCCAGGACTACCGCACCGAAGTGCTCGGCCTGGTCAAGGCACAGCAGGTCAAGAATGCGGTGATCGTGCCGGTTGGCGCCAAGGGCGGTTTCTATCCGAAGAAGCTGCCGATGGGCGCCGGCCGCGACGCCATCTTCGAAGCCGGCGCGTCCGCCTACAAGAACTATGTCTCCAGCCTGTTGTCGATCACCGACAATATCGGCCTAGACGGCGTCATTCCGCCAGCCGGTGTGATCAGGCGGGACCAGGACGATCCCTATTTCGTGGTCGCCGCCGACAAGGGCACGGCGACCTTCTCCGACACCGCCAACGCCATCAGCGAGAAACATGGCTTCTGGCTCGACGACGCCTTCGCCAGCGGCGGCTCGGCCGGCTACGACCATAAAAAGATGGGCATCACCGCCAAGGGCGCCTGGGAAGCAGTCAAGCGGCATTTCCGCGAGATGAATCGGGATATCCAGACCACGCCCTTCACCGTCGTCGGCGTCGGCGACATGTCGGGCGACGTGTTCGGCAACGGTATGCTCCTGTCCGAAAAGACCCGGCTGATCGCCGCCTTCGACCATCGCGACATCTTCATTGATCCCGCTCCCGACATGGCGGCTTCGATGGCCGAGCGCCGGCGCATGTTTGCCCTCACCCGTTCGAGCTGGCAGGACTATGACAAGACAAAACTGTCGGAAGGCGGCGTCATCGTCTCGCGCAGCCAGAAGTCGATCACGCTGCCGCCCGCCGCGGCCGCGGCGATCGGCCTCGGCAAGACGACCGCTTCGCCGGTCGAGATCATGAGCGCCATCCTCAAGGCGCCGGTCGACCTTTTGTGGTTCGGTGGCATCGGCACATATCTGAGGGCATCGACGGAAACCAACCAGGATGTCGGCGACCGCGCCAACGATGCTATTCGGGTGACCGCGCTCGATGTGCGCGCCAAGGTCATCGGCGAGGGCGCCAATCTCGGCGCGACGCAGCGAGCCCGCATCGAGTTCGGGCTGAATGGCGGGCGCTGCAATTCCGACGCCATCGACAATTCGGGCGGCGTCAACTGCTCGGACGTCGAGGTCAACATCAAGATCGCGCTGGCTTCCGCCATGCGCAAGGGGGCGCTGACCCGCCCAGCGCGCAACAAGCTTCTTGCCGAGATGACCGACGAGGTGAGCGCGCTGGTGCTGTCCAACAATTACGAGCAGACGCTGGCGCTGTCCCTTGCCCGCAAGCGCGGCCTTGCCGACATCGCCCATCAGAGCCGTTTCATGGCAGCGCTCGAGGCGCGCGGTCTGCTCGACCGCAATGTCGAAGCTCTGCCGTGGCCGGCAGCCCTTGCCGAGCGCGAGGCGCGCGCCGAGCCGCTGACCAGGGCCGAGCTCGGCGTGCTGTTGGCCTATGCCAAGATCGTGCTGTTTTCCGACATCGTCGCCAGCGACGTGCCGGACGATCTGCATTTCGACCGTGACCTGATGGGCTATTTTCCGGACCGTATGGCGAAGAAATACGCGGCCGAGATCCATGGCCATCGCCTGCGCCGCGAAATCATTGCCCGTGTCGTCGCCAACGATCTGGTCAACCGGGGCGGCCCATCCTTCGTCAACAGGCTGCAGGAAGCAACCGGACGCAGTGCGGCCGACGTGGTCCGGACCTTCGCCGTGGTGCGCGACGGCTTCGGCTTGCCGGCGCTCTATCGCCAGATCGACGCGCTCGATAACCAGATCGACGGGCAGGTGCAGCTCGACCTCTATCAGGCGGTTAGCCGGCTCACCTATGTGGCCAGCGGCTGGTATCTCAAGAACGATAGCGGCACCGCACCGCTCGGCCAACGGATCGCCGAGTTGCAGGACGCGCGCAAGGCACTGGAGCCGAAGCTGGTTTCGCTGCTGCCGGCCTTCTCGCGCGAGCGGATCGAGGAGCGGCGGCATGGTCTGTCCAAGGGCGGCGCGCCCGAAAGACTGGCAGAACAGCTGGCGCTGACCGATGTGGCGGGCGTCGTCCCTGACATCGCGCTGACGGCCCGAACGGCGAACGCCGACATCGTCGTCGCTGCGAAGGCGTTTTTCGCGGTCAGCGATGCCTTCCGCATTCCGCGCGTCGAGGATGCGGCGCGCTCGATCGCGCCGTCCGACTACTACGACCAATTGGCGCTGTCCCGCGCCACCGACACGATCGGCGCGGCCAGGCGCGGCATCGCGGTGGCGGCGCTCACCGGCCACGCCAAGGCGGCGGATCCGGTGACGGCGTGGCTGGAGGCCGGCGGCGAGAGGGTCGGGCGCATCCGCGAGCGGCTGCAGGCGCTGACCGAGGGCGGCGACATCACGGTGTCGCGGCTGTCGGTGGCATCGGGGCTGATCAGCGACCTGGCGGTGCTGTGAGAAGCCTTCCAAATCGCGCGCGATTGCCGGCAAGAACTGCGCTATAGAGCGAAGCGGTTCCCCGCTTCGGGGCACCGTTTCGTGGGAGGGGATATGGCCGAAATAGCAGTGCAGCGGACGTCGAGACGCGGCATCTGGGGGTGGATGCTGTTCGACTGGGCGGCGCAGCCGTTTTTCACGGTCATCACCACCTTCATCTTCGGGCCCTATTTCGTCTCGCGCATGGCGAGCGATCCCGAAACGGGGCAGGCGGCATGGGGTTACGGCATCGCCGCGGCGGGTCTGGCCATCGCCGTTCTGTCGCCGATCCTCGGCTCGGTCGCCGACCAGACCGGCCCGCGAAAACCGTGGATCGCACTCTTCGCTGCGATCAAGATCACCAGTCTTTGCCTGCTGTGGTTCGCTGCTCCCGGCTCGAACCTTTTCCTGGTCGTGCTGTTCTTCTCGCTGGCCTCGGTCGCGGCGGAATTCTCGACCGTCTTCAACGATTCGATGATGCCGCGTCTGGTGCCGAAGAGCGAAATCGGCCGAATCTCGAATATGGCATGGGGCCTTGGCTATCTCGGCGGCATGATCGCGCTGATCCTCGTCGTCGCCCTCATGGCCAGTTCACCGGAATCCGGCAAGACGATCGTCGGCCTCCACCCGATCCTCGGGCTCGATCCGAAACTCGGCGAGGACGCACGGGCGACCGGACCCCTCACAGCGGCCTGGTATTTCCTGTTCATCCTGCCAATGTTCTTTTTCACGCCGGATGCGGCCAAGGGTATTCCCCTTGGACCGGCGGTGCGCGAGGGGCTGTCGGAATTGAAATCGACGCTGGGCGAAATACGCAAGCGCAGCGGCATCTTCCGCTTTCTCGTCGCCCGCATGATCTATCAGGATGGCGTCAATGCGTTGCTTGCGCTGGGCGGTGCCTTTGCGGCGGCGATGTTCCACTGGTCGATCACCGAGATCGGCCTGTTCGGCATCATCCTCAACGTCGTCGCCATCGTCGGCTGCCTGGTTGCCGCACGCCTCGACGTGGCGCTCGGCTCCAAGGCCATAGTGATGATTTCGCTTGTCTTGCTCAGCATTGCCACGATCGGCATCGTTTCGACCGGGCCGGGTTACACGCTGTTCGGTGCCTGGATGATGCCCGGAGCCGATAGCGGCGGGTTGTTCGGTACACCCGCCGAAAAAGCCTACATCTTTTTCGGTCTGCTGATCGGGCTTGCCTTTGGGCCGGTGCAGGCATCGTCGCGCTCTTACATGGCGCGCAGCGTCACCGCTGCCGAATCGGGCCGCTATTTCGGCATCTATGCGCTGGCCGGACGGGCGACCAGTTTTGCTGCGCCATTTATGGTGGCCACGATCACCTTGGCCAGCGGCTCGTCGCGGCTAGGCATGGCGGCAATCGTGCTGTTCCTCGGGGTCGGTCTGGCGATCCTGGTCCGCACGCCTTATCCAGCGGACCAGCCGGCAGAGTGAACTGCTCTTCCCTTCTCCTACAAGGAGGCCTTTGCAGAGAAGGCGTATGGACGTCGGGTTGGGGGCATCGGCCTCCTTTGGGGGCCGGCGAAGCGCTGCTTGGCTGTTCGGCAAGACATTTGCCAGAGAGCAATCGGCCGATCCGGCCGATTGTGGACGGACTCCTGCTTATGCCGGCTTCTCGCCAGGCGGATGGAGGGCGCTGATCATGCGCCGCAGGTTGTAGGCGCAGGCGGCCAGTATGCATTGCGTGCGGTTGGCGGCGAGGTTGAAGAAGCGCAGACGCCGCATGGCATAGGTCTCCTTGAACACGGCGAAGGGCCGCTCGACCGCCGCCCGCATCTTGGCGATCAGCTGGTTGCGCAGCTTCTGGCGCGGCGGCAGCTTGGGATGATGTCTGTTGGGTCGCCGCATCAGGCGGTCCTTAATGCCTGCCTCGATCAACCGGGCATGTCTGGCGTGGGTATAATAAGCCTGATCGCCATAGACCGCCTTTTCATCGCCGCTGATCAGTGCGTCGGGCGGCTCGGTGTCGGTGACCGAGGCGTCGCTCACCTCGACGCGCCGGATCAGTGTATGATCCTGGTCGGCGCCGATGTGTGCATCTTGTAGCCGAAGGTGCCCTTCTTGCCCTTCTTGCCCCAGCGCGCATCCTTGTCCGCCGATGGCTTGACCGGGCCCTGGTGGCCCTTCTTGGGTTGTTTCGGCGGGCGGCCGCGAGCTTGCAAGAACGAGGCATCGACCAGAGTACCGCGCTTGACGATCAGGCCCTTCTCCTCAAGCTGGCGGTTGATCTCCTCGAACACCTTGTCGATCAGCCGCTCGCGCGTCAGCTCCTCGCGGAAGCGCCACAGCGTCGAATGATCAGGCGTGCGATCCGAGAGGCTGAAGCCGGCAAAGCGGCGGAACGACAGCCGGTCGCGGATCTGTGCCTCCAGCGCCGGATCGCTCAGCCCATGCCATACACCCAACAACAGGCAGCGCATCAGCACCGGTGCCGGATAGCTGGCCGTGCCTGGCCCGGCTCCGCTGCGTGCGCCCAAAAGCCCGTCGATCGGACCCCAGTCGATCTCTTTCGCAACAAGATCGAAGATCGTCTCATCCGACACCGCAAGACCGTCCGCCAAGCTCAATTGACCAAGCACACGATCAACCATCCGCGAATCTCCCGTAGTGACCAACACTACAGAATCACCAATCAGATTCTGTGCAAAGGCCTCACAAGGGGAGAAGGGAAGACTGCTCAATGCCTGAAATGCCTCACGCCGGTAAACACCATAGCGATGCCGTGGGCGTCGGCGGCGGCGATGACATCGTCGTCGCGCATCGAGCCACCCGGCTGGATGACGGCGGTAGCGCCGGCTTCGATCGCAGACAGCAGCCCGTCGGCAAACGGGAAAAAAGCATCCGAGGCGACGACAGAATTTTTGGTCAGCGGCTCGGCCAGGCCGGCAGCTTCGGCCGCGTCGAGCGCCTTGCGCGCGGCGATGCGCGAGGAATCGACCCGGCTCATCTGGCCGGCGCCGATGCCGACGGTGGCACCGTCTCTGACATAGATAATGGCATTCGACTTGACGTGCTTTGCGATGCGAAAGGCGAATTTGAGATCGGCCATCTCGGCCGGCGTCGGCGCGCGCCTGGTCACCACTTTCAGGTCGAGGTCATCGACCACCGCATTGTCGCGGCGCTGGACGAGCAGCCCGCCGGAAACGGATTTCACGGTGGAGCCGGCCGCGCGCGGATCGGGCAGGCCGCCGGTGACAAGCAAGCGCAGATTCTTCTTGGCGGCGACGATGCGGATTGCTTCTTCCGAGGCACCCGGCGCGATGATGACCTCGGTGAAGGTTTTGACGATCTCTTCGGCGGCCTCGGCATCGAGGGTACGGTTCATCGCGACAATGCCGCCAAAAGCCGAGACAGGGTCGCAGGCAAACGCCTTGGCGTAGGCCGCCTTCAGCGAAGCGCCCTCGGCGACGCCGCACGGGTTGGCGTGCTTGATAATGGCGACAGTGGCGGAGCGGGCCGGATCGAACTCGCCGACCAGTTCGAAGGCGGCGTCGGTGTCGTTGATGTTGTTGTAGGAAAGCTGCTTGCCCTGAAGCTGGCGCGCCGTCGCGACGCCCGGCCGCTTATCGCCATCGACGTAGAAGCCGGCACTCTGGTGCGGGTTTTCGCCGTAGCGCATCACCTGGTCCAGCCTGCCGCCGAAGGCGCGCCAGGTGGGATGCTCGATCTCCAGCGCTTCGGCGAACCAGCCGGAGATCGCCGCATCATAGCTGGCGGTGCGGGCGAAAGCCTTAGCCGCCAGTTTCTTGCGGAAATCCAGCGAGAGCGAGCCGAAATTCATCTCCAGTGCGTTGAGCACCGAGGCATAGTCCTCGGGGTCAGTGACGATGGCGACATAGGCGTGGTTCTTGGCCGAGGCGCGGATCATCGCCGGGCCGCCTATGTCGATGTTCTCGACGATCGAGGCGTAAGTGGCGCCGGAGCGGCGGACATCCTCGAAAGGATAGAGATTGGAGACGACGAGATCGATCGGCTCAATGCCATGATCGCGCATCGCCGCGGCGTGTTCGGGATCGTCGCGCACGCCGAGCAGCGCGCCATGCACGGACGGATGCAGCGTCTTGACGCGGCCGTCCATGATCTCGGGAAAGCCGGTAAGGTCGGAGACGTCGCGCACGGCCATGCCTGCCTCGGCGATCGCCTTTGCCGTGCCGCCGGTGGAGACCAGCTCGACGCCGGCCCCGGCCAGAGCCCTGGCGAAATCGATGAGCCCGGTCTTGTCGAAGACGGAGAGCAGCGCGCGGCGAACGGGAACGAGGTCGGGCGCGGGAATGTTCTTGGCGGCGACGGCCATGGGCTGGCGGCCTTTCACGGCTGGTTGGGAAAGTGTCCGCGCGCCGTAGCACATGGCGACCGGAAATCAAGCCGTTAGAGCGACGTGCGTCCACTTGGACGCACAGAGTACGCTCTAACACTTTTCGGCCTACGCATCGTACTTTCCGAAAATCGTTCCGATTTTCGGGCCGATGCGTTACAGCATCCTTTGCTCCAGGCCTGGACCATTCGCTCCGCTGCCATCTGCAGTCTCAGCTTTTTGCCGAATGACCGGCGATGGCCGTTCGCGTCAGTTGCCAATGGACTTCGGAAACCTCCGATGCCTTGAAGGCCAGCACGATCTGCCGGCTGCGGCGCGGGCCGCCAAGACCGGCGAAATAAATCGATTCCTCGACCTCGGGCGCGACTTCGGCGCAGGTGAACACCCATGTGTCGGCCTGTTCGGCGGTCAGCACCAGGCGACCGTGCTCGTCCTGGAGCAGGCCTATGTCGGGATGGATGTGGAAGCGTACCGTGACGAGATCGCGGCCGTTGTTGCGGATCGCAGCATTGCCCGGCCGCAGAAGGCGATCCCTGCCGGCGAGCACATTGCCGTTCGTCGACAATTTCAGTTCGCGCTCATGCAGGAAGCCGAAGCGCGCGACATAGCCGTCGTGGCGAGCCAGAAAACCCTGGCTGCCTTGCTGGTCGGTGCGCTTGCAAAGCACATGCTGCGGGCCGCCGATCAACGGCGTGCCGAGCAGATCGTTGACGCGCAGCGAGTGGCTGAAACGCGCCGACGAGGTGTCGTTGATGGTGGCGGTCGAATGGGCGGCCGTGGCGCGGGCAAGCGGCCGGAATTCGGCGGCGCCATAGGTATCGACGCCGGCGTTGACGACATAGTGGCGGCGGCCGGAAGACAGCTCGAAGGCCAGGCATCCGGCGTGCGCCGCGTTGGAAACATCGATAGGCGGTGGCGGGCCGGTATCGGCGATCACGGTGACGCCGCCCATGGAGAGGCGCTCGTAGCCCGAATGCGGTGCGTGCAGCAACGGCGCGCCGGCGGTGTCGTCGTGGCGTAGTATGGTGGCGATGCGGTCGTGGATGGTCGCGCCCATGCCGTTGAAGCGGGCGAGGCTGCCGTCCTGGTGGCGAAAGAAACGCAGCGCCGGCAGCATGCGATCGATGGCGCCCATCAGCGCCGCCGGCGGCGTTTCGGATTGATTGGCATAGGTCTGGCGCAGCGGCAGAAGATCGGCGAGGGTTTCAAGAACGGCCATCGGATTGCGGGAAATATGCCCGCCATCCGGCAGAATCTGACGGTCGAGCTCCTCGGCGAGGTTGCGTGTCGCACCGCGCAGCGCCGATGGCGGTGCCGGCAGTGACAGAGCGGCGAAGGCAAGCGCGATGCGGGCGCGCAGCCTGTCCTTGCCGTCCGGCATTTGGCGTGCCATCGCCCTGAGATAGCGGATCTGCATGGCCAGCGATTTCAGGAAGGCCCGGTAGAAGGGAAATTCAGCGCCCTGCAGCACCACCGAGGAATGCTGCAGCCAGGCAATCACGCGCTTGGCCGTCGTGCCGGGCTCCCAGGCGACACCGGAAATGTTGCTGCCATGGATAGTGATCCAGTCGGAGACCAGCGCGCGGGCATTGGCTGCGGCAAGCTCGGTGCCGGCGGCGCGCATATGGCGCAGCCAGCGAAAACCGTGCAGCGCCTTTTGCCAGCCGGGATTGGGCACGGCAATCTGGAAGGGCGACTTGCCGCCGGTCTCGACCAGATGCCCCGACAGCGGATAGCGGCCATAATAGATCTCGAGCGCGATCTGCGGGTCGGCCAGGCGCAGGTCCGGCGGAGCGATCAACACCCGTTCCGGCGTGCGGCCGGAGTATCGCCAGCGATGGAGCGGCCCGGCACGCAGGCGCCGGCGCGTCTTGCGCCAGAACTCCTTCGCGACAAGCGTCCATAGAAGCGTCGTGCTGCCGGCAGCGATCGCCAAAAGCCCTCCTCATACCCCTCAACCCGAAGACAAGTTATATGCTTCAAGAACTTATGCGAAGGCGAATTCCATGGAGGCCTTGGCGTTCAGCCTGTTTTCCGCAGGATTCTTCCTAAAATACTCGACAAATTGTCAGCATTAGCCGGCTCTGCGAAAGCGGGCGGCGAAGAAGCCGTCCAGGCCGGACCGTTCCGGTGAGCCGAGCTCCAGATCGGCGGGCGTGGTGCGCAGCGTGCCTTGCGGCGTCAGGAACGGACCGATGCCGGCGATCTCGCCCGGGCGGAGCGGATCGTCGACGATGTCCGCCGTCCCGGCAAGGAAGGCGCGGTAAAGCGCCTCGCCTTCGAGCGGGTCGAGCGAACAGTTGGAAAAGACGATGCGGCCGCCGGGCTTGACCAGGGTGACGGCTCGGGCGAGCAACCTTCGCTGCAGATCGGCGAGTTTTTCGATGTCGGCCGCTGTCTTCGTCCAGGGCACGTCGGGATGCCGCCGCACCGTGCCGGTCGAAGAGCACGGTGCATCGAGGAGAACGGCGTCGAACAGTTGTTCCGGCTCATATTTGAGCAGATCGGCCTGGACGATCTCTGCGGACAGACCAAGCCGTTCGAGATTCTGCGATAGCCGCGCCAACCGGTTCTTCGAGGTATCGACGGCGGTTACATTGGCGCCGCCGAGAATGAGCTGAGCGGTCTTGCCGCCGGGGGCGGCGCAGAGGTCGGCGACGCGCAAACCCTTGATGTCGCCGAAGAGCCGGGCTGGAAGGCTGGCGGCGGCATCCTGAACCCACCAGGCGCCGTCTTCGAAGCCCGGCAATTCGGTGACGGAGGCGCTGAGCTTTTCCACTCGCACCGTGCCGGTCGGCAGCACGATGCCGCCGAGCCGCTCGGCCCACAGCGCGGGGTCGGACTTGATGGTGAAGTCGACTGGTGCCTCGTGCCGGTGAGCGGCGAGAATTTGCCTGGCCTTGTCCACGCCATAGGCGGCTTTCAGCCGGTCGGAAAACCACTTCGGCGCTTCGTCGGTGGCGGCAAGCGCTGCAGCCAACTCGGCCTGCTTGGACCGCGCCAGCGTGCGCAGCACGCCGTTGACGAGACCGGAGAAGCGTACTGTGCGCGGATCGGATTTGGCGTGGGTCACGGCAAGGTCGACGGCGGCGCTGTCGGGAATGTCGAGGAACAGGATCTGTGCCGCTGCTACATGCAGAATGTGCGAAAGCGCGGTGGCGTTGGGCGGCAGCGGCTTTTCCAGGCGACGGGCCAGCAACCCTGATATGGTCATGCGGAAGCGCAGCGCAGTAACGAGTATGGCGCGCACCAGCGCTCGATCACGCAGGTCGAGCGCCTTGTATTGCGGATGGCCGTTCTCATGGTCGGTCAGTCCGTCCAGCGGGGTCCTCGCATCGATGACGGCGGCAAGCAGCCGTGCCGCCGCCTTGCGCGCGGCGAGACCAGCGACGGGCTCGTCGGGGCTCGCTGCATTGTTTTCATGATCGCCTGAAATTCGGTGCCGGCGTTTCGCTTGGCTCACGACCACGGACCCTTGGGTCCGGTCGGATTGCGGCCCCAGGGATTGGATTTCGGCCTGGCCGGTTCAGTAGACTGCTCAGGCTGGTCGGCTGCCCTCTCCCACGGGCCCGACGGACGCTGCCCGTCCGCCTGCCGCGGCATCGCGGCCTGCCGCTGAGCGGGGGCGGACGCCATATCGCGCGCCATCGCCTGCAGCGCCGCGATGCGGTTGTCGGTGCTCGGGTGGGTGGAAAACAGGCTATCCATGCGCTCGCCGGAAAGAGGATTGATGATGAAGAGGTGGGCGGTCGCCGGATTGCGCTCGGCATCCGGGTTGCGGATGCGTTCGGCGCCGCGGGCGATCTTGTCAAGGGCCGAGGCAAGCCAAAGCGGCTGTCCACAGATCTCGGCGCCGCGCCGGTCGGCCTCGTATTCGCGGGTGCGGCTGACCGCCATCTGCACGATCATCGCGGCAAAGGGCGCCACGATCATCGCCACCAGCACGCCAATAATGCCAAAGGAATTGTTGTTGTCGCGGTTGCCACCGAAAAAGAAGGCGAAATTGCCGAGCATCGAGATCGCGCCGGCAAGCGTGGCGACAATCGTCATGGTCAGCGTGTCGCGGTGCTGCACATGGGCGAGCTCGTGTGCCATGACAGCCGCGACCTCCTCATGCGACAGTTGCTGCAACAGTCCGGTGGTGGCGGCGACCGCGGCATTCTGCGGGTTGCGACCGGTGGCGAAAGCGTTGGGCTGCGGGTTGTCGATCAGATAGGTCTTCGGCATCGGCAGGCCGGCCTGTCTGGCGAGGCTCTGCACGATGGCGTAATATTCCGGCGCGTTCCTTTCGTCGACCTCGACGGCGCGGTTCATCGACAGCACCATCTTGTCGGCGTTCCAATAGCTGAACAGGTTCATAGCGGCGGCAATCAGCAAGGCGATCACCATGCCGCCCGACCCGCCGATCAGATAGCCGACGCCCATGAACAGCGCCGTCATCGCTGCCAAAAGCATAGCGGTGCGAAGTGTGTTCATTGTCTGCTCCGTTTCTGTCGGCGCTGCGGAAAAATAGTCGATCCTTGTCGGCTCATCGTTATATGATGGGAAACGTGTGGCCCTGTTTCAATCCGCCGGGAAAATCGCATGATCGACGAAACCAGTAAAACAGGCGAAGCCAGCAATACAAACGCCGATCCCGGTTACGGCGCGCCGCAAAAGACGCTGACGCCGGCAGCCCGCCGCGCTTTGGCGGAGGCGGAAGCACGGCGCGAACGCTATCGCCAGCAGGAAGCCGCGGTGCCGAAGGAGATCGGCGGCCGTGGCGGCAAGGAACCGGGCCGCTATGGTGACTGGGAGGTCAAGGGCCTGACCAGCGATTTTTAGGCACGACAGGATACCGGAGGGTCAGCAGACCTCGGGGGTGCGCTCCGGCTCAATGGCGATCCAGCCGCGGTCGTCGACAGCAATGCCGATCGCGTCATAACCGGCGATCACAGCATGCGGCGTTTGCAACGGATGCTGGTGCGTGGCGCTGATCACCACGACCGCAGCACCTGCGGCCTCGGCCGCCGATATGCCGGCGGGCGCATCTTCGAAAACGAGACAGTCGCGCGCATCGACGCCCAGCCGCTCGGCCGCCAGCCGAAAGCAATCGGGCGCCGGTTTGCCGTGGGAAACGTCCTCGGCCGCGACAAGGATGGCGGGAAGCGGGATGCCGGCGGCCGCGATGCGCAGGAGAGCCAGCTCGCGCGGCGCGGAAGTGACGATGGCCCAGCGCTCGGGCGGCAGCGACGCCAGAAACGCAGCGGCGCCGGCGATCGGAAGGATGCCGTCGATATCGGCCGCCTCGGCTTTCAGAAGCGCATCGGCCTCGCGCATCGGGTCGACGCCGGGAAGCGCCAGCCGAGCGATGGTCTCGATCGCCCGCACGCCGTGGATCGTCGGCAGGAATGCGGCAACGTCGAGACCTTGCCGGAGTGCCCAATCTGCCCAGACCCTTTCTGCCGCGGCAATCGAATTGACCACCGTGCCGTCCATGTCGAACAGGAAGGCTGCGAATTTCTTGCCTGCGAACATCTGCTATCCTGGGAGATTGTTTTGGAGGGACCAAAAGCCTGTCGACGACCGTAACGTGGCGTCGGCTTCGTGGGAAGGCGCGAGATCGCCTTTTCGACAATACGAGGGAACCACGGCGAGCCGTCTCGCGTTGACCGAACTGCCTTCGACGATGCTCAAAAACGGGGAAACGCGATGCTGATTCGGCTCGGCTACGAAATCGCCATCGACTGTGCTGAAGCCACCCCGGTGATTTCGCTGCTCGAGATCCACAAGGAGCGCCAGGCCGACATCAAGCGGCAGACGCGTGTGCTGACCTCGCCTTCCGTCCCAACCAGGCTCTATCATGATCTCTATGGTAACACCTGCCGCCGCTTCACGGCGCCGGGCGGCGGCTTTCGCATTCTTTACGACGCCGTCGTCGAGGACAGCGGCGAGACCGACGAGGTCAACCCGCTGGCCAGGCAAGTGCCGGTGGCGGAGTTGCCCGACGACGTGCTCTGCTATCTGCTCGGCAGTCGCTATTGCGAAACCGATCATCTCAGCGATCTGGCCTGGCAGGTTTTCGGGCCTGTTCCATCCGGCTGGGCGCGGGTGCAGGCGATCGTGGACTATGTCCACAACCGCCTGTCGTTCGGTTACGGCTATGCGCGCCCGACCCGCACGGCGGCGCAGGCGCATGAAGAGCGCGTCGGCGTCTGCCGCGACTTCGCTCATCTGGCGATCACGCTCTGCCGCTGCATGAACATCCCTGCCCGCTACGTTAACGGCTATCTCGGCGACATCGGCGTACCGGTCGACCCGGCACCGATGGATTTTTCGGCGTGGCTGGAAGTGTTCCTCGACGGCAAATGGTACACGTTCGACCCCCGCCACAACGTGCCGAGGATCGGCCGCGTCGTCATCGCGCGCGGTCGCGACGCGACCGACGTGCCGCTGCTGCACAGTTTCGGCCCGCACCGGCTCAGCCTGTTCAAGGTCTGGACCTACGAGCAGGAAAGCAACCTGTTCAACCCGCCTCATCGCGGCGTCGACAGGACCGTCAGCGCGCAGATGTTGGCATAAAAGCGCAAGCGCGAACGGCATGCGCCCCTTATTGCGATAATCCGGACTGTCCTACGGATCTGATGCGCCTGATCCGCTTCGGCACAGAACCTCTGTGCCGGATCGGGATCGCGTTCTTGTGCTCCACGGCACACGTCAGGATCATGGTAAGCGCTTCGTAAACGAAACTGCCGCAGCGGCTTTTCGTTTACCGATTGTTCATCTTGCCGCATTTCGAAACCAAGCAGAAACAACGGTTTGACAATGAGCCGCTGGCGTTGGTCCCTTGGCGGCGCCATTCCGGCCGGAATCCTGCAATGCGCCTTCACACGGCTTTGAGGTCGTGGCGAATGGAGGCGGAAGCATGCGGCATCTTGGGGGTCTTGTTCACGCGATCGGCGGCTTTGCCAGAGATCGAAGCGGAAACCTCGCGGTTCTGCTCGGCATGGTCGCGTCGGTTCTTGCGCTCGGTGTCGGCTTTGCCGTCAACGTTTCCCAGCTCTACAACGCCAGGTCGAGCCTGCAAGGCGTGGTCGATGCGGCGGTGACCTCGACAGCACGCGACCTGACGACCGGCGTCATCAAGGAGGCCGATGCCAACAAGTCGGTGCAAGCGTTTCTCGATGCCAACAGCCGAGCGGGCATCCTGAACGCCGACCAGATCGTCCTCGACCAATTGGCCGTCGACAAAATCGCCAAGACGGTTCAGGCGGACGTCCATGTCAATGTCGGCCTTTATTTTCCAATTTTCGGCATGGGCGACATGCAACGTGTCGCTGCATCGACGACAGCGCTCTATTCGGACAAGACGATCGAGGTGTCGATGATGCTCGACGTGACCGGATCGATGGCCGCCAACTGGTACACCAAGACAAACAAAATTGGCGACCTGCAGGTTGCGGCTTCGAAGGCCGTGAAGGATCTGCTTAAATGGAACCGCGCCAACAGCGATCCCCGTATACGCGTAGCCATCGTTCCGTACGCCGAAGCGGTCAACACCGGCGGATTGGCCAGCACGGTCTTCGTCGAGACGAGATATGGACCAAAGGTGCCGCCGCCCATCGATGCGCCGGTTCAAGTATCGGCCACCCCCGCGCCGGACAAATGCGCCACCGAACGCAAGGACAAGGACGGCTATGCCGATTACTCATCCGATGGGCCTTACACGGAGCGATTGGATAACAATGGCAGGCGGTATCTGGCTAAGGTAAACCGCGACTATCGGATGGGGACGTGTCCGTCCGCGGCACTCGTTGCACTGACAGCCGACGAGACAAAGCTGCTCGGCACGATCGCAGGCTTCAAGGCGGCAGGCGTTACGGCCGGCGGCATCGCCGCGCAATGGGGCTACTACATGCTGTCGCCGTCGTGGCGCTCAGCCATAGCCGAAGCCGGTCAGGGTGTCGGTCCCGCCAATTTCGACAGAAGGAAGGTGGCCAAGATCGCCATTCTGATGACCGATGGCCAGTTCAATACAGCTTTTGCCAAGGGGCGCGGTGAGCCCACCTCACAGAGTCAGGGCCAGACCGCACGAAATAACGCCGAAGCCATCTGCGACAACATGAAGCGCGATGGGATCGAGATATTCACGATCGGCTTTGCCCTGAATGATCCGACCATGACGGTGAACGAGAGGGACCAGGCAAAGAGCGTGCTCAAGAATTGCTCCACGGCAGACACGTCTTCGCTGAAGCATTACTACGAGGCTGCCACGGGGGCGGAGTTGACCGCCGCCTTCGACGAGATCACCCGGAACATCGAGAAGCTTACCATCAAGCGCTGACGCATCGGCTCGAAAATCGGATTGGATTTTCGCAAAGCGCGATGCACAGATTCAAAGTTTGATGCGTACTTTGTCCGTCCAAGTGGGCGCACGCGCCTCCAACGTGCCCACAGCGAGTCGGACGCGCGATTACAGAACAGGAATTACAGGAACGGAAAAGGCCGCCGCTTCTTGCGAAGCTGGCGGCCTTCCGTGTTTCCGTCCATGGCGCGGCTCATGGCGGCGACGTTACCTTAAGGTGCTGGAGCGTCCTTTGCGCGTCCAAAGGGCGCGCGGCGCTCCAGGCGTCGCCAGCCGCGCATCTCGCGCCTTAACGGGAAGACTGCTTCCCGAAAGTGCAATCCGCTGAGGCCACGTTCTGGAAAACGAAATCACTCGACATCGGATCACCTCCTTTCGATTTGTTGAACACGCCCTCATGATGGGGTGTCGATCCGCAAATGGCAAGGCGCCATGGTGAAAATGCCGTGCGAGCTTATCGCTGGCGGCTTGCGACTGTCCGATCGGACAGGCAAAGTCGCCGTGGAAAGCCAGCGTACTGAGCAGGGGAGGACCGGGATGGAGGCAGCCGAGAGAGCCGCACGGATCGTTCGAACGGTTATCGAGACGTTGCAGCCGGGTTTCGCGGTCAGGCTGTGGACCGGCGAGCGGATCGGGCCCGCCACAGGACCCGTGCTCACCATAAACGACCAGGACATCGTCTGGCAGGTGATGCGTCGGCCCAACCTCTCGACGCTGATCGAAATGTGGATTTCCAAGACCATCGATGTGGAAGGTGGTTCGCTGTTCGATTTCTACGCTCTGCCTTCGCACGGCAAGCTCAGGACGAAGCTAAAGTCGTTGCCCAAGCTCGCGGTCCTGCGCGACCTGCCGGCCGTGCTGTTTTCGAGAAAACAGATGACGGCGCGGACCGACCTTTCCGGGCGCAACCCCTTCGTCAGCGGGTCGAACAGGCAAGCGATCCAGCACCACTACGACATTTCGAACGCCTTCTACCGGCTCTTCCTCGACGAACGCATGGTCTACAGCTGCGGCTATTTCACCGATTTCGCCAACGGCATCGACCAGGCGCAGAAAGACAAGCTCGATCATATCTGCCGCAAGCTCCGGCTGAAGCCCGGCGAAAAGCTGCTCGACATCGGCTGCGGCTGGGGTGCCATGCTCATCCATGCCGCGAAAAATTACGGCGTCGTCGGCCATGGCGTTTCGCTGTCGGAAGCCCAGACCGAACTTGCCCGCGAACGCATCCGCGCCGAGGGGCTGGAAGATCGCATTACCATCGAGATAAAATCCTACGCCGAGCTGTCCGGCTCCTTCGACAAGATATCCTCGATCGGCATGTTCGAGCATCTGGGCCTCGCTAACCACGCCGCTTATTTCTCGACCATTCATCGCCTGCTCAAGCCGGGTGGCGTCTATCTGCATCACGCCATCACCCGGCGCGACAAGGGCAGCATCAAGAAGACACTGCGCAAAGGGCCGGAATTCAAGGCGCTGATCAAATACATCTTTCCCGGCGGTGAGCTCGATACGATCGGCATGACGCTCGGCAATCTCGAAGCGCACGGCTTCCTCGTCTACGATGTCGAGAATTTGCGCGAGCACTACGCCCGCACCTGCCGTCTGTGGGCCGAGCGCCTCCACGCACGCTTCGACGAAGCGATCGCCGAGGTCGGCGAAGCCAAGGCGCGCCTCTGGCTGCTTTATCTCACCGGCTGTTCGATCACTTTCGAACGCGCCTCGGCGCAGGTTTTCCAGACCGTCGTCACCAAGCGCGCGCGGGGCCCGAGCGGACTGCCGCCGACGCGGGCGGATCTTTATCGATGATCAGCATGCGTATTGCGTTCTGCCGCGATCCTTCGCGCCCCCCTCTGTCCTGCCGGACATCTCCCCCACAAGGAGGGAGATTGGCTGTCACCCCGGTTTTCGCCAATCGCCAGCGTGGTGTTGTGGGCGCGGCGCCCGAACTGCCGATCTCCCCCCAAGTGCGGGAGATGTCCGGCAGGACAGAGGAGGGCGCTGTCCCGCTTGCATCTCAAATGTTCTGCACCGCCTAAACGAACCGCATCATCTCGCCCACCCCGACACGGGCCGGCCTGTCGACCACGCAGACGCCGAGACTTGTGCACGTTGTGGCGGTTGCTGCCTGCATCAAGCCCTCTTGTTCTGCCGGTTGGCGACGAGGTCGTCGACGACCGCCGGGTCGGCCAGCGTCGAGGTATCGCCGAGCGCGGCAAAATCGTCCTCGGCGATCTTGCGCAGGATGCGCCGCATGATCTTGCCCGAACGGGTTTTCGGCAGGCCCGGAGCGAACTGGATCTTGTCCGGTGTGGCGATGGCGCCGATGTCCTTGCGGACATGGGCGACGAGTTCGTTGCGCAACTCCTCGCTCGGCTTCTCGCCGGCCATCAAAGTGACGTAGCAGTAGATGCCCTGGCCCTTGATGTCGTGCGGATAGCCGACGACGGCGGCTTCGGAGACTTTCTCGTGCGAAACCAGCGCGGATTCGACCTCGGCCGTGCCCATGCGGTGGCCGGAAACGTTGATGACGTCGTCGACGCGGCCCGTGATCCAGTAGTAGCCATCAGCGTCGCGCCGGCAGCCGTCGCCGGTAAAATATTTGCCCTTGTAAGTGGAAAAATAGGTCTGCACGAAGCGCTCGTGATCGCCATAGACGGTGCGCATCTGGCCCGGCCACGAATCGGCGATGCAGAGGTTGCCGCTGGCAACACCTTCCAGCACCTTGCCGTCGCCGTCCACCAGTTGCGGCTTGACGCCGAAGAACGGCCGCGTCGCGGAACCTGCCTTAAGGTGGGTGGCGCCGGGCAGCGGCGTAATCAGGATGCCGCCGGTCTCGGTCTGCCACCATGTGTCGACGATCGGCACCTTGCCGTTGCCGACGACGTTGAAATACCACTCCCAGGCCTCCGGATTGATCGGCTCGCCGACCGTGCCGAGCACGCGCAGCGATTTGCGCGACGTCCTGGCGACATGGGCGTCGCCGGCGCCCATCAGCGCCCGCAACGCCGTCGGGGCGGTGTAGAAGATGTTGACCTTGTGCTTATCGATGACCTCCCAGAACCGGGACTGCGACGGGCAGTTCGGCACGCCTTCGAACATCAGCGTGGTGGCGCCGTTGGCGAGCGGCCCGTAGACGATGTAGCTGTGGCCGGTGACCCAGCCGACATCGGCGGTGCACCAGTAGATGTCGCCGTCATGGTAGTCGAAGACATATTGGTGGGTCATCGAGACATAGACGAGATAGCCGGCCGTGGTGTGCAGCACGCCCTTCGGTTTGCCGGTCGAACCCGATGTGTAGAGGATGAACAGCGGGTCCTCGGCCTTCATCTTCTCGGGTTTGCACTCCGCTTTCACCGTCGCGACCTCGTCGTGGTACCAGACGTCGCGTCCGGCGACCCAGCCGGTCTTGCCGCCGGTACGGCGCACGACGACGACCTTCTCGACTTTCGTTCCGGCCCTGGCGGCGATCTCAATCGCCTTGTCGGTATTGTCCTTCAACGGGATGGGCTTGCCGCCGCGCAGGCCTTCGTCGGCGGTGATGACGAAGGTTGATTTGCAGTCGTCGATGCGGCCGGCCAGCGCGTCCGGTGAAAAGCCGCCAAAGACCACCGAATGGATGGCGCCGATGCGCGTGCAGGCGAGCATTGCATAGGCGGCTTCCGGGATCATCGGCATGTAGATGGTGACGCGGTCGCCTTTCTTGACGCCGTGCTTCTTCATCACATTGGCGAGCCGGCAGACATGCGCGTGGAGCTCGTTATAGGTGATCTTCCTGTCATCGTAGGGATTGTCGCCTTCCCAAATGATGGCGGTCTGATCGCCGCGCTTCTTCAGATGCCGGTCGATGCAGTTCCACGAAACGTTGGTCTCGCCATCCTCGAACCATTTGATCGAGACCTTGCCGTCGAAGGAGGTGTTCTTGACCTTGCTGTAGGGCTTGAACCAGTCGATGCGCTTGCCGTGCTTGCCCCAGAACTTATCCGGGTTCTTCACGCTGTCGGTGTACCATTTCAAATAGGTGTCATTGTCGATCAGCGCGTTCTTCTTCCACGCCGGCTGGACGCGATGGACATGAACCTCGGACATTTTTCCATTCCCTCCCAAGACCAACTGCCAGCTTGCCCGCCGAGCAGCATCGCGGCGCAGCGGCCGCGAATTCGCGCGCATTATTAACAGTTCCGCGGTGACGGCAACATTAGACGTTGGATTCGCGCGGCGGGATGCCGCAGACGTCGTTTTCGCCGCTATCAGCACTCGACTACGATCGCTGCTAACTGCATGTTTTTGCGTCGTAAACCTGGCCTCTAACTACGAAATATCAATAGACGATTAAGCAAATAGCGCGCACAATTTCAAATTGGGAGGAAAGGAGAATCAACCAGGGGACCGCGATGCGTGACCATTCCGAAATGGACCTGATGCTCAAGGGCTATGGCTTGACCACGGCCAAGATCCTTTATCATTTTCCCGATCATCCGCATCTGCTGCAGAGCTTCATCTGGCAGGACTACGACATCGCTCCGAAATTTCCGGTGCTGATCCGGTTCATCGAGTTCTGGCAGACCAAGCTCGATGGCCCGCTGCATTCGGTGAGCTATACGCACCAGAAGCTGATCGCGCCCAACGAATGGCACAAGGTCGACGGCGAGTTCGTGCTGCATTAGGGCGTGTCGATATTCAGGTGAGGCCGGCCTGCGAATGGCGGCTTCCTGCGCTTCCGGGGCTCACGTACTTTAAGTACGCTCCGCTCCGGTTCTCGGAAGTCACCATTCTCGGCGCGACCTGACCTGAATCTCAACATGCCCTGTCGCGGGGCGTTTGAAATATCGAGCGGGGTCAGACCGCAGCCGGGCTCAGCCGGGCAAAACCCTCCTGCCGGCGATAGGGGAAATACGGATAGGGTGCGGTGACCGCGCTTGCCGCGTCGAGCTTCTTGATCTGGTCTGATGTCAATGACCAACCGACGGCGCCGAGGTTCTGGCGCAGCTGTTCCTCGTTGCGTGCGCCGATAATGACAGAGGCGACGGTCGGCCGCTGCAGCAACCAGTTGATGGCGACCTGCGGCACCGTCTTACCAGTTTCCTTGGCGGCAGTGTCGAGCGCATCGACGACCCTGTAGAGTTGCTCGTCCTCGACAGGTGGCCCGAAGCTTGCCGTGTCGTGCAACCGGCTTTTTTCCGGCAGTGGCTCGCCGCGGCGGATCTTGCCGGTCAGGCGGCCCCAGCCGAGCGGGCTCCACACCAGCGCACCGAGGCCCTGGTCGAGGCCTAGCGGCATCAACTCCCATTCATAGTCGCGCCCGACCAGCGAGTAATAGACCTGATGGGCAACGTAGCGCGGGTAGCCGTGCTTGTCCGCCAGGCCGAGCGATTTCATCACTTGCCAGCCGGAAAAGTTGGAGACGCCGATATAGCGCAGCTTGCCGGCGCGCACGAGACTGTCCAGCGTCGACAGCACCTCCTCGATCGGCGTTGCGGCGTCGAAAGCGTGCAGTTGCAGCAGGTCGATGTAATCGGTGCCGAGACGCTTGAGCGCGTCCTCGACGGCTTTGATGAGACGCGAACGGGAGGAGCCGGCATCGTTGGGTCCGTCGCCCATCGGCAGCGAGGTCTTGGTCGAGATCAGCACGGCATCGCGGCGGCCCTTGATGGCCGCGCCGAGCACCTCTTCGGAGGCGCCGTTCGAATAGACGTCGGCGGTGTCGAACAGGTTGACGCCGGCCTCCAGGCAGATGTCGACCAGCCGCCGCGCTTCCGTCGCATCGCTATTGCCCCAGGCGCCGAACAGCGGCCCCGAACCGCCGAAGGTTCCAGCGCCGAACGAGAGCGCCGGGACCTGCAGGCCCGAGGCGCCAAGACGTCGATAATCCATGGTTTTGCTCCTTGTATTTTGGATTTGTTTGGGATCGTCACGACCGGGCGGATGCCGGTACGCCGAGCACCGAGCTGCGCATGACCCCGAAAATCGGAACCGATTTTCGGACAAGGATCATGCGCAAAATCACGTGCTACAGCGTCCTTTGCGCGTCCAAGAGGACGCGCGGCGCTGTAGTATCGAGGCGCAGCGCCAGCGCCGCCACGGCCAACGCCGAGAGCGGCAGCAGGGCGGCGACCCAAGTCACGGCGCTGAGGCCGGGGCCATGGGCGATGACCACGCCGCCGAGCCAGGCGCCGGCGGCGTTGCCGAGGTTGAAGGCGGCGATGTTGAAGGACGAGGCGAGGCTCTGGCCGGCGCCTTCAGCCTTTTCCAGCACCCACATCTGCAGCGGCGCCACGGTGGCGAAGGCGGCGGCGCCGAGCAGGCCGACATAGACGACGGCCATCGCCTGGCTGTGCAGGGCGAAGGTCATCGAGCCGAGCACCAGCGCCAGCACAACGAGACTGCCGAGAACGGAAGGCACCAGCCAGCGGTCAGCGACCTTGCCGCCGGTGAGATTGCCGGCGATGAGGCCGCCGCCGAAGACAAGCAGGATCGGCGACACGGCTGCTTCCTCAAAACCGGTGATCTCGGTCAGCAAGGGGGCGATATAGGTGAAGACGGCGAAGACGCCGGCATAGCCGAGCACAGTGGTGGCGAAGCCAAGCAGGACCGGCGCGCGGCCGAGCACAGCGAGATCGCCGCGCAGGTCGCTCTTCTCAGGCGCCGCCTGGCTGCGCGGCACCAGCAGGAGAATGATGGCGAAGGCGACGATGCCGACCAGGGTTACCGCCCAGAAGGTCGCCCGCCAGCCGAAGGCCTGGCCGAGCCATGTGCCGAAGGGCACGCCGAGGATGTTGGCGATGGTCAGGCCGGTGAACATCAGGGCGATCGCCGAGGCCTTCTTGTTAGGCGCCACCAGCCTGGTCGCAACGACCGAACCAACGCCGAAGAAGGTGCCGTGGGCAAAGGCGGTGAGCACGCGGGCACCCATCAGCGTCCAGTAGTCGGGGGCCAGCGCGCAGGCGAGGTTGCCGAGCGTGAAGATCGCCATCAGCCCCAGAAGCACGGTCTTGCGCGGCCAGCAGCCGGTGGCGATCGTCAGCAGCGGCGCGCCGACAACGACGCCGAGCGCATAGCCTGAGATCAGCTGGCCGGCGGCCGAGATCGAGACGCCGAGATCGGTGCTGACGTCGAGCAGCAGGCCCATGATGACGAATTCGGTGACGCCGATGCCGAAGGCACCGGCGGCGAGAGCGTAAAGAGCAAGAGGCATGGCGGTTCCCACTTCGATGACAGCCAGTTTTGACGACGGGACGCCGTGTCCTCCACGCCCCGACCCGGAAGATCGTGTCGCGATGTGCTGTGAACCAGCCTTGCGTCAGGCACATCGTCTGTGAAATAGATTCACGAATGGCGAGACCCGAGATCAATCGCTCAGGCGAGATCGAAGTGTTCGTCCGCGTCGTTGAGGCGGGGAGCTTTTCGGCCGCCGCTCGCCTGTTGCGGATGACGCCGTCGGCGGTGAGCAAGCTGATCGCGCGGCTGGAAGCACGTCTTGGCGCGCGGCTGGTCAGCCGTTCGACGCGCAAGCTGCAACTGACCCCAGAAGGCGCGGCCTTCTTCAACAGCGGCGAGCGCATCCTGGCTGACATGGCAGCCGCGGAGCGTGAGGCGGCGGCCGGTGCTGCCCCGCGTGGACGGCTGCGCGTCAACAGCTACGTGCCGTTCGGGCAGCACCGGCTGATCCCGCTCATGCCGCGGTTTCTCGAACGCTATCCGGAAATCGCCATCGATCTGGTTTTGACCGACAATGTCATCGACCTGATGGAGGAGCGCGCCGATGTCGCCATCCGCGCCGGGCCGCTCGGCGAATCACGTTTGGTGGCGCGCAAGCTCGGGCAGAGCCGGGTGGTCGTCGTCGCCGCGCCACCTTACCTAAGGAAGCACGGCGCACCCCGAACGCCGGCCGATCTCGATCATCACAACCGGATGGGTTTCTGCTTCGTGCGCCATGTCGACGGCTGGCCTTTCGTTGACTCGGCCGGCGAGGCCCTTATTGTCCCGATCACCGGAAATGCGCTGGTCAGCGACGGCGAGGCGATGCGGCTGATGGCGCTCTCGGGCACGGGCATCGCCCGGCTGGCGCGCTGGCATGTGGAACCCGACATCGCCGCCGGGCGGCTGGTGCCGCTTCTGGAGGACTTCAACCCCGGCGACGAGGAGTTCACCCACGCCGTCTATGTCGGGCAGGGCAAGCACTTGCCGGCACGGGTGCGGGCCTTTCTCGACTTTTTGGTCGAGACTGTCCGGTTGACCTGAGCCTAAAGAAGATCGGGAGCCCAAAGAAGATCGGGAGCCGCCGGCTCCCGAAAATCGAAGCTGAGATTGAATTACTTTTTCGGCGCAAAGGGCGCCGGCCGCCGGCCCGCCGCCTGGCGCTCGAGCATCCAGCCCGGATATTCGGGTGGAAGCGCGCTGACCTCGTCGAGGCGAACAAGATCGTCGCTGTCGAGCTTCAGCTCGGTGGCGGCAAGGTTCTGTTCGAGTTGCTCCATGCGGCTGGCACCGATGATCACGCTCATCACGAAGGGTTTTGCCAGCACATAGCCCAAAGCGACCGTGGCGACGCTGACGCCATGCTTGCCGGCGATCTCGCGCATGACGGCAACCGCCGCCCAGGCGCGGTCTTCATTGACCGGCGGGAAATTGAAGCTGGCGCGACGGCCCTCGCCATTGCCGGGGGCACCGGGTCCGTATTTGCCGGAGAGCAGACCACCCGCCATCGGCGACCAGACCATCAGCCCAAGCTTCTCCTCGTTGAGCAGCGGAACGATCTCGCGCTCCAGATCACGGCCGGCGATCGAATAGTAGGACTGGACCGTCTCAAAACGGGCGAAGCCCTTGCGGTCGGCGATGCCGAGCGCCTTGGCGATGCGCCAGGCCGCCCAGTTCGAGACGCCGACATAGCGGACCTTACCGCTGGCAACCAGATCGTCGAGCGCCCGCAGCGTCTCGTCGATCGGCGTCACCGCATCGGTGCCGTGAAGCTGATAGAGATCGATATGGTCGAGCTGCAGCCGTTCGAGGCTGCCCTCGACCGAGTCCATGATGTGGCCGCGCGAGGAGCCGCGCTGGTTGGGGCCGTCGCCCATGGCGCCATGGACTTTGGTGGCGATGATCACATCTTGCCGCTTGATGCCGAGATTCCTAAGCGACTGGCCGAGAAGCCGTTCCGATGCGCCGAAGGAATAGACGTCCGCCGTGTCGAAGAAATTGACGCCTGCGGCGAGCGAGCGGGCGACGATCTCGTCGACGGCCTTCTGGTCGAGGCTGGCGATCAGGCCCCATTGGGCGTTTTCACCTGCGGCGCCGAAGGTCATTGTGCCGAGGCAAAGTTCGGAGACGAACATCCCCGTGTTTCCAAGTTGATTATAGCGCATGGTGCAGCTCCGGAAAGTTTTGGATGACCCGGCCGATATAGGAACGATACGGTTCGTTTCCATTGCTGGTGTAACGGCCTAGTGGTTCTGGACCAAGTTCCGCGACCCGACGATCCGGCGTAGTGGGGAACAGGTCAGATCGTCCAAGGACTGAGGACCGTCACCCCCGTATCGTCGAAATCGGCGACGTTACGCGTAACCAGAATGAGGTCGTAGACGACCGTGGGGGGATGAGCATGTCGGCGCTGCCTCGCGTGCGGCCAGCCGAGAAGCGACCCCACGACAATGCGACATCTTCAGTGACTGCAAGGATCCGGTCGGCATTTGTCCCGCCGAAGCTCTCTAAGCCAGAGGTCGAGCCGTGTTCCCCGTTCGGGATCGACCTTGCGCAGCTTGACGATCCCCCGTTCGATCTCGCCGAGGGTAAAACACTGAGATTGATCGAGGCCGGATCCACTGAAGCTAGCCAGGCGGTCGGCTTGGGCAGACGCCTCTGCACATCCGCAACGATGTTCGTATCAAGCAGGTACATTAGAGGTCGATGTCGCGGATCATCGTATCCGAGCGACGGTTGACCTCCTCGGCAAAATCACCATCCCAGACCGGACCGGTCAGAAGATATTCCGGCAGTAACTTCTTTTTTCCCGACAAGCGCTCATAGTCTTCGGCAGAAAGCACCACCGCCGCGCGCGCTCGCCACGCAGGCTCACCGTCTGCGGTCCCTCGCTGCGGGCGCGCTGAACCACTTTGGAAAAGTTGTTTTTCGCATCCTGAAGGTGCCAGTTCATGGACGGTGAACTCGACACGCCTGGATATCAAGGCGGGAGCCAAAATGGATCTCTAAGCCAAATGCCCGCTAGCGGCTGCCGAAAATCGCCGATCCAACCCTGACGCTTGTCGCGCCGAAGGCGATCGCGGTTTCGTAGTCGCCGGACATACCCATCGAAAGCTCCTCCACACCTGCCTCCGTGCTGAGCTTTTCCAGCAGCGCGAAGTGCGGACCGGGATTCTCATCGGCTGGCGGAATGCACATCAGACCTTCGATGGCGAGGCCGTGGACGTCGCGGCAGCGGGTGACGAAGGCGACGGCTTCGCGGGATTCGATGCCGGCCTTTTGCGGTTCCGAGCCGGTGTTAACCTGAACGTAGAGCCTTGGTGATCGGCCTTGTCTGGCGATTTCCTTGGCGAGTTCGGCAGCGATCTTCTCGCGATCGACCGTTTCGATGACGTCGAACAGCGCGACGGCTTCCTTCGCCTTATTGGATTGCAGTGGACCGATCAGATGCAGTTCGATATCGGGGAAGGCTTCCTTCAGCGCCGGCCATTTGGCTTGGGCTTCCTGGACGCGGTTCTCGCCGAAGATACGCTGGCCGGCTTCGATGACCGGGCTGATATCGGCGGCGTCGAAGGTCTTCGAGACCGCGACCAGCGTCACCGCGCCGGCTTGCCGTCCTGCCTCGCGCTCGGCGGCGGTGATCTTCGCCTTGACCGTGAAAAACTGTTCGACGGCGCTCGCCATGCCTATATCTGCCCCTAGTTTCTATCCTACCGGATCGCTGCAGTTGACGGGTCCGGCAATCCATGGTGAACACCGCGACGACATTTCCTGAGCCGCCGGGCATTGTCCGGCCGTTCGCGCCTGCTTTTTAAGTGAAAAACATCCGATGGCAACCGAACGATACAATCCGCGCGCATCAGAGCCCAAATGGCAGAAGGCCTGGGACGCCAAGAAGCTGTTCGAGGCTGACAACGACGACCCGCGCCCGAAATACTACGTGCTCGAGATGTTCCCTTATCCGTCGGGGCGCATCCATATCGGCCATACCCGCAACTACACGATGGGCGACGTGGTGGCGCGCTACAAGCGAGCCAAGGGTTTCAACGTGCTGCACCCGATGGGCTGGGATGCCTTCGGCATGCCGGCCGAGAACGCGGCGATGCAGAACAAGGTCCATCCCAAGGACTGGACCTACCAGAACATCGCCGCCATGCGCGAGCAGCTCAAGGTCATGGGTCTGTCGCTCGACTGGGCACGCGAATTCGCCACCTGCGATGTCGACTACTACCACCGCCAGCAGATGCTGTTCCTCGATTTCGTCGAGAAGCGGCTGGTGACGCGCAAATCCTCCAAGGTCAATTGGGATCCGGAGGACATGACGGTGCTTGCCAACGAGCAGGTCATCGACGGACGCGGCTGGCGCTCGGGCGCGCTGGTCGAACAGCGCGAGCTGACGCAGTGGTTCTTCAAGATCACCGATTATGCGCAGGATCTGCTGGACTCGCTGGAAGGCCTCGACGAATGGCCGGAAAAAGTGAAGCTGATGCAGGCGAACTGGATCGGCCGTTCGGAAGGCCTGCTGATCCGCTGGCCGCTGGCCACTCCAGTCGACGGCGAAGATGAGCTGGAAGTCTACACGACGCGGCCCGACACCATCTTCGGCGCCTCCTTCATGGCGGTCGCAGCTGATCATCCGCTGGCGAAGAAGGCGGCCGAAAGCAATCCGGCGCTGGCCAAGTTCATCGACGAGGTTCGCCATATGGGCACTTCAGTGGCGGCACTGGAGACAGCCGAGAAGAGGGGTTTCGATACCGGCGTCCGCGTCGTCCATCCGTTCGACGAGGCGTGGACGCTGCCTGTCTATGTCGCCAATTTTGTGCTGATGGAGTACGGCACCGGCGCCATCTTCGGCTGCCCGTCCGGTGACCAGCGCGACCTCGACTTCGCTAACAGATACGGCCTGCCAGTCATTCCGGTGGTGATGCCGGAAGGCGAGAACCAGGGAAACTTCCAGATCATCGACGAGGCCTATGTCGGCGACGGCGTGATGATCAATTCGCGCTTCCTCGACGGCATGAAACCTGATCAGGCGTTCGACGAGGTGGCGAAGCTGCTGGAACAAAAGACCATCGGCAATCGGCCGATGGCCGAGCGCAAGGTCAACTTCCGCCTGCGCGACTGGGGAATTTCGCGTCAGCGCTACTGGGGCTGTCCGATCCCGATGATCCACTGCGAGGATTGCGGCGTGGTGCCGGTGCCGAAGGCGGACCTGCCGGTCAGGCTGCCTGACGATATCGAGTTTGACCGGCCGGGCAATCCGCTCGACCGCCATCCGACATGGCGGCATGTGAAATGCCCGCAATGCGGCAAGGATGCACGTCGCGAAACCGACACGATGGACACCTTCGTCGATTCGTCCTGGTATTTCGCGCGCTTCACCGCGCCCTGGGCGAACGACCCGACCGATCCCAAGGCAGCTACCGAATGGCTGCCGGTCGACCAGTATATCGGCGGCATCGAGCACGCCATTTTGCACCTTCTCTATTCACGCTTCTTCACCCGCGCCATGCGCGAGACCGGACATGTCGATCTGGCCGAGCCATTCAAGGGCCTGTTCACGCAAGGTATGGTGGTGCACGAGACCTATCGGGTCGGCAGTGGCTCCAACAGCCGCTGGCTTGCGCCCAGCGAGGTTCGGCTGGAGGACGTCGACGGCAAACGCCGGGCCATCGAAATCGCGACCGGTGAAGAGGCGGTGATCGGCCCGCTCGAAAAAATGTCGAAGTCGAAGAAGAACACGGTGAGCCCGGAAGAGATCACCGACGGCTACGGCGCCGACACCGCCCGCTGGTTCATGCTGTCGGACTCGCCGCCCGAGCGTGACGTGGAATGGACTGACGAGGGTGCTGCCGGCGCGCACCGCTTCATCCAGCGTATCTGGCGCTTGGTGTCGACAGCTGCCGAATCGCTCGCTGCAGTCCAGCCGGCAGCGGCGAAGGAGGGCGAGGCAGGAACTGTTTCCAAGGCCGCGCACAAGGCGTTGAAATCGGTCGGCGAGGATATCGAAAAGCTCGCCTTCAATCGCGCCATCGCCCGCATCTACGAGCTCGCCAACGCGCTCACCACGCCGCTCAACGAGGCGGCCGAAGGCAAGGCCGATCCGGCGCTCAAGGCTGCGTGCCGGCAAGCCGTCGACATCCTCGTGCATCTGATTGCGCCGGTCATGCCGCATCTGGCCGAGGAATGCTGGCAGACGCTCGGCGGCACCGATCTGGTCGCCGAACGGCCCTGGCCTGTCTATGATCCGTCGCTTGTCATCGACAGCGAGATCGTGCTGCCGATCCAGGTCAACGGCAAGAAACGCGGCGATTTGACAATTGCCCGCGACGCGGACCAAGGTGCCGTCGAAAAAGCGGTTCTGGCTCTCGACTTCGTGCAGAAAGCGCTCGAAGGTAAGGCACCGCGCAAGGTGATCATCGTCCCGCAGAGGATCGTCAATGTCGTTGCCTGATCCGAGGAAGACAGAAGTGGCGAATTTGCTGCGCCGTACCGCGCTGTATGGCCTGGTCGCTTCGGTTGCGCTGGTTTCGGCCTGCACGGTGCGCCCGCTCTATTCGAGCGCGCCGCTGTCGGCCGGTTCGCAAGTCGGGGCTGCCGCCGAACTCGGGTCCATCTCGGTCAAGCCGGTCAACACCCGCTACGCCCAGCAGGTCCGCAACAATCTGATCTTCGCGCTTGGCCAGGGCGCAGGCGAGCCGGCGTCGCCCGCCTATTCGCTCGATCTCGGCGTTACCGAACTTGTTGAATCCGCTGCGACCGTGCAGGTCACGACCGATGACGACGAGCCGACAGCGGGCACGGTGACACTGACCGCGAATTATGTGCTGACCGACGCCAAGACCGGCAAGACCATCGCGACCGGCCGGCGCTCGATAGCGTCGTCCTTCGACAGGCCCCGTCAGGAATTTGCCTCCTACCGGGCGCAAATCGACGCCGAAAACCGCGCGGCGCGCGAACTGGCGGACCTGCTGCGCCTGTCGATCGCCCAGAATCTGGTCAAGCACGGCAAGACGGTGGCGGGTTAAACTTTTCGGCGTGGATCGAGACGTTCCGGTTACGCCGAGGTCTAGCTGCTCGCGCACAAAAAAAGGCCGATTGCTCGGCCTTTTTTACGGGAACGCGGCGTCTTAAATTTCAGCCGATCTTCTGGATTTCAGCCGATCTTCTGGCCGGTCTTGGCCCAGTCTGCGAGGAACTGCTCCAGGCCCTTGTCGGTCAGCGGGTTCTTGACCAGCGCCTTCAGCGTCGCCGGCGGAGCGGTGATGACGTCGGCGCCGATCAGTGCGGCCTGCTTGACATGGTTCACCGTGCGCACCGAGGCGGTCAGGATCTCGGTCTGGAAATCATAGTTGTCGTAGATGGTGCGGATGTCAGCAATCAGTTCCATGCCGTCCCAGCCGGAATCGTCGATGCGGCCGACGAAGGGCGAGATGAAGGAGGCGCCGGCCTTGGCGGCGAGCAGCGCCTGGGTGGCCGAGAAGCACAAAGTAACATTGACCATGCGGCCCTCCGACCGGATGTCCTTGCAGGCCCTCAGGCCGTCGAGCGTCAGCGGCACCTTGATGCAGACATTATCGGCGATCCTGGCCAGGATCTTGGCCTCCGCCATCATGTCCGTGTATTCGGTGGCGACGACTTCGGCCGAGACCGGGCCCTTGACGATCTCGCAGATCTCTCTGGTGACGTCGGCGATCTTGCCGCCGGATTTGAGGATCAGCGAGGGATTGGTGGTGACGCCGTCGAGCAGCCCCAAATCGTTCAGCTCACGGATTTCCTTGACATCGGCGGTGTCGACAAAAAATTTCATGACGGTCTCCTGAAGAATTTTTCATGTGCATGTCATGCACATTTGGGGTCGGACTTTGATCTAGACCAAAGTCGGGGCAAGGTCACGCCTCATGATCGAAGATTCGCCCTTTGTCGCGGCCGCACCGGTGCTGGTGCCGATGCCCGCCGAGCGGCCTTACACCTATGCCGTGCCCGCCGGCATGCGCGTGGTGCCGGGCTCGATCGTGCGCGTTCCGCTCGGCCCGCGCCAGGTCGCCGGCATCGTCTGGGACGGCGCCGTCGAAAAGGTCGATGCCAAGAAACTGCGCCCGATCGAGCAGGTCTTCGACTGCCCGCCGATCGACCGCGCCATGCGCCGCTTCGTCGACTGGATCGCGCAATACACGCTGTCGCCGCCCGGCATGGTGGCGCGCATGCTGCTGCGGGCGCCGGAGGCCTTCGACCCGGAACCGTGGATCGAAGGACTGCAACGGACCTTCGCCAAACCCGACCGGATGACGGGTGCGAGGATGCGCGTGCTGGAAACAGCCGAAGGCGGGCTCGCCTGGACGCGGTCCGGTCTGGCGCATGCCGCCGGCGTCTCGTCGACCGTTATCGACGGGCTGAAAGCGCAAGGCGTGTTCGATACGGTTATGATCCCGCCGCGACCGGTGGTCGCAGCACCCGATCCGAATTACGCCCAGCCTTCGCTGATGCCGGACCAGAGCGATGCGGCCGAGATGCTGCGCACCAATGTCGCCGCCGGCGCATTCGGCGTCACGCTGCTCGACGGGGTGACCGGATCGGGCAAGACGGAGGTCTATTTCGAGGCGGTTGCGGCGGCGCTCGACCGTGGCATGCAGGTGCTGATCCTGCTGCCGGAGATCGCGCTGACCCATGCCTTCCTTGAGCGCTTCCAGGAACGGTTCGGCGCCAAGCCGGCGGAATGGCACTCGGACCTGCCGCCAAGGATGCGCGAGCGCGTCTGGCGGCAAGTGGCGGAAGGTGGCGTGCGCGTCGTTGCCGGCGCGCGTTCGGCGCTGTTCCTGCCGTTCAGGGAACTCGGGCTGATCGTCGTCGACGAGGAGCACGACCCGGCCTACAAGCAGGAAGACCGCGTCTTCTACAATGCGCGCGACATGGCGGTGGTGCGCGGCCATATCGGCGGCTTTCCTGTGGTGCTCGCCTCAGCCACGCCGTCGGTCGAAAGCCGGGTCAATGCGAGCCAAGGCCGCTATAGCAGGGCGGTGCTTTCGGCGCGCTTCGCCGAGGCGGCGCTTCCCGACCTGAAGACGATCGACATGCGCCGCGCTCCGCCGGCGCGCGGCGGTTTCCTGTCGCCGGTGCTGCTTGGCCATATACGGCAGACGTTGGACAAAAAGGAACAGTCGCTGCTGTTCCTTAACCGGCGCGGCTATGCGCCGCTGACGCTGTGCCGGGTCTGCGGCCATCGCTTCGGCTGCCCGGTCTGCTCGGCCTGGCTGGTCGAGCACCGCTTTCGCGGCCAGCTCGTCTGCCACCATTGCGGACACAATGAGCGACGGCCCGAGGCCTGCCCGGAATGCGGCACGCTTGATCATCTGGTCGCCTGCGGGCCGGGCGTCGAACGCATCGCCGAAGAGGTCGTCGCGCATTTCCCCGACGCCCGAACCATCGTCTTGTCGTCTGACCTGATGGGCGGCGTGCGGCGGCTGAGGTTAGAGCTTGAAGCCATCGCCAACGGCGAGGCCGACATCGTCATCGGCACGCAGCTTGTCGCCAAGGGCCACAATTTCCCTGACATGACGCTGGTTGGCGTGGTCGACGCCGATCTTGGCCTGGCCAATGGCGATCCGCGTGCCGCCGAGCGCACCTTCCAGCTGCTCAGCCAGGTGACCGGCCGCGCCGGCCGTACCGGCAAGAAGAGCCTTGGCCTGCTGCAGACCTTCCAGCCCGACCATCCGGTGATGCGGGCGATCGTCTCCGGCGATGCCGAGGCCTTCTACGAACGCGAGATTGCCGAGCGCGAGCGGGCGGCGCTGCCGCCCTTCGGCCGGCTCGCCGGCGTCATCGTCAGTGCGGCGACGCGGGCGGAAGCCGAAGGGCACGCCCGCGGCCTGCGGCGGGCGGCGCCCCAGGCCTCCGACCTGTTCGTGCTCGGCCCGGCCGAGGCGCCGCTGTCGCTGATCGGCGGCCGGCATCGCTTTCGCCTGCTGATCCAGGGCGAGCGGCGCGCCGACATGCAGGGGTTCATTCGCACCATGCTGGCCGAGGGACCGAAGATACGGGGCTCGGTGCGGGTGCAGGTCGACATAGACCCGCAGAGCTTTTTGTGAGAGGCCGTCAGCTCACAGGTTTTCCGTAAATTGCCGACGCCATCTGGCGCATGTCTCTTCCTTCGCTAGAATGCCCGAAATTTCGAACCAGCCATTTTCGAGGGGACAGTATGGAATTTGCGTTTCCGTGGCCGATGAGCCAGGGCGAGTGGCTGGCCTGGTCGAGCGCCGTCGTGACCTTGCTGTTCGGCCTGCTGCTGTTCCTGGCGCCGGGGCTGGCCTTCGGGATTCTGCGGCTGCAGGTCAAGCCTGAGAAGGCGGCAGCGATCGCCGAAGGGCGCGGCCGGATGTCGGGTTTTTATCTTGGCGTCAGCCTGTGCTGCATTCTGCTGGCGCAACCGCTGCTCTACATGGCGCTTGGCTTTTCCTGGCTGTTCACCGCCTTCGGCCGCCTGCTGTCGATGATGTCGGACGGCGCCAACACACCTTTCAACTGGGCGTCCATCGTGGTGGAACTGGTGCTGGCGGCGCTGCCGCTTGCCTTCGCCTTCGGCTTTGTGCCTTGAATCAAGGCTAATTCGGGACCGACGGTCGAACCGCACCGCTGGATGCGACAATAGTGCCTGAAAACCATGCGGGACGACGCATTGCGGTCTTAAAATGCCTGTGCTAGACGGCAATCGACTTTCGGCCGGGGATAGCGGAAGCCGCGCCTCCGTGCTTGGAAAAATGCAGTAAGGTCAAAGATTTAGCTAGAGTTTTCGCTCGCGCCAACAATCTGCGGCCTGTCAGACAAGAGAAAAGACGGTCCGTGGCCCAATCGTCATCGCCAATCTCAGGTGTCGCAGAGCGCTATGCGGGTTCGCTGTTCGAGCTCGCGCTCCAGGCGAATTCGGTGGCCCAGGTCGAGGCCGACCTCAACAGTTTCGCCGCGATGCTCGAAGGCAGTGCGGAACTTGCCCGTCTGATCAACAGCCCGGTGTTCTCCAGCGAGGACCAGGCCAAGGCCATTGCGGCGATCGCGGACAAGGCAGGGATCACCGGCCTCACCGGCAATTTCCTGCGCGTCGTCGCCCAGAACCGCCGTCTGTTCGCCATCCCCGGCATGATCAAGGCATTCCGCCAGGTCGCCGCCGAGCACCGTGGCGAGACCGCCGCTGAAGTTACCTCGGCGCATGCGCTGACCGACGCCCAGCAAACCGAGCTGAAGGCGGCGCTGAAAAGCGTTGCCGGCAAGGATGTCGCGATCACCGTGACCGTCGATCCGTCGCTGCTCGGCGGGCTGGTGGTCAAGATAGGCTCGCGCCAGATCGATACGTCGCTCAAAACCAAACTCAATTCGCTCAAGCTTGCACTGAAAGAGGTCGGCTGATGGACATCCGCGCCGCGGAAATTTCCGCAATTCTGAAAGACCAGATCAAGAATTTCGGCAAGGAGGCCGAGGTCTCCGAAGTCGGCCAGGTTCTGTCCGTCGGTGACGGCATCGCCCGCGTCTATGGCCTCGACAATGTCCAGGCCGGCGAGATGGTCGAGTTCCCCGGCGGCATCCGCGGCATGGCGCTCAACCTCGAAGCCGACAATGTCGGCGTCGTCATCTTCGGCGCCGACCGCGACATCAAGGAAGGCGACATCGTCAAGCGCACCGGCGCTATCGTCGACACGCCTGTCGGCATGGGCCTGCTCGGCCGTGTCGTCGACGCGCTCGGCAACCCGATCGACGGCAAGGGCCCGATCCAGGCGACCGAGCGCAAGCGCGTCGACGTCAAGGCGCCCGGCATCATTCCGCGCAAATCGGTGAACGAGCCGATGTCGACCGGCCTCAAGGCCATCGACGCGCTGATCCCGGTCGGCCGCGGCCAGCGCGAGCTGGTCATCGGCGACCGCCAGACCGGCAAGACCGCGATCATCCTCGACACGATGCTCAACCAGAAATCGGTGCACGAACACGGGCCGGAGAAGGAAAAGCTCTACTGCGTCTACGTCGCCGTCGGCCAGAAGCGCTCGACCGTCGCGCAGTTCGTGAAAGTTCTCGAAGAGCGCGGCGCGCTCGACTATTCGATCATCATCGCCGCCACCGCTTCCGATCCGGCGCCGATGCAGTTCCTGGCGCCGTTCACCGCCTGCACCATGGGCGAATATTTCCGCGACAACGGCATGCATGCACTGATCAGCTACGACGACCTGTCGAAGCAGGCCGTCGCCTACCGCCAGATGTCGCTGCTGCTGCGCCGCCCGCCCGGCCGCGAAGCCTATCCGGGCGACGTCTTCTACCTGCATTCGCGCCTTCTGGAGCGGGCCGCCAAGCTCAATGACGACAATGGCGGCGGTTCGCTGACGGCGCTGCCGATCATCGAGACCCAGGCCAACGACGTGTCGGCCTACATCCCGACCAACGTCATCTCGATCACCGACGGCCAGATCTTCCTGGAAACCAATCTGTTCTTCCAGGGCGTCCGCCCGGCGGTCAATGTCGGCCTGTCGGTGTCGCGCGTCGGCTCCTCGGCGCAGATCAAGGCGATGAAGCAGGTCGCCGGCTCGATCAAGGGCGAGCTCGCGCAGTACCGCGAAATGGCGGCCTTCGCCCAGTTCGGCTCCGACCTCGACGCCGCCACGCAGCGCCTGCTCAACCGCGGTGCGCGCCTGACCGAACTCCTGAAGCAGCCGCAATTCTCGCCGCTCAAGGTCGAGGAACAGGTCGCGGTGATCTTCGCCGGCGTCAACGGCTATCTCGACAAGCTGGCAATCGACCAGGTGAGCAAATTCGAGCATGGCTTGCTCAGCCACATGCGCTCGGCCGGCAAGGAGGTGCTCGACGGCATCCGCAAGGAAAAGGCGCTGTCGGACGATCTGCGTGCCAAGCTGAAGGCGGAGATCGACACCTTTGCCAAGACCTTTGCTTGAACGAAGCCGGACGGACGGGATCAGGTTTGAAGCATGCCTTCACTAAAAGACCTTCGTAACCGTATCGCCTCGGTCAAGGCGACGCAGAAGATCACCAAGGCGATGCAGATGGTCGCCGCGGCGAAGCTGCGTCGCGCGCAGGAAGCGGCGGAAGCGGCGCGCCCCTATTCGGAGCGCATGGGCGCTGTGCTGGCCAACATCACCCAGGCGATCGGCAGCGGTGGCGAGGCCCCGGCGCTGATGACCGGCACCGGCAAGGACGACGTGCATCTGCTCGTCGTCTGCACCGCCGAGCGTGGTCTGTGCGGCGGCTTCAATTCGCAGATCGCACGCCTTGCCCGCGACCACATCCGCAAGCTTTTGGCCGACGGCAAGCAGGTCAAGATCATCTGCGTCGGCAAGAAGGGGTTCGACATCCTGCGCCGCGACTACGCGGCGCTGATCCTCGAGCGCGTCGACCTGCGCGAAGTGAAGACGCTCGGCTTCATCAACGCCGATGCCATTGCCAAAAAAGTCATCCAGCTCTTCAACGAGGGCGGCTTCGACATCTGCACGCTGTTCTATTCTCAGTTCAAGTCGGTTATCAGCCAGGTTCCAACGACGCAGCAGATCATTCCGGCAGGCGTGGCTTCCGCCCCCGCCGAGGTGGCCGGCGGCGGCAATGCCGTCTATGAATACGAGCCGGAGCCGGGCGAAATCCTCTCCGACCTCATTCCGCGCAACATTTCCGTACAGGTCTTCCGTGCGCTGCTCGAAAACGCGGCCGGCGAGATGGGCGCCAAGATGAGCGCCATGGACAATGCGACGCGCAACGCCGGCGACATGATCAACAAATTGTCGATCACCTACAACCGCCAGCGGCAGGCGCAGATCACCAAGGAATTGATCGAAATCATTTCGGGCGCCGAGGCGCTCTAGACGCGCTCCGATGAAGGTCAGCGACCTTCAGGCGGATTGCGTGAGAAACAAAGAGACGAAAAGGGTAAAGACGATGGCGAAAGCAGCGACCCCCCAGAAGGCGGCCCCGAAGGCTGCCGCGACGGCAGCACCGGCAAAGGCTCCGGCAGCGGCAGCGAAGGCCGCTCCGGCCAAGAAATCGGCGGCGCCCGCCAAGGCTGCCGCGGCGAAGGCGCCGACCGTTACCATCAACAAGACTGGCTTGGCCGGCAAGGTTCGTCAGGTCATCGGTGCCGTTGTCGACGTGCAGTTCGGCGAACATCTGCCGGCGATCCTGAACGCGCTGGAAACGTCCAATGTCGGCAATCGCCTCGTGCTCGAGGTGGCTCAGCATCTCGGCGAAAACACCGTGCGCTGCATCGCCATGGACTCGACCGAAGGTCTGGTTCGCGGCCAGGACGTCTATGACACCGGCGCACCGATCACCGTGCCGGTCGGCCCCGGCATGCTCGGTCGCATCATCAACGTCATCGGCGAACCGGTCGACGAGGCAGGCCCGGTCGACGGCATCGAGATGCGCTCCATCCACCAGCCGGCTCCGACCTATGTCGAGCAGTCGACGGAAGCGCAGATCCTGGTCACCGGGATCAAGGTCCTCGACCTGCTTGCGCCCTATGCCCGCGGCGGCAAGATCGGCCTGTTCGGCGGCGCTGGCGTCGGCAAGACGGTGCTGATCCAGGAACTGATCAACAACGTTGCCAAGGCGCATGGCGGCTTCTCGGTGTTCGCCGGCGTCGGTGAGCGCACCCGCGAAGGCAACGACCTCTATCACGAGTTCATCGAGTCCGGCGTCAACAAGAAGGGCGGCGGTGAAGGATCCAAGGCGGCGCTCGTCTACGGCCAGATGAACGAGCCGCCGGGCGCGCGCGCCCGCGTCGGCCTGACCGGCCTGACGGTTGCCGAATATTTCCGCGACCAGGGCCAGGACGTGCTGTTCTTCGTCGACAACATCTTCCGCTTCACGCAGGCGGGCTCCGAAGTATCGGCGCTGCTCGGCCGTATTCCTTCGGCCGTGGGCTACCAGCCGACGCTGGCCACCGACATGGGCGCGCTGCAGGAGCGCATCACCACGACGACCAAGGGCTCGATCACCTCGGTGCAGGCGATCTACGTGCCGGCCGACGATCTGACCGACCCGGCGCCCGCGACTTCGTTCGCCCACCTCGACGCGACGACCGTGCTCAACCGCGCGATCTCGGAAAAGGGCATCTATCCGGCCGTCGATCCGCTCGATTCGACCTCGCGCATGCTCGACCCGATGGTCGTCGGCGAAGAGCACTACCAGGTCGCGCGCCAGGTGCAGTCGATCCTGCAGCGCTACAAGTCGCTGCAGGACATCATCGCCATCCTGGGCATGGACGAGCTGTCGGAAGAGGACAAGCAGACGGTGGCCCGCGCCCGCAAGATCGAGCGCTTCCTGTCGCAGCCCTTCTTCGTCGCCGAAGTGTTCACCGGCGCGCCGGGCAAGCTGGTCGACCTCGCCGACACCATCAAGGGCTTCAAGGGCCTCTGCAACGGCGACTATGACCACCTGCCGGAAGCCGCCTTCTACATGGTCGGCGGCATCGAAGAAGCGGTCGAGAAGGCACAGCGCCTGGCGGCCGAAGCGGCTTAATGGTCGAAGATGTAGATCCGGACTTCTGCTGTCACACGCTGAGAGAAGTGACAGCAGATATTCCGGAGCCCGCGTCGCCGTCAATATACCTTACCGAAAACGGGGTATTGATGATGGTCGTGGGAATTATTGAGACAGAAAACGGTCTGGCGTACATGGACCAAGCGATGGCGTACTGTCCATTCTGCGGCACCCACATTCAGGACGTGGAAGCCTTAGCCAAAGAGAAGATTCAATAATGGCCGACAGCTTTCAATTCGAACTGGTCTCGCCGGAGCGCCTGCTGGTGTCCGAGCAGGTCGAGTCCGTCGTCATTCCGGGCGCCGAAGGCGAAATGACCGTCATGGCCCATCACGCGCCGGTCATGTCCACGATCAAGCCGGGCGTCGTCACGGTGAAAACCGCGGCAGGCAAGGAAGAACGCTACGTCGTGTTCGGCGGCTTTGCCGACATCGTTCCGGCCGGCTGCACGCTGCTCGCCGAATCGGCAGTAGCCGTCGGCGACATCGATCGCGCCGACCTGACCCGCCGTATCCAGGAAGCCAGGGAAGACGTCGCCGACGCCAAGGACGACCAGACGCGCAGCAAGGCCGAGCAGTTTCTTAGCCAGCTCACCACACTCGAAGGCGCCATCCTGCCTGCTTGAAGCGAAGATCAGTCCGGCAATTGCAAAGCGAGGCTTGCCTCGCTTTTTTGTTTGAAGGACAGTCCGCCTTTGCTTGCCTTGGGGGCGGTAGCCGGTGACTGAAGACACAAGGTCGAGATCCAGATGGTCGGCGGCCCTGGTGTCGGCCTTTGGCGGCCCGTTCGGCGGATTTCTTTGGATTGGCAGCGGCAAGCTGGCGGTCATAAGTCTGGTCGCGATCAGTGCCGCAAGCATCGCCCTTTGCTACATCGGATTCCCGGTTTTGCCGGGCATCGATCTTTCCGGATTGGCCAATCTTTCAAGTATCGGCATAGCGATATTTTCGGTGGTGCTCGTTGTTCCCTTTGCGCATCGATTCAAGCCGGACAAGTGGTACGCGCATGGACTTTCGGTTCTGGTGCTGGCCTTTCTGGCCTCGTCTCTGGCTGCGTTTGCGATCCGGTCGTTCCTGTTTCAGCCATTCTCAATACCGGCCAGCAGCATGGTGCCAACGCTTGAGGTCGGCGACTATCTGTTCGCGTCCAAATTTGCTTACGGCTACAGCCGCCACAGCGTCCCCTTTGGCTTGCTGCCGATCGAAGGGCGGACGTTCGACACGGCGCCGGCGCCAGGCGATATCGCAGTCTTCAGGCGGCCGTCTGATCCCAGTACCGACTACATCAAGCGCATTGTCGGCCTTCCTGGCGACAAGATCCAGATGATCGACGGCGTCCTTCACATCAACGACCAGGCGGTGAAGCTTGAAGAGACCGGTTCTTACTCCTCCGATGAAATCCGGTGGGCCAAAGTGCAGCGCGAAACATTGCAGAACGGCGTCTCCTACTACGTCCTCGACGTGATCGACGGATCGACGGGCGACAACACCCAGCCTGTTGTCGTTCCGGCCGGCCGCTACTTCATGCTTGGCGACAATCGCGACAGTTCCGCCGATAGCCGTTTTGATATGGGCACTATTCCGTATGAGAATTTGGTCGGCAAGGGCGTTCGCCTGTTTTGGAACTCCAGAGGTGTCGACTACTCGTCACGGCACACCTTGGACGGTCTCACAGGCAAATAGATTCAAGTCGTCACCGCTTCCACCGCACCCACGACGGCGCGCGGTTCTGCCTCATGTTTTCGCACCCTGTATGCCCAGCGCTGTGAACGCAGCAGCCACGCCGCCCTGGCGCAAGCGTTCGAGATGGGCGGCCGCGAGGTCGATCAGCGTCAGGCGCTCAGCACCGCCCTTGGCGAAGCCGGCCAGGTCGAACACCGCCGCCACCGTTTCGCCAGCCGAAAGATGCCGAGTGTCGAGTGCAGCCAGGGCCAAGTCGAGCGGGTCGGTGAAATGGCTTTCCGGCAAGGCTTCGCCGCGCGCCTCGCAAGCAGCGATCCAGGCGGCTACCACCAGCATCAGATGCGCGGGCGGCGCACCGGCACTCATCCGCTCCATGGCCGAGGCAATGATGCGCTGCGGCAGTTTCTGGCTGCCGTCATTGGCGATCTGCGCCGTCCGATGGGCGAGCGCGGTGTTCGAATAGCGCTTGGCAAGCTGGGCGGTGTAGTCGGCCATGTCGAGCCCGGCGTCTTTCGGTAGCGTTGTGATGGCTTCGGCCCACAAACCGTCGACGAATTGCCGGATCGCCGGATCGGCGAAGGCGCAGTCGACTGTCTCGTAGCCGCTGAGCAGGCCGAGATAGGCGATGGCCGAATGCGAGCCGTTGAGCAGACGCAGCTTCATGTCCTCGAACGGCCCGACGTCACCGACCATTGTGACGCCGAACTTTTCCCAGTCCGGCCTGCCCGCCGGGAAATCATCTTCGACCACCCATTGGCAGAACGGCTCGGTCATCACAGGCCAGGCGTCCTCGATGCCGAGCTGGCCTGATATCCGTGCCCGGTCGGCATCGGTGGTCGCCGGCACGATGCGATCCACCATGCTCGACGGAAACGCCACCTCGTCGGCGATATGGCGGGCGAGATCGGTGCCGCGCAAAGCGGCGAATTCGACCAGCAGCCGGTGCAGCGTGGCGCCATTGGCCGGGAGATTGTCGCAGCACAGCACGGTGAATGGCTGGATACCGGCGGCGCGGCGGCGCGCAAGCGATTCGGCGAGAAAACCATGCGCCGTTCGCGGCGTGCGCGGGTTGGCCAGATCGTGGACAATGTCGGGATGGGCTGTGTCCAGTCCGCCACCCGCCGCTCTGAGATAGGCCTTTTCGGTGATCGTCAGCGTGACGATGGAGGTGCGCGGGTCAGTCAGCGCGGCCAGCACCGCACCCGGATCTTCCGGGGCCACCAGCATCGACACGATCGAGCCGACGACGCGCAGGCTTTCGCTGTCGCTGCTCCTGACCGCCAGAGTGTAGAGCCCGTCCTGCGGCGCCAGCGCGTCGCGTGTGTCGGTGCTGCGCAGCGAGACGCCGACAATGCCCCAATCCATCTCTCCCGCCGCCAGGCAATCGTCGACATAGGCTGCCTGATGGGCGCGGTGGAATGCGCCGACGCCGAGATGGACGATGCCGGGTAGGACACGTTTGCGGTCGTATCCTGGGACCGCGACCGAGGCCGGCAATGCCTGCCGCGTAGTGTTGGAAAGGCGTCTGTCTGTCATCGTGCGATGGGTCTGATCGAGCTGGTACCGGGGTTGGCCGGCATGCGGCGTAACATCCGTTTCTTTCTCGCACAATGGGCTGACGTTGCGTAAAAGTCATCATACAACAATCTATTTTTTGTATGTTGACATAATTTCTTTCCGATCCTACCGATGGCCGGGTTGGGAGGAACGACGTGGCCGCATTGACCGATCCGGATTTGCTGTTTCCCGCGGAGGCGCGTCCGCGTTCGGTTGCCCGCGATCTCTACGCAGCTGTCAAGGATCTGCCGATCGTCAGCCCGCACGGTCACACCGATCCGCGCTGGTATGCGCTCAACGAGGCATTTCCCGATCCGGCGCAATTGTTGATCGTGCCGGACCATTATATCTTCCGCATGCTGTTCAGCCAGGGCGTCCGGCTCGAGGACCTTGGTGTGCCGACGCTCGACGGCTCACCGGTGGAGACCGACGGCAGGACGATCTGGCGGCGCTTCGCCGAGCACTATTATCTGTTCCGCGGCACGCCGACGCGCTTGTGGTTCGACCATGTGCTTGCCCATCTGTTCGGCATTGAAGAGCCGCTGAACGCGGCGACGGCCGACCGCCACTACGATATGATTGCGACGCTGCTGCAGTGGGAGAATTTTCGCCCGCGAGCGCTGTTCGAGCGCTTCAATATCGAGGTCATCGCGACCACCGAAGGCGCGCTCGACGATCTCAGATGGCACCAGATGATCCGCGACAGCGGCTGGGAGGGCCGCGTCGTCACCGCCTACCGGCCGGATGCAGTCGTCGATCCCGATTTCGAAGGCTTTTCGGCCAATCTCGATCGGCTCGGCGACATCACCGGCTGCGACACCGGCACCTGGGCCGGCTATCTCGATGCGCATCGCCAGAGAAGGGCCTTCTTCAAAAGTTTTGGCGCGACCGCGTCGGATCACGGCCATCCGACAGCGGAGACCGCCAATCTGTCGGATGCCGCCGCGCAGGAGCTGTTCAACCGCATCCGGCGGGGCTCGGACGACGAGCGTGAGCGAAAACTGTTTCGCGCCCAGATGCTGACCGAAATGGCCAAGATGAGCCGCGACGATGGGCTCGTCGTGCAGATCCATCCCGGCTCCTGGCGCAATCATTCGCCTGCCGTCTTCCAGAGGTTCGGCAGGGACAAGGGTTTCGATATCCCGACCCGAACCGACTATGTGACGGCGCTGAGGCCGCTGCTCGACTGCGTCGGGCTGGAGCGCGAGCTCACCATCATCCTCTTCACGCTCGACGAGACCAGCTATGCGCGCGAATTGGCGCCGCTCGCCGGCGTCTACCCGGCGCTGAAGCTCGGGCCGGCCTGGTGGTTCCACGACAGCCCTGAGGGCATGCGCCGGTTTCGTGAGATGACCACCGAGACGGCCGGCTTCTACAACACCGTCGGCTTCAACGACGACACCCGCGCCTTTCCATCCATCCCGGCTCGCCACGAGGTGGCGCGTCGGGTCGATTGCGCCTTTCTTGCGCGTCTCGTCGCCGAGCACCGGCTCCGCGAAGACGAGGCGCACGAGCTGGCGCAGGAACTTGCCTATACGCTCGCAAAAAAGGCGTACCGGCTCTAACGGCGCTTGCCGCCATCGTTCAACGGGAGGAAACCAATGCTGCATTTTTCTAGACTGGCGGGAGCTACGCTACTGGCCGCCGCACTGATGGCCGGAACGGCAAGCGCCCAGACGGTTCTGCGCTCGTCCGACACGCACCCGGACGGCTATCCGACGGTCGAGGCGGTCAAATATTTTGGCGAGCTTGTCAAAGAGCGCACGGCCGGCCGCTATTCGGTCGATGTCTACCATTCCGCGCAGCTCGGCGAGGAAAAGGACACGATCGAGCAGGTGCGCTCCGGCGTGATCGACCTCAACCGCGTCTCGATGGCGCCGTTCAACGGACTGATCCCGGAAACCACCGTGCCCTCGCTGCCCTACATCTTCCGCTCGGAAGACCATATGCACAAGGTCATGGACGGGCCGGTCGGCGACCAGATTGCGGCGGCGTTCGAACAGGTCGGGCTGGTGCTGCTCGCTTTTTATGACGGCGGCGCGCGCTCCTTCTACAATTCGAAGAAGCCGATCAACACTGTAGCCGATCTGGCCGGCATGAAGTTCCGCGTCATCCAGTCCGACATCTTCGTCGACATGGTGGCTGCACTCGGCGCCAACGCGACGCCGATGCCGTATGGCGAAGTGTATTCGGCGATCGAGACCGGGGTCATCGACGGCGCGGAGAACAATTTTCCGAGCTACGACACCGCCAAGCATGCGGAAGTCGCCAAGTTCTATTCGCTCGACGAGCACACGATGGTGCCGGAAGCCTTCGTCATGGCGAAGTCGAGCTGGGACAAGCTGACGCCGGAAGACCAGGCGATCTTCAAGGCGGCCGCCAAGGAAAGCGTCGCCAAGCAGCGTGAGCTGTGGGCCGCCAAGGTCAAGGAATCGCGTGCCAAGGTCGAGGCGGCCGGTTCGCAGATCACGACACCGGACAAGCAGCCCTTCATCGACGCGATGGGTCCGGTCTACGAAAAGCACGTCAAGGACGACAAGCTGAAGGCGATGGTCGAGGCCATCAAGGCCGTGCAGTGATCAAGCGGCGGCGCGGGCATTCCGCGCCGCCATCCTCTTGCGGAGAGAACCGGTGACCTCCAGCTCAGAACAGAGACTGCCCCTGCCCGGCATCGCGCGGGTGATGTCGCGCGTCAGCACGGCGGCGCTGTGGATCGCCGGCGTCGGGCTGGTGCTGATGACCGCCTTCGTCGCCTGGCAGGTGTTCGGCCGCTATGTTCTGAACCGGTCGCCGAGCTGGACCGAGCAGGGCTCGGTGATGCTGATGAGCTGGTTCATTTTCCTCGGCGCTGCCGTCGGGGTGCGCGAGAACTATCACCTCGGCTTCGACGTCCTGCTCTACGTCCTGCCGAAAGGCGGCAAGCGTTGGCTGAGGATGATCTCGGACCTCGTCGCGCTCGCCTTCGGCATCGGCATGATCTGGTATGGCAGCCAGCTGGTTGCATTGACCTGGGGTGCCACCTTGCCGTCGCTCGGCATATCAGGAGGCTGGGACTACGTCCCGCTTGTCGCGGGAGGCGCGCTCATCGTGCTCTTCACGCTGGAGCGCATCGTGCTTCGCCTTTCCGGTGCGCCGATCGACGATGCGCTCGATGAACTGCCGCCTGCGGAAGTCGCAGCCGAACTCGACACAGCGAAGGTGAAGGTCTGACGCCATGGAACTCTGGATACTCTTCGGCGTCTTCACCGTTCTGATGCTCATCGGCACGCCGATCGCTTTCTGCCTCGGCGTCGCAAGCTTTGCCACCGTCCTCTACATGGGCCTGCCGCCGCTCATCGTGTTCCAGCGCCTGAATTCCGGCATGAGCGTCTTTTCGCTGCTGGCCATTCCGTTTTTCATCTACGCCGGCGACTTGATGGTGCGCGGCGGCATCGCCAGCAAGATCGTTGCCTTCGCCGGCTCGCTCGTCGGCCACATGCGCGGCGGCCTCGGGCAGGTCAACATCGCGACCGCTACACTGTTCGGCGGCATTTCGGGCTCCGCGGTGGCGGAGGCAGCGGCGGTAGGCGGCTTGATGATCCCGCAGATGAAGGCGCGTGGGTATGGAGCGGATTATGCCGTCAACGTCACCTCGATGGCGGCGCTGATCGCGCTGCTCCTGCCGCCGTCGCACAACATGATCATCTACTCGATCTCGGCAGGCGGAAAGATTTCGATCGCCGACCTGTTCACCGCCGGCATTATCCCGGGGCTGCTACTGGCGCTCGCACTGATGATCACCGCCTATTTCGTGGCGCGCTCCCGCGGTTATCCGACCGAGCCGTTTCCAGGCTTCGCCGCCGTCGCGCATCTCTTCGCTGTCGCGGTGCCCGGCCTGTTGCTGATCGCGATCATCTTCGGCGGCGTGCGATCGGGCGTTTTCACGGCCACCGAGAGTTCCTGTATCGCCGTCATCTATGCGTTGCTCGTGACGGTCCTGGTTTACCGGCAGATGACCTGGGAAGGTTTCGTTCATGCCACCCATGGTGCCGTGCGCACCACAGCCATGGTGCTGCTCATCATCGGCATGGCGGCGGCGTTCTCGTGGTTGATGGCGTTCCTGAAAGTGCCGGCAGCGCTGATAGCCTCGATGAACGCGATTTCAGAGGATCCGCTGGTCGTACTTCTCCTGCTCAACCTCTTGATGCTGTTCCTCGGCACGTTCATGGACATGGGGCCGACGATCATCATCTGCACGCCGATCTTCCTGCCCGTGGCGCAGGCCTACGGCGTCGATCCGGTGCATTTCGGCGTCATCATGATCCTCAACTTCGGCATCGGGCTGAACACGCCGCCGGTGGGCGCGGTGCAGTTCGTGGCGTGCGCAGTGGGCAAGATATCCGTCTGGGAAGCGATGCGCTCGATCTGGCCATTCTATGGCGCAGGCCTCGTGGTGCTGGGGCTCGTCACTTACATTCCGGCCATCTCGCTATGGCTGCCGAGCGTCTTCAAATAGGGGTTGGCAATGGCATCGGATACGGCGATCAGCCTGAAGGTCGAACGCAAGCCCAAGCTGTCGGAGACCGTGGTCGCGGCAATCCGAAAGCAGTTGCAGGCGGGCGAGATCCAGCCGGGCCAAAAGCTGCCGACCGAGGGCCAGCTGACCGAAACTTTCGGGGTCAGCCGCACCGTCATCCGCGAAGCGCTGGCCAAGCTTGCCGCCGACGGTCTGGTCGAGCCGCGGCAAGGCGCCGGGGTCTTCGTCACCGAGCATATCTCGACGATGTTCGGCACGCTGGCCGCGGATATGGGCAGCAAGGATTCGATCGCCCTCAACGTGCTCGAGGTGCGCCTGGCGATCGAGATCGAGTCCGCCGGGCTCGCCGCTATCCGTCGCAATGCCGCGCAGGAAGCAGCGATCCAGGAGGCGTTCTTCGAGTTCGAGCGGCTGCTCTTGAACAGCGAGCCGACAGGTCCGGCCGACCTTGCCTTCCACCGCGCGATCGCTAGCGCCACCAACAATCCGTTCTATGTCGAGATGCTCGACGTGCTCGGACGGCGCGCCATTCCTTGCGACGTAACGTCGCCGTGGTCCACCGAGCTCGCCCAGTCGGACGCCTATCAGCGCGGGCTGCAAGGCGAGCATCTGGTGATCCTGAACGCCATTATGACAGGCGATGCCGAGGCCGCGCGCGAAGCCATGCGCGCGCATCTCACCGCGAGCCAGCAGCGCTATCGTGAGCGCTTGCACGCGCGTCAGAGTTTTTATGCCGACTCGGTCAAGGCCGCGGCAACCGAAGGACCATGAGGCAGCCCAATGGGACAGCAATGAATCACACTGATAATCACACGGACTTCACCTCGCGCTTCGCCATCGACCCTGTTACCGCCGCGGCGATGGGGACGGACGAGCTTCGTCATAATTTCCTGATCGAAGGCCTGTTCCAGCTCGGCCGCATCGGCCTGACCTACACTCATTACGACCGCATGATCGTCGGCGGCGCCATGCCCGCGGGCACGCCGCTGCCGCTGGAAGCGATCAAGCCGACCGGGACAAAGAATTTTCTCGATCGCCGCGAAATGATCGCCGTCAACATCGGCGGCGCCGGCATCGTGAAAGCTGGCGGCCGATCCTACGAGCTGCAGCCGCGCGACATGCTATATCTCGGCATGGGCGCCAACGAGGTGTCGTTCGCCTCAGTCAACCCAGCCGAGCCGGCTAAATTCTATCTGCTCAGCGCGCCGGCGCATCAGAGCCATCCCAGCCAGCTGATCCGCATCGGCGATGCCAAGCGGCTCGATCTCGGCAGCCAGGCGACCTGCAACGAGCGCTCGATCTTCCGGTTCATCCATGCCGAAGGCGTCAAAACCTGCCAACTCGTCGTCGGCATGACCCAACTTGCGTCAGGCTCGGTCTGGAACACCATGCCGTGCCATGTGCATGACCGGCGCATGGAGGCTTATCTCTACTTCGATCTGCCGGAAGCGGCGCGCGTGTTCCATTTCATGGGCGAACCGGATGAGACACGCCATCTCGTCATGCGCAATGAAGAAGCGGTGCTGTCGCCGGGATGGTCGATCCATTCGGGCGCCGGCACGTCCAACTATGCCTTCATCTGGGCGATGGCCGGCGACAATGTCGACTACACCGACGTCGATCCGATAGCGATGGAAGAGCTGCGGTGAGCGACCTCTCCCCATTCAGCCTGGCCGGCAAACGCATCTTCGTCACCGGCGCCAACACCGGCATAGGCCAAGGTATCGCCCTGTCGATCGCCCGCGCCGGTGGTGCGGTGGTCGGCGTCGGCCGTTCGGCGATGGACGAGACGGCGGAAAAGGTCGCTGCGTCGGGCGGACGCTTCGAGGCGGTGCGCTGCGATCTTGCCGACCATGCCGCCGCCCAGGCGGTACTCGATCGCATCTGGGACGAATCCGGGCCGCTCGACGGGCTGGTCAACAATGCCGGCATCATCCGGCGCGCCGACGCAGTCGATCTGACGCAAGCCGATTGGGACGACGTCATGGACGTCAACCTGAAGACGGTCTTTTTTCTCAGCCAGAGCTTTGCCCGGCGCGTGCTTGCCGAACCCGGACGGCGCGGCAAGGTCGTCAACATCGCCTCGGTGCTGAGCTTCCAGGGCGGCATCCGCGTCGCCTCCTATACCGCGTCGAAGCATGGCGTGCTCGGCATCACCCGGTTGCTCGCCTGCGAATGGGCGTCGAAAGGCATCAACGTAAACAGCATTGCGCCCGGCTACATCGAAACCAACAATACCGAGGCGCTGCGTGCCGATCCAGACCGCAGCGCCGCCATTCTGGCGCGCATTCCAGCCGGGCGTTGGGGTGGACCGGAAGATATCGGCGACGCGGCCGTCTTCCTGCTGGCGCCAGCGTCAAACTACATGCATGGCGCAGTGGTGCCGGTGGACGGCGGCTGGCTGGCGCGATGAGGCCATGATGAGGATTTGGCGATGACTGGAACCAAGATATTTTCGCACGCCGGCGAGGGCGCATGGACGCCGACCCCGGATGGCAATCGCAGGCGCGTGCTGCTGCACACGGACGAACTGATGATGGTCGAGTTCGGTTTCGACAAGGGCGGTGTCGGTGCGCTGCATTCGCACCCGCATGTCCAGGCGAGCTACGTCGCCGAAGGTCGCTTCGAGGTCACCATCGACGGCAGGACCGAGATCCTGGAAACGGGGAGCAGCTTCATTGTCCCATCCAACTTGGTCCATGGCGTCAAGGCGCTCGAGGCCGGGCGCCTGGTCGACAGCTTTACGCCGCACCGCGCCGATTTCCTCGCCTGACGTTACGAGAACGAACGCAGGTCACTTACGCAGCGGCAGCTATCTTCGCAAACGAAAAGCCCGCGCCTCCGGAGAGACGCGGGCGTGTTGCCTGGGCGCTTGTGGCGCCGCGGTACTCAAAACATCACCGCAGAACCTGAACCTGCCGAATTATGATGAAGATAGGATTAACCCGGCCAGAGCCGACGCGATATTCACAGGCAAAGCGAATAGGGGCTGGAATCACGGTCCCATATCCGCCAATGAGGGAAATATTCTTTCAGACGGCGCCGACGGAGACGGGACTTGAGGGGTGATCGAGCATTCGAATCTGCGGTCAAGGCAGGCATCTGCAGATTCGCGGGGGAGCTGTGGCAGGTCACATCGCAAGTGGCCGTTCCCACGCTACCTTTTCAGGCGGCGCCGATCGTAGAAATTCCCTGATGCAGGTATCGACGGCGAGCGTCCGGGCGGAGGATCCCAAGCGGCGTGTCCTGAAGGATGTGTTCGGCTTCGATAATTTTCGTCCCGGCCAGGATGCTGTGACGGAGGCACTGCTGGCCGGGCGTCATGTGCTGGCTGTGATGCCGACCGGCGCTGGCAAATCGCTCTGCTACCAGGTCCCGGCGCTGGTCCTTGGCGGGCTCACCATTGTCGTTTCGCCGCTGGTGGCGCTGATGCAGGACCAGGTCGCCGCATTGCGCCTTGCCGGCGTGGCGGCCGATACGATCAATTCCTCGCTCGATCGCGATGCCAATGTCGCCGCATGGCGCCGTGTGGCGGCTGGCCAAACGCGCCTGCTCTATCTTGCGCCGGAGCGGCTCATGACCCCGCGGATGCTTGAGGCGCTGGCCAGGCTCGACATCCGGCTGATCGCTGTCGACGAGGCGCATTGCATCTCCCAATGGGGTCCGGCGTTCCGGCGCGAATATGAAGAGTTGTCGCTGCTGCGCGGCATCTTTCCTGATGTGCCGATCATTGCGCTGACGGCGACAGCGGACGAGACGACGCGCACCGACATCGCCGCACAGCTGTTCGCTGGCTGCGTCGAAACCCTGGTGCTGGGCTTCGACCGGCCGAACATCAAGCTTGGCATCGAGGCCAAGCGGGACGGCAAGCGTCAATTGCTGAGCTTCATGCAGCGTCATGCCGGCCGCAGCGGTATCGTCTATTGCCTGTCGCGCAAGAAGACGGAAGAGATGGCAGGGTTCCTCGACCGCAACGGCGTGCGCGCCCTGGCCTATCATGCCGGCATGAGCAAAGAGGCGCGCGAGGCCAACCAGAACAGCTTCATGACCTTGTCCGGCGTCGTGATGGTGGCGACCATCGCCTTCGGCATGGGGATCGACAAGCCTGACGTCGCCTATGTCTTCCATACCGATCTGCCGGGCAGCCTCGAAGCCTATTATCAGGAAATCGGCCGTGCTGGCCGCGACGGGCGGGCTGCCGAGGCACATATGCTCTTCGGTCTCGGCGATATCCGCATGCGGCGGCTTTTCATCGACGACGAGGACGCACCGGCGGAGCATAAAAGACGCGCGCATGGCCGGCTCGACACGCTGATCGGTTATTGCGAAACGGCCCAGTGCCGTCGCCAGATCCTGCTTGGCTACTTCGGCGAAACAGCAATGCCTTGCGGCAATTGCGACAACTGCCTTGACCAGACGCCGCAAGCGGATGGCGAGGCGGAGGCGCGGATCGTCTTCGCGGCCATCGCGCAGACCGGCGAGCGCTTTGGCGCTGCCCATATCGTCGACGTTCTGCTCGGCCATGAAACCGAGAAGGTCCTGGCCAGGAACCACCACAGGCTTGCCAGCTTCGGGACCGGTGTGGCGCACAAGAAGGATGTCTGGCTGTCCTTGGTCCGCCAACTCGTCGCGGGAGGATTTCTGACACTGGACTCAGGCGGCCATGGCGGCCTCGCCATCGCCGAAAAAGGTCGTGAGCTGGCCCGTGGCGACGTCTCGTTCCGGTATCGCGTCGAGGTGCGGAGCCGCGCGTCGCGTGGTAAGACGCGTCCCGCTGCTGCTGCTGCGGGTACGGAAGACCTGGATACCGCCCTCTTGGCCACGCTCAAGGCGGTTCGGCTGCGCCTCGCCCGGGAGCGCCAGGTGCCGGCGTTCGTGATCTTCTCCGATCGTACACTGATCGATATGGCCGAACGCTGCCCGCGCGACCTCGACGCCTTCGCCGCAGTCAATGGCGTCGGCGCCGCGAAGCTCAGGGAATTCGGTCAGATCTTCCTCGGCGCAATCGCTGCGCACCAATCCGGAGCAGCGGTGTGAAGCTCATCCAGGCAGTATTTCTCGAGGTCAAACTGCGGCCTACGGGGGATCCAGCATTCTGCCGTCTCACTCGTCATCTCGAAGAGAATCTCGATAATGTGAGTAGCCGCTCAACGGACATTTCTGGGCATGGGAATCCGAAAGACACCGTCAACGCTCTTGCAGCTACGGGAACTAGGGCTTCCGCCCCGCTGCGGCTTGCGTCTCCGAAGCCGCCTTTGACTTCGCTCTCGGCCGTGGTTTTGCTGCTTCGCGTTGTTGTTTTTCACGTTTCGGCTTGGCGCGGACGACGGCGGAGCCTCGTGGCTTTCGCGGTGTGGCGCGGCGCGTCATCAGCCTTGCGAATATCTGCGCTTTGTGCTCATTTCGTTCTCTTTTCGATAATGTGAAAAATCATGCCAAACCTTCTTAATCCTAGGCGGCTCTCTGCTGGCGCTACCTCTCCAAAGCCGGAGCCTGATGACCGCAATGAATTTGAACGCGACTATGATCGCATTCTGTTCTCGGCGCCTGTCCGCCGTCTGGCTGACAAAACGCAGGTGTTCCCTTTAGAAAAGAACGACAGCGTCCGCACGCGGCTGACTCATTCGCATGAAGTTGCCAATCTTTGCCGTTCTTTGGCTACTCAGATACTTCGGAAAAACGCGTCGGCTTTCGGCAATGCAGATGTGAAGGAGCAGGTTCCGGTCATCGCCGCGGCGGCAGGATTGGCCCACGACCTGGGCAACCCTCCTTTCGGGCACCAGGGCGAAGCAGCCATACAAAGGTGGTTCAAAAATAGACCGGGAATTTTCGAAGTCGGCAAAGACGGAACTTCACTCTCTGAGCAACAGCAACAGGACTTCCTCTTTTGGGAAGGAAACGCCCAAGCGCTGAGGCTCCTTACGCGGCTACAAGTGGCTAAAGGCAGCTTCGGGCTCGACCTGACTTATGCGACGCTGGCTGCTCTTATGAAGTATACAGTCCCGTCCACTGGGCGCAGCGAGGACAAGGGATGTCATCCAGCGCAGAAGAAGTTCGGGTACTTCCTTTCGGATCAGGCGACTGCGGAAAATATTTTGGCGGCCGTTGGGCTTGTTCCCGGCAGGCGTCATGTCCTAGCGTATCTGATGGAAGCTTGTGATGACATCGCGTATTCGGTGATCGATATAGAAGACGCAGTCAAGAAAGGTTTGGTTTCCATCAATGATGTGCTGGTGGCTGTTGAGAACGCTGGTGACGCTTTTGCAGGTATCGTAAAAGGAGTGAGGGACAAAGTCACGGAACTGCGTTCTGAGGGGCGACAGACAGCCGACATCAATGAGATAGGTTCTCAGTACTATCGAACTTTTTCGATCCACCACATGGTGAACTCGGCGGCGGAAGCGTTCTTGCGTAACAGAGACGCAATTCTAAGCGGCGATTTCCCCCGTGGATTGGTTGACGCGTCCAGCAGCTCGGCCCTCTGCAAGCAGTTAAAGAAATTCGCTTTTGAGCATGCCTACAATGCACCTTCAGTGAAGCAGTTGGAACTGCGAGGGGACAATCTTCTGCGCGGCCTGATGGACTACTTTTGGCGGGCCATTACCGAATGCAGCTTGAATAAGAAGGAGCACCCCGAACTCTGCGTCGCGCTGGACGCTCCAGAACCCACACCCTTTGGACAATTTGTCTACAGCCATATCTCCAGGAACTATGTGGGCTCGTTCAACTCAGAATTGGGAAACACGCCAACGGCAGTGCATGCTCGCTATCATCAACTGCTGCTGCTCACAGACATGGTCTCCGGTATGACAGAAAATTTCGCTATTGACCTCTATCGGAAGTTTCGAGGGGTGCACGATGGCGAAGGCTGAAAAAGTTGAGAGGCGCTTGGCTAGGCAAGCTCGGTCTCTGCTTCGCAAGCTGGCCACCAGAGAAGGGTTCGTAGCCGAAGTCTTGGAAGAGTTAGGGGAAAGTGGTCGTGTTGCTCTGATAGGCGGCGCTCTCCGGGAACTCCGCTATGCGCCTGTTCGTCACTTTCGATCCGATCTCGATTTTGTGGTCGAGGTGCGAAAGCAAGATGCATGGAAGCGTCTCGTCGAGCGGCGCTGCGCGAAACCAAACAAGTTCGGCGGATTTCGCGTTTCCTATCATCATATTGATATAGATTTTTGGGACGTGACATGCTCCTGGGCACACACCAGTGGCTACAAGGCTGTTAACAATTTGGAGGATGTTCTCGATACCACATTTTTCAACGTGGACGCTATGATCTACCTTCTGGATGAGAACAAGGTCCATGCGAAGGTAGGCACGCTGGAGGATTTGGATCGGCGCTTCTTGGACATAAACCTTTGTCCTAATCCCAATCCGCTGGGGGCGTCTGTCCGTGCTCTGCGACGGATGTACGAACTCGACATGCGGGCTTCATCAAACCTGGTACAATACATCGCCTCTCAAATCGATGCCGTGGGATGGGCCAAGATAGTGATGGTCGATCGCGCGGCATATCCTGACCGGCCATCGTTGGGTTGGATCAATGACCTCCATCCGAGAAGTGGAAGGGACTTCACGGACTTGATGCGTTGGACGGAAAATAAGATACCAAAAGTTCAACAGTTGGCCTTGCCGTTGTAAGACACGTCAGCCTCACGGAGGCGACAGTCAGCCGACCTAACCCACGAAAACACCTACTCGAGAAGTGCCTTGCGACTGAGCCTGGCGGGGAGAATCGTCATGGCCCCGGCATCGAAGCCTAAGTCCTCAGGCATGAAGGTGCGGGAACATCGTGAGCGTCTGCGCCGCCAAGGTCTGCGCCCTAGACAGATCTGGGCGCCGGACGTGCGTGCGCCGGCCTTCCGTTCGGAAACGCATCGGCAGTCGCTGGCGGTCGCGGCAAGCGCCCATGCAAGCGACGATCAGGCTTTCATCGACGCGATATCGGAAGCGGATGATGAATGAAGCGTGGCGATATCTGGACGGTCGCCGGCGGCAAGGATTACGCCGGCAAATCGCATCTGTCGTCATCATCCAGGATGACAGTCTCGATGCGACGGATTCGATCACCAACTGCGGCTTCACGACCGACGCACGGACGCGCCATTGTTCCGTCTGGCCGTCGAACCGAACGAGCGCAACGGGCTGCTCGCCGTCTGCCCCTGATGGTGGACAGATCACCACGGTCCCGAAATCAAAGATCGGCGCGAATATCGGGCGATTGGACGACGCGGACATCCTGCGCCTCAACCAGGCCGTTATCGTTTTCCTCGGCTTGGCGGTGTCGCCAAGACTGAAGCCGTGACTTTGGGGAAGGACCGAACCCACGGAGCCGTCGAGCCTCGGCTCCAATACCACGTCCCTGCGATGTTGATCATTTCCTGCCTTCGGCCTGCAGGCTCTCACCCCGGCGGCGCAATCAGCACTTGCTTCGTCTCACCGCCGCGATCGCAGCCTCCTGCTGCCGCAGCTGCTCGATTTTTGCGCTCTGGCGGGCAGTGACGGCAGAGGCGACACGCCGGGCGCCCCATAGCCAGTCCGGAATATTGCTTTTCGCGACTTTGCCCCGAGTGATCGCTGTCGCCGACATCTCCTTGGCGACTTCGCCCATGGCCACGTTGAGTTCGACGCAGCTCATCTTGTCGTATTTCGCGGCATCAAAGGATGCGTGGAAGGGCGATGCGCAACCTCCGATAAATACGAAGCTGCAAATCAGGGGCGTGGCTGCAGTGATCGCCTTCATTTTTTATCAAGCAGGTTTTGACGCCGACCGGGCGAATATCAGAGGGTTCTCGATCTCGGGCCGCGGAGCGTTCCCCAGGTTTTGCGTAACGGAAGCATGTGACCTCTACAATACTCTGTTCGACGCGTCATTCCCCCTATTATCGTCGAAGAACGTCGAGAGAGCCGCTCCGGTCTGGTGAGGGTGCTCTTCGGGAAAGAAGTGCCCGCCCGGAACAGGGCTTCCTTCAACCCTGTCGGCCCATTCTCTCCAAATAGCCAGCGGTCCGCCTTCCCTTGCATACCAGGTCTCTAGGCCGCCTTCGCTACTCCACAGTGCCAGTAGCGGGCACTCAATGCGACGACCATTTGCCTGGTCCGCCGCGTCATGCTCACGATCGATCGTGGCAGCGGCCCGATACTCTTCGCAAATCGCATGAATATGAACGGGATCGCGAAGCGCCTCGACATAGGCGTCCCTGACCTCCGTAGAGAACATTTCTGCCGGCGACCCCCACTGCACAATCGCATTGTCGACGATGGCATCCGGCGCGGCGCCTATCAGTCGCTCCGGCAGAGGCTCCGGTTGCGCAAGAAGGCTCCAGGGCCAGAAGCCGAGAGCCAGTCTGGCGTCCGCCCTATCCCACGCGGCGGCGGTGGGGATGACGTCGAGGACCGCGATCTTGGAGATTTCATCGGGGTGATCGAGCGCCAGGCGATAGGCGACCCGCCCGCCACGATCATGTCCAGCAACCATGAACTGCTTAAATCCCAGCTGTTTCATGACTTGAACCATGTCGCCGGCCATGGCGCGCTTGGCGTATGGGCTATGATCGGCAGAGGAGACCGGGCACCCGCTTTGCCCATAGCCTCGAAGATCGGCGGCGATCACCGTAAAGTCGGGCGCCAAGGCCACGGCGATATCCCTCCACATCAGATGCGTTTCGGGAAAACCATGAAGCAGCAGCAGCGGCGGACCGGTTCCGCCGACCCTTGCGAAAATGGTCGTGTCGTCCAGTTGCAAGCTGGTGGCTCTGAAACCTGCAAACACCGTTCGTCTCCTCGGTGTGCCTCAGGCGACAACGCACAAGGTGGCAGAAGGATCACGGTCGGCTGCCGTGTCTGGAGTCAAGGCGGCCCCGGAATTCTGAATATGGAGGGTGGGCCCACTGATATTTCGATCGGCGCACCCCATATGAGCGCGAAGAGTATCGCCTAGGGATTTGCCATGATGATTTCGCGTTCGAGCCGGTTTGCAGTTTTGTTTGCAGGACTGTTCCTGGCATTGTCCATGGTCACGGCCGATTACGCCGAGGCGCGGCGTGGCGGCAGCTTCGGCAGCCGCGGCACGCGCACGTTCCAGTCGGTCCCGCCGACCAGGACGGCGCCACAGCCGGCCGCGCCGGTCGAGCGCTCGATGACGCCCGCAACGAACAATGCGGCCCGCCAGACACAGGCACCCCAACGACCAGGGCTCTTCAACGGCCTCGGCGGTTCGATGATGCGCGGCCTGCTGCTCGGCGGTCTGATCGGACTTCTTTTGGGCCAAGGGTTCGGCGGCTTGGCCGGCATGTTGGGCCTGCTGCTTCAAGGGCTGCTGATCGGCGGCGCGATCATGCTGATCATCCGCTTTTTTCGGTCGCAATCGGCACGCAACCAAGCGCCCGCCATGGCCGGCGTTCCGCGGAGCATGGGGAACTTTGGGCGAAACGCGGCAGCCCAGCCTGAGGCGGACAACGTCTCATCTTTCCCCATTCCAGGCATCGGGTCAGGATTTGGCCGGACGGCTCAAGCCTCCGATGAAATTACAATGACGCAGGCCGACCTCGACATATTCCAGCAGCGGTTGACGGAGGTTCAGGAAGCATTCGGGCGCGAAGATCATGCTGGTTTGCGCCGGCTGGCGACCCCCGAGATGGTGTCGTACCTGTCCGAAGAACTTGCCGACAACGCAAAAAAGGGCATCAGGAATGATGTGTCGAATGTCAGTTTGTTGGAGGCCGACATTGCGGAGAGCTGGCGGGAAGATGATCGCGACTACGCGACAGCTGCCTTGCGCTACGAGTCTCACGACGTGATGCGCGATCGCGCCAGCGGCAAGATCGTCGCGGGCGAAGCCGATCGACCGACGGAAACAACCGAACTGTGGACCTTCACGCGCCAGAACGGTGGCGACTGGAAGCTCGCAGCAATACAGCAACCCTGACTGATGGATTAGATCTGACAGCGAGATCTGACAGCGCGGATCTGCACGCGAATTGGCGCCGGATTTGCAACCGGCTGCACTCGGACTTTCGCCAAAAAGCAGGACAGGACGGGAAGCAGGACAGGACGGGTTTCGACGCAGCCTCGGCCGTTCACGTCCTCTTGCGAGCCGTGATGTAAAGACGGTTGTCGTCGTCCTTCGTTGCGTTACTCGCGATGGCGCAGCGCATCGACCAGGGCCACGAAAGCAGGTGAGGATTGCCGGCGGCTCGGATAATAGAGATGGTAGCCATCCCAATATGGCGACCAACCTTCCGGTATCCGGGCCAGTCGATCTTTCGCGATGTGAGGAAGGGCAATTTCTTCTGGAACATAGGCGAGGCCGCGGCCGGCCAGCGCAGCGTCCAGGACATGAAAGATGTTATTGAAGACGAGCTGCCCGTCGACGCGAATTTTGATCTCGCGGCCGTTCTCCTCGAACTCCCATACAAAAAGAGCCCCGGACGTTGGAAAACGGTAGTTGATGCAATCGTGCTGCACGAGATCCTGCGGCTTCTCCGGCTCGGGATGCTCGGCAAAGTAGGACGTTTCGCCGACGACCGCGAACCGGAAATCCGGCCCGATGCGAGCGGAGATCATGTCTTTCGCAACGCGAGCAGATCGTTGACATTCTGCCGCGACACTCATGAATCCTTCACAGAGCTAGAGCCCGATTATACCGAATAAATCGAAAGCGAATTCAGAGACCTCATTTTGCGGCAGCTTATGCAATTCGCGCCGCTCGCCGTTTGGCAACCAGCTACGAGCGGGGTTGCATAGGTTCAATCGGTGCGTTCAACTCGGACAGTGACGGAACCGGGACGATCAAAGATCGAGACATCGCCAGTGACCTGCCCGAGCACGATGATGCCAGGTGCCGGGACGCGACCGCTCCGATAGTAGATCACGAAATGATCGGAACTCCACAACCCAAGCGTGCCGACGGAGAAGTCGCGCTGCCGCGCCAGTTCGGGCAAGGCGGAAGGCAGATTGCCGGTCTTTTCCTGGCGGAGATGGTCGGACATCTCGATCGTGAGCGGCAGCATCTGCGCCAGAGATTTTGCGGCTTCGTTATCGGCGAGATCGGCTGTGACCTCGCCCCAGCCGGAAGAAATGCGAATGCGCTCTTGAGCCATGGCAGGTCCAACCATTCCTAGTGCGATAACGGCAGAGCTCAGCAATGATTTCAGCATGCGGTCGCCCTCCGTATCTCCGATCTATGCTGATAGAGCCTGCTCCCTCCGGCGCAGGCTCTATCTCGCCGCTCACACGGAGAGGTGCTGATTAAAGAAGCTGGTCAGCTTGTCGAATGGGATCAAGTCCATGCGATCGTAGAGATCAACGTGCCCAGCGCCGGAAATCCACACAAGCTCCTTCGGCTCGGCCGCTCGTTTGTAAGCATCCTCGCTGAACTCGCGGGAGTGAGCCTGATCGCCCGAGATGAACAGCATCGGGCGCGGCGAGATCGTCTCGATGTCGTTGAACGGGTAGAAGTTCATGAACTTGACATTGCTGGTCAGGGTCGGATGCGTGGTGATCTGCGGGTTTGCACTTGCGGGCGTGAATTCACCCCGCCGCGTGCGGTAGAAGTCATAGAACTCCCGCTGGATGGGATGGGTGTCGGCGGTCAGCTCATGCACCGTGCCGCTGGTATATTCGACCTCGCCGCCTTCAAACTCGACCCAGCGCTGCTCGGCAGCTGCAGCAATGATCTCCTTGCGCTGCTCGACGCTCAGCGAATGATTGAGCGCGTTGCGGTTGGCGGCCCCCATGTCGTACATGCTGACGGTCGCGATGGCGCGCATCCGCGGGTCGAGCTTGGCCGCGCTGATGACGAAACTGCCGCTGCCGCAGACGCCGATAGCGCCGATGCGGCTTCTGTCGACGAATGGCCGTGTGCCCAAGAAATCGACCGCAGCGCTGAACGCCTCGGCGTAGACATCCGGCGAAACGATCTGGCGGGCCTCGCCCTCGCTCTCGCCCCAGAACGGCAGGTCGATGGACATGGCGACGAAGCCCTGTTCGGCCATCTTGGTGGCATAAAGGTTTGCGCTCTGCTCCTTCACCGCACCCATCGGATGCCCCACGACGAGCGCCGGATGGCGCGCATTGCGGTCGAGGTTGTTGGGAATGAACAGATTCCCCGCGACGTTCATCTCGTATTGGCTTTTGAAGGCAACCTTTTCGAGCGTCACCTGATCGCTGGTGTAGAAGTTGTTGGCGCCGTTTGACATGTCTTGAGCCTTTGCGAAGGGGATGTTGAAGAGCGACGCGGCACCGAGCGCGGCGACGCCGGCGCCGGTCAGCTTCAGGAGGTCACGCCGGCCAGAGTCGACACTGGACTGCGGTTCCGCCGTGCTCTCAATTCCGATCTGCTTGTTCATGCCTGTCTCCTTTGATCGTCTTGAACCGTCGCAAGCCTGCCGGGCCATGCTCATTCCGTTCGCTCACATCCTCCCATTGAGAAGCGCTGCTCTGGCGTAGCCGAGCAACGTTCCGGTCAATGCCGAGATCGGTTGCTCGGCATGTGCGCGGCAGTGTTGCGAATGTCTAAAATAGATTAGTGACGACGCCGGCGATCGATTAGGCGGCAAAATCCGCATGTCGTCATGAAGCAGATTCATCAATCGCAGATCGGGAAATCGCTTCTCCCGTCCAGCAACGCGCTGGTGATATGCGGGCGCTGCCCGAACAACGGGAGAATTCAAAGCAATTCAGGAATAGCGCCGGCGGCCGCGACGGAGCTCCCAGACGGCTATCATAATTAACAATCTGGAGAATATTGGGAAATTTGTGCGGCTATCGGCGGCTTATGGCGGAGAGGGAGGGATTCGAACCCCCGATGGGCTTGCACCCATGCCGCATTTCGAGTGCGGTGCATTCGACCACTCTGCCACCTCTCCGCGGTCATGGTCCGCCGTTGCCGGCGCGGCGCACTAGATAACGGCTGGGCGAACAGGTTACAAGGGCCAATCTGCCCGGCGAACCGGCTTCTTGTCAGGCTGCCGCCCGGCTGTCGGCGCCTGGCTTGAATGCGTTCGTGGCTCGCATGCTGGCCGCTTGCCTTGACTTGCGCCCAACCTTCGGTTAGGGACAGCGCGCAATCGGCGTGGAGGGTTCTTCCGCGCCGCTTGCTTTTTGAACCCGCAGACTGACAAAAAGACGGCCGAACCGCCTGAAGCGGTTCATCAAGGCCGACCGAACAGCGAAAGGCAAAAAATGTTCGCAGTCATCAAAACGGGCGGCAAGCAGTATCGCGTCGCCGCCAACGATCTCCTGAAGATCGAAAAAGTCGAAGGCCAGGTCGGCGATATCGTCGAGATCGGCCACGTGCTCGCGCATGGCGAGGGCGAGAATGTTACGTTCGGCGCGCCGTTCGTCGACGGCGCCTTGGTCACCGCCGAAGTCGTCGAACAGGGCAAGAACCGCACCGTCATCGCCTTCAAGAAGCGCCGTCGGCAGAATTCGCGCCGCAAGATCGGCCATCGCCAGCTTTTGACCACCGTGCGGATCGCCGAGATCCTGCTGGATGGTGCCAAGCCGACGAAGAAGGCTGCGGCCAAGACCGAGGCAAAGGCTGCTCCGAAGAAGGAAGCCAAGGCAGAGGCTGCGCCGAAGGAAACCGAAGCCAAGGCAAGCGAAACCGCGGCTCCGCTGTTCAAGGCGCCGAAAGGCGAGCCGGACGATCTGACCGTGATCAAGGGCATCGGCCCGGTTGCTGCCGGCCAGTTGAACGAGCAGGGCATCACGACCTTCGCCCAGCTCGCCAAGCTGTCCGACAAGGATGTCGCCAAGATCGACGAGCATATGCCGTTCAGCACCGACCAGATCACGGACTGGCGCGAGCAGGCCAAGGAATTGGCGAAGAAGTAAAGCGAGCCGGCGCAATCGTCGCCGGATCGGACTTGAAACGGAACGCGAACGCGTTCATAAGACCTTTTAAGCGCCCTTGCGGCGCATCGGAGTTAGTTAGATGGCACACAAGAAAGCTGGCGGTTCGTCGCGCAATGGTCGCGACTCCCATTCCAAGCGGCTCGGCGTGAAGAAGTTCGGCGGCGAAGCCGTGATTCCGGGCAACATCATCATTCGTCAGCGCGGCACGACGTGGCATCCCGGCACCAACGTCGGCATTGGCACGGATCACACGCTGTTTGCGCTCGAAGCTGGCGCAGTCACCTTCAACAAAAAAGCCAATGGCCGAACCTACGTATCGGTGAACCCGATGACGAAGGCCGCGGAGTAGCCGGTTCCGTACGAGAACACCGGCACCCATCTCGGGAACCGGTGTCTGGCCAAGCCAGGAAATGGATCAGGGGAGATGGGTTTCCATCTCCCCTTTTTCTTGTGCCTGGAGGACTGACATGGTTGCCGAAGCGGAAGACACAGACGGTGAAAGTTACGCGATAGATTGCCCGGTCCTGGTGACCGAGCGGCTGGTCCTGCGGGCGCCGAGCGAAAGCGATATCGAGCAACTGGTGGTGCTCGCCGACAACCGCCACGTCGCCGAAATGCTGGCCCGCATGCCCCACCCCTATGGCGAGGCTGAGGCACGCGCCTTCCTGGCGATGACGGCATCGCGCCGGGCCGGGATTGCCTATGCCTTAACGCTGGCCGGTACCGAAACCTTCGTCGGCTGCGCCGGCCTCAACACCACTGATCGCGGGCTGGAGCTCGGCTACTGGATCGGCGAGCCCTACTGGAAGCGCGGCTATGCGACGGAGGCCGCACATGCGCTCGTCGACCTCGCCTTTCAGAAGACGGCGATTCAGGTGCTGCATGCCTCGACGCGGGTCATCAATCCGGCCTCACGCCGGGTCATCCACAAATGCGGCTTCCAATATGCCGGCCAAGGCATGCTGAACTCGATCGTCGCCGGCCAGGTGCCGGTCGAGCGCTACCGCCTCGATCGCAGGACCTGGACGAGCCTGCGAAACTGGGTGCATTTCTGATGGACGCCGGTCAGGCCATCTCGACCCAGACCGGCAGGTGGTCCGAGCCGACCGCTTGCCGGTCGACCCAAAGGCGCTTCAGCGATTTGGCGAGCGAGGCGCTGGTGAAGACATAGTCGATGCGCTTGTAGCGGCTGGCGTCGTCAGGTCGCTTGGGGTCGATCCAGGAGACGAGATCGGCGCCTGCGGCGGCAAGGCGCAGGGCCACATCTACGGCAAGGTCGGCGGTCATGGGTATGCCGAATTCGTGATCCAGGCGGCCGGCGAGTTCGACATATTCCGGCGATCCGGCCAGCATGTTGAAGTCGCCCGTGACGACGAAGGCTTCGGGATAGGGCAGGTCCGGCAGGCCGACCTCGGCAAGCCCCGACAGCGCGCCCCCCTCGATCGCATAGTTCAACAGGCGCTGGCGCAGAAACCGGATCTGGCTGGCGCGTTCGACCGGGCTGCGATGGTCGAGATGGGTGGAATAGAAGCGGATGAAACCAAGCGGCGTCTCGATCAGCGCCTCCAGCGCGCCGCGCTGGAAATTCATCACTTCCAAACTGCGGCTGCGCGGCAAGAGGAGATTGCGCGACAGATGAACGGGCGTTTTCGACAGCACCATGTTGCCGAGCTGAAAGGTGGTGGTGAAGGCGCGGCCGTTTTCCAGGCGCGAGCCGAAATTGGCCTCGAAATTGCTGCCATAGACGGCGAAGTATTCGGGCAGCGCCTCGCCGAGCTCGGCCACCATGTCGCGGCCGCCATTGTTGGGGTTGTTGCGCGAGACCTCCTGCAGCGCGATCACGTCGGCGCCGCGCACGGCATCGGCGATGCGGCCGACATCGAAGCGGCCGTCGAGGCCGACGCCGGCCATGTTCATAAACAGCCTCGCCCTTCGCCCCGCCTTGGTTTAGAGCAGTGCCGAACGTTTTAGAGCAATGCCGCAAGGCCACTAGCAGAAACTCAGCAATCCGATGAAATTTCTCGATCAAGCCAAGGTCTACATCCGCTCCGGCGACGGCGGCGCCGGCTCGGTGTCGTTCCGGCGCGAAAAGTTCATCGAGTTCGGCGGTCCCGATGGCGGCGACGGCGGCCGCGGTGGCGATGTCTGGGTTGAGGCGGTCGATGGGCTGAACACGCTGATCGATTATCGCTATCAGCAGCATTTCAAGGCCAAGACCGGTACGCACGGGATGGGCCGTAACATGACCGGCGCCAAAGGTGCCGACGTCACGCTGAAAGTGCCGGCGGGAACGCAGATCTTTGCCGAGGACAACGAGACGCTGATTTGCGACCTGACCGTGGTCGGCCAACGCTTCCTGCTTGCCAAGGGCGGCAATGGCGGCTTCGGCAACCAGCATTTCAAGACCTCGACCAACCAGGCTCCGCGCCGCGCCAATCCCGGCCAGCCGGGCGAAGAGCTCAACATCTGGCTCAGGCTCAAGCTGATTGCCGACGCCGGCCTGGTTGGCCTTCCCAACGCCGGCAAGTCGACCTTCCTGGCCGCCGTCACCGCTGCTAAGCCGAAGATTGCCGATTATCCCTTCACTACGTTGCATCCTGGCCTCGGTGTGGCCCGCATCGATGGGCGCGAGTTCGTCATCGCCGACGTTCCCGGCCTGATCGAAGGTGCGCATGAGGGCGTCGGCATCGGCGACCGTTTCCTCGGACATGTCGAACGCACGCGCGTCCTTCTGCACCTCGTCTCCGCGCAGGAAGAAAATCCGGGGAAGGCCTACAAGACCGTGCGCACCGAACTCGACGCCTATGGCCATGGGCTGGTCGAGAAGGTCGAGATCGTAGCACTTTCCCAGGTCGACACGCTCGATGCCGACGCACGCAAGAAGAAGGTTGCTTCGCTGAAACGCGCCGCCGGCCGTGCGCCGATGCTTTTGTCCGCAGTCACCGGCGAAGGCGTCGAAGCCGTTCTGCGAGCGCTGATGGCGGTTGTGGCCGAGGCTCGCGAAGCTGTCGCCACTCCGGTCGAGACGCGCTGGAGATAGCGATGGCCGCGCAGTCGCTGAGAAAATACCGGCGCATCACCGTCAAGATCGGCTCGGCGCTGCTTGTCGACCGCACGACGGGCCTGAAGCGCGACTGGCTGGCCTCGCTTGCTGACGACATCGCCGTGCTGGCCAAAGGTGGCGCCGAGATCCTCGTCGTGTCGTCCGGCGCCATCGCGCTTGGCCGCACCATTTTAGGCCTCGGCAAGCGGGCACTGAAGCTCGAGGAGAGCCAGGCGGCGGCGGCCGTCGGGCAGATCGCGCTGGCCGGCGCCTGGTCGGATGCGCTCGGCAAGGGCGGCCTGAAATCGGGCCAGATCCTGCTGACGCTCGGCGACACCGAAGAGCGCCGCCGCTATCTCAATGCGCGGGCGACGATCTCGACGCTGCTCAAGATGAAGGCGGTGCCGGTCATCAACGAGAACGACACGGTGGCGACCTCCGAAATCCGCTATGGCGACAATGACCGGCTGGCGGCGCGCGTCGCCACCATGATGGGCGCCGATCTCTTGGTGCTGCTCTCCGACATTGACGGGCTCTACACCGCGCCGCCGGCGCGCGACCCGCAAGCCCGGTTCATTCCGGTCGTTGACCGCATCACCCCCGAGATCGAGGCAATGGCAGGTGCGGCCGCTTCTGAGCTTTCGCGCGGCGGCATGCGCACCAAGCTCGACGCCGGCAAGATTGCCACCGCCGCCGGCACCGCCATGATCATCACATCAGGTACGCGGTTGTCGTCGCTGCTGGCGATCGAGCGTGGCGAGCGGGCGACGTTCTTCCGGCCAAGCGCCAATCCGGTCAAAGGCTACAAGACGTGGATCGCCGGGCAGCTCGAACCGGCTGGCCGGCTGACCGTCGATGCCGGCGCCATCGGTGCGCTGCTGTCGGGCAAGTCGCTGTTGCCGGCCGGCGTCAAACTGGTCAGCGGCAATTTCTCGCGCGGCGACACGGTGGCGATCCTGTCGCCCGAAGGCCGCGAGATAGCGCGCGGACTGGTTGCCTACGATGCCGCCGATGCCGTAAGGATCGCAGGGTTGAAGACGGCCGAGATCGAAACGGTGCTCGGCTACGAGGCGCGATCGGCGATGATCCACCGCGACGACCTTGTGGTGAGCCATCCCGCAGACCAAGTATGGGCCGGGGACCAAGTAACCAGCGGAGGATGAGCCATGCTGAAGCTGCATGAAAAATCCCGGGACGACACTGCCGCGCTGATGGCCGATATCGGCCGCCGCGCGCGGGCCGCCGCGCGACCGCTGGCCGTCGCCACAGCCGAGCGCAAGCACGCCGCGTTGATCGCCATGGCGCAGGCGATCCTTCGCCGCGAGCGCGACATTCTCGATGCCAATGCCATCGACATCAGGAATGGCGGGGAGTCCGGGCTGTCGGCGGCGTTAATGGACCGGCTGAAGCTCGACCCGGCGCGCATCCGCACCATGGCCGCCGGGATCCGCGAAATCGCCGAATTGCGCGATCCGGTCGGCGATGTCATTGCCGAATGGGACCGGCCGAACGGCCTGCATATCGAGCGCGTGAGCACGCCGCTCGGCGTGGTCGGCGTTATCTACGAGAGCCGGCCGAACGTGACGGCCGATGCCGGCGCGCTGTGCCTGAAGGCCGGAAATCCGGTGATCCTGCGCGGCGGCTCGGATTCGCTCAACTCCTCGGCGGCTATCCATGCCTGCCTGGTCGAAGGGCTGAAGGCGGCCAAGCTGCCGGAGGATGCCATCCAGCTGGTGCCGACCGCTGACCGCGCCGCCGTCGGCGAGATGCTGAGGGGTCTTGGCGGTGCGCTCGACGTGATCATTCCGCGCGGCGGCCGCAGCCTGGTCGAGCGCGTGCAGAACGAGGCGCGGGTGCCGGTCTTTGCCCATCTCGAAGGCATTTGCCATCTCTATATCGACCGCTCGGCCAAGCTCGACATGGCGGTCAGGATCGCGGTCAACGCCAAGATGCGGCGCACCGGCGTCTGCGGCGCTGCCGAAACACTGCTGGTCGACCGGGCCGTCGCCTCCACCCATCTGGTGCCTATCCTCGACGCGTTGCGCGCGGCAGGGTGCGAAATCCATGCCGACGCCGAGGTGCTGAAAGTTTTTGCTGACGCCAAACCGGCTAGCGACGCCGACTGGGTGACCGAATATCTCGATGCTATCATCGCGGTAAAACTGGTCGACGGCGTTGTCGGCGCGATCGAGCATATCGAGACGTTCTCCTCGCACCATACCGAGGCGATCATCGCCGAGGATGCGAACGCCGTCGAACGGTTCTTCAGCGAGATCGATTCGGCGATCCTTCTGCACAACGCCTCGACGCAATTCGCCGATGGCGGCGAATTCGGCATGGGCGCCGAGATCGGCATCGCCACCGGCAAGATGCACGCGCGCGGCCCGGTCGGGGTCGAGCAACTGACCTCGTTCAAATACCGCGTGCGCGGGACCGGACAGGTGAGGCCTTGAGCACTGATCTTACCCTCCCCGTTGTGGGGAGGGTGGCGAGCATTGCGAGCCGGGAGGGGGTACGACGCTGAACACTGCAACACCCCCACCCCGCTCCGCTTCGCGGATCGACCCTCCCCACAGGGGGGAGGGCAAGGAGCTCGTTCCATCCCACTATCTGAAGATGCCGCATGCCGAAAAGGGCCTGGCCGTCGGGCTGTTCGGCGGCTCGTTCAATCCTGCCCATGCCGGCCATGCACTGGTCGCCGAGATCGCGCTCAGACGTCTGGCGCTCGATCAGCTGTGGTGGATGGTGACGCCGGGCAATCCGCTCAAGAGCGCGCGGGAATTGGCGCCGCTGGCCGAGCGGCTGCGCCGGTCCGAGCAGATCGTCCGGAACCCGAAGGTCAAGGTCACCGCCTTCGAAGCGACCCATTATGTCCGCTTCACCGCCGACACGCTGGCCCTGGTCAAGGCGCGCAACCCGGGCGTCGACTTCGTCTGGATCATGGGCGCCGATTCGCTTCGCGATTTCCACCGCTGGCAGCGCTGGCGCCAGATCGTGATGACGTTTCCGATCGCGGTTGTCGACCGCCCTGGCGCGACGCTGTCGTTCCTGTCGTCGGTCATCGCCAAGACCTTCGATTACGCGCGTGTCGACGAGGGTGACGCGCCGCGGCTCGCCCGCATGAAGGCGCCGGCCTGGACCTTCATTCACGGCCCGCGCTCGTCGCTGTCGTCGACCGCGATCCGCAAAATGGGGCAGGACTGAGCCTGCACGCACTGCGTCCTCCCGCAAGAAGGGGAGAAGGCAAGTCCGGCCATGTCGCATTTGCGGCTGCTTTTCGCCGATCCGTAGGCGATCCTGCGCGGGCATGGCGATTCTCGAGCGAAACCAGACCAGACGCGACCCGGCGCAGGGCAGCCCGCCAGCCCCGGCGATCGCCATTGCCAGCGTCGTCCTGTCGATGGCGCTGGTGGCGGTCGGCAACGGACTGATGTTCGCCTATATTCCGGTCCGGCTCGGCGCCGAGGGCTTCGATCCGACCTGGGCCGGGCTGATCGTCACCGGCCTTTCGGCCGGCGGCCTCGCAGGCTGCATCTTGACCGGTCCGCTGGTGCGGCGCGTCGGCCATGCTCGCGCGTTCATGGTGCTGTCGGCGCTGATCGTGCTGTCGAACGCCGCCGTCGGGGCCGGGCCGCACCCGCTGTCGTGGATCGCGGCACGCGCGCTCTATGGCTTTGCCATATGCGGCCTGTTCATCGTCGCGCAAAGCTGGCTGAACGACGTCGTCGCCAACGCCATACGCGGCAGGGTCATGGCCTTCTTCTACGTCGCCTATGTCGCCGGGCTCGGCGTCGGCTATTCTACACTGGCGCTGATCGATATAAGGGCTGCGGACGCGCCCTTGATCGGCATCGCCTTCACCGCGCTGTCGATCCTCCCCGTTGGGCTGACGCGGCTCGCCCAGCCACCGCCGCCGCAGGCGGCGTCGGTCGCGCTTGGCCGGGCCTGGCGGATTTCGCCGGTGGGCGTCGCCGGCATGCTTGCCGTCGGCGGCCTGTCGATGACGATTTCGGGCTTCGCGCCGATCCATGCCACGGCCAAGGGCTACAGCCAGGCAGATGTGGCACTGCTTTTGTCGGTGATGCCTGTCGGCACATTGATCCTGCAGATCCCGCTCGGATGGATTTCCGACCGCACCGACCGGCGATTTGTGCTGGTCGCCGCTTCGGCGCTTGCCATGGTGGCGGGCCTGTTCGCCCTCGGCTTCGATGGTGGTGCGCTGGCGGCGCTGGTCGTCATCTATGTGATCTGGGCCGGCGCGTCGGAATCGATCTATTCGCTGGCCAGCGCACATGCCGCCGACCGCGCCGGCAAGGACGACATGGTGGCGCTGTCCAGTTCGCTTCTTTTTGCGTGGTCGCTGTCCGGCTTCATCGTGCCCGGCATCGTGACCGGGCTTTCCGCCATCTATGGAACGCAGGCTTTCATCTATGTGGCCATCGTCATTGCCACTGGTTTTTGCCTGTTCGTGCTGTGGCGTGTGGTGGCGATGTCACCTGTCCCCGCCGCCGAAACCGGCAATTTCGCGCCGATGACGGCGCAAGCACCGTTGCCGGTAGACCTCGCTTTCCCATCCGAAGCACAGCGTCGCGCGGACAAGTAGACCTACGCCGGCAATTGATCATATCACTGTCTGGTGGTGGCTTCCTGCCGTGGCGCTTCCGGTGGTGGCGCGGGTATAGAAACGCCTTCGCTGTCGAAAGCCTGCTTGGCGCGTTTGGTGAGATCGATCTGGGTGGCGAAGAAATCCGCAGCCGAGGTCCAGTAACGCAAGGTGATGGCGACGTTGCTGTCGCCGACGGTCGCTACAAAGGCAATCGGCGCCGGCTCCCGCCTGACACGTCGGTCGGCTGCGGCGACGCCGAGCATGGTCTTTTGAGCGAAATCGATGTCGTTCCAGGAGCCGATGGTCAGCGTGATGTCGCCACGTCGGGCACCGTTGCGTGTATAGTTGCGGACAGGCTGGTTCCACAGCGTCGAATTGGGGGCGAGGATGTAGACGCCGTCGACCGTTCTCAACGTGGTGGCGAACAGGCCGATTTCCTCGATGGTCCCGGCGATGGCGCCGACCTCGACATATTCGCCGATGCGGAATGGCCGCAACGCCAGCAGCATGATGCCGGCGGCAATGTTCTGCAGGGTGCCCTGCAGCGCCAGGCCGATGGCCAGGCCGATGGCACCAATGGCGGCAATGATTGAGGTCGTCTGGACGCCGAACTGGCCGAGCACCATGACGACGACGAGGATCAGTATGGCGTAACGGACGATCCTCGAGAAGAAGTGGCGCAGCGTCGTGTCGAAGCCATGGATATGGCCGAGGCCGGCATAGATCGAGCGCTGGGCAAGACCGGCGACGGTATAGCCGAGGACCAGCAGGATGACGGCGCCGATGGCCGAGAAGGCGTACGAGACGATCAGCGCGCTGACCTGCGCAAGGCCGGACTGCACGGTGAGGAGAGCGTTCTGAGGGTCGATAGGCATGAGGGGGATCCGGTTGGTCAATGCGCCGATAACCCAGGCCAGGCGACAAGAGTTCCGTTTTTTCTTCAACTACGGAACCGGAAGAACGGTTCTTCGTTGGCTACAGCAGGGCTGCCGTCTTGAAACTGCAACGCAACTCTGCCTATCTAAGGGGTGTCACCTGCTTTGAAGGGTGATTTGGTTGTTCTTGCTGCGAAAGGAAATACACTGAGAACAGCACTGTGGAAGAAGGCCGACATCGTGCCTTCGCCGGCCGGGATCAGCGTAAACGACGCCGTGTCCCGCGCCATCAAGACAGTCCTTGCCAGTCTGGAAGACTCCAAGGCCGAAAACATCGTCTCAATCGACATTCAGGGAAAATCGAGCCTCGGTGACTATATGGTCATCGCGTCCGGCCGATCGCACCGTCATGTCTCGGCTGTCGCCGATCATCTCCTCACGGCGCTCAAGGATGCCGGGCTCGGCACGGCGCGCGTCGAGGGATTGGCCGGCGCCGACTGGGTCCTGATCGATTCGGGCGACATCATCGTCCATGTCTTCCGTCCCGAAGTCCGCGACTTCTATAATCTCGAAAAGATGTGGCAAGCGCCGGACCTCGAGGAAGAGACCCTCCACTGAGCCGAATTTGATTGATGCATGTCGTTCCCAAAACCGGTGACCACTTTTGGTGACATGCATTAGCGGCTCTTCGAGGCAGGGATGAAAATCACCGTTCACGCCGTGGGCCGGATGAAAGCCGGCCCCGAGAAGCAGCTCGCCGACAGGTATTTCGAGCGCTTCGCCAAGAGCGGGCAGGCCGTGGGGCTCGAATTCTCGGGGGTTGTCGAGATTCCGGAGGGCCGCGCCCAGACCGCCAACGAGCGTCGCCGCGAAGAAGGCCAGAAGCTGCAGACGCAGCTGCAGCCCGGTACCGCGCTGATGCTGCTCGACGAGCGAGGCAAGAACTTTTCCTCCGAGGATTTCGCCGGGCGCATCGGCCTGTTGCGTGATGGCGGCCGCAAGGCACTCGTCATCGCCATCGGCGGTGCCGACGGTCACGACCAGTCGCTGCGCGATCAGGCCGATCTGATGGTATCGTTCGGCGCGCTGACATGGCCGCACCAACTGGTCCGTGTCATGTTGGGCGAGCAGCTTTACCGGGCCCTCACTATTCTTTCGGGTCATCCCTATCATCGCTCGTGAGTCCTTGCCCGCAAATCCATGGGCAGGCTCCAACCCAAAACCCGTGGATTGGCGTGAGCCGCCCGGATTTTCGCCTCAATGCGTCACGAGGCTGTTTGTGGTCGGCAGGGCTCTCGAACATGGTTGATGGTTCGTTAACGAAGCCACGCATAGAGTCGGGCTTCAATGTCTGAAGATTGGAAATCGCGAACGGGCTTTTGGCGCGCACGCTGCGGCTTGGCAGCGGCGCTGCTTATGCTGTCGCTTGGTGCCTCGCGGGCTGAGAACAGGCTCGACATGGCGCCTGATCCGGACCAGAGCCGTGCCGAATACGAACGGGTGTCGAAGGAGATCACGCTGTCGTCGGAGCGGTTGGCCAAGCTCGCCGCCGACATGGCGACGGTCAAGAAGGACCATGCCTCTATCACCGCGGCGCTGATCCAGTCGGCGATGACCGAGCAGAAGCTCGGCCAGGACATCGAGGACATCGGTGCCAAGCTGGAAGGGTTGAAGGGCGAGGAGCAGAAAATCCGCGCCTCGCTGGCCGCTAGACGCGACGTTCTGGCCGAGGTGCTGGCCGCGCTGCAGCGTATGGGGCTCAATCCGCCGCCGGCCATCCTGGTCAAGCCGGAGGACGCGCTGTCGTCGGTGCGCAGCGCCATCCTGCTCGGCGCCGTGGTGCCGGAACTGCGCCAGCAGACCGAGATATTGCTGGCGGACCTCAAGGAGCAGTCGCGGGTGACCGCTTCGATCGAGGCGGAGCGGGCGCGGCTGACGGCGGCAGTCGGCGAACAGACGGCGGAAAAGAAGCGGCTCGGCATGCTGCTCGAAGCCAAGCAGAAGCTCGAGGCCGAAACGCAAACGGCACTGGCGGCGGAAAAGCAGCGATCCGCAGCACTGGCGGCCAAGGCCGGCAGCCTGAAGGAACTGATCGCCTCGCTCGAGGCCGACAAGGCCCGCAAAGCGGCGGACGCGGCGGAGGCAGCCGAGCAGAAGGCCGCGGACGCCGACAAGGCTCCGGCACAGACGGCTCCGGCACAGACGGCCCCGGCACAGAAGGCCCCGGCACAGACGGAACTGACGGCCCTGCCGGTCCCGGAAGCCAACCGGCTCACCGCCACTGCACCGTTTTCGGCGCTTCAGGGGCAGATCGCGCTGCCCGTCACCGGCAAGATCAAGCGGCGGTTCGGGGCCAGCGACGATAACGGCGCAGTGATGCTCGGTGACATGGTTGCGACACAATCGGGAGCCATCGTCACCGCGCCAGCGGACGGAAATGTGCTTTATGCGGGACCTTTTCGCTCCTATGGTCAACTCTTGATCCTGAACGCGGGTGACGGCTATCATGTCGTTCTCGCGGGGATGAGCAGAATCAGCGTCGCGTCTGGCCAGTCGGTGCTCGCAGGGGAGCCAGTCGGCGCGATGGGAGAGGCCCGGGTGGCGAGCACCTCGGCATCGAAGAATGGAAATGCCACGCCGGAGCTCTATGTTGAGTTCCGCAAGGATGGAAAACCCGTCGATCCGACCCCATGGTGGGCGGACCGTTTCTCTGGAAGGACGTGAGATGATGCGGAAACTTTCGCTTCTGTTTGCCGGTGCGCTGATGGGCGCATCCGCGATGAGCCTGGTCTATGGCGCCCCCGGCTCGACGGCGAACGCTGCGGGCTCCGAGACCTATAAGCAGCTGGCGATCTTTGGTGACATCTTCGAGCGGGTGCGGGCGCAGTATGTGACGCCGCCCGACGACAAGTCGCTGGTCGAAAACGCTATCAACGGCATGCTTACCTCACTCGACCCGCACTCCTCGTATATGAACGCCGAAGAGGCGCAGGACATGCGCGTGCAGACCAAGGGCGAGTTCGGCGGCCTCGGCATCGAGGTCACCATGGAGAACGACCTGGTCAAGGTGATCACGCCGATCGACGATACGCCGGCCGCCAAAGCGGGCGTGCTTGCCGGCGACTATATTGCCAAGATCGACGGCGAGGAGGTTCGCGGCCTGAGCCTCAACGACGCGGTCGAGAAGATGCGCGGGCTGGTCAACACGCCGATCAAGCTCACTATCCTGCGCCAGGGCGCCGACAAGCCGATCGAGCTGACGGTGGTGCGCGACATCATCAAGGTCAAGGCGGTCAAGTTTCGGGTCGAGAACGACATCGGCTACATGAAGATCACCTCCTTCACCGAAAAGACCCATGACGACCTCGAGAACGCCATCGACACCATCAAGAAGCAGGTGCCGGACGAAAAGCTCAAGGGCTACGTGCTCGATCTGCGCCTCAATCCGGGCGGGTTGCTCGACCAGGCGGTGAGCGTGTCCGACGCCTTCCTCACCCGTGGCGAGATCGTCTCGACGCGCGGCCGCGATCCGAAGGACGTCACCCGCTTCGACGCGCGGCCGGGCGACGACATCGACGGCAAGCCGCTGGTCGTGCTCGTCAATGGCGGCTCGGCCAGTGCGTCCGAAATCGTCGCCGGCGCGCTGCAGGATCTGCGCCGCGCCACGGTGGTCGGCACGCAGTCCTTCGGCAAGGGTTCGGTGCAGACCATCGTCCCGCTCGGCGAGAACGGCGCGCTGCGCCTGACGACGGCGCTCTATTACACGCCGTCCGGCAAGTCGATCCAGGGCAAGGGCATCACGCCCGACATCAAGGTCGACCAGCCGTTGCCGCCGGACCTGCAGGGCAGGGATTTGACGCGCGGCGAGTCGGACCTCAAGGGCCACATCAAGGGCAGCGACGAGGGCGATACCGGTTCGGGCTCAGCAGCCTATGTGCCGCCGGAGCCGAAGGACGACCTGCAACTCATCTTTGCCGAGCAGTTGCTGCGCGGCGAGAAGACCGATCCGGCGTTCCCGCCGAATCCGGACAAGGCCGTGCTGAACCAGTAGGGGCCGTGCTGAACCAGTAGGGGCCGTGCCGAACCAGTAGGGGCCGTGCCGAACCAGTAAAGGTCGATCAGGCCGGACAACAGGTCTGGCTGCCTGATCGAAGCGATGTAATGCTGCCGGGGCCGCAAGGCCTCGGCAGTTTGATTCGGGGGAACCGCGGCTGGGATGCGGCTTGGCTGACATCGGCAACGACATCGAACGCCCACTCGGGCAGGCCGTCCGGCCGCCGCGCGCGCCCCGCAGGATCAGCGCGGGTGTGGTCGCGGCCACGCTCCTGGTGCTGGCCGTAATCGGCGTCTCCGGCGCGATTGCGCTGCGCGAAAGGCCGTTTCGAAAGCCGGAAGAAGTCGCCGTTTCGACGCCGAAGACGACAGCAGTGGTCGAATCCGCAGCGCCGACCACTGAGCCGGCATTGAAGGCGGAAGCAGCATCCAAGACGAGCGGATCCAAGATGGGCAGGCCCGAGACGGGCGAGCCGCAGATCATCCACATGCAGACCGAAGAGGGCAATGGTTCGCCCAGGGCGGCCATTGTCATTCGCGACCCTTCGACGATCGGCCAAAATCTGAGGATCGCGCATATTCCCGACAGGGCGCTGGTCGAGGCCGGCGAAACCGGCCCATTGCCGGTTCGTGCCGCTGACGGCAGGCGGCCGTTCGATCTCTATGCGCGGCCGTGGTCCGGTTCACGCGGTGCGCGCGTGGCGATTGTCATCGGCGGGCTTGCCGTGTCGCAGACCGGCACGCAGGCGGCCATCGCAAAGCTGCCGGCCGAAGTGACCCTGGGCTTCGCGGCGCAGGGCAACAGCATCGGCCGATGGATGCAGGCGGCGCGGCAAAGCGGCCATGAGATAGTCATGCAGGTGCCGCTCGAACCGTTCGACTATCCGAACGTCAATCCCGGCCGCAACACGCTGACGGTCGCTGCGACGGCGGACGAGAATTTGAAGAATTTGCGCTGGGCGCTGTCGCGGACGACCAACTACACCGGCGTCATGAACTATATGGGCGCACGTTTTTCGGCCGATGAGGCGGCGATGGGGCCGCTGATGGCAGAGCTCGGCAGGCGCGGCCTGGCCTATGTTGACGACGGTTCGTCGGCGCGTAGCCTGGCACCCGACCTGGCGTTGAAAAACGGCGTGCCGTTCGTTGCCGGCGACACGTCGATCGACGCGGTGCGGGACCGCGGCGCCATTTTGAAGAAGCTGGACGAGCTGGAAGCCACCGCGCGGGCGAAAGGCTTTGCCGTCGGCATCGGCTCGGCCTTCGACCTGACGGTCGACACCGTGTCCGCCTGGGTGGTCGAGGCCAAGAAGCGCGGCATCGAGATCGTGCCGATTTCGGCAGTGGCGGTGGATCCGGAAAAAGGTTGAGCATGACGAAGAAAGAACCGGTCGATCCCGAGACGCTGCCTTATCGTCGCTGTGTCGGACTGATGATCCTCAACGGCGACGGGCTGGTCTGGGTCGGGCATCGCATTGCCGAGCCGGACAGCGAATTCGCCGGCACGACGCAGCTCTGGCAGATGCCGCAGGGCGGCATCGACAAGGGCGAAGAGCCGCTGCAGGCGGCACAGCGGGAACTCTACGAAGAAACCGGCATGCGCAGCGTCTCGTTGCTGGATGAGGCGCCGAACTGGATATATTACGACCTGCCGGCCCATCTGGTCGGCATCGCCTTCAAGGGGAAATATCGCGGCCAGACGCAAAAATGGTTCGCCTTCCGCTTTCACGGCGACGTGAGCGAGATTGAGATCAATCCGCCGCCGGGCGGCCACACCGCCGAGTTCGACAAATGGGATTGGCGGCCAATGGAGGAATTGCCCAACCTGATCGTGCCGTTCAAGCGTCAGGTCTATGAGGATGTGGTTGCGGCGTTCCGGCATCTGGTTGCGTAGCTTGGCGCAAGCCGCGCTCGCGCCGACCACGGTTGCCGCGTCAGCGCGGTGGCCTTATGGATGGCCAATCCGCTGCAGACGGGGTTGGCATGAACGGCGCTTCCAAAAAATCTCTTTCTGAAAGGGTCGCCGTCAAAGCCGCGCCGATCAGCGAAGTGGCGGCCGGCGCCATATTGACCGTCGATCTCGGCGCTATCCGCGAAAATTACCGGCGGCTCAAGGCGCGTTTAGGCGATGTTGGCTGCGCGGGTGTCGTCAAGGCCGACGGCTACGGGCTCGGCGGGGCCCAGGTGGCGGCGGCGCTGGCGGCCGAGGGCTGCGCTACTTTTTTCGTCGCGCATCTGGCCGAAGGTGTCTTGCTGCGCCAGGCGCTCGGCGCACGGCCGGCGATATACGTGCTGAACGGCATTCAGCCGGGCGCTGAAAGCGAAGCCGTCGAAGCGGGGCTGGGGGCGGTTATCAACAGCGCCGGCCAATTCGCCGCCTGGCGCTCGGCGGCACAGCGGGCCGGCCGCAAGCTCAAGGCTGCAATCCAGGTCGACAGCGGCATGTCGCGGCTCGGCATGGCGGCAGCCGAGGTGGAGGCCGTCACTGCCGATCCGCGGGCTTTCGACGGCATCAACGCCACGTTCGTGATGAGCCATCTCGCTCGCGCCGACGAGCCCGAGCATCCGGCCAACGAGCAGCAGCGGCTGGAATTCGAGCGGCTGCGCAGGATGCTGCCACCGGTGCCGGCCTCGCTGGCCAACTCCTCCGGCATCTTTCTTGGGCAGCCCTTTCACTACGACCTCGCCCGGCCCGGTGCGGCGCTCTACGGCATCAATCCGACGTCAGCCCAGGAAAATCCGATGCTGCCTGTGGTGCGGCTTCAGGCAAAGGTCATACAGACGCGCAGCCTCGATAGGGGAGCCGGCGTCGGCTATGGCCATATTTTTCACGTGACCGATTCGCTGGTCGCCGCAACGATCTCGCTTGGCTATGCCGATGGCTGGCATCGTCGCGCGGCTTCCGCCGCCTGGTTCGAAAATGTGCGTTTGCCGTTCGTGGGCCGTGTATCGATGGATTCGATCGTTCTCGACATTTCGGCCCTGCCGCCCGACAGGCTGAAGGCGGGTGACCTCGTCGAACTGATCGGACCGTCGCAGACGGTGGATCAGGCGGCCGGCCATGCCGGCACCATCGGCTATGAAATCTTGACCAGCCTCGGACACCGTTTTCACCGGCGCTATATCGGCGGTTGAGCGATTTCGCCGCGCTTGACAAGCGAGGGCTTCTCGGCAAGGCTTCATACATGAGCAACCTCGCCCATATCAGAACCTGTTTCAGGGTCTGCCCCATCGCGGGAGCGTAGCCCCGGGACGGCTGCCGTTTGGCAGCCGCCTGAATCGGGGCATCTAATCACTGACATCGTCATCGAGCCTTCAGTTCTTTGCGCTGACGGCTTTCATCGGGCCGTCGTTGGCACGACGGCAGCGCGCATTCGTTCGATGCGCCAAGTACACGAGGTTTGCCATGCAACATGCAACAACACAGGCTGGCCCGCAAAGCCGGATTCTGGTCAGCGACGCGGATCATGGCAGGCTGACCAGCCTGGCCAGAGCCTATCTCGAGCGCGCCCCCGACATGGCCGAAGAGCTGCTGGCGGAAATGGATCGAGCCAGGGTCACGAGGGCGGCAGCGATGCCGGCCGGCGTGGTGCGGATGGGTTCGACGGTGACGATCCTCAGCAATGACGGGAGCTCGCAACGCATTACGCTGGTCTATCCGGGCGAAGCCGACATTGCCGAAAGCAGGATATCGGTGCTGACGCCGCTCGGGACGGCCCTCATCGGAGCAGCCACCGGCCAGGTGGTGAGCTGGCGAAGTCGCGACGGCAGAGACTTGTCAGTGACCATCGACGCTGTCGAGGCACTCCCGTCTGCCCGACTGCCTTGATCGGGAGACTTTCATGCCAAGCACAATCTGTCGCCTGACGATGAAGGATTTCTCGGTGCTCGAACTAATGTTGGCGCGTCGGCGGCCATTCGCCGATCCGATCGTGCCGATGCTTGAGCACAAGCTCTCGCACGCCTGCATCGTCCCGATCGATTCGGTCGATCCCGACGTCGTGACGCTGAACAGCAGGGTGGTCTTCCACATCGATTCCGGGCCGTCGGAGACGCGAACTCTGGTGCAAAACGAGATGCGCGGACCAGTCGGATCCAGCTTGCCCGTCACCACCAGGCGAGGGATTTGCATGCTCGGGATGGCGCAGGGGCAGACTGCGCTTGTCGAGCAGCCGGACGGCAGGCGGGAATTGATGCTGATCGACACCGTGCTTTACCAGCCTGAGGCAGCGCGGCGAGCGGCAGAGGAAAAGCGGATGGCCGAGCGGCGACCGCACAAGCTCACTCTTGTCTACAGCGCCACGGCGGACGACAGGCCACTTGGCGAAATAGGTAAAATCCGGCAGACAGGGGAGGACGATCCTGGCCCCTCGTCGGCGTGATCGGCCTTTAAGGAGCGAGCGATGAAGATCTTCGTGCTGGGCGGCGGCGTCATCGGGGTCACCACCGCTTATTATCTGGCCGAGGCCGGCCATGAAGTGACTGTCATCGACCGCCAGAAGGGTCCGGCGCTGGAAACCAGCTTTGCCAATGCCGGCGAGATTTCGCCCGGCTACGCCTCGCCCTGGGCCGGTCCGGGCGTCCCGCTGAAAGCGATCAAATGGCTGTTGATGAAGCATGGTCCGCTGGTGGTGCGGCCGACTCTCGATCCGCATATGTGGGTATGGCTGGTCAGGATGCTGCGCAACTGCACGGCTGAGCGCTATGCGGTGAACAAGGCGCGGATGGTGCCTTTGGCCGAATACAGCCGCGACACGCTGAAAGCGTTGCGCGAGGCGAGCGGCATCGCGTATGACGAGCGCGCCAAGGGAACGCTGCAGCTTTTTCGCACTCAACAGCAGCTCGACGGCACTGCCGGCGATGTCGAAGTGTTGAAGACATATGGCGTTCCCTACGAGATTCTCGATCCCGACGGCTGCATCTCAGCCGAGCCGGGGCTGGCAGGGGTGCGTGATAAATTCGTCGGAGGCCTGCGACTGCCGGGCGACGAAACCGGTGACTGCAAGATGTTCACCGACCGTCTGGCCGAGCTCTGCGTGGCGCGTGGTGTCACCTTCGAATACGACACGGAGATACGGCGCTTCGTCAAGAAGCGCAACCGTATCGCCAACCTCAGTACGAGCAAAGGTTGGAAGGCTGCCGACGCCTATGTGATGGCGATGGGCAGCTATTCGGCCAAGTTCATGCGCACGCTGAAACGACCCGTCCCGGTCTATCCGGTCAAGGGCTATTCGATCACTGTGCCGATCAAGGATGCTGCCGCAGCACCGGTGTCGACGGTGATGGACGAGACCTACAAGGTGGCGATCACCAGGCTCGGCGACCGCATCCGGGTCGGTGGCACGGCGGAAATTTCCGGCTTCGACCTGACGCTGCATGAATCGCGGCGGCGCACGCTCGAACATTCGCTTGGCGACCTTTTTCCGGGCAGCGGCGATATGAAGTCGGCGACCTTTTGGTGCGGGTTGCGGCCGATGACGCCGGACGGGCCGCCGCTGATCGGCCGCACCGAGTTCTCCAACCTTTATCTCAACACCGGCCATGGCACGCTCGGCTGGACCATGGCCTGCGGCTCGGCCAAGGTCCTGGCCGACATCATTTCGAGCCGGGTGCCGGACATCAATGTCCGCGACCTCGGACCGGAGCGATACCAGCGGTAGGATCGGAAGTGTCCTTCACGCATTCGAGCGCGGTGAGGAACTTGCCCGCGACTTGGATCAAGCTTCAACACACTTCGCCGCGTCAGATGAATATCATCAGACGAACAGGCTTCGCTCCCGTTCCACCGCCTTGGTGATGAAGCTCGCGACGATCTGGACGCGGCGCAGCGGTCTGACCGATTCGTGATAGACCAACCAGTAGGCGCGGCGGATGGGCGCGACAATGTCGACAGCCACCAGTTCCGGCATCGAACGGGCGACGAAGGTGTGCAGAATGCCGATGCCGGCGCCGGAGCGCACCGCTTCAGCCTGGCCGAGTGCCGAGGAGATGGCGAAGCTCGCGCGCCAGTCGGCGCTGAACTCGGCCGCATAGTCGAGCGACGGGCTGACGATGAGGTCCGGCACATAGCCGATCAGCGTGTGCCGGCCGAGCTCGGCGGGCGTCTGGGGCAGGCCATGCGTTTCGGTATAGGCGCGGGACGCGAACAGGCCGAGCGTGTAGTCGACCAGCTTCCCCGCCACCAGCCTGCCTTCGGTCGGCCGCTCCACGGTGATGGCGATGTCGGCTTCGCGCCTGGACAGCGAGAAGGAACGCGGCACCGGCACCAGCTGGATGGTGAGTTCGCGGTGAAGCGCCGTCAGTGCGCCGAGGCGTTTGGCCAGGAAGGCGACGCCGAAACCATCAGGCGCGCCGATGCGCACCGTGCCCGAAACATCGTCGCCTTCGCCCGCCACGGTCGAGCGCGCGGCGATCATGTCGCCTTCCATGCGCTCGGCGATGTCGAGAAAGCGCTCGCCAGCCGGCGTCAGCTCGCTGCCGGTGGTCAGCCGACGAAAAAGTTTTGTGCGCAGCGCATCCTCGAGTGCGGCGACGCGGCGCGAGACGGTGGCGTGGTTGAGCTCCAGCCGCTTGGCCGCGCCAAGGATCTGGCCGGCACGCGCCACGGCGAGGAAGATGCGGACGTCATCCCAATTCATGAGGGTGATCCGTATGACGACGATTACGGCAGCGCTCCAAGGCGCCCCCCTCTGTCCTGCGGGACATCTCCCCTACTTGGGGGGAGATCGGCCGGCCGCTCCGGCGGCGACTTCCTTGCAACGGGTTGGCGAAAGTCGGGATGACAGCCAATCTCCCCACTCGTGGGGGAGATGTCCGGCAGGACAGAGGGGGCGCGAATGAACTCAGTTTCTCAATCCTTGCTGCTAGGGACCTGCATTCTTACCATTTGCGGCAATTGATGCACAGCCGCGCACCGCTATCTATTTACCGCACAACGGTTGCGTTTTCGCTGGCGTTGCCATGGGCCGCGCAAAGGCGGACAATAGCGCATCACAAATACAGGGAGAGAAACCATGATCGAATACGGTCATTTTATCGGCGGCAAGCGTGTCGCAGGGACCAGCGGCCGCAAGCAGGACGTCATGCAGCCGATGGACGGCACGGTGCGCGGCACGGTGGCGCTGGCTTCGCAGGCTGAACTGCGCGCGGCTGTGGAAAACGCCAAGGCGGCGCAGCCCGGCTGGGCGGCGACCAATCCGCAGCGGCGCGTGCGCGTCTTGATGAAGTTTCTCGAACTGGTCGCCCGGGAGTATGATGCGCTGGCTGACATTCTGGCGCGCGAACACGGCAAGACCATCGCCGACGCCAAGGGCGACATCCAGCGCGGCCTGGAAGTGGTCGAGGTCTGCATCGGCGCACCGCACATGATGAAGGGCGAGTTCACCGACGGCGCCGGCCCCGGCATCGATGTCTATTCGATGCGCCAGCCGCTCGGCGTCGTTGCCGGCATCACGCCGTTCAATTTTCCGGCGATGATCCCATTGTGGAAGATCGCGCCGGCTATCGCTTGCGGCAACGCCTTCATCCTGAAGCCTTCGGAGCGCGACCCCGGCGTGCCGATTCGCATCGCCGAGCTGTTCATCGAGGCCGGCCTGCCGGCGGGCATCCTCAATATCGTCAACGGAGACAAGGACGTGGTCGACGCCATCCTCGACGATCCCGACATCAAGGCCATCGGCTTTGTCGGCTCGACGCCGATCGCCCAGTACATCTATTCGCGCGGCTGCGCGGCCGGCAAGCGCGTGCAGTGCTTCGGCGGCGCTAAGAACCACATGATCATCATGCCCGACGCCGACATGGACCAGACCGTCGACGCGCTGATCGGCGCCGGCTACGGCTCGGCCGGCGAGCGCTGCATGGCGATCTCGGTGGCTGTCCCGGTCGGCAACGATACCGCCAATCGGCTGATGGAAAAGCTGGTGCCGCGCGTCGAAAGCCTGAAGGTCGGCCCGTCGACGGATTCGTCCGCCGATTTCGGCCCGCTGGTGACGGCGCAGGCGCTGGAGCGGGTCAAGGGCTATGTCGATACCGGCGTCAGGGAAGGCGCCAAGCTGGTCGTCGACGGCCGCGGCTTTTCCATGCAGGGCTATGAGAACGGCTACTATATGGGCGGCTGCCTGTTCGACAACGTGACCGCCGACATGCGCATCTACAAGGAAGAGATCTTTGGGCCGGTGCTCTCCGTAGTACGCGCGCCGACTTACGAGAACGCGATCAAGCTCGCCAACGACCACGAAATGGGCAACGGCGTCGCCATTTTCACCCGCGACGGCGATGCAGCCCGCGACTTCGCCTCGCGAGTCCAGGTCGGCATGGTCGGTATCAACGTGCCGATCCCGGTGCCGATCGCCTATTATACGTTCGGCGGCTGGAAAGCGTCTTCCTTCGGCGACCTCAACCAGCACGGACCGGACGCGTTCCGTTTCTACACCAAGACTAAGACGGTGACCTCGCGCTGGCCGTCCGGCGTCAAGGACGGCGCCGAATTCGTCATCCCGACAATGAACTAGCCGGACGATTGTTTGTTTGCGCGTCCTCGCCTTCGGCTGGGGGCGCGCGGGCAGGCATCAAGGACGGGCCGAATTCGTCATCCCGACAATGAACTAGCCGGACGATTGTTTGTTTGCGCGTCCTCGCCTTCGGCTGCGGGCGCGCGGGCAGGCATCAGGGACGGGCCGAATTCGTCATCCCGACAATGAACTAGCCGGACAGTTGCTTGTTTGCGCGTCCTCGCCTTCGGCTGCGGGCGCGGGCAGGCGTCAAAGACGGCCGAATTCGTCATCCCGACAATGAACTAGCCGGTCGACAAGCTGGTCCAGATTTGTAAATCGAGAAGAAAAGGGCCTGGCTAGCGACCGGGCCTTTTTGTTGACCAGTCGCGGCCCGTATGTGCGTGAACGCTAATGTGATGGAACCAGGCGGCGGCAGAAACCTTAATCTGCAATCCTGCCGCGAGAAGGCGCGGCAGATCAAGCGCTGGCGACAGCTTCGGGGAGATCGGCCGGCGCAAGGAGGTGTCAGATGATGCGTCTTATGGTGTCGATAGTTGGCGCGGCGGCTGCCGCGTTTTCCGCCGCTCCGGCAACAGCGGCCGAACAATGCGCGCCACGAGCCGACATGATCAAGGCGCTCGGCGAGAAGTTCCGGGAAAATCCGACCGCGCTCGGCGTCGTCAATCCGAATGTGATTGTTGAAGTCTTCGTTTCCGATAAAGGCACCTGGACCATCCTCGCCAGCGACACACGCGGACAAAGCTGCGTGGTTTCGGTGGGTGAAGGCTGGGAGAGCGCGGTGACGACAGCCGCACTGCCAGGCACCTGAGCCGCTTAGCGCGTGACAGCCGCCTCGGCATGGCCGCGCAGGCCGCGATTCTGGGCGACGATCTTGAACTGATCCACAGGCGCCCCAGCGGGCGCCTGCTTGCGCTTTTTCGTTGCCGACACCATATACGGAACATAGTGGGAACATCTTGAATCGTCCCCGCTAATGACAGACCGGAACACGGAAAGGAACGACGCGATGGTGACGACGTCGGAACCGGCCTGGATCGTTCCGGCAAAATGACGCGCCCCCTTTGCCGGACGTGATGGCAAAGGAGGTGCCCTATGGCACGCAAATCGCTGTTGGTCTGGGTGAAAACCCTGGTTCTTGCTGGCGTATTGGCGGTGGGTACGAACGCCGCAAGCGCCCAATATCAATACTGCGTTGAACATGGCGATCTTGTCGCCCACCTGAGCGAGGAGTTCCAGGAAAGACAGTTTGCTTTCGGGCTGATCGGTCAGATGGCGATTATGGAAGTCTATGTCGCCGACACCGGAAGCTGGACGATCATCGTTACCGATGTCGCCGGCAGAAGCTGCATCGTCGCGGCCGGCGAACATTGGGAAAACGTGATGATCCCGGCCGATCAGGACGCATGACGGAAATTAGGCGATGCTCGGCACCTGGCAGCAGCCTCCGGGCGCTTTCCGGTCTTTTGCTCTTTCTTTCGCCGTCAGACCAGGCGCGCTCGATGCCTTTTTGAGATGGGCGGGACTCAAAAAGCCAGCCGAAGCTTTGATGCCGACCTGCTAGCGCGTGGCAGCCGCCTCGGCATGGCCGCGCAGCAGCGCCATCAGGCGCTTGGCATCCTTGGCGGCGGCGTCTTCGTCGCCGTCGAGGATCGAGCGGATCAGCGCGACGTGGTGCTCGGCCGATTCGGCGAGCCCGGTATCGGCCTTGTAGCGGAACCAGAAGCGGCGGCTGTGGGTCTGCAAGGGAGCAGCCAGCCGCGCGGCGAACGGGTTGTCGGCCGCCAGTGCCAGCGCCTCGTCGAGCGCCTTGTCGGCCTGAATGAAGGCTAGTACATTGCCTGATATCACCGCCTTCTGCATGGCAAGCGCGGCATCGTGAAACAGGTCGGCGGCCTCACGGGTGACGAAGCGGGCGGCCGAACGGGCAAGAACCACCTCGACGCCACGCCGTGCATCGAGAACGCGCAACCAGTCGCCGGGATGGAGCGGGGCAATGGCGATGCCGGCACGGGGCCGGACCTCCAGCAGTCCCTCCCACGCCAGTCGCTGGATCGCCTCGCGCACCGGCGTGCGGCCAAGTCCCAGCCTGTCGATCACGGCGCCCTCGGTGATGAAGCTTGAAGGCGCCAGTTCGAGCGTTACGATCATGTGCTCGAGCACCCGGTAGGCTTTCGTCGCCACTGGCTCGAACGCTGGGCTTGTTTCATTGAATATCAAAGGCGAACTCCTGATATTTTTTGATATATCATAGCGAATTCCGTGTTGACAGTCCGTTTGTTGAGAAATATACGACTGATATATCAGATGGAGCGACCACCATGTGGACTGGAGTTTTCCCCGCCGTCACGACCAAATTCACCGAGGACGACCGCCTTGACCACGCCGAGATGGAGCGCTGCTTTGCGCTGCAGATGGAGGCCGGCTGCGACGGCATCATCGTCTGCGGTTCGCTCGGCGAGGGGCCGATGCTCTCGCATGACGAGAAGATCGACGTGCTGAAGACCGCGCAGAAGAGCGCTGGCAACAAACCGGTTCTGCTGACGGTCAACGAACCCGGCACGCGCGAGGCGGCGGCAATCGCGCGCCGCGCCGCCAAGGAGGGGGCCAATGGGCTGATGGTGGTGCCGAGCCCGATCTACCACACCAATGCGGAGGAGACGGTCGCCGCGCTGCGTGCCGTTGCGGAGGCCGGCGACCTGCCGGTGATGATCTATTCCAACCGGCTTGCCTACCGCGTCGACGTCACCGTCGATCAGATGGAGGAACTGGCGAAGGACAAGCGTTTCGTCGCCATCAAGGAATCCTCCGACGACATCCGCCGCTCGACCGAAATCATCAACCGCTTCGGCGACCGTTACGACCTGTTCACCGGCGTCGACAATCTTGCGTTCGAGGCGCTGTCGGTCGGTGCCATCGGCTGGGTGGCGGGACTGGTCACCGCGTTCCCCCGCGAGACGGTCGCGATCTATCAGTTGATGAAGCAGGGCCGCCGCGAGGAGGCGCTGAAAATCTACCGCTGGTTCCGGCCGCTGCTCGACCTCGACGTGTCGACCTATCTGGTGCAGAACATCAAGCTCGCCGAAGTCCTGGCGATCAACACCAACGACCGCGTGCGCATGCCGCGCCAGCCGCTGTCGGGCGAGCGCCGAAAGACCGTCGAAAAGATCGTCAGGGATGCGCTGGCGGTGCGGCCCGTGCTGCCACAATTCTAAGGGTGGCAATGTCGCGGACCCCCTCATCCGGCCGCTTCGCGGCCACCTTCTCCCCGAGGGGAGAAGAGGTCGCAACCGCTGGCGTCAGCCTCTTCTCCCCGACTGGGAGAAGGCGGGCCGAAGGGCCGGATGAGGAGGCTGGCTCCAAGTTGCGGAGCGAGGCGGAGGCCGAGCCATGCAGCGCGGCGCGCAGCCATGAATAGCGATGCGACGCTCGACATCGCCATTATCGGCGGCGGCATCATCGGCATCTGTGTCGCCGCCTATCTGGCCGAGGCGGGGCGAAACGTCACGATCTTCGATCGAACGGGCATCTGCGAGGAAACGAGTTCCGGCAATGCCGCTGCCTTGGCCTTTTCCGATGTGTTGCCGCTGGCCCACAAGGGCATGATCAGGCATCTGCCGAAATGGCTTGCCGACCCACTCGGCCCGCTCAGCATCCCGCCCGCCTACCTGCCCAAGCTGCTGCCCTGGCTTATCCGCTTCTGGCGCGCCGGACGAAGCGACCGCTACGAGGCCAGCCTCGCGGCGCAGGCCCGGATGATGCGGCTCGCCGAGGCCGAATGGGCCGGGCTGATGGCGCGCTCGGGCACCGGAAACATGCTGCGCGAGGACGGATCGCTCGAACTTTACGAGAGCGAGGCCGAGTTCAAGGCATCGCTGCCCGGCTGGGCGGCCAGGCAACGCTTCGGCATCGGCTTCAGCCATGTCGAGGGCGATGCTCTCGTCGCCTTGCAGCCCGGCCTGTCGCCGCGTTTCGTCAAGGGCACTTTCGTGCCGGGATGGAAGACCGTTACGGATCCGAAATTATTGGGCAAGGCGATCTGGACCTTTGCTGAGAAGAACGGCGCGCGTTTCGAAAAGGCTCGGATCGACCATGTCGGAGCGGGGCAGGATGGCGCGACGTTGACGCTGGCCGACGGTAGGGTGCGGCAAGCAAAATGCCTCGTCATCGCCGCCGGCGCGTGGTCGCATCTCCTGGCGAAACATATCGGAGACCGCATCCCGCTCGAAACCGAGCGCGGCTACAACACGACCCTGCCGAAAACCGCCTTCGGTGTGAAGCGGCAACTGATCTTCTCCGGCCACGGCTTCGTCATCACCCCGCTCGAAACCGGTGTGCGCGTCGGCGGCGCGGTCGAGCTCGGCGGGATCGAGCGGCCGCCCAATTACGCCCGCTCGAAAGCGCTGCTCGACAAGGCACAAAAATTCCTGCCGGGGCTTGACCCAGCCGGCGGCCGCGAATGGATGGGGTTTCGGCCGTCGCTGCCGGATTCGCTGCCGGTGGTCGGTGGCGCCAGGCATGCCGGCACGATCGTCTATGCCTTCGGCCACGGCCATCTCGGCCTGACCCAGGCAGCTGCCACCGGGCGCCTGGTCCGCGATCTCATTCTCGGCCAAAATCCGGTGTTTGATCTTTCTGCGTTTTCCCCGAACCGCTTCTGACGGGATCTAGACATGGCGCGCCACTCCTTCTTCTGCATCGACGGTCACACCTGCGGCAATCCGGTGCGGCTGGTCGCCGGCGGCGGACCGCTGCTCCAGGGCGCGACGATGATGGAGCGGCGCGCGCATTTCCTGGCCGAGTATGACTGGATCCGCACCGGGCTGATGTTCGAGCCGCGCGGCCATGACGTGATGTCCGGCTCGATCCTCTATCCGCCGACGCGGCCCGATTGTGACATCGCCATCCTGTTCATCGAAACCTCGGGGTGTCTGCCAATGTGCGGTCATGGCACCATCGGCACGGTGACGATGGCCATCGAGCACGGGCTGGTCAAGCCGAAGACGCCGGGTTTGCTCAGGCTGGACACACCGGCCGGCCTGGTCACCGCCGAATACAAACAGGTCGGCGAATATGTCGAGGAGGTGCGAATCACCAACGTGCCGTCCTTCCTCCATGCCGAGGGACTGACGGTGGAATGTCCGCAGCTCGGCGAGATCATCGTCGACGTCGCCTATGGCGGCAATTTCTACGCCATCGTCGAGCCGCAAAAGAACTATCGCGACATGGCCGACCATTCCGCCAGCGACCTCATCGCCTGGAGCCCGGTGGTGCGGCAGCGGCTCAACGAGAAGTACGCCTTCGTGCATCCCGAGAATCCCGGCATCGACCGGCTTTCGCATATGCTGTGGACGGGTGCGCCGACCGACAGCCAGGCGGATGCGCGCAACGCTGTCTTCTACGGCGACAAGGCGATCGACCGCTCGCCTTGCGGCACCGGCACCTCGGCGCGGATGGCGCAGCTTCACGCCAAGGGCAAGCTTAGGTCTGGCGACGATTTCGTCCACGAATCGATCATCGGCTCGCTGTTCAAAGGCAGGGTCGAGAAGGAAGTCACGGTGGCGGACAAGCCGGCGATCATTCCCTCGATCGGTGGCTGGGCGCGCATGACCGGATTGAACACGATCTTCATCGACGATCGCGATCCGTTCGCGCACGGATTCGTCGTCAAATAGAGAGTATCCTGACCCGGGGAAATGAAAGGGAACGCAAAGATCGATCGCTTCGATGGCGCAACGATCCCGCTCATGAACTTATTTTGACGGCGATTCGTTCGAAACGGCGTGCATTTTGACGACGAATCGCCAAAGACATTGCGTTATGCCAATGATAGGGTCCGCGATAGTCCAGAGGCCGGGAAGGGAAGAACGGGCAATCCGATTGCGTGCTTCAAAATCACGCATGCCGATTAAAAAATGACGTTGCAATCCGGGCTCGAAACTTTACGACTAGGGGAAATACGAAAAGGAATGCGTCTGCATGGGCGACATTCCAGGGGAGCCACGACAGCATGCAGTATTTTGTCCAGCAGCTTATCAATGGGCTGACGCTGGGATCGATCTATGGGCTGATAGCGATCGGCTATACGATGGTGTACGGCATCATCGGCATGATCAATTTCGCCCATGGCGACATCTTCATGGTCGGCGCCTTCACCGCTCTCATCGTTTTCCTCATCCTCGGCGCGTTGTTCTATTCGGTCCCGGTGGTGATCGCGCTCCTGGTCATGATGATCGTCGCGATGCTGTTGACCAGCCTGTACAATTGGACGATCGAGAAGGTGGCCTACCGGCCGTTGCGCGGTTCGTTCCGGCTGGCGCCGCTGATCACCGCGATCGGCATGTCGATCGCGCTGTCGAACTTCGTCCAGGTGACGCAGGGGCCACGCAACAAGCCGATCCCGCCGATGGTGTCCACGGTCTATAATATCGAGGGCATCAGCGTGTCGCTGAAGCAGATCGTGATCGTCATAGTCACCGCGCTGCTGTTGGCGCTGTTCTGGTACCTGGTCAACAAGACCTCGCTGGGTCGAGCCCAAAGGGCATGCGAGCAGGACCGCAAGATGGCGGCATTGCTCGGCATCGACGTCGACCGCACCATCTCGATCACCTTCGTCATGGGTGCAGCCCTTGCCGCCGTCGCCGGCACGCTGTTCCTGATGTATTATGGCGTCATCGCCTTCTCCGACGGTTTCACGCCCGGCGTGAAGGCATTCACCGCGGCCGTGCTCGGCGGCATCGGCTCGTTGCCCGGCGCCGTGCTCGGCGGGCTGATGATCGGCTTCATCGAAAGCATGTGGTCGGCTTATTTCTCGATCGACTACAAGGACGTCGCCGCCTTCTCCATCCTGGCGATCGTGCTGATCTTCCTGCCTTCCGGCATTCTCGGTCGGCCAGAAGTCGAAAAGGTCTGAGATCATGGCGGTCACCGCATCTCCGGAGCGCGACATCGTCGCCACCCCCATGCAGCGCGCCACCCGCGAAGCGCTTTATGCCGGCGCCATCGCGCTCGGCCTTTTCGTGCTGTTCATCGGCCTGAGGACCGATCAGAACATCTCCAATGAGCTGATCCTTGTACAGCGCTGGTGGCTTCTTGCCGTCGTGGTTGTGCTGACCATGGCCGGGCGTTTTCTCTACGTCGCCTACGGACAGCCCTTCCTGGCAAATCAGAAGATCGTCGACGTCGCCACCGGCCTGCTGCCGGAGAGCATGGCGACGCGGTTCTTCCGCCTGCCCTATTTCATCGCTGCCATCGCCACAGTGGCCGTGCTGGTTTTCCTTGCCGGCTCCCTTGACGGATTGCTGGGGTCCGCTCTGGCCGGTTATGCACGGTTCCTGAGGGCGCTGGCGATCATCTACGCCCTCGCATCGGTGATGTTTTATTTCCGAACCTTCATCCATGCCCATTTCTCGGCATTGGGTATAACCGCACTGGCGCTCTACCCGATCATCGTTGTGCTGGTGCTTGCCTTGTACGGAGGATCGGTGGCCGCCGGGTTCCAGGGTTCTCTGAAATGGGTCGACAATTACGGCATTCAAATCCTGATCTATGTGATGCTGGCCTGGGGGCTGAACATCGTCGTCGGCCTCGCCGGCCTGCTCGATCTTGGTTATGTCGCCTTTTATGCCGTCGGCGCTTATTGCTATGCGCTACTCGGCACGCAATACGGCCTGTCGTTCTGGATCCTGCTGCCCGCCGCCGGCGCCATGGCCGCCTTCTGGGGGGTGCTGCTCGGCTTTCCGGTGCTGCGCCTGCGTGGCGACTACCTGGCGATCGTGACGCTGGCCTTCGGCGAGATCATTCGTCTCGTGCTGATCAATTGGCGTGAGGTTACCAACGGCTCGGCTGGTATCTCCGGCATCCCCAAGGTCACCTTTTTCGGCCTGATGACGTTCAACGTCTCGGATCCGAACTATATCGCCAAGGTTTTGGACATCGCCACGTCGAGCGCTTATTATAAGATCTTCCTCTACTACCTGATCCTCGGGCTCTGCCTGCTCACTGCGTTCGTCACCATAAGGCTTAGGCGCATGCCCGTCGGCCGCGCCTGGGAAGCGCTGCGCGAGGACGAGATCGCCTGCCGTTCGCTCGGCATCAACACCACCACCACCAAGCTCACCGCCTTTGCCACCGGCGCCATGTTCGGCGGCTTCGCCGGCTCGTTCTTCGCGGCGCGGCAAGGTTTTGTCAGCCCCGAATCCTTCATCTTCCTGGAATCGGCGATCATCCTCGCCATCGTCGTGCTCGGCGGCATGGGTTCGCTGGTCGGCATCGCCGTCGCCGCCATGGTGATGATCGGCGGCACCGAGGTGCTGCGCGAGCTCGATTTCCTGAAGCAGGTCTTCGGTCCCGACTTCACGCCGGAACTCTACCGCATGCTGCTGTTTGGCATGGCCATGGTCATCGTCATGCTGTGGAAGCCGCGGGGCTTCGTCGGCAGTCGTGAACCGACAGCCTTCCTCAAGGAGAGCAGGGCTGTATCCGGCTCCTTCACCAAGGAGGGCCACGGCTGATGAGTGACGCGATCCCATCCATGAACGATGCCATCCTGCAGGTCGAGCATCTGTCGATGAAGTTCGGTGGTCTGGTCGCCATCGGCGACCTGTCCTTCCAGGCCAGGCGCGGCGAGATCACTGCGCTGATCGGGCCGAACGGCGCCGGCAAGACCACCGTGTTCAACTGCATCACCGGCTTCTACAAGCCGTCTGAAGGCATGCTCACGCTCAACCGGCGCGATGGCTCGAGCTATCTGTTGGAACGCCTGCCGAACCATGAAATTCCGGCGCGCGCCAAGGTGGCGCGCACCTTCCAGAACATTCGTCTGTTCTCGGGTATGACGCTGCTCGAGAACCTGCTGGTGGCGCAGCACAACAAGCTGATGAAGGCTTCCGGCTACACCGTCCTCGGCCTGTTCGGCTTCAGCGGCTACCGGACAGCGTCGGCCGAGTCGATCGACCTCGCCAGGCACTGGCTGGAAAAGGCCGACCTCGTCGATCGAGCCGACGATCCGGCCGGCGACCTGCCCTACGGCGCACAACGGCGCCTGGAGATCGCGCGGGCCATGTGCACGGGTCCGGAGTTGCTCTGCCTCGACGAACCGGCCGCCGGGCTCAATCCGAAGGAATCCATGGCGCTCAACGCGCTCCTGATGGATATCAAGGACAACACCGGGACCTCGATCCTGCTGATCGAGCACGACATGGCGGTGGTCATGCAGATTTCCGATCATGTCGTGGTGCTCGAATACGGGCGCAAAATCTCGGACGGCAGTCCGCATGCGGTACGCACCGACCCGCGTGTCATCGCCGCCTATCTCGGCGTCGAAGACGAGGACGTCGAGACTGTACTGACCGAGGTCGGCGACGAAGACGTCATCGAGCAACTGGATACGGGTCCGGATTCGGCGCACGGCCCGGGCACATCATCTTCGTATTTCGCCGGACCGGTGACCGATACAGTCGGCCACAGCGAGGGAGAACGCGTCACAGTGTCGAAAGGCGCCTCGAAGGCCGGGCAGGTCGACGCAAGGTCGAGTGTCGCCGCAGCGAGCAAGGCAGCCTCTCCGGCGGCTGCCAAGCCCAGCACGAAACCTTCTGCCGCGAAATCCTCCGCGGCAAAGCCGGCCACCAAGGCTCCGGTAAAGCCGAAGACACCGGGCGCGTCCAACCGACGTGGAGGGCGTAAATAAATGGCCGGTACAACGCTGCTCGATATCAAGGGCGTCCAGACCTACTACGGCAACATCAGGGCGCTGAACGGCGTCGACGTCACCGTCAAGCAGGGCGAGATCGTGGCGCTGATCGGCGCCAACGGCGCCGGCAAGTCGACGCTGATGATGACCATTTTTGGCGCTCCACGGGCGCGGGCGGGCACCATCACCTTTGCCGGCACCGACATCACCCAGTTGCCGACCCATGAGATCGCGCGCATGCGGATTGCCCAGTCGCCGGAGGGCCGGCGCATCTTCCCGCGCATGACGGTGATGGAAAACCTGCAGATGGGCGCCAGCCTCGACAACCTCAAGCACTACGACGAGGATGTCGAGAAGGTGTTCACGCTGTTTCCGCGCCTGAAGGAACGCATTGCCCAACGCGGTGGCACGCTGTCGGGCGGCGAGCAGCAGATGCTGTCGATCGGACGTGCGTTGATGGCGCGACCGAAGCTGCTCCTGCTCGACGAGCCGTCGCTGGGCCTGGCGCCGCTGATCGTCAAGCAGATCTTCGACGCCATCCGGGAGTTGAACCGCACGCAGGGGCTGACCGTGTTCCTGGTCGAGCAGAACGCCTTCGGCGCGCTGAAACTCGCCACGCGCGGCTATGTCATGGTCAACGGCAATGTGACGATGAGCGGCACTGGCAAGGAGCTGCTCGCCGATCCGGACGTGCGCGCCGCCTATCTCGAAGGCGGCCATCACTGAGTTCAGGAGTCTTCATCATGCAGGGCATTCTCTATGAGGAACCCTCGGTTTGGCAGTTCTTCTTCGTCACCTGCCTGCTTGGCGGCTGGGCGGCATGGATGACGGGCAAGGCCTGCGCCCAGACTTGGCGCAGCTTCGTCCAATTGTTCGCCTATTTGCTCGCCCTCGGCATCGCCGTAAGGTTCATCCATCACGCACTGTTCGGCGGCACGATGTTCTCGCTGCAGTACTACGTCGTCGACACCATCGTCCTGATGATATTGGGCTTCATCGGTTATCAATACACGCGCACCAACCAGATGGTGACACAGTATAACTGGCTTTACGAAAGAGCATCGCTTTTGAGTTGGAAACCAAAAGGTTGACGTTCACCATTAACGCCGTTTAGGGGCTGAATCGGCGTGACAAGTGCCTGAAAATCGGCAAAGTACGTTTTCTGCGAGTAAAGGTGGGCATCGCATGAAAGCATCATCCACGCCCACTCTGTAAATGGGAGCGTTTTACATGAGAAAATCACTTTTGTCCGCCGTCGCCCTGACCGCGCTCGTCGCGTTCAGCGGAAGCGCGTGGGCTGACATCCTGGTCGGCGTTGCCGGTCCGATCACCGGTCCGAACGCCGCCTTCGGCGCGCAACTGCAAAAGGGCGCCGAACAGGCTGTCGCCGACATCAATGCGGCCGGCGGCATTAACGGCGAGCAGATCAAGCTCACGGTCGGCGACGACGTCTCCGATCCGAAGCAGGGCATCTCGGTCGCCAACAAGTTCGTCGGCGACGGCGTCAAGTTCGTGGTCGGCCACTTCAACTCGGGCGTTTCGATCCCGGCATCGGAAGTCTACGCGGAAAACGGTATCCTCGAGATCACCCCGGCCGCGACCAATCCGAAGTTTACCGAACGCGGTATGTGGAACACGTTCCGCACCTGCGGACGCGACGACCAGCAGGGCAGCATCGCCGGCGCCTATCTCGCGGAGAACTTCAAGGATGCCAAGATCGCGGTCATCCACGACAAGACGACCTATGGTCAAGGTCTTGCCGACGAGACCAAGAAGGCGATGAACGCTGCCGGCGTGACGGAAGTCATGTACGAGGGCGTCAATGTCGGCGACAAGGACTTCTCAGCGTTGATAGCCAAGATGAAGGAAGCCGGCGTTTCCATCATCTATTGGGGTGGTCTGCACACCGAGGCCGGCCTGATCATCCGCCAGGTGGCTGACCAAGGCCTCAAGGCCACGCTGGTTTCCGGCGACGGTATCGTTTCGAACGAGCTGGCCTCGATCGCGGGTGACGCGGTTGCGGGCACGCTGAACACGTTCGGTCCGGATCCACGTCTGATCCCGGCGAACAAGGAACTCGTCGAGAAGTTCCGTGCGCAGGGCTTCGAGCCGGAGGCCTACACGCTCTACTCCTACGCCGCCATGCAGGCCATCGCGGGAGCCGCGACTGCCGCCAAGTCGAACGATCCGATGGAAGTTGCCAAGTCTCTCAAGGCCAACGGCCCCTTCAAGACCGTGCTGGGCGATCTTTCCTATGACGAGAAGGGCGATCCGACGCTGCCTGGCTACGTCATGTACGAATGGAAAAAGGGCGACGACGGCAAGTACACCTACGTCCAGAAGATGTAAGCCTGTCGACGACGACAATTTTGGAATGCCCGGCGCCTCGCGCCGGGCATTTTTCGTTTGACGTATTACCTATTGTTAGAGCGTCCTTTGCGCATTCGAGGGAATGCGCAGCGCTCTAAGGGAAAGAATTGGTTTAATCGGTTTAATCGCTTCCTTCGATTTTGTTTGCACTGCAGCATTTTCGCGTTAATCATGGCGCCAGTTCCCTTCCCGTCAGCGTCCGGAGCCTTGTCCTTGGCCATCACGAAGATCCTTGTCGCCAACCGGTCCGAAATCGCCATCCGCGTCTTCCGCGCGGCCAACGAACTCGGCCTCAAAACCGTGGCGATCTGGGCCGAGGAAGACAAATACTCGCTGCACCGCTTCAAGGCCGACGAAAGCTACCAGGTCGGGCGCGGGCCGCATCTGACCAAGGATATGGGGCCGATCGAAAGCTATCTGTCGATCGAGGAAGTGATCCGCGTCGCCAGGCTTTCGGGCGCCGATGCCATCCATCCGGGCTATGGGCTGCTGTCGGAAAGCCCTGAATTCGCCGAAGCCTGCGCCAAGGCCGGCATCATCTTCATCGGACCCAAGCCGGATACGATGCGCAGGCTCGGCAACAAGGTCGCCGCACGCAACCTGGCGATCGAAGTTGGCGTGCCGGTAATTCCCGCCACCGATCCCTTGCCCGAGGACATCGAGGCGGTGAAGGCACTCGCCAAGACGATCGGCTATCCGGTGATGCTGAAGGCATCGTGGGGCGGCGGCGGCCGCGGCATGCGCGCCATCCGCTCGGAAGCCGATCTCGCCCGCGAGGTGACGGAGGGCAAGCGCGAAGCGAAAGCCGCCTTCGGCAAGGACGAGGTCTATCTCGAAAAGCTGATCGAGCGCGCCCGCCATGTCGAGGTGCAGGTGCTGGGTGACACACACGGCAATGCCGTGCACCTGTTCGAGCGCGATTGCTCGATCCAGCGCCGCAACCAGAAGGTGGTCGAGCGCGCGCCGGCGCCGTATCTCGAAATGTCACGGCGCGAGGAGCTCTGCGATTATGCTCTGAAGATCGCTCGCGAAACGAGCTATATCGGCGCCGGCACGGTCGAGTTCCTGCAGGATGCCGACACCGGCAAATTCTATTTCATAGAGGTCAACCCGCGCATCCAGGTCGAGCACACCGTCACCGAGCAGGTGACCGGCATCGACATCGTCAAGGCGCAGATCCACATCCTCGACGGTTTCGCCATCGGTACGCCGGAATCGGGTGTGCCGGCGCAGAAGGATCTCAGGCTCAACGGCCACGCGCTGCAGTGCCGCATTACTACGGAAGATCCCGAGCACAATTTCATTCCCGACTATGGCCGCATCACCGCCTATCGCGGCGCCACCGGTTTCGGCATCCGCCTCGATGGCGGCACCGCCTATTCCGGCGCGGTCATCACCCGTTTTTACGACCCGCTGCTGGAGAAGGTGACGGCCTGGGCACCGACGCCGGCCGAAACCATCGCCCGCATGAACCGCGCGCTGCGCGAGTTCCGTATTCGCGGCGTGGCGACCAACCTCACCTTCCTCGAGGCGATCATCAATCATCCGAGTTTCGCCGATAATTCCTATACGACCAAGTTCATCGACACGACGCCGGAACTGTTCGCGAGCGTGAAGCGACAGGATCGCGCGACCAAGCTGCTCAACTACCTGGCCGATGTCAGCGTCAACGGCCATCCCGAGACGCGCGGCCGGCCGCAGCCGAAGGCGGATGCGGCGGCACCCATGGTGCCCTATCTCAACGGCAATGTGCCCGACGGCAGCAAGCAGAAGCTCGACGCACTTGGGCCGGAGAAATTCGCGGCCTGGATGCGGGCGCAAAAGCAAGTGCTCGTCACCGACACGACGATGCGCGACGGACACCAATCCCTGCTCGCGACGCGCGTGCGCACATATGACATCGCCGGCATTGCCGGCACCTATGCGCGCGCGCTGCCGCAGCTGTTATCGCTCGAATGCTGGGGCGGGGCGACCTTCGACGTCGCCATGCGCTTCCTCACCGAAGACCCTTGGGAGCGCCTGTCGCTGGTCCGCGAGGCGGCGCCCAACTTGTTGCTGCAGATGCTGTTGCGCGGCGCCAACGGCGTTGGCTACACCAACTATCCAGACAATGTCGTCGAGCATTTCGTCAAACAGGCCGCCGCCGGCGGCATCGACCTGTTCCGCGTCTTCGACTGTTTGAACTGGGTCGATAATATGCGGGTCGCCATGGACGCGGTCGGCGCCGAAGGCAAGCTGATCGAAGCGGCGATCTGCTACACCGGCGATATACTCGACCCGGCCCGAGCCAAATACGACCTCAAATACTATGTCGCGCTGGCCAGAGAATTGCAGGCGGCCGGCGCCCATATCATCGCGGTCAAGGACATGGCCGGCCTCCTGAAGCCCGCGGCGGCACGAGTGCTGTTCAAGGCGCTACGCGAGGCGACCGATCTGCCGATCCATTTCCACACGCACGACACGTCGGGCCTGTCGGCGGCGACGGTGCTGGCGGCGGTGGACAGCGGCGTCGACGCCATCGACGCGGCGATGGATTCCTTGTCCGGCAACACCTCGCAGCCTTGCCTGGGCTCGATCATCGAAGCGCTGAAGGGCACCGAGCGGGATCCGGGTCTCGATCCGCAATGGATCAGGAACATCTCGTTCTACTGGGAGGCGGTGCGCAACCAGTATGCCGCCTTCGAGAGCGACCTGAAGGGGCCGGCTTCGGAAGTCTACCTGCACGAAATGCCAGGCGGGCAGTTCACCAATCTCAAGGAACAGGCGCGCTCGCTCGGTCTGGAGACACGCTGGCACGAAGTGGCACAGACCTATCACGACGTCAATCTGATGTTCGGTGACATCGTCAAGGTGACACCGTCGTCCAAGGTTGTCGGCGACATGGCGCTGATGATGGTAAGCCAGGACCTGACGGTTGCCGATGTCGAAAATCCGGCCAGGGATATCGCCTTCCCGGATTCAGTCGTGTCGATGCTGCGCGGCGATCTCGGCCAGTCGCCCGGCGGTTGGCCGGAGGCACTGCAGAAGAAGGTGCTTAAGGGCGACAGGCCAATCACGGCCCGGCCTGGCTCCCTGCTGAAGCCGGCCAATCTCAAGGCCAGCCGCAAGGAGATCGAAGACAAGCTCGAGCGCAAGCTCAGCGAATTCGAATTCGCCTCATGGCTGATGTACCCGAAGGTTTTCTCCGACTTTACCGCAGCCCAGGAAACCTACGGGCCGGTCAGCGTGCTGCCGACGCCGACCTATTTCTACGGCATGAAGCCGGAAGACGAGATCTTTGTCGACATCGAGAAGGGCAAGACGCTGGTGGTGCGCTGCTTGGCCATCGGCGATGTCGACGAGAAGGGCATGGTCACCGTGTTCTTCGAGCTCAACGGCCAGCCGCGCCGGGTCAAAGTGCCGGACCGCGCGCATGGCGCTTCCGCCGCCAAGGCGCGGCGCAAGGCCGAGCCGGGCAATGAGGCGCATGTCGGCGCGCCGATGCCCGGCGTCGTCTCGGCGCTTGCCGTTGCCGCCGGCCAGGCGGTCAAGGCCGGCGACGTGCTGCTGTCGATCGAGGCGATGAAGATGGAAACGGCATTGCATGCCGAGCGCGACGGCACAATCGCCGAAGTGCTGGTCAAGGCCGGCGATCAGATCGACGCCAAGGACCTGCTGATCGCATTCGGGTAAGGTGCGTTGATATTCAGGTGATGCCGGCCTGCAAACGCCGGCTGCCTGCGCTTGTCTACAGCGCCGCACGCCCCTCGGGCGCGCACAGGACGCTGTAGTACTTGATTTGCGCATGATCCTTTCCAAAACTCGATCTCGATTTCGGGGATCATGCGCGGGCTCACGTACTTAAGTACGCTCCGGTTCTCGGCAGCCACCGTTTTCGACTCGGCCTGATCTGAATCTCAACACCTTGGGGTGTGCCTAACCCTTCATGCCGCATCGATAACAGCTTGACCGGTCGCCCCCGGTCGGGCATCGAACCGCTGCAAATTCGCCGCGACACGTTCCTGAGTCGCGGAATGAAAACGATGCGGAGAAAAAATGGCCGACGACATCACCGAAACCAGCCAGACTGTTGCCGCCGGCCAGCTGCGTGCCTTCATCGAGCGCATCGAGCGGCTCGAGGAAGAGAAGAAGACGATTGCCGACGACATCAAGGAAGTGTTCGCCGAGGCCAAGGGCACCGGCTTCGACACCAAGGCGATGCGGTCGATCATCCGTCTGCGCAAGAAGGACCAGGCCGAGCGGCAGGAGGAGGAAACCATCCTCGACCTCTACAAAGCCGCGCTCGGCATGGTGTAGGCTGGTAACAGCCTGGGCGCCGGTTGCGGCGCCCTCAACGGGTCGAACCATGAGCGAATTCGACTTTGGCGTCCGCCGCGCCTCGGAATTCCGCCAACGCGGCTTCTGGACGCTGTTTTCGGAACGGCATCCGGAAGAAAGGGCTCTGATGGCGCGGCGCGGACCCTGGTTCTGGCAGCGCGGGTTGCCCGACTTCGCCTTGGTCCTTTCCATGTATGTCGCGCCGGCGCAGAACCATGTCGGCGTCTTCTTCGGCCGCAACGAGAAGTTCGGTGCCACGGAAGCCTGGTCGCGGTTGAAGCCGTTCCAGCCGGCGATCGAAGACAGGTTGAAGCTCAGGCCGGAACAGAGTTGCGAGGGCCTCGGCATCAATTCGCTGTGGCGGGTGAACTGCTTTGCCGAGGACAATTGGCCGGCCATGGCTGACTGGCTGGTGACGGAAGCATCGCGCTTCGAGCGCGCCGTTGACGAGGTTCTCGGCGAGGGTGGCGAAGCCGGTTCGTGAATTCGCCTGCCTGTCGGCGGCTTGGGCCTAAAGCGCGTCGCGTCTGAAGCAATTCGTGCGACGCGCTTTAGTTTTGTTTTTATGCATGTCGTTACCCCAAAACCGCTGCGCACTTTTGGGCGACATGCATTAGTTCGGCTTCGCCGTATCCCGGCCGATCGCATCGAGATGCTGTTGCAGCGCCAGGTGGTCGAGTGCATCCACCCGCAGGTTGGTGAACAGCGAAATACGGTTGTTGAGCATGCGATAGGCATCGGCAAAGGCAAGGTGCAGTTCGGCTTCGGTGCCGTCCGCCTTGGCTGGGTCCGGAATAGACCAGAGCGCGGTCATCGGATGACCCGGCCAGATCGGACAAGATTCGTTTGCGGTGCTGTCGCAAAGCGTGAAGATGAAATTCATTTCCGGCGCGTCGGGCTCGGCAAACTCGTCCCAGCCTTTCGAACGGGCGGAGCTCGTATCGTAATTGAGGCTTTCGAGCAGCTGCAGTGCGAAGGGATTGACCTCGCCCTTCGGCTGCGAACCGGCGGAAAAGGCCTTGAACCTGCCGGCACCGATCCGATTGAGGATGGCTTCCGCCATGATCGATCGCGCCGAATTGGCGTTGCAAAGAAACAGCACGTTGTAGACATTATCGCTCATCTCAAGACCTCCCTGTCAGGCGACTGGATGATGGAGGCGGCAAATTCCGGTAAGGTACCCTTGCCGAGATGCCGACAAGGGCGACGTAGAAAGGTTTCACGACCGTTTGATGACAATCTGTCAGATCATACGCTTGCGTGCCGATGATCGAGTTGCGTTGACAGGCTTGCTGCTTTGGACATCTCTGCTATCGAACGAGAGAAAGCCGCATCTATGAGTGCGCCAGAGACCTTCGAAGGCGAAGACGGCGAGGCAGGCCGTGCGGCGGGTTTCTTCCGCTCGCGCTGGCAAGGCACGGCCCCGCTCGATCGGCTGTTCTGGCGCGATCTTGTCCTTGTCGGCACGGCGATCAACGTCGCAGTGTCGGTGCTGGCGCTCATCCTCCTCGGGCTGAAGCTGCCGCTCGCTCTCGTTCTGGCGGTGCATTTCGCGCCGGTGCCGTACAATTTCTTTCTGACTTTTGCGGTGTGGCGGACCGCCGAAAAATCCGGTGGCGTCAAGGCTTCGCTGATGACGCTGGGGGCTGTGCTGTGGCTGATCCTGGTGGTGGTGATCTGACAGGAAAGTGCTGCCCGGCAAAGGGCGGCCGCAGCCGTCCTTTGCCACCGTCGAATTCCTATCAGGCGGCCGGCTCGAATTTCAGCGCGACGCCATTGATACAATAGCGCAGGCCGGTCGGCGGCGGGCCGTCCTCGAAGACATGGCCAAGATGGCTGCCGCAGCGGGCGCAATGGCATTCGGTGCGGACCATGCCATAGCTGCGGTCGACGGTCGTCTCGACCGAACCGGGCACCGGATCGTTGAAGCTCGGCCACCCGGTGCCGCTCTCGAACTTCAGCTTGGATTCGAACAAAGGCTGGTCGCAGCCGACACAGGAAAAGGTGCCGGCGCGCTTCTCGTGAAGCAGGGCGCAACTGCCCGGCCGCTCGGTGCCGTGGTTGCGCATCACCGCATATTGCTCCGGCGTCAGCCGGGCGCGCCATTCGGCATCGGTGCGGGTTACGGGGTAGGTGTGACTATCCATTTTCGCCTCTTAGCTCATGCCGCTATTGGGGTTGTCTTCCCCCAGTTCGCCTAAAATAGGCATTTGTTACGGCGTTTGCCGGTATTTCCGATCCTGCCGCGAAGAATTCCTCAGGCGATCGCCGCGAGATACCGCGCAACCGACGCTGCAAATGCCGTCTTTGCATCTCCGATGACGTTCTGGTTCCACCATGCGCCATAGATATGGTCGAACGCGAAAGGCTCCAGCGCAGCCTCGATGCCGAGCACTTTCGCCGCATTGAGCGGGATGTAGTTGGGGTAGCTGTACATAAAGCTGACATGGCGGCGAGTCGGCGTCACCTGCAAGATGTCGCCGGCCAGGACGGCGTCGCCGCCCTCGCGTTTCCAGTGCAGCACCTGGCCACCGGCAAAGTGACCGCCGCAACGGATAAGTGTCAGCGCGGGGCTTAGGACGCGGGTCTCACCCTCCCAACTGACAACAGCCGGATGCGGCCGCATGATCCACTTGCGATCATCGGCGTGCAGGTAGATCGGCACGCCGCCAAACGCCTCGCTCCACTCGACCATTGCCGAATAATAATGGCAGTGCGAAATGGCGATCGCGGCCAGGCCGCCCCGTCGGTTGATTTCGGCCACCGCCTCGTCGCTGACCATCGAGATGCAGTCCCACAGGACATTGCCATACGCGGTTTGCGCCAGCAGCGCCCGCTGACCGATGGCGAAGCGCGGCTCGATGCCGAAGGCGAGCACGCCGGCATCGTCCTTGATCACGATCCGATGCCCGGCGGCGAGCTCTTCCGGCGTGATCCAGGCCTGGCCCTCCCAGCGCACATATTGCCGCTCGTCCTCGCAGATCGGGCAATGGTCGGGCGGCGCGGCTGCTGCCGGGAACTGGACGCCACATTGCAGGCAGAGGAAACAGGTCATCGGCCTTCCTGTCTTGCTTGCCGGAAATCCATTCAGTGCTTCCTTGAAAGTTGCTTTGTCGCGGCTTCGAGCCCGGCGAGCGTCAGCGGAAACATGCGGCCGCCAAAGATATTGCGGATCATGGCGATCGAATGGGTGAAACCCCAGTTCTTCTGGTTTTCCGGGTTGAACCATACCGCGTTCGGCCATTGCTGCAGCAGACGGCCGAGCCAGACGACGCCGGCCTCCGGATTCCAGTGCTCGACCGAGCCACCGGGATGCGCGATCTCGTAAGGGCTCATCGAAGCATCGCCGACGACGATCACCTTGTAGTCCGGGCCGTATTTGTGGAGGAGGTCGAAGGTCGGGATCACTTCCGTATGCCGGCGGCGATTGTCCTTCCAAACGCCTTCATAAAGGCAGTTGTGGAAGTAGAAATATTCGAGCTGGCGGAATTCGGCACGGGCAGCCGAAAACAGCTCCTCGACGCTTCTGATGTGGTCGTCCATCGAGCCGCCGACGTCGAAGAACATCAGCAGCTTCACGGCATTGCGTCGCTCAGGTCGCGTCTGCACGTCGAGATAGCCATGTTCGGCCGTGGCGTGGATGGTGCCGGGCAGGTCGAACTCCTCCTCGGCGCCTTCGCGCACCCAGCGGCGCAGGCGCTTCAGCGCGACCTTGATGTTGCGGGTGCCGAGCTCGACGGCATCGTCGAAATTCCTGAACTCGCGCTTGTCCCAGACTTTGACCGCGCGGCGGTTGCGGCCTTCATGCTGGCCGATGCGAACGCCTTCGGGGTTGTAGCCGTAGGCGCCGAAGGGCGAGGTGCCGCCGGTGCCGATCCATTTCGAGCCACCCTGGTGGCGGCCCTTCTGTTCCTCCAGCCGCTTCTTCAGCGTTTCCATCAGCTTTTCGAAACCGCCGAGCGCTTCGACCAGCTTTTTCTCCTCGTCGGTCAGGTGCTTTTCGGCAAGCCGGCGCAGCCATTCCTCCGGAATGTTTTCGACATCGACCGCGTTTTCGCCAGCCAGCGCTTCGACGCCCTTGAAAACGTGCGAAAAGACCTGGTCGAAACGGTCGATGTGGCGCTCGTCCTTCACCAATGCTGAGCGGGCGAGATAGTAAAATCCCTCGACGTCATAGTCGACCAGCCCCGCCTCCAGCCCTTCCAGCAGCGACAGATATTCTCGGAGCGAGACGGGAACCCGCGCAGCCTTCAGTTCGAGGAAGAAGGGGATGAACATCGCACTGCCTATAGCAGATCATACTCGATGAAGCCGGTCCGCCGCGCCACGTGGTCGTAGAGCTTGCGCGCTGTGGTGTTGGTTTCGTGGGTCATCCAGTAGACGTTCTTGACGCCGACCTTGCCGGCTTCCCGCTTGACCGCTTCGATCAGGGCGGCGCCGACGCCCTTGCCGCGCACATCCGGGTCGGCGAACAGGTCTTGCAGATAGCAATTGTTGATCTGCGACCAGCAGGAGCGATGGTAGAGATAGTGCGTGAGGCCGACCGCCTTGCCGTCGAGGGTGGCGATGAACCCGTTCGGTTCGAACTCACCCGCCGTGAACAGGCGCTTCCAGGTGACGGCGTAGACCTCCTCCGGCAGTCTGGTTTCGTAGAAGTTGAGGTAGGCAGTCCACAGACGCTGCCAGTCGGCGTGGTCGGATTGTGCCAGTGGGCGGACGGTGATCCCGGTCATTTCATTTCCCTTCCGAAGCTTTATGCCTAGGCTGCCTCGGTGCCCGGCCGGCGGCAACGGTCCAGCAACGGGAAAGCGCTGTCCGACGCGTATGCCCGGCCCTCCGCCATGGCTCCGGGCGTTCGTCGCTCCAAAAGCCAAATCGTCGGCTTTTCGTCGGCCTTTGGCCGACCGCTCCTCACCCCTGCCTTCTCGCCATAAATGCCAGGCGCTCGAACAAATGCACGTCCTGTTCGTTCTTCAAAAGCGCACCATGCAACTTCGGCAGCGCATTCTTCGGATCGGCGCGCAATTCCTCGGGCGCGATGTCATCGGCGACCAAGAGTCTGATCCAATCGAGCGCCTCGGAGGTCGACGGCTTCTTCTTCAGGCCAGGCACGTCGCGGATCTCGTAGAACTGGGTCAATGCGGCGCGCACCAGGTTCTGCTTGATGCCGGGATAGTGCACGTCGACTATCCTGTGCAGCGTCTCGACGTCGGGGAAGCGGATATAGTGGAAGAAGCAGCGGCGCAGGAAGGCGTCCGGCAGTTCCTTCTCGTTGTTGGAGGTGATGATGACGATCGGGCGCACGGCGGCGCGGATCGTTTCGCCGGTCTCGTAGACGAAGAACTCCATCCTATCGAGTTCCTGCAACAGGTCGTTGGGGAACTCGATATCTGCCTTGTCGATCTCGTCGATCAGAAGCACGACCTTCTTGCCTGCGGCGAAGGCGTCCCACAGCTTGCCGCGGTTGATATAGTTCCTGATGTCGTTGAAGCGCTCGTCGCCGAGCTGGCTGTCGCGCAGCCGCGAGACGGCGTCATACTCGTAGAGGCCCTGCTGCGCCCTTGTCGTCGACTTGACGTGCCATTCGATCAGCTCGAGGCCGAGCGCCGCCGCCACTTGCCTGGCCAGTTCGGTCTTGCCGGTGCCGGGCTCGCCCTTGACCAGCAATGGCCGCTCCAGCGCGATCGCCGCATTGACCGCCACCATCAGATCCTTGTCGGCGACATAGGCCGCCGTGCCTTCGAAACGCATTCTTGCTCCTCGGTTTTGATGGGCAACCGTAAGGAGACAGTCCAGCCTGTGCAAGGCATCGCGGCGAGGCGCGGTGAAACCTTGTGTCGCGCAGGTCCCAGGCAGGGCTTTGTGACGAATTGAGCCGGCGAACATGGCCATCTCTCTGGCGCTTGGTCGATCGTCAGCCTATATTGGTCGTGACGGTCTGCGCTTCCCGGCAGGAGAACATTTTCCCCGGGGCCTTAATGATCTCTAGGGAGCTGTCCCTGGGAAGACCCGTGGGTTTTCTCATACGGCGCCCACCTACTTTGTAGGTTCCCGGGATCGCTCTCTCCACCGGTTGTGTGGATCGTCACCCATCAAAAAGGCCATATTTGGCGGATTTTGTCGTCGCACCGCTTTGTGCGGTGCTCACGAACGAAAAGTTCGCTCCGCTGACCTCATTTCGCATTATCTTTTCACCGAACCGCTGACACTTCGGTGGATCATGCGGTAGAAAACGTCGCTCCTAAAACTCCATCCAAAGCTGATCTTTTCTACCGTCCGCGCATGACAACCTTGAAAGACCTGAAAAGACATTTGCGACGCGAAGCACTCGGGCGCCGCGACGCGCTCGATCCATTCTGGCGGGTGGAGGCAGCGCTCGAAATGGCCGAGACGGCGCGGGACAGCATTGCGATAGAGCCTGGCCAGATCGTCTCCGGCTTCTGGCCGATGCGCTCGGAAGTCGATATCCGGCCGCTGATGTTCGCCTTGCGCGAAAAGGGAGCAAGGCTTTGCCTGCCGGCGATTCTCGACAAGACCACCATCGTCTTTCGCGAACTGGTGCGTGGCGCACCGATGGTCGACACGGGGTTCGGAACCGTCGGACCGCATGAGGAGGCGGAGGTGCTCGATCCCCAGGTGATGCTCGTGCCGCTCGCGGCTTTCGACGCGCGCGGCCACCGGATCGGCTACGGCGCCGGTTATTACGACCGCGCGATCGCGCGGCTGGTCGACAAGGGGCAACCGCCGCGGCTGATCGGCATTGCTTTCGACTGCCAGGAGGTGGCGCTGGTGCCGGACGAGCCGCATGACGTGATCATCTCGGAAATACTCACCGAGAACGGGTTGCGCCGGTTCGCGCCGAAATTGTAGATAAGTTCCTGGACGCATGGTCTTTTCCGAAAGTCATGCAGCTTTTTGCTTCGCTGACCTTCGGTTCGGGATCATGCTTATATGAGACTTCTCTTCCTCGGCGATATGGTCGGCAAGACGGGACGCACGGCGGTGTGGGAACAACTGCCCGGCCTGATCTCGGATTTCAAACTCGACTTCGTCATCGTCAATGGTGAGAACGCCGCCGGCGGTTTCGGCATCACCGAAGAGATCTTTCGCGAGACGATCTCGGCGGGTGCCGATGTCGTCACCACCGGGAACCATGTCTGGGACCAGCGCGACGCGCTGGTTTTCGCCCCGCGCGAGGAGCGGTTCCTGCGCCCGTCCAATTTCCCCAGGGGCACGCCGGGGCGCGGCTCCGGCGTCTACATTGCCAGGAATGGCGCGCGCGTTCTGGTCGCCAACATCATGGGCCGGGTGTTCATGCATCCCGAACTCGACGATCCGTTCCAGGCCGGTGAGCGCGAGCTTGCCGCCTGCCCGCTCGGCGAGCAGGCCGATGCGGTGGTCATCGATTTCCATGCCGAGGCGACCTCCGAAAAAATGTGCTTTGCGCATTTCGTCGACGGCCGCGCCAGTCTCGTCGTCGGCACCCACACGCACCAGCCGACCGGCGACCACCACATCCTCAATGGCGGCACCGGTTATATCTCCGACGCCGGCATGTGCGGCGACTATGATTCCTCGCTCGGCATGGACAAGGAGGAGCCGCTCAACCGGTTTCTGTCGAAGGTGCCGAAAGGACGCTTCGAGGCGGCGACCGGCCCGGCGACATTGTGCGGCGTCGGTGTCGACATTTCGGATCGCAGCGGCCTGACCGAGCGGATTGCGCCGTTTCGCCGCGGACCGCGGCTCGAGGAAACCGCGCCATCTTTCTGGTCGTGACATTGATATCAACGCCTGCGATACCTAACTGCCGGCGACACTGCTCTAGATCGTAAGAGGGGACGACCTCCATGCAGCTCATCGAATTCCTGGCGCCGCATTTCGCCTTTGTCTCCGATCCGACCGCGTGGGTCGCGTTGCTGACGCTGATCGTGCTGGAGGTCGTGCTCGGCATCGACAATCTGATCTTCATCTCGATCCTGACCAACAAATTGCCGGAGGCACAAAGGGCCCGCGCCCGGCGGCTCGGCATTTCCGCCGCGCTGATCATGCGGCTGGTGCTGCTTGCCACCATCTCGATCATCGTCCAGTTGACGGCGCCGGTATTCACCGCTTTCGGCCATGGCTTTTCCTGGCGCGATCTGATCCTGATCGCCGGCGGCCTATTCCTCGTCTGGAAAGCGACCAAGGAGATACACCACACGGTCGATCTCGAGGATCACCAGGACACGATGATGGGCGAGACGCTGCAGCTTTCGATGGCCGGCGCCATCTTCCAGATCCTGCTGCTCGACCTCGTCTTCTCGATCGATTCGATCATCACTGCGGTCGGGATGACCGACGAGATCGCCATCATGTACATCGCCGTTATCGTGGCAGTCACCGTGATGATGCTGGCGGCCGGGCCGCTCGCCAACTTCATCGCCAAGAACCCGAGCATCGTCATGCTGGCGCTGAGTTTCCTGCTGATGATCGGCATGACGCTGATCGCCGACGGCATGGGCTTCCATGTGCCGAAGGGCTACATCTACGCCGCCATGGGTTTTTCCGCCCTTGTCGAGGGCCTCAATATGCTGGCGCGACGTCGCAGAAAGGCAAAGGCCGGCGGGCACTAAGGTTGGCGCGCCGGTCTGGCGAAGCCGGTGCGTTCTAGGTCGCCGGAACACCCTTCGGATGACGGTCGCCGATCAGGCCAAGCTTCAGCCCTTGCTCCAGCCACGCCTTGGCGCCGGCGAGCACGAGCGCGAAGCCATCGGTCGAGCCGATCGCCTGCTTGACCTGTTCATCGGGGCTGCCGGCAAAACCGAAATTGCGAACCTCGACAAAGGTCGTGCCGCCCGGCATCTCGGTAAAAGTCCAGACCACTGTGGTCGGCGGATCGCTCCATTGCATGACGATCTTTTCGTTCCTGACGATCTCGCTGACCGTGACCGGCGCCGAGACGTCATACATGCGCCATTCCCAGCGAACCTCCTTGCCGCTGTCGAGCCTGTCGCTGCCATGAGTGAACCAGAATTTCCGGGTGATCGCCGGATCGACGATGGCTTCGAACACTTCTGCGACCGGCCGCCGGATCAGCATGCCGGCTTCGGCGGTAGGTGTCTCGCGGATTTCCATGTCGTCCTCCTTCTCAGTCGATGCCGCCCCTGTCGCCAGGCGTCGGGGTCACCAGGCGTCGGGTTCGCGCACCAGGTGGATAATATTGGCCGGATTGGTGATCCAGCCGCCGCGGAAATTTTCGCCGAGCGCCTCGATGGCGTCGCAGCGCACGACGCCGGCCTTGGCGAGATGATCGGCTGCGGCCGGAAAATCATCGGTGAACAGCTCCAGCCAGACCTCGGCCTGGCTCAGCATCGGCGCCTCATCGATCCACAGGCGATTGGGGCCGAGCTCGAAACCAACAGCCGGCACTTTGGCTGTGAACGGCTTCAGCCCGACGACATCCCGATAGAAGGCGATCGTGTCCTGATATTGGTGGGGCGGCACTTTCATGGCGATGTTGATGCCGCCGGTGATCTTCGCAGTCATCCTTTCCTCCGTCTTTTCAGATATTGTCTTCACTGGCCGGTTCGCCCTTCATCTCGCTGCGGTAATAGCCGTCGCGCAAATTGATCCCGTATTCGACATAGGCCTTCATGCAGGCCAGCATCTGCGACCAGCCCTCGCAATTGAGGTAGGACTTCTTCAGGCCGACCGCGTCCTCGTGCCAGCCGGCCTCGGCGATGGTGACGAAGGTGCCGCCGTCATCCAGCGGCTCGAAATTCATCTCGACGCGCGTCTTGTAAGCCGGCTTGCCGTCGGCGTCGGTGGCATCCCAGCGCAGCACGATGCGGTTGTTTTTCTCCACCTCGTCGACCTCGACCGGGACCTTGCCCCACCAGACGACCTTGGCGCCGGCCACCAGCGGGGCGCTGGCGCCGCCGATGGTGGTGAAATAGCCGCTGAGCTTCTTCGGATTGACGACCGCATCGAAGACTTCGGCGACCGGTTTGCCGATGCGGCCCGAAACCCTGAATCCAAGAGACATATCCGCAGCTCCTTCCTTGATCAGATCGGTATTATGTTATAAAAATATAACATGTCAAGCAAAGCGCAGGATGACAATGTTTTCAAGGCGCTGGCGCATCCGCGCCGGCGTGCGCTGCTGGACGAGCTGAAGGACGCGCCGCGCACTACCGGCATGCTGTGCGATGCCTTTCCCGACATGGACCGCTGCACCGTCATGCTGCATCTGAAAGTGCTGGAGGAAGCCGACCTGGTCGTCGCGCGGCGCGAGGGGCGCGAACGCTGGAATCATCTCAATGCGCTGCCGATCCAGCAGATCCACGACCGCTGGATCAGTCAGTACGCCACGCACGCGATCACCATTCTCGACCGGCTGAAATCCGATCTGGACGGGTGAATGGCCGCAGGAATGCAGCTGGCGGACGTGTTGCGCACCACCGTTACGGCGCGGCTGGACGAATTGAGCCGATTTATCTATAAGCCGGCCATTCCGACATAGAGCGCCGTACGTCCATCCGGACGGACCAGGAACGTTCTGAAATTATGACTTCGAGCATTTTGGCAAAAGGCGAGGTCTCGCTGCAGGATGCTCTGCCAAGAAGACGACAGGGGTGCCATGGCTGGCCATTCACAGTTCAAGAACATCATGCACCGCAAGGGCCGCCAGGACGCGGTGCGGTCGAAAATGTTTTCCAAGCTGGCGCGCGAAATAACCGTCGCCGCCAAGAGCGGCACGCCGGATCCGTCGATGAACCCGCGCCTGCGCTTGGCCGTGCAGAACGCCAAAGCGGTGTCGATGCCGAAGGACAATATCCAGCGCGCCATCAACAAGGCGTCGATGGGCGACGCCGAGACTTACGAAGCCGTGCGCTACGAAGGCTACGGGCCGGGTGGCGTTGCGCTGATCGTCGAGGCGCTGACCGACAACCGCAACCGCTCGGCGTCGAATGTGCGCGCCGCCTTCACCAAGGCCGGTGGGGCGATGGGCGAAACCGGCTCGGTGTCGTTCATGTGGGACCGTGTCGGCGAGATCTTCTATCCGGCGTCAGTCGGCAGTGCCGAGAAGGTCATGGACGCGGCAATCGAAGCCGGTGCCGACGACGTCCAGTCGGACGAGGAAGGGCACACGATCTATTGCGCCTTCGAGAACCTCGGCGAAGTGTCAAAGGCGCTGGAAGGGGCGCTCGGCGAGGCTGAATCAGTGAAGCCGATCTGGAAGCCGCAAACCAACATCGCGGTCGACGAGGAGCGGGCACAATCGCTGATGAAGCTGGTCGCGACGCTTGAGGACGATGACGACGTGCAGAGTGTCTACGCCAATTTCGAGGTCGACGACGAGACCATGGCGAAGCTGAGCGCCGCATGAGCACAGCTCAGCCCAGACATGAGCGAGCTCAGCCCGAAGACATGAGCAAAGCTCAGTCTGACATGAGCGAGCTCAGTCTGACATGACCCCACAGGCGCTGCCTCAGGTCCGCATCACCTATTGCACGCAGTGCCAGTGGCTGCTGCGGGCCGGCTGGATGGCGCAGGAGCTGCTCTCGACTTTCGGAACGGATCTGGGCGAGGTCACGCTGGTGCCGGGCACCGGCGGTATTTTCACCATTTCCTGCAACGACACGCTGGTCTGGGACCGCAAGCGCGACGGCGGCTTTCCCGACGCTGCAAGGCTTAAGCAACTGGTTCGCGACGTGATCGATCCGGATCGCCATCTCGGTCATGCCGATCGTAAGGGCCACAAGTCAAAAGACCCTGCCTGACGCAAGGTCTTTTATTACTGGCCTCATTCACCGCCACGCCACGATGAAGCAGCCCAGCGCCACGATGGCGGTAATGGTGCGGACGTGGTTCCACATCACCCAGTCCCTGAGATAGGTGGCCCACACGGCGGCGCCGTTGGCGCTTGCCGGATCGACGGCGGCCAGCGCGTTGTTGAGCGGCACGTTGAAGATCATGGTCACGATCAGGTTGCCGACGACATAGATCAGGGCGCCGGCGAGAAGCCAGAACGAACCCGGCTGATTCCAGCCGAGAATGGCGCCGACAACGAGGACGAGGCAGACCAGTCCGGTGCCGAAAAGCGCGGTCATGAACATCGGCGTCACCGCAGTGACGTTGATCGAATTCATGGCGGCGATGCCGCCCGCGGCAGGCATGCGGGCGAGGCCCGGCATGACGAAGCTGGAAAAGGCGAAGAAGACACCAGCGACGACGCCCGAGCCGAGCGCGGCTACGAAGGTTAGGATGGGGAGCAGTTTCATGATCATGTCAGTTGCTCCAGATGCCCGTAGCGGCGGTTTCGATTGCGTAGGCGGAGAAGTCCCTTGGCGCTCGGCCGAGCACGCGCTCGACGCCGTCGGCCAGCGCCTCGTTGCGGCCGTCGAGCACCTCGGTGAACAGTTCGTTGAGCAGCCAGGCAAACTCGGCCGGCAGCGCGTGCGCGGCGATTGCGGCGGCGAACTCGGCATGCGAAATTTGCTTGAAGCCGATGTTGCGGCCAGCTGCCTTGCCGATCTCGGCGACCGCCTCGGCGAAGCTCAGCAGCCGCGGCCCGGTCAGCTCGTAAAGCTGCCCGATATGACCTTGCCGGGTAAGCACCGTAACGGCGGCGTCGGCAATGTCCTCGGCGTCGACGAACGGTTCTCCGACATTGCCGACCGGTAGTGCCACTTCACCTGCAAGCAGCGGATCGAGCAAAAAACTCTCGCTGAAGTTCTGGGCAAACCAGGCGCAGCGCAGGATCGTCCAGTCGGCGCCTGAGGCTTTCAGCATCTCTTCGGCGCGTTGCGCTTCGGTTTCGCCACGCCCCGACAGCAGCACCAGCCGGCGCACACCGCGCTCCACGGCAAGGTTGGCGAAGGCGGCGACCGCTTCGGGGGCACCCGGCATCGCAAGATCGGGATAGTAGCTGATGTAGACGGCCCCGACACCATCAAGCGCGGGTTCCCAGGTCGTGTTGTTTTCCCAGTTGAAGGGCGGCGTGCCCGAGCGTGAGCAGATCCGCACTGGCAGGCTCTGCACCGTCAGCCGGTTTGCGAGACGACGGCCGGTCTTGCCGGTGCCGCCGAGGATTAAAGTCGGTTTCCGTACTGTGTCGATCATGGGTGATTTCCTTTGCTCACAAACATGAGTAATCCTCACGTTTGCAAAATGTGATAAACCCTCGTATTTTGCGAGTCAAGCCAATTTGTTGATCATTCGCTTAGGAGACAGTGATGGAAGGCTCGACCGTATCGGGTTCACAGGATGGCCACATCGCATCGCCGCGCCGGGCGCCAAGCCAGCAACGCAGCCGCGAACGGGTCGAACGGATGCTGGCCGCCGCCTCCGCTTTGATCGCCGAGCAAGGCAGCGATGCCATGCGCATGGGCGAAGTGGCGGAGCGGGCCGGCGTGTCGATCGGCTCGCTCTACCAGTTCTTTCCGGACAAGCGGGCGATCATCTGGGCGCTGGCCGAGCGCTACACCGCTGAAAGCCAGGCCTGCATCGCGGCAGCACTTGCCGAGGTTAGCGACGCGGAAGGGCTGCGGCGGGCGTTTTCCGAGCTGGTGGATATCTATTACGGGCTGTTCCTGGCGGAGCCGGTGATGCGTGACATCTGGTCGGGCACACAGGCCGACAAGGCGCTGCGGGAACTCGAGCTTGCCGACAGCCGGGCCAACGCCGAATTCCTCACGGCGGTGCTAAAACGGCTGCGGCCTGCCGCCGATCCGGCGGCGCTGGAAACGACGGCGTTTCTCATCTGGCAGATGGGCGAGGCCACCATGCGGCTGGCAATCTCGGTCGGGCGGCAAGAAGGCGACGACCTGGTCGCCGCCTATAAGCGGATGGCGCTGCGCGAACTGGTCGGCGAATAGAGCCGGAGACTACCGGCCGAAATAATCCCGTAGCATTTCCGTGCGCTCATCTTCCGCGCACATCGCCATGCGGCCGAGGCTGAACCGGCCTCTATGAAGGGCGACAACGGCCAATGCGCAGTTTACGGTCGGGTCGTCCGCCGAAACTGCCAGATCCCGCAAGGCCAATTCGAAAAGGATCTGCCACGCAGTTTTGTAGTGTGGTTCGATCCAATCCGGAACCGGCGGGTTCCGGTCGTAGGCCAATCGCGCTTCTTCGATCGTCGCGGCCAGACCGTAAGCTCCCCAATATACTGGAGTTTGGCCTTCGGAGATGCGAGCCAGTTCCACAACCGCGGCGTAAGATGCGTCTCCAACATCGCCCTGATGATGCAGTTCGTTCCAGAGCTCGTCCCAGACCGACTTGTCATCGTAGTGAACGGCCAGCCTTCGCAAGGCCGGTCGTGGATCATAAACGACCTTGTATCCGCCCGTGAGGCCGGACCATCGTTCATCGTTGAATGCTATCATGTCGCCGCCCTTCGCCAACCAGTCGACCCTCCTGTGCCGGGTGGCTCCAGTCAACAAAAAACCCGCCACGAGGGCGGGTTCTTGATCTGCGAAAAGTCTGCGGCTTAGAGGCCGAAACCTTCGAAACGCTTCTTGAACTTCGACAAGCGGCCGCCGCGGTCGAGCAGGGTCTGCTGGCCGCCGGTCCAGGCCGGATGGGTGGTCGGGTCGATGTCGAGGTTCATCGTGTCGCCCTCCTTGCCCCAGGTCGAACGGGTCATGTATTCGGTGCCGTCGGTCATGACGATCTTGATGGTGTGGTAGTCGGGATGGATGTCGGTCTTCATTGTGCTATTCCTGGTTCGCCGGCGCTGCTGACGGGCATAAAGCCTGCGTCGATGCGCCCCTTTTTAAAACTCGAAGCCGCAGCTATTGAGGAGCCACGGCTTTTAAAAACGGTCGGCGAGCCTATACATCAGCCGGAATTGAATCACAAGGCCGCGGCAAGCGCATATTAAGGCGCATACAAAAAGAGCCAGAGGAAACGGTCATGGCGCACACCAGCGGCGATGCAGACGAGCGTAGGCGCTCGCTCAAGCCGCTGCGGCGCCTGTTCCCCTATATCACCCGCTACCGGAAGATGGTCATTGGCGCGGTCGTCTCGCTGACCGTAGCGGCGGCGACGACGCTGGCGCTGCCGCTAGCCGTGCGGCGCATGATCGACCACGGCTTTTCAGCTTCCGATTCCAGTTTCATCGCAGAGTATTTCGCCATGCTGGTGGTGATGGCTGCCTTGCTCGCCGCGGCGTCGGCCAGCCGCTACTATTTCGTCATCACGCTGGGCGAGCGCGTCGTCGCCGACATCCGCAACGACGTGTTCCGCCATGTCACGACGCTGTCGCCGTCTTTCTTCGACACGGCCCAGTCGGGCGAGATTGTGTCGCGGCTCGCCGCCGACACAACGCAGGTCAAGTCGGCAGTCGGTGCCACCGCTTCGGTGGCGCTGCGCAATGTCATCCTGGGGCTCGGAGCCGTGGCGATGATGGTCTTCACCAGCCCGAAACTGTCGGGCCTCGTCATTGCCGCTATCCCGGTGATCGTGCTGCCGCTGGTCGCCTTCGGCCGCTCGGTGCGGCGCAAATCGCGGCTGGCGCAGGACACGCTGGCCGACGCGACGGCCTATGCCAGCGAGCAGATCGGCGCGGTGCGCACGCTGCAGGCCTTCACCAACGAGAAACTGGTCACCGGGAATTTTTCATCTGCCGTGGAAGCCGCGTTCGAGGCGGCGCGATCTTCGATCTTTGCCCGATCTTTCCTCACCTTCTTCGCCATCTTCATGATCTTTTCCTCGGTGGTGGCGGTGCTGTGGTTCGGATCGCGCGACGTGCTTGGCGGCACGCTGTCGCCGGGCACGCTCGGCCAATTCCTGCTCTATTCGGTGTTCGCCGCCGGCGCCCTCGGTGCGCTGTCGGAAGTGTGGGGCGAGCTTGCCCAGGCGGCGGGTGCTGCCGAACGGCTGACCGAGATCCTGGCCGAGAAGCCCGCGATCCAAGCCCCCGCGCATCCGAAACTACTGCCGGCGACGGCCGGAGGCGCAATAAGTTTCGACGACGTATCCTTCTCCTATCCGGCTGGGCCCGACCGCGCCGCCGTCCACGGTCTGAGTTTCCAGGTCAAGCCCGGCGAGACAGTGGCGATCGTCGGCCCGTCGGGCGCCGGCAAGAGCACCGTCTTTTCGTTGCTTCTGCGCTTCTATGACCCCGAGATCGGCAAGATCATGATCGACGGCGTTAATGTGCGCGAGGCCGATCCCGTCGCAATACGAGAGCGAATAGCCATCGTGCCGCAGGATGTCACCATCTTCGCGGCCAGCGCGCGTGACAATATCGGCTTCGGCCGTCCGGACGCCAGCCAGGCCGAGATCGAGGCGGCGGCGAAGGATGCGCTTGCCGACGAGTTCATCCTGAAGCTCGAGAAAGGCTATGACAGCGAGGTCGGCGAGCGCGGCGTGACCCTGTCCGGCGGCCAGCGCCAGCGCGTGGCGATTGCCCGCGCGATTCTGCGGGATGCGCCGATCCTTCTGCTCGACGAGGCGACCTCGGCACTCGACGCCGAAAGCGAGACGCTGGTGCAGACGGCGCTGGAGCGGCTGATGCAGGGCCGCACCACCATCGTTATCGCCCACCGTCTGGCGACGGTTCTGAAGGCCGACCGGATCCTCGTCATGGATGGCGGCTGCATCGTCGAGGAAGGCACCCATCAAAGCCTCGTTGCCAAGGGCGGTATCTATGCGCGGCTGGCCAAGCTGCAGTTCGAAACCGGGTCGAATGCTTTCAGAGGTGCCGCGGAGTAGGTCCTTCCACTGGCGTCAGTTCGCTTCGGCGTCCGAATAGGCGAAATTGTAGTTCCAAGCCGAGTTGTCGTTGATCTTCTTGAGGGATTTCAAATAAGGGCCGGTACTCTTGGCGGGAATCCGGTCATTGAGAGTCTTGAGAAACCAGTCGACCTGAAATTCGGTAGAGGTGCTCGTCCAACGAGCCTTGAATGCAACGTAGGGCGTAATCACGTCGTCATTGTCCTCAGGGCCTACGAAGTGGGCCTTCAAATTTCTGACGGTGCACCGGTGTCGTCGAAAGATCGGGCTGCCTAGCCAGATTGGCGCGCTCCTTTCGAGGAGGTCGGGCTCCGGCAAATATCTGATGCCGACATCCGATTTCAGAGCAAAGTCCTTGGAGAGGTTATCGGCATCGAGATCGCCTGCCGACAGATCGTAGGATTCGGTTACCGAAACCAGATTCTTGTCGCGGCTGTCGTTCGTCACCAGCGGCCCCAGGCTTTTCATTCCGGGATACTGGCGATTGTAATATTTGAGATAGTCGTCCGCGATCCTTGCCGCCGATTGCGAGACAAGCTTATAGCGCATGCTATCGGCATCTGCGCCCCAATAGGTCGTGGTGACGGTCAGTTTGAGCGGCTCGCCTTTGCGTTTGGGGAAATCGAATACCTCATTCACAAAGGTGGTCGGCTGGTAGAGCTCCTTTCGTTCTATCTTTTCCATTTCCGCCTTGTCGGCGACAATGGGCAGAGCAAAGCCGTAGTCGGGCGGTATAAGATTATCTGCCCTGCCTCCCTGCAGATAGTTGGTCGCGTCTATCCAGTAGATCTGGCTGTCGATGGCGACCTTCACGATAACATGGTCGAACGCCCTTATCGTCGGGAGTATCGCGGCGAGAGCAAGCCCTTCGTCAAGATCGGTGAGAGCCACGTCCGCGCGGATTCCCAGTCGCCGTAGGCTGGAGGCGAGAAGCAGCGCCTTGTCCTTGCAATCTCCGAAGCCGCTTGCCACCACGGTCGTCGGGCTGCGCGGGATATACGAACCACGGCCCATGGACAGGCTGACATAACGGATGTTGTCCTGGACCAACCGCATCACCTCAATCATCCTGTCTTCTGGCGCATCGTATTTCGCGGCAATGGCATCGAGCTTCGCTGCGAAATCTGCCGGCAGTTCCTGGTCGAGCCGATAGTACGGAAGAACCGTGTCGACGATATCTTGCCATTTAGACGTCGAAGAGATTTCGATGGATGGGTATGTGAGAAAGTCCGGCGGCAGATATTCCTGCGATTTCACCGGCGTCGGGTTGGCGCTTTGCCAAAGATAGGTCGTCGTTTCTCCGGTAGACTGGACATCCGGGCGTATGTCCGTCCTGACCTGTCGGACATTCAGGGGCTGCACCGTTGGCCACGTCACTCTTTTGCGGATCAAAGCGATTGGTTCGTCCCAGGCCACGGCAAAGGAATGGAAAAGAAGATCCGTGCCGATGATCGGAGTTCTGACCGTGGTCTTGCCATAATCGACGATGTCTCCGACCCGGACATCGTTGATGTTCAGGTAAGCGGTCAGCCAACCATCGAAGAGGCCCTTCTCCGCATCCCTCTCGCGCCGAAACACGTCGAACTCAGCATCGGAAAGATGCTGGATCACCACGCCGTCGCGAATGATGTCTATCCAGTTCACGGTGACCTCGGATGTCGCAGGATCGAATTCAAAACTTATGCTGGCGCCGCGTTCCAGGCCGGTGCGGTCGACGATCTTGTAGGCATAGCGGTCGAAGACCTCCAACCCGCCCGGGCGCTTCCGGATCTGATAATCCGACAGCAGGTTGGATATGCCGTTCTTGATCTGGCTGTCGAATTGCGGATCGGCCTTGGGAAGCGCGACTGGCTCGATCCAGTCGCCAACGCTGCCCTTGTGAACGGTTGTACCGGCCATGGCCGGCCAACAGACCGTGCAAATGACAATCAATACGGTGAGTCTTGCCAATATAGTAAGTCTTGCGGCCACTGTTGTCGCCGCCTGAAAGTGCCTTGCCCGCCCCATGCCCTGCACGTCCCCAGGTACAATCGAATGCCACTAGTGATAGAAAAGTAAATTGCGTCCTGCAAGGCAGGGTGGCTCGGCTAGGACCGAGAATGGTGAATCATCTTAGAGAACCCCAATGATCGGTCAGGTGGGATGGATGGGAGGGGGTGCCGTCCTATGCGCCGTAGCGCTTCTTCAGGTGATCGGTGAAATGCGCGGCGTTGAGTTTCTCGCTGGTGGCGCGTTCGAGCAGGTCGGGCGTCGACCAGCGCGAACCTTGCGACCAGATCCTTTCGCGGCGCCAGTCGTTGATCGCCGCGAAATTTCCCGTGGCGAGGTCTTCGTCGGCCGAAGGATGGTCTCTGGTCAGCGCCGCCCATTGCTGCGCCGCCATCATTGCGCCCAGCGTATAGGACGGGAAATAGCCGAAGGCGGCACCCGGCCAGTGCACGTCCTGCATCGGCCCGTCGGCCGGGTTGTCGATGGTCGACAGGCCGAGATAGTCGCGCATCTTGGTGTCCCAAGCCTCGGGCAGGTCGGCGGCCTCCAGCCGCCCCGAGACAAGCTCCTGCTCCAGCTCGTAGCGCAGGATGACGTGCAGCGGATATGTGACCTCGTCGGCGTCGACGCGGATCAGCCCGCGCTCGATCCTATGAACATGCGGCAGGATGTCGTCGATCGACCAGGTCTCGCCCAGGTGCCGTTCGACCACCGGCAGCGCCCAGCGCCAGAATTCGGGGTTGCGGCCGATCTGCTTTTCGACGAACAGGCTCTGGCTTTCATGCACGGCCATGCCGCGCGCCTTGCCAAGCGGCCAGTGCGCCCATGCCTTCGGCAGGTTCTGTTCGTAAAGCGCATGGCCGGTCTCGTGCAGCACTCCCATCAGTGCCGACAGGAAGTCGGAGGTCTTGTAGCGGGTGGTGATGCGCGCGTCGCTCGGCACGCCGCCACAGAACGGATGATGCGAAACCGAAAGCGAGCCGTGGGTGAGGTCGAAGCCGACCGCCGCCATCATGGCGAGGCCAAGCTCGCGCTGCTTTTCGATCGCGTAGCTGCCCGAAAGCGGCTTCAGAGGGTTTTTCGCCAGCCGCTCTTCCTGCACGGCCAGTGCCTCCGGCACGAAATCCCTAAGGAAGGTCTTCAGCTCGGCGAAGACCGGCGTGATGTCGGCGGCGCGGTTGCCGGGATCGTACTGCTCCATCAGCGCGTCGTAGGGATCGAGGCCGAGCACGTCGGCGCGAAGTGCTGCTTCCTCGCGCACTAGCGCCACGACGCCTTCAAGAGCCGGCAAAAATCCTGCCCAGTCGTTTTTCGCCCGCAGGTCGCGCCAGAGCTGCTCGGAGCGCATGCGCGCGGTCGTTTGGCGCTCGACGAATTCAACCGGCAGGCAGGTCAGGTTGGTATACTGCCGCCGGAACTCCTTGACCGCTGCCTGCTGTTCTTCGTTCAGCGTTTCCTGCTCGGCCGCAGCGATCCAGTGGGCGATCTCCGGCGCGGTCGCTCTGGCGTGATGCATGCCGGCCAGCGCCGACATCGCCTCGGCGCGCTTTTCGCCGCCGCCCACGGCCATATGGGTCGCCTCGTCGGCGCCGAGAATGGCGAGCGCATGCTCCAGCGCTTCGAGCTTGTGACCGAGGTCGTCGAGTTTTTGAAAGGACATGGTGGGTTCCGCTGAATTTGAACGGCGGGAAAAGATACCAATGCGCGGGCATTGGCAACCCAGAAGGCCGTCGGCGAAGGGCACATTGGTTGCTAGCTGAATGCACGCCGCAATGCGTCTTGCGGGAGCGGTGGCGTGCGTGATCAATATCGCAAGGCGGCGCCGTGCCGCGACGGGAGATGAAGCATGATCGCCAACGTGCTGGTCGGGTTGGTGGCGCTGATCCACCTCTACATCGTCTATCTGGAGATGGTGCTGTGGAATACGCCACGCGGCCACAAGGCTGACGCCGGAATTCGCCAGCGCATCGAAAGTGCTTGCGGCCAACCAGGGCTTTACAACGGCTTTCTCGCAGCCGGGCTGATCTGGGGGCTTTACCTCGGCGAGGCCGGTTTCCAGATCAAGGTGTTTTTCCTGCTCTGCGTCGCCATCGCCGGCCTCTACGGCGCGGCGACGGTCGATAGGAAAATCCTCTACATCCAGACTCTACCGGCAGTGCTGGCGCTGATCGTACTTTGGCTGGGCGCATGACCCCGAAAAATCGGAATCAATTTTCGGAGCACGGCTCTTGCTGCGCGGGCCTTCGGTGCGCAACGGACATGCGCAAAATCAAAGGATCATTCGCAAGATCGAACTGCGGCGCTGTAATGGAGGGTTTCAGCCGTTTGGATATTTTGGGCCGTAGCCGTTCGGATAATATCCGCCACCGCCGCCGCTGCCGATGAGGAAGGCGCTGCCGGTGGCAGCCCGCAGCTTCTGACTCACATGATCGAGCTGCGCCAGCAACTGCTGACATTGCGTGGTCGGCATCGTCCCATCTCGCGCGGCCCTCTGCGCGGCCCGATCAAGGTGAGCGACCTGCGTGCGCAAGTCACGCGCCTCGTCCGGCTTGATCCCGTTGGCCTGCATCGCGGCCCGTATACCGGTATCCACGCTCTCTATCTGGTTTATCAAAGCTGTCTCACGCGGGCTGGCGTAGGCGCCAGCAAACGGAACGGTGACGAGAGGTGCCGCGAGCGTTGCAGTCCTGAGGGTTTCGGGAGTGAAAGAGCGCATGGTTGCGTCTCCTTTTACTGGGGAAGGCTGCGGTTGGGACGCCACCTTCCGGCCGTGGGCCGTCGGTTCCGTCGCGTCGCGATGGATGGTTCCACCGCCGGCCCCGTGACAGAGCCTAGGAGCGGTCCTCGGCAAAGTGAAGTCAAAAAAGGTAATCTTTCAGGCCTTGCTAGCCCGCATTGGCGCCCTAAATGCGGCCGCCGCTGGAGCCGGGACGATCAGCGCTCGGTCAGTTTCAGCTCGATGCGGCGGTTCTTGTTGCGTGCATCTTCGGTGTCGGCGGGGTCGAGCGGCTGGAATTCACCGAAGCCGGCCGCAACCAGCCGGTTGGCCGGCACGCCGTTTTCGATCAGGAACTTCACCACCGAGGTCGAGCGCGCCGTCGACAATTCCCAATTGTCGCGGTAGCGGCCGGTGCCCGATAGCGGCTTGTCATCGGTGTGGCCGTCGACGCGCAGTACCCAGTTGATCTCCGGCGGGATCTCCTTCTGCAGGTCGATAATGGCGTCGGCGAGCTTCTTCATCTCGTCCTTGCCGGCATCGTTGATCACTTCGGAGCCTGTCGGGAAAAGCACTTCCGACTGGAAGACGAAGCGGTCGCCGACGATGCGGATGTTCTCGCGATCGGCGAGGATCTCGCGCAAGCGCCCGAAGAAGTCGGACCGATAGCGGTTCAGTTCCTGCACCCGTTGCGCCAGCGCGACGTTCAGGCGGCGGCCGAGATCGGCGATCTTGGTGTTGGACTCGCGGTCGCGCGTTTCGGATACGTTGAGCGCTTCTTCGAGCGCTCCGATCTGCCTGCGCAGCGCCGCGATCTGCTGGTTGAGGATTTCGACCTGGCTCAGCGCCTGCTGGCTTATCTGGCGCTGGTTGTCGAGTTCACCAGAAAGCGCCGTGGCGCGCTGGTTGGCCGCGTCGCCGGCACCGGCGCCTTGCGCCAGCAATTGCTCGAGCCGGCTCTTTTCCGCCTCCGACGCCGACAGCGACGCCTGCAAATTGGCGAGCGAATCTTCCTTGTCCTGCGTCGTCGAGCGCTCCAGCGCCAGAAGCTGGGTCAGTTCGTTTATCTGCAAGTTGAGGCGGTTGAGTACCGTGTCCTTGCCGGAGATTTCGCGGCCGAGCAGGAACTGCGCCAGCACGAATACGGTGAGCAGGAACATGATCGCCAGCAGCAACGTCGACAGCGCGTCGACGAAGCCTGGCCAGTAATCGATACGGCGATCGGTACGCCGGCTCCTGGCGAGAGCCATGCTAATGGACTCCGGTCTTCTTCAGGGCGTCGGCGATCTTCTCCAGCGTATTGCGCATAGCCTTCTGCTCGTCCGACTGGGCCTCGACCCAGTCGCGCATGATCTGCTGCTCCGAGCGCATGTTCTTGACCAGGCCCGAAATGCCGTCGGCAAGGTTGGCCATGGCGGTGGCGACACGCGGATTGGCGCCGCCGCCGCTTTCCTGCATGCTGCGCAGTCTTTCCGACAGGACGCGGATCTCGTCGGAGGACTCGGCCTTTGGCGGTTCGGCGACGACGATGTCGGACGACAGGTCGGTGACCGAGGACAGCCAGTTTTCGAGCTCGGTGTAGAAGCGTGTCTGGGCGCGGCCAGCCTGCAGGTCGAGGAAGCCGAGCACCAGGGAACCGGACAGGCCAAACAGCGACGACGAGAAGGCGGTGCCCATGCCGGCGAGCGGCGCGGAAAGCCCCTGCTTCAGCGATTCGAGCACGGCGGCGGCATCGCCGGAGCCGGGATCGAGCGAGTCAATAGTTTCGCGGATCGAGCCGATCGTGTTGAGCAGGCCCCAGAAGGTGCCGAGCAGGCCAAGGAACACCAGCAGCCCGACAAGATAGCGCGAGGTGTCGCGGCTTTCGTCGAGGCGGGTGGCGATCGAATCGAGCATGGTGCGCATCGAGCTGGTCGAGAAGGCGATCGTCGACGAGCGGCCGATCATCGCCTTCATCGGCGCCAGCAGCACCGGTTCGGTGATTTCGGAGCCGGCCCGAAATGAGTTGACCCAGCGCACTTCGCGAAACAGCCGGCCGACCTGCACGAAGGCCAGCAGGATGCCGACCGCAAGCACGCCGATGATCAGGCCGTTGAGACCGGGATTGGTGGCAAAGGCGGTCGAGATCTGACGGGTCAGGATGGCGGCGATGAAGGCGACGATCATCAGGAAGATGACCATGGTCAGCAGAAAAACCTGCGGGCTCGACAATTTGTGCGGGTCGTACATCAGGACGTCGGAGCGTCTGCCCACGCCGAAGGATTTGAGAAAAGCCATCCGTGCCCCGTTTCCGATGCCGTCAATTCACGTTTGACGGCGACTCTAAACGCAATTGTGACCAAATTGAATGGCGCTTGGCAATATTGCCGGCCGGACCATTGGCGTCAGAGTCGGTTGATGACCAGGCAGTCGACCATGGCGGCAAGATGCAGGCCGGCGCCGGTGACGACAAAGCCGTGCCACAGCGCATTGTGGAAGCGCAGGCCCTTCCAGGCGAAGAAGATGACGCCGCAGGAATAGACGATGCCGCCGGCAACAATCAGCGCGATCGATGTCGTCGGCAATGTCTGGACCAGCGGCTCGACAAGAACGATGCCGCTCCAGCCGATCGCAAGATAGAAGACGATCGCCAGCCGGTCGAAGCGGCCGGGAAGAAGCACTTTGATGGCGATGCCGATCGCTGCCGCGAGCCAGACCAGGACGATCATCGAGATGGCCAGCGGCGAGCCGTCGAGCTGGGCGAGGAAAGGCGTGTAGGTCGCGGCGATCAGCAGATAGATCGCGGCATGATCGAAGCGCCGCAATATCCACTTGGCCGGCGACGACACCGGCCACAGGTTATAGGCCAGCGACACCGACAGCACGGTGAGCAGCGAAACCACGTAGAAAGCGGCGGCGATATATTCGCCCGGACCGGCATGGAAGGAGGCCAGCGCCAGCAGCGCCGAGCCGGCGGCAATGGCGAGCATGATGCCCACCGCATGGACGATGCCGTCGGCGATCATTTCGGCGCGCGAATAATGCCAGCGTCCCATGAAGGGGATTTCGATCCGGGATTCGGGGCCGATATGCGTCATGAATGATCCTGCATCCCCTTATCTGGGCGGATGCGGGGCAGTATTTCAAGCGTTGGTTGCGGTTTTGCGACTGCGGCGGTTCAGCGCGCCAAGTCCGCTAGCTAGAGCTAGCGCGGCGTCACCGGCTTCCTGACGACCTTCAACAGCGCACGCTGGATGATCTCGTTGCCGGCGACGATCGAGCCGCCATCCAGCATGTTCTGCCCGCCGGCGAAGTCGGAGATGAAGCCGCCTGCCTCGCGGATCAGCAGGATGCCGGCGGCGACGTCCCAGGCCGACAGGCCGGTTTCCCAGAATCCGTCCATGCGGCCGGCAGCGACGTAGGCGAGATCGAGCGACGCGGAGCCGAGGCGGCGCACGCCCGAGACTTCGGCCATCACGTTGCGCAGCTCGACCAGGAAATTGCCATGCTGACCGCGGCCGAGATGCGGCACTCCGCAGCCGATCACCGCGTCGATCAGCTTGGTGCGGCCGGCGACCCGCAACCGGCGGTCGTTCATAAAGGCGCCGCCGCCGCGCTCGGCAGTGTAGAGTTCGTCCATCGCCGGATTGTAGACGACGCCGGCGACGATCTGGCCCTGACGCTCCAGCGCGATCGAGATGGCGAAGAGCGGAATGCCGTGCAGGAAATTGGTGGTGCCGTCGAGCGGATCGACGATCCAGCGGTGCTGGCCGTCGTCGCCTTCGATCAGGCCGCGCTCCTCCATCAGGAAGGCGTAGCCCGGCCGCGCCTTCGACAGCTCGGTGAAAAGGATGTCTTCGGCCTTGCGGTCGGCCTGGCTGACATAGTCGCCCGGCCCCTTCATCGAGACCTGCAGGTTCTGGACTTCGCCGAAATCGCGCGACAGCGAGCGGCCGGCCTTCATGGCGGCCTGGACCATTACATTGAGGATCGCGGAACGCGCCATTGTACTTTTTCCTGCTGCGCTTCTTCCTGCTGCCGGGCGCTTTAGTCGGCGCGGCGCACGTAAGTGATTTCGTTGGTGTCGACGATGATACGTTCGCCCGACCCGATGAACGGCGGCACCAGCACGCGGATGCCGTTCTCCAGCATCGCCGGCTTATAGGATGAGGCGGCCGTCTGACCCTTCACCACTGGATCGGCCTCGGTGATGGTCAGCGTCACCTGGTCGGGCAGTGAAATGCCGATCGGCCTTTCATCATAGAGCTGGACCGTCACCATCATGCCGTCCTGCAGGAAGGCGGCGCGATCGCCGACGAAATCCTTTTGCAGTTCAAGCTGCTCGTAGCTTTCGGTGTCCATGAACACCAGCGCTTCGCCCTGCTCGTAGAGGTAGGAGAAATCCTTCATCTCCAGCCGGATCTGTTCGACGGTTTCGGCGGAGCGGAAACGCTCATTAAGCTTGGTGCCGTTGATCAGATTCTTCAGCTCGACTTGGTTATAGGCGCCGCCCTTGCCGGGCTTGACGGTGTTGGTCCTGACCGCCACCCATAGGCCGCCATCATGTTCGATGACGTTGCCGGGACGGATTTCGTTGCCATTGATCTTGGCCATGATGATGTGATCCGGAATGAGATATTCGCGACGAAAGCGATTTGGCGCCTCCAAGACCACAAATCGCCAGGAGAGGCAAGGGAGTGGACAAGGGAGTGGGCAGGAGGGGAGTAGGGGCGGAGCCATCCCCTCGTCAGCATTCGCTGCCAGATAATTCACCGTCCGCGACGCTCTACGGCAGGCGGTTGGCCATCTGCAGCGCCTGCTTCGTCTGGTCGTCGGTCAGGCCCCGCAGAAAATCGTCCATCTGCGGATCGATGAGCCCGGCGCGACGGGCGACAACGTACCAGGCGCCGGCAAGGATCGGATCCGGATCGGTGCCGATGCCGCCCATGTAAAGCTTGGCGAGGCGGTTCTGGGCGGCGACATTGCCGCCCTCGGCGGCCTGTTTCATCCAGCCGAAGCCGGACTTCAGGTCGCGGGCGCCACCACGTCCCTCGATCATCCAGGCGGCGAGATCGATCTGCGCCGTATCGTAGTTCTGCCGTGCTGCCTGCGCCAGCAGCCCTCGCGCCTGGACCTCGTCGCGCGGCTTGCCGCCGACGCCATTGGCATAGACCTGCGCCATCGCATATTGCGCGTCGGCAAGGCCGGTCGCGGCGGCGCGCTGATAATAGGACACCGCCTTTGCGATGCCGGCATCGCCGGGGTCCTGCTGGACCAGCAGCTGCGCGAAATTGAACTGTGCCAGACGGTTGCCGGCCTCGGCGGCGGCCTGCATCAGCGCGTAGGCCCCCCTTTCGTCCTTCTTGACGTAGCGGCCGTCGAGCAGCATCAGCGCATACTGGAACTGCGATTCTGGTATGCCCTGCTCGGCGGCAAGCGCGTACCACTTTGCCGCCTCCGCAGCGTTGACCGGCACGCCAAGACCGCGCGACAATATCTCCGCGATCAATGTCTGCGCCGCCGGGTCGCCGTTTTGGGCGCGAGCCAAAGCGAGGTTGTAGGCCGTCTTGTAAAGGCCGCGCTGGAAGGCGCCATAGGCAGAATCCGACGGCTTTGCACCGAAGCGGTCGGGATTGATGGCGTCGGCCGACGGCAACGGGGCCGTGGTGGCGGGCTGCGGCAGCGGCGTGGCGATCGGCTTGTCCGTGCTTGCACCGATGTCGGGCTTGGGTTGCGGCAACGGGGCGGTTTCCGCCACGGCGGCCTGCACCGTGAGCGCCGCAAGCAAAGCACCGAAAAGGATTGTCCACGCCGGCACGTCAGTCCTCGAAACGCGGCGCGGTTTCGTCGAGCAGCGCATTGGCGCTGGCGACTGCCATCTTCGGGTCGGCGCCGTCGGCAAAGACGGCGCTGGACAGCGCCACGAATTCGGCGCCGGTGGCAGCTACCGCTTCGACCGAGGCGAGGTCGGACCCGGCCATGACGATGCAAGGGATCTGGATCACATCCGCCCACCATTGACCCAGCGACAGGTTGCGCGGGTGCGGCTCCGGCTTGTTGTCGTAGCCGAAGCGGCCGAAGAAGATGTAGTCGGGCCTGAGCTCGCCGAGTTCCAGCGCATCGTCGCGTGTCTTGGCGCCGCCGGTGCCGACCATCATTTTTGCCTGAAAACGGTCGATCGTCTCGGCGAGTTCGGCCTTGCCGACCTCGACATGGATGCCATCTGCCTGGACGCGGCCGGCGATGCGGGTGTCGCCGGCAATGACGACGGCAACGCCTGCCGCTTGCGCCGCCGGCACGATCTGTTCGGCGAAGGCCTGGAAGGAGGCCTCGTCCATGCCGTTCTCGGGCAGGATCAGCGAGGCGACGTCGCCGCCCTCGAACGCCGCGCCGATGCGCTCAGCCGGCACGCCGGGCGGCGCGATCAGCACGATGCGGCAGCGATTTGGAGGCGTTGCGTCGTTCATTGGTTTTCGATTCCGGTTTTCGCCTATGCCGGGCGAAGATGGTTGCATTGCGGCATAGAGCAAAGTGCCGGCCTTGAACAGGCGGGCGGGGCAGGATCATTGGCGCATGATTGTCGTCCGGCGACGTTCTTCGCTCACTTGATCGCCTGAGTGCTCTCGGCTGGTGTCTTCGATTTCCACAGTGTCCAGCCGAGATTCATGCCGGCGGCGGCGACCAGGATGGCGGCGGCGCCGACGATCTGGGCCGGATGCAGCCGGTGGCCGAAGGCGATGACATCGACCAGGATCGCGACCACAGGGTAGATGAAGGACAGCGATCCCTGCAGATGCGTCGGCAGTTTCTGAATGGCGCCGTACATCAGGATGTACATCAGACCGGTATGGACGACGCCAAGCGTCGCCAGCATGCTCCAGCTCCACGCATCGGCGGGAAGGTGGGAAAGGTTGGCGAAGGGTGCCAGCATGACGACGCCGACGCAGACCTGGATCAGGGCGATCAGGTGCGGTGGCGTGCCTTTGAGCTCCTTGGTGACGATGGCGGCGACGGCCCAGAAAAAAGCCGCACCCAGCGCCATCGCGATGCCGGTAAAATAATCCGAACCGAGATTGCCTGTACCTGTATTAGGACCTGCATCGGGCCCCACATCAGGCGAGGCGTGCACGATCAGCAGCATGCCGGCGAAGGCGATGCCGAGCCAGGCCAGCTTCGTCATGGTCAGCCGCTCTGAGAAGAAGAGCGCGCCAAAGCCGACCAGCATGAAGGGCTGGGTGTTGTAGACTGCCGTGGCGATCGAGATCGAGGCGTGGGAAAACGAACTGAACAGCAGCAACCAGTTGATGACGATGGCCGCGCCCCCAAGGGCCGCAATCGCCACGATGCGCAGCGACAGCCTGCCGCGCAGCAATCCCAAGGCAGCGCAGATGATCAGCAGCGTTATCGCGCCGAAGGCGCAGCGCCAGAAGACGACGTCCATGATGGGCTCGCCCGACATGACGACGAACCATCCGATCGTGCCGAGGATGGCCATTGCGGCCGTCATTTCGATTGTGCCGCGCACCGTGCTGTCCATGAAGATTACCTCTCGAATGCTGATGGGTTGATAATCCCATGCGGTACAAGCGCTTCCTATGTCTTGCGATAGGTGATATTCCGGCCGTGCCTAATTAAATAAGGTGACGGCGGCCCTTTCGTTGGGAATGTCAAATGCTGGACGATCTGGACCGACGCCTTCTCGAAATCCTGATCAAGGATTCGCGAACCTCGTTGAAGGAACTGGCCCAGCAGGTAGGACTGTCGTCGCCGAGCGTGGCGGAACGGCTGCGTCGGCTGGAGGATCGCGGCGTTATCAGGGCTTTCACCGTCGAGATCGACCCGCAAGCGCTCGGCTACTCGCTGCAGGCGATTGTTCGCATCCGGCCCTTGCCGGGCAAGCTGCATATCGTCCAGAAGCTGATCGAGGAGATCCCGGAGTTTGGCGAATGCGACAAGGTGACGGGCGACGACTGCTTTGTTGCCCGGCTGTTCGTGCGCTCGATCGGCGATCTCGACAAGCTTCTCGACCGTATCGCCGACAAAGCCGAAACGAGCACAGCCATCATCAAGGCCCAGCCGATCCGGAGGCGCCCGCCGCCGCTTGCCGCGACCGCCATCTCAAAACCGTAACAGGCCTCAGCACTCACGACGCATCGCATTGTGTGCACATTTGCGGTCGCGGCGCGAAAGTTTATCGGCTATTCCAGCGTCTATACGCTTTCCCTCCAACTGCTCCCCGCCGATGTCAGGTCTTCTGCTCGATCCCTGGTTCTATGCCGCCGCCATTCCAGCCGTCATCCTGGTCGGTCTGTCCAAGGGCGGCTTTGGCGGTGCGGTCGGTTTCATCGGGGTGCCGCTGATGACGCTGGCCATGCCGCCGGTGCAGGCCGCCGCCATCCTGCTGCCGATTCTATGCCTGATGGACATCGTCTCGGTGTGGACATGGTGGGGTGTCTACGACCGGAAGATGCTTACGGACATGATGCCGGGGGCGGTGATCGGCATCGGCCTCGGCTGGCTGACCGCGGCGCTGGTGACAGCGGAAATGGTGCGGCTGATCGTCGGCGCGGTGGCCATTCTCTTCGTGCTTCGCTGGGGCTATCTACAAATGCGGCACGGTGCGAGCCACTTAGCCGAGCCCAACCGCGCGGCTGCTGCCTTCTGGGGGACGGTCGCCGGCTTCACCAGCTTCGTCGCCCATGTCGGCGGTCCGCCCTTTCAGGTCTATGCGCTGCCGATCCGGCTTGATCCGAAAGTGCTGTCGGGCACCGCTGCAATCTTCTTTGCCGCCACCAACGCATTGAAGCTCATCCCCTATTTTGCGCTGGGACAGTTCGATACCACCAACCTGACCGCGTCGGCGGTTCTGGTACCGCTGGCGCCGCTTTCGACCATCGCCGGCGCCTGGCTGGTCCGGCGGATGCGGCCGGAACTGTTCTACCCCTTCACCTACGCAACCGTGGCGGTAGTTGCGGTCAAGCTTCTGTGGGACGGGATTTCCGGCCTTCTCTAGATTGCCAGCCATGGAAGCTGCCGGCAGCCGAGGCGCCAGCAGCGTCATTTCAGGCGGCGCTAGGCACCAACCGGCGCGTTCCGCCGAGGGCGAGAGCAATTCCGGTGGTCAGGACCAGCGCCATGCAGCCCAGGATGGTGATGTCGTTCAGCGTCGGCTTCAGCACCATGTCGGCGATGATCACCAGCATCACCGAATAGTCGACGCGTGCAGCGTTGAGGATGCGCTGGCCCTGAGCGAGGGCCGCCGGCGTCACGCCGTCCTTGGCGATCATCCCCGCCATGCGGTCGGCGGTCGGCCTGAAGATGAACATGCCGATGCAGAAGGTCGTCGCATAGCCGGCAAGGCCGATCAGGATCCACAGGTCGGAGAAGCCGACCCAGAACCAACACATTATCAGCCCGAAGGCGAGCGTCAGCATCGACATCGGCGCGAAGAACCTGTTGCCCAGCTCGCCAGTGGCGCGCATGGCCTGCAGCATGCCTTCGATGTTTCCAGCGCGATCGGCGCGCATCGCGAGCACCATCAGCGTGAAGCCGCCGCCGACCCAGAGGGTCGCCGAGACGACGTGCAGAAATTTGACGATAGAGTACCAATCCATGGTTCCCCTCCTTGGATGTTGACGATTGCGAGCGGCGCATACTTGCTCCATCTCGCTGCGAGGAGCGGGCGTTTAGCGCGGCGCCTGTTTCGGAACGATGTCGCGTGGGCGGCCGCTTTGTTTCGCCGTCCTATGAGACACGCCGTAACGGCATCGTTCAACGATTGCGCAAGCGCGTCGCGCCGCTTTCTGCTATTCTGGCAGAGCCGGGGAAGGGTCGGGCGCGATGCGGCATCGTCCAGAAACATTGCCGATGCTAATGCGCCGATGCCGGGGACCCGGTGGCGGGTCGACCGCCTGAATTCAACCCATTCCCATGACGGGAAAAGGCAAATCGGGGGATACTATGCAAAAGGTAGCACGAAATTTCTTCACGCTGGCCGTCGTCTATGCACTGTTCGGGATGGCGCTCGGCCTTCAGATGGCGATCAGCAAAGACCATGCGCAGATGCCGACTCACGCCCACATCATGGTGGCCGGATGGCTGATGTCGGCGGTGTTTGCCTTCTTCTACCATCTGTTTCCGGCAGTCGCGGAAAAGAGGCTTGCCACCGTCCATTTCTGGTTGACGGCAATCAGTGGCATCGGCCTGTTGATCGGCCTTTATATCATGCTTGCCGGCACCCCGGCGATCGAGCCGCTGGTGGCAACGTCCTCGATGGGTTTTTACGCGGGATTGCTGCTGTTTGCCTACATCGCACTGCCGGAGGTGTGGAAAGCCGAGCGGCTTCCTGAGGCCCAAAAGGCCTGAGTATTGTGCTGTTACGGCACAGGCGGGCGGCGCTCGATCAAAAAATATCCGTGCCGTTAAGGCTTCATTAAGCTTTACAGGCGTTTACTATGTACATCCAGTGATCTGGATTCTTACCGAGTGGTTGGAGCCACTTTGTTTGACGCCTCCCTGTTAAACTCCTGAGAGCCGCCTTACCCGCGGCTCTTTTTTTGCCCGCGATCCGGATTGCCCGGGGGCCTGCGCCGCCGTTAACCGTTTGTTAAACATGTGCTTGCCTTCACCCGCCCCGAAGCGCATTTTCAAGTCTCGGTCATATAGGGTGCAGGACGTGACGGCGATGGCGCCGAATCGACCGGCTGTAAGGCAAGTGCAGGGCGTATCGATGAACGACTCTTCGAAGGGAAGCGCGAAAACCATCAAGCTGGCGGAGCGGCGGGTTTTCTCCCAATCCTTCAAGCCGCTCTATCAGGAAGGCATGGGCCTGGTCGAGCAGGCGGCCGAATATCTGGACGGCAAGGGCCGGGCCGAGGCGAAGAAACTGTCCAGGCTGGCGGCGACGCTCTATGCGGCCGAATCGATGCGGCTGACCACGAGGCTGATGCAGGTCGCCTCCTGGCTGCTTTTGCAGCGTGCGGCGAATTCCGGCGAGATGACCCGCGATCAGGTTGCTTCCGAAAAATCCAAGGTGCGTCTCGACACCGCTTCCGCCAACAACGATGCCGCAGGCTGGGTCGAACTGCCCAAGGATTTTCTTGACCTCGTCAACCGCTCGCTGCGACTGCAGGCGCTGGTGCGTCGCATGGACGAGGAAATCTACGGCGGCGCCGTGGCCGACGTCTCGCCATCCGGCCGCCGCGTCAATCCGGTTTCCGACCAGATCACGCTGCTGAACACGGCTTTTGCCCGGGGCTGACAGGCTGCTTGATACTACTCCGACGGACACCTGGCGCCGTTTTCTGCGCTTGCGTACAGCGCCGCGCGCCTGGGGACGCGCAAAGGACGCTGTAGCGCTTAGATTTTGCGCATGATCCTTTTCCGAAAATCGAGTCCGATTTTGGGGGTCATGCGCGGGCTCACGGACCCAAATGTCCGCTCCGCTTCGGTTCTCCAAAACCACGCCATCTGCCTCGTCAGAGCGAATTCTCAGCCTATGGGACGCTGTGAGAACCCTGTTTCTGGTTTGTTCACATTTCGCTGGCATCGCTGTCCGCCAAGGGTAGACTTGGCGAATGGGGGAAGCGATTCGCATCATCGGCATCGATCCGGGGCTGAGGCGTACCGGCTGGGGCATCGTCGAGAGCCTCGGCAATTCGCTGCGCTTCGTCGCCTCCGGCACCGTGCGTTCCGACGACAAGGCGGCGCTGGCGAGGCGCCTTTGCCAGTTGCATGATGGGCTCGCCGAAATCCTGCATGCCGCCATGCCGCACGAGGCGGCGGTCGAGCAGACTTTCGTCAACAAGGATGCGGCAGCGACGCTGAAGCTTGGCCAGGCGCGCGGCATCGCCATGCTGGTGCCGGCGCTGGCCGGCCTGGTCGTTGCCGAATATGCGCCAAACGCCGTCAAGAAGGCGGTGATCGGCGTCGGTCACGGCGACAAGAAGCAGATCCACATGATGGTCAAGGTGCTGATGCCGAAGGCGACTTTCGACACCGACGATGCCGCCGACGCCCTGGCCATTGCCATCTGCCACGCGCATCACCGGCAGAGTGTTGCCTATAGGACGGCGCTGGCCGGACAAGTTTGTTCTTGACCTGTTCTCGGTTCGGCAATAAGTAATACCAACGAGGTATTACCATGCGCGTGACAAGCAAAGGCCAAGTGACGATCCCGAAGGAGATACGGGATCATTTGGGGATTGGCCCGGGCTCCGAGGTGGAGTTCGTGCCCACAGACGACGGCGCTCGTGTTGTTGCGGTCAACGAAAACATTTCCGAAGAAGAGGCCTCTCGCAAATTCAGCCAGCTGCTCGATCATATGGCCGGCACGTTGGACCTGGGAGGCATGACAACGGACGAGTATATGGAGTGGCTGAGGGGTCCACGTGAAGATCTCGACATTGATTGACACAAATGTCCTGATCGATGTTTGGGGTCCTGCCGGACAGGAGACGAAGTGGTCGGCGTCAGCGATCACAGCATGCCGGCGCGATGGTACACTCGTCATCAATACAATCGTCTGGTCCGAACTCGCGCCGCTGATAGCGACCGAGCCGGCACTCCGTAAAGCAGTCGAAACGCTTAAGATGGATCGCGAACTCTTGCCATGGGAAGCGGCATTCCTCGCCGGTGTAACGCATTCCCGCTATCGCCGCGCAGGCGGGGTCCGCGAACGAACCCTGTCGGATTTCTTTATCGCAGCCCATGCGGTTGTCGCTGGGCATCGTCTGTTGACGCGCGATGCCGCGCGCTACCGCAGCTATTTTCCGGATCTCGATATCATGTCTCCTGAAACCTATCCATGAGGGGCCTGTACCCATGAGAGCTTTGGCATGATCGGCAAGCTCAAAGGCACGCTGGACGAGATCGACGAGGATTTCTGCATCATCGACGTGCACGGCGTCGGCTATGTCGCCCACTGCTCGACGCGCACGCTGGCCGCCTTGCCGGCCCCCGGCGAGGCGGTGGTGCTGTTCATCGAGACCTATGTACGCGAGGATATGCTGCGGCTCTACGGATTCCAGTCGGTGCTGGAGCGCGAATGGTTCCGGCTGTTGATGAGCAATGTACAGGGCGTCGGCGCCAAGGTGGCGCTGGCTATTCTGTCGACGCTGGCGCCGGCCGATCTCGCCAATGCTATCGCGCTGCGTGATATTGCCATGGTCAGCCGCGCGCCGGGCGTCGGCAAGAAGGTGGCCGAGCGGATCGTCACCGAACTGAAGAACAAGGCGCCAGCCTATGCGGGCACTGCCTCCGGCACCATCGGCCTGAAGCAGGAACTCGGCGAAGGCGTCGCACCGGCGCCGATCACCGACGCCGTCTCGGCGCTGGTCAATCTCGGCTATTCGCGCGACATCGCCGCCAATGCGGTGGCGGCTGCGCTGAAAAGCGCCGGCGAGGATGCGGATGCATCGAAGCTGATCCGCTTCGGGCTGAAGGAGCTGGCGCGGTGAGACTGTGCTTGTCCCGTTCCCTACCCTGTGCAAGGAAAGCGGCATGAGCCTTTCGCCACGCCTCATCGCTCCCGACAAGCGCGGCGAAGATGCCGAGCAAACCTTGCGGCCGCAGACGCTCGGCGATTTTGTCGGCCAGGCGGCGGTGCGGGCCAATCTCAAAGTGTTCATCGAGGCCGCCAAGGGCCGCAGCGAGGCGCTCGACCATGTGCTGTTCGTCGGGCCGCCCGGCCTCGGCAAGACAACGCTGGCGCAGATCATGGCGCGCGAGCTCGGCGTCAATTTCCGCTCGACCTCCGGCCCGGTCATCGCCAAGGCCGGCGATCTCGCAGCACTGCTCACCAATCTCGAAGACCGCGACGTGCTGTTCATCGACGAGATCCACCGGCTCAACCCCGCGGTCGAGGAAATTCTCTATCCGGCGATGGAGGATTTCCAGCTCGACCTGATCATCGGCGAAGGGCCGGCGGCGCGCTCGGTCAAGATCGACCTAGCCCGTTTCACCCTCGTCGCCGCCACCACCCGGCTCGGTCTTCTGACCAATCCGCTGCGCGACCGCTTCGGCATCCCGGTCCGTCTCAATTTCTACTCCGTCGAGGAACTGGAGCAGATCGTGCGGCGCGGCGCCCGCATTCTTGGCATGCCGCTCGGCGACGACGGCGCGCTGGAGATCGCGCGACGCGCGCGTGGCACGCCGCGCATCGCCGGACGGCTGTTGCGCCGCGTGCGCGATTTTGCCTCCGTCGCCGGCGACGGTCATGTCGACCGGCAGATCGCCGACGAAGCGCTGACGCGGCTGGAGGTCGATGGGCTCGGCCTCGACGCGCTCGACCGCCGCTACCTCTCGATGATCGCGCGGAATTTTGGCGGCGGGCCGGTGGGCATCGAGACGATCGCGGCAGGGCTTTCCGAGCCGCGCGACGCCATCGAGGACATCATCGAGCCCTATCTGATCCAGCAGGGATTCATCCAGCGCACGCCGCGCGGCCGCGTGCTGACCGCCAATGCCTGGCGGCATCTCGGCCTCGATGCGCCGAAGGACTTGGCGCAGCAGCAGATCAGCCTGTTCCAGGAAGAGTAGCGTCCGCGCGGCGTTGCGGCTTCATTCCTGCGCAAAATCTCCTGATCCTGGTCAGCTTGCCGGCGCATTTGCGGGCTCTAACGCTTCGCTGTGGGACCGTCCGTCCCACGAACGACGGAGCTGAGCGATGATCACCAGACGTGGCTTCCTGCGCCTCATCGGCGGCTCGTTCTTATCGGCCGTGTCGCTCAGCGCTTATGCGGTTGGCCTTGAGCCGATGTTGTTGACGCATGTAAAGCGCTATTCATTGACGCCGCCAAACTGGCCTGCGGGATTGCGGCTTCGCGTCGTCGCTCTCGCCGATATCCATGCTTGCCGGCCATGGATGACGCCGGAGCGGATTAGGTCGCTTTCCTAACGGCAGAACAGCCTGCAGCCGGATCTGATTGTCCTGCTTGGCGACTATGCAGCCGGCACACGCCTGGTTTCGGACTGGGTGGGTTCCTCCGAATGGGCGCCGGCCTTGTCAGGACTGAAGGCGCCGCTCGGCGTGTGGTCAATCCTTGGCAATCACGACTGGTGGGAGGCCCTTTCTGCGCAGAAAGCCGGGTTCGGCCCGACGGTGGCGCGCAGGGCACTCGAAAGTGCCGGCATCCCGGTCCTGGAAAACGATGCGGCGCGCCTGGAAAAAGACGGGCATGGCTTTTGGGTCGCCGGACTTGCGGACCAACTTGCGCTGCGGCCGGGCAAGGCCTGGGGCCGCAGCAGATTCAAAGGACTGGACGACCTGCATGGCACGCTGGCAAAGGTGCGCGACAAGGCTCCTGTTACCTGCTGGCGCATAAGCCGGACATATTCCCGAAGGTCCCGTCCCGGGTATCGTTGACGCTTTCCGGTCATACCCATGGCGGACAGGTGCGGTTGCTCGGCTATTCTCCAGTCAGCTTCGGCAACCGTTTTGCCTATGGCCATGTCGTGGAGGAGAACCGTAACCTGATCGTCTCCGGAGGGCTCGGTTTCAGCATCCTGCCGGTGCGTTTTGGGATGCGCCCAGAGATTCTTTCGATCGAAATGGATTCAGCCTGAACCGCTTCAATGAAGTGACTTGATCGCGTCCATCACATCCGGCTCGGCCTTGTCGCCATCAAACGCCTCGACGATGCCGAAGGCGCCGCCATAACTCCAGACCGACCACGAGAAGCCATGGGCTTCTGCGCGCGCGATCATATCCCTTATATAAGCGGCGCGGTATTCGGCCGGCATCACTTGGGCATTGCCGTATTCCTGGCGGATCATGCCGAATTCGCCCAGCGTGATGTTCTCCGGTCTGATGCCGTTGGCCTTTGCCCAGGCCTCGACCCTGGTGAACGGTGCATTTATCGTCTCGAGCAGCTTCTCATCTGTGTCCATGCTGGCGACCTGCTCGTCGAGATAGGCAAGCAAGCCGCTCTGCCGCGCCCATGGCGCCTCGGCCTTGATCCTTGCGCGGATCGTATCGAGCGCTGCCTCCAGCTGGGCGCGCGGGACGGCGCTGAGCGGATAGGGCAGGCCAGTCACATAGGGGATGAAATCGCCGGCCCAGGTCGCGCCCTGATGGGTCAGCAGGAACGGGTCGTAGGTGTGAAAGGTCCAGATGATATTGTCGTCCGGGATCGCCTTCGGATCGATCTTTGCCAGCGATGCCGCATTGGAATAGCAGGCGCCGGTCAGGATCAGGGTGAGCTTCGTGGCCGACGAACGCGCCGCCGCGAACAGTCTCTGCTGGCGCTCCGGCCAGAAGCTGGTGCCGTCGGCGTCGCAGTCGACGACCGGCTCGTTCATCGGCTCGAAAGCGACTTGGCGCGGATCCTCATCGGCCAGCGTGCGCGCCATCCTGCGTACCATTTCGACATAGGCTTCGAAGGTTTTCGGGTCGCCCATCACCTCGCCCATGCCCGTCTTGCGGCTGCTGCCGCTGGGGATCAGATGCATGTCGACGATCACTTTCAGTCCGGCGCGATTGACCATGCGCACCGAGTCCAGCACGCTGGCATAGAGCCCGTCGCGCAGCGCTAACGTCTCGCCGGACAGAAATGGCGACGGATCGACCGGCATGCGCAGGAAGTCGAAGCCAGCGCTCTTCAGCGCCTTGAGGTCATCGTCATTGAGGAACTTGCGCCATTCCGGATAGGGCATTATCGCCTGCCGGTCGCTCCATTTTTCCTCGCCCGGCCAGGTCGTCCATTGGTCGAGATTGAGGCCGCGCTTCATCGAAAAGCTCGCGGCCTGGCCCGGCAGCACCAGCACGGCCAGCATAAGCAGCGCCGTCATCAAGGTCTTGATCATCGCCGTCAACAATGCCATCGGGTTCATGCGCCAAGTCAATGTGTGTCGCCCAAAACTTGGTAGCGGTCTTGGGACAATGACGCGCCCGGAACCTGAACCGCGTCGCGCTTTAGGTGCCCGGTCAGGCCAAAAAAGGAAAGCGCGATGGACGATCATGGTGAATCGGCGGCGCTCTGCGCCGGGCTTTCCGGGGCGCTGACCGAATTCGGCCACCGGCTGATGGCGCGGGTCTATTATGCCGACACCGATTTCTCCGGCGTCGTCTATCACGCGCGCTATCTCGAATTCTTCGAGCGCGGCCGTTCCGATTATCTCAGGCTTGCCGGCGTCCACCACACCGAGCTTGCCGAGGGCAAGCATGGCGAAAGAATAATCTGGGTGGTGCGGCGCATGGAGATCGACTTTCGCGGCTCCGCCCGCATGGACGACATCCTGACCATCGAGACGCGCACCGAGGACATTTCGGGCGCCCGCATCTTCATGGCGCAGCAGCTGAAGCGCGGCGGCGAGGTGCTGGTCGAGGCGCGGGTCGAAGCGGCGATCGTCGGCGAAAACGGCCGGCCAAGGCGCTTTCCGAAGGAATGGATCGCAGCCTTCATGCCCAAGACATCAAATCGGTAAATTATCGATCCCGATGATCCGCTGACGATGCCAGGCGGCTCGCCAAGGCGCGGCAATGCGCCGCGCTGTACGTCCTAACCCATCCTTAACCATAACGGTTCATGAAGAGAGTGGAGAAGATTGGAGGAATCCAGCGCCTTCCTTTCACCAACATTTGCCCCGAAAAGGCCGTCAACGGTGCATTTTGGGGTTATTCCGCAAGCGTTGCGCGAACGGACGACAAGGGATGCCCATGGGCCAGCCGCCAGCCGTGCCCGGAAAATCTTAAGGACGTAACCATGGAAAATATCGCACTCGCCGAACCGGGCGCGCATTTGTCGATTTGGGCGCTGTTCATGCAGGCCGGCTGGGTGGTCAAGCTGGTCATGATCGGGCTGCTCTGCGCCTCGATCTGGACCTGGGCGATCATCGTCGACAAGCTCGTCGCCTATGGCCGCATGCGGCTCGCGCTCAATCGCTTCGAACAGGTGTTCTGGTCCGGGCAGTCGCTGGAGGAGCTCTACCGCACGCTCGCCGACCGCAAAACGACCGGTATGGGCGCCATCTTCGTCGCCGCCATGCGCGAATGGAAGAAGAGCTTCGAGAAGGGCGCGAAATCGCCGCTTGGCCTGCAGACCCGCATCGACAAGGCGATGGACCTGGCGCTGACCCGCGAAATGGAAAAGCTGGAAGGACGGCTTGGCTTTCTCGCCACCACCGGCTCGGCGGCGCCCTTCATCGGCCTGTTCGGCACGGTGATCGGCATCATGACCTCGTTCCAGGCGATCGCCGCATCCAAGAATACCAGCCTGTCGGTGGTCGCACCCGGCATTGCCGAAGCGCTGCTGGCCACGGCAATAGGCCTGCTCGCGGCCATCCCCGCCGTCATCGCCTACAACAAGCTGTCGTCGGACGCGAGCAAGATCGCCGTGCGCATGGAGGGGTTCGCGGACGAGTTCTCCGCCATACTCTCGCGCCAAATCGATGAAAAAGTCGCGCAGAAGACCTGAGGAACAATCATGGGAATGTCCGTAGGCGCGGGTGGCGGGGGACGCGGTGGTCGCGGCCACAGGCGGCGCGGCCGCCATCACGCGATGATATCTGAAATCAACGTCACGCCGATGGTCGACGTGATGCTGGTGCTGTTGATCATCTTTATGGTCGCGGCGCCACTGCTGACGGTCGGCGTGCCGATCGACCTGCCGGACACGCAGGCCAAGGCGATGAATGTCGACACGCAGCCGATCACGGTCTCCATCAACTCCGCCGGCCAGATCTATCTCCAGGAGACCGAAATCCCGGTTGAGGAACTGGTGGCGAAGCTGCAGGCGATCTCAAAGACCGGCTATGACGAGCGCATCTTCATCCGCGGCGACAAGTCGACGGACTATGGCACCGCCATGAAGGTGATGGCCCGCATCTCGGCCGCCGGATACAAGAATATCGGCCTGGTTTCACTGCAGGAACAGGATCAATAGACGCAAGATGAGGACCGGCCTCACCACATCGGTGATCTTGCATACGGTCGTGATCGGCTTCGGCCTGTTCACGCTGTCGGCGCCGGCTGCATTACCGGCGTCCGATGCCGAGTCGCTGGCGGTCGAAATCGTGCCGATGGAAGCGATCGCGCAGATACAGCAGGGCGACAAGAAGGCTGCGGTGAGTGAAAAGCCGGCGCCATTGCCTACCCAGCGCCCGGACATCGTGGCCGAGGCGCAGACGGTCGGTGAGAACAGCGTCGATACCGACAAGCCGCCGACGCCGGAACCCAAGCCCCAGCCGGTCGATATGGCTGAGGCGCCGCCGCCCGCGCCGACGCCGAAAGAGAAGCCGAAGCCCGAGGATGTGCCGAAGCCGAAGGAACAGCCCGAGCCTGTTCCGGCGACGGAGGTCGCACCGGTCCCGCAGCCGAAGGAAGAGGTCAAGCCCGAGCCTGTCAAGCAGGCGGAGCCTAAGCCAACACCGGCCAAGGAGCCGGCGCCGACGCCGCCGCAAGACAAGACCGCCGCCATCGACCCGCAGCCTGAGGTCAAGCCGGATGCCATCGCCGAAGCAATAACGAAAGAGCAGCCCACCGAGACGACGCAGCTTCCGGACTCTGCACCTGCGCCTCAGGCGCGGCCGAAGCCGCAGCCGGCCCAGGCCGAAAGCGCCAAGGCGCCGGAGCGCAAGGACGCCGACAAGCCGGTCAAGGAGGCCTCGTCCAAGCCGAAGTCGGAAGACAAGCAGTTCAACGCCGACGAGATTGCCGCGTTGCTCGACAAGCGGAAGCCGTCCGGCGGCGGGGCCAAGCGTTCAACCCAGCAGGCATCGCTGGGCGGGGACAAGAATCAGGGCCAGAAGCTTTCAAGGTCGGAGCAGGGGGCGTTGGAGGCTCAGCTTGGTGGTTGCTGGACCCTGCCGGTAGGGCTCGAGGGTTCCGAGAATTTCATCGTCGTAGTCCGGTTCAACCTCGACGCCTCCGGCAAGCTGGAAGGACGGCCATCTGTCGAAAAGTCGAGCGGAAGCCGCCCGTTCGACGAAAGTGCCGTTCGCGCGGTTCAGAAATGCGATGTGGCCGGCCTGCAGGTTCCCGCAGGCAAACAAGACATCTGGGCCGACGTGCGGGTCACGTTCGATCCGAGGGAGATGCTGGGCCTATAGGTCTGGCGCCCGTAGAATCGTTGAAGAGAAGCGAGAAGACATGAAATCCATCCTCAAGCCGCTCCTGATGATCGTAGCGATGGCGCTGGGCATGACTGCCACCGCCACCTTGCCGGCGCGGGCGCTCGTTGAGCTCAACGTCAACAAAGGCAATGTCGAGCCGCTGCCAATCGCCATCACCGATTTCCAGGGCGGCGATGCGTTGGGCGCGGAGATTTCCGGCATCGTCAGCGCAGACCTGAAACGCTCCGGCCTGTTCGCGCCGATCGACAAGAGCGCCTTCATCGAAAAGATCTCCAATCCGGATGCCACGCCCCGCTTCGAGGACTGGAAGGTGATCAATGCCCAGGCGCTGGTCACCGGCAGCGTCAGCAAGGAGGCCGATGGCCGCGTCCGCGCCCAGTACAGGCTGTGGGACACCTTTGCCGGCCAGCAGATGTCGGGCGAGCAGTTCTTCGCCAACGACGCCAATACGAGGCGCGTCGCTCATATCATCGCCGATGCGATCTATGAGCGGCTGACCGGCGAGAAGGGCTATTTCGACACGCGCGTCGTCTTCATCGACGAATCGGGCGCAAAGAACGCGCGCAAGAAGCGCCTCGCCATCATGGACCAGGACGGCGCCAACGTCCGCTATCTGTCGGATGGCAGGTCGATCGTGCTGACCCCGCGCTTCTCGCCAAACCGGCAGGAAATCACTTACATGTCCTATGAAAGCGGCCAGCCGAAGGTCTATCTGCTGCAGATCGAGACCGGGCAGCGCGAACTGGTCGGCGACTTTCCCGGCATGACCTTTGCGCCGCGCTTTTCGCCCGACGGCCAGAAGGTGATCATGAGCCTGCTGCGCGACGACGGCAATTCCAACATCTTCGCCATGGACCTGAGAAGCCGCTCGACGACCAGGCTCACCAATTCGACGGCCATCGACACCTCGCCGTCCTATTCGCCGGATGGCAGCAAGGTGGTGTTCACCTCCGACCGCGGCGGCCGCGCGCAGATCTATGTGATGGGCGCCGACGGTTCGGGCCAGACCCGCATCTCCTTCGGCGACGGCGTCTATTCGACGCCGGTATGGTCGCCGCGCGGCGATCTCATCGCCTTCACCAAGCAGACTGCCGGCGAATTCCAGATCGGCGTCATGCGCGTCGACGGTTCGGGCGAGCGAATCCTTTCAACTGGCTTCCAGCAGGAGGGGCCGACCTGGGCGCCCAACGGGCGGGTGCTGATGTTCTTCCGCGATTCAGCCGGCGGGCCGAAACTCGTTTCGGTCGATCTCACTGGGCGCAACGAGCAGTCGATCCCGACCGCGAATTTCGCGTCGGACCCGGCCTGGTCGCCGCTGCTCGAGTGAGAGAGGAATTGGAGAAATGAAGAATTGAAGAGATGGAGAAAACGGGATTCCTCAACTCTTCAATTCGCTCCTTTCCACGGCTTGGTCGCGTTTTAGCCGCATTTCCGCCTAGGGTCCGCGCACATTGTGGACCCGTCGGGCGGCCCCTGGCAAAACGGCTGCGGACGGCAGCCGAAACCAAATTTTAACCGTATTTCTTGAACGCCGGTTAACCCAAACGTGGTTACTGGACGATCAACGAAATCACTCGAATTGCGAAGGAGAGGCGGCATGGGCCGTATCGCAGCACTTACTAGAAACCCGGTGATGATCGCGCTGGTGGCGTCGCTCGCCATTGCCGGTTGCGCCTCGAAGAAGACCCCGAACAGCGCCGCCGATCTCGGTCTCAGCGGCGCCGGAGCGGCAACGCCCGGATCGGCCCAGGACTTCACCGTCAACATCGGCGACCGCATCTTCTTCGATACGGATTCGTCCTCGATCCGCGCCGACGCGCAGACGACGCTTTCGCGACAGGCGCAGTGGCTGAACCAGTATAGGCAGTATGCCATCGTTATCGAAGGCCATGCCGACGAGCGCGGCACGCGCGAATACAATCTGGCGCTCGGCGCCCGCCGTGCCGCCGCCACCCGCGACTTCCTCGTCGCCAGGGGTGTTTCTGCCCAGCGCCTGAAGACCATTTCCTACGGCAAGGAGCGTCCGGTTGCGGTTTGCGACGACATCTCATGCTGGTCGCAGAACCGCCGCGCTGTCACCACGCTCGGCGGCGCCGGTTCTTGATCGGCAATTTCTGATCGGCAGAAATGCAACACATATGTGCGAAAGGCGGCCGCGGCCGCCTTTTTCATGTCCGGCGCCAGTATATGGGACTTGAAACAAAATTTGGCCGAAGTCCTGCGTCCTGCTAAGAGCCGAGGCGCCTGACGGTCCCACTCCGATCGGAAGGCATGCAACAGGCAAACAATTTCACGGCGAGAGGCACATGCATTTCAGATCGGTCTTGAGCGGCACGCTTGCGTTGCTGCTCGTATCAAGCGTCGCCGCACTTGCTGGCGGTACGGGGGCAAGCGGCAACGAGCAACAACCGCCGAAAGGTGGCTTTTCCTTCCATTTGCCGAAGATCAACTTGCCCGGCGTTTTCGGCGAAAGAAAGAAACCGGATCAGGTTCAATTCGCCCAGGATGGCACCGGCACTACGGCGCTGGAGGAACAGCTCCGCCAGATGAATGGCAAGATTGAGGAGCTCAACTTCCAGGTGCTGCAGATGCAGGAGCAGATCCGCAAGCAGCAGGAAGACAACGAGTTCCGCTTCCAGCAGTTGGAAGGCGGTTCGCAAGGCGCGCAGCAACCAGCGGAGCAGAAAAAGTCGGACGCAACCACCAACACCGACAGCAGCGTCGCCGAGGCTCCGGCGACGCACGCGCCCACCGATGCGGGCACACCGCCCGCCGGCGGACAGAGCGGGGAGGTCATCGTCGAATCGCCTACAGGCGAACCCGGCAGGGTGATCCCGGGCACGCCGCCGAAGACGTTCGGCACCATCACCGTCGACAAGAACGGCAATGTGGTCGAGGCCGACGGCAACACGCAGGCACATGCCCCGGCGCAAAATACCGCCCCCATCCCCGCCGACCAGGCCACGGGTGACCAAGCCAACGGTACCCAGGCCGGCAAGTCCGACGACACGGTGGTCGCGGCGCTGCCCGCCACCGACGACCCCGAGGAGCTTTACCGCAACTCCTACCAGTTCATCCTGTCGGGCGACTACAGCACTGCCGAACAGGGTTTTCGCGACCACATCGCCCGCTTCCCCAAGAACGCCAAGGCGGCGGACGCGCATTACTGGCTGGGTGAGTCGCTGCTCGGCCAGCAGAAATACCGCGACGCGGCCGAGACTTTCCTCGCCGCCAGCAAGGACTATCCGAAGGCCAAGAAGGCTCCCGACATGCTGCTGAAGCTCGGTGTCTCGCTGGTCGGATTGAATCAGCGCGAAGTGGCCTGCGCCACTTTCGGCGAGATCGGTAAGCGCTATCCCAACGTTTCCGGCACGCTCAAGGAACGCGTCAAGCAGGAAAGGGCGCTCGCGGCGTGCTGACGCTAGAAACCGAGCCTGACCCTTCGGTTTTTTCGCAGATCGACTTTACCAACGGCGCTGTTGCGGCCGTGTCCGGCGGCAGCGACTCGACCGCCCTTCTCCTTCTCCTCAAAGATCACCTCGACCGTACCGCGCCCGCAACGAAATTGCTGGCTGTGACGATCGATCACGCTCTGCGGCCGGGCTCGGCAGCGGAAGCGCAAGCCGTGGCCAGGCTTTGCCTCGGGCGCGGCATTGCCCACCGCACCCTGGTCTGGTCCAGGCGCAAGCCGTCGACCGGCCTGCCGGCTGCCGCGCGAGAGGCACGTTACCGGCTGCTGGCCGAGGCAGCGCAGGCGGAAGGTATCGGCCTGATCCTGACCGGCCACACTGCCGACGACCAGGCCGAGACCGTGCTGATGCGGAAAGCACGCGAGGATGGGGCACGCGAAGATGGGCGAGGTCTCGCCGGCATGGCGCCCGCGACTCTTTACGACTGGCAGATCTGGATCGCACGGCCGCTTCTCGGCACACGGCGGGCGGCGCTGCGCGAAGTCCTGCAGCGCGCGAATGTCGGCTGGGTCGAAGACCCGACCAATGAAGACGAGGCTTTCGAGAGGCCGCGTATCCGCGCGGCACTTGCCGACCGCTATGGTACCCAGCGCGTGGAAGACGCGGTGGCGCTGGCCGCGCGGGCTGCGGTGGAGCGCGAACAGCTTGGCCATCGCGCGGCCGCGCTGATCCGCGGCTTTGCCAGCAGGCCCACCGCCGGCCTTATCCGTCTCGATCCGGGCTTTGCGACGGCCGGCGACGAGGCGGCGGCCGTCTATGCGCTGCGCATCCTGCTGGCGACTGTCGGCGGCGTTGCCTTTCTGCCCGACCAGGTTCGCAGCAAGGCGCTGCTCGATCGGCTGAGGGCCGGACCATCTGGCACAACCCCATTTTTCGCGACCCCGTTTTGCGCCACATTGTCGCGGACGGTGGTCGATGCACGGCGTGCCGGCATCTTCCTGCGTCGCGAAACCCGCAACCTGCCGCCCGCTGCTCCTGCCGTGGACAATGCCCTCTGGGACGGCCGCTGGAGGATCACGTTGGACGACGAACCAGGTGCATTTTTGATCGCGCCGCTCGGCGCGGCTCGTGCCGCAAAACGGCCAATTGCCGACGACGGCACGCCGCCAAGCCTTGTCCGCGCGGCCCTGGCGGCCGAGCCGGTGCTGTGGCGCGCAAGTGAACTTCTTGGCGAATGCCTCGGTTCGGCGCAGGACAGCCCGGTCTTGCCGGGAATGGCGGTATGCCCGGTGGTCGCGCCCTTTGCCCGCTTCCTGCCGTCCTTCGACCTGGCGCCGGCCGGAACGGTCGCCGCGCTGATCGGCGCGCCGCTTCTTCCTGCCACGCCTTTTAGCGGCCACACTGCCGGTTGATCGTGGGCGAAAGCTTAACCGCGACATGCTGTTCTGCTTGGCAAGGGAAGGCGCCATCCCTATGTTAGACCCAAGTTTCCTCTCACGACGCGTGTCCGCCAGCGGACACCAACGGGACAATTGATGAATCCGAATTATCGCAATCTCGCGCTCTGGGCGATCATAGCGGTCCTGCTCATCGCTCTCTTCAATCTGTTCCAGACGCCGCAGACGCGCGGAGCAGCGAGCGATGTCCCCTATTCGCAGTTCCTGCAGGATGTCGCAGCCGGCCGGGTCAAGACGGTGACCATAGCGGGCGCCCGCATCTCGGGCACCTATACCGACACCTCTACCGGCTTCCAGACCTATTCGCCGGGGGATCCGTCGCTGGTTTCAAGACTCCAGGACAAGAACGTCACCATCAACGCGCGCCCCGAATCCGACGGTTCCAATTCGCTGTTCGGCTATCTCATCTCCTGGCTGCCGATGATCCTAATCCTTGGCGTCTGGATATTCTTCATGCGCCAGATGCAATCCGGCTCCGGCCGCGCCATGGGTTTCGGCAAGTCGAAGGCCAAGCTTTTGACCGAAGCGCATGGCCGCGTCACCTTCCAGGACGTCGCCGGCGTCGATGAAGCCAAGCAAGATCTTGAAGAGATCGTCGAATTCCTGCGTGATCCGCAGAAGTTCCAGCGGCTTGGCGGCAAGATCCCGCGCGGCGTGCTGCTCGTCGGCCCTCCCGGGACCGGCAAGACGCTGCTTGCCCGTTCGGTCGCCGGTGAGGCCAACGTGCCGTTCTTCACCATTTCCGGCTCGGATTTTGTCGAGATGTTCGTCGGCGTTGGCGCCAGCCGCGTCCGCGATATGTTCGACCAGGCCAAGAAGAATGCGCCCTGCATCATCTTCATCGACGAAATCGACGCGGTCGGCCGCCATCGCGGCGCCGGCCTCGGCGGCGGCAACGACGAACGCGAGCAGACGCTGAACCAGTTGCTGGTCGAAATGGACGGCTTCGAATCCAACGAAAGCATCATCCTGATCGCCGCCACCAACCGGCCGGACGTGCTCGACCCGGCGCTGCTCAGGCCCGGCCGTTTCGACCGCCAGGTGGTGGTGCCGAACCCCGACATCGTCGGCCGCGAGAAGATCCTGAAGGTGCATGTGCGCAACGTGCCGCTGGCGCCCAATGTCGACCTCAAGGTGATCGCACGCGGCACGCCGGGCTTTTCCGGCGCCGACCTGATGAACCTCGTCAACGAATCCGCCCTGATGGCGGCGCGGCGTAACAAGCGCCTTGTCACCATGGCCGAGTTCGAGGACGCCAAGGACAAGATCATGATGGGCGCCGAGCGCCGCTCGTCGGCGATGACCCAGGCCGAGAAGGAACTCACCGCCTATCACGAGGCCGGCCACGCCATTCTGGCGCTGAACGTGCCGTCGGCCGATCCGCTGCACAAGGCGACCATCATCCCGCGCGGCCGGGCGCTTGGCATGGTCATGCAGCTGCCGGAAGGCGACCGTTATTCGATGAGCTACAAATACATGATCTCGCGCCTCGCCATCATGATGGGTGGCCGAGTCGCCGAGGAGTTCAAGTTCGGCAAGGAGAACATCACCTCGGGCGCCTCCTCGGACATCGAGCAGGCAACCAAGCTGGCGCGCGCCATGGTCACGCGCTGGGGCTTCTCCGACAAGCTCGGCCATGTCGCCTATGGCGATAACCAGGAAGAGGTCTTCCTCGGCCATTCGGTGGCGCGCACGCAGAACGTCTCGGAAGAGACGGCGCAGATCATCGACGCCGAAGTGCGCCGGCTGATCGACGAGGCCTATTCGACGGCGAAATCCATCCTGACCAAGAAGAAGAAGGAATGGATCGCGCTGGCGCAGGGGCTGTTGGAATATGAGACGCTGTCCGGCGAGGAGATCAAGCAGCTGATCGCCGGCCACAAGCCCGCCCGCGATCTCGGCGACGACACGCCACCGAGCCGTGGCTCGGCCGTGCCGAAGTCCGGCAGCCGCCGCAAGAAGGGCCCGGAGCCCGAAGGCGGCATGGAGCCTCAGCCGTCAAGCTAGGGTCCGGCTCAGGAGATTGATTTCGGAAATCGCCGCGGTGTTGATCGCGGCGTTTTCATTGGAGGGCTGCCAACAGTCGGTCGCGGCCTGAAAACTCCATCGCTTCACCCGGTGCCGGGGACTTCTCCACATGGGAGGTAGACGCTGAAGGTTTGCGGAGGCCGTGATGAGGGCCGGTCTCCCCCGCACGGGCCCCGCAAGGGGGAGACCGGCCGTCACCTCCGCTTTTACAAACCTTCAGCACTGCCGGCACAATCTATCGCCGGCAACAGGAAGGCCCGCGAACCTTGCGGTTGGCGGGCCTTCCTGTCTTCAGGTGTTACTGCCGATCAGCTCTTCAGCGCGGCATTGCAAAGGCTGTAGAAGCCGCCACCCTTCTGGATCCACTTGAGGCCACCCAGCGTATCGGCCTCCTTGTTGGCGTGGTACTGGTCGCGGCAGGTGTGCATGCGGCCCTTCGCCGGGGTTTCGCTGCTATACTTGGTGGAGATCGCCTTCGGAAACGTCACACCCTGGGGAGCGGTGACGGTCGGCGTTTCCGGGTGGCTGGTGAGGCTTGCCTGATCGGCTGCCGGCATGGTGTCGTCGTCGGAAGCACCGGCACCGCACTGGCTCATGCGGAAGTCGTTCCACTTCATGCCGTTCAGCGTGTTGCCGGTCTTGGCCGCCTGATACTTGGCGCTGCAATCCGCCCTGCTGAGGCCGTTGCCTGCGTTGGCAGTCGCCGCTGCCTTGGGCGTCGCTGCGGCGGGTTCCACCGTCGCGCTGGCGCCGGCGGCGCATTCGCTCTTGCGGAAGTCATTCCACTTCGTGCCGTTCAGCGTGCCGGCGGCCTTTGCGGCCTGGTATTTGGTGCTGCATTCTTCCGCCGTCGGGCCCGGTGCCGCGTCGGTAGTTGCAGCGCTGGTGCTTTCCGCCGCGGCTGGCGTGGCGTCGGCGGCGTCGGTACCGCATTCTGCCTTGCGGAACTGGTTCCAGTTCTGCCCGCCAAGTGTTCCGGCGTCCTTTGCCGCGTTATACTTGGTGCTGCATTCAGTCATGGTCAGCGCATTGGCGGGCGCCGTCAGGAATAAAGTCACGACGGCGAGACCCGTCAAAGTGGCAAGTCGATGGATGAGCATGCGTCTTCTCCCTCAGATGTTCACGATATGTACCAAGCAAGCAGTAGCACTCAACGGCTGGTTGCGCCAGAGGCGAAATGGCGTAAAAGCTGTCGGAAAGTGCATTATTTCGATAAAGTCGTAGCCAGCTCCTGTCCGCCAGGTAGATTTTCCCGAGCGCTTTTGCACGGAAAGCGCGCATAGAGCGGCCCAGTGAGGGACTGCCTGACATGGCGGGTTGGATCGAGTGTCGCCGCTGCGGCGCAACTGAATGCCCGATCCAGGGCCACTCGACCCGCGGATTGCGAGTTCAGTGCCTACTGACTGAGACAACAAAGAATCCAGATGCAGTCTGAAGTTCCTGAACGCTGCTGCCGCAACCAGGCAGAGAACTTGAAAATCCACGCACGAGCGTGACACAAAACACACAAAACAACAATTTTCTAAGGATTGGTGACCTATAATCATGCATTGTGATGATAGGGCTCGGGCCAATTTATGGCATGACGTGCCGGAAAAGAACCATCGGGAAGCTGGCTAGCATGGCAGGAAGTTATTTCGGTACGGACGGCATTCGCGGGCGCGCCAACAGGTTTCCAATGACGGCGGAGGTCGCCATGAGGGTCGGCATGGCCGCCGGCCTTTCGTTCCAGCGCGGCAACCATCGCCACCGCGTCGTGCTCGGCAAGGACACCAGGCTTTCCGGTTACATGATCGAGAATGCGATGGTGTCGGGTTTGTGCGCCGCCGGCATGGACGTATTCCTGCTCGGCCCGATTCCGACGCCCGCGGTCGCCATGCTGGTGCGCTCATTGCGCGCCGACATCGGCGTGATGATCTCGGCCTCGCACAATCCCTACTACGACAACGGTATCAAGCTGTTCGGCCCAGATGGCTACAAGCTCTCCGATGAGATCGAGGAGCGAATTGAGGGGATGCTCGACAAGGATATCGACCTGGCGCTCGCCGATTCGGACGGGCTCGGCCGCGCCAAGCGCGTCGACGGCGTCCATGACCGCTACATCGAATTCGCCAAGCGCACGCTGCCGCGCTCGATGTCGCTTTCGGGCCTCCGCATCGTCGTCGATTGCGCCAACGGCGCTGCATACAAGGTGGCGCCCGAGGCGCTGTGGGAACTCGGCGCCGAGGTCGTCGCTATCAATGTCGAGCCCAATGGCTTCAACATCAACAAGGAGTGCGGCTCGACCCATCCGGCCGGCCTGCAGAAGAAGGTCCACGAAGTGCGCGCCGATATCGGCATCGCGCTCGACGGCGATGCCGACCGCGTCGTCATCGTCGACGAGAACGGCGCGATCGTCGATGGCGATCAGATCATGGCGCTGATCGCCGAGTCCTGGCATCAGAGCGGACGGCTGGCCGGAGGTGGCATCGTCTCGACGGTGATGTCCAATCTCGGCCTCGAACGCTTCCTCGGCGACATGAACCTGCAGTTGCACCGCACCAAGGTCGGCGACCGCTATGTCGTCGAGCACATGCGTGCGCACGGCCTGAATGTCGGCGGCGAACAGTCGGGCCACATCGTGCTGTCCGATTTTTCCACCACCGGCGACGGCCTCGTCTCGGCGCTCCAGGTGCTCGCCTGCATCAAGCGGCAGAACCGGCCGGTCAGCGAACTGTCGAAGAAGTTTGCGCCGGTGCCGCAGCTGCTGAAGAACGTCCACATTTCCGGCGGCAAGCCGCTCGAGGAAGCCCTGGTCAAGGCGGCGATCGAAGATGGACGGCACCGCCTGGGCAAGGCCGGGCGCCTGGTCATCCGGCCATCCGGCACGGAACCGCTCATCCGCGTCATGGCGGAAGGCGACGATCAGCAACTGGTCGAGGCCGTCGTCAACGATATCGTCGAGGTCATTTCGGAAACGCGCAGCGCCGCCTGATCCTGCAGCTTTTGCCAGTTTGAAAGCCCGCCTCCGGCGGGCTTTTTTCGTTGGCTTGCACGCAAATTCTCCGCAGAAATGACGCGAAAACTCTGAAAGATTTAGAGGTACATGGTTAAGCGATACGGTTAAACGCGTTTTAACTTTTCCAATTCATTATCCACGACTGAAGCCAATCAGATTCGGACGCGTTCGCTGTGCCGAGGGTTCTCAGGGGTGACAAGCATGTTCAATACAGCAAGAATGGCCCTCTTTGCCGCGCTGCTCGCGGGCGTGGCCGGACCAGTGTTCGCCGCCGACTTCGTCGAGCCGCCCGTGGTCGAGCCGGCCCCGCCGCCGCCCGTCTACGAGCAGCCGGTCGAATATGGCGGTTGGTACATTCGCGGCGACATCGACTACCACTGGTCGAAGTTCCGCGGCGGCGACTACATCACCTACGGGCCGGATCCAGGCACCGGCCGCTTTGACAGCGGCAAGCTGGAGGGCGCCTTCTCGGCCGGCGCCGGCGTCGGCTATCAGATCAACCAGCATTTTCGCACCGACCTGACCGCCGACTGGATGAGCAAATCCGATTTCCGCGGCTCGACCAGCGGCATCTGCCTCGATGGAGATCCCTGCACTTCGACCGACACCTCGTCCTATACGGCGCTGCTGCTTCTCGCCAACGCCTATGTCGATATCGGCACCTGGCATGGCATCACGCCGTATGTCGGCGCCGGCATCGGCGGTGCCTGGGTCAAGTGGGATACGCTGCACAACGTCACTGAGGACGGTTCGTTTGAGCATAGCGGCGGCAAAGGCTGGCGTTTTGCCTATGCCGCCATGGCGGGCGCATCCTACTGCCTGACCGATCGTGTCAAGCTCGATGTCGGCTACCGCTACAGCCATATCGAAGGCGGTAAGATGTTCGACTTCGCCAGTGGCGTCGGTCCGGGCCATGACAAAGGCATCAATGTGCACGAAGTGCGCGGCGGCCTGCGCTACCAGTTCGGCAACTCGGGCTGCGCCCAGCCGGAGCCGATCGCCTACGAACCCGAACCGGTCTACACCAAGTAGTCGCTTCGAGAGCAGGGTTGCGGACCGCCCGGCGAAAGCCGGGCGGTTTTCGTTTGGCCGGGAAAGCGCATCAAAATCAATTCGCTAACCCCTTGTTATCCTTAACCGCCGTTTAACCACTATGGTTAACAATGCTTCCTGAAACGGCGCTCGCGATCGCGAATGGCGCCACCTTCGGGAGCCGGGGATCATGACAGTCAAATCGCGCATAGCGCTGGCGCTTGCAGCAATCGCCCTGATGCCGCTGTCGCAGGCACTTGGTGCCGACTACGATCCGCCGATCTATGTCGACCAGGCGCCCGACTATGTGCCGGTCGAAGTCGGTTCGGGATGGTATCTGCGCGGCGATGTCGGCTACGCGTTCAGCCATCCGTTCGAACATAAGGAAACGGTAACTGGCCCGCTTGACAGCTTTACCGAGGAGAGCAGCCTTTTCACAGGCAGCATCGGTATGGGGTATCACGTCAATGACTATCTTAGGGTCGAACTGAACGGTGGGATTCTCCCGACCGACAAATTCGGGGAACATCAGAAGCTGGCAGCCACTTGCGACGGATCGACACTCGAAGCCGACCTCTTCGGGAACATCAATTCCGTACCGGCAACACAGGCGTGCGATCTCTCCAACAATGCCTCCAACAAGGGCTATAGCGTCATGGCCAACGGCTATGTAGATCTCGGCACGTATGTTGGGATAACTCCGTATATTGGCGGCGGCCTCGGTGTCGCCTATAACAAATACTACAAGAGCATCGGCGCGCGCGATTGCGTCGAGGTGGCCCCAAACCCCTCCGGAACCGGTGGCTTCATTTGCGATGACCCTGCGGGATACGAGGGCGCGACCGACTCGGAAGCCAAATTCAATCTCGCGTACTCGATAGGCGCCGGCCTTTCCTATCGGGTGACCAAGAACGTCTCGGTCGACCTCGGCTACGAATATTTCGCCGTGCCCAACGCAAAATACGTCGCCTATGACGATGGCGCTTTCAACATCCACAAAGGCATAGACTACCAGACAGTCAAGGTCGGGCTGCGTTACGATCTCTGGTAAGCATGGCGAAAAGCCCGAAGAATTTGAACGGCGGATTCTAGAGTCCGCCGTTTGCGTTTTAAGCCATGGCATTTTCGCCGCATGCGACCAGTATCCTGCCAGCGACAAAAACTTTCCCCTTGACGCCTGACGCCTGAACGCATATCGCCGTCCGTGGGCCACCCCTCCCCAACGAGGGGCCACTATCTGGAAGGATAGACCACAATGACGACGCATACGAAGCCCGGACTCCGTCCGGCAAATCCCAATTTTTCCTCAGGTCCCTGTGCAAAACGTCCCGGCTGGTCGGTCGAGGCGCTGACCAATGCCGCGCTCGGACGCTCGCACCGCGCCAAGATCGGCAAGACCAAGCTCGAACAGGCGATCGAGCTGACGCGAGAGGTCCTCCAGGTTCCGGCAGACTATCGCATCGGCATTGTGCCGGCGTCGGATACCGGCGCGGTCGAGATGGCGCTGTGGTCGCTGCTCGGCGAGCGCGGCGTCGACATGATCGCCTGGGAGAGTTTCGGTTCCGGCTGGGTCACCGACGTGGTCAAGCAGCTGAAGCTCGCCGACGTGCGCAGGATCGAGGCCGGTTACGGCGCGCTGCCGGATCTGACAAAAATCGACTTCGACCGCGATGTGGTCTTCACCTGGAACGGCACGACATCAGGCGTGCGTGTCCCGAACGGTGAGTTCATTCCGGTCAGCCGCAAGGGCCTGACCATCTGCGACGCGACGTCGGCGGCCTTTGCGCAAAAGCTCGATTTCCAGAAGCTCGATGTCGTCACCTTCTCCTGGCAGAAGGTGCTGGGCGGCGAAGGTGCGCACGGCATGCTGATCCTCAGCCCGCGCGCCGTCGAGCGGCTGGAAAGCTACAAGCCCGCCTGGCCGCTGCCGAAAATCTTTCGCCTCACCTCGGGCGGCAAGCTCATCGAAGGCATCTTCAAGGGCGAGACCATCAACACGCCATCGATGCTGTGCGTCGAGGACTATCTTGACGCGCTGCGTTGGGCGAAGTCGATCGGCGGCCTCGACGCATTGATTGCCCGCGCCGACGCCAATGTCGCCGTTATCGACGGTTTCGTCGACAGATCCGCATGGCTCGGCCATCTGGCCACCGACCCGGCGACGCGGTCGAACACGTCCGTCTGTCTTTCCTTCACCGACCCGGATGTCGCCGCGCTTGATGCCGACGGACAAGCGGCGTTCGCCAAGGGGATCGTCTCGACGCTCGACAAGGAAGGCGTCGCCTACGATCTCGGCGCCTATCGCGATGCGCCGCCCGGCCTGCGCATCTGGTGCGGCGCGACGGTCGAGACCTCCGACCTCGAAGCGCTGCTGCCGTGGCTCGACTGGGCCTTTGCCGCACAAAAGGCGTCGCTCAAGGCGGCCGCCTGAGTTTCCCGTGGCGGCCCTCGGGGCCGCCCATTCCCAAACGGATCAAATCTCATTTGAAGGAGGCCGCCATGGCGCCCCGCGTTCTCGTCTCAGACAAACTCTCCACCACTGCCGTTCAGATCTTTAGGGATCGCGGCATCGACGTCGACTACCTGCCCGACCTCGGCAAGGACAAGGAAAAGCTGCTCGAAGTGATCGGCCAGTATGACGGCCTCGCCATCCGTTCGGCGACCAAAGTCACCGAAAAGCTGATCAACGCGGCCACCAGGCTCAAGGTGGTCGGCCGCGCCGGCATCGGCGTCGACAATGTCGACATCCCGGCGGCGAGCCGCAAGGGCATCATTGTCATGAACACGCCGTTCGGCAATTCGATCACCACCGCCGAGCATGCCGTCGCCATGATCTTCGCGCTGGCCCGCCAGATACCGGAAGCCAATGCCTCGACCCATGCCGGCAAATGGGAAAAGAACCGCTTCATGGGCATCGAGATCACCGGCAAGACGCTGGGCATCATCGGCTGCGGCAATATCGGCTCGATCGTGGCCACGCGCGGCGTCGGCCTGAAGATGCACGTCATCGCCTTCGACCCGTTCCTGTCGGACAGCCGCGCCGAGGAGCTCGGCGTCGAGAAGGTCGAACTGGACGAGCTGTTCACCCGCGCCGATTTCATCACTCTGCACACGCCATTGACCGACAAGACGCGCAACATCATCGACGCCGCGGCGATCGCCAAAATGAAGACCGGCGTGCGCATCATCAACTGCGCCCGTGGCGGGCTGATCGTCGAGGCCGACCTGATCGCGGCGTTGAAAAGCGGCAAGGTGGCGGGCGCTGGCATCGATGTGTTCGAGGTAGAGCCGGCGGAGAAAAGTGAGCTGTTCGGCATGGAGCACGTGGTGGCGACGCCGCATCTCGGTGCGTCGACGATGGAGGCGCAGGAGAATGTCGCCCTGCAGGTCGCCGAGCAGATGGCCGACTATCTGATCAAGGGCGCTGTTTCCAACGCCATCAACATGCCGTCGATCACCGCTGAAGAAGCGCCGCGCCTGAAGCCTTTCGTCAAGCTTGCCGAAGTGCTCGGCGCCTTTGTCGGCCAGGTCACCGAGGATCCGATCAAGGAGGTCGAGATACTGTTCGACGGCTCGACCGCGACGATGAACACGCGCGCGCTGATCAGCGCCACTCTTGCCGGCCTGATCCGGCCGCAAGTCTCCGACGTCAACATGGTGTCGGCGCCGATCATGGTGAAGGAGCGCGGCATCATCGTCGCCGAGGTCAAGCGCGACAAATCCGGCGTGTTCGACGGCTACATCAAGCTGACGGTCAAGACCGAGCATAGAACGCGTTCGATCGCCGGCACCTGCTTCTCGGACGGAAAGCCGCGCTTCATCCAGATCAAGGGCATCAACCTCGACGCCGAGGTCGGCCAGCACATGCTCTACACGACGAATGCCGATGCGCCCGGCATCATCGGCCTGCTCGGCACGGTCTGCGGCGAGAACGGCGTCAACATCGCCAACTTCCAGCTCGGCCGCAACCGGCCTGGCGGCGATGCCATTGCACTGCTTTATCTCGATGCGCCGTTCCCGGAAAACGTGCTGGAACAGGTGCGGGCGCACAAGTCGATCGACTCCGCCAAGCGGCTGCATTTCGATGTGGGCGCCTGAATAATGCCCACGCGCCCCGCGTGCTCTGCAAGCACGCGGGGCGCTTGGACAATGTGGCTGACAGGCTCTGGATTGCACCATCTCCATGCGGCGTCGAATATTTGCCGGCTAAATCGCCATCTTCCTTCCGCTGTATTCGGCGAGGCTGATACCGCCAAGCACCAGCACCAGGGCCAGTCCCTGATAGAGCTGGAATGTCTCACCGACGATCAGCACCGACAGGAGCGTGCCGAAGATCGGCACCAGGTTGATGAACAGGCCAGCCCGGTTGGCGCCGATCAGTTCGTTGCCCCTGATGTAAAAGATCTGCGAGACGACTGAGGCGCCGATCGCGGTGTAGAACGCTATCGCCCAGCCGCTCGCATCGGGGACGATGACCTTGCCGGCGGCCACTTCCCACAGGAAGAAAGGCAGCGAGGTGACAAGTGCGGCAATCGACAGCGCCAGCATCAGGCTTTGCCAGCGTATAGCCGGCTTCAGCCGCAGCCCGACCGAGTAGAAGCTGTAGCAAAGCACCGCGATCAGCATGATGGCGTCGCCGAAGTTGAGATCCAGCTTGAGAACCTGGCGCAGATCGCCATGGCTGGCTGTCAGGGCGACACCGACAATCGTCAGCACGACGCCGGCGATCTGCACCCGGTTCACACGCAGGCGAAACAGCACGAAATTGGCGAGGATGATCACGATCGGTATCGCCGCCTGCTCGATCGAGACGTTGATCGCCGTCGTGTAGTTGAGCGCCGTGTAGAAGATCGCGTTGAAGAAGGTGAAGCCGCAAGCGCCGAGCCCGCCAAGCAGCAACCAATGCTTGCGCACCACCGGCCAGTCCTCGCGCAGCGTTCGCCAGCCGAGCGGCAGCATGATCAGAACGGCCAGAACCCAGCGTAGGAAGACCAGCGTCATCGGCGAGATGTGGTCGACCGCCAGCTTGCCGGCCACGGAGTTGCCGCCCCACAGCAAGGTGGTGAACAGCAGGAACAGATAGGCGGTTCGATGCATGGCTAAAATTTCCAGCCGGGAGGGCAGGCGAAGGGTCTTTTGCCGACCTATTGTGGCGGTTCGCCCAAGTAAATGATGTCAAAGGCGAAAATTGTTGTGCCTGAGGGCGCTTTCGGCGGTAAAGAATGGTCGCGCTCGCCGGGTCTTGACGTTATAGAGCGACGTGCGTCCACTGGACGGACAAAGTACGCGTCTCAAGGCTTGAATGTTCGCATCGTGCTTTCCGAAAATCGATTCCGATTTTCGGGCCTATGCGATAGAAGCCTGTCGTTTCGAACTATTTCAAGCCGCTCCGAGCGGCGCCTCAAGGGAAAAGAAACATGGCCAATGTGGTGGTCGTCGGCTCGCAATGGGGCGACGAGGGCAAAGGCAAGATCGTGGACTGGCTGTCGGAACGCGCCGACGTCGTCGTACGCTTCCAGGGCGGCCACAATGCCGGCCATACGCTGGTCGTCGACGGCAAGGTCTACAAGCTGTCGCTGCTGCCGTCCGGGGTGGTGCGGCAAGGCAAGCTGTCCATCATCGGCAATGGCGTCGTCTTCGATCCGCACGCCTTCGTCGCGGAAGTGGCGAAATTGAAGGCGCAAGGCGTCGAGGTGACGCCGGAGCGCCTGAAAATAGCCGAAAACACCGCGCTTATCCTGTCCTTGCACCGGGAGCTGGACGGATTCCGCGAAGACGCCGCCACCAATTCCGGGACGAAGATCGGCACGACCCGTCGTGGCATCGGCCCCGCCTATGAGGATAAGGTGGGCCGGCGCGCGGTCAGGGTGATGGATTTGGCGGATTTGGAAACGCTGCCCTTGAAGGTCGACAGGCTGCTGACGCACCACAATGCGCTGCGCCGTGGGCTCGGCCACGCCGAAGTCACGCATGACGCAATCATGAGTGAGCTGATTTCGGTCGCCGACGAGATCCTGCCCTATATGGACCGTGTCTGGAAGATCCTCGACGACAAGCGCCGCGCCGGCGAACGCATCCTGTTCGAGGGCGCGCAAGGCACGCTGCTCGACATCGACCACGGCACTTATCCGTTCGTCACCTCGTCCAACACGGTAGCTGGTCAAGCCGCCGCCGGATCCGGCGTCGGCCCGGGTGCCATCGGCTATGTACTCGGCATCACCAAGGCCTATACGACGCGTGTCGGCGAAGGTCCGTTTCCGACCGAACAGAAGAACGAGATCGGCGAGTTCCTGGGCACGCGTGGCCATGAGTTCGGCGTCGTCACCGGCCGCAAGCGCCGCTGCGGCTGGTTCGATGCCGTGCTGGTTCGTCAGGCCGTGGCCGTCAACGGCATCAAGGGCATTGCGCTGACCAAGCTCGACGTGCTCGACGGGCTGGACGAGATTAAGGTCTGCACCGGCTACCGTCTCGATGGCGAGGCGATCGATTATCTACCGGCCAGCCAGGGTGCGCAGGGGCGCGTCGAACCAGTCTACGAGACGCTGGAGGGCTGGAAAGGCACCACCGCCGGCGCCAGAAGCTGGAACGATCTGCCGGCCCAGGCAGTCAAATATGTCCGTCACATCGAGGAGCTGATCGGCGCGCCGGTCGCACTCCTTTCCACCAGCCCTGAACGGGACGACACAATACTTGTGACCGATCCGTTTCAAGACTAGATTCTCAGCCGTTCCGGGCATCGGCCGATTTGCGGGGGCCGGCCCAGAAACGAAATGCAGGTCAACTGAAGCATGGCAGATTTTGTTGGTGCTCTGAAAAAGACGCTCGATAAACTCGACAACCCGACGCCGGAAATACGCGCGAGGGTCTATGACAAGGCCCGTTCCACGATCGCGGACAAGCTGGCCAAGAACATACCGCCGCTGGCGCCTTCGGTCGTTGCCCAGCATAAGCGCACCCTGGAGGAGGCCATCGCCAGCGTCGAGCGGGAGTACGCCAAGCCTGCGCCGGCATCCGATCCGCTGTCGGAGCTGGAGGACATCTTCTCCTCCATCGACCGCAACAAGAACCAACCCAGCCACGTCCGGCAGCCGGCAAAGGCCGAGCCGGCATGGCAACCGGCAAAGACCGAGCCGACATGGCAGCCGGCGCCTGCCGCCAAAGCCGCGCCGAATTGGCAAAAACCGCCATCCGTTGCTTTTCCGCCAGAGCGCACCGATGCGGTGCCTTCGGACGCGGATTTTCCGGCGGCGGACGAGAAGAGCGATACGTTTCGAGACCATGTCTTTCCCAACGACGAGGAGCCGGCGCCGGACACCTTTCAGCGTCTTCGTCCTGCCGAGCGCAAGCGCAGCTATGGCGGGCTGATCGCCGCTGTCATCGCTTTGCTCGTCGTCGCCGGCGGCGGCTACGGCGTCTGGCTGAACAAGGACGCGTTCAGCAACATGATGGGTCTCAACAGCACGACTGTTGCAACCATAGAACCGTTGGTGAAGCCGGCCCCGGCCGAGCCGGCTACCGAGGCCGCGGCAAGGCCCCCGGCCGCAGCGGCTCCAACGGATGCCGAGGGCACAAAGTTCACCCAGCGGCTGACACCGGAGGGCGGTGAGGTCGATCCCGGCCCCGCTTCAGGACAAAGCGGTATCGGAGAGGGCGAATCCGTCGCAGCACTGACCACACCGCCGCCGGCCGCACCTGCGCCTACAGCGCCGGCCGGCGAAACGCCAGCCACGACTGCGCCCGCCACGCCCGGCGCTGCCCCCACAACACCGCCTGCCGATGAAGCAACGCCGGCGCCGGCGGCGCCGACCGATAGCGCAGCCGCCCCGGCAGCGCCGGCCCCGGGTGCTGCGCCGGCCGCGCCGACAGCCGCGCCTGCGGAAACCGCGCTGGCGGTCGGCCAAAAGGCAATCTTCTACGAGGAGCGTACCAGCACCGCCCAAGGCTCGGCCGAGCCCGGCAGCATCGTCTGGTCGCTGGTGCAGGAATCGCCCGGCGGCAATTTGCCGCCCGAGCCGGCAATCCGCGCCGAAGCGAGCATTCCGGGCAAGGACGTGCAGCTGCGCATGACCATCCGCCGCAACACCGACCAGACACTGCCGGCCAGCCATATCATCGAGATGATTTTCCTGACGCCCGATGGTTTCGACGGCGGCGGCGTCGACAATATCCTGCGCGTCGCCATGAAGGGCTCTGAACAGGATGCCGGCAGCCCGCTGATCGGCATCCCGGCCAAGATCGCCGATGGCTTCTTCCTGGTCGCTCTCAACGACACCAAGGCGGACGAAGACGCCAATCTCACCCTGCTCCGGGGGCAGAACTGGATCGACGTGCCGGTCGTCTACAAGACCGGACGGCGGGCGCTGCTCACCATGGAAAAGGGCATTCCCGGCGAGAAGGTGTTCGACGAGGCGCTGAAGGCCTGGCAAACAAAGACGGCGGGCTGAGGCCGGCTCACCAGCCTCAACGCTCCCTTTGGCTCAGAAGCCTTGGAACAGCATGTCGAGTGCGGCCACGATGTCGTCGTGACGACTGGAAAGATTTCCTTCGGCAGCAGACAATTCAGAAGCCCATCAAGGCTGATATGAATTGAGTGACCATGACATGGTCACTGCCGTTGATCGTGAAGGTGGGGTTTAGCCGGCGGCCCGGCACCGGGGCCTGTTGGGCGGCATCAACGGGATAACAACCCTTGTGTTTAGACTTTTAAGAAGATCAGCCTGAACGTCGAGCAGATAGCCGTCGCCTTCAGCTCTCCGGTAGAAATCGTAACGCGCCATCAAAACGGCCGGTACTTGGCCAGTGGCAGACCGTTGCGCCTGACATAGTCGTTAGAGCTCTCGATCGTCTCCCTGTTTTCCTCCTGCCACCGGCGCGTTTTTTCGGCTGAAATCGCCTTGGCGATACCCTCCTCGGCGGCGCGAGATATGTTAATACCGAGCGCCTTGGCGTCTTCGATCAATGGAGCAGCTCCCATTCATGCGCATAAGGTAGGCGCATAAGAGCACGCATGAAATCCCTACCCCTCCATCTCCTCGCGCAGCATCTCCAGTTCCAGCCATTCCTCCTCGAGCGCTGCCAGCGTGGCGCGCTCCTTATCGAGCGCGGCGATGGTCTGCTGGAATGAGGCCGGGTCGCGCTCGTAATAGGCCGGGTCGGCGATGTTGTTCTCCAGCCGTGAGATCGAGGCGTTCACCGCCTCGATCTTCTTCGGCAGTGATTCCAGCGCGAATTTCTGCTTGAACGACAGTTTCTTTGCTGGACCCTTCGGCGCAGCTGCTTCGGTCCTGCCTGCCGCCGCCACTTCGCTGGTCTCCGCCTTTGGCGGCCGTGCCTTGCGATCGTCCAGTCTGGTGCCGCCGCGCTGCGCCAGCATGTCGGAATAGCCGCCGGCATATTCGATCCAGCGGCCGCCGCCGTCCGGCGCGATCAGGCTGGTCACCGTGCGATCGAGGAAATCGCGGTCGTGGCTGACCAGGATGACGGTACCGGCAAAACCGGCGACCAGTTCCTGAAGCAGTTCCAGTGTCTCCATGTCGAGATCGTTGGTCGGCTCGTCGAGCACCAGCAGGTTTGCCGGCCGCGCCAGCACGCGGGCGAGCAGCAGCCGCGCCCGCTCGCCGCCCGAAAGCTCGCGCACCGGCGTGCGCGCCTGTTCCGGCTTGAACAGGAAATCCTTCATATAGGAGACGACGTGGCGCTGCTCGCCATTGATGACAAGGTTCTCGCCGCGCCCGTCGGTGAGGTATTGCGCCAGTGTTTCGGCCGGGTCAACCGCCTCGCGCTTCTGGTCGAGCGTGGCGATCTCCAGATTGGTGCCGAGCCGCACCGAGCCTGAATCCGGCTTCAATTCGCCGGTCAGCATCTTCAGCAGCGTCGTCTTGCCGGCGCCGTTCGGGCCGACCAAGCCGACACGATCGCCGCGCTGGATGCGGGTCGAGAAGCCCTTGACCACGGTAAGATCGCCAAAGCTCTTCTCGATGTTCTTGGCCTCGATCACCAGCTTGCCGGATTCGGCGGCGTCGCTGGCCACCATGGTCGCCGCACCCTCGGCGCCGCGATGGCCACGAAAACGCTGGCGCAGGGTCTGCAGTTCGCCGAGCCGGCGCATGTTGCGCTTGCGCCTTGCCGTCACGCCGTAGCGCAACCAGTGCTCCTCGCGCACGATCTGGCGGCCAAGCTTGTGCTGCTCGCGCTCTTCTTCTTCCAGCACGTTGTCGCGCCATTCCTCGAAATGGCCAAAGCCCTTGTCGAGCCTGCGGGTCTGGCCGCGATCGAGCCAGACAGTGGCGCGTGACACGCGCTCGAGGAAACGGCGGTCGTGCGAGATGACGATCAGCGCCGAAGAGGTGCGGCCAAGCTCCTCCTCCAGCCACTCGATGACCGACAGGTCGAGATGGTTGGTCGGCTCATCAAGGAGGAGAATGTCGGGCTCCGGCGCCATGACGCGGGCAAGGGCAGCACGGCGCGCCTCGCCGCCGGAGAGATCGTTCGGCCGCTCGTCGCCGGACAGGCCGAGATGCTCCATCAGATAGGTGGCGCGGTAGGGATCGTCGGCGGGTCCGAGCCCCGCCTCGACGTAGGCGCGGACGCTGGCGAAATCATCCATGTCGGGCATTTGCGGCAGGTAGCGCACTGTCGCCGAAGGCTGGCGGAACACCTCGCCGTCCTGCGGCTCGATCAATCCCGCAGCGATCTTGAGCAACGTCGACTTGCCCGAGCCGTTGCGGCCGACCAAAGCGATCTTGTCGCCCGCCGACGCCGTCAGTTCCGCTCCGTCGAGCAGCGGCGTGCCACCGAAGGTCAGTTTTATCCCGTCGAGATTGAGAAGTGGCGGCGCCATGTCAGCTTTCGGTAAGGGGGAATGGGTGGGCGAGCAACAGCGCGCGGCCGCTGCCCAGCGCGATTTCAAGCCGGCCCTTGACCTCATTGGAAATGGTCAGCGACGAGCCGAACGCCATCTCGATATGGTTCAGCGGCCATTTGGCGCCGGTCACGCTCAGGCCGGAAAGGTCGGAAAAGCCGAGAATCGAAAACAGCGTGCCATCGGCGTAGTCGAAGCCGACCTTTCCGCGAAGCAAGGGGATGCCTTCCTGTGCGCCGCTGGTCAAAAGCACCTCCGTCCCTGCCTCGGCCAGTCGGACGCTGAGCGCCAGGTGCAAGAAGGCGTGGTCGGTCCGCTTGCCACCGAACGCGCCGGCAAGCACGAGGCTGGTCGCGCCGCGTTCGAGCGCGGCGGCGATAGCCAGTTCGCCGTCGGTCTTGTCCTTTTCTGCCGGAAACACCTGGCGGGGCACGGCGGCCAGCTCGTCCGGCAAATCCGCCGGCACCGAATCGAAGTCGCCGACCCAGAGTTCCGGCGTCAGGCTCAGCGTCCGGGCATGGCTCATGCCGGCGTCGGCGGCGATGACACGCGTGCCAGCGACCTGGCGGTCGAGCAGCGGCGTGCGGATAAGATCGCCGCCAAGCAGGATGGTGAATTTGCTCATATGCGTGGCCCTTACCAGCCCTGCTTGCGAAACGGAAGGCCGCGTTCCGGATGCCCGGCAAACTTCCGCTTGCGCCACACCTGGGCCGGGCCTATGTGTCGAAACGCTCTAACGGGGTGCTGGACGCGATCTTCGCGGACCAGCTGAGAGGCAACCATGCCAACCCGCTGAACCTGATCCGGTTTGTACCGGCGGAGGGATTAGACGTTTCGGACAGCCCGACGCCTCAATTCCTTTCAACGTGAACGAAGGAGGCGCCGATGCGCACGTTTTTATACACTCTTGTTTCGGCAATGCTGCTTGCGGCGGCCCTTCTCGCCGGCATCGGGCCGGCATCCGCGCAGGAAAAACTCACCGTCTATACCTATGAGAGCTTCACCGCCGACTGGGGTCCAGGCCCCGCGGTGAAGAAGGCCTTCGAGGCCGAATGCGGCTGTACTCTCGAATTCGTCGCGGTCGCCGACGGCGTCGCCCTGCTCAACCGCGTCAAGCTGGAAGGCGCCGCAACCAAGGCCGACATCGTGCTCGGCCTCGACACCAATCTGACGGCCGAAGCCAAGGCCACCGGCCTGTTTTCGCCGCATGGCGTCGTCATCGACGTCAATGTGCCGGGTGGCTGGAGCGACAATATTTTCGTGCCGTTCGACTATGGCTATTTCGCCGTCGTCTACGACACCGAAAAGCTAAAGACCCCGCCGAAGAGCCTGAAGGAATTGGTCGACGGCAATGCCGATGAGAAGATCGTTATCCAGGATCCGCGCACCTCGACGCCCGGTCTCGGCCTGCTGTTGTGGGTGAGGTCGGTCTATGGCGACAAGGCGCCGGAAGCCTGGGCCAAGCTTAAGGCAAAGGTGCTCACCGTGACGCCGGGCTGGAGCGAGGCCTATGGCCTGTTCACCAAGGGTGAGGCGCCGATGGTGCTGTCCTATACCACGTCGCCGGCCTATCACATGGTCGCCGAAAACACCGAACGCTATCAGGCGGCGTCCTTCGAGGAGGGCGAGTATCTGCAGATCGAGGTTGCCGGCATAACCACCACGGGTGCGAAGAACCCGTTGGCGAAACAGTTCTTGACTTTCATGACCGGGCCGAAATTCCAGGATGTCATCCCCGAGACCAACTGGATGTTTCCTGCCGGCAAAACTGACAAGCCGCTCAATCCGGCCTTCGACAAGCTCGTCAAGCCGACCAAGACTTTGCTGTTCAGCCCCGAAGAGGTCGCCGCCAACCGCAAGGCCTGGGTCGACGAATGGCTGTCGGTGATGAGCAAGTAGCTTGTGATTGAAAGATGATCACCTTACGGTGCCCCCCTCTGTCCTGCAGGACAGAGGGGCGTGGGCGGGAACTCGGCCTCAGCCATATTTTCTGCTTCGACGATCGTTGAACCAGGCAGGGCGGCATGCATACCGGATATCCTGCCGATCCCCGCGTCACCGCCGGCACCATCGCGCTTGCCGCTGTTGCGCTGCTGATCGGCGGAGCGTTCGCCGGGCTCATCCTTGAAGCTACGCGCAACCCGACCGGCGCCGCGTCGACTTTCGATTCCTACCTCTTCCGTGTCGCCCGTTTCACGCTGTGGCAGGCTTTGCTGTCGACACTGCTTTCCGTGGTGCCGGCGCTGTTCGTTGCGCGGGCGCTGTCGCGGCATCCGCGCTTCTTTGGTCGTGCCTTGATCCTGCAGCTCTTCGCCGTGCCGCTTGCGCTGCCGGCCATCGTCGCCGCACTCGGCATTCTGGCTCTCTATGGCCGTGCCGGCTATTTCGCCGGCGTGCTCACCGCGATTGGCGGTCAGGGCTGGCCGGGCATATACGGCCTGTCCGGCATCCTCGTAGCCCATGTCTTCTTCAATCTGCCGCTGGCGACGCGGCTGTTCCTCGAGGCGCTGGCGACGGTGCCGGCCGACCAGTGGCGGCTGGCGAGCCAGCTCGGCATGGGCGCCAGACCCGCATTCCGGTTGATCGAATGGCCGACGCTGCGTGCGGCACTGCCAGGGGTCGCCGGGCTTGTCTTCATGCTCTGCATCACATCCTTTACCATCGTGCTCACGCTGGGCGGTGGGCCGGGCGCGACGACACTGGAGGTCGCCATCTATCAGGCGCTGCGTTTCGATTTCGATCCTGCCCGCGCGGTCACGCTGACACTGCTGCAGATCGCGCTGACCTTCATCGTGGTGCTTGCATTGATGCGGCTTGGCGCCAACACCGTCGGCGACGCCAACCTGCCGGTGGCACCGCGCCGGTATCTTTCGGCTGGTACGGCCGAGACCGTGCTGAACGCAGCATTGATCGTTCTGGCATTGCTGTTCGTCGCCGGGCCGATGGCGGCCACGGTGACGTCAGGCCTTGGGGCCGATCTCGGCCGGCTGGCGGCCGAGCGCGCGGTGCGGCAGGCAACGCTGACCAGCGCCGTGCTCGCCTTGCTGGCGGCGCTGCTTTCAGTGGCGCTGTCGCTGTCGCTCGTCATGGCACGACGGGCGCTGGCCTTGAGGCGTCGCGTCGACGCCAAGACGCTGCTCGAATACGCCACCGATACCGGCGCCGGCTTCGTCCTCGTCGTGCCGCCCATCGTAATCGGCGCCGGCTGGTTCCTTCTCCTGCGTACTTTCAGCGATGTCTTTGCCATCGCCCCTGTCATGGTCGTCGCCGTCAACGCGGTGATGGCGATGCCGTTTGCCATCCGCGCCATTCGCCCCGGCTATGATGCGGCGAGCGAACGCCACGAACGGCTCTGTTTACTGCTTGGCATTTCGGGCTGGGACCGGTTCCGGCTGGTCGACTGGCCGTCGCTGCGGCGGCCGCTCGCCACCGGTTTCGCGTTCGCGATGGCTTTGTCGCTCGGCGATCTCGGCGTCATTGCCCTGTTCGGCAGCGACTCCCTGCAGACGCTGCCTTATCTCTTGCTGTCGCGCATGGGCAGCTACCGCACTATGGACGCGGCAGGCCTGGCATTGCTGCTCGGCCTGGTCTGTCTCGCGCTTGTCCTGGCCGCGGACTGGCTGGGACGGGGGGGAGAAAAATCATGACGCTCAACAGTGAAAGCGGTACGGCTGTGCGGCTGGAAAAGGTCTCGTTCAGCTATGGCGAAGCGCCGTTTTTATTCGATGTCGAGTTCGCCGCCTCGAAGATCACCGCCATCATGGGGTCGAGCGGTTCGGGAAAATCGACACTGCTCAATCTGGTGGCCGGCTTCGAGAGGCCGCGATCGGGCCGCGTGCTGATCGGCGGCGCCGATTTCGGCGCCAAACCGCCTTCGGCGCGGCCGGTGTCGATGGTGTTCCAGGAAAACAATCTCTTTGCCCATCTTTCGGTCGAACGAAATGTCGGCCTTGGCCGCTCGCCGTCGCTCAGGCTGACCGAGGCCGACCACGCTGCGGTCGCCGCGGCGCTCAAGCGCGTCGGCCTTGCCGGCAAGCAACAGCGCCTGCCGCGCGAACTCTCCGGTGGCGAGCGGCAACGCGTCGCGCTCGCCCGCGTCCTGGTGCGCGACCGGCCGGTGCTCTTGCTCGACGAACCGTTCGCCTCGCTCGGACCGGCCTTGCGCGACGACATGCTCGATCTGGTAGCCGACGTTCATGCAGAGCGGCGCATGACGGTGCTGTTCGTCACGCATCAGCCGGAGGACGCCCACCGTATCGGCAAGGACATGGTGTTCCTGGACAATGCCACAGTTGCCGCAACCGGGACTGTCGCCGATTTTTTCACCAAGGCTGGACCGGAAGCCTTCCGGCACTATATCGGTGCAGGTCCGTTTGGCGCGGGATCACGAGATGTTGCCCGGAAGCGGACATAATTTACGGCCAAACCGGCTTCAGGCGATGTGGTGCTTGCTTGCCATGGTCAAAGTAGTGTGGCTAGGTCCTCCGATACTGGTCCGGCATAGGTTGTGATTTGCCACTTCGGTGTCATGCGTGCTCGTGGGCGCGAAGGACGCTGTGGCAGTTGATTGTGCGTATGATCCTTTCTGAAAATCGATGCCCGATTTTCAGGGCCATGTGCTGAGACCCGAAAGGAAGCTGTTCTGCCGACCGGCACCGACAGAGTGAGAAGGAAACCACTGGCGCGCTTCCTCGCGCTGGCCGGCTTTGCCATGGCGCTGGCAAGCTGCCAGATGTTCACGCCTCCGGACGTGCAGGAATCCGGCTTCCAGCCTTCCAACAAACCGATCACGGTCGACAATGTCGCAGCCAACAGCAAGCTCGCCGAAATGGCGAAGGCGCAGCACCCGCGCATCCTCGCCACCTATGGCGGCGAGTATTCCGATCCCAAGCTCGAACGTATGGTCGCCAAGGTCGTCGGCAGCCTGACCGTGGTGTCCGCCAACCCGACCCAGACCTACCGCATCACCATCCTCAATTCGCCCAACGTCAATGCTTTCGCGCTGCCGGGCGGCTATCTCTACATCACGCGCGGCCTGTTGGCGCTGGCCAACGATTCGGCCGAGCTCGCCGCGGTCATCGCGCATGAGATGGGCCACGTCACTGCAAACCACGGCTTGCAGCGCCAGCAGCTCGAGGCTGAGGAGGGGTTTGCAACCAAGGTCGTCTCGGATGTGCTCGGCGACAGCCCGACCGCCAAGGCGGCACTGATCCGTGGCAAGCTGCGGCTTGCCCAGTTCTCGCGCAATCAGGAGCTTGAGGCTGACGGCATCGGCATCAAGTCGATCGGCGAGGCGGGCTTCGATCCCTTTGCCGCCGGCCGCTTCCTGCAGTCCATGTCGGCCTACACCGATTTCCGCTCTATCAGCGGCGCCACCGACGCCAGCCTCGACTTCCTGGCGACGCATCCCAACACGCCGCAACGCATCGATCTGGCGCAGCGTCATGCCCGCCAGTTCGGTGCGCCCGGCGTCGGCACGCGCGACCGCGACGCCTTCCTCGCCGGTATAGACGGCCTGCTCTACGGCGACACACCGGAAGAGGGCTATGTGCGTGGCGAAACCTTCCTGCATCCAGGGCTCGGCGTGTCGTTCTCGGTGCCCGATGGCTTCATCATCGACAACTCGGCCGCGGCGGTGACGGCAACCGGGCCAGGCGACATAGCGATCCGCTTCGACGGCGTTTCGATCGACAAGAGCCGCTCGCTGACCGACTACATCCGCAGCGGCTGGGTGGCCGGTCTCGACGAAAGCAGCGTGCGCCAGGAAACGATCAATGGCAACGAGGCGGCGACGGCGCATGCCAGCGCCGAGGGCTGGCAGTTCGACATCGCCGTGATCCGCGCCGGCGGTCAGGTCTACCGGCTGTTGACCGCGGCACCTTCCGCCAGCACCTCGCTGGATGCCTTGGCGCGCTCGGTCAGCGGCTCCTTCCGTATCTTGAGCGCAACCGAGAAAGCGGCGCTGAAGCCGCTGCATATCCGCGTTGTCACGGTGCGGCCCGGACAGACCATGGGGTCGCTCGCCGCGCAGATGGTCGGCGTCGATCGCAAGCTGGACCTGTTCAGGGTGCTCAACGCGATGTCGCCCGGTGCAGCAGTGTCCGCCGGCGACAAGGTCAAGATCATCACCGACAAATAAGATTCAGGCGGCTGTCGCCAGAAACTCGGGGTTTTGCTTCACCAGCGCTATCTTGAGCTTTTCCATGGCGCGTGCCTCGATTTGGCGGACGCGCTCCTTGGAGATGCCGAGCGCCTCGCCGAGGGCTTCGAGCGTCGCGCCCTCGTCGCTCAGCCGGCGCTCCTCGATGATCCTGAGCTCGCGGGCATTGAGCGCGCCGAGCGCCGTTTTCAGCCAGACAGAGCGGCGTTCGACATCGATCGTGTCGCTTACGACCTCGTCCGGCAAAGGATCGTCAGAAACCAGGAAATCCATTCGCTCGGTGGCGCCCGCATCGTCGGCGAGCGGCTGGTTGAGCGAGCTATCCGGTGCCGAAAGGCGGGAGTCCATCATCGCCACGTCGGCCTCCGAGACGCCGAGCGCCACCGACACCTCGCGGTAGAGCGAAGTATTCGAGATCGGCTCGGCGCCGTTCGCCAAGCGGGCGCGCAGGCGCCGCAAATTGAAGAACAGCGCCTTTTGCGCCGAACTGGTGCCGCCACGCACGATCGACCAGTTGCGCAGGATATAGTCCTGCATCGAGGCGCGGATCCACCACGTCGCATAGGTCGAAAACCGCACCTCGCGCTCCGGTTCGAAACGGGCCGCTGCCTCCAGCAGGCCGACATGGCCTTCCTGGACCAGGTCGCCGAGCGGCAGACCGTAGTGGCGGAATTTCGAGGCCATGGAAATGACCAGCCGCATATGCGCCATGGCGATTTGGTGCAGCGCCTGCTGGTCGTTGTCTTGCTTCCAGCGCAGCGCGAGAAGATGCTCCTCGTCGCGCTCGAGATAGGGGGCTTTCATCGCCGCGCGGACCATGGTTCGCCCTGCCATATCTTCCATCATGCCACGCTCCCTGTTCCGGGCGTTGCGGTGCGATCGCTCGACCCTGAGCTGGCATCGTGGTTGAATTGGCGACGCCGCGCCCTACAACAGCCAAGAACGTGCCACGCGGGTGAATGGTTCCGCGGCTGATGGCGCGTGGATTGCACTGGCGAAAGCTCGTTGCGGCGGTCGCTGCGCGGTCGGTTGGCGTGACTCGACGTGGTTTTGAGAATTGGATTTCAAAAGCGTCTTATTTTTGAAATCCGGTTCCTTATTTCGCCAGGCTGCATCTGTCAGTTTCCGGCGCTCAACAAATACGCCGGACGTCGGCCAAGGACGGGATCACAGAAAAATGAAATGGCTCAAATCGCTTATCGTCGCCGGAACACTGCAGGTTTTGGCCGTCACATCAGGCCATACCGGCGCAAATCTCGATCAGATCAAGCAGGTCGGCGTCCTTAAGGTCGGCACCGAAGGCACCTATGCCCCCTTCACCTATCATGATGCCTCGGGTGCATTGGTCGGCTTCGACGTCGAGATAGCCCAGGCGATTGCCGAGCGCCTCGGCGTCAAGGCCGAATTCCTCGAAGGCAAATGGGACGGGCTGATCGCCGGCCTCGACGCCAAGCGTTATGACGCCGTCATCAATCAGGTCGGCATCACCGAGGCGCGAAAGGCCAAGTATGATTTCTCCGATCCCTACATCGCTTCCAAGGCGGTGCTGATCGTGCGCGGCGACAATACCGATATCAAGAGCTTTGCCGACCTCAAGGGCAAGAAGGCGGCGCAGTCGCTGACTTCGAATTTCGGCAAACTCGCCGAAACGAACGGCGCCGAGCTCGTCGGCACCGATGGTTTCGACCAATCGATCCAGCTGCTTCTTACCGGCCGCGCCGACGCCACCATCAACGACAGCCTGTCTTTCCTCGATTTCAAGAAGCAAAAGCCCGACGCCAATGTGAAGATCGCCGCGCAGGAAGAAAACGCCGACTATTCCGGCGTCATCGTGCGCAAGGGCGATCCGGAACTGGTCGCCGCCATCAATCAGGCACTGGCCGACATCAAGGCCGACGGCACCTACCAGAAGATCGCCGACACCTATTTCGGCCAGGACGTTTCGAAGTAAGCGCATCGCACGGAGCGGGCCGGTTGCCGGCCCGCATGGCAAGCATCGCGGCGAGCCGTCTTTGACGGCCGCCGCTTTTCGCGTGATATGACGATCGTATGGTCGCGCCTCGATGCTGCCGGGCCGGTTTTGGGCGGCAATCTCGCAAGGAGGGTTTTCGTGCCGCACTGGCTGCAATTGATGCTGGACTCATTGCCGACGCTGCTATGGGCCGCGCTGATCTTCACCGTGCCGCTAACGCTCCTGTCGTTCGCATTCGGTCTCTTCGTAGGGCTGGTTGCGGCGCTTGTCCGGCTGTTCGGCCCGAAGCCGCTGGTCGCCGTGGTCCGCTTCTACGTCTGGATCTTCCGTGGCACGCCACTTCTGGTGCAGCTCTTCCTGATCTTCTACGGCCTGCCCTCGGTCGGCATCCTGCTCGACGCTTTTTCAGCCGCGTTGATCGGCTTCACGCTCAACATCGGCGCCTATACGTCGGAAATCATCCGCGCCGTCATAGGCTCGGTGCCCAAGGGGCAGTGGGAGGCGGCCTACTCGATCGGCATGACCTGGAGCCAGGCGATGCGGCGCACCATACTGCCGCAGGCCGGCCGCGTGGCGGTGCCGCCGCTGTCCAACACCTTCATCTCGCTGGTCAAGGATACATCGCTGGCCGCCGCCATCACCGTGCCGGAAATGTTCCAGGCGGCGCAGCGGATCGTCGCCACCACCTATGAGCCGCTGATCCTCTATATCGAGGCGGCGGCCCTGTATCTGGCGCTGAGCTCGGTGCTGTCGGCATTGCAGACGCGCTTGGAAAAGCGGCTTAACCGCTATGGCGGCTTCCTGGAGGCGCGCTCATGATCGGCCTCACCGACATCGAGAAGCGCTTCGGCGACAACCTCGTGCTGAAGGGCGTGACCGTCACCATCGAGGAAGGCAGCGTCACAGCCCTTGTCGGTCCCTCGGGCGGCGGGAAAAGCACGCTTCTGCGCTGCATCAACCTGCTTGAGATCCCGACTTCGGGCACGGTGCGCATCGGCGACGACGCGCTCGAATTCCACCCTGGCGGCAAGGTTTCCGCAACGGCCATCCGGCGCCTGCGGCTGCAGACGGGCATGGTGTTCCAGAATTTCCAGCTGTTCCCACACCGCACCGCGATCGAGAATGTCATGGAGGGGCTGGTGACGGTGCTGAAATGGCCGACGGCGAGGGCGCGCGAGCGGGGGCTCGCTCTGCTCGAAAAGGTCGGGATGGCGCATAAGGCCGATGCCTGGCCGGCGACGCTGTCAGGCGGCCAGCAGCAACGCGTTGCGATCGCCCGGGCGCTGGCGCCATCGCCGAAAGTGCTGTTGTGCGACGAGCCGACCTCGGCGCTCGATCCGGAACTGGCGCAGGAGGTGGTCGACGTGCTCAGCCGGCTCGCCCGCGAGGGGACCACCATGGTGATGGCGACGCACGACCTGCGCCTCGCATCGAAGATCGCGCAGGAGGTGGTGTTCCTCGACGCCGGCGCCATCGTCGAGAAAGGCCCCGCCGCTGTCCTGTTCAGCAATCCGGAGCGCCAGCGAACGAGGCGGTTCATCGCGACGCTGAAGCAGGAGGCAGAGAAGGAAGGAGGCGGCGAAGGTTAATGCATGTCGCCCAAAAGTTCGTAGCGGTTTTGGGATAACGACATGCATACAAAGAAAAACCCGGCGCGAGGCCGGGTTTTTCCAATTCGAAGGCGAGAAGCGCTCAGGCAGCTTCTTCCTGCTCGGCTTCTTCGTTGTCGGCCTTGGCGCCGCGCTTCGGACCCTTGTTGAGGTTAACCTCGATGAGGCGCACCGCTTCGGTTTCCGACATGCGGTTGACGGCCGCGATCTCGCGCGCCATGCGGTCGAGTGCCGCCTCATAAAGCTGGCGCTCGGAATAGGACTGCTCCGGCTGGTTGTCGGCGCGGTAGAGGTCGCGCACCACTTCCGAGATCGAGATCAGGTCGCCGGAATTGATCTTCGCATCATATTCCTGAGCCCGGCGCGACCACATGGTGCGCTTGACGCGGGCGCGGCCCTGCACGACCTTCAGCGCGCGATCGACATAATCCTCTTCCGACAGCTTGCGCATGCCGATGGAGGTCGCCTTGGCAACCGGAACCTTCAGACGCATCTTGTCCTTCTGGAAGTCGATGACGAACAGTTCCAGCTTGTGGCCCGCAACTTCCTGCTCGTCGATCGAGACGATCTGGCCGACGCCATGCGCCGGATAGACGATGTACTCGCCGGTCTTAAAACCGTGACGCGCTGCGCTGGACTTCTTCTGCGGGGTGATTGTTGCCATTACGCCATGAACTCCTTGGTGTGGTACCGGCATTCTGCCGGCCGAACTCGCGCGATCGGGTAACCGATCGTTAGCCGCACAACTACGAAACCACCGGAATAGCCGAGGTCGGCAAGCCGCATAATTGCGACTGCCTGCCCCAGATCACTCTGGTCCGGATTGAGAAATTCACCTTTCAGTGATTTGGGGCGTTTGCGCCATAAATCGACGTTGTGTCACCGGCATGTTTGGCTGATGTAGCACAAAAAGTCGGAAGAATCAAGGCTTTGCTGCACGCGCGAAGGTCAAGCGCGATCTCCGCCTATCAGGGCAGTTAATGTGCGGTGCCTATTACGCCGCGTCATGCCGATCAAATCGGCGTTGCCGTACAGCGCCACGCGCCAGTTTTGGACGTGCACGGGACGCTGTGACACTTTTGATCTTGCGCATGATACTTTTCGAAAATCGATTCCGATTTTCGGAGTCAGGCGCTAGTCGCCCTCGCCGGGCTCGGGGGAGAAATACTTCTCGAACTTGCCGGCCTCGCCATCGAAGGATTTGGCGTCGGCCGGAGGCTCCTTCTTGGCAGTGATGTTGGGCCATTTATCGGCATATTCGGTGTTGATCTGCAGCCATTTGTCGAGCCCCGGCTCGGTGTCAGGCTTAATCGCGTCGGCCGGGCATTCCGGTTCGCAGACGCCACAGTCGATGCACTCGTCGGGATGGATGACGAGCATGTTCTCGCCCTCATAGAAACAGTCGACCGGACAGACCTCGATGCAGTCCATGTATTTGCATTTTATGCAATTATCGGTCACGACATAGGTCATCAGTCGGCTCCGGGACGTCACGTTTTATCAGAGCGAGATGCGTCCAATGGACGCACAAAGCACGCTCTAACACTTTGAATTCGCGCATCGTGTTCCCCAATGCGGTAGGCTTTTTTGGTGAGGTAACGTCTTTGCCCGCCGCTTGCAAGAGCAGCCATTGCGCGCGATACCGGCGTTTTCGGAATGGAATTCCAGACGGGCCATGCGACGAAAGCCGGTTATGCGTCAGTCATCGCCGAGCAGGCGGTCGGTCTCTCGGCGTTCCTTCTTGGTGGGGCGGCCGCTGCCGGCATCGCGCAGTGCGGGAATCGCATCGGGAACGGCCTCGCCTGTTGGCACCGGCGGTGGCGACATATCCTCGTAGAGCAAGCGCGCTTCCTCTGCGGGGCCGCGCCGGCTTCCCGTGCCGAGCACCTTCCAGACGAAGATGCGCCGCTCGAGAGTGATGGTCAGGACGTCGCCGGCGCGGACCAGATCGGAGGCCTGCGCTGCTTTGTCGCGATTGATGCGGACGCGTCCGGCCACCACCAGCTTCGCTGCAAGCGAGCGCGATTTCACCGCACGCGAAAAGAACAGCCATTTGTCGATCCGCTGGCGGGCATCAGCGACCATTGGAGCGAGCGAACCTACTTCTTCAACTGGTCGCGCAACGCGGCGAGCTTGGCGAAGGGGGAATCCGGGTCGAAGCGCACGGGACGCTCCTCGCGCGGCTTCGGCTGGAACGCGGGCTTTCCACCGGGGGCGCCACCCTTGCCCTCCGGCCTGCCGCCCTTCCAGTCGGGCCGGCTTTCGCGACGATCGGAACGCTCGCCCTGCGGCTTGCCGTCGCGCCGCTCTCCCGTCTCGCCCTGGGGCTTGGGATTGAACTTGCTGCGGTCGAAGCGCGGTTTGCCGGCGCCTTCGCGGCGTCCTTCATGGGCGGGCCGGCTGCCTGGAGCGCCGACCGGTTGTCCGCCGGTGGCATCTGCCGGTGCGTCGCCACGGCCATCGCGCGCGGCTTGCCCGTTGCGCGGGCGATTGTCCCTATCACGGGGCCGGTTGTCATGGTGGCGGTGGCGCGGGCGCTGGTCGAAGCGGCCCTGCCGCCACAACAGGATGGGTTTTGGTTCCTCGGCCTCTTTCCCGGCCTGGGGAGCAGCTTCGCCGGTGGCGGCTTCCGCCGCCGCGGCAGGTTCGGCCGACACTGCTTCCGTTGCAGGCGAGGCTTCGGAGGCCGGCTCCGCCGATGCGACTTCAACCTCGGCGGTTTCGAGTTCTGCCTCTGGCTGAGCCGCTGATACCGGAGGCGCTTCGGCTGCGGCTTCGGCTGCAGGCAGCTCCTCTTCCGTGACCTCAGCCGGAGTTTCCAACTGAGCTTCCGCGACAGGTTCCGCTTCACCTTCGGTGGAGGGTTCCGCAGGGGCTTCGGCCGCGGCTTTTGCCACTGCATCCGGCTCAGAACTCCCGGCCGGCGCCTCGGCGGCTGCGTCCGCAATCGCGGCTTCGGCTGCCTTGGCCTCCGCCGCCTGCTTGGCCGCGGCGGCTTCGCGCGCGGCGCTGTCCTGTGCCTCGAGCCGCGCCCTCACCTCGACCGCCGGCTTCGGCTCTGCCCGGTAGCCGAGGCCTTTCAAAATCTCTTCCATGTCGTCGGCCGTGGCGCCGAGGATCGACATCATCGGCGGCGTCACCATGAAGGACTGACCATCATAGGCGCCGTCGGGGCGCTGGCCGAGGCCCGGCTTCCAATTGGTTGCGGGCCGGATCAGGTCGGCCAGCCGTTCAAGGATGTCGACGCGCACCGCGCGACGGCCGAGATTGCGGTAGCCGGCCAGCTTGTAGAAGGTCTTGTCGAACGTGGGATCGATGACCACCGAGGTGCGGCCGGAGGCCAGCGCGTGAACCACGTCGCCAAAGCCGGGCTTGTCCTTGCCGTCGCTCCTCAGCGCCCACAACAGCGTCACCAGTCCAGCCGGGGCGGGCTTGATCAGCGCGGGCACGAAGACGTGGTAGGCGCCGAAGCGCACGCCGAGTCGGCGAAGGGCGGCGCGGCCTTCCTGGTCGAGCGACTTCATCTCCTCGGCGATGTCACGGCGGTTGATGAGGCCGAAATGCTCGACGAGCTGGAAGGCGATGCCGCGGCCGATGCCGGTGATCTGCTCGGCGTTCTTGAGGTCGACCAGCGGCTTCAGCAGGGACTCGATCTGGAAATTGACGAAGCGCTCGGCCCGGGCCGCGACCTTATCGCGGGCGGGTCCGGTGAGCTGCTCGTCGGCCAGCAGCACAAGGCGCGGCTTCAGCGGCTCGTCGCCTGCTACCAGCGTGCCGATCGGCGCGCCGATCCAGCGCAACGTGCCGTCGGAGCCGAGCGCGATGTCGCCGTTGGCCGAGGCGCCGAAGCGTTCGGCCCGCGCCTCGAATTCGGCTGCAAGCGCCTTCTGGGCTGCTGCACGCACCGCCTTGGCGTCCTCGCCGCCGGCGCTTTGGTCGGCGGTGAAGCGGAACCCCTGCAACTCGCCGACATGATGGCCTTCGACGAGGACGGTTCCGGTTGGGCTGATTTCGGCTTCAGGCATGGTATTTTCTCTAAGGCGCCGCATGAGGACGGAAGTCCTGCGGTCTACGAAGCGTTTCGTCAACCGCTCATGCAGCGCATCCGACAATCTGTCTTCGATTTCGCGCGTCTTTTCCTGCCAGTGTGCCTGATCGGCCAGCCAGCCGGGCCGGTTGGAAACGAAAGTCCAGGTGCGGATCTGGGCGATCCGGTGCGACAGCGTGTCGATGTCGCCCTCGGTGGTGTCGGCACGGCGCACCTGCTCGGCCATGTAGTTCTCGTCGACATGGCCATGCCTGGCAAGGTCCATGTAGATCGAGGCGATCAGGTCGGCATGCTGGGCTGGCGCGATCTTCCTGTAGTCGGGAAGGGCGCAGGCCTCCCACAACAGCGCCACGCGCCTGGCGTCGGTGGCAAGCGCCCGAATGTCCTCGTCGCGGGACAGGTGCTCGAGCGCCTGCGCATCCACCGCCGGCAGCGCGCGCGTCAGGCCTTCAACCGGGGCGTTGGTCTCGATCGAGCGCTTCAGCGCGTCGAGGTTGGCGAAATCGAAACGCGCGGTGCGCCATTGCAGCACCTTCACCGGGTCGAAATCATGCGCTTCGATCTTCTTGACCAGTTCCTCATCCAGTGGATCGACCTGGCCGGTGACGCCGAAGGTTCCGTCGCGCAAGTGCCGGCCGGCGCGGCCGGCGATCTGGCCGAGCTCGGCCGCCGTCAGATTGCGGTACTGGTAGCCGTCGAATTTGCGGTTCTGGGCGAAGGCGACATGATCGAGATCGAGGTTGAGGCCCATGCCGATCGCATCGGTGGCGATCAGATAATCGACATCACCCGATTGGAACAGCGCCACCTGCGCGTTGCGGGTGCGGGGCGATAGCGCACCGAGCACGACGGCCGCACCGCCCTGCTGGCGGCGGATCAGTTCGGCGATCGCATAAACCTCGTCGGCGGAAAAGGCGACGATCGCCGTACGTCGCGGCAAGCGGGTGAGCTTCTTCGAGCCGGCATAGGCGAGATGCGACAGCCGTGGCCGCGTCACCACCGACACGCCCTTCAGCAGACGCTGGAGGATGCCGTGCATGGTGGCCGCACCCAGCAGCAGTGTCTCCTGGCGGCCGCGCAGATGCAGGATGCGGTCGGTGAAGATGTGGCCGCGCTCTAGATCGCCGGCCAGCTGAACCTCGTCGATGGCAACGAACGCGGCGTCGGTCTCGCGCGGCATGGCTTCCACCGTACAGACCGAATATCTGGCGCCGTCGGGCTGGATCTTCTCCTCGCCGGTGATGAGCGCCACCTTGTGAGCGCCGACCTTCTCGCAGACGCGTGTATAAACCTCGCGGGCGAGGAGCCTGAGCGGCAGGCCGATAATGCCGCTTTCATGCGCCACCATGCGCTCGATGGCGAGATGGGTCTTACCGGTGTTGGTCGGCCCGAGCACGGCGGTCACGTCGCGGCCCGACAGGATCAGCGGTTCAGTGTGTTTCGGCTGGATGTTCATCGACCTGGAAATAAGGCTCTCTGCCTCGCGTTGTCGGGAGCGCGCCCCGTGCTGGCGCGTGTGACAAGCGACACATAGGGATTTCGGGCGCGAAGCGAAAGCGGAATGTTCCGACGGCAGCTCGAAGGCTCCCCTCAGCTTCCGATTAGACAGTAGGGCGGTCCGATTTAACAGTTGGAACGAGTCTGGAACGAATCGGCTACGAATCGCTGACTCGCGCGGATTCAGGGTTTGTTCACGGCTACATCTGGATTTTTCGCCGGCGAGTCTCACCACATGCTGAATCGCCGAAATGGCCCGTTTCATGCAGGGCTGACTCGCCGTTAACCTTTGCCGATGAACGATCGACAGCAGGTCGGCGGCGTCATCCAACATTTTGAAATTATTAATCTTTCCTAACGCGCCTTAACCATTTGGGGATGTTTTCAGCCTTTTGTCGTTAACCTTCCGCTCAAAGCCGGAACGAAACGGCGACGAATCAGCGCTGGCGGGAGTTTCCCGGTTTGTTCACCCCAATATGTAGTGTCGTGAACAGGTTTTCCACCGGGTATCCACAGGCGGGGAACAGGGTTTTGCACAGGCTGTGCGGCCGCCATTAAGTTTTGCGTGCCGCTTCGGCACAAGGTCGCCGTCGCGTCCATCGTCGGCGCAGTCGCTGCACGAGGACCAGCGTGCCAGCAATGCAGAACGGATTGGTTCAAGACCCGTCCTCTCCCACGGCATAGCGCTGCAAAGTAGGGCCGACTTTCTGGATAATTTCGTCGTGGGACAGGGCGACGACTGGCGGAAGCCGCAGCAGGTACCGGCACATCGCCAGACCCAGCAGCTGGCTCGAAACGAGCCCGGCCCGTCGACCCGCATCGGCGGGGTCAGAGACCGCCGCAACCACCGGCCTCACCTGGTTGCCAAACACGTCGCGCAATTTTTCCGCGGCGAATTCGTTCGACGTCGACGAACGCAGCAGAATTGCCATGCCGGGACCGCTGGCCGGGCCTTCCCAGATTTCGAGAAAACGCCTGACCAGCGTTTGACCGATGGCGTTTCGATCGATCACCCGTAGCGCCGGCAATTGCAGGTCGACGACCGCCGCCCTGGCAAACAGTTCGTCCTTGCTGCGGAAATAGCGGATCACCATGGCCGGATCGATCGAGGCATGCGCCGCGACGTCGCGGATGGAGGCGCCGTCATAGCCGTGCTCGGCGAACAGGAGCCTCGCGGCCTCGAGAATTTGGGCGCGCGTGCGGTCCGACTTGCTGGGTTTCTTCGGCTGCTTCTCGGTCATGAAATTCATATGCCAACGGCCGTTGACAAATGCAATGGGTTCGGCTAGAAAGTCAACGATCGTTGACAAATGGAGACAGAAATGTTGCCGAAAACTACGGAAGTCCTGATCATCGGCGCCGGGCCGACCGGCATGGCGCTGTCCATCGTGCTGCACCAGGCCGGCGTCGATCATGTTTTGATCGACAGGCTGGCGCAGGGGCTTCAGACGTCGCGGGCTGGCGTCATCCACGCGCAGACGCTGGAAACGCTGCAGCCGCTCGGCGTCACGCAGCGGCTGAGCGAACTTGCCCTGAAGCTGCAGAATTTCGCCATCCGCGACCGCAATCGGGCGCTGCTCAAGCTCGATTTCAGCAAGCTTCCGTCAAGGCATCCCTATCTGATGATGCTGCCTCAGAACCTGACCGAGCAGGTGTTCGCCGAACGGATCGCAGCCCTGGGCGGCGTGATTCACCGCACGGTCGAGGCCAAGGCGGTCGTTCAGGACGCTGACGGCGCACGCGTGACGGTGATCGAGAACGGCCGCGAGAAACTGATATCGGCACGCTACGTCGTTGGTGCCGACGGCATGCACAGCCTGGTGCGCAGGTCGACCGGCATCGAGTTCGACGGCGCGGCCTATGACGCTTCGTTCGTCCTCGCCGATGTTCGTCTCGACTGGCCGGTTGGGCCGACCGAAGTGTCGCTGTTCTTTGCACCGGCCGGGCTGGTGGTGGTGGCGCCGCTCCCGGACGGATCGTACCGGGTCGTCGCAACAATGGATGACGCACCGGAAAAGCCCGAGATCCCTGACATCCAGGCGCTGCTCGACAGCCGTGGACCGACCAAAAAAAGAGCCCGGGTGCTCGATCTGTCGTGGAGCTCGCGTTTTCGCGTCCATCACCGCTTGGTCCGCTCGTACCGCAAGGACCGGTTGTTTCTCATGGGTGATGCCGCGCACGTGCACAGCCCGGCGGGAGGGCAGGGCATGAACACCGGCATCATCGACGCGGTCGTGCTTGGCCAGTTGCTTGGCGACGTGGTGAACGGCGTGCGCCCGGAAGCGGAGCTCGACCTTTACGAAACGCTGCGGCGCCCGGCGGCCGAAGAGGTGCTTGAACTAGCGGGCACGATGACCGACATGGCGCTTACCCGCAGTCCGGTGAAGCGGTTCGTCCGCAATCTCGTGCTTTCGGTGCTGAACCTCAATTCATTCCTGAGACGTCGCATCGCCTTGAAACTGACAGGCCTCAGCCGGGGGCCGCTTGCCCGCCTGCCGGCACCTTCGCGCGAGCCGATCCCCCAGACCAAGCCTGCAGCCGAACCAGGGCTGAAGCTTGTCGCCTGACAGCGGCGATTGTGCGGCTCCCAGCCTCGCTCTTGGCGATTGGGCGTCGGCCCGGTACATCAGCTACCAGCGAGGGCCGACGCCTCAGGTGATATACTGGCCGCCATTGGCGGTTAGGGTCGAGCCGGTGATGAAGCCGGCATCGTCGGAAGCGAGGAAGACGACGCAGCGTGCGATCTCTTCCGGCTCGCCGAGGCGGCCGACCGGGATCTGCGGGATAACGCGCTCGTTGAGCACCTTTTCGTCCATCGCCCTGACCATCTCGGTGGCGATATAGCCGGGACAGATGACATTGACGGTGATGCCGGCCCGCGCCCCTTCCTGGGCGAGCGCTTTGGTGAAACCGATATCGCCGGCCTTCGAGGCCGAATAATTGACCTGGCCGGTCTGGCCCTTCTGGCCATTGATCGAGGAGATGGTGATGACGCGGCCGAACTTGCGGTCGCGCATGCCGCCCCACAGCGGGTGCGTCATGTTGAAGACACCGGAAAGATTGGTGTCGACGACCTCTTTCCACTGCTCGCGCGTCATCTTGTGGAACATGGCGTCGCGGGTGATGCCGGCATTGTTGACCAGCACGGAAACCGGACCGAGATCGGCCTCGACCTGCTTGATGCCGGCAGCGCAAGCATCATAGTCGGCGACGGACCATTTGTAGACCGGGATGTCGGTCTCTGCCTTGAATTTCTGCGCCGCTTCGTCATTGCCGGCGTAGTTCGCGGCAACCTTGTAGCCGGCGCTTTTCAGGCCGATCGAAATCGCGGCGCCAATACCGCGCGACCCACCGGTGACGAGTGCTATCTTTGTCATGATGTCCTCCCTTTTTTCTTTCATGAACGGCGGGCGACGAAACCGGGAACGCTCTAACGGCGATTGAGCCCCGTTCGCCACCGACTATTTCACGGCTCGCTCACCTTGTCTTCACGACGCTTCGCATATGACTTCACAGCGCTTCCACGCACATGGCAACGCCCATGCCGCCGCCGATGCACAGCGTGGCAAGGCCTTTCCTAGCACTTCTGCGGCGCATCTCGTAGACCAGCGTGTTGAAGATTCGGGCACCGGAGGCGCCGATCGGGTGGCCGATGGCGATGGCGCCGCCATTGACATTGACGATGGACGGATCCCAGCCCATGTCCTTGTTGACGGCGCAGGCCTGCGCGGCGAAGGCTTCGTTGGCCTCGACCAGGTCGAGATCGCCGACCGACCAGCCGGCCTTGGCCAGCGCCTTGCGCGAGGCGGGAATAGGCCCGGTGCCCATGATCTGCGGATCGACGCCAGCGGTCGCCCAGGACACGATGCGCGCCAGCGGCGTGATGCCGCGCCTTGCGGCTTCCGCTTCGGTCATCAGCAGCACGGCGGCGGCGCCGTCATTGATGCCGGAGGCATTGGCGGCGGTCACGGTGCCCTCCTTATCGAAGGCCGGTCTTAGCTTCGTCATGGCGTCGATCGTGGCCCCGTGGCGGATGTATTCGTCTTGGTCGACAATGGTGTCGCCCTTCTTGCCCTTGACGGTGAAAGCCACAATCTCGTCCTTGAATTTGCCGGCCTTCTGCGCGGCCTCTGCCTTGTTCTGGGAGGCCAATGCGAGCCGGTCCTGGTCCTCGCGGGTAATCTGGAACTGGCGTGCGACGTTTTCGGCCGTGTTGCCCATGTGGTAGCCATTGAAGGCATCCCACAGCCCGTCCTTGATCATGGTGTCGATCATCTTGTAGTCGCCCATCTTGACGCCGGCACGCAGGTGTTGAGCGTGCGGGGCCAGCGACATCGATTCCTGCCCGCCGGCGACGATCACCTTGGCATCGCCGGTGGCGATCTGCTGCATGCCGAGAGCAATAGCGCGCAGACCTGAGCCGCAAACCTGATTGAGGCCCCAAGCGGTGGTTTCCTTTGGCAGGCCGGCATTGATAGATGCCTGGCGGGCGGGGTTCTGGCCCTGAGCCGCGGTCAGCACCTGGCCGAGGATGACCTCGTCGACCTCCGCCGGCTCGACACCGGCACGAGACAGCAGTTCCTTGATGACGACGGCACCAAGCTCATGCGCCGGGGTGGCGGCAAAGGCGCCGTTGAAGGAACCGACGGGCGTGCGCGCCGCACTGGCGACAACGATGGCAGCGGACATGTTCTTCTCCAGACTTCGAGGTATCGTATCGTCAGGGCTTTTCTTGCCCTTTCAATGGTCCAAGTCAAACCGGAAATGGGCACGCTGGCCATGCGCCGCAAGCAGGTTGCGCCTCGTGGTGGAAACAGCCCGCCCATTGCTGCGCAGCATTTTCTGCCCGCCATGCAGCATTAATTGATCCCGCACTGCACAAACCACTTGGAATTGCGACGCTTTTGGGCATATCCTTGAAAAAGCGCAATCGTTACCGGCAGCTTACACAAGTGCGCCGGTGTCCTGGGAGGATGCTGATGGCCGCGAAAGACGAACCGATTATCATCAAGAAATATGCCAATCGCCGCCTCTACAACACCGGCACCAGCACTTATGTGACGCTCGAGGACCTTGCCGAAATGGTCAAGAAGGGCGAGGAGTTCACCGTCCAGGACGCCAAGACCGGCGACGACATCACGCATCCGGTGCTGACCCAGATCATCTTTGAACTGGAGAACAAGGATGGGCAAAACATGCTGCCAATTCCGTTCCTGCGCCAGTTGATCGCCTTTTACGGCGACCAGATGCAGATGATCGTGCCGAGCTTCCTCGAGCAGTCGATGATCGCCTTCTCAAAGGAACAGGAACGCTTCCGCGAGCAGTTGAAGGGTGCGTTGGGCAAGTCGCCGCTGGACATGATGAAGATCGCCACGCCGATCAAGGCGCTGGAAGAGCAGACGCGCCGCAACATGGAGATGTTCCAGAATGCCATGCGCCTGTTCACGCCCTTCCCACCTGCAGGCTCGAATGGCTCTTCCGCAGCGCCGGCGGAGCCGGCCAGGAAAGAAACGTCGGATAAACCCGACGACCTTCAGGAGTTGAAGGAACAGATCGCCGCCATGCAGCGCAAGCTCGACACGATGTCGTGATCGCCGGCTGGACTAAACCCAGCCGAAATCTCCCATCAGCAGACCGTGTCAGAACATCTCTGCCACGCTATTTCGTCGTCACCGTCACCAGCGCGGTAACGGGTTTGCCGTCCACAAGAATGGGCTTGTGATGATCATCGGCAAGTAGGACGCCGATCACGTGCTTGCCGGCGGCATCCGGACAATGGCCGAAACGAGCCTTGATAAGATCGCCGCCAAAGTCGCTGTTCATGCTGTTGTACGGCTTGCCGGCGATATTGCACGTATCTCCGGCGGGATCGATCTTCATATGCACGTGGCCGCATTGGCTGACGCCGTCGCATTCACCCGCTGGAAGCAGCGTGAAGTTGCTCCTGACCACGACGCCTATCGCCCTTTCGGGATCATTGCCGAGTTCGATGACTGAACCGGCCACCGGCCAGACGATTTCCAAAGTTGGCGGATCTTCGGCCTGGGCAGACCCGAGCGACAATAGGGAGAAAGCGAGGGCAGTCGTTGCGATGATGCGAAGCATGGTAATCTCCGTTGATGTTGTAATCACTGATTACATATGAATCGCTGGGGCGCAAGAAAATAATCGGTGATTACATTTCGGCCTCGTGCTACTGGGAGGCATGACCAACACCACGCATTCCAGCGAAGCCGCCAACCCCAAGCGCTATCATCACGGCAATCTGGTCGAGGCCTTGATCGCGGCAACCGTGGAGATCATCGAGGAACGCGGAGCAGAGCATGTGTCTGTGCGCGAGGCCGCAAAGCGTGCCGGCGTTTCGCCAGGCGCGCCATTCCGCCATTTTCGGTCGAAATCAGCATTGCTGACCGCAGTCGCCGAACAGGCCATGAACCGGCTGACTGAGGCCGTTGCCAGTGCACAGTCCAAAGTCGACAGCGCAGATCCCATTGTGGCCTTCGAAGCAATCGGACAGGGCTATCTGGAATGGGCGATCAGCAATCCCACGCATTTCCAGATCATCAGTTCTCGAACGCTGATTGATTTCGACGCGTCGGATAGTCTTCGTGATCAGAATGAAGCCATTCGCCGGAAGATGATCGACCTGCTGACCCAAGCGCAACAACAAGGTCGGCTCGCTCCGGACACTGACTTCGATCATCTGGTGCTTGCCGCGCGCGCATTTGTCTACGGATTGGCACGCATGGCAATCGATGGTCATTTCCCGGAGTGGCATCCGTCCGAGCCGCCATCCCTCGCCGCGCGGAGAGCTCTCCACCTTTTCATGAGCCGGGTGACCAATTCCAAAACGCAACCTCACGAGCACCCCGAAGTGGCTTGCGGGGATCGCTGACACACTGTTTCACACAGCCTGTTCAGGCGCACAACTTCGAGTGAGAACGGCCTCTTCATGACAAAAATTTCATGTCATTGCGTGCATCACGCCGCTGTTCTTGCGCCACACGAGACATATATGCTGCACTGCAATATGTCTCCGTTAGCACCGCACTGAAGGATTTCGCCTTGCCCAGCAGAAAAACCGCCATCGTCACCGGTTCCACCTCGGGCATCGGGCTGGCCATCGCCCATGCGCTCGCAGCGGAAGGGTGCAACATCGTCGTCAATTCCTTTTCCGACACGGCCGACGACCAGGCCATCACCGATGCGATCGCCAAACATCACAAGGTGAAGACCGCGTACATCAAGGCAGACATGTCGAAGCCGGCCGAATGCCGAGCTTTGATCGTGAAAGCAGCCGAGACATTCGGCTCGGTCGACATCCTGGTCAACAATGCCGGCATCCAGCATGTCGCGCCCGTGGAAGAATTTCCGATCGAGAAGTGGGACGCGATCATTGCCATCAATTTGTCGTCGGCCTTCCACACCATCGCCGCCGCGATCCCGCTGATGAAGCAAGCCGGCGGCGGCAGGATCGTCAACATCGCCTCGGCCCACGGGCTGGTCGCCTCGCCGTTCAAGTCGGCCTATGTCTCGGCCAAGCACGGCATCATGGGGCTGACCAAGACCGTCGCCTTGGAACTGGCGCGCGACAAGATCACATGCAACGCCATCTGCCCCGGCTATGTGCTGACGCCGCTGGTCGAGGCGCAGATCCCCGACCAGATGAAGGCGAACAAGATGGACCGCGACACTGTGGTCCGCGAGGTCATGCTCGAAAAGCAGCCGACCAAGGAATTCGTCACGGTCGAGCAAGTTGCCGCTGCCGCGGTGTTCCTGTGTTCGGATGCAGCGGCGCAGATCAACGGCACGCATATTTCGGTCGACGGCGGCTGGACCGCCTAGTGAATTTGCTACGCGAAACAAATCTGGCCCACAAATCAAGGGCAACGCCATGACGACAAACGGCAAGGTGGAGGAGCCCAAGAAGATCAACGTCGCGCTGCAGGGCGGCGGCTCGCACGGCGCCTTCTCCTGGGGGGTGCTCGACCAGCTGCTGGAGGACGGACGGCTCGACATCGCGGCGGTTTCGGGCACCAGCGCCGGCGCGATGAACGCGGTGGCGCTGGCCGACGGCTTCGTCCGAGGCGGCGTCGAAGGGGCGCGGCAGAAGCTCGACGATTTCTGGCGCGCGGTGGCGCTGAAGGGCCGGTTCAGCCCGGTACAGCGCATGCCGTGGGACGTGGCCTGGGGTAATTGGTCGATCGAGAATACGCCGGGCTATCTCTTTTTCGACACCATGTCGCGGGTGTTTTCGCCCTATGTCGCCAACCCGCTGGGTCTCAACCCGCTGCGCGACGTGATCGAACAGGAGATCGATTTCGGCAATGTGCGCGCCTGCAAGTCGATTGAGCTGTTCATCTCCGCGACCAATGTCGAGACCGGGCAGTTGCGCGTCTTTTCGGATGGCGAGATCGATCTCGACACGGTGATGGCGTCGGCCTGCCTGCCGCAGCTGTTCCGCGCTGTCGAGATCAAGGGGGTGCCCTACTGGGATGGCGGCTATGGCGGCAATCCGGCGCTATTCCCGTTCTTCAAGACGGCTGCCACTGAGGACGTGCTTCTGGTGCAGATCAATCCGGTGGTCCGCGAGGGAACGCCGAAGAGCGCCAACGAAATCCAGAATCGCATCGACGAGATCACTTTCAATGCCGGGCTGCTGCGCGAATTCCGTTCGATCGCCTTCGTCAAGGAGCTGATCGCCGCCGGCCGGTTGCCGCATGGCGAATACCGCGACATCCGCATGCACCGCATCGATGCCGACGAGGCGTTCAAGGATCTGTCGGCATCGTCCAAGGTCAATGCCGAATGGGCGTTCCTGACCTATCTGCGCGACCTTGGCCGCACTGCCGCCAGCGATTGGCTGGAGGAGAATTACGACGCCGTCGGCAAACGGCCGACGCTTGATCTCTCAGGCGAGCTCGACGGCGGCTTCAAGCCGATGCGTGGTCCGGCACCGGGCCGGCGGGTCAAGGAGTTCCTCGCGGCCCGCAAGAAGCCCGAGGCAGCGCGTCGCCAAGCCTGAGGCGTTTTGGATTGTCAGCTTTTTTGCAAGGCCAGATCGATCACCTTGATCAGCGCGGCCGCCGCCTGCCGCTGCTCGTCCGGATCGCTGATACGCATCTTCATGCCATCCAGCCCGTCGAGCAGCATGTCGGCGAGCAGTTTTACCGACAAGCCCTTGGCGGTGAGGTCGACGCCATTGCGTTCGGCTTCGCTCTGGATCGCTGCGGCGATATGCTCGGCAAACCGGCCGCGCCAGCAGCCGATCAGATCGGCGAGGCTCGACTTCATGTCAAGGAGTTCGGCGCCATGCGGCGAGGCATTGACGGCCCGCATCATCGAGATCAGTGCTTCGTCGATGGCCCGCATCGTGCGCTCGGCAAATGGTTCTTCGCCGGCGAGCGCCGTTTTCGCCTGCTCGAGCGAGCGGGAAAGCAGCATCAGCGCGATGGCGCGATAAATGTCGGTCTTATTCTTGAACTGGAGATAAAGCGCCGGCCGCGACATGTCGGCGGCACGCGCAATGTCGTCCATGGTAGTGCGAGCGAACCCATAGGCCAGAAACACCTTCATCGCGCTGTCCAGAATGCGGGCGCGCTTGGGGTTGGTGGCGATGTTCTCGATCTCGATCATGGCGCGACTTTATCCTGCAAAAGCTCTGTTGACAAAATGACGTAATTTGTCAAGATGTATGAGGATGAAATGGCCGACCGGCCTTTCGCCTTGGGCTGCGGACGACAACAAAGGGTATCCCATGCGCCTCACCGTCGACGGGCAGGCATTCGACATCAATGCCGATCCCGAAATGCCGCTGCTGTGGGCGCTGCGCGATCTCATGGGCAAGACCGAGCCGAAGTTCAGCTGCGGCATTGCCGCCTGCGGCGCCTGCACGGTGCATGTCGATGGCCAGCCGGTGCGCTCCTGTTCATTGCCGGTCGGTGAGGTCACCGGCACAGTCACCACGATCGAAGGCATCGGCACCGAAGGCAGACTGCATCCGGTACAGCAGGCATGGCTGGAAGTGCAGGTCGCCCAATGCGGCTACTGCCAGGCCGGCCAGATCATGAGCGCGGTGGCGCTGCTCGACGAGGTTGCCGAGCCGACCGATGCCGACATCGACAATGCAATGGGCGGCAATCTCTGCCGCTGCGGCACCTACCCGAAGATCCGCGCCGCGATCAAACGAGCGGCCGTCCTCAAGTCGGCGGGGATCTGAACATGGCCAGTGTCGGAAAGATCGCCCGCCGCACGTTTCTCATCGGCGCGGCTGCCATCGCGGGCGGTGTCGCCGTGGGCTACTATTACTACCGCAAACCCTATCCGAATCCGCTGGAGGGCGATCTCGCCGCTGACGAAGCGACCTTCAACCCCTATGTGAAGATCGGCGCCGACAACACGATCACCATCATCGCGCCGCGTGCCGAGATGGGCCAAGGCATCTCGACGACGCTTGCCGCCATGGTTGCCGAAGAGCTCGATGTCGACCTCGGACAGGTCAAGCTCGAGCACGGCCCGGCCTCCTACGCCTATTACAATGCGGCGATCCTGGAAGAGGGCGGTCCGTTCGCCTTCTTCGACGAAAGCATGACGGCGGAAATAGTGCGCGCCGGCATGGGCGTGGCCGGAAAATTTCTCGCCCTCCAGGGCACCGGCGGCTCGGCCTCGACGCGCGACGGTTTCGACAAGATGCGGCAAGCCGGCGCCGCCGCGCGGCAGATGCTGATTGCAGCGGCCGCGCAAAAGCTCGGTATAGCTGCCGCCGATCTGGAAACGGCCAACGGCTCGATCCTGCACAAGGCGTCGGGCAAGTCGCTGACCTATGGCGCGGTCGCCGCGACCGCTGCGATAATGGCGCCGCCTGCGGATACCAGGCTCAAGGACAAAGCCGACTGGAAACTGCTCGGCAAACCGCAAAAACGCATCGACATGCTGGCCAAGGTTACCGGGGCGCCGATCTTCGGCATCGACGTGACGCTGCCGGACCTGCTGTACGGCACGGTCAAGATGAGCCCGCGTTTCTGGGCCAAGCCGGTCAAGGCCGATTTCTCCAAGGCTGAGAAAATGCCTGGCGTGATTAAAATCGTGCCGATCGACACGAATTACGGCCACGGCTTCGGCATCATCGCCGAAAACACCTGGGCGGCGTTCAAGGCGGCGGAGGCGATCGACACCGAATGGGCCGATCCCGAATATCCGCTGGATAGCGCCGGCATTTCAGAGGCGCTGAAGCGGGCACTCGGCACAAAAGGGTCGGTGATGCGCGACGATGGCGACGTGAATACCGCCTTCGCCGACGCGCCGCGCGAAAAGATCGTCGAGGCCGACTACGCGGTGCCTTATCTGGCACATGCGACGATGGAGCCGATGAATGCCACGGCGCGGTTGAAGGATGGCGTCCTCGACATCTGGTGCGGCAACCAAGCGCCGACCTTGGTGCGGCAGCTTTGCGCCAATGCTGTCGGCATCGAGCAGGACAATGTCAACGTCCACACCACCTTCATGGGCGGCGGCTTCGGCCGACGTGTCGAGGTGGATTATGCGCTCTGTGCCGCACTGATGGCGAAAGAAACGGCAGGCCGGCCGATCAAGGTGATCTGGACGCGCGAGGAGGACATGCGCCACGATGCCTACCGGCCGGCTTCTGTCGGCAAATTCCAGGCGCGGCTTGGCAACGACGGCATGCCGATTGCCGTCGACATGACAATCGCCTCGCCATCGCTGATAGCCAGCACCTTGCGCCGGCTGTTTCCTTCGATATCGCCGCTCGGGCCCGACAAGTCCATAGTCGACGGAGCCCATAACCAGCCCTATACGATCCCGAATTGCCGGGTGACCGGCGTCGCTGCACCCGTCTCGATCCCCGTCGGCTCCTGGCGATCGGTCGGCAGTTCGATCAACGGTTTCTTCCATGAAGGATTTCTGGACGAGATCACTGTCGCCGGGAAAACCGACCCGGTCGATCTGCGCAAGAAGCTTATGGCTGCCTATCCGGCAGCGGTGAAGGTGGTCGAGAAGGTCGCCGAAATGGCGAAATGGGGCGAGACGCTGCCCGCCGGCAAGGCCAAGGGCATCGCGTTCACGCTGTCTTTCGGCAGTTGGGTCGGCGAGATCGTCCAGGTCGCCGACACGCCGTCCGGAATCCGCATTGAGAAGGTATGGATCGCGGCCGATGTCGGCACCGCACTCGATCCTGATATCATCGAGGCGCAGCTCATCTCCGCCGCCGTCTATGGCTTGTCGGCGGCGATGGGTCAGGAGATTACGTTCGCCGACGGCATGGTCGAGCAGTCGAATTTTCACGATTACGATGCCATGCGCATCTTCCAGTGCCCGGCGTTCGAAGTTGCTATCCTGGAGAATTTTCACAAGATGGGCGGCGTCGGCGAAGTCGGCACACCGCCGGCGGCACCGGCACTCGCCAACGCCGTCTTCGCACTGACCGGCAAGCGCATCCGGACGCTGCCCTTGTCGAAGGAGGTGACCTTTGCATGAAATATTCCCATCATGCTGACAGCTGCTGCCATGCCGTTTCGATAGCGCCTCCCCAGCGGCAGAGGAAAGCCTAAGGCACGGCAACGATGACGGTTGATGCAGCCGAGGGTTCGTCCGAGGGTCGCGGTCTAGCGGTTGCTTTCGTATCCGCGCTGCGCCGACCGCCATGTGGCAGACGGAACGGCTGCGCTGATCCGGCGCGCCTCATGGCGGCGGGCGAATCCTGCCCAGCGAAGTATTACCCATCGACTTTTCTGACTATATTGCGGTGCAACTTTGATGTAGAAGCTCATTCGCCGATCACGGCAAGTTGAACACGGCCTTGCGCGCACCCATATCGGCGACGCGCCCGAGTTAGAGGACGCGGCCTGGCCGAACCCCGCGCACTGGAAAAACGACGATGCCGAAATACAGGTTTCACAAGCTTGCAGCCATTGTTGTGCTTGTCGGGTTCGCTGCATGGATGGTGACGGGCGAGTTCTCGTCCGTCGGCAGCGCGGCCGCCGACAACGAACCCAAGGCGAAGGCGGGGGAGGTCGAGCAGCCAAAGGCGGCTGACGCCAGCAAGGCCAAGCCCAGTGAGGCAGAACAGCCCAAGGCGCCCCTGCGCACCGTCGCGACCATAACTCCGCCCAGGCGTACCTATGCGCGCGCCATCCGTATTTCCGGACTGACCGAAGCCGATAAGCGCGCGGTCCTGGCGACGCGCGTCGCCGGCGTCATCGACAAGCTTCCGGTCAAGCAGGGACAGCGCGTCAAGACCGGCGACCTTGTGCTGATGTTGGCAGCCGAGGAAAAGCTTTCAGCGGTCAGCAACGCCAAGCAGCTTCTGGTTCAGCGTCAGGCCGAACTCGATGCGGCGTTGCGGTTGGCGAAAACCGGCAATCTGCCCAAGCTGCAGCTCGATACGGCGCGCTCGAATTTGACCTCGGCGCAGGCTCTGCTGGAGACGGCGCAAGCCGAGCTTGACCGCAACGAAGTGAAGGCGCCCTTCGACGGCGTCATCGACCGAGTGCCGGTGGAGCTTGGCAGTTCCGTGATGCAGGGCGGCGAAGTGGCGACCATTCTGAGCCTTGATCCGGTGATCGCCCGCGGCGAGGTCAGCGAACGCGATCTCGGCTATCTGAAGATCGGCGACAAGGCGAATGTCCGGTTGGTCAGCGGCCAGAATGTCGAGGGCACCGTGCGTTATATCAGCCGCGACGCCTCGTCCGCCACCCGCACCTTCCGCGTCGAGATCGCAATCCCCAACCCCAAGGGCACTATTCCGGCCGGGATGACCGCCGAGATCGCGCTAAGCGCGCAACCGACCGACGCCGTCATTCTGCCGCGCTCCGTGGTGACGCTGGGCGACAAGGGCGACCTCGGCATTCGCGCCGTCGACAAGGACGACAAGGTCGTGTTCTTCCCGATCGACCTGGTCGACGACACGCCAACCGGCCTAGTGCTCGGCGGCATCCCCGCCGATGCGCGCATCATCGTCGCCGGCCAGGAACTGGTGAAGGAAGGCGAAGTGGTCAAGCCGGTCGAGGCCGACCGGGCGACCATCCAAAAGCTGTTGGGCGAAGCGACGGCCGGGACGCAGTAATCATGGATATCGTAAAACTCGCAATCAAGAACGCCCGGCTGACCATTTCGGTCTTGGTCTTCCTCATCCTTGCGGGTGCGGTCGCCTATCAGTCGACACCGAAGGAGGCGGAACCCGACGTTCCGATTCCCATGATGTATGTCAGCCTGATCTATCAGGGCATCTCGCCTGAGGATTCGGAACGCCTTCTGCTGCGGCCGATGGAAGCCAAGCTGAAAAGCCTCAAAGGTCTCAAGGAGATGCGTTCGGCGGCCTTCCAGGGCGGCGGTTACGTGCTGGTCGAATTCCACCCGCAGACGGATCTGGCGACGGCGTTGCAGGACACGCGCAGCAAGGTCCAGGATGGCAAGGCCGACCTGCCGCAGGCTGCCGAGGAGCCTGTAGTCTCCGAAGTCAACGTCTCCGAGTTCCCCGTCCTTGTCGTGACCCTGTCGGGCGAAGTGCCCGAGCGCATGCTGACGGCGGCGGCGCGCGAGTTGCGCGACCGCATTGAGGAAGTGCCTGGCGTGCTGGAGGGCTCGCTGCAGGGCGCCCGCGACGATCTCGTCGAAGTCGTCATCGATCCGATGAAACTGTCTTCCTACGGGCTGCAGCTCGAGCAACTGATCGGCGCTGTCGGTGATTCCAACAGTCTTGTCGCCGCCGGCAACATCGAAGGATCCGAGGGCAAATACGCGGTCAAGGTGCCGTCGCTGATCGAGACGCCGGAGGACGTGGCGACGCTTCCGATCGTCGCCGGCCCCAATGCCGTGGTGCAGGCCAAGGATATCGCCACCGTCCGCTCCACCTTCAAGGACGCCGAGACGGTGACCCGTCTCGACGGCAAGCCGGCGATCGCCATCGAGGTGAAGAAGCGCATCGGCTCCAACCTGATCGACACGATCGCCCAGGTGAGGGCCGTGTCCGATGCCTTCATAAAAACCATGCCGGAAGGTATGCACGTCACCTACACGCAGGACAAATCGGTCTTCGTCAACCAGTTGCTCGGCGATCTGCAGAATCACGTCATGATCGCCGTGATCCTGGTGTTCATCGTCATTCTCTACGCGCTCTCGGGCCGTGCATCGCTGCTGATCGGACTGGCCATCCCATCGTCCTTCCTGATCGGCATTCTGCTGTTGGCCATGATGGGCTACACGATCAATATGATCGTGCTGTTCAGCCTCATCCTGGCGGTCGGCATGCTCGTCGATGACGCCATCATCGTCACCGAATTCGCCGAGCGGCGGATGAGCGAAGGCATGCCTAAGGCAGAGGCCTTCGCACTTGCCGCCAAGCGCATGGCCGGTCCAGTTATCGCCGCGACGATGACGCGCATCGCCGCCTTCTCGCCGCTGCTGTTCTGGCCGGGTATCATCGGCGATTTCATGAAATACATGCCGATCACGCTGATCGTCACGCTTTCGGCCTCGATGCTCTATGCGCTGGTCTTTGCGCCGGCGCTCGGCGCTCTGGTCGCCAAGGCGCCGCCGCATCACGAGAATGACAACCGCGACGGCTGGTACATGGCCGTGGTCAAGCAGGCGGTTCGCTTTCCCATTACCGTACTTCTGCTCACCGTTGGCCTTTTGTTCGGTGTCGGCTTTGCCTATTCGAAATACGGCGCCGGCGTCGAGTTCTTCCCGAATGTCGAGCCTGACTACGGCCTGCTCTATGTGCACGCCCGCGGCAACCTTTCGCTCGCCGAAATGGATGCCGCCACGAAGACCGCCGAGAACCGGCTTCTTGGCTGGCCGGGCGTGAAATCGGTCTACACCCGTGTCGGCAAGACCCAAGGCGGCGGCCAGGACATTCCTGAAGACGTAGTCGGCGTAATCCAGTACGAGTTCGTCGACTGGCGCGAGCGCAAATCGGCGAACGCGATCCTGGACGAACTGCGCGGCGTCATGGCCGGCATTCCCGGCGTTGACGTCGAGGTTCGCGTGCCCGAGGCCGGCCCGCCCACCGGCAAGCCGATCCAGATCAGGCTTTCGGCCGTCGACCCGAAAGGTCTCGACGACAAGGCGCGCGCCGTCGCCGCGCGCATTGCCAAGGTGCCCGGCGTCATCGACATTTCCGACGGCCTGCCGCCGCCCGGCGTCGACTGGGCGCTCGACGTCGATCGCGCCAAGGCGGCGCAATACGGCATCAGCCCGACCTCGGTCGGAACGGTTGTGCAACTGGTGACGAACGGGCTGAAACTCAGTGAATACCGGCCAGCCGGTGCTGACGACGCCGTCGACATCAGGCTGCGTCTGCCCGAGGACCGGCGCACGCTGTCGACACTCGACGACCTCAGGGTGCAGACTTCGCAAGGTTCGGTGCCGATCTCGAATTTCGTCGTGCGCAAGCCCGAGCCGACCGTCGGTATCCTCAACCGCATCGACGGCGCGCGCACGGTGGTCGTCCAGGCCAATGTCGCCGCCGGCGAGCAAGTCGCTTCTGTCCAGCAGCAGGTCAGCCAGGCGGTCGCCGATATGGATCTCGGCAGCGGCATACGCTGGAAGCTCGCCGGCTCGAACGAGGACAGCGCCGAGGCCAGCGCCTTTCTCAGCAAGGCCTTCGGTGCCGCGATCTTCCTGATCTTCCTGGTGCTTCTGATGCAGTTCAACAAGTTCACCAGCGTCTGGCTGGTGCTGTCCTGCGTGGTCATGGCGACGGTCGGGGTGTTCCTGGGATTGCTTTTGACAGGAGAGGCGTTCGGCATCGTCATGTCGGGCATCGGCGTCATCGCGCTCGCCGGCGTGGTGGTGAACAACAACATCGTGCTGATCGACACTTATGACCGGCTGCGCGAAGAGGGCTGGGACAAGATGGACGCGGTGCTGCAGACCTGCCGTGAGCGTGCCCGGCCGGTCGTGCTGACGGCGGTGTCGGCGATCCTCGGCGTGCTGCCGATCGCTTTCGGCCTCGGTCTCGAAATCTTCCATCACGAGACGACGATCAACGCGCCGTCGACGCAATGGTGGATATCGCTGTCGTCGGCGATCGTCTTCGGCCTGTCCTTCGCCACCTTGCTGACGCTAGTGGTGACACCGTCGATGCTGATGGTGTTCACGCGCAGTAAGAACAGCCGCTTTTATGCATTCTTCCGTCGGGTGTTCCGGCGCGGCAAGACAGTCGGTGCGACTGTCGAGGCGCCCGCAAGACCGGGCTCGTTTGACGAGTCGGCGGTCGCCTTCCCGAAGGCCGCCGAATAGGCCAACTTTGCTTGGAGTGCCGAGCGTATTCTGATCGCGCAAAGAAAAGGCCGCCGGGAACAACCCAGCGGCCTTTTGCATTGTCTGTCATGCGACACCTCAAAGCGGGGAGTTTCTCATGACGCTCAGCACCATTCTCGTCATCATTCTGATCCTCATTCTGATCGGCGCGGTGCCGGCATGGCCTCATTCGCGTTCCTGGGGTTATGGTCCCTCCGGCATCGTCGGCGTCATCCTGATCGTGCTGCTGGTGTTGCTGCTGATGGGCAGGATTTGACCCGGAGTTTGGTGCGCTCGACAACGTACAGCGCTGCGCGCCTTCTGAGGGCGCAGCGCTGTAGCATTTGATTTTCGCTTGGTCCTTTCCGAGCCTTCGGTTCGGATCATCCGCTGGGTAGTGACCACTTTCCGTTTTCAGGCAGCTTTCGAAACGCCGTCAATCGTAGCGACATTGAGATCATCGAGAGCGCCTGCCACCGCCTTATGCAGAGGCGTATGCGCGATCGTGCCGATGATGCCTTCCAGCCTTGCCGAGACCAGCCGGTGCGGTTCGAAGCGCAGATAGGACATCGACACGATCTCGCGCCACATTGCCACGAACGGGCTGCCAGCGCGCAGCACCCACCACGGCATCGACGTCAGTTTCAGCGTGCGCCCGAGCGCTTTTTCCGCGGCCGCCTTGATCTCGAGATCGGTAACGGCGTGGCCGGGAAAGTTCAGCGCTTCGTAGGAGCCGAGCTTGTAGAGATTCTCGGCTAGCCCGACGAACGCCTTGGCCAAGTCCGGAAGGTAGGCCCATTCATGCACGAGATCGACCGGCCCGGGAGCGGTATAGACGCCCTTGTCCATCTTGGCGGCGACGATCAGATCGAACCACGCTCCGCTGCCGGTGCCGCCGAAGAAATCGCCGGCCCGCAGCAGAATGGTGCGCACTCGACCCGCTTCGGCATCGCGGCGAAAGAGGTCTTCCATGGCGACGCGGATGTGGCCCTTTTCGGTCGTCGGGTGGAACGGCGTGTCTTCGGTGATGACCTCCGGCATCGGCGAGCCGTAATTGTAAACGCTGCCGGGAGCGAGGTGCAATGCGTCGTTCGCCCGGCACGCCGCCATGACATTCTCGGCCATCGGCAGGCACTTGCCCCAGTCGGTGTAGATCGGGTTGAGGCCGTTGAAGATTATGTCGACGCCTTCGGTGGCGCGGATAAGCGCTTCGCGATCGAGCCCGTCGCCGGCGACGGCGATGGCGCCTGTGAGTTCTGCCGCGATCTTGCCGCTGCGGGTGATAGCGCGGACTTCATAGCCAGCGTTGATGAAGGCCTTAGTCACCACGCGGCCGAGTCGGCCATTGGCACCCAGAATTGCGATCTTAGTCATTTGTCGTCTCCGTGTTTGCGTCACAGCCACAATATGATCCGTCTGCAAACGAATGGAAATTGACTGGATTTGGCGACGTGATATTCATTTTTGAATGGAAATCGACTGGAATCTGATCAAGAGTTTCGTCACAGTGGCGGAAACCGGCAGTCTGTCCGCGGCCGCGCGCAAGCTGGCTGCAAGCCAGCCGACGCTCGGCCGCCATATCGCCGAGCTGGAGCAGGCGCTCGGCGTCACCCTGTTCCGGCGCGGGCGGCGCGGCTATGCGCTGACGGAAGCCGGCAGCACGCTCTACGAACGCGGCCGGGCAGTGAGCGAGCAGGCAAGCGCCTTTTCGCTATTGGCGCTGGGATCGGTCGAGGCGATCGAAGGCACGGTACGCATTGCCGCCAGCGAGGTGGTGGCTGCCTATGTCCTGCCCGAGATGACGGCTCGGCTGGGCGCCGAGGAACCCGGCATCGAGGTCGAGATCGTCGCGTCGAACCAGGTCGAGAATCTCTTGCGCCGCGATGCAGACATTGCCATCCGCATGGTGAAGCCGGCGCAGAACGAGTTGGTGGCGCGTAAAGTGGCAGACATTCCGCTCCGCGCCTGCGCGGCAAAATCCTATCTCGACCGGCGTGGCCGTCCGCGCGAACCCGGCGATCTTGCCGGCCACGATCTGATCGGCTTCGACCGCAGCGATGAGATCATTCGCGGCTTTGCCCAGTTTGGTGTCCCGCTCACCCGCAATGCCTTCCGCTTCAGGACCGACAACCAAATCGTGCTTTGGGAGGCGGTGCGGTCGGGAAACGGCATCGGCTTCGGCCAGGAGCCGCTGGCCGATCGCGATCCGCTGGTGGAGACAGTGCTGCCGGCCCTCGCGCTGCCGACGCTGCCGGTATGGCTGGCCATGCACCGGGACGTGCGCACCAGCGTGCGCATCCGCCGTGTCGCGGATTTCCTCTATAAGGAGTTGAAACGCTATTCGGCTGGTGCTGCGTCGGGCGCGAATTCGGCGCGGTGAGCGAGCCCGGCCATCAAAAATACGACGACCAGCAGTCCCGACAAAGCCACGAAGATCGGACCGAAGCTTGAATGCTCGGCGATGAAGCCGATTGCCGACGGCGCCACCAGAATGCCGGAATAGCCCATGGTGGTGACGACGCTCATGCCGGTGCCGGACGACATGCCTTCCTGGTTGCCACCGGCCGAAAACAGGATCGGCACCATATTGGCGATGCCGAAGCCGCAAAAGGCAAAGGCTGAGATGGCGAGCCAGGGCGAGGGCGCCAGCCCGGCCACCAGCATGCCGGCGGCGGCGACAAGCGCCGAGACGCGCAGCGTCGTCACGGCACCGAAACGGTTGCGGACTCCGTCGCCAGCGAAGCGCATGACGGCCATGACGCCGGAAAAAGCGGCGTAGGCCAAACCCGCTATGGCAAGGTCGGTGCCGAGCTCCTGTTGCAGGTAAAGCGCCGCCCAGTCGAGCACCGCACCCTCGGAGATCATCGTCAGCAACGCCATCAGTCCGACCAGATAGACCAGCGGATTTCCAGGCAGCGCGAATTTGTGATGGTTGGTCACCTGAGGCTTATCCTCGGCGATCAGGTAGCGGACTGCCACTGCAATCACTGCGAAAGCGACAGCTGTCACGACCATCGCATGGGCGAGATGACCGTAGTTCTGGATGGCGAAGCCGCCGAGAGCGCCGCCGGCGAAACCGCCAAGGCTCCAGAAGCCGTGCGAGGACGACATGATGGCGCGGGACAACCGCCGTTCCACCACGACCGCATTAGCGTTCATAGCGACATCCATGCCGCCGATCGAACCGCCGAAGATGAACATGGCTATGGCCGCCAGCGGCACGTTGGGGGCAAGCGCCACAACCAGCAGGCCGAAGCTGCCGATGAGACCGAACCAGCGCAGCACGGTGCGCGAACCATGCCTGGAGATCAGGTGGCCGCACCAAGTCATGGCTGTGACCGCGCCGGCACCGAACAGCAAGATCAGCAGGCCAAGCGTAAATTTGCTGATATCCAGCCGGGTCAGGACCACCGGGATCTGCGGCGCCCAGGCGCCGGTCAGAAAACCATTGGCGAGGAAGATGGCCGCCACGGCCCATCGTCCACGAATGGCGGTCTGCATGATTTTTAGCGTGTCCATCGTGTAGAATCCGGTGCCAAAATAGCTTCGCGCGGCAAATTAGATCGATTCAATCCTCAGTCAAGCGCTCGTTCTTGAAAGTGCTTGGGCCAAGCGACTCGCTTGAGCTCGAGGTTGGCGAGAGCCGATCGGTTAGTGATCCGTGGGGACTCTTGCCTCGAACTCCGCCTTCTTGGCATCGGAGGCATCAGTCTGGTTGAGCGCCTGCCATTCGGCATAGGGCATGCCGTAGATGATCTCGCGCGATTGGTCCTTGCTGAGATCGATGCCCTCGGCCTCCGCGGCGTCGCGATACCAGTTGGAGAGACAGTTGCGGCAGAAGCCGGCGAGGTTCATCAGGTCGATGTTCTGCACGTCCGTGCGTTCGCGCAGATGCGCGACCAGCCGGCGAAAGGCGGCGGCTTCGAAATCGCGTTTTTGCTCGTCGCTGAGTTCCGTCATCGAAACCTCCTTACAGCGGCCCGGTGCGCGAGCCGAATCGTTTGACGTGATGTATATCGGGACGGCGGTTGATCGCGTCAACGATCGGCGCCAGCCGTTCGGCCCAGGAGACCGCATCCTTGCGACCGGCGATCAGGTCCTGACGGATTTCGATCAGCGCATGGGCAAAGCCATTGACTATGGCATGCCTGAACATGGTGTCGCCCCGCAATGCGCCGTCATAGGGCTCGTTGTCGCCAACGACAAGGCTTTTGTCCTCGGCAAGCATTTCGATCAGCGGTCGCGCCACCCGGTCGTCGCGATCCCACAAGACTCCAACATGCCAAGGGCGCACGAATCCCTGCATGAATGGGGTGAAGGAATGTACCGAAAAGATGAAGGGCGCGCTTGCGGAAGCCTGTGCCACCGAGGCGATCATAGCGCCGACCGCATCGTGATAGGGCCGATAGAAGCGGTCGAGCCGCCTTTCACGTTCTTTCAAGGCAAGTGGATAATTTCCCGAAATGACGGTGCCGTCATAGAGTTGGCGGATCAGCGTCGGATCGTCCTCGCCGCGATTGGGATCGATCAGAAGTCGCGAAAAATTGGCGAGTACCGCCGGCACGCCGAGCAAAGCTGCCAGTTCGCGCGTCACCGTCTCGACACCGATGTCGTAGGCGATATGGCGACCGAATTCCGCCGCCGGCAAGCCGAGGCTGCCATACTCTTCCGGCAAGTCGCGACGGGCGTGATCGGCCAAAAGCACGATGCCTCGCTTGCGGTCGCCCTCGACGATGTCGAAAGGCGCGAAAACTGTGGATCGGGTCATCGGCGGGAAATGGTCTGTTCGCTGGCTTCCGGGGAGGATGGTATCGTCATCCCACGAAGGGGATGATTACGCAATGCCGTCGTTTGGCCACGGTTTCTGCGGAAATCTGGCGGAAGACAAAAGATCGTGCGCCGAAGCCTTTCTAAATCGATTGGAATTGAGCAAAAGGGCGCGTTGACATGCGCCCGGACTTTTCCGAAAAGGGGCGTTGAGAGATGCGAATGTGGTTCTTGAGGGATTTCAGGATGGGTTCCGCCGGCAGGCCGCGCGTGCGCTATGCCTTCGCCATGCCGCTCCTCACCCTTGCTGTGGGCCTCGCCGCGATGGTTGCGGCCTCGCCGGCGCGCGCCGATTTCCGTGTCTGCAACGCCACGCAGAATCTGGTCGGCGTCGGCATCGGCTATCGCGCCAAAGCCGGCTGGATCACCGAAGGCTGGTGGCACATCGAGGGATCGAGCTGCAAGACGCTGATCGAAGGGCCGCTGTCATCAAGATTTTACTATCTTTATGCAGAAGACGCCGAGCGCGGCGGGCGCTGGGATGGCCCGATCAACATGTGCGTGGCCGAAAAAGAGTTCAAGATCGCCGGCGTTACCGATTGCGTCGCCCGGGGCTTCCAGCGCGCCGGATTCCAGGAATATGACACGGGCGAGCAGGCAAGCTGGATGGTCCAGCTGACCGATGACCCCGCAACGGGGGGCGTTCCAGCCGCCCCGGGAACAAACAGTCAATGAGACGCAGCCGCAAGGTCAAGATACTCGCCACTATCGGTCCGGCCTCCTCCTCCGAGGACATGCTGAAGAAGCTCTTCGAAGCCGGCGCCGACGTGTTTCGCATCAATATGAGCCACACCGATCATGAATTGATGCGCACACTTGTCGGTCGCATCCGCACCGTCGAGAAAGCGGTCGGCCGGCCGATCGGCATTCTCGCCGATCTGCAGGGGCCCAAGCTGCGGGTCGGCAAGTTTGCCAACGGCAAAGAGACGCTGACACTCGGCCAGACCTTCACGCTCGACGACAATCCCGAGCCCGGCAATTCGACCAGGGTCTATCTGCCCCACCCGGAAATCCTGAGATCGGTCGAGGCCGGTCACCGCCTTTTGATCGACGACGGCAAGCTCGAGCTGAAGGCGGTGAAGAGCGACGGCAAGGCGATCGTCTGCATCGTCGTCGCCGGCACCAGCATCTCCGACAAGAAGGGCGTCAGCCTGCCCGACACCGACCTGCCGGTCGGCGCGCTGACCGAAAAGGACCGCAGGGATCTCGATGCGGTGCTGGCCACCGGCGTCGACTGGGTGGCGCTGTCATTCGTCCAGCGTCCGGAGGATTTGGCGGAAGCGCGCAAGATCGCGCGCGGCCGGGCGCTCATCATGGCCAAGATCGAAAAGCCTCAGGCCGTCGCCCGGCTGCCCGAGATCATCGAACTTTCGGATGCCTTGATGGTTGCCCGCGGCGATCTCGGCGTCGAAATGCCGCTCGAAGCCGTGCCCGGCATCCAAAAGCAGATCACCCGCGCCGCGCGCCGCGCCGGCAAGCCGGTGGTGATCGCCACGCAGATGCTGGAATCGATGATCGCCGCGCCGGTGCCGACCCGCGCCGAGGTGTCGGACGTCTCGATCGCCGTGTTCGAAGGCGCCGACGCCATCATGCTCTCGGCCGAGTCCGCGGCCGGCGCCTACCCGGTCGAGGCAGTGGCGATGATGAACCGCATCGCCAGCAAGGTCGAAACCGACCCGACCTATGCCGGCATCATCAATGCGCAGCGCTCGGAGCCGGAAGCGACCGGCGCCGACGCCATCTCGCTCGCCGCCCGCGAAATCGCCGAGACGCTGAAACTGTCGGCGATCATCAGCTATACGGCGTCGGGCACGACCGGCCTGCGCGCCGCGCGCGAGCGGCCGCAGGTGCCGATCGTCGCGCTGTCGCCGATCGTCAACACGGCGCGGCGGCTGTCGCTTCTGTGGGGCACGCATTGCGTCGTCTCGCCCGACGCCATTGACCTCGACGACATGGTGGACCGCGCCTGCCGCATCGCTTTGGATGAAGGGTTCGGCAAGCCGGGCGATCGGGTCATCATCACGGCCGGCGTGCCGCTGAGGACGCCTGGCTCCACCAACATGCTGCGCATCGCCTATGTCGGGTCGGACGTGCAGGCCAGAGGCTAATGCAAGTCGCCCAAAAATGCGCAGCGATCTTGGGATGAAAACAAACATCCAAAGCGCGTCGCATGAATCTCTTCAAACGCGACGGGCTTTAAGCCGCTCACCGGCGAATTCACCAAGCTGACGCCTTGCATCTATGAGACCATGAGCGCAGCGACGTTCTGGCCGCGGCCGAATCAAGTCCGCGAGGCGACGGCGAGTACGATCGAGATTATCAGCAAGAGCGGCCCCATCCATTTGAAATGGCTGGGAAGGCGTGCCAACCAGGCCCGTTGTCCAGCCTGGGGTTGGTTTGGCATCTGGAGAAACCCGTAGCCGATGCCCGACATCCATAGGCCGACGCAAAACATTATAAATTCGTCGATATAAGCTGCAATCATGATGCCTAACAACCCCAATCCTGGACAGGAAACCACACGTCGCCCTCACCGACAAGCAGTGCCGAGATAGGTGAAGCGACGAGATTGCTGATTTCACTGACCGGACGGTGCGCGGCTTGAATATGTCGGCAGCCAGCATCATCAGTTTCAGGCCTGACTTAGGGATCATCTCCGCGGTTTGCATCAGACTGCACCCGGTTTGAAGCAGGTCGTAGGTCCCATCGTACTTGAGCTTGAAGTCAGTTGAGGTAGTCTCTTCGAGGAAAAGAGGAGGTGATCCAATGTGGATTCGCACCGATCTTCTGAAGCTCCTGGGGATTGAGCACCCGATTGTCCAAGCGCCGATGAGCAGCATCGCCACGCCGGACCTCGCGGCGGCAGTCAGCAATGCCGGGGCGCTTGGCTCGCTCGGATGTGGCATTCTGCCAGGGGCCGCCATTCGGGAGCAACTCACGGCGACACAGCGCGCTACCAATCGTCCGATTAATGTGAACTTCTTTGCGCACCCGTTGCCAGCCCATGATGATGAGGCGGCTCAACACATGCGCGATCGCCTTCACGGCTACTACGACGAGGTCGGCATCGGGCCCGTGCCCCAGCCGGGCGAGCCCTTTCCCACTTTCGATCAAGAGCGCCTCGACATTGTGCTCGAACTACGCCCAAAGGTGGTCAGCTTCCACTTTGGCCTGCCCGACGCCAAAATTGTGCAGCAGCTGAAAGAGGCCGGCTGTGCTCTCTTGTGCTCGGCTACCACCGTCTCAGAAGCGCAGCAGCTTGAGGCTGCGGGGGTGGACGCTATCATCGCTCAGGGATACGAGGCGGGTGGCCATCGCGGCACATTCACCGGTGACCTTGCTATCGGCACAGTCGGCACAATGGCGCTGGTGCCGCAGATCGTTGATGCCGTGCGCGTGCCTGTAATTGCAGCCGGCGGCATCTTCGACGGTCGCGGTATTGCTGCCAGCTTTGCACTCGGTGCCTCCGGTGTGCAGATCGGCACGGCATTCCTGGCGTGCCCCGAGGCCAATGTGCAGCCAGTCTATCGTGCGGCGTTGCGCTCGGCCACTGACGAGAGCACGGCGGTGACCCGCAGCTTCACTGGCCGCCCGGCGCGCGTGGTGCGCAACCGGTTTGTGATGGAGATGGCTGGCGAGGAAGATGCAGCGCTGGCGTTTCCGTTGCAGGCGAGCCTGGTCTTGCCGCTTTCAATGGCAGCGGATGAAAGCAGGCGGGCTGATTTCTTGCCCATTTGGGCCGGGCAGGGCGTTGCGAAGTCGCGGGAGATGCCGGCGGCTGTCCTTGTGGAAAAACTCGTCGCAGAAGTTGGTTCATATCGGCACTGACAATGCCACCTGCGGAGCGACATCGGTAGCAGGAAACCGGGTATGCGCTCTTGAACTGGGCTGACGCGACGGTCTCACCAGACTTTCAGTCTAGACTAGCGGAATCAAATACCCTCGCCGGCAAGTTCTTCCGAAAGCGTGCCGACCTGATCCTGGGCGCTGCGCATCATCGGGTAGATAATGAGCACGCGCTGCCAGGCTTCCAGCGCCGACTGCTTGTGGCCGGTTACGGCCATGATCTGCGCCAGGCCGGACAGTGCGCCAAAATGGCGCGGCTCGAGCTGCAGCGTGCGGTCGATGTCCGCCATCGATTTTCCAAAGTTATTCATCATGAAATGCACGGTCGCGCGCCGGTTCCAGCCTTCCGCATAGGCCGGTTGCAAGGTCACTACCTGGTCGAGGAAGTCCAGCGCCACGTCGAACTTTTTTTCTTCGGCCGCCTTTTGCGACCATTGCATCATCAGGTCGATCGAGGCGCTGCCGGATTGCGACCACTCGTGCGAGATGCGCGCGGCGATGCGCTCGGCGGCCTTTTCATTGCGCTCGCGCTTCAGGTCGACAAACAGCTGGTCGAGCCTTGCCTCCCTGGTCGTGGCAACCGGAGGGGCGACCGCGTCGTCCGCTTGAGCCGGAAGCGAGGCGGAACCGAAAAGAAAAAGCGCCGCGAAGAATGCAAAGAGAATCCGCATGACCGGAATCTAACCCCGGACAGCAGATCGTCAAACTGAATTTAGCGTGAAAGGGCCGGCAGGCCGGCAAATCATGCAAGCGCGGAGGCAGGCACCCCACGCGAAGAGACTCAGCCCTGGCGTGCCTTGTAGCGCGGAGCGGTCTTGTTGATGATGTAGACGCGGCCCTTGCGGCGAACCAGCTGGTTGTCGCGGTGACGCGCCTTGAGCGCCTTGAGCGAATTCTTGATCTTCATGGTCTTGCCCGTCGGTCTGGGCCCGCTTGGGCCGAATTATTAAGGCGCGCTCGGAAAGCGCGCCTCTCAACTTGTGCGTGGCTCATAAACGAGGAGCCTTGCCCGTGTCAACCGCAGCATGCTTCATGGATGAAGCCAGTGTGGCGGATTTTGAGTTTCTGCTCTATCTACGGCAGTAGAGGGGCGCCCCCTAGCCTCAACGGTGACGGCTCATTCGCGTAAAATGGCCCATCTTGCGGCCGGGACGCGCTTCGGCCTTGCCGTAGAGATGCAGCATCAGATCGGGCTCGGCGAGCAGGGCCGGGACGCGCAGGACATCGTCGCCGATCAGGTTCTCCATGACGCAGTCGAGATGGCGGCCGGGATTTCCCAGCGGCAGGCCGGCGACGGCGCGAATGTGCTGCTCGAACTGCGAGACAATGCAGGCGGCTTCCGTCCAGTGGCCGGAATTGTGGACGCGCGGCGCGATCTCATTGGCCAGCAGCGCGCCGTCGGCAAGGACAAAGAACTCGATGCCGATGACGCCGACATAATCGAGCGCCGCAAGTATTTTTGCCGCCGCCGCCTGCGCTGCAGCGGCGGTTTCGGACCCTATCCTGGCCGGCAGGGTCGAGCTGTGCAGGATGCCGTCACGGTGGACGTTTTCTGCCGGATCGTAGGCGGCGAGCGAACCATCCATGCCGCGCGTCGCGATCACCGAAATCTCGCGTTCGAAGTCGACGAAGGATTCGAGGATCAACGGTACGTTGCCCATCGCCTCGCAGGTGCCGGCAAAGCCGCCCGTTTCCATGTTGCGGAACACGCGCTGGCCCTTGCCGTCATAGCCCATGCGCCGCGTCTTCAATATGCCGCTGCCGTCGAACTTTTTCAGCGCCGCCGTCAACTCGTCGTCATTGTCGACGGGACAGAAATCTGCCGTGGGAATGCCGATGCCGTTGAGGAATTTCTTCTCCGCCACCCGGTCCTGCGCCACTTCCAGCGCGCGCGCCGGCGGATAGACCGGGACTGTGACGGCAAGCGCGCTGGCGGCCATGACCGGCACGTTCTCGAACTCGTAGGTGACGACGGCGCTGACTGCCGCCAGTTCGGCGAGCGCAGCCGTGTCGTCATAGGCGGCGGCAATCTGCCGGTTGGCGACCTGTGCCGCCGGGCAATCCGGCTGCGGCTCCAGCACGACCGTGCGGTAGCCGAGGCGGGCGGCGGCCATGGCCAGCATGCGGCCGAGCTGGCCGCCGCCGATGATGCCGATGGTCGATCCGGCAGGCAGGCTCATGGCGTGTCCGTGGGCTCTGCGGCGACCTTGGCGGTCTGGGCGGCGCGCCAGGCATCGAGCCGGGCGGCGAGCTTTTCGTCGGTCAGCGCCAGCACGGCCGCGGCCAGAAGGGCGGCATTTGTGGCGCCCGCCTTGCCGATGGCCAGCGTGCCGACCGGGATGCCGGCCGGCATCTGCACGATAGAGAGCAGCGAGTCCTGTCCGGAAAGCGCCTTCGATTCTACCGGTACGCCAAAAACGGGAAGCGGCGTCATCGCCGCCGTCATGCCCGGCAGGTGCGCCGCACCGCCGGCGCCGGCGATGATCACCCGAAAACCGGCGGCCTTGGCGCCCTTGGCGAAGTCATAGAGCCGGTCGGGAGTGCGATGAGCCGAAACGATCAGCCGCTTGTGCGGGATGCCCAGTGCCTCCAGCGTTTCGGCGGCGTGGCGCATCGTCGCCCAGTCGGACTGGCTTCCCATGATGATGGCGACGTCGGCGCGGTGATCGTCCAAGCTTCTGCTCCCGGCGGCAAAGGCGCGCATTTAGCGGACTTCGGGATCGACGGCAAGCATGCGATGCCTTTGCGCAGCATTCGGGCGCATGGCGCCATCGTTACCTAATCCGGCCAGCGCAAGGCGCCGGCGCTATCCTTGCGAGCCGACTTCATGGCATCCGCAGGACGGTCACTTGCGCTCAACACTGCCCGCAGGCGCTCGGCGACGATCTCCGCCTCGCCAGGATGAAGGTTGCAAGGGTCGAGGAAGAAGTGACCGCGCTCGACCTCGTGGTTGCGTACGATAACGGGAGGCGAATCTGCCGCCAGCGCCGAGGCAAGGCCAGCGGCGGTGAACCTGCTTTCGGGCTTAACAAACACCTGCAGGCGGTCGAGCGGATTGCCGGTCGGATCGGGAATGACATGCGCGGCGATACCGGGCAGCCCTTGCAATGCGTCTCTCCACAGATGCAAAGCCACTTCTTCCCGCTTCCGGATGCCGGCATGGTCGCGTCGCTCCCAGGCCTCCAGGGCGGCCATGGTGCCGGCGATGCTTTCCTTGCCGATTTTCATCGCCCGCGCAACGCCACGATTCTGCAGATAGGCGGCCCGCACCAGATCCTTGCGCCCGGTGACGATGCCGCTTGTCGGTCCGCTGAGGAATTTGTGCCCGCTATAGACGACGATGTCGGCGCCGCGTGCGAGAAAGCCGCGCAAATCGTATTCGGAGGCGGCGTCAACGATCACCGGGACGCCCCTGGCATGGCAGATTTCACAGAATTCCTCGAGCGAAAGCATGCCGTATTGCACGGTGTGATGCGCAACGACATAGAGGCCTGACGCGGTACGGTCGTGAATCGCCTCGCGCACATGATAGTCCTGCGTCACGCTGACAGTGCCGGCCGGTACGACCCTGGCCCCGGCAAGCCGGATCGACTGGTCGATCGGCGCGCCGTAGTTGACGATGTGGCCGAGCTGGACGATGACCTCCGACTTGAGGCCCTCCGTGTCGTCCGGCAGCCGCTCGATCGCGAGTAGGTTGGTGCCGGTCATTGTACCGGCAATGGCCATGGTGATGCCGCTGGCGCAGCAAGCCGTGACGAAGCCGGCCTCGCCTCCTGTGAGGCGCGCGACGACCGTGCTTGCGGCGCGTTGCAGGTCGTCCATCTCCACCCACTGCGACGCGATCTCCGACATCGCGGCTATCGCTTCCGGGACGATAATCGAGGCGCCGAGCGCTGTCATCGTGCCGGAAACGTTGATGATCGGGCGGAGGCCGAGCCGTTCGCGAATTATGGTGTTGGAGCCGTTTGCCGAATAGGTTTTCATTTTTGCGGATCCCATTTGGTAGACATCAGGCGGCGATCTCGACCACCGCCTCGATTTCGACAGTGATGTTGCCCGGCAATGAGCCGACACCGATCGCCGAGCGGGCGTGCCCGCCGATATTATCAAAGACAGCGGCGAAAAGATCGGAGCAGCCGTTGACCACTTGCGGATGGTCACTGAAGGTCGGAATGGCGTTAACGAAGCCAAGCAGCTTGACGACACGCACGATGCGGCCGAGGTCGCCTGCCGCGGCATGCATGACGGCGAGCAGGTTCAGGCCGGTGAGACGGGCATGCCTATAGGCCTCCTCCACCGTGACGTCCTCGCCCACCTTGCCCGTACAAAGTGTGCCGTCGGCGCGCAACGGCCCCTGGCCGGAGAGGAAGATCAGCCGTCCGCTTTCGGCGTGGGTGACAAAGTTGGCGATCGGCGCCGGCGGCTCGGGCAGCGTCAGGCCCAATTCGGCGAGCCGGATGTAAGGCGTCATGAAAGGCTCCTTGCGACAGCTTTCGCCGTCCGATGTCAGAAATGCGAGGCACGAAACCGCGCCAGGAAACTGCGGAGACGCTCATTATCGATCTCGGTGCCGAGAATCTCGGCAGGCGGGCCTGCGGCGCTGACGCCGCCATCCGCCATGAAGACGATGCGGCTCGAGGCGTCGCGCGCAAAGGCCATCTCGTGCGTGACCATCACCATCGTCATGCCGTCCTCGGCCAGGCTGCGCACGACCTCGAGCACCTCGCCGACGAGTTCCGGGTCGAGCGCGGATGTTATCTCGTCGAGAAGCAGGATTTTCGGCTCCATCGCCACCGCCCGGGCGATGCCGACACGCTGCTGCTGGCCGCCGGAAAGCTCGGCGGGCAGGCTGTCGGCCTTGTGGGCGAGGCCGACCCGGCCGAGCCAGTGCTCGGCAATGGCACGTGCTTCGGTACTGCTCTTGCCGCGCACCTTGCGCAGGCCAAGCATGATGTTGCCGGCCGCCGTCAGATGCGGAAACAGATTGAAACTCTGGAACACCATTCCGGTTTCGGCGCGCATCTTCGCCAGGTCGCGCTCGCTGCGGCGCTGGCGTGTTCCCGCGTCGCGGAAGCCGACCTCCTTGCCGTCGATGCGGATGGAGCCGCTGTCGTAGCTCTCCAGGAAGTTGACGCAGCGCAGCAGCGTGGTCTTGCCGCTGCCGGAAGGTCCGATCACAGTCACCACCTCGCCGCTTGTCACCTGCAGGCTGACGGAGCGCAGGACCTCGACGGATCCAAAGGATTTGGAAACGTCGGAGATGTCGAGAAGCGCCGGATTGGCGGGCGGGGCGATGGACATCTTGCTATTCCCGGATAAAGGAGAAACGCCGCTCCAACCGTCGGCTGGCCAGGGAGAGGGCGTAATTGACGACGAAGTAGATGACCGCACCGAGGATGTAGAGCGGCATCGCCTCGTAGGTGCGGCCGATGACCTGGTTGATGGCGTGCATCAGGTCGGTGATACCGAGCAGCGAGACCAGCGCGCTGCCCTTCACCGCATCGGTGACGCCATTGATCCAAGGCGGCAGGAAGCGCCTGAACGCTTGCGGGAAGATGACGTAAGCCAGTCGCTGGCGAAAGGTCAGCCCGATCGCCATCGCCGCTTCGGACTGCCCCTTCGGTATGGAACCGACCGCACCGCGCAGATACTCGATGACCTGCGCCGTCTTGAACAGGGTGAGTGCCAGCACGGCTGCCCAGAAGGATTCCAGATGGATGCCGACGGCAGGCAGGCCGTAATAGACGAAGAAGATGAGCACCAGGATCGGAATGCCGCGTATGGTGTCGCTGAAAATCCGCACCGCCCAGCGCAGCGGGGCCGGGCCATAGACAAGACCGACGCCCATCATCACGCCGGCGACGAGCGACAACACCACGACCAGCAGCGACACCCATAGTGTCACGGCAAAACCCTGGGCCAGGAAAGGCAAGGCATAGGCGATCTGGCCAAGCATCCTAATGCGCCGCCCTGAACCGGCGCTCGACAAGCCGAAGCGCATAAAGAAGCGCATAGCCGGTCAAGAGGTACATCGCCGTCACTACAAGATAGACCTCGACGATGCGGAAGGTGTTGAAGTTGATCCACTGGGCGCCGTAGGTGAGCTCGGGCACCGAAATGACCGAGGCAACGGACGTGTCCTTGAACAGCGACAGGAACGTGTTGGAAAGCGCGGGCAGCGTTATCCGCAACATCGTCGGCAGGCGCACATGGACCAGCCTTTGCCAGGGCGTCAGGCCGATCGCCTTGCCGGCGTCGAGCTGTCCGCGCGGAACCGCTTCGAGCCCCGAGCGGAACACCTCGACCAGATAAGCGCCGCTATAGAGCGACAGCGTGGCAATGAATGAGGTCTGCGCGCTGTAGGCGATGTCGACCACCGTCGGCAGGCCGTAGAAGACGAGATAGACGAGCAGGATCAGCGGCACGTTGCGGATGAACTCGACATAGGCGGCGATGACGGTCCGCACCGCACGCCCGGCCGACACGTACCAGACCGCCAGAAGCAGCCCGATGACGATGCCGATCGCGATGGAGATCACGGCCAGCTCGAGGCTGAGCAGCAGCCCTCCCCAGAGCTTGTCGAAATGCCGCCAGATCAGGTTGAAATTTAGGGTATAGCCCATGTGTCCCTGTGATATCGAGGGCCGTCGACGAGAAGGAGGCGGAAGGGTGCGGCCCTTCCGCCAGCTTGCATCAGATGACCGGGAAGCCGGGATGGCGCGCCGGCGGCTCCTGTCCGAAATAGTCCTTGAATGCAGCGTCATAGAGCGCCGTCTCATGGCCGAACATGGCAGTGGTGAAGGTCGTGTTGACGAAGGTCAGCCAGTCGAGGTCGCCTTGCCGAAGTGCGGCGCCGTAAAGCATCGAGAACCAGCTCTTGCCGGCATCGAAGTATTTGTCCGGATTACGCGAGGCGAGCCAGCGGACCGTCGACAGATCGACGGCGGCGCCGTCGACGCGCTTCGATTCCAGTGCCTGCAGCACGTTGGCCTGCGTGTCTATCTGCATCACCTGCGCCTCCGGCAGGACGATTCGCACATTTGCCTCGGCATCGACGTTCTGCAGGATGGAAATCCGTGTCGCCGAACCGCCGGCAAGCAGCTTGTCGAAGGTCTTGTTTTCGGCGTTCGGAAGAGTCAGCAAGGCGATGCCTTCGACGTAATAGGGCCGGGAGAAGTGGATCAGCTGCGAGCGCTGGGCGGTCATGGTCATGAACTGGATCGAGATGTCGACCTTGTTGGTGGTCACGTTCGGAATGCGCTGTGCCGGATCCTGCATGACGAATTCGACCTTGGTCGTATCGTCGAAAAGTCCCTTGGCAAGAATGCGCCCCATGGTGATATCCATGCCGACCAGCTCGCCGGCATCGTTTTCGAAGTGCCAGGGCGCGTTGGTGCTGCCGGTGCCGACGATCACCTTGCCGCGCTCAAGAACGGTGCGCAGCAGGCTGTCGGGTGCAGCTTGCGCTGCCGCCTTCTGAACATCGATCGTTGCTGCTGCGCCCACCACTCCGGCCGTTGCAAGCCCTGCCATTCCCAGTTTCAGAAATTCACGTCTTTTGGATGTGTCGTTCACGGCGACCTCCTTCGTGTCGTGTTCCCCTTGCCGATACATGCGTCAGTGATCTGCTGGATTGTCTCTTACAAAAGACACATGTATCCTGTACAAGACAGATACTATCATCAGGAATCAGTAATGCAAGATGGCAATGCCTTGGCAGCGCGGTCGGAAGCTGGTCCGGACGAAGACAAGGTTGCGAGTTCCCGCGAGAAGGGTCTCAACCGGGTGCTCCATATCCTAGAGTTTCTTCACGCGAACCAGCGAGCGATCGGGATTGGGGATCTCGCCAAAGGAGTGAATGCGCCACGCTCCACGATCTACACGCTTGTGCGCTCGCTCGTGGATGCCGGCCTGCTGGAAATGGCCGTCGACGGCAATCGGGTCTATTTCGGGAAGAAGCTTTATCTCTACGGAATGGACTATGTGCGCGGCAACGACTTGCTCAGGAGAGGGCGTCACGAAGTCGACAATCTGTCGCGCGAGACAGGCGAGACCTCTGAATTGTGCATGCTGCAAAGCGGCCGCTATACGATTGTCCATTCAAGCCCGGGCACTAGGCCGTTCCGGATCAGTTCGGCCACAGGTCTGCAGATCCCGCTTCCCTGGACCGCGTCCGGGCGATTGCTTCTCGCCGGTTTCGAACGGGCCGTGATCGAAGACATGGTGTCTGAGGACGATCTCGTCCTGCCGGACGGCCGGAGATTGCTGCTGGACGACTTCATAAAAGACATCGTCACGGCCGGGGCTGCCGGCTACTGTGTGACCTCCGGTCTTGTCGACGCCTATACAAAATGCCTGGCCGCGCCGGTGTTTTCAGCTGCCGGCAAGGTCGAGGCGACGATATGCCTGGTGGTTCCCATCGACACTTCCGAGGAGAAGACCGGCCATCTCATTGCCCTGCTGCGCGAACGCGCCGCAAGGCTTTCGATCGCGGGATGAGCAGGATTTGCCGCGACGGTAAGTCGATTCTCTCACGCGATGATGTCGGGGATGATCCGGTCTTCCAGCGCCATCAGCCGGTCTTTCAGGAAAAGCTTTTTCTTCTTCATGCGCTGGATCTGCAGAGGGTCGCAGCCGATGGCGATCATCGCGTTGATCGCCGCGTCAAAATCGGCGTGCTCTTGCTTCAGCCGAGAATATTCGAGGCGGATATCGGCCTGTTCCTGTTCGGACATTATCTACCGTCTGCACGTCTGCGGCGCCCAAAAATGGGCCTGATTGGGCGGGGCCGGAGGTATCTTGCACCGGCGCGCAGCCAATACCACATTTCGTATTGTCGTGGAATGCTACCACGCAGCATTCGACATCGACGCCCGATAGTGGCAAACTGTCATTATGCCGTCACAGAAGCGAGCCTGCGGTGGACGCGCCTTGACGGCTGCAATCGAGGAAACCATGAAAGGGAGAACCAATCATGTCTCTTGCATCCCATCTTGATGAGCTGCAGCGGAAACACGGCGACATCGAACGCGAAATCGATGATGCGATGAACCATCCATCGGTCGACGACCTGGAAATCGTGAATCTCAAGCGGCGCAAGCTGGCACTCAAGGACGAGATTGAGAAATTGAAGGCGAAACCGAAACCCACCACGCACTGACGCTCATCTACAGCGCCGCGCGTCCTTTGGACGCGCAAAGGGCGCTGTCGTGCTTCTGATTTTGGCGCATGATCCTTTCCGAAAATCGTTTCGATTTTCGGGGTCATGTGCGGGGTGCGCGCTTTGCGCGACCATCTTCTCCGGTGGCAACCAATGCCGCCGGAGCATTTCCTTTTTTGTCCGGCGGTCGATTTGACAGGTCTGCCTGCCTGTCGCCATTGACAAGCCATCTTTGCTCCTCCACCTCATGCCGGGACCTTCTACGGCGCCGCGCGTCCTTTCGGACGCGCAAACGACGCTGTATTTTGATTTTTGCGCATGATTGTTTCCGGAAACCGATTCCGGAATTCGGCGCTAACAAAGGGCAGCCGGCCATGACCGGATATTTTTCTTCACCCTTCCCGCGCCGTACATCGGTCGGTGTCGATGTCGGCGGCGTGATGGTCGGCGGGGGTGCGCCTGTCGTCGTTCAGTCGATGACCAACACCGACACCGCCGACGTCGACCAGACAGTCGCTCAAGTTGCGGCGCTGCATCGCGCCGGCTCCGAGATCGTGCGCATCACCGTCGATCGCGACGAGAGTGCTGCCGCCGTGCCCGCCATCCGCGAGCGGCTCGAACGGCTCGGCATCGATGTGCCGCTGGTCGGCGATTTCCACTATATCGGCCATAAGCTGCTCGCCGACCACCCGTCTTGCGCCGAGGCGCTGGCCAAATACCGCATCAATCCGGGCAATGTCGGCTTCAAGGACAAGAAGGACCGGCAGTTCGCGGCGATCGTCGAGATGGCGATCCGGTACGACAAGCCGGTGCGCATCGGCGTCAACTGGGGGTCGCTCGACCAGGAGCTTCTGACCCGGCTGATGGACGACAACCAGCGCCAAGGCTTTCCGCTGACCGCGCAGGAGGTAACGCGCGAGGCGATCGTGCAGTCGGCGATCCTTTCGGCCGAAATGGCCGAGGAGATCGGCCTTGGCCGCGAGAAGATCATCCTGTCGGCCAAGGTCAGCGGCGTGCAGGATCTGATCGCCGTCTACACCGAGCTTGCCACCCGCTCCAACCACTCGCTGCATCTCGGCCTCACAGAGGCCGGCATGGGTTCGAAAGGCATCGTCGCCTCGTCTGCGGCGATGGGCATCCTGCTCCAGCAAGGCATTGGCGATACGATCCGCATCTCGCTGACACCGGAGCCGAATGGCGACCGCACGCGCGAGGTGCAGGTGTCGCAAGAACTCCTGCAGACCATGGGTTTCCGGCAGTTCGTGCCGATCGTCGCCGCCTGCCCCGGCTGCGGTCGCACGACCTCTACCGTGTTCCAGGAACTCGCCCAGAATATCCAGGCGGATCTGCGCAAGAACATGCCGGTGTGGCGTGAAAAATATCCCGGCGTCGAAAACCTCAAGGTCGCGGTGATGGGCTGCATCGTCAACGGTCCAGGTGAATCCAAGCATGCTGACATCGGCATTTCGCTGCCCGGTACCGGCGAGACGCCGACGGCGCCGGTGTTCGTCGACGGCAGGAAAGCGGCGACGCTGCGCGGCCCTTCGATTGCCGCCGACTTCGAAAAAATGGTCGCCGATTATATCAAGCAGCGGTTTGGGCAACCTGGCAAGGCCGCGGCGGAGTAGGTCGGTGCGGCGCTTCCCCTGGGCGACGCCGGTTTTGCTTGGTGGATTGGTTTTGCTTGGCGGGCTCGGCTGGGCGACAGCCGCCCACGCCGATCCGCCCCGCCCCGCCAAACAGCGGCTGCTCGACCGGGTTTGCAACCTGATCGAGGCCCATGCATATCAAAACGGCCTGCCCAAGGACTTCTTTGCCCGGCTGATCTGGAAAGAAAGCCGCTTCGATCCCAATGCGGTCAGTCCGGTCGGCGCCGAAGGCATCGCCCAGTTCATGCCGGGTACCGCCAAGATACGCGGCCTCGCCAATTCCTTCGATATCGAGCAGGCCATCCCGGCTTCGGCAAAATATCTCGCCGAAATGAAAACCGGCTTCGGCAATCTGGGCCTGGCCGCCGCCGCCTACAATGCCGGTGAAAGCCGGGTATCGCGCTGGCTGAGTTCCGGTGGCTTGCTGCCGATGGAGACCGAAAACTACGTTCTGGACATCATGGGCGAGCCGGCCGACAGGTTCACCGACATCGCCTATGCCGGCACCATCCAGCCGCTCGACAAGAAAGCGAGCTTCGCGGTCGCCTGCCGCAAGCTGCCGGTAATCAAGTCCAGAACCGTGGCCATGGCGTCGATCAATATCAAGCCGTGGGGCGTGCAGGTGGCCGGCAATTTCCGCCGCGCCGCGGCGCTCAGTCAATGGAATGGTGTGAAGCGCCGGTTTCCGGACTTGCTTGGCGGGCATGATCCGGTGGTCAGCCGGGTGCGCACGCCGATCGGCAGACGCGGCATCTATGCGGTCCGGATCGGCGCCGACTCCAAAGCCAAGGCCAACAACATCTGCCAGAAACTGCAAAGCGTCGGCGGTGCATGCATTGTGGTGCGCAATCGGTGATGGGTAGCGACCGATTTGCCAAGAAACCGCCGAAGCTGCGCATTCACGAATTCTGCCGCTCTCTGGCTCCAGCTATAGGCCCACAATGACCGACCTTCTTTACAGCGATCCCGACCTCGTCCAGTTCTATGATATCGAGAACGAAGGTGGCGTGGACTTCGACTATTGCGTCGGCTTTGCCAAGGACGCGGGCTCGGTTCTCGATCTCGGCTGCGGTACCGGGCAATTGGCCGCCGCGCTCGCCGATCGGCGCAGCGTGACCGGCGTCGACCCCGCGCCGGCGATGCTCGACATCGCGCGCCGCAGAGCCGGCGGGCAGAGGGTCGACTGGGTCGAGGCCGATGCGCGCAACGTCCGGCTCGGACGACGCTTCGATCTGGTGATTTTGACCGGGCACGCCTTCCAGGTGTTTCTGACGCCAGAAGATCGAGAGGCGGTGCTTGCCACGATCGCTGCTCATCTGGCTGCCGATGGGCGCTTCATCTTCGACACGCGAAATCCAGCCACGGAGGAATGGCTCGAGTGGACGCCGGACCGGTCCGAACGGGAACTGAGTCATCCAAGATTGGGCACTGTAAGAGCGTGGAACGATTTTCGGCGCGATCCCGCTACCGGCGTCGTCACTTACTCGACCCACTACGTCATCTCCGATAGCGGGCGGGTGCTCAGCGCCGAATCGAAAATAGCCTTCCCGGTAAAGGAAAGTCTTGCGCAGATGCTGGACGAGACCGGGCTGGTCGTCGAAGCATGGCTCGGCAACTGGCGTGGCGAGCCATACGGTCCGACATCGCCGGAAATCATCCCGATCGGCCGGTTGCGCTAGCCCGGACGTTGCTTCGCTTGAGCGGTTCCCCATCCTTTGACGTGACCGACTGAGCACGCGGATAATACGAAGACATAACCGGCCAATTGCGGCGCTGCGCTGGCGACGTGCCCACCGATGCAACTCGTGAGCATCGCGCAGATTTGGCTGTTCTGATCGCATCGCACCTCCTCGCCGGTATCTTGGATGCTGAAGAGGAAAATCATATTATGTATCGCGCGTGCCGATAATCCATGATAATTTCCGTTCATCTGTGACGAATTGGAATAGATGACATGGACCGGCCAGAAACGATGGGTGTATTCCTGTCGGTTGTCGAGGAAGGCGATTTCTCGGCGGCGGCACGCCGGCTGCGGATGAGCCCATCGGCCGTCAGCAAGATCATCGGGCGGCTTGAGTCCCGCCTTGGCGTGCGATTGCTGCAACGCTCGACGCGGCGCATCAGCTTGACGGCGGAAGGCAGCACCTATGCCGATAGCGCTCGCCGTATCCTGAACGACATCAAAGAGGCTGAAATCGCGATTCAACCCGGCGCAGAACCGCGCGGCCGGCTGCGGGTCAGTCTTCCAAGCGCCTTCGGCCATCGTTTGATCGTGCCGATGTTACCGGCCTTCATCGATCGCTACCCTGCCATCGAGCTCGAGCTAATGTTCACAGATACGATTGTCGACCTATTGGCTGAGGAAACGGACGTCGCCGTGCGCGTTGCCGCCCAGAGCGATTCCAGGCTGGTGATGCGGCGGCTGGCGCCCAATCACCGTGTCATTTGCGCGTCAGCTCGGTATCTCGAAAAACACGGTATCCCGATGACGCCAGGCGATCTTCAACATCATACATGTCTTGGCATCACATCACGCGGCGGCCTCAACATCTGGGAATTCGATGGCCCGGACGGTCCGCAAAGCATGCGTATCCGCAGCCCGATAGAGGCCAACAGCACGGAAGCGCTACGCCGGCTGGCGCTCGCCGGTGTCGGCATCGTCCGCATGTCGGAGATATTGGTTGGACCGGATATCAGAGTAGGCAGACTGACCGCATTGCTCACCGGATACAATCATCATGACGGACCACCAATCTGCGCCGTCTATCCGCCTGGCCGAATCCTGTCGCCGCGTGTGCGCGTGTTCGTGGATTTCCTGGCCGAACAATTCGCCAACCCTCCTTGGCTACACGGCGCGCCATAGGACGCGAGTACAACTTGGAACAGCGTCAGCTGTTGCGGGCCGCCACGAATTCGGCTGCCTGCTTCAGAAGCACGGCCTCGTCGCCATAGGGATGAAGCAAGGCGTGGGCCTGGTCGACGAGGCGCTGAAGCTGGTCCCGCGCCCAATTGGGGCCGTGCAGCGCCACCAGCGTCGCCTTGCCGGCGGCTGCATCCTTGCCGGTTGCCTTGCCCACTTGGTGCGCGTCCGCCGTCAGGTCGAGCAAATCGTCGGCAAGTTGAAAGGCAAGCCCGATCGCGGAGCCGAATTCCGCCAGTCTTGCACGGTCGGCCGCTGGCGCGCCGGCAAGGATTGCGCCCGCCTCGCAGGCGAAGCGGATCAGTGCGCCGGTCTTCATCGCCTGAAGCCGGATGATGCCTGCCTCATCCGGCCTGATACGCTCGGCTTCGAGATCGAGCATCTGGCCGCCGACCATGCCGCCAGCTCCGGCAGCGCGGGCCAGCGCCAGCACCAGCGCCGCCCGTCGCTCAGCCGGCAGCATTGTCGCTTCGTCGGCAATGATGTCGAAGGCGAGCGCCAGCAAGGCGTCGCCGGCGAGGATAGCGGTCGCCTCGTCGAAGGCCTTGTGCACGGTCGGCTGGCCACGGCGTAAATCGTCGTCGTCCATGGCCGGCAGATCGTCATGGATCAGCGAATAGCAATGCACGCATTCGAGCGCCGCCGCCACGCGCAGCGCCGCCTCGCCGTCCGCGGAAAACAGCGCGGCGCTTTCCATGACCAGGAAGGGGCGCAGGCGCTTGCCGCCGTTCAGCACGCCGTGGCGCATCGCCTCCATCAGACGTTGCGGCCGCGCGATCTCGCCTGAGAGCGGGCGGTCGTCGAGCAGTCGCCTGAGCAGCGCCTCAACCGGACCTGTGCGCGCGACAAGCGCTGCCTCGAACGGCATTTGATCGTCTTTCGTCATGCCGGGGACCGGTAGCCGACACTCAGACGTTGCGCAAGAAGCCAAGCGCCATTATGCCGGGGGCAGGGAGCAGCATGGATTGAGCGGCTTGGCGGAACCGATCGTCGATCACGAAACCGAAGGGCTGGACATGGTGGGGCCGAAACGCGGCAACCGCATCGGTCTCAAGCGTTGGCCCCGGTACTGGGTCCGGCGCGGTATCACCGTCGCCGTCGTGCTGGCGCTGATGCCGGTGGTGCTGACCTTTCTTTATCTCCCGCCGTTCGTCCATCCGGTATCGACACTGATGCTGAAGGATCTGGCGACGTTTTCCGGCTATGACCGGCGCTGGGTCTCGATCGACGATGTGGCGCCGGCGCTGGCGAATTCGGTCATCATGTCGGAAGACGGGCAGTTCTGTTTCCATCGCGGCATCGACCTTGGCGAGTTGAGGGGCGTCGTCGACGATGCGCTGGCCGGCGAGATGACGCGCGGCGCCTCGACCATCACCATGCAGACCGTGAAGAACCTTTATCTCTGGTCGCGGCCGCTGGGCTCGGTCCGGAAAGTCGTCGAGCTGCCGCTGGCCGTCTATGTCGACATGGTGCTGTCGAAACGGCGCATCATGGAAATCTATCTCAATATCGCCGAATGGGGGCCGGGCATCTATGGCATCGAGGCCGCCGCCCAGCATCATTTCGGGGTTTCGGCAAAACGATTGTCGCGTCGCCAGGCGGCGCTGCTTGCCGTCACCTTGCCGAACCCAATCGCGCGCAACCCGGCGAAGCCCGGACCGGGGCTGAGACGGCTGGCCGCGCTGATCGAGCGGCGCGCGGGCCGGTCCGGCGCCTATGTCGGCTGTCTGCGTTAGCTTAAAAAAATTTGCGGCGACGCTGGCCAAAACGGCGCAGGGCGTGTATAGGCACCCGACTTTCTCAGATTCCGGCCCCTGACGCGGCCCTTTCACGAGGGCAGCCGGGGCATTTTGACCATGTAATGGAGCATATCCATGGCCGTACCGAAACGAAAAACCTCTCCGTCGAAGCGCGGTATGCGCCGTTCGGCCGATGCCTTGAAGGCCCCGACCTATGTCGAGGACAAGAATTCCGGCGAGATGCGCCGCCCCCACCATATCGACATGAAGACCGGCATGTATCGCGGTCGCCAGGTTCTGGAGCCGAAGGAAAGCTGAGAACGCTTTCGACGGTTTTGTGACTCCCGAAGACCGGCCATCGCGCCGGTCTTTTTGCATTTGGCGGAGATGATCGCCCACCGAACCAATTTCAGAGAGCTCAGCAGCCGTACCGGACGGCAGCCGTGCCGGCTGAGATTGTTATTTCGCACGGTCTTTGTCCGTGTTCGCGGTCGCGTACGAAAATTCTTGACGGCGAACGCCGAGCGCATACTAGAGAAGGTTGTCCAACCGGAGCCTTCTGATGTTCGGTGCCATCCCGCTGCTGATCGTGCCCTTCGTCCTTTATAATCTCGGGCTTCTGGGAATATTCGGCGGCGGCGACGATCCCTGGGCAAGCCAAATGTTCTCGATCCGCATGATGTCGGGCGGGGTGTTCTCGATGACGCTCGGCGATCTGATCGTGCTGATCGGGCTGCTTCTCTTCTTCATCGAAATCGTAAAATCGACGCGCACGACAAACGCCTCGATCATGGATCACCTGTTGTCGACTTTCGTCTTCGTGGCGTTCCTGGTCGAGTTCCTGCTGGTGAAGGGCGCGGCGCACTCGGTTTTCTTCACGCTGATGGTCATCGCACTGGTCGACGTCCTGGCCGGCTTCTCGGTGTCGATGCGAGCGGCCACTCGTGACATAAACATGGGCTAGAGGGGCCCGGCCTCAACAGCGCCGATGATGGCGCCGGCCTCGTCGCGGATCAGCACCCGCCGGCGACGGGCAGGACACGCCCGCGCCGGCACGTCGGAGACGCCGGCGATTTTCAGATAGGTTATCGAAGATTAGAGCGCAGTGCGACGCGCAAAGGACGGTCTGCAATTTGAATCGCGAAAGCTTCTTTCCGGAAACCGATTCCGGCTTCCAGCATTATGCGCTGCGAACCAGCCCTATTTTTTCTTGGCGCGCGCCGGCTTCTTCACCGGAGCAGCCGGCGCATTGGCGAGGTCTTCCGCTTCCTTGGCAAGGCGGAGCGCCCTCAGTTTGTTGGTCTTTATCTGGCGGGCGTCGCTCTCGGCGACATATTCCGCCATCGCCTTCTGGCGAACCGTGGCTGCCTCTTCCTGCTTCTTGAAACGCAAATCGGCCCGCGCGCGGGCAGTATCCTTAGAGTTCTCAACCAAGGGCTTTTCCAATCCCGTAAATTATAGTTTTCATTCCTTTAATAGCAGAGCCGACCTGCAATGGGGAAAATAAGTTGGTCAGGCGCGGGAATCGCACCTGGCGCCCGGCGCCTTTCGGGCGGCAATCGCCTCATATTCGGCCCGCAGGGTGGCACGCACGGTGGCATCCGGGGGCGTGTCGGAAGGCGTGCCCAGATGTTCGTGGCGCAGTTCGTCCATGAACTTTTCCCACATCGGCGGGCCGCCCTTCTCCAGAAGCTCGGCGCGGATCGAGAGCTCCTCGCTGACAGGCAGCCAGACGCGACCCCAGGCGCCGAGATGCGCCAGGATCGGCACCAGCGTGATCGCCATTTCGGTCAGGCTGTAGATTGCCTTCTGCTTGTGGGTGGGATCGTCCGCCCTGGTCAGCATGCCGAGCTCCATCAGCCGCTTCAGCCGGTCAGCGAGTATGTTGGAAGCGATTCCTTCCAGCGACCCGTTGAGCAGGTCGCGAAAGTGGCGTTTGCCGGCGAAAATCATGTCGCGAAGGATGATCAGGCTCCACCGGTCGCCAAACACTTCAAGCGACAGATTGATCGGGCACCCAGACCGGCGATCGATGCTCATGCGATTCTCCGATAGAAACCGGTTGCATTATCATATCAGTCTTATTATCGTGCAACTGATTGCAAAAAGCAATCGGTTTAGGAGGAGACTGCGAAGATGACGAAGGTAGTGGAACCGGAAATCGCGTCCCAGGCATTTGGCGATCCCGCGCATCCACCGATGCTGCTGATTATGGGCGCCATGGCTTCGATGCTCTGGTGGCCGGAGGCGTTCTGCCGGAAATTGGCCGGCAAGGGTCTGTTCGTAATCCGCTATGACAATCGCGATACCGGCCGTTCGACCAAATATGCGCCGGGCGAACCGCCTTACACTTTCGTCGACATGGCGGACGACGCCATCCGCGTACTAGACAGTTATGGCATCGCGAAAGCGCATGTGGCCGGCATGTCGATGGGCGGCATGATCGCGCAGCTTGTCGCGCTGAAACATCCGTCGCGGGTCATCTCGCTTACGGCGATCAGCACTTCGCCAATCGGGATCGACACGTCGCATCTGCCAGGGACGACCGACGCCTATATGAAGCATTCCGCCGAAGGCGCGAAAGTCGACTGGTCGAACCGTGACCAGGTGGTCGACTTCATGGTCCAGGACGCGCACGCAATCGCCGGCACCGCGCATCCATTCGACGAGAACCTGACGAGGGCGTTCGTCGAACAGGATTACGACCGATCCGGCGGCTTCTTGAGCGCGACCAATCACTTCTTGCTCACGAGCGGTGAAGATCCGGGCGGTGAAGATCGGGGCGGTGAAGATCGGGGCGGCGAAGTCTGGAGGGGTCGCCTGCACGAATTGAAGGTTCCGCTCCTCGTTATCCACGGCACCGCGGATCCGATCTTTCCGGTCGAGCATGGCGCCGCCCTTGCCGAAGCAGTTGCCGGCGCAAGCCTTGTCCGCATCGAAGGCGGCGGCCACGAACTCCATCCCGACGACTGGGCCGCGATCGTTGATGCCATCGTCACCCATAGCCAAGCCAAATAAACGCGGAGCCGGACCTTGACACACTATCTCCGTGGCAATAGTTAAGTAATCGCTTCAGTATTTCGGCCCTCCGTAAAACCACGCAGCGGCGAACCACCAAAGGAACGAGCGAAACTATGCCCTACTTCAAGCTCTTCCCCTGCAACAACGGTTAAGCCCGATGCTGCAAGATAGCGCCCAACTCGACCTGATGTTCCAGGCGCTCGCCGACCCGGCGCGGCGGCACATGGTGGAGCGGCTGTCGCGCGGCTCCGCCTCGGTCAGCCAGTTGGCCGAGCCGCTGGCGATGTCGCTGTCGGCGGTCGTCCAGCACCTGAACGTGCTGGAGGCGAGCGGCCTCGTCCGCACCGAAAAGCTGGGCCGGGTGCGCACCTGCCGGATCGAGCCGAAGGCGCTGAGGACCGCCGAACACTGGATCAACGAACGGCGCCTGAACTGGGAACAGCGGCTCGACCGGCTCGGCGCCTTTCTTGCGGAAACCAAGGACGAAACGGTAGGAAACTGAGGAGGCCAACATGAGCGAACGCTCCGTCGTCCATTCGACCATAGTGCTCGAACGCAGCTACGACGCCTCGCCGGCGCGGGTGTTCGCCGCCTGGTCCGATCCCGCCGCATTGCAGCGCTGGGGCTCGCCCGGCGAGTGGTGGGAAACCAGCATTGACTGCTTCGAGTCCAGGTGGGCGGCATTGCGCTCAGCCGTTTCGGACCCAAGGGCGGCGAGAGTTATGTGAACGAGACGCGCTACCTCGACATCGTGCGCGACCAACGCATCGTCTCGGCTGGCGGCATGACCAGCAGCGGCCAGCGATTGTTTGTCGGCCTGCTGACGGTTGAATTCCGTCGAGAAGGCACAGGCTGCCGGCTGGTGATGACCGAGCAAGGCGCCTTTCTTGATGGCCATGATCAGCCCGAAAACCATCAGGCCGGCTGGAGCCAGATGCTCGACAACCTGCGGGTAGAATGCGCGTGAGCGCCGCAGCCCAAGCCAAGACCAGCAGAATTGGGAGGATAGTATGAAACTCTACTGCGGCATCGGTCCGAATTCCTACCGCGTTCGCATCTTCATGGCTGAGAAAGGCATCGACGTTCCGCGGGTTAATGTCGACCTCACAAAAGGCGAGCACAAGGCGCCGCAATTCCTTGAGCTGAACTCACTAGGCCAGATTCCCGTGCTCGTGCTCGACGACGGCACGGTGATCACCGAATGTATCGCCATCTGCCGCTATCTGGAGGCGCTTCATCCGACGCCGGCACTGTTCGGCTCGCACGCGGTCAGCCAGGGCAAGGTCGAAATGTGGAACCGCCGCGCCGAGATCGAGATCTTCGGAACGATCGGCAGCATTGCCCAGCATTCCGATCCCATGTTTGCGGAGCGGCTCGTGCAGTTCCCGGCTTTCGCCGAAACGCAGCGAGAAGCCGTTCCGGCAAAGTGGGCGTGGCTCGACCGGGAGATCGCCGATGGCCGTCCGTTCATCGCCGGTGACCAGTACTCCGTCGCCGATATCACCGCCGCCGTCGCAGCGTGGCTTGGCGCTTTCTTCGGAACCGACATTCCGGACGCGCTCGTCAATGTCCATCATTGGCTCGACCGTGTTCAGAAACGTCCAAGTTGGAACGCTTAGGCTGCCCGACACTGTTTCAATGGGACGATGTGCGGCTCAACGCCAGCACCTGAATCCAAAGGAGCTTTCGCCATGCCTGTCAAAATCAGATCGGACTTGATCCGCAGGTACTTCGCCGCCTACCAGGCCAACGACCGCAGCGTCATTGAGGCGGTGCTGACAGACGATTTCACCTTCACCAGCCCTTACGACGACGCCATCGACCGCGCGACTTACTTCGCGCGCTGCTGGCCAAACAGCACACTGTTCAAGTCGATCGCCGTCGAGAGGATTTGCGAGGACGGCAACGATGCTTTCGTTCTCTATCGCTGCGAAACGCTCGACGGCAAGGTCTTCCGCAACACCGAACTGCATTCGTTCCAGGACGGTAGGCTGCGCAGCGTCGAGGTTTATTTCGGCGCTACCTACAAGGACGGCGTTTTCGTCACGCAACAACCATTGAGCTAGCTCATCGGCTTGCCAGGCGATAGGACCGAGCAGGGATGCCTTCTCGACAGCCACGATGATCTCGGCACTCGCAAGCATGACACAGGCGAGCTGCTCGACGCGCTTTGTGCGCCACGGCCAAGACGTCACGGCGCAACTCAGTTTCCTGGCGAGCCAAGCTGCTCGGCATCCCAGAACTGGTCGAGCCAGATGTTGAGCTTCAGGAAGCCGGCATTGCTGACCGTATAGACGCGCCTTGTCCCTTCCGGCTTGGCATTGACCAGTCCGGCGTCGAGCAGCACCTTCAGATGCTGCGAAACAGCCGGACGCGAGACCGGCAACCCGGCGGCCAGTTCGTTGACGGTCTTCGGGCCGCGCCGGAGCTCTTCCAAGAGATAGCGCCGGTTGGGATCGGCAATCGCCATGAAGGCGTCGGAAAACATCATGCCTTATTTGTGGGGCAAAGTTTTCTAAATCTCAACCGTTGGTTTCAGGCTTTCTGCGCGGATCGAGCCGCAATGCTTCCGGCGTGATCGAGCGCTCGGCCGGTTGCGTCTTGAAGGCGTCGCGGTCTTCGATCGGCACCGGCGCGCGCCGGCTGATGCGCAGCAGTGTATAGCCCGCCAGGCAAAGATGCGCGAAGGCCGTCGCAAGGAACAGGCCTTCCGGCCGCATCCAGCCCATCAGGCCGGCGGCCAGCAGCGGACCGATCATCGTGCCGAAACCATAGAGCAGCAGCAGGCCGCCCGACACTTTGACGAAATCCTCGGCCCGGGCGTGGTCGTTGGCATGGGCTACGGCGATCGAATATAGCGTATACGCAAAGGCGCCGTAGGCGGCGGTGCAGACGATGACGAAGACGCCGGAGCGCGGTTCGAACAGGAAGACCGCGAGGGCGAACAGCGCCGCGCCGAAGGCCAGGCCTGCAAGCACAAAGCGGCGGTCGGTCTTGTCGGAAAGACGCCCGGCCGGAAGTTGCATGGCTGCGCCGGCAACGACCACCAAGCTCATCATCAGCGCGATCTCGGCCGTGGAAATGCCGATACGGGCGCCATAGACGGCACCAAGCGTGCCCCAGGCGCCGTTAGCGATGCCGATCAAAACGCAGGCGATCGCCGACACCGGCGAATTGGCATAGAGCCCCTTGACGTCGAGCGAGACGTCCTGCAGCGGCTTGGGGTGCGAAGCCGTCGACACCGCGGTCGGAATCAGCGATAGGCAGAACAGGATACCGGTGATCATGAACAGCGAGGCCGACTTCACGTCGCCGCCGGCAACGATCATCTGGCCGCCCATGATCGAGGCATAGGTGACCATCATGTAAAGACCGAAGACGGTGCCGCGGTTCTCGTTGGTGGACTTCTCGTTCAGCCAGCTTTCGATGACCATGAAAGCGCCGGCCATGGTGAAGCCGGTGAAGGCGCGCAGCAGGATCCAGACATATTCGTCGATGATCAGGCCGGTGAGCAGTGCGACGATGGCTCCCGATGCCGCAAAGGCGCCGAAAGCGCGTACATGACCGGCTCGACGCACGAGGCGCGGCGCAAAGAAGCAGCCGGTGACGAAGCCGCCGGCCCAGGCCGTGCCCATCAGGCCGAGCGATGCGGTCGAGAAACCTTCCAACTGGCCGCGCAGCGGCAACAGCAGCCCGTGCAGTCCGGTCGCCGCCAGCAGGAAAGCGGTGCCGCGAAGCAGCGAGAGGATCGGTCGGTAGCTTGCAAACATTTAGCTGATCCGGCTGGAATTTAGGGAGGGTCTGAAGTTTCGAGCTTTTCGCCGGCGGGCGCTTCGGCTCTGGAAACTATTCGCGGCGGAACAGCGCCTCGGCCGCTGATTTGGTGGTGCTCTTGGTCTTGAGCTCGGCTTCGAGACGGGCGATCTCGTCGCGCAAGATGGCGATCCGCTCGGACAGTTCATCGACGGAAAGCAGCGACAGATCCTGCCCGATCTCATGCGGGCGGGCTTTCTTTTTGGGTTCGTCGTCGAAGATCGCCATCGTCGCTCCTCGCTCATGCGCAAAAAAATTAACTGCTGCCTCTGCGCGTCCAATTCGAACGCCCGACGCTGCAGTGGCCATTTGCCTGATTTGGCAATCAGCATACATAGGGCAGGGGCATGGATGCAAACAGTCGGCAAGAAAACCGGCAGCTGGATGAAACTGGCGAAGCGAGACGGGAAAATTCATGGCGAGTGGACAGAACAAAATTCCGGCGAAGATGACGGCCATTGCGATTTCGGAACCCGGCGGACCGCGAGTGCTGAAACCGGAAACGCGCGACGTGCCCGTGCCCGGTCCCGGCGAAATCCTGATCCGGGTGCGCGCTGCCGGTATCAACCGGCCGGATGTGCAGCAGCGCAAGGGCGTCTATCCGCCGCCGCCCGGTGCGTCGGACCTGCCGGGCCTCGAAGCGTCGGGCGAAGTTGCAGCCCTTGGCGACGAGATATCACGGTGGCGTGTCGGCGACCGGGTCTGCGCGCTGACACCCGGCGGCGGCTATGCCGAATACGTCAAGGTCCATGCCGGCAGCGTGCTGCCGCTGCCCGCCGGCTTTACCCACACGGAAGCGGCGGCGGTACCGGAAAACTACTTCACCGTCTGGCATAATGTCTTCGAGCGCGGCGGCCTGAAGGGCGGCGAGACGCTGCTCGTCCATGGCGGTTCGTCCGGGATAGGTACCACGGCGATCCAGCTCGCCTCGGCCTTCGGCGCCTATGTCATCACCACCGCCGGCAGCAAGGAGAAATGCGACGCTTGTCTGAAGCTTGGCGCTAACCGCGCGATCAACTACCGTGAGGAGGATTTCGTCGCGACGGTCAAGGACGCGACCGGCGGCAAGGGTGCCAACGTCATCCTTGACATGGTCGGAGGCGACTATGTGGCGCGAAACTACGAGGCCGCGGCGGTGGAAGGCCGCATCGTCCAGATCGCCACGCAGAGCGGGGCGGTGGCAAGCGCCGATTTCTCGAAGATGATGGTCAAGCGGCTCACCCACACCGGCTCGACGCTGCGGCCGCGCACCGTCGAATTCAAGGCGGCGATCGCCGCGGCGCTGGAGGCGCAGGTGTGGCCGCTGCTCGGCACCCGCAAGGTAGCACCCGTCATGGACATGATCTTCCCGCTCAAGGAAGCGTGGCGGGCGCATGAGCGAATGGAGGACGGCGACCACATCGGCAAGATCGTGCTGGATGTCGGCTGACGGTCGGCAAACAAGCTGAACAAAGGCTTAATTGTGCAATGCAACAAACGCATTGCGGCCATGCAAAAGCGTCTGTTCAACTTTTCATCAACGATGCCTATTTGAGCGGCATCGAAACGATGGAGGACTACCATGAACCCGATCCGTGCTTTCCGTAACTGGCGCATGTACAATGAAACCGTGCGCGAACTGAACCGCCTGAACGCCCGTCAGCTCAACGACCTCGGCATCAACCGTGGTGACATCGAGAGGATCGCCCGCAAGGCGCTTTGATCTCAAGCGTGATCTCGCCTGAAAGCATCAAGCCGCTTTTTCGGGACGTGGTGCTTCGGTCCGAGATCATGCTTTAGAAGCCAGAGCCGCAGCAGACGGGTTTCCCGTCGCCGGTTCCGAGCCCGCTGGACCCTGTCCGGCGGGTTTTGTCGTTTTGAAGTCCGTGCAGCAGCAGCTGCGATGATAGATCGGTGCCACGAAGGCGCCGGCAAGATGCTGCAAAAAGCTCCACGCCCCCAGCGGCGCAACACTCCCACAAACTTCTGCATTCTCCGGTCCTGCAGCCATGCTTACGACAGTACCTTCCAAAACCGTTGCGAAACGGCAACGGAGTGGTTATATACGCAGCGAATTTCCCATTTTGGTGGCTCTAAAACCACCGCCCGCGCGGGAACGCGGGCGAACGAGAAGGATATCTCATAATGGCCAATACGCTGCTGATGCCCAAGGCGACCGCCGTCTGGCTGGTCGACAATACCGCGCTCTCCTTCGAGCAGATCGCGCAGTTCTGCGGGCTGCATCCGCTCGAGGTCAAGGCGATCGCCGATGGCGAATCGGCGCAGGGCATCAAGGGCATGGACCCGATCATGACCGGCCAGCTGACGCGCGACGAGATTGCACGTGCCGAGAAGGACCCGAACCATCGGCTGAAGCTGTCCGACCCCAAAGTGCGGGTGCCGGAGTCCAAGCGCAAGGGTCCGCGCTACACGCCGCTGTCGAAACGCCACGACCGGCCCAACGCCATCCTCTGGCTGGTGCGTAACCATCCCGAGCTGAAGGACGCGCAGATCGCGCGCCTCGTCGGCACCACCAAGTCGACGATCGACCAGATCCGTGACAGGAAGCACTGGAACTCGGCCAATCTGCAGCCGATGGATCCGGTGACATTGGGTCTCGCCTCGCAGATCGACCTCGACATGGAAGTCAACCGCGCCTCGCGTGGCCGCGAGCAGGCACAGCCGGCCGGCGACACGCTGCTGCCGGCGGCATTGACCGAGCGCCTGGTGCCGGCGCCGGAGAAGCCAAAGGACGAGGATACGGAGCTCGATGCCAACGCCGTCTTCGCCAAGCTTTCGGCGCTGAAGTCGAAGGACGAGGATAAGGACGACGAGGAGTAGGTGAGGGCACCTGCCTTCTCCCCTTGCTTGTGGGAGAAGGTGGATTGCGGCACAGCGCCAAGACGGAAGAGGGTGTTGGAAGAAACGCCAACGCCGCGATCCTTCCAGCACCCCTCATCCAACCCAGCTTCGCTCGGCCACCTTCTCCCACAAGGGAGAAGGGAAGACGTCACTTAATCTAGGTTCGCGCGGCTCGGTCCGGTGCCATGCCGTAATCCTCGCTGCGCTCAACCGCACGATAGAAATCGGCGAGTTGCTTGCCGCGCTCCGGCTTGAAGACGCGGCCGGCTATGACCACCGAAGCGATGCGGTCGATACGGAAAGCGCGGAAATCGTCGCGCATCTCGCACCAGGCGACCAGCGTCCACACCTTGCCCCAGAACCACAGACCCAATGGCCTGATGTCGCGCGCGGTGCCGCGGCCTGCTTCGTCGGAGTAGTCGATAGTCAGCACCTGGCGTTTTTCCACTGCGCGCTCGATCAGGTCGATTGCTTCGCGGGCGGCGTCGCTCACCACCCACATCGGCGTGTGGATTTCGGTGCGGGCGATGCGGTCCTTTTCGGCATCGGGCAGCACGGCGCCGATCTTGACCAGCGCCTCGTCGGCGGCCCGCGCCATGGCAGCGCCGCCAAACGCGCGCACCATGCGGGCGCCGGCGACCAGCGCGACGATCTCGTCACGCGTGAACATCAGCGGCGGAAGGTCGAAACCCTCCCTCATCATGTAGCCGACGCCGGCCTCGCCGTCGATCGGCACGCCCGTCGACTGCAGGTCGGCGATGTCGCGATAGATGGTTCGCTCGGAAACCTCGAGCCACGTGCCCAGCTTCTGGGCGGTGACCAGACGGCCACCGCGCAGATGCTGCACGATCTGGAAGAGCCTGTCGGCGCGACGCATCGTATGGTCCCTCGATGTTGTTTCTATGCATGTCGTTTTGCCAAAACCGGTTCCCACTTTTGGGCGACATGCATTATGGTCCGAGCCCTTCACGCTTGCGCTGCGCGGCGACGAAAGCCGCGCCGAAGGACAACTTCCCTGTTGTCGGCGTCTTTGCATCCAGCACCCGCCAGAACGGCGCGATGTCGCTGAGCGTCATGCCGCGTTCCAGATCCTCGTTGGCGGCCTCGGCAACAGTGCGCAGATGATAGCCGATAGTGACCGGACATGTCACTTCGGCACCGTGCTCGATGGCGAGCGCGGTGCGCAATGCGCGGACGTCCATGTCCACGCCCTCTGGGATGGAGCGGATGAAATCATCGACCTGCCGTGCCGTCGGCACCAGCATCGGCTGGCCTTCGACGACGTCGCCAACAGTGCGCGGCGTCGGCTTGATACCGTTGGTGCCCGGCGTGTTCAGCCTGTCGTTCCAGCTCTTTACCATGCGCCACCTAAACGAAGAGCCCAAAGCTGTTGCCGTCCGGGTCGAGGCAATAAGCGAATGTGCCGGCCGGAATGGAGATCGCCGGCGAGACAACCTGCCCGCCGTTCTGCCTCACCCGTTCCATGGCGTCCTCGATCGGTGCGGCAACCGACAGATGGATGGTCGGGCCATTTCCCGGTGCCGCGGGTTTCCCTGGGTAGATGTGCCCGGAGGCCGTTCGGTCCTCGGCGGCGAACATGGCCATCGGGTTCGGGCCGTTCTCCCCCAGAATGAGATCGTTCTGGAGCACCGACCCATAAAAGGCGCGCGCCCGATCCATGTCGGTGACAGGAATCTCGAACCATGCCGAAGCTTTTGCAGGGATGAAGGCCATGTCTGTCTCCTGATACTGCCGTACTATTGCACGCCCCTCCTGACACCATACTGTCAGGAGGCTTCAGCATATTCCCCTTCAGCGTACTCCTTGGCGAACAGCATTCGCATCTCAGCAACGTCGCTGCTTCTCTGGGGATAGAGCGTCTTCAAATAGGCAAGAGCGAACGTGCCGGGAGCCGAACCCGGCGCGGACACGATGCGACCGTCGGCGACCGCATAGGGCACGTCCTGATAGTTCTGGGCGCCCGGGTAACCCGGTTCCTTTTCGTTGATCCAGTCACGACCATTGCTGGTGTGTTTGGCCTTATCGAACAAGCCGGCACGTGCCAGTGCCAAGGTGCCGGCGCAAATGCCGCCGACCACGCCGCCACGCGCTGCGACCGCTGTCAGCAGCCGGGAGACATCAGGCGGGGCATCGACCCACTGGTCGGAGCCGATGACCGCCACAGCGTCGAGATCGGTGTTTTCATCAACCTCGGTGGAACGGTCGGGCGTCAGCATAAATCCGCTGGCCGAAGTCACCGGCTTTCCGTTCGGCGTCAGCGACACCGCGCGTGCGCCGAACCATTCGAGCGCCGAAGCCGCCAGCAGCCCGTATTCCCAGTCGGCGAAGCGATCGATGAAAAGAACGCCGATGGTTTTCTGTTCGGACATTTCCTGCTCCGTCTTTCCGTCCGCCGGACCTGTTTATCTGGGCGCCGTGGCGTCCGCATCCAACTGCTGCTGCGAAGAAATCGCCTCAATGGCCGCGGCCGTGGCGGCCTTCGTAATTATCCGGCCAACCGATGTCCTTGCGGATGCTTTGCGGCAACCCGTTCATGAAACGCCGGGTGCGGATCTCGTTGCGCATCGTCCTGATCTTGCCGACATAGTGCTGCACGCTGCGCAGAATGGTAAAACCGTTCATAGCTGGTCTCCTCTCTTTCGATGGAGACACTATCGCACACCCCTCCTGACAGCAGTCTGTCAGTAGAATGATGGCCTTCGGCGATGCTGCCGGTTTTGCCTTCCCGAGCTCGCCGGTGCGCGGCACGCCGGCTTATTCATCGCAGGTCGCTATCAGCGTCGAGATCGTTCAGCTTGCAGCGACAGACTGTCGGAATTCGCATCCTTCTGCGATAGGGTCGGCGTTCTGATATTGAAGGAGAAAAATTTTCCGTAAATCAGGGAGACGACCATGGGCCTGCAACTGACGGGAATCCACCACCTGACCGCTATCACCGCGAATGCGCCCGGAAACCTTCGTTTCTACACGAGGACCTTGGGCCTGCGACTGGTCAAGAAGACGGTCAATCAGGACGACACGTCGGCCTATCACCTTTTCTATGCCGACGCCGAGGCGACGCCTGGCACCGATCTTACCTTCTTCGATTGGCCGGTCGGACGCGAACGGCGCGGCACCAACAGCATCGCCCGGACCAGCCTGAGGGTCGCCAGCCCCGAAAGCCTTGCCTGGTGGAAGCAGCACTTGTCCGGCGAGACCGTCGCGACGGGAGAGATCGGCGATGTCGGCGGCTACCCGTCGCTGGATTTCGAAGACCCAGAAGGCCAGCGCCTGCGTCTCGTCAGCGATGGCGGCAAGGGGGACAGTCATCCCTGGGCTCAAAGCCCGGTCCCAATCGAGCACCAGATACGTGGGCTCGGGCCTATCGTGATCAGCGTTCCCGACATCACCAGCACCGAAGCGGTGCTGACCAGGGTGATGAACATGCACAAGGCGCGGGATTATGCCTCGCCGGATGGTCAGGGCCAGGTTCATGTCTTCGAGATGGGAAAAGGCGGCCCGGCGGCGGAACTTCATGTCGCGGTGCAGCCGGGCCTTGCGCCGGCACGGCAAGGTGCCGGGGCAGTCCACCACGTCGCGTTCAGGGCGCCGGACCGGGAGACCTTGCATCAATGGACGGCGCGGCTGGCCGAATTCCGCCTGCCGTCAAGCGGTGAAGTCGAACGATACTACTTCCGTTCGCTCTACTTCCGTGAGCCGAACGGCATATTGTTCGAGATCGCCACCGACGGCCCCGGGTTCACGGCCGACGAGCCGCTGGAAACGCTGGGCGAAAGTCTGGCCTTGCCGCCCTTCCTCGAATCAAAGCGGGCCTCGATCGAGGCCGGCCTCAAGCCGCTGGCATAGCACCTCTCAGCGTTATGGCGATCTGGCATGAGCGGAGCGCTTTAACAGCCGACCGTGACACTAGAGCGCCGCGCGTCTTCTGGACGCGCAAAGGACGCTCCAGCACCTTTGAATCTACGCATCGTGCTTTCCGAAAATCGATTTCGATTTTCGGGCCGATGCGCTAGTCAAAAGCGGCATGTCGAAACTCCTCGCGCTCGTTATCATTGTCATGATGGTCATCCAGCTGATCAAGCCGCTCGGCTGGCCGGGGCTGAAGCGGCGCAGCGATTTCTGGAAGCTGGCGGTGCTGGCGATGGCGGCGATCTCGATAACAGCGGCGCTGGGGCATTGGACGTAGAGCTGGCGGCCCCGCTACGCTACGCGTGGTTCGTTGGCCAGCACCAGGTCGACGAGATGTTCCGCCCAGGCCCGGTAGCCGGCTTCCGAGGCATGAAATCCGTCGGAGGCAAAACCGGCTTCGGCATCGGTGATCGGCAGGCGCGGCGCCGGCACTGCGCCGCGTTCGAGGCAGAGGCGCTCGCCCATCCGGTTCATCTCGGCGGCGCGGATCTCCAGGATCGTTCCAAGCAGCGGCGGCATTGCCGGCGCCCGGGTGAATTCCAGCACCGGCGACCACACGACGCGCGCCTCAGGCCATTTAGCTCGCAGCGCGTAGAGCAGGCCGCCAAAATCGCTTTTGAAGCGTGGCACCGAGTGAAAGTTCTTGGTGTCGTTGGTGCCGATGGCGAGCACGATATGCGTCCAAGGATCAGCCGACAGATTGGGCAGCACATGGTCGCGGATCTGGCCTGAGGTCGCCGAGTTGAAGCCGGCTGCCCGCCAGCGCACCGCACGGCCAGTGCGTTGCGAGATCAACTCGGCCAGTTGCGCGGCCAACCCGTACTCGGAATTGCCGATGCCGACCGAAGCGGCGGAAGAATCGCCAAGCATCAGAAGCGAGATCGCTGGCGCCTGGCCTGATATCTCGTGCATGACCGGACCTTGCGCCGGCAGCATGCGGGTGGTGCGGCGGCGCACGCCGAGTCCCTGCCAGACATAGACTGGAAAGGCGAGCCAGGTGAGGAGGGCAAGAAAGCGCTGCATCGCAAACCGTTAATGGGGAAAGTCCGTTAAAGGCGTGGCGAGCAGCACTTAGCGCATATCGGGCTAAAGGCGAAAGATCTTGCGTCGGCTGCCCGTCGTCAATGGTAACAGGCGTCCTGCATCTCGTGCCTGTCTGCGTATTCATCGTGCAGCCGCACCCAGTCCATCAGGCTGTGGTAGGGACCTGTCTCGTTGCGGCCTTTCGGCGTCAGGTCGAGATAGTGATAAGCGCCGATCAGCGGATCGCCGCCCCTGGAGCGCGACATGAAGGTAAGGAAGATGTCGCCGTTCTCATCCCTGTAGAACACGCTGATGCCGGGAAGGTCCTTCGATTTCAGCGCGCGCTGCTCGAAATTGTAGGTCGTGTCGCCTGATTGGATCTGTTTGTCGGTGAAGGAAACCTGCATGTCGAAGTTGAAGTCCGACGCGTAGGACGACACCCAGTTGAATTTCCACCCCATGCGCTGTTTGTAGGGCAGAAATTCGGCCAACGGCGCCCGCGAGATCACGACCAGCGACACATCGTGATGCTTGAGGTGCTGGTTGGCGCCGTCGATATGGTCGGCAAGGAAGGAACACCCTTCGCAACGATAATCGGCGCCCGGCCCGAACATAAAGTGGTAGACGATCAGCTGGCTTGCGCCTCCGAATAGGCCGGCCAGTTTCTTCGGGCCCTGTTCGGTCTCGAAGACATAGTCCTTCCCGATCTTCAGCCAGGGCAATTCCCGCCGTTCGGCAGCGATGCGGTCGCGAAATCGCGTCAATTCCTTCTCGCGGGCCAGATGCGCCTTGTGCGCCTGGAACCAGTCTTTCCGTGAAACGATCTTGTTGTTTGGCATGAGTCTGCTCCTCTTTGAGTCCCAAGGACGTTTGGGCTCAACGCAAGCCGACACGGCCCTCGGTTTTTTGGAGCATAAATTGAACCGGGCACATGGCCCGGGGTTCGGACGAAGGCAAAAAACCGGTCAGGCGGCCCGTTCCAGGTCCGGCTGCCATTTTCCAAGTGCGGCCAAATGGTTCATGTGGGCGCGGTGGGCGAAGGCGGCCTGGGCAGCGGCAACGTTGGCCGCCTTGCCGCTCCAGGCCTTCTGTGGCGCCGCCTGCAAGGCGCGGCCATAGGAAAAGGTCAGCTTCCATGGATGCGGGCCGATGGCATTGATGGCATTGAGGTTGGCGGTCGCCTCCTCGTCCGATTGCCCGCCCGAGAGAAAGGCGATGCCGCCGATTGCGGCCGGCACCGTTTCGCGGAACAGTTTTATGGTCTTTTCGGCGACTTCCTCGGGGCTGCTGGTCTTGCCCGACTTCTTGCCGGCGAGAACCATGTTCGGCTTCAAGATGGTGCCTTCGAGGACGACGCGGGCCGCGTAGAGCTCGGTGTAGAGTTTTGTCAGCGTTGCCTTGCTGATCTCGTAGCAGGTGCCGATGTCATGGGCGCCATCCATCAGCACCTCCGGCTCGACGATCGGCACGATGCCGGCCTCCTGGCAAAGCGCCGCATAGCGGGCGAGCGCATGCGCATTCGAACCGATCGACGTGGCTGAAGGCACGCCCTTGGCGGTGTCGATGTCGATCACCGCACGCCATTTCGCGAAACGAGCGCCGAGCTTGTAATAGTCGGCGAGCCGCTCCCGCAAGCCGTCGAGGCCTTCGGTGATCGTGTCGCCGGGGTACCCGGCCAGAGGCTTGGCGCCGGCATCGACCTTGATGCCTGGAATGGCGCCGGTCGCCTTGATGATGTCGACCAACGGCGTGCCGTCGGCGGCCTTCTGGCGGATAGTCTCGTCGTAGAGGATGACGCCGGAGATGTATCTGGTCATCGCCTCCCTGGCGCGGAACATCATCTCGCGATAGTCGCGGCGGCTGTCGGCGGTCGATTCGACGCCGATCACGTCGAAGCGCTTCTTGATGGTGCCGGAGCTTTCGTCGGCGGCCAAAAGACCCTTGCCGTCGGCCACCATCGCGGCGGCAATGTCCTCGAGACGTTCGCTCATTGTGCATCCTCCTGAACCGTTTGTTCCATCCTAGCAGACCACTAGAGCAAGGCAGGTTCAAGTCGAACCATTCCAATCGGAAAGCTCGAATCGATTGAAACGCGCAAACGCCCCTCGTTCGCCTGCCGCCCCAGGGCCTCAGCGCTTCAGCACATCGACACCGGGCAGCGGCTTGCCTTCCATCCATTCCAGAAAGGCGCCGCCGGCGGTCGAGACATAGGTGAAGTCGTCGGCGACGCCGGCATGATTGAGTGCTGCCACCGTGTCGCCGCCGCCGGCCACCGAGACCAGTTTGCCGGCCTTGGTGCGGGCCGCGGCGTACTTGGCTGCCGCCACCGTTGCCCGGTCGAACGGTTCGATCTCGAAGGCGCCGAGCGGACCGTTCCAGACCAGCGTCGCAGCGCGGTCGATCCAGTCGGCAACGGTCCTCACGGTCTTTTCGCCGACATCGAGGATCATGCCATCGGCCGGCACCTCTGATATGGCGACGGTTTCGCTGGCGGCGCCCGCCTTGAATTCCTCGGCGACGACACCGTCGACCGGCAGGATGACGGCGCAGCCGGCTTCGGCCGCCTCGATCATGATCTGCTTGGCGGTCCCGGCGAGATCATGCTCGCACAGCGATTTTCCGACATCGGTGCCGCGCGCGGCGAGGAAGGTGTTGGCCATGCCGCCGCCGATGACCAGCGCGTCGACCTTCTTCACCAGATTCATCAAGAGGTCGATCTTGCTCGACACCTTGGCGCCGCCGACGATGGCGACGACAGGGCGGACGGGATTGCCGAGGCCCTTTTCCAGCGCGTCGAGCTCAGCCTGCATGGTACGGCCGGCGAAGGCCGGCAGCAGGTGTGCAAGCCCCTCCGTCGACGAATGGGCGCGGTGGGCGGCGGAAAAGGCGTCGTTGACGAAGATGTCGCCATTGGCGGCGAGCTTTTCGGTGAAGGCCGTGTCGTTCTTCTCCTCGCCCTTGTAGAAGCGGGTGTTTTCGAGCAGCAGCACGTCGCCGTTGTTCATGGCGGCGACGGCGCTCGCCGCTGCGTCGCCGATGCAATCCGGCGCGAAGCCGACTGGGCAGCCAAGCACCTTCGCGCTCGCCTTGGCGATCGGCTCAAGCGAGAATTCGGGCGACGGTCCATCCTTGGGCCGGCCGAAATGGGCAAGCAGGATGACCTTGGCCCCCTTGCCGGAAAGCTCGATGATGGTCGGCGCGATGCGCTCGATGCGGGTGGCGTCGGTCACCTTGCCGTCGGCGACGGGAACGTTGAGGTCGACGCGCACCAGCACACGCTTGCCGTCGATGTTGCCGATGTCGTCCAGTGTCTTGAAGCCGGCCATGCTGTTCCCTTTCGCGAAAAATCGCCGGGACCTTACCCCGCATCAACGACGATGCAAGACCTGCAACGGTGCTACGCGGAAAATATGACACGGCATGTGTCGGGAGCAGTCAGCCCTCGTCGGTTGCCCTTTCCACCGCCGGCTGTGGAGACCGTTCCGCGTCGTCCGGCGCCTCGGCACTCTGCTTTTTGATCCGCTTGCGCCAATTGCGCACAAAGCCAGCGACGCGGTCGGCGATCTCGCCAGCACTCAGGAACACCGGCACCCGTGCCACCGGCGCGGTCGGCTCGAGGGAAAGACCGAGGCCAGTGATCTTGCCTTTGTCGTCGACATCGCGGACGATCAGCTCGATCGGACCAATCAGCACGCGGTCGGCATATTCGGCATGACCGCCGAGCCGCTCCGTCACCAAGTCGCCGACGGTCAGCTTGCGTTCCTCCTCGGTCAGGCCCGGCGCGTAAGCGGCTTCAAGTTCCGCGGCGGAGCGCGCCGGATCGACGGCGAAGGCGCCGAAGAAGTCCGCGTCCTCGGGATCGACCACGGCCCGGCTGGCGAACAGCTTGTCGAGCAGGGCTGGATAGCGATCCGGCACGAAAATGTAGACATGGTCGCCGGCGGCGAGCCTGCCCATGTCCTGGAAGCGCATCGAGCGCCCGTCGCGCAGCACCAGCGACGGCCGCGCCCAGCGCGGAATGCGCTCCCCGCGCGCCACCGGGCTGCCAGGTGCTACGCGATAGGCGAGAAGCTCGTGGTGGGCGGAGCCCGGCAATTCGAGTTCGACCTTGTCCAACGGGCCTAGGCGGGCCGGCACGATCAGGCCGAGGCGGCGTGCCAGCGGTCCGACGGTCCATCCCTGGATGACCAGCGACACCAGCACGACGATGAAGGCGGTGTTGAAGATGAGACGACCGTTCTCAAGCCCGCCAAGCAGCGGCGTGATGGCGAGCAGGATCGACACGGCGCCACGCAGACCCACCCATGAGACGAAGGCGACTTCCGGGCGCGGCAGACGGAACGGCATCAGGCAAAGCCAGACGGCGACTGGCCGCGCCACGAATATCAGGAACAGGCCCAGCAGCACCGCCGGCAGCAGGATCGCCGGAAATTGCGAGGGCGTCGCGAACAGGCCTAGGACCAGGAACATGATGATCTGTGCCAGCCACGACATGCCGTCCTGGAAGCGCTTGAGGATGGTGACGGCGCGAATGTCGGAATTGCCGGCAATAAGGCCGGCAATATAGACCGCCAGAAAACCGGAGCCGCCAATGGCGCCGGCGGCGGCGAACACCATCAGCGACAGCGTCAGCACGAAGATCGGCAGCAGCCCATGGTCGAGATTGAGCCGGTCGACAAGACGCACGATGGCGAGGCCCCCGAAAATGCCGACGATGGCGCCAAGCCCCATATTGAGAAGGAAGCCGAGGACGAGATCCGTAAACAGCACCCTGGCCTCGGGACTGGCGTTGGCGGCGATGATCTCGACCAGGCTGATGGTCAGGAAGATGGCGATTGGGTCATTGGTTCCGGATTCCACCTCGAGCGTGGAACGCACGCGTTCGCGCAAATTGATCTCGCCGGCGCGCAACAGGAAGAACACTGCTGCCGCGTCGGTCGAGGCGACAGCAGCTCCGAGCAGGAAGGATTCCAGCCAGCTGAGATCGAGCAGATAATAGGCGACGACGCCGAACAGGCCAGTGGTCAAAAGGACGCCGATGGTCGCCAGCGACAGTGCCGGTCCGGCCGCCTGGCGCAAGGCGTTGAGCGGCGTGCCGAAACCAGAATCGAACAGGATGACCGCCAGCGCCAGTGAGCCGGCAAAATAAGCCAGCCGCGCATTGTCGAACTGGATGCCGAGGCCGTCGGTTCCCGTGGCCAGGCCAATGCAGAGAAACAGCAGCAAGAGAGGGGCGCCGAAGCGGAAGGCGATCAGGCTCGAAAACGCGGCGGCGACGACCAGTGCGGCGCCGACCAGCGTCACGAGATAGATCGCATGCTCCATCCGCCAATTGCCCCTCGAATTCGTGTTCCTCTCGCTTTACGGGAGAGTGAGGCGAAGACATGACCGGTGCAAGGCGTGAGGGTGGTTTTTTGCCCTATGCCGCTGATTATTGAGTGTTTTGGCGTTCAAGGCGCGGTCTTGCCAAACAAACCGTTAGGGCGTCGTTTGCGCATCCAAAAGGGCGCTGGGCGCTCTCATGAAAACGCCCGGACAGAGCCGGGCGTTTCCAAGTCGCGAGAAGATGGTTCTGCGATCAGGCGATGGTCTTGCCGAAGGCGACTGCGGTGTCGGCCATGCGGTTGGAAAAACCCCATTCATTATCGTACCAGGACAGCACCGAAACGAAGTTGCCGTCCATGACCTTGGTCTGGTCGAGCGCCATGATCGAGGAATGCGGATCGTGGTTGAAGTCGATCGACACGTTCGGGTGATGGGTAACGGCGAGAATGCCCTTCAGCTTGCCGTTGGAGGCGGCGATCACCGCCTCGTTGATCTCCTGCACGGTCGTCGGCCGCTTGGCGATGAACTTGAAATCGACAACCGAGACGTTCGGAGTCGGCACGCGAATGGAGATGCCGTCGAGCTTGCCCTTGAGATCGGGCAGCACCAGGCCGATCGCCTTGGCCGCACCGGTCGAAGTCGGGATCTGCGACAGGGCCGCGGCGCGGGCGCGGTAGAGATCCTTATGCATGGTGTCCAGCGTCGGCTGGTCGCCGGTGTAGGAGTGGATCGTCGTCATCATGCCCTTCTCGATGCCGACGGCCTCATGCAGCACGGCTGCCAGCGGTGCCAGGCAGTTGGTAGTGCAGGAGGCGTTCGAGATGACGATGTGGTCCTTGGTCAGCTTGTCATGGTTGATGCCATAGACGACGGTGAGGTCGGCGCCCTCCGCCGGCGCCGAGACGAGGACGCGCTTGGCGCCGGCGGTCAGATGCGCGGCGGCCTTGTCGCGGGCGGTGAAGATGCCGGTGCATTCGAGCGCAATATCGATGCCGAGCTCCTTCCACGGCAACTGCGTCGGGTCCTTGATCGCGGTGACCTTGAATTTTTCGGTGCCGACGGTGATCTGGTCACCGTCAACCGTCACTTCATGCGGGAAGCGGCCATGCACGCTGTCGAAGCGTAGCAGATGCGCGTTTGTTTCGACCGGGCCGAGGTCGTTGACGGCGACGACGTCGATGTCCTTGCGGCCGGATTCGTGGATGGCGCGCAGGATGTTGCGGCCGATGCGGCCGAATCCGTTGATGGCAACTCTGACGGTCATTTTTCTCTCCCTGGGAGTTGGAGGCCGAAGATCAAGTCCGCAGCTTCATAACGGCGGGCTGGCAAAGAATCCAGCCGCCGATGGGTTGGATTTAAGTCCACCAGACGGAGGCTGCCCGCAAAACCATTATGCGCGGTTTCGCGGGCGCCTGGCTTTACTCGCCGTGCAGGCGGGCTTCCGCCGCCTTCACCGTCGCTTCGGCGGTGATGCCGAAATGCGGATAGAGCTGTTCGATCGTGCCAGAGGCGCCGAAGCCGGTCATGCCGATGAAGATGCCGTCGGTGCCGATGAAATAATCCCAGCCTTGGCGGATGCCGGCTTCGATCGCGATCTTGATCGGCGCGTTGCCGATCGTCTTCTTGCGATAGTCGGCGCTCTGCTTGTCGAACAATTCGAAGCACGGCACCGAGACGACGCGGGTCGGATGGCCGTGCTTTTCCAGCGCCTCGCGCGCCGCCAGCGCGATTTCGACCTCGGAGCCCGAAGCGAAGATCGTCACCGCCGCATCGCCATTGGCGCCAGCCAACTCATAGGCGCCCTGGCGGCTGAGGTTTTCCGCAACAAAGTCGTTGCGCACGGTCGGCAGGTTCTGCCGGGTCAGCGCCAGCGTCGAAGGCGTCTTTTCCTGCTCGATGGCCAGCTGCCAGCATTCGGCGGTCTCGACCGCGTCGGCCGGACGGAAGACGTTGTGGTTCGGGATGGCGCGCAGTGCGGCCAGATGCTCCACCGGTTGATGGGTCGGGCCGTCTTCGCCGAGGCCGATGGAATCATGGGTCATGACGAAGATCGAGCGGATGCCCATCAGCGAGGCAAGTCGCATCGCCGGACGGGCGTAATCGGAAAAGCACATGAACGTGCCGCCATAGGCGATGAGGCCGCCATGCAGCGTCAGCCCGTTGAGGGCGGCCGCCATGCCGTGCTCGCGGATGCCGTAGTGAACGTAGCGCTGGCCGTAATCGTCTGATGTGATGTTCTTGGTCTGGCTGGTCTTGGTGTTGTTCGAGCCAGTCAGGTCGGCCGAGCCGCCGATCGTTTCCGGCACCGCGCCGTTGATGATCTCGAGCGCCATTTCCGACGATTTGCGAGTGGCGACCTTCGGTTTGTCTGCGGCGAGTTTCTTCTTGTAGTCGGTGAGGACGGCGTCGAAATTCGCTGGCAACGTGCCACTGATGCGGCGCTCGAATTCGCTGCGCAATTGGGCGTCGGCCTCGGCAAGGCGGCCTTCCCAGTCGGTGCGTGCCTTGACACCCGTCTTGCCGGCGTCGCGCCAGGCATTGAGGATGTCGGCAGGAACCTCGAAGGGCGGATAGTCCCAGCCGAAGAACTTCCTGGCGCCGGCGATTTCCTCTGCGCCGAGCGGAGAACCGTGCGCCTTGTTGGTACCCGCCTTGGTCGGCGCGCCGAAGCCAATCGTGGTCTTGCAGGCGATCATCGTCGGTTTGTCGGAATGGCGCGCCGCCTCGATAGCATAAGCGATCGCTTCCGGGTCCTGGCCGTCGATGTGGCTGGCGTTCCAGCCGGACGCCTGAAAGCGAGCGACCTGATCGGTGTTGTCGGCCAGCGACACCGGGCCGTCGATGGAGATGTTATTGTTGTCCCAGAAGACGATCAGCTTGTTCAGCTTGAGATGCCCGGCAAGTGCGATGGCTTCCTGGGAGACGCCTTCCATCAGGCAGCCGTCGCCGGCCAGCACATAGGTGTAATGGTCGACGAGGTCGTTGCCGAAAGCGGCATTCATGATGCGCTCGCCGAGTGCGAAGCCGACCGAATTGGCAAGCCCCTGGCCGAGCGGGCCGGTCGTCGTTTCGATGCCGGCGGCATGGCCATATTCGGGATGACCCGCCGTCCTCGATCCCAACTGGCGGAAATGCTTGATCTGGTCGAGGGTGATGTCTTCATAGCCGGTCAGATAGAGCAGCGAATAGAGCAGCATCGAACCGTGGCCGGCCGACAGAATGAACCGGTCTCGATCGGGCCAGTGCGGGTTCTTCGGATCGTATTTCAGGAAACGCGTGAACAGCACCGTGGCAACGTCGGCGCAGCCCATTGGCAGGCCGGGGTGGCCGGACTGGGCCTTCTCGACGGCGTCCATGGAAAGAAAACGGATCGCATTGGCCATCCGGTCATGTTGTTCACGCGAGGTCATGCTTCCTCCAGTGTGGGGGTTTGGGCCTTGGGAGCGCCCTTGAAAAGCGTGCGCGACACATAGCAGGCGCGGCTTTTTAGTCAACAAACCGGCGCGCTTTCGCCGATCTTGTTAGTCAATAAACCGGCGCTTTTGCCGGTCTTGTGATGGCGCCAGAAGGGCTTTGGGGGCTCTACATTAGCGTTAGCAGGGGACAGCCGCGAGAGCTTTATTGACGTTGGCTTCACACGGCGGGTAATGTTTCAGACATAACGCGTTCTGAACGTGGATGATTCGGTGATGGGCAGGGCGCAGGACGAAAGCCATGACCGGGGAAACGACACTCAAAGAAGTCATCGCGAGGCTGGGTAAGGCCATCGAGGGGCTGGAAAATGCCGTCGCGGCCAAGCTCGAGCACGAGCGCGACTATACGGAAGCCGAGGCGGAGGTGCAGCGCATGAACGCCGATCGCTCGCGGCTGGCGCAGGAACTCGACAATTCCGAAGCGCGCGCCGAACGGCTGGAAGACGCCAACAAGGAAGTGTCGCGTCGGCTGGTGACCGCCATGGAAACCATCCGCGCCGTGTTGGACAGATAGGGACTGGACAGGTAGGCCAATGGCACAAGTCACGGTTTCCATCGACGGCAAGCAGTATCGCATGGCTTGCGACGAGGGCCAGGAAGAGCATTTGATCGACCTTGCCGAGCGCTTCGACCGCTATGTCTCGCATCTGAAAGACTCATTCGGCGAGATCGGCGACCAGCGGCTGACCGTGATGGCCGGCATCATGGTCATGGACGAGCTTTCGGAACTGCAAAAACGCGTCAAGGGCATGGAAAGCGAAGTGCTGACGCTGCGCAAGACGCGTGACGACGCGCTGACCAAGGCCGACAAGAACGATTCGGTGCTGACCCAAGCGCTTGGCGCGCTCGCCCAGCGCATGGAAGATCTGGCGACGACGCTGGCGGTGAACAAGGCCTGAGCCAGCGCAGCGAAAATTCCTGCTGCAATTGCCGAGAAGCAATAAAAATTTTTCGCCGCCGGCCTCGATGCCGGTGCAACAGGCGTTTGAAGGATGACGCGGGAGTGGTAGAAAGGCGAAAGCAACGCCGGTCAATGCCGGCTGCAATCACAGGGTAGGGACACGTCATGAGCCTTCGTATCAACGATATCGCGCCGGATTTCACGGCGGAAACCACGCAAGGGACGATCAATTTCCACGAATGGATCGGTGACGGCTGGGCGGTGCTTTTCAGCCATCCGAAGAATTTCACGCCGGTCTGCACGACCGAGCTCGGCACGATGGCCGGCCTGGAAGGCGAGTTCAAGAAGCGCGACGTCAAGATCATCGGCATTTCCGTCGATCCGGTCGAAAGCCATGGCAAATGGCAGGATGATATCAAGAAGGCGACCGGCCAATCGGTGAACTACCCGCTGATCGGCGACAAGGACCTCAAGGTCGCCAAGCTTTACGAGATGCTGCCGGCGGGTGCCGGCGAAACCTCGGAAGGGCGCACGCCCGCCGACAACGCGACGGTGCGTTCGGTCTACGTCATCGGCCCCGACAAGAAGATCAAGCTGGTTCTCACCTATCCGATGACGACCGGCCGCAACTTCGATGAGATCCTGCGTGCGATCGATTCCATGCAACTGACTGCCAAGCACCAGGTGGCGACGCCGGCGAACTGGAAGCAGGGCGAGGACGTCATCATCACCGCCGCCGTTTCCAATGAGGACGCGATCAAGCGTTTCGGCGCCTACGAGACGATCCTGCCGTATCTCCGGAAGACCAAGCAGCCCTCAGCCTGAGCGGCCAGGACGCACGGAAGGATTTTCGGCCTTTTTGCCTCGGCGAAGCATGCGGTGCTTGACGGCGTGGCGCTGGCGAACGACCATGCTCTTCTTTTACCCCGGCAGGGAAAACCATTCCTGCCGGGTGGGCGTTGAGGGAGCCGAGATTGGACGCGACATCGGCCAAGCTGCAAGTGGCAGGCTTTTACGACAAGCCGAGCGGGTCCATCCAGTATGTCGTCGCCGACCCACAGACGCGACGATGCGCAATCATCGATCCCGTTCTTGATTTCGATGAGAAATCCGGCGCCACGGCGACCAAGAATGCCGACGCGATGCTTGAGTTCATTAGAGATCAACGGCTGGTCGTCGAATGGATTCTCGACACGCATCCCCACGCCGACCATTTCTCGGCGGCGCACTATCTCAACGAGAAGACAGGAGCGCCTACGGCGATCGGCAACAAGATTATCGACGTCCAGAAATTGTGGAAAGCGATCTACAATTGGCCGGATTTTCCTGCCGACGGATCGCAGTGGAACAGGCTGTTTGCCGACGGCGAGACCTTTTCGGTCGGCGGCATTCCGGCAAAGGTACTTTTTTCGCCGGGCCATACACTGGCCTCGATTACCTATGTGATCGGCGACGCCGCTTTCATCCATGATACGCTGTTCATGCCGGACAGCGGCACGGCAAGAGCGGATTTTCCCGGAGGCAGTGCCGCGCGACTCTGGCGCTCGATCCAGGATATCCTCGCGCTACCGGACGAGACACGTCTGTTCGTCGGTCATGACTACCAGGCGGAGGGGCGCGAAGTCTTGTGGGAGAGCACTGTTGCGGAACAGAAATCCAAGAACACCCATGTTGCCGCCTGCAGGACAGAGGCCGATTTCGTAGCGTTGCGCGAGGCACGCGACAGGACGCTGCCGATGCCGAGGCTGATCCTGCACGCGCTGCAGGTCAACATGAATGGCGGGCGCTTGCCGGAACCGGAATCCAACGGCCGCCGGTATTTGAAATTTCCGCTCGATTGCTTGTGATGAGATGGGTCGCTGGCACTACAACTCTATTTTAAACTCGGCCCCGCCCCTCATCGCCCTGCCGGGCACTTCTCCCCGTACAGTGACGGGGAGAAGGGCGCTTTTCGCTGGCGATTTCGCCAATTTTCGACGTTGCAAAAAGAGTGCCGGCGGTGCGATCTGCCTCTTCTCCCCGTCACTATACGGGGAGAAAGTGCCCGGCAGCCGGAGGAGGAGCGGCGCAGGCGCCAGCTACTCTAGCTTCAGGGTTTTGTTCGGCGGGCTAAATGTTCATACGTGATTTGCCAAGGATCGCTCTCGAAAGATCTTTCCTCGCCGATCCAATGGAAGCTGTTGGCAGTGATCTCAGTGAAGCGCCATCGAGTTGTCAGACCGCGCGAGTCATTACCGAGCTGGACAATGTCCTTTCCCTCGGCCCGCCCGATCTGGCGTGAGTGATCTCGGTTGAGCGGGTCGTTCCATACGATGTGCCATCCCTCGATCCCTGGATCGAAGATGCGCAAAGTCGTCCCATACATCGTGGACGGCGCAGGGCGCTTGGGCCTGATCCAAACGTCCTGAATCGCGCGGCCTTCGAGCACCCAGCCAAAATGGCATTCTCCATTGCATTTCTGGATTGTGCCGTCGTGGAGGTAGTGGACCGAGTCCATTTCCCAGCTTCCAATTAGCCATCCATACAGGTCCATGTCTTTCGCTCGGTCGGCTGGGGGACCTTCGGATCCGAGGGCGGTGAGAAAAGGAGAAATCGTCATCGTCATACTGCCTTGTTTCCAAATAGACGAGCTCAACTGCCCAGCGCAGCCCCGGCGGCCCATTGTCGTGCCGGCCTGCCGCAAGCGCCGCCTTTTGGAATTTCGCGACGGAAGCCCGTGTCGGCGCCGGAACATTGCCGCCACAATTTGCAGCGTTGCGGTTTCCAGGTCTTGGGGAAAATTGCTATATTGCCGCTATGATCCGGCCAGGCTGATCGCACCGATGATTGAGCGGTTTATCGCGACGGATCGTGCGTCCGCGAAGGTGCGGCGGAACCGGCAACCCTAGCTAGAACATGACACCAAGGGACAATTCTCCCGGCAGTCGGAGAACCCCATAAAAAAGGCGGCGCCAGTTACCTGACGCCGCCGTTATTTTTCCGTCGGAGCGTTTACGCCGCCGGCTGCGCCTCGATGGTGCGCAGCGCCTGCATCTGGCGCTTGGCCGCGGCCTTGACCGCGTCCTGCACCTTCTCGAAGGCGCGCACCTCGATCTGGCGCACGCGCTCGCGGCTGATGTCGAACTCGGCCGACAATTCTTCCAGCGTCAGCGGCTCCTCGGCCAGGCGGCGCGCCTCGAAGATGCGCCGCTCGCGCTCGTTGAGCACGGTAAGAGCGCCCGACAGCATGCCGCGCCGGTTTTCCAGCTCGTCCTGCTCGATCAGCGCCTCTTCCTGGCTTTCGTGGTCGTCGACCAGCCAGTCCTGCCACTCACCGGACTCGCCTTCGCTCGCCCTGATCGGTGCGTTGAGCGAGGCGTCGCCCGACAGGCGGCGGTTCATCGACACCACCTCGGCCTCGGACACGTTGAGGCGGGTGGCTATCTCGGTGATCTGGTCGGGCTTCAAATCGCCGTCGTCGAGCGCCTGGATCTTGCCCTTCACCTTGCGCAGGTTGAAGAACAGGCGCTTCTGGTTGGCGGTCGTGCCCATCTTGACCAGGCTCCACGAGCGCAGGATGTATTCCTGGATCGAGGCCTTGATCCACCACATGGCATAGGTGGCGAGCCGGAAGCCGCGCTCCGGTTCGAATTTCTTGACGGCCTGCATCAGGCCGACATTGCCTTCCGAGATCACCTCGCCGATCGGCAGGCCGTAGCCGCGATAGCCCATGGCGATCTTGGCGACGAGCCTAAGATGGCTGGTGACGAGCTTGTGTGCAGCCGTGGTGTCCTCATGCTCGGCGTAACGCTTGGCGAGCATGTACTCTTCCTGCGGCTGAAGCATCGGAAAGCGACGGATTTCTTCCAGGTAGCGGCTGAGGCCGCCTTCGCCGGAAACAATACTGGGTAATGACTGGGCCATGATAGCGCCCCTCTCTCTTGGAGTGGTGCCCCCGAAATGTGGCGGGCATATATCGCGAACGCCAAAGGCTCGTTCGCGACAACCGGTGTATATAGGAACAAAACCAGAAAGGACAGCATTGGTTCAACACGAAACAGTGTGTCACGCCAAAGTGAACAACGCCGGTCAGGTTTTTGCAATCAGGTTTTGAATGGAAAGAAGGCGATTCAGAGTTTGCGGAAGCCGTCGACGAGTTCCTCCATATCCCTCGGTACAGGCGCCTCGAACCTCATTGTTAAATGGGTCGTCGGATGCCGAAATTCAAGGAGGCGGGCATGCAATGCCTGTCGCGGAAATGCCTTCACCCGGCCCTTCAGCGGCTCGGGCAGCCGGTTCGCCTTAGTGCGAAAGGCCTGGCCGTAATCGGGATCGCCGACGACCGGATGGCCGATATGGGCCATATGGACACGGATCTGATGGGTGCGGCCGGTCTCGAGCCGGCATTCGACCAGACTTGCCGTGGCAAATTGCTTTTGCTGCTCGCCAAAGCGCTCGATCACGGTGAAGTGGGTGACGGCATGGCGGGCATCGTCGCGGCCCTCCGGCACCACGGCGCGGCGCACGCGGTCGACGGCGCGGCCGAGCGGCTCGTCGACCGTGCCTGTCGGTCTCATCGGTATGCCCCAGACCAGCGCCAGGTAGGCGCGTTTGAGATCGCCGGTCAGGCCATGATCGGCAAAGGCCTCCGACAATGACTTGTGGGCTCGATCGGTCTTGGCGACGACCATGACGCCACTGGTCTCCTTGTCCAGGCGATGGACGATGCCCGGCCGCCGCACACCGCCGATGCCGGAAAGACTGTCGCCGCAATGGTGGATCAGCGCGTTGACCAGCGTGCCGGTCCAGTTGCCGGCGCCGGGATGGACGACAAGCCCAGGCGGCTTGTTGATGACGATCAATTCATTGTCTTCATAGAGGACGTCGAGCGCGATGTTCTCGCCTTGTGGCTCCGCCGGCTCCGGCTCCGGCATATCGACCGATACGCGGTCACCGGCCGCCATCTTGCGTTTGGTCTCGTTGACCGGCTGGCCGCCGACCTTGACGGCGCCCTGTCTGATCAGCATCTGCACCCGGCTGCGCGACATGTCCGGGCCGAGCTTGCCCGCCAGCCACTGGTCGAGGCGCTGGCCGGCCGCATCGGGACCCGCTTCCAGCACGATCGATCCCCCGTTTGGCGATCTACCGTCTGGCGATCCGCCCTCCATCAATCCATTCCCTATCAATCCATCCTCTATCAATATGGGGGCCTCTTCGTTATGAGCGCTCATCGAAAATCGTTCCGGAATGTTTGCCATGGCTGCTGCCGACGAAGACGAGGAAAAGCCGCTCGACCCCGAGGTTGAAAAGGTGCGCAAGAAGCTCGTCCGCTTCGTGGCCATCAATCTTGGACTGCTGTTCCTCGCCCTTATGGTGGTGATCGCGGCCCTTGTCTACAAAACGCGCACCGCGCCACCAGCAACTCCATCACTTGCCGGCGACATCCAGGTGCCGGCCGGCGAGCCGCTGACCGGCGACGTCGTGCTGCCGGTCGGCGCCAAGGTCATCAGCCAGTCACTCTCCGGCAACCGCGTCTCCATCGATGCGGAACTTGCCGACGGCAGCCGCGCCATCTTTGTCTACGACATCACTGAGCGCCGCGTTGTCGGTCGCTTTTCGATCCGTAACAAATGACTGGATTCGTCGGACATCGCCGTGTGGCCACGGTCGCGCTCGTGGTCAGAAACTATGATGAGGCGATCTCCTGGTACGTCGGCAAGCTGGGCTTTTTGCTCATCGAAGACGTCGATCTTGGCGGCGGCAAGCGCTGGGTCACGGTGGCGCCAGCCAACGGACAAGGCGCGCGGCTGCTGCTGGCCGAAGCGGCCGATGATGCGCAAACAAGCCGCATCGGCAACCAGACCGGCGGCCGCGTCTTTTTGTTTCTCGAAACCGACGATTTTGTCCGCGACCACACGGCAATGCTCGAAAAGGACATCGAATTCCGTGAGGCACCTCGCCACGAGGCCTACGGTACGGTGGCGGTTTTCGCCGATCTCCATGGAAATCTCTGGGACCTGATCGAGCCGAAACGATAGGATTGCAACGGATATTTTTCCAGCATCATCGACTGTCCGAAGCCCAGTTGCTTTTTCCCAGCCGTCAGCCTATATCGCCGGTTCTTGAACGCGCCCATCGTCTAGCGGTCAGGACACCGCCCTCTCACGGCGGGAACAGGGGTTCGATTCCCCTTGGGCGTACCAAGGATCTCAAAACGTTAGCGTACCTGGCATCGCCGTCGGTCACGGCCGCAGTCACCGCTTCTGGCGCGGCCCCCTCAATTGAATTAGCATCGCGTCATGTAAATAGGGGCCAAAGGTGCAGAACGCCGCCGGAGATGAATTTGTCGCGCAGCGAATAGATCGAAGCTCGCCGGGAAGAGAAGAGCGCAGGGAGAGAGGGCCAAATGCAGAAACTGCAGTCGCAGGGTGTCCATCACATCACGCTGGTCGGCGCCGGGCGCCAGACTTCGATCGATTTCTGGGAAGGCGTGCTTGGCATGCCTTTCATCTTCGAGCAGCCCAATCTCGACAAGGCCAGCGAAAGCCACCTCTATTTCGATCCGGGTGACGGCCGGCTGATCACTATCTTCACCGATGAGAGCCGCACGCCGGTCAAGCGGCGCACGCCGACCGATACGGGCTGCGTCCATCACATCGCGTTTGCGGTGTCGCGCGTCACCTTCCTGCAGGCGGTTGCCCGGCTCGACGAGCGCGCCATCAAGCACAGCGGCGTCAAGGATCGCGGTTTTATGGATTCGATCTATTTCGAGGATCCGCTCGGCCTGCTGATCGAACTCGCCTCCTACCGTTTCGACCCGCCGGCGGGCTTCACCCATGCCGACGTGCTGATGCAGGCGCACAAGATTCGCGTCGCGCGCGGCGACTACGCAATCGCCGAAGTGCATCTCGCCGACGCGATCCAGGCGCTTGTCGAGCGCTCCCGCGCGACCTTGTCGGAGGACCGCGCGCCGAAAAATCCATACTGACGACAGCAACCCGAGGGAGGACCATAATGGCAAAGACGACAACGAAGAGTGCGAAGAAGCCGGCTGCCAAGGCCGCCACAAAACCAGCTGCCAAGGCGACAAAGCCTGCTGCCAAGGCGCCGAAAGCTTCCGCGGAGTCGGCAACGAAAGCCGCCGCAAAACCTGCAGGCAAGGCATCCGCGAAGCCCGCGGCCAAGGCCAAAGCGAAATCAGCGAAAAAAGCCGGGCTGACGCTCAGCATGCTGAAGCCGAGCGTCAACAATATGAGCGTTCGGGTGTTTGCGCGCGCGGCCGGGCTCGACCATTCCGAGACCGACGTATGGGGCCACACACGCTCGCCTGAATACATGGCGCGAAACCCGGCGCATCTGACGCCGATGATCGAGGACAAGGGCTTGCCGAGAGGCGTCCTGTGGGAAAGCTGCGCCATCATGCAGTATCTCGCCAACAAGCATGGGCTGGAGAAATTATATCCCAAGGCGCCGGCCAAGCGGGCAATGATCGATAGCGCCATGTTCTACCTGATCGGCACGCTCTACCCCTATGTGGCGCGCGCCACCTATCCTGCGCTGAACTTCCCACAATATGCCGGCGAGGTCGGCCACAGCGACGCTCATCCCGACAAGAAGTCGGAAGCCCAGAAGGCCGCTATAGCCGCGATAGCCGAGCCGCTGGAGGTCTTTCACAGCTTCTTCAGGAACGGCAAGCCGTTCATCGGCGGCAAGAATCCGTCGATCGCCGACATTCGCCTGGCGGCGACGCTCGAATTCCTGGCAGTCATCGACTACGCGCTGCCCCAATGGGCGATGGAGTACATGGCGGCGATCGAGAAGAAGCTCGGCAAAGCCTATGCCGAGCCGGCCGCCGACGTGCGCGGCTATATCGCCTATGTGAAGTCGCAGGCCGAGGCGTGAGGCGTCTTGGCTGACTGCGTTGAGCGCATCGAGCTTGCCCCTCAGGCGACAGGGCTGCAGTCATAAGCCGAGACACCGCGCGGCCGCCGGATAGATAGGCCAGAGGCATCGGCATTGCTGCAAATCGGGGGCGGCGTTGCGCTTGGTGTTCAGGGACCGAATATCACAAGCTCGGTGAACGTCAGATCTCCGAGCGAGGGTGGCCTGGGCCCCTTGAAGTACTTCAGCCCCCTGTTGGGGCGGTACCACCCGAACAGGCCTGCAATCGGCTCCTTGGCGTCGACGACGCACAGCAGGATGCCGCTTCGCAAGAGAAAGCGCCCCACAGCACCGGCGCACCGGCTCAAATCCGCGAGGGAGCGGCAATAGATGACCTGATAGGATGGGATAAGACCGCGCAATGTCCGGCGTGGCATTAATACGAAAGGAAACGCTGCTCCGTCGCAAATGCAAATCAATGACAGGCAGCCCAGCGCGGCGTGTTCCGAGAGTATGTATCTCTCACTGTCGGACAGCATGGCCATTTCGGCAAGATCGGAACGAGCTTCAAGCACGCGACAGGACCGTTGCACCGAACTAAACGCCGGCAGGAAGGCAAATTGTCCGCTGGAAAAGAGGCGAAAGCCGAGCGCCAAATTGTGCTTTAATGTCGCGGGCGCCGGCGAAACGTTCGTGTAGGTCACGTCTCTTTGCTTGAGAACCGCCGTTATCAGCTTGATGGCATAGGGGCGGAATTCCGCGTCTACGGACCAGCTTGAAAGATTGCAGCGGATTTCGTCGCCTTCCTCCCTGCGATAACGGGTATAAAGGGTCAGCACAACGCCGACGATCCGACCAGCCTTCTCCAAAGCAAAACCGTATTGTTGGAATTCGGCGACGGCAGGCCGCAGCGACAAACGGGTCAGCGCCTGTATCCAGTAACTCCGGTCACGCTCCGGAAAACCCCGGCACAGGCAGTCGACCACTCCTTCCCAATCAGCTTCGCGAATTGGTCGACAGTGGACGTCGGGAGGGAGGGCGCCAAGTACGGCCATAAATCGAGTTCCAGAATACGATAGTTACTTAGGGATGCTTCACACGCTAACACGTGGTGTACAACGATTAATAATATGTGCCGCATTTAAAGACGACTTTCCGCACTCATCACGAAAACGCAGATCAGATTGGCCATGACGCGTCGATGAGCAGCTCCCGTCGGTTAAGGATTCGTTAACCAAATCCCTATCTACTGATCGGCAATTCACCTCCAGCTCGCGACCACGGATGTACTGGCGCGGTCGAGGTGGAAGGAAAGGTCGGCCATGTGCCGGCCTTTTTGTTTCAAGGGCTATTGTTCCAGGGGAAACCGCGCCTGACCTGGCGATTGTCGTCGGGTGTCAAGCCTTCAAACATCGGGGTTGCGGCAGCCCACGAGATATCAGTGTTGCCCGCGTCTCGCATTGACATGGCGTGCCAATTCCGGCGTCTCGAAGACGTAGTCGCTCCAGGCCGATTCCGGAATCTGGCCGGCCAGATAGCATTCCAGCAAAAGACTTTGCTCAGGACTGAGAGGTCTCGGCGTGCGCTCATGGTCCAGTCTCAGCGAGTGAAACAGATTTCTGGGCGAGTGAAACAGATTTCTGGGCGAGTGAAACAGATTTCTGGTCAGGTCCGAGACAGTGAAGTGAATCGACATGTGTGCCGTCTCCTTTGACCATCCAGCGCATCACCCGAAAGATCGGGATCAGTCTGCTCCGCTGCCCTTCGGTTTCGGACCATGCGCCAAATCAAAACGCGACAACGTCCTTTATGCGTCCAAAGGTACGCGCGGCGCTGCAATAGCCGTTTAACGTCGAGGGCGGGATAAGGTTTCAACGTGGCGGCGGAAACGCCGATCGCGCAGCCCGAAACCCACCGGTCGGCACATGCTTTCGGCGATCGCGTGCGCGTGTGACCGAACCGCTGCGTCAGGTGCGCAGCACGTGTTTAGGGCGCATCTTTTTAGCTACCACCGTTTGAATGCCGGCTGGCTATTCGCAAACCATGCGGACCCGCTTTCCGGGTTGACTGACGTTCCTGCAGGTGAGCGGTTTTGCCGGCTCGGATGAGGGCGTCGGCGGATCTTTGGAAATCCTGGCGATTCGCCTTCTCGGCGCCACGGGGGTGCTGATTCTGCGGGCCGCCGCTCTTTCCGGCGTTTCGGGCGCCACCGGAAAGACATCGGTCTGCAGCAACTGCGGCTGTTCGACTTGCGCCTGCTGCGGCGGCCTGTCCCAGAACCGCCGGACGTCGAGCGGCCTTGGAATGACGACGGTGCCGTCGTAGCTGCGCGAGCAGCCGCTCCCCAGCAGCAGCATCGGGCACAGGAAAAAAGCCAGGATCCGTCCCAACATCGGCAACACCCTTGCGGGATTTATAACGCGGCTTCGGTTCTACCGACAACCGTCGGAATATTCGCGGGCAAGGCTAGCGCATGACCCGGAGAATCGGAATCGATTTCGCCGGGGATCATGCGCAAAATCAAAAGTGCCGCAGCGTCCCTGGCGCGACTGGGGGGCGGCATGGACGATTACCTGCCCAAGCCCATCAGCCCCAGGGCGTCTTGCTCGAAAAGGTCGGCGCGGACTGAAATCCAGCGCAACGCGGGATTTGGCATCCGCGTCAGGCTGCAAGCCGTGATTCGGCGAGGCATTGCGGACAAGACTATGGTGCGATCGCACCATATCAAAGCGTGCGTCCGGTTGGGACAATAAGCGCATTCGAGTTCCGCTCCTCCAGTTACGGGCGGGAGCAGCGACCGCCGGCAAGAAGCAGGGTCAGATTTACCCCAACGGACCTGTTTCGGCGATGGCGCGGCATGACCTCCTTGGCCGCATGCAACGCGCTCCCGCCCGGATTTTCTTTTTCGGCGCCAATTATTTCGGCTGTCGAGGGCAAATGCCGGCCGCAAAGCGTGCAAGCTGCTGATTCCAGCGGCAAACCACGGCTGTGCCGGCGAGACCCGCGCCCTTCCTTTTCGAGATGGCTGTGCGGCGGTTACCGGGCTGACATCAAACTGTCATGTGACTGTAATAATCGGGGGCTATTGGCCTCAGCGGGCGCCGAAGGAATGGCGCCGAGAGACCATTTTCCGAACAGGAGCAGGCCACATGAAAAATTTCCTCCTTACGGCGTCGGCCGCGGCGCTTGCGCTCGCTGCGTCGGCTGGTTATGCCGCCGCGCGCGACCAGATTCAAATCGTCGGTTCGTCCACAGTGTTCCCCTTCACGACGGCTGTCGCTGAAAAGCTCGGCCAGAGCGGAAAGATCAAGACCCCGGTCGTCGAGTCGACTGGCACCGGCGGCGGCATGAAGCTGTTTTGCCAGGGCGTCGGCGAAAATACCGCCGACTTCACCAATGCCTCGCGCGCCATCAAGGACAGCGAGCTTAAGACCTGCAAGGCAAACGGCGTGACGCCGGTCGAGATCAAGGTCGGCTTCGATGGCATCGTACTGGCCAATTCGAAGGCGGGGACTGTCGTTGATCTGACCAAGGAACAGATTTTCAAGGCGCTCGCCAAGAACGTCGCTGTTGACGGCAAGGTCGTCGCCAACCCCTACAAGAACTGGTCGGATGTCGATGCGTCGCTTCCCGCGACAAAGATCGAAGTGCTTGGCCCGCCGCCGACATCCGGCACGCGCGATGCGTTCGTCGAACTCGTCATGGATGCGGCCTGCCAGGAAGAAGTGAAGGCGGCTAATGAAAAGGGCTGCGGCGAGATCCGCGAAGACGGCGCTTTTGTCGAGGCCGGCGAAAACGACAATCTGATCGTCCAGAAGCTGGAAGCCAACGCCAATGCCTTCGGCATCTTTGGCTTCTCGTTCCTTGACCAGAACGCCGACAAGCTGCAGGGCCACAAAGTCGACGGCGTCGAGCCGACCTTCGAGAACATCGCATCCGGCGATTACGGCGTTTCCCGCTCGCTCTATGTCTATGCCAAGAAGGAGCATGTTGGCGTCATCCCCGGCATGCAGGAATTCATCGCCGAGTACACCTCGGAAGGTGCATGGGGTCCTGATGGTTATCTGGCCGACAAGGGCCTGATCCCGTTGCCGGACGCCGAGCGCGCCAAGTGGGCCGAAAACGCCAAGGCCCTGAAGGGCATGGGTTCCTGAGGTTTCGGGGTCCGGGCGTATATCCGCTCTGACCCTCATGCTCTAAAGCCCAAAGCGCGGGGCCAAGGTCCCGTGCTTTGAGCCGGTGAATGACCGGCGGTCGAGGGGACGTCCTGAATCATGGTCGGTTATCTCGTTGTTCTTCTGTTGGTTCTGGCAGCTGCGGCCTATTTGATCGGCCGGAGACGCGCCGTTGCCAGTGTCAATGGCGACGTCGCGCGATTGCATTCGCTGCCTGGCCAACATGGCATGTTTCTGGCACTTTTTGCTGCCGGTCCCGCGCTGCTTGCGATCTTGTTGTGGTCGCTGGTCACGCCGGGAATTGAATCGTCGATCATTGCCGACCGCTTCTCCACCGAACTGTCGGGAATGGGCATTCCGCAGGTCGAAGCTTTCATCCGCGACGCTCGCGCGATGGCCTTTGGCGGGCTTGTCGGCTTCGCCGATCCCACGAAAGATGCGGCTGCCGCCGTCTACAAATCGATCCATACGACCAGCACCTGGATCATCTGGGCCGCCTCGCTCGTGCTTTCCGCGTCCGGATTTTACTGGGCCTATTCGCGCATCGCACAGGCCTACCGGGCGCGCCACGTGGTCGAGCGCGTTCTTCGCGTATTCTTGATCGCCTGTTCGGTGGTCGCGATCCTGACGACGGTCGGCATCGTTCTCTCGCTCATCTTCGAATCCCTGCGGTTCTTCCAACAGGTGCCGTTCTACAAGTTCCTGTTCGGCACGCATTGGTCGCCGCAGAGCGCCTTCACCGGCGCCGGAGCGGAAGCCGGGGCGGTCAACCAGGACATCTTTGGCATGGTGCCGCTCTTTGCCGGCACGCTGCTCATCACCTTCATCGCCATGCTGGTGGCTGCGCCTATCGGGCTGATGGCTGCGATCTACCTTTCGGATTACGCCTCCAAAAGCGTCCGCGCGGTCGCAAAGCCGGTACTGGAAATCCTCGCCGGCATTCCGACCGTCGTCTACGGCTTCTTCGCCGCGCTGACAGTTGCGCCCTACTTCCGCGGTATCGGCGAAAGCCTGGGCCTCAACGTCGCGTCCGAATCTGCGCTCGCCGCAGGCGTGGTCATGGGTATCATGATCATTCCCTTCGTTTCCTCGCTTTCCGATGATGTGATCAACGCCGTTCCGCAATCCCTGAGAGACGGTTCCGCCGGCCTCGGCGCGACCAAGTCGGAAACCATCCGCAAGGTGGTCCTTCCTGCTGCCCTTCCGGGCATCGTTTCAGCGATGCTGCTTGCCGTCAGCCGCGCAATCGGCGAAACAATGATCGTGGTCATGGCGGCGGGGCTGGCGGCAAACCTCACGGCCAACCCGCTCGAAGCGGTCACCACCGTGACCGTGCAGATCGTGACGCTGCTGGTGGGCGATCAGGAGTTCGACAGCGCCAAGACGCTGGCAGCCTTCGCACTCGGCCTGGTGCTGTTCTGCATCACGCTTACCCTCAACATCGTCGCTTTGCGCGTCGTCCAGAAATACCGAGAGCAATATGACTGATGCGATCTCGTCATTCGGCGCCGTCGGACGGCCGGTCAGCATTCATACCGACGGTGCCGCGAAGGCGCGGCTGAAGGGTCGTTACCGCACGGAAACGTGGTTCAAATGGCTTGGCGCCGGAGCCGTCGCGTTGGCCGGCCTATTCCTTGTGCTGCTCCTGTCGACGATCGTGACGCAGGCGATCCCGGCGCTGCGGCAGAACTATCTGACGCTGCCGATTGACCTTTCGGCGGCCAAGGTCGACCCGGCAAAACTCGATGCAGTGAACTACGACGCCATCGCTCAGGAAGCGCTTGCGGCGAGATTTCCGGATGTTACGAGCCGTCAGGACAGGCGTCTGCTGCGCGGGCTGATTTCCACCGGCACAGGCGTCTTCCTGCGCAAGGATATTGCGGCTAATCCGGGGATGCTCGGAGGAACGGTGGACTATGCGGTTCCAGTTGACGATTTTGCTGACCTCTATCTTAAGGGTTTGCTGGCCGACGTCGGTTCGGACGAAGCGATTTCGACAAGCGTCACGCCTTCGAAAACCAGCGGCGACATCGATCTGACCTTCGGCGACGATGCCATGCTGGCGCTGGCGCGCGGCCGTGGTGCGACCGAAGGCGAAAACGGCATGCTCACGCTGACGAGCGGTGCATCATCGCTGCTGGTCGTGTTCAACGGCGGCACGGTCAAGCTCACCGCGCTGTCGCCGGGGCCCAACAGGACGGCGGTCGCAAAGGGCACGGTGATCGAGGCGCTGGACAGCACGGCGCCCGCCGCGAGCGGCGAGGCATTCCTGCGCGTCATCGATACGCCGGAAGCATCGCGAAAGATTTCCGACAAGGAGATCGTCTGGCTCGACACGCTGAAGAGCGCCGGCCTAATCGAAAGCCGATTCAACTCGATCTTCTTCTTCACCGGCGCAAGCCGCGAGCCGGAACTGGCCGGTGTTTGGGGCGCGGTCGTCGGATCGTTCCTGACCATGATCGTTACGCTCGCCATCGCCTTTCCGATCGGCGTTTCGGCGGCTATCTATCTTGAGGAATTTGCGCCCAAGAACCGGCTGACGACGATCATCGAAGTGAATATCAACAATCTGGCGGCTGTGCCTTCGATCGTCTTCGGCCTGCTTGGACTTGCCGTATTCCTGAATTTCTTCGGCATGCCGCGCTCGGCCCCGGTGGTCGGCGGCATGGTGCTGGCGCTGATGACCCTGCCGATCATCATTATCGCCTCGCGCGCTTCGCTGCGCGCCGTGCCGCCGTCGATCCGCGAGGCAGCGCTTGGCATCGGAGCGTCCAAGGTCCAGACCGTATTCCATCACGTCCTGCCGCTGGCGATGCCGGGCATCATGACCGGCACCATTCTCGGAATGGCGCATGCGCTGGGCGAAACCGCGCCGTTGCTGATGATCGGCATGGTCGCCTTCATCGTCGACATTCCCGGCGGCTTTACCGATCCCGCGACGATCCTGCCGGTGCAGATATTCATGTGGGCGGATTTCCCGGAAGCTGGATTCCAGCAGAAGACTTCGGCGGCGATTTTGATTTTGCTGCTGTTTTTGGTCATCATGAACGCCATTGCGGTGATACTGCGCAGGCGCTTCGAGCGGCGCTGGTAAGGGGTAGAGGATATGAACATCATGACGGAAGCCGGCGTCGAACAGAAACTGAGCAGCGGAACCAATGCCCCTTCGATCAAGATGAAGGGCGAAAAGGTCTCTGTTCATTACGGCGAGAAGCGAGCTCTGTTCGACGTGGACCTCGATGTCCGCGAGAACCAGGTGACGGCGTTGATCGGCCCATCGGGCTGTGGCAAGTCGACCTTCCTGCGTTGCCTGAACCGAATGAACGACACGATCGATATCGCGCGGGTGAGCGGCAAGATAACGCTCGACGGCGAGGATGTTTACGACCCGAAAATCGATGTCGTCGAGCTGCGAGCTCGCGTCGGCATGGTATTCCAGAAGCCGAACCCGTTTCCGAAGTCGATCTATGAAAACGTCGCCTACGGTCCGCGCATTCACGGCCTGGCCAGGAGCAAGTCCGAGTTGGACGGCATCGTTGAATCGAGCCTGAAGAAGGCCGGTCTGTTCAACGAGGTCAAGGATCGCCTGCTCGAGTCGGGCACCGGTCTCTCCGGCGGACAGCAGCAGCGCCTGTGCATCGCGCGCGCCATCGCCGTGTCGCCGGAAGTGATTCTGATGGACGAGCCCTGTTCGGCGCTGGATCCGATCGCCACCGCCCGCGTCGAGGAACTAATCGACGAACTGCGCCAGAACTACACGATCGTCATCGTCACCCACTCGATGCAGCAGGCAGCGCGCGTGTCGCAACGCACGGCGATGTTCCATCTCGGCTACCTGGTCGAGGAGGGCGCAACCGACAAGATGTTCACCAATCCCGACGACAAGCGCACCCAGGACTACATCACCGGCCGGTTCGGCTGAGCGGTCCGGCAGCGAATTTCGAACACGAGGACAGGATCATGGGTGAACACACCGTCGCATCTTTCGACGAGGAACTGGAGCACATCGACAGGCTGATCCGCGACATGGACGAGCTCGCCGCCGCGATGGTCGCAGCCTCGATCCGCGCGTTGCTTGCGTCAGACAATGCGATGGCGCAGCGTGTCGTCTCGGACGACGCGATCATGGATGCGCGGCAGCGCGAACTCGACGATAGCGCGATCACGCTGATCGCCAAGCGGCAGCCGATGGCGCAAGATCTGCGCGCCGTGGTCGGCGCAATCCGCATGGCCGGTGATCTCGAGCGCATCGGCGATTTGGCCAAAAACATAGCCAAGCGGGTCAGCGCAGTCGGGCAGAGCGCCACGCCGCGTAATCTGTCGCACGGTATCGACGCGATGGCGGATCTCGTTCTTGTGCAGCTCCGCGGGGTGGTTGAGCACTATGTGTCGCGCAATGCCGGCGCTTTGAAAGAACTGCGCGCCGACGACCAGAAGATCGACGTGAAATACACCGCGGTTTTCCGCGAACTCCTGACCTACATGATGGAGGATCCGCGCAACATCACCGCCTGCACGCATCTTCTGTTTTGCGCCAAGAATCTCGAACGCATCGGCGATCATGTCACCAACATAGCCGAAAACGCCTACTTTGTCGTGACCGGGGAGCAATTGCCGGCGGATCGCCCGAAGCTCGACGAAACGACGATGTCGGCGCCGGCGACATGACAGGAGTGACCGGCCGATGATCGCGCCGCGCATCATGGTGGTGGAGGATGAAGAGCCGCTGGGCGTCCTCCTCCGCTACAATCTGGAATCCGAAGGCTATCAGGTCGAGGTGGTGACGCGCGGCGACGAGGCCGAAATCCGGCTGCAGGAAAATGTGCCCGATCTTCTGGTGCTCGACTGGATGGTGCCGGCGGTTTCGGGCATCGAGCTTTGCCGGCGCCTTCGGGTGCGTCCCGAAACCGAGCGGCTGCCGATCATCATGCTGACCGCGCGCGGCGAGGAGAGCGACCGGGTGCGCGGCCTTTCCACCGGGGCCGACGACTATCTGGTCAAGCCGTTCTCGACACCGGAATTCATGGCCAGGGTCAAGGCGCTGCTGCGCCGCGCCAAGCCGGAAGTACTGTCCAGCGTGCTGAAGGTCGGCGACATCATGCTCGATCGCGAATCGCACAGGGTCTATCGCAAGAAGAGCGAGATCCGGCTCGGGCCGACCGAATTCCGGCTGCTCGAATTCATGATGCGGCACCCGGGTCGGGTCTTCTCGCGCAGCCAGTTGCTCGACAATGTCTGGGGCGAGACGATCTACATCGACGAGCGCACGGTGGACGTCCATGTCGGCCGGTTGCGCAAGGCGGTCAACAATGGTCGCATGCCCGATGTCATCCGCACCATCCGCGGCGCGGGCTATGCCATCAGGGAAGACTAGGGATGTGCTGATATTCAGGTGGTGCCGGGCCTGCGAACGCCGGCTTCCTGCGCTTCCGGTGCTCACGTACCCAAAAGTACGCTCCGCTCCGTTCTCGGAACCCACCATTCTCGACTCGGCCTGACCTGAATCTCAACACACCCCAAGTCGCGATCCGGGGATCCCTGCCTTCGAGTTCAAGCCACGTTCTTTCCGACCGAACCGGCTCGTGCCTGGATGCTCGGCCCGAAGATCTCCTGGTCGACGAAGCTCAGCGCCCGCATGGCGCAGCCTTCTCGGATCAGCGGCAGTTCGTTCGGCTCGGTGTCGAAGGAAATCGAACCCGAATGCTCGCCGCCGGCGGTCTGGGCGATGGCCTCGCGCAGGGCCGGCTCGATCAGGTCGAAGGCGGCAGCGCTGGGACCGACCATGGCGACCGGCGCCGGATCGATCAGCGCGAACAGGCTGCCGAGCCCGAAGCCGAGCGCCTCGCCGGCCTTGCGGTAGGCTTCGCGCTCCGGTCCGTCCGTCTCGCGCGCCCGGGCCGCCAGTGCCCGCATCTCGGCGTCGCTGACATCGGCGACCGGCTCGGCGTTCTCGCTCAATTGCCTTGCGTTGCGCCAGATAGCGTAATTGCCGGCATAAGCCTCGACGCAACCGCGCCGCCCGCAGCGGCAAAGCGCGCCGCCCGGCCGATGAATCATGTGGCCGAATTCGCCGCCTGAGGAATGGGTGCCGGTGAACAGCTCGCCCTTCAGCACCAGCCCCATACCGATGCCATGCGAGAGCAGGATGGCGATGAAATCGTCGCGGTAGCGATCCGGGTCGCGCCAGCGCAGCGCCACGGCCATCATGTTGCAGTCGTTCTCCATGATGGCCGGGATGCCGAACTCGCGTTCCAGAATGTCGGCGAAGGCGATGTTCGTCTGCGGCGTGATCGGCGACCACAACATGGCGCGCGCATGGGAATCGGTAATACCCTGGATCGCCAGCGCGATGCGGGCGACGTTTTGGACGTCGAGGTCGGGGTCTTCGAGCCGGCGCCGGACGATGGCGACACATTCATCGATCAGCTCGTCGCGCGACATGGTCAGCGTGTCCAGCCGGCGCTGTTTCTCGGCGACCACTTGTCCGGCATAGTCGATGACAGCGACCGAAAGGGAATTCAGCGACAACACGACGGCCAATACCGCAGCGGCTTCCGGATTGAGGCTGAGGCCAACCTGCGGCCGGCCACGTTTCAGCGAAACGGTCTCACTCGCCTTGCTCTCGGCCAGGATGCCTTCGTGGATCAGGTCGGAAGAGATCGCCGATATGGTCGAATGGCTGAGGCCGGTGGTTGCGGCGATCTCGGTCCGTGACGGCTGCCCTGCGCGGCGTACGGCCGAAATAACCATCGCCCGGTTGCGCCGGCGCAAATCGTCATGGCGGATCCCAACCGACATTGTTTAGCGTCCTCCCTATTGCCGCGGCCGCTCATGAATCGGAAGCCGTCAGGCCGACAAACACTGGCAGAAGCAGAAGGACCTGTCATTGTTTATTCCGAGGCTCGAAAAAAAGCCGGCAGACACCAAAATCCATCAGAATTCATGTTGACAGTGCTTCGGCGTTGGATCCTTTGTGCAGGCCTTCGGGCCAGTTGGTCGCGCCGTACGCGGCGCAGGAGGAATATCATGAAGAGATTCACAGCCGCCATTCTGGCGGGGATCGCCATGTCGCTGACGCTCGCGTCGGTCGCACAGGCGAAGGACAAGGTCATTGGTGTTTCGTGGTCGAACTTCCAGGAAGAGCGCTGGAAGACTGACGAAGCCGCCATGAAGTCGGCGATCGAGGCCGCGGGCGACAAGTATATTTCCGCCGATGCACAGTCCAATCCCGGCAAGCAGCTGACCGACGTCGAAAGCCTGATCTCGCAGGGCGCCAACGCGCTGATCATCCTTGCGCAGGATGCCTCGGCCATCGGGCCGGCGGTGCAGAAGGCGCTGGACGAAGGCATTCCAGTCGTCGGCTATGACCGGCTGATCGAGAACAAGGACGTCTTCTATTTGACCTTCGACAACCAGGAAGTCGGCCGCATGCAGGCCCGCGAAGTGTTCAAGGTGGCGCCGGAAGGCAATTACGTCTTCATCAAGGGCTCGGGCGCCGATCCGAATGCCGATTTCCTGTTCGCCGGCTCCATGGAAGTGCTCAAGGATGCCATCGACAGCGGCAAGATCAAGAATGTCGGCGAGGCCTATACGGACGGCTGGCTTCCCGCCAGCGCCCAGAAGAACATGGAACAGTTCCTGATCGCCAACGACAACAAGGTCGATGCGGTGGTTGCCGCCAATGACGGCACCGCTGGTGGAGTCGTCGCGGCGCTGACGGCGCAAGGCTTGGCCGGATCCGTTCCGGTGTCGGGCCAGGACGGCGACCATGCCGCGCTGAACCGCATCGCGCTCGGCACACAGACCGTATCGGTGTGGAAGGACGCGCGCGAGCTCGGCAAGAACGCCGCCGAGATCGCCTCGCAACTGGCCGACGGCAAGCAGATGACAGACATTGCCGGCGTCAAGGACTTCGCCACGCCGGGCGGCAATGTCGTCAAGTCGCTGTTCCTGACGCCGATTGCCGTCACCAAGGACAATCTCAACGTCGTCATCGACGCGGGCTGGATCAAGAAGGAAGAGGTCTGCGCCGGCGTGGCGGCGGGCACGGTCCCGGTCTGCAACTGATCCGGCCTTCGCAAGAAGCCTGAAACGCGGCGGCTTCACGCCGCGGCGTTTTTTCAAAAAGAATTGTTTTTCCGCTTCTCGCGGATAACTTCCAAGCTGCTTCCGGCATCCGCGGCAAACGGCAACCGGTGGGAGGACATCATGACCGACACGACTTCCAGCACGCCGGCCGCCGATACAGGCGCCGATCGGGCGCGTGAATCCGAGCTCAGCCCGGTCGGCCGCCCTCTCAAGGCAACCGAGCTCGACATACGCATGCTCGGCATGGTCGGCGCGCTCCAGGGCTTCATTATCGCCTATCTCGAGGTTTCGGCCATCATCGTGACGCTGGGCGGCCTGCTGATCTGGCGCGGCGGGCGTGGCTGATGACGAGCGGGCGCACCGTCGCGCCGCTCGACGCCACCTTTCAGCTCATGAGTGGCGGGCCGCGTGGCTCGATCGGAGCAACCGCAAGTTGGATTGTCGGCATTCTCGCCTGTGTGGCCGTCGCCTTGATGCTGCTCAACGGCCGGTCGCAGCGCAAGCGGTTCAAGTTCCCGCTGCGTCCCGTCTGGGCGGAGACCTTGCTTGGGGTTGTCGCTTGCGCCGCCATCCTCGGCGCCATCTGGATCGCCAATTCCTATCCCTGGCCGATCGGCATCGTTCGCCAGTACGCCCAGCGGACCGGCATCACCGTCCCGGAAGGCGGGCTGTTCATCGCCCATGGCATCGCCATACCGGTGCTGATCGCGGTCACTGTGGGCATCGTCATGACCTTCATCACCAGCGGCACCCGTTTCGGCCGCTATGTCTTTGCCATCGGCGGCAATCCGGAAGCGGCAGAACTCGCCGGCATTAACACGCGCTCGGTGACTATGAAGGTGTTCATGATCATGGGCGTTCTGGCCGCGATCAGCGCGGCGATTGCGTCGGCCCGTCTCAATGCGTCGACTAATTCGCTGGGTACGCTGGACGAGTTGCTGGTATCGCGGCCGCGGTCATTGGAGGCACGTCGTTGGCCGGCGGCTCCGGCACGGTGCTCGGCGCCATGCTTGGCGCACTTCTGATGCAGTCGTTGCAGTCCGGCATGGTGTTGCTCGGCATCGATTCACCGCTTTAGAGCGTCGTCGTCGGCGCCGTCCTGGTCGTCGCCGCCTGGCTCGACACCGTCTACCGCAAGCGGGTCTGAGCATGATCCCGAAAAAGTGGATACCGGTTTTCGACAAGATCATGCTCAAACAAAAACCATAGGGAGGAACGATCATGGCTGACACAACTGCTCCCACGCCACTGATCGACATGCGCAACATTTCGATTGCCTTTGGCGGCATTCGCGCCGTCGACGATGCGTCGATCGACCTTTTCCCGGGCGAGGTCGTGGCGCTGCTTGGCCACAACGGTGCCGGCAAGTCGACACTGATCAAGATCCTGTCCGGCGCCTACAAGCGCGACTCGGGCCAGATCTTCGTCAAAGGCGAGGAGGCTTCGATTTCCAATCCGCGCGACGCCAAGAAGTATGGCATCGAGACGATCTACCAGACGCTGGCGCTCGCCGACAATGTCGACGCCGCCGCCAACCTCTTCCTCGGCCGCGAGCTGATGACCGGCTGGGGCACGCTCGACGATGGCGCCATGGAGGCCGAGGCGCGCAAGGTGATGGGCAGGCTCAATCCCCGCTTCCAGCGCTTCAAGGAGCCGGTGGTCAAGCTTTCGGGCGGCCAGCGGCAGTCGGTGGCTATCGCGCGCGCCATCCTGTTCAACGCCCGCATCCTGATCATGGATGAGCCGACGGCGGCACTGGGCCCGCAGGAAACGGCGCAGGTCGGCGAATTGGTCATGCAGCTCAAGGCCGACGGCATCGGCATCTTCCTGATCAGTCACGACATCCACGATGTGTTCGAGCTTGCCGACCGCGTCTGCGTGATGAAGAATGGTCGGGTCGTCGGCACGGCGCGCACCAGCGACGTGACCCAGGACGAGGTGCTCGGCATGATCATCCTGGGCAAGTGCCCGCCCGGTGCCATTCCCGGGCCGGGTGCGCTGAAGATCGCCGCCTGAAGCTTCAAACAAGCCGGCTAAATACCTGTCATGTGATGTGCCAGCGGCCATGATGGTTTGGCCGCGCCATTGTATTGACGCAGGGACTTGCCCATAAGATGGGGAACCATGGGCCGCAGCAGCAATTTGAAGAAGTTCTTTCCGATCGTAGCTTTCATCGCCGTCGCGCTGATCAGCCTGACGATGGCGGGATTCGCCTATTTCGCCACGCAGGAAGCGGCGCGCATTAAGTTCGAGGCGACGGCGGACGATGCGCTCAACCGGATCGATAGCCGCATCGACCTGCATCTGTCGCTGCTGCGATCGACCCATGCGCTGTTTGAGGCGCACAATGGTGGGATTTCGCGCGGCGAGTTCAAGGCGTTCTTCGAAGCGCTTGATATCAACGACAATTTTACCGGCCTGCGCGGGATCGGCTTTCTCCGGCTGGTGAGAGCCGGCGACGAGGCAGCCGTCGAGCGTGCCATCCTGCACGACTATGGCGCCAGCCATGCGATCTATCCGGCTACGACAACGCTGCCATGGCGTACGCCCATCACGCTGTTCGAGCCGCTGGATCCTTCCAATCAATCCAGCATCGGCTACGACATGTTCACCGAACCGGTCCGGCGCGAGGCGATCGAAAGGGCGATGGCCGACAACCAGCAGCACGCGAGCGGGCGCGTGCAGCTAGGCCAGGAAACAGGTGCTGCGCAGACCTTCACCGGTTTCCTGGTTTTCGTGCGGCTCAACATCGAAACCGCGCCGGACGGCATCGATGCGACCAGATCCTCGACATCAGGCTTTCTTTATGCGGCCTTCCGCGCCCGCGATCTGTTCCAGACCGCGCTCAGCCGAACGCCGCTGCTGCCGGTGAACATCGAAATCTATGACGGCAAGGTGGATGCCGACCATCTTTTGTTCCGGTCGGAAACGCCGCCGGCGTCGATCTTCGGTGACAGGCTGGTGGTTTCTCGCGAGATCACCATCGCCGGACGTCCATGGACCGTCCTGTTCAGGCCGACAAGCGCCTTCTCGCAACCCTCCTCGCGCGCCATTCCGGTGATGCTCGGCCTGTTCGGGCTGCTGCTCGCTGGAACCATCGCGCTGGTGGCACGCTATCAGGAGCGGGCCTTCGACGCGGTCTCGCTGCTTCATGAGACGACGGAAAAAAGCCTGCTCGAAAAGGATCTGATGCTGCAGGAGATGAAGCACCGCATCAAGAACTCGATCACGCGGGTGCTGGCGATCGCGCGCCAGACGGCATCGCACGCCACCGACGTCCACGAGTTCTCGTCCTCTTTTTCGGCCCGGCTGCAAGCGATGGCGGCATCCCAGGACATGCTGACGCGCTCGCGCTGGCAGAAGGCAGACCTCGGCGATCTCTTGCGCATTGAGCTTGGTCAGGTATTCGGCAAGGAGCTTCCCGAGGGGATATTGTCGGGGCCAGAGGTGCTGCTCGACGAGACGACGACGCAAGCGCTCGGCCTGACCTTTCATGAACTGGCGACGAATGCGCTGAAATATGGCGAAGCCGGCAACTCGGTCGGTGCGCTCAAGGTCGACTGGTCGGTCGAGGGCCGCTGGCGCGACCGGACGCTGGTTCTCAACTGGCGCGAAGTCGGCCAGAAGAAGCTTGAAGCACCTGCCAAAACCGGTTTTGGCACCAAGCTGATCGATTTGAACGTGACGCGCGAATTGCGCGGTATGATCAATCGCGATTTTCACGATGGCGGATTGAGAGTGGAAATCAGGATCCCACTGTCGGACTGAAAACGCTGCCGCAAACCGACCGTTTTCGAAGGCGAAAGTAAACAGAGACCGGCTCGTCCGGTCTCCGCTTCTATTGCCTCATGCGTTTGAAACGGATCAGCAGCGAGCCGTAAACAGACGGCCACGGTTGTCGCGGTACTGGCAATAGCCATTGCGCAGGTTGCGCACCAGCAGGCCGGAACCGGCACCGATGGCTGCGCCGACCAGCGCACCCTTGCCGCCGTCAATCAGGCCGCCGGCCAGAGCCCCGACACCGGCGCCGACGCCGACATCCCGCTCGGTGGTGCTGCAGCCGCTGACCGCGACCACGGCAACCATGGCAATAATCATCTTCCGCATAGGGTCACTCCTCGCTTTTGTCCTCACTTGTAGCTCCACCCGTCACTTACCATGCGAAAAATGGTTTTGCCCGATCGATTTCATTGTTGGCTAAGAGAATCTTTTTCGGGGCGCGCGCCGGTCGAAGCAACCTCAAGATTGGAAATCTCCACGGAAGCGTCGAGCGTGCCGTCCGGACGCACATTCCAGACGATCTGATCGTAATCATCCTCAAGTGCCGGATCGACGGAAAGGCATTTGGCAATTATGCGCGGAGCCTGACCCTGCACATCGCTCATGGCAAACGGACGCTCGGCGGCGCATTCCTGAGCGGTTTCGAAAACACCCACCGATACGGGCAGTTCACGACATTCCGTCATCGCGTTAGAACAGCCAATGACAAGCAACACGGCAGCGATGTGTTCCATGGCGAGGATCCTCTCGCCATAAGAACGGGCCATATTCGTCAAAGTTCCTGCGATGCCGGCTGGCGCGACTGATTGGAGAACAGGTCGACATGAGGCAAGCACAAGCCGCCGGCCACTTTGGGTCCGACGCTCTAGATTAAGTGGAACGCGGCGGCCAGGACGACCACCGCAGCCAGCCCGATTGCGGCGAGGCCGGGGGTCGGGTGGGAAGCACGGGGCGACGGCATCGCGGATGCTTCGAGATCCTGAAACCCGCCCATCGAAACGCGTGCGGCCTGTTCCAGCCTGATGATGTCGGCAACCGTCAAAGCCATTCCTCCCGTACTGCGCAGCAGACTGCGATCGAAAACGTCATGCGGATCGGTGTCTGAACAGCTTCGGACTTTATGGTGAACAGGTGGTTAAGGCCGGCGCGGTATTCAGCCCTCTTGGCCCCAGCCCTCTTTGGCTCGGCTGTTGTTCGGTCAATCCGTCTCGAAATTGCCGCGAGGAACGACAAGCCGATACTCGAGGCGGTCCCCGGTGATTTCAAGCGTCGCCGTTCCGTTCAACGACGCAGGCACGACGCGCTCGAGCGCGACGCTGCCAAAACGCTTCTCGCTTGGCTGATTGTCGTTGGCCCCGATGGCTTCGGCCCATGTCAGCGATAGTGCGGTCTCGCCAGCGGAAGCAGCCGTCAGATCGGCCGTCACCTCGACGAATCCGTCGGCTCGCGACAGAGCGCCATAGCTGACTGAATTGACGGCAAGTTCGTGCATGGCCAAGCCTATATGCAGGGCGGCATTGGGGTTGAGGTATGGATTTGCACCCTGGAAGCGCAGGCTGCGCAAGGGGTCGGCTCCGTAGCGGCCGACCTGGCCGGACACCAGTTCGCGCAGTGCCGCTCCCCGCCAGTTGGACGAGGTCACCAGATCCTGGGATGAGGCAAGCGACTGCAGCCGGCCGCGAAAGCGTGTCAGGAAATCACTGAGCGTGTCCGAATAACGGCTGGTCTGGGTGGCGATGCTCTGGATGATGGCCAAAAGGTTCTTCGAGCGATGGCTGACCTCGCGCAGCAGCGTTTTCAGGGTCTGCTCGCGACGTTTCTGCTCGGTCGTTTCGACCATAGTGGTGACGACGCCCTGCACGGCGCCGCCGTCGTCGTGATCAGCGTCTACCCATATTTGGAACCAGCGAACGCCATCGTCGGCGGGGATGCTGAGCTCAAGATGTTCCGGATTGCCGGATGCGACTACGTTGCGTTTGGCGGCACCGATGCGTTCCGCATGCGCCAGGGGCAGCATGCCGTTGCTATCGGCAGTATCGGAAGCCCATGGCGGGCGCATGTTGCGGGCCCAGACGGTTCTCATCTCGCGATCCTGATAGAGAACCGAAATGCCGACATTGTGCAGCGCATGGAGAAGGGCCCGACCAAGCTGCATTTCGCTGTCAGCGGAATGCAGAGCGATGATCTCATCGCTCCGTCCGCTGTCTTTCATGTCTCCGGCTCTGGATTGCATCGGTAACTTCACCCACCCGATTCAAGCTGAACGGCTGACGGAAAAATGAGTTCCCAAAAGAAGTCCGCCGAGCGGCGTCCCGTTGAAGGACACTGCCCGGCGGTAGCTGGAAACCGCTTGAGGGGTGCGGTTCCCAGTGTTGGATCGCAGTTCACGACGCGCGTTTGAACAAGCCCGCAATAAGCGAGATGATCAGGAAAGCCAGAAAGATGAAAAACAATATCTGTGCTATACCTGCCGAGGTCCCGGCAATACCGCCGAAACCAAGAGCGCCTGCAATGATCGCGACGACGAGAAACACGAGCGCCCAGTAAAGCATGATCCATCTCCTTCAAATGGTACGGCAAGAACGTCTTTCGCTGCCGTTTGTTCCACCTTTTCCCGAAAAAGACTATCCCTGGAAATCTTTCCGGCCCGAATTGAATCCTCATGCGCAGGGGGAAGTTCGAGGCGCAAGTGACGTTTGCCAGCCGCAAGGGGCCGGCGTCATTCGATCAGTGGCAAACGGGCGACCGGTGGAAACGGGGCAGCGTGAGGCCGGGCCTGCCCGGTCCTATGCAGCGGCTTTCGCGTGCCGGTCGAAGAACAACGCCTGGCTGATCAGGGCCTTGACCATATCCGGATTGAACGGCTTGGTGACGAGGAAGGCCGGCTCCGGCCGCTCGCCGGTCAGGAGGCGCTCGGGAAAGGCGGTGATGAAGATCACCGGCACCGGCGTGGACGACAGGATCTCGTTCACCGCTTCGATGCCCGAACTGCCGTCGGCCAGCTGGATGTCGGCCAGCACCATCTTCGGCCGCGTCTTTGTGAACATCGCCACCGCCTCGGCGTGGGTACGCGCAGTTCCGACGACACGATGGCCCAGGCTTTCGACCATTTGCTCGATGTCCATGGCGATCAGCGGCTCGTCCTCGATGATCAGCACATCGGTTGCCACCTGGCGGGAAATCTCGTTGCTGGCCTCGGCGAGGAGTTCGGAGAATTCTTGATCGTCAACGTCGAGAATCTCCGCCGCCTCGTCTTCGCTGAAACCTTCCACGGCGACCAGCAGGAAGGCCTGCCGGGGACGGGGTGAGATCGCGTTCAGATTGGCGGCGGCGCGCTGTTCCCACGCCGACTGCGGGTGTTCTTGCGGAACGCGGATTGCGACCGAGGTGAACAGCCTGGCGAATACCTTGTAGAGCGCGATGCGGTCGTTCGACGCGTCCGGAAAGATGTCGACGTCGGCGATGATGGCTTCGAGCATCGCGGCGACCAGCGCGTCGCCACTCTCCTGCGATCCGGAAACAGCCCGCGAGAAGCGGCGCAGGAACGGCAGGTGCGGAGCGATGGTTGCGGACAGGCTCATGATGGACGGCTCCCTCTGACGTAATTGGATTGATTGCAGGCCAAGATGATTACAAGCCCCGAAAATAAACCCTGAAAACATAAACGCCGGCTTTCCGAAAAAGTTCCGACGAGTTTGGAACTAATATAAGAAGAGGGCGTTTGAGGTCGGGACGGGCAACCAGACGAGGGGACCGCCTGCTTTGCGTCGTGTATTGAAGGGCGGCAGGGTACTGGGAAAAAGGGCGAAATGAAGAGATGACGAAAGATACCACGGCTGGCGCTGCAAACAGGCGCCGGGCAGCTTCCGGCGACCCGCTCGGGCCAAACTCGGAAATCGGCCGCAAACTCAAACAATATTACGACGAGCTGGTCTCCGACAACGTGCCGGATCGCTTCGCCCAATTGCTCCGCCAATTGGAACAGGCCCAACCTGCACGGAAAAAGGACTGAGGCATGGCGGCCGTCTCCCAGAGCTTCAAGACGGATCTGCTCGGCTCGATTCCGAGCCTGCGGGCCTTTGCCGTGTCATTGACGCAAAACGCCGACAAGGCCGACGATCTGGTGCAGGAAACACTGGTGAAGGCCTGGGACAAGCATGAAAGCTTCGAGCCGGGCACCAATCTCAAGGCCTGGCTGTTCACCATCCTGCGCAACGAATTCTATTCGCAGATGCGCAAGCGCGGCCGCGAGGTGCAGGACAGCGACGGCATCATGACGGCCAGACTAGCCGTCCATCCGGCCCAGCACGGCCAGCTCGACCTCAAGGACTTTCGTAGCGCGCTCGAGCAATTGCCCGAGGACCAGCGCGAAGCCATCATCCTCATCGGCGCGTCGGGCTTTTCCTACGAGGAAGCCGCCGTGATTTGCGGCTGTGCGGTCGGAACGATCAAGAGCCGCGTCAGCCGCGCCCGCACGCGGCTGCAGGAAATCCTGAAGATTTCCGGTGATGACGAGTTTGGCCCGGATGCGATATCGGCTCAGGTGACGGGGTCGAACGCCGCCTGAATACTGACCCTCGACAATATGGGCCCCGGTAATATCGGTCCGGTTTTCCGGACATCAAACAAGAGGGCCGCGCCCGCACGCCGCCGCCACTGCCTCCACGAGATCGTCTCCCGAATAAGGCTTGGTGACCAATCTGACATCCGGAAAGGACACCTTGATTTCGTCCATGTCGGAATAGCCCGAGGCGAAGACGAAAGGCACGCCCGATTCGCGCAGCCGCGAAGCGAAATCGAGCGTCGAAGCGCCGCCAAGCATGAGATCGACGATGGCGGCGTCGAATTGCGAGGCAACGCTCTTCCGATCGATCTCACCCAGATTGCGGGCGATGATCACGTCGCCGGCGCCGTAGTCGCGGCAAAGCTGCTCGACATCCATGGCGATCAGGAATTCATCCTCCAGAACAAGAATCCGCAATCCGTCCAGCAAGGGGGGCACGTGGCAATGTCTCCATGGGGCGCAGGGAACAGAGGAATCATGATCCCTATTTGGCTTCCTGTCATTTAAAGTTATTTGGCATGCTGTCATTTAAAAAAGACATGCCCGTCGCGGATGGCGGAACCTCGATGCCTGCAGGGCGTTTGCTATCGCCTTCCGGAAGAGGGCCGCTTTCGAAGAGGGATTGAAATGCCTGGCCAGAACGGCCGTTCTTTTTCCACCCGCCGGTATTCATGTGAGAACTGCCCACTGCGGCCGTTGCCGGCGTTCCGGGCATTCGAGAAGCAGGAACTTGTCTTCGTCGACGCTGTCAAGAAGGGCGAACTGGCCGTCGACAAGGGAGCTACGGTTCTGGTGGAGGGAAGCCACAGCGCCCATCTCTATACGGTGCTGTCGGGTTGGGCTTTCCGCTACAAATTGCTGTCGGATGGCCGCCGCCAGATTTTGAACTATTCCATGCCAGGCGATCTCATCGGCTTGCAAGGCAGTCTGATGGGAGAAATGCAGCATTCCGTGGAAGCGCTGTCGCCGATGCTGCTCTGCGTTTTCGAGCGGGAAGCCCTTCCCGAACTCTACCGCAGCCATCCGGGCCTCGCCTACGACATCACCTGGATCGCCTCGCGAGAGGAGCGCATGCTGGACGAGAACCTCTCAGTATTGGCAGACGCACCGCGCTCGAGCCTGCAGCCTATCTCATCGCGTTCATCTCCAGCCGCGCCAGGGTGGTCGGGCTGAACGGCAGGACGCCCGTGCAGATTCCGATCACGCAGCAGCATCTCGCCGATACCCTCGGCCTGTCGCTGGTCCACACCAACAAGACGATCCGCAAGCTGATGGACCGCAAGCTTATCTTCTGGCGCGACGGCGGCTGCGAGGTGGTCGACAACGAAAGGCTCAAGGAACTCGCCCGCTGGCAAGGGTTGAGCGAAGCTCGCCGACCGCTGATCTGAGCGGCTACCGGAGACGTGCCGGGCTGGACTCGCTTGCGGAAACACCCTTTCATGGGAGTTGTTCCGATTCGGAACCTTGGGGTGTGTCGAGCGTTTCGACCCGAGCAAACGCAAGGAGTCAAGTGATGGCGACTGCCGCAGGAAAGTCCCCGAACGAAAGCCGGACGAATTCGGACCTTGAAGCCGATATCAGGCAGTTGAAAGTCGACATTCAGAAACTCACCGAACAGCTGGCCGAGACCGGCCAACATGGTTACGGGGCTGCTCGTCGCGTTGCCGCGGAAGGAATCGAGCAATTGCGCGCCCAAGGCGAAGCAGCGTTTGAAAATATGCGCAGCAACGCAAGGGACCTCGAAGCCCAAGTGGTGGCGAGCGTGCGCGAAAAGCCGGTGACGTCGCTGGCGATCGCGGCAGGCGTCGGCTTTCTATTCGCGCTTCTCGCGCGCCGCTAAGCCTCAGCCCAGATGGGAATGCTGGCATCGTTGATCTCGGGGCTCGCCTCGGGTGAAGCCGTGGCAGCCGTGCGCCGCGCGCGCACGGCTGCAATCGTCTATGCGCTCGCAGCACTTGCCGCACTGTGCGGCGTCGGTTTCCTGGTCGGAGCGGCCTATGTCTGGGTGGCGGGGCGCTACGGGCCGATGGCAGCCTGCCTCGGTTTTGGGGTCGGTTTCCTGGTGATCACAGGGCTTCTCCTGCTCTTCCATCAGCTGTCGGCCGGCGCGCGCGCCCGACGCCGGGCGCGGAGGCGCCAAGCCGATATGAAGGCGGTCGGCATCACGGCCGCGCTCGCCGTGCTGCCGGCGCTACTCAAGGGAAAAGGCGGCCTGGGCACCATACTCGGCCCAGCGATCGCACTCGCCGCCTACGCCATCTACCGCGAGAACGTGAAGCCCGATGCCGACGATCCGGATGCCGGCGAAGCGAAATAGCTCGAAGCGATTCTTCTTGTTGACCACAATCTAATCCCAAAACCGGGCTGCACTTTTCGCTGAAGCGGACCTTCGGTTCGGGATCATGGCCGGGCCGTCACTTCGGCAGATCCTCCAGTGGCATCGATATTTGGGCGAATACGCCTTCCGGCCGGAATTCGTGGATCACTTCGCTGGAGATGACCTTGGCCAGGCTGCGGCGGATCAGGATCGAGCCGAAGCCGTGGCGTTCGGGCGAGGCAACTTCAGGCCCGCCGCTTTCGCGCCAGGTCAGCACCAGGCGCCGTGCGCCTTTCCGGCCCTGCGCCTGCCAGTCGAGATCGACCTTGCCCGAAGCCGCCGACAGCGCTCCGTATTGCAGTGCGTTGCTGGCCAGTTCATGCAGAATCAGGCCAAGCCCGACTGCCTGGTCGGGCGAAAGCAGCAGGTCGGCGCCTGAGATCGTAATGCGCGGCTGTTCGGCGGTGTCGAACGGCTTGACCTCGATGTGCACGAGTTCGCGGATGCCAATGCCGCGCCACTCGCGGTCGGATAGCAGGCTGTGGGCGGCGCCCAGCGCCTGAAGCCTGGCGCTGAAGGCTTCAAGGAATTCGCTGGGCTGGCGCGCATGGCGAACTGTCTGCGTCGCCAGCGCCTGCACTGTCGCCAGCGTGTTCTTGACGCGATGGTTCAACTCGCGCAGCAAGAGCCGTTGCCGCTCGTCCCCGAGCTTGCGTTCGGTGATGTCGTAATTGACGCCGAAGATCAGCGTCGGCTTGCCGTCGCCGTCGCGCTCGATGACACGGCCGCGCGTCGCGAGCCAGCGCGGCGGAGTGAAGCCCTTGACGCGGTATTCGCCAAAATAGTCGTCGCTGCCGGTCAGCGCGTCACGAAAGCGCGTCTCGGTCTGGTAGACATCACGCGGGTCGATAGCGGCAAGGATATCGCGCGCCCTCAGCCGATTCGAGCGCGGCAGGCCGAACAGCTCGGACAACCGGACATCGCATTCGATCATATCGGTATGGATATCCCATGCCCAGCTCGCGAGCGCTGCGGCATCGAGCGCGATGCCGCGCCGTTTTTCCTCGCGCGCCAGCGCCGCAGCGATGCTGGCGCCGTTGCGGGTGGCGTCCTTCAATGCGAACAGGCTGGCGGCGAGGCTGGCGAGCGCCGTCAATTGTTCGAGCTGGGCGGCAGACGGCGACGCCCGCGGCTTCCGGTCGAGCACGCAGAGCGTGCCGATCCGGGCGCCGGCCACCACAATCGCCACACCCGCATAGAAACGGACATGTTGCTGGCCAGTGACCAGCGGGCTGGCGTTGAAGCGTGAATCCGTGGTTGCATCGGTCACCACCATCGGCTGGTCGCCGGCGGCAATGGTATGGGCGCAGAAAGATGCATCTGTCGAGGCCTCGGTTTCATCCAGGCCGACACAGGACTTGAACCGTTGCCGCTCGACATCGACCAGCGTCACCAGCGCGATGGGCGCTAGCATCACCGCGGCGGCAAGACCGCTGATATGGTCGAAGTCACGATCGGCCGCCGTGTCGAGGGCGTCGAGACCGTGCAGTACTGCAAGCCGGTCCTGCGCCCTTACCACACTAAGGACGTCGACCGGCAGATTCGGCTTTTTCACTACCCTACTATCCACACGGCCCCCAAGTGCATCGGCTTGCAGCCATTCTCGCCAGTCGCCTGGCTCTGAAACCGGAACCTTCGCCTTGAGGAACCGTTACCCAACCACGTTTTGCCAGCCGCGCCCGCCAGCGCCAAACGACATGCCAGCGCCAAACGAAATGGAGGCCGATCATGCCCAGGATCGTTCCTGAAGACAAAGCCCGCCAGGGACGCTGGGGGTGGCACACTTTCCGTATCTTGATCGCCGCGCTGCTTTTGGCATTTATCGCCTGGGGCATCGCAGAGATCTACGGCAACATGATAGACAAGACGTCGACAACCGAACAGGGCGAGCTTCCCAGGGGCGAACAGGGCGAGATTCCCAAAGGCTGAAGCTATCCGATCGACTGTGCCGGACTGCATCACGCTGCCTTCGCTTGGACAGCGAGCGCCGGGACCAGAACCTTCAGCGCGCCAGGATGGATTTCGATCGTCGTTTCGGGGTCAAGCCTGACCAGTTCGCCGTCCATGACGGCGCGGAACTTCTTGGCAGCCGAGTGCACTTTCAAAACGGCCCGGTCAGCCTGGTGGATTTCCACATGCTCACTGTCGCGCCATTTGCCGCGCGCCATGTCGAAAAGGACCCTGAGCAGTTCGCCACGCCGCCGCGCCACCGTGACATAGATGCCGAGCACGCCGCCGGCGGGATTGTCGGCATAGGGCAGGTGACCCTCACCGAACAGATTGTTGGTGATGCCGATGCCGGTGGTGCGCGTCACGATCTCGGATTCGCCGATGGTCAGCGTCACCTTCATTGCCGACGGGTTGTTGATCGCCGCCCACGCAGCCTTGACCGAAGCCCGCATCTTTCCCAACCGCGAGCCAAACTCCATGGTCTGGCGAAGCTGAACCATCCTGGCATGCATGCCGATCGAGAACTGATGCACGAATGGCTTATTGTTGGCTGTTGCCATATCGACTGCGATCACCTCGCCGTCGGCAAGAGATTTCACGGCCGCGTCAAGGGTCTGTGGGATGCCAAGCCCGCGCGCGAACAGGTTCATCGTGCCAGCCGGTAAAATGGCAAGTGCTTTCTTCCTGCCCATCAACCGGGCAGCCGCGGCCGAAATGGTGCCGTCGCCGCCACCGGCCAGCACAATGTCGACGCTATGCTTCGAAGCGATGCGGTCCAGCGTAGCGACGATGTCCTTGCCGGCAACGATGTCGATATCGATGGAGTGACCTGCTGCCTCCAACGTCTGGCGCATCCGGTCCGTGAAGGCGGAAAGATCAATCGTGCGCAGGGTGCCGCCCTCCTGGTTCAGCACCGCCGCAAATCGCATCCCCCCACTCCGTTCTTTCTTGGCAACCATTGGAATAATCATCGGCCAGGACAGACCCAGCCATAGGCTGGAACGGGGCGGCTGAAAAAAAGTTCCGCAGCTCTAACGAAAATACAGGAGCGAATCTCACCGGCCGCGGGCATGATTGAGCGCGTTTCGGCTGGTTTTTTCACGACGCTCACCATGGTGTCGGAACAACCGCGCGGTCACGACGTTGTGAATACGTAACGCCGCGACCAATCTCCCATGCTCGCGGTGCGAACGAGATAACGCAGGAGGATTAAATGATCCGCACCCTTTTGACCACCACCGCACTCGCAGCGCTGCTTGCGACCGGTGCATATGCGCAGACGGCTACAACCCCGGCGCCGACGCAGGACCCGGCAGTCCAGGATACCGCTCCTGCGGCTCCCGTTGCGCGCGCCGAAGGCAGCCTTGTGACCAACATCATCGGGGAATCGGTCTATAATGGCACAGGCGACGATGCCGAGAACATTGGCAATGTCGACGACGTGGTCTTCGATGAAAACGGTCAGGCAAAATCCGTCGTCATCGGCGTCGGCGGCTTTCTTGGCGTTGGCGCCAAGAACGTGGCTTTCGACTACAATAAGCTGCAATGGGCCGAACGGAACGGCGACCGTTGGCTGATTGCGCAAACCACAAAGGATGAGTTGACGGCTCAGCCGGACTTCGACCGTAGCGCTTTCGATCCGGCTCCTGCGGCCAATGACACTACGGCTACGGCTCCTGCCGCTCCTTCCGGCTCGACGGAAACCACCGCACAGAACGCTCCGGCTGCTCCAGCCGATAGCACCGCAGCTCCGGCCGAACCTGTGAAGCGTGCCGACGGTAATCTTGCCACCAATATCATCGGCGAAACCGTCTACAACGGCACTGGCGACGACGCTCAAAACATCGGTGACGTGAACGACATCGTCCTGGCCAAGGATGGCAAGGCCGAGTCGCTGATCATTGGCGTCGGCGGCTTCCTTGAGATTGGCGAAAAGAATGTCGCCTATCAGTTCGACAAGGCCAAGTGGGCGGAGAGGGATGGCGATCGCTGGCTGGTCGCCGAGACCACGAAGGAAGAACTGGAGGCGTTGCCGGAGTTCAACCGCGAGCCCTATGATCCCGCCCCGGCGACAACCGCATCGACTGACGCGGCGACGCCGGCGCCGGTGACCACCACCCCTGCAGTCACTCCAGCCCCGGCGGAGAAGACCGCGGAAGCTCCGGCGGCAACGCCTGACACCGCTGCTCCGGCGCCAATGGACAAGACAGCCGAAGCTCCGGCCCCAGCCCCGGCGGATAAGACAGCCGAGGCTCCGGCGGCAACGCCTGAAACCGCTGCTCCGGCCCCCATGGACAAGACAGCCGAGGCTCCGGCTGCAGCAACGCCTGACGCTTCAGCCCCCGACCAGACGCAGACCGCGGCGATCGACAAGTCGGCGCTGACCGAAATGCCGGTCGACAAAATCCGGTCCGAGGACTTGGTTGGAACCACCGTCTATGGCGCCAATGATGTCAATGTCGGTGAGATTGGTGACGTCGTGCTGACGGGCGACCAGAAGGTCGACGCCGTGATCATCGACGTCGGCGGTTTCCTCGGCGTTGGCGAGAAGGAAGTGGCGGTCGGCATGGACAACCTTAAATTCATGACCGACAAGGATGGCAACCGCTATCTCTACACGAACTTCACCAAGGAGCAGCTCGAGGCGCAGGTCGCGTACGACAAGGGCACCTATGCAGAGAAGCGCGACGAGCAGCGCATGATGATGCGTTAATTCGCTCTAACGACGAAAAAAAGCCCCGCGCCGGCGACGGCGCGGGCCTTTTTATGATTGGAAAGTTGGCAGCGGTGCGACGTGGCCGGCAACGCCATCGTCGGTCAGTTCGGCAAGTGCCAGCGACTGATCGAGATGTTCGGCCCGCCAGGCAAGCAGCCTTTCGGCAAGCTCCAACCGGACCGGCAGATAGGCCGGATCGGCAGCGACATTGGTTAGTTCGTCTCGATCCTGCTCCAGGTCGAACAGCAGCGGCGGCAGGCCGCCGCCGAAATGTACATATTTGAATTGTTTCGTGCGGATGACGGCCAGATTGCACTGGCGCGGACCGATGCCGAAATGGCGCTCGGCATCACCTTCGGCAACCGAGCGGAAATCGAATTCCCAATGCGCGGCCTCGCGCCAGTCCCCCGGCTCGACGGCGTCCAGGAACGGCTTCAGCGATCGTCCGTCGAGATGCGGCGGGGTTTCCTCGCCAAGCAGGGCGAGCAATGTCGGCGCTATGTCCACCGCCTCAGTGAAGCGATCGACCTTGGCGCCGGCCGCTTTGCGACGACGCGGGTCGCGGATGATCAGCGGAATATGATAGCTGCCGTCGAAGAAGCCGCCCTTGCCCAGCATGTAATGGTCGCCCATCATCTCGGCATGATCGGAGGTCAGCACGACGATGGTGTCATCCCATGCACTCGCCCCCTTGACCGCCTGCCAGATGCGGCCAAGCTGTGCGTCGACCTCCGAGATCATGCCGTAATAGAGCGCGCGGATGCGGCCAAAATTGTCGTCGCCCCAGTCGCGCACCTTGCCCTCGGCGCCGGGGCGGAAATTCGAACGCTCCTGCAGGTCAAGGTTATAGGCAAGGTAGGGATGGCTTTCTGCCTCGGCCTGCCAGCTCACGGCGCGGTGGAAAGCCGGTCCCTCGGCAGGATCATACATCCTGTTGTAAGGCTCCGGCACGATGAAGGGCGGATGCGGGCTGAGGAAGGAAAGATGCGCGAACCACGGTGTATCGCGCTCCTGTTCGTCAAGCCAGCGGGCGAATTCGCCGGTCAGGAAAGCAGCAGGGGTTTCGTCCTTCGAGTAGACGGGCGGCGCGCTTGTCACCGCGCCGTCGGTCCTGGCTCCAATCTCATCCGCTGGGCGATGGATGTCGGGAAAACCGGCGCTGCTATCGATGCCGCGCGCCTTGAGCCACGACAGCCACGGTTTCTGGTGCTCCGGCAGGAGTTGGCGCACGGTGAAGCCGGGCAGCACGCCTTCGTAGCTTTTTAGCCGCGGGTCGCCCGGCGCCAGCGTGCGCGGATCGGGCGATACGTCGGTATAGCCGAACAGCGTCGGATCATAGCCGAGGCTGCGCGCCGAGAGCGCGATGTTGCCGTGACGGGCGTCGAGCGGCGTGCCGTTGCGGCAAACTCGGTTGTTCATCTGGTAGAGGCCGGTGTATAGGCAGGCGCGTGCCGGCGAGCAGGGCGCCGCGCCGCCATAATGCTGTCGAAACAGCACACCCTCGGCGGCGAGCGCGTCGGCATTCGGCGTCCGCACCACCTTGTGGCCTGCCGCCGACAGGCAGTCGCTGCGCCACTGGTCGCAGGTGATCAGGAGAACATTCGGGCGCCTGTCTTTTCTGACCAATGCTGTATCCTTCATTGAAAACGTGCCGCTCATGGAGCCGAATTTTTGTGGCGACGCAAGCCTCAGGTATTCGCCAAATCGTGAACAAAATCCGCCTTATTGTTCACTTATAGAGCACAGTCCATCTGTGTTTGCGGCCTTTGCCGCTGGCTGGCCGGTTCTCATATAGGCGTGGACCGCGGCATGGACCGCACAGGACAAGGAAAGGAGCAGGAAAAATGCTCGACCAGATCAAAGGCCTGCATCACGTCACCTCGATGGCCAGGGATGCGCGTCAGAACAATGAGTTCTTTACCAAAAAGCTCGGCCTGCGCCGGGTCAAGAAAACCGTCAATTTCGACGCGCCGGATGTCTACCATCTCTATTATGCCGACGAGCTCGGCACGCCCGGTTCGGTGATGACCTATTTTCCGTTCCCCAATATCGGCAAGGGTCGCCACGGCGTTGGCGAAGTAGGCACCACGGTCTATTCGGTGCCCGAAGGCACGCTCGCCTATTGGGAAAAGCGTTTTGCCGATGAGGGCGTCGCCGGGCTGTCGCGCCAAGAGAGCTTCGGTGAGAAGCGCCTTGGCTTCGCTGGTCCCGATGGTGACGGGTTTGCGCTGGTCGAGAACAAGGCAGACACCCGTACGCCGTGGGCGAAGGGCGATGTTCCCTCCGACGAGGCGATCCGCGGCTTCCACTCGGTGTCGCTCAGGCTGAAGGATGGCGGCGCCACCGAAGAGCTGCTGAAATTCATGGGCTATGAAGAAGTCGACACGTCCGGCACTGTAAAAAGGCTGGCGGTGAAGAACGGCAACGGCGCCAATATCGTCGATATCGAATCGTTGCCGGGCGCCGCTTTTGCCGATCTCGGCGCCGGCTCCGTCCACCACGTCGCCTTCGCTGTCGAAAACCGCGCCAAGCAACTCGAAGTGCGCAAGGCGCTGATGGACACCGGCTATCAGGTGACGCCGGTCATCGATCGTGACTATTTCTGGGCGATCTATTTCCGCACGCCGGGCGGCGTGCTGTTCGAAGTCGCCACCAACGAGCCCGGCTTCGACCGCGACGAGGACACCGCCCATCTCGGCGAGGCGCTGAAGCTGCCGTCGCAGCACCGGCATCTGAGGCCCTATCTCGAGCAACATTTGCAGAAGCTGGAAGACTGAGGACAAGGCCATGAGTAAGGACGCTTACATCTACAAAGCACTGCCCGGTTCGCCTGATGGATCGCTGCTCTTCGTCTTCCACGGGACCGGGGCCGACGAGAGTCAGCTTCTGTCGCTCGGGCGCGATCTCGCGCCGCAGGCGACTATCGTCTCGCCGCGCGGCGATGTCTCGGAACACGGTGCCGCGCGCTTTTTCCGCCGCACCGGCGAGGGCGTCTACGACATGGGCGACCTGGCGCGAGCGACGGACAAGATGGTTGGTTTCGTCAAGGCGCATGTCGAGGCGGCAAAACCCTCGTCGGTGCTTGGGCTCGGCTATTCCAACGGCGCCAACATCCTGGCGTCGGTGGTGTTCGCGGCGCCCTCTCTGTTCGACGCGGCGGTGCTGATGCATCCGCTGATCCCGTTCGAACCGGAGATCGAGGGAAGTCTCGCCCGCCGTCGCATCCTGGTCACAGCAGGCAGGCGCGATCCGATATGTCCGCCCAACCTGACGTCGCGGCTGGAGGCCTATTTGCGCGCCGATGGCGCCGATGTCACAGTGGAGTGGCACGACGGCGGCCATGAGGTGCAGTCGAACGAGATCGAGGCGGCGCGGCGGTTCCTGTCCGCTACGCCGATAGAAGGAGCGTAAGCAATGCTTGACCAATTGCCGGAGATCGAACTCGAGGATCGCGGTTCCAAGGGCCGTTATCTCTTGCGCGGGCCTGATGGCGCCGAGGCGGAAATGACCTTCACCAAGATCGGCGAGCACCAGATCATCATCGACCACACCGAGGTGCCGGATGCGTTTCGCGGCCAGGGCGCCGGGCTTCGCCTCGTTACCCGAGCCGTCGAGGACGCGCGCGCGGCGGGCAAGAAGATCATCCCGCTTTGTCCGTTCGCCAACGCCCAGTTCCATCGTCACAAGGAATGGGCCGACGTGCTGAAGCAATAGCGCTGGTCCTACCCATAGGCCTCCGCACGCGATGACGGTTGAGGGCGGGCAGCCACAAGGCATCCATCGCTGTGGCATTTGCGCAGATCGCCTGTCTTGCCTAGTGGGTTGTCTTGCCTAGTAGGTATTGCCTTGCCTAAGTAGGTATATTGCCGCCCGACCAATCGAACCGAATGATCCCTTGATGACCGAGACCGACCTCGTTCCCGTCTTCGACGGCCACAACGATACGCTGCTCAGGCTCTATCAGTCGAAAGACGCGGATGTTGAGAAGCTGTTCATCGAGGGAACGCAGGGTGGCCACGTCGACCTGCCGCGCGCGAAAAAGGGCGGCTTTGCTGGCGGCATGTTCGCGATCTTTCCGCCGCCGGTCGAAAAATCCAAGCGCAGTGCGGTTCCACCTGCGCCGAGCGATACCGAGCCCTTGCCGCCCGAAATTCCGCGCGCCGACGCGCTCGCTTCCACCATCGCCATGGCCTCGATCCTGTTCAGGCTGGAACGAGCGTCGGCGCTCACCGTCTGCCGCAGCGCCGGCGACGTGCGAAATGCGATGGCGCAAGGGTCGATCGCGGCGGTGTTCCATATTGAAGGGGTCGAGGCGATCGACCCCGAACTAACGATGCTCGACGTGTTGCATGCGGCCGGCCTGCGCTCGCTCGGCGTCGTCTGGAGCCGCCCGAACGCTTTCGGCCACGGCGTGCCGTTCCGTTTCCCGTCGACGCCCGACACCGGACCTGGCCTGACCGATGCCGGCAAGGGACTGGTCAAGGCCTGCAACCAGCTCGGCATCATGGTCGATCTTTCGCATCTCAACGAAAAGGGGTTTCGCGACGTCGCCGAGATCAGTGACGCCCCGCTGGTGGCGACCCACTCGAACGTCCATGCGATCTGCGGCCATTCCCGCAACCTCACGGACTGGCAGCTAGGCGCAATCCGCGAGTCGGGTGGCTTGGTCGGGCTGAATTTCGCCACCGGGTTTTTGCGCGAGGACGGCAGGATGAATGCCGATACCAGTCTCGACATCATGGTGCGCCATGTCGATTCACTGCTGCAGGCGCTGGGCGAAGACGGCGTCGGCCTCGGGTCCGATTTCGACGGCGCCATGATCCCGGCTGTGATCGGCGACGTCACCGGCCTGCCGAAGCTGCTCGATGCGTTCGCCGAGCGCGGCTTCGGTCGCGCGCTGATCGAGAAGATCGCCTATCGCAACTGGATCAGTATGCTGGAAAAGACCATTGGGTAAAGCGTGTCGCCCGGCAGAGTAGCCAGCGACCTGCAATATATATCGATCGCGCGGGGTTTTGATGATCTCGACAAGACCGTTGTCTCCGGAGCTCAAGCCGCGGATGATTGCGGACTTCGAGAACTTCAGGGCCGGCTCTTGAAGCGCCAGACCGTACGAACCGATGTCGCCATCGTCGGCGCCGGCTTTACCGGCCTGTCAGCCGCGCATGAATTGAACAAGGCCGGGATTGATTTTGTGCTGCTCGAGGCGCGCGGCCGCGTCGGCGGGCGGGTCGAGTCCAAGTGGAATGGGCTTGGCGAGCGGATCGACAGCGGCGGTCAGTTCCTGTGCGAGGACATGCCGGAACTGATGGCCTTGGTGCGAACGCACGGTAAGACGTTGGTCGAGACCTATGTTAAGGGCGAAGTCATTGCCCAGCCGCTGACGGGCGAACAGGATGCCGAGCGAATCTACTACGCCTCGATGGCGATCCGCGACCGCATGAACGCGATTGCACCGGGCGACCCGACTATTGCCGGCTTGACCGTCGCCGCATGGCTCGATCGCCAGAACGATCCCGGTGATGCCAAGGCGGCTTTTCGATCGATGATCGAAGGCCTGTGGTGCCAGGCGCTCGAAAAACTGCCGCTTTGGCACCTCATCGACAATGACCGCCGTATCACCAATGAGGTGTCGGAGCTGCAGTATTTCGTGCACGAAACCATGCAGTCTCTGGCGGATGATCTGGCCGGCGATCTCGGCGACCGCCTGCGATTGAACACTCCGGTCAGAACGATCGAGCGCAGACTGGGAGGAGTTCGTCTCGCGTCGACGACGGGCTCGATCACGGCGCGAAGGGCGCTGATCGCCATGCCGCCGATGGTGGCTTCGAAGCTGGATTTCGCGCCGCCGCTGCCGGTTGCCTTGGAAAAGGCCCTCGGTGTCTGGCAAAGCGGCGCGGTGATCAAAATGCAGGTGCGCTACCCCACAGCATTTTGGCGCGCCAAGGGCTTGAGCGGCATGGTGATGTGGCGCGATCCGCCGGCCCTTTTTGCCTGTGACGTCAGCAAGGATGGCGGCCACCCTGCGTTGGTCGTCTTCGTCGGCGGGCCGCTTGCCCTACGCTGGCGGGAATTGGGAGATGCCGCGTTGCGCGCGGAGGTTACCGCGCGGCTCAAGGAGGCGCTCGGCACGGATGCAGGCAGCTTCACCGATTTCAGCTGTCGCGACTGGACCGATGATCGCTGGAGCGGCGGCGGCTACAGCGATCTCATCATCGATACGAGTGCCACCGACGCCGAACAAACCATCCTGGCCGGCGCGCCGCCAGTGTATTTCGCATCCTCGGAATTGTCTCCGTCATTTCCGGGCTATGTCGAAGGCGCAATCGTGGCTGGGCGCATTGCTGCACAGAAAATCCTCTCGGAATTTAATCCGCAATAGTCAAAAGCGCCTCATGGTCACAGGCGAAGCGCCCGGTACTGCCCGAATTCCGGTTTCAAATCTGTTACACGGTCAGTTTGCGTGCGTCGTTCGTCCGTTACAAGGTGCGACTAAGTTCGTTTCCATAGAAAAAGAAGATCAACGAAGGGAATGGCGATGTATACGAAAATCCAGACTGCCTACAATGTCCGCCCGCAGGCGGAGCGCAACGATCGGCGGCCGAAGCTGGCGCTGCGCCGGCGCGCCAACGACCATCCGATGGCGCTGTTCGTGGTGCTGGGCGTCGCCGCATTCGTCGGCATGGCGTTCGCGCCGACGGTTGGTCCGGCCTTTGCTTCACTGAACCCGCCGGCAAATATCGTCGACGGCGCGCCGACCACGACAAAGACCGCGCGCCTGCCGATGCCGGAGATCGATTTTGTCTGCAAGGGGCAAGCCTGGGGCGCCGAAAGTGCGGACTGCCTGCGCGTCATCGCCGAGCAGTCCGGCATCCACAAGGCTCGCGCGGTCCGCGTGATCGCCAATGCCCCGCCGCTGACCGATACGCCGAACGTTTTTTGATGCCCCCCGAGCGACCCTCCAGCGCTCCAGGCAGGCTCCCGCCGCATCGTCGGCCGGGAGTTTTTTTCTCTGGCCTCTAACCCTTCGTTCGAGCATCGGATTTTTCAAAAGCCGATTTCCACCAGCCCGAAGTTCTAGCTGCCCAATGCCGCCTGCTCGGCGATGGCCGACAGCACGCCGCGCACGTCCAGCGTGCTGAACGGCTTTTCCAGGATCTGCGGACGCTGCGGCGCGGGCAGTGCTTCGATTTCGGCCTTTGCGCCGATCAGGTCGCCGGTGACCAGAACGAAGCGCCGCGCCAGATCAGGCTTTTTGGCGAGCAGTTCGCGATAGATTGATATGCCGCTGGTGCCGGGCATGCGCAGATCGGAAAAGACGATGTCCGGCGGCATGTGGCCGGTCAAGGTCGCGGCGGCCGACGCCCAGGCCGGCACGATCCGCGACTTGATGCCCATCAATTCCAGAATGTCGGACAGCGACGCCGCGACATCCGGCTCGTCGTCGATGATCAGCGCATGGCGCAATCCGCTCGAGCGCGACGGGGTTTCGCCGGCGGCGGCCGCTCCGGCGGAGATCGCTGGCAACTGGACGACGAAACGGGCGCCCCTCGGCAGAACTTCCTCGAACCAGACATTGCCATTGTGCCGTTCGATGATCGATTTCGAGATTGACAGGCCGATGCCGGTGCCGACGCCGACCGGCTTGGTGGTGAAGTAAGATTCGAAGATGCGAGAGCGAATCGCTTCCGGCACGCCCAGCCCGTTGTCCTCAACCGAGAAACAGGGATTGCCGCGATCGCTGCGAAACGTGCGAACCTTGATCAGCCGGTCGCCGCCGATGCCGGCCAGAGCGTGTTGGCTGTTGATGAGGAAGTTGGCGGCCACTTGCGTCACATGGTCGGCGTCGGCCATGGCCAGCAGCGGGCCGCTGGCGAAATCGGTATCGATAATGATGCCGGTCGACCTGGCGCCGTACGCAGTCACTTCGAGTGCCGCGCGGACCACCTGGTTGAGGTCCGTCTCGGCCTGCGCCGCCGGGTGCAGGCGGACCATTGAGAGGAAGCTCTTGACGATGCGGCCGCAACGCTCGGCGGCGGCGCGCACCTTTTCGGCGCGCACCTTGGTCTGCGGGTCTGAAGCGAACTCGTGCAACAGCGTCGATTGTGCGACGACCACGGCAAGCGGGTTGTTGAGCTCGTGTGACACGCCGGCAAGCAGCGAGCCCATCGCCGCCATCTTCTCGTTCTGGTGCAGCTTTTCGCGCTGGCGGCCGATCTCCTCCTCGGCGCGCAATTTGTCGCGAAGGTCGCGGATCGAACCGAAGATCAGGCGGCGGTCGGCGACTCGCATCTCAGTCGCCGTCAGTTCGATCGGAAAGACCTCGCCGGCCGCATTCTGGGTGACGGTCTCGATCCGCTGGCCGACCATCGGCGCGCCGCGGCCCGACATGTATTCGGCGCCCGACACATAGCCCTTGCGATAATATTCCGGAACGACGGTGTCGAGCAGGTCCTTGCCGAGGATGTCGCTGCGCTGATAGCCGAACATCTTTTCGGCGGCGGGATTGAACTCGATGATCGAACCCGTCTCGTCGATGACTATGATGGCGTCGAGCGAGGCCTGCAACATGGTGCGTCGGATGACTTCGCTGGCATGGGCATCGGAAAGCGATCGTTCGATGGCGTCGCCGATGGCCAATGCCACGATGTGCAGCGTTGCCTCTTCCTCGTCGGTCCATTCGCGCTCGTTCACGCAGTCGTTGACCGCCAGCGTGCCCCACAGATGGCCATGCGCAAAGACCGACACCGACAGGAACGACTTGATGTGCTGCTTTTCGAAGTCGGTTCTCAGAAAGCCTTCGAGGTCGCGCGTGTGTCCCGCGAAGATCTTGCCTTGCCGCTCGTCCTCCGCCAACCGTTCCAGCAGTGGGTCCGAATTGACAACCGACTGCATGATTACCGTTGGCGACGCCAGTTCGCCACCAAATCGGGGGTTGATCCAGTAAGCCGCGACCGACTGGGCAAAGCCCTGGCCGGGCAGCTCGCGCAGCCGAAACAGGATGCCGCGCTGACAATCCATGGCCCCGCAGAGCGTTTCAAGGATGCTGTCCATCTCGCGCTGCCAGTCGCCGGCTTCGCGAAGCCGGCGAACGACATGGACAGCCGCCATCGCCGCGCCCTGCCTGGCGCCGTGCATATCGCTGCGTGCTGCTTCAGCCGTCATGGTCAGCCGTCATTTCACAGTCGTGCCACCGAGAGTGGTTACCAGTGGTCGCGCCGCTCAGTCGCTTTCGCCGGTCGGCAGCGAGAAGATATAGCCTTCGCCGCGGACTGTGCGCAGGAATTTCGGATTGGCCGGGTCCGCCTCGATCTTCTTTCTCAGCCGCATGATGCGGATATCGACCGCGCGTGACGATTCAGGATCTTCCACGAAGCCGATCGCCTCGGAGATCGCCGCACGCGTCAGCAAACGGTTGGCACGCGTCAGGAAGACCTCCAGCACGTCAAACTCGCTCTTGGCCATGTCGATGACCGTCCCATTGGGGCCGGTGACGAACCGGCCGTCGAGATCGGCATGGAAAGGGCCGAAGCTCATAAAACGGCGGTTGGCAGTTGTTTCGGCCTTGGCGCCCGGTGGTTCGGCCGGCTGTGGCACGCGGCGCAGCACGCTGCGGACCCTCGCCAGCACCTCGCGCAATTCGTAAGGCTTGACGATGTAGTCGTCGGCGCCGAGTTCCAGCCCGACGATGCGGTCGAGCGCGGTGCCGGCGGCAGTGGCGTAGATGATGCCGATAGGCATTTTCGAGCGCAGCCAGCGGCCGAGCGACAGGCCGTCCTCGCCTGGCATGGCGATGTCGAGGATGGCCAGATGAAACGACTGCGTTTCCAGCAAAGTTCGCGCGGCGCTGGCACTCTCGGCCGTCGCGACATCGTAGCCGCTGGCGCCGAGATACTCGGCGACCGCGTCTCTCAGATCCGGCTCGTCCTCGACGATGACAATTCGTGCCCGCACTATGCTCTCGCTCCCGCTTTCAGCGGAAAGTAGATTGGGTATAAACATCATGTCCAGCACTCATCTTGGGTTGCCGGTTGCAGGGTGGAAAAAAATGGCTGCACGATCCGTCATCGCGCTTGTTTCCGTCGCCGAAGTGGTCGCGACCGATCTCGCCGACCATCTCGAACGGCGTGGTCATGACGTGCGCGCGGTGCGGCAGCCGTGGGAGGCCGAATCCTTGCTTTCCGGAAAGGGCATCGATGTCGTCGTCGTCGGCGACAGCCTCAGCCAGGCGGAAGGGCGTGATCTGCTCAGGCGCCATGGCGGCGAGGGCGGGCCGGATTTCATCCTGATCTGCCGGCCGGCCGATCTCGTCGACAAGGTGCTGGCGCTCGAACTCGGCGCCGCCGACGTCGTCGAAAGCCCGCTCAATGTCAGGGAACTCGCCGCCCGTATCGGCGGCTTGCTGGCACGGCGCGGCAGAAACGCCGGGGAATTGGTCGTGCTGGAGAACGCGACGGTCGACCTCCGGTCGGCCATGGTCATGCATCGCTCCGGCACGGAAGAACAATTGTCGCCGGGTCAGGTGGCGCTGCTCAGATTGTTCCTGGCCAGTCCGCGCAAGGTCTTGACGCGCGACGACATCATTGCCGCCGCGCCCGCCGAAAATGCCGATGCCTTCGATCGCTCGATCGATTCGCGCATCGTGCGGCTGCGCCGCAAGCTCGACACCGAAACCATCACCACTATAAGGGGTGCAGGCTACCGGTTCGATCCGCCGACGCAGTTCGCCGACTGAGGCCGGGGCCCTCACCGTATTGCCCACAGGCCCAGGCGCTCAGCGGACCACAAGAAGCGACGGACCTGACGGCATTTCGCTGGCGGCGACGAATTCGCTCGCATGGGCACGATCCCTAAGAAGCACGGTGGCGAGGCCGGCAAAGCCGAGCAGGCCTTGTGCGTAGAGCAGTGCGGAAAGCACCGAAGCTGCAAATTTCGTGTTCATCGTTTTCGTCCCCAAATTCAGATCTGCTGCGTATGGCCTGTTTTCGGGCGCAATCTTTTCCCGAAAACCAGCACCACTTGTCGCGATGCGGTCTTTCGGTTCGGGATCATGTCTTCAGGGAAACCCCCGAAGCGCCCGCGCCGCCAGCGGAGCCCCCCGTCGCGGCGCGGGCCTTCGGTCCTCTCGGCTGCAAGTTGCCGGAGGGGCCGCGCATCTGCTTCAGCTCAAAACCGACCCGCCAGAGGGCCTTGAGCCGGTTGATGCGCAGACTGGACACGATCCAGACCGTGGCGAAAAACAGTGCGGCATGCAGCGTCGAAACTTCGCTTGAAGTCATTCCCGCAAGCTTCGTCGTCGGGCTGCCGGCGAAGGTGCCGACGCCGCCAATCATCGCTGCGGCTATGCTTATCCTGAAGAGCCAGGAGATCGCGTTCGATTGCATGTTCATCTTCGTTTGTGCCGGCTGTTTTCGTTCGGTCAACTCTGCGGGTGGCCTGTATCCAGATCATGCCGCTAGAGTCCGCGCTTTGTTGCAGAGTGGTTTCGAGCCAAGTCAAATTTCTTTCATATGAGGGAAGAGCGCACTTTCACTTTGGAGATGGCAGTACCTTTTCGCGGGTCCGGGCTCGAGCAGCCGAGGCTTCATGTCATTGGGTTCACCCTTACAAATCCCTCGGATAGGCTTTGGGCTGTTAACCATAGGAAACACATTCGAAACTGAAACGCCTGCCGTGCGAAATCAATCCGAAACGTAACCCAACGATAAGCCGGTCATCGAATTGGAGCCGGCCATATCCGGCAGACGGGGGACATCATGTACACTGCCATTTCTGCCAAGCTCATCAACATCGCTGCCGCCGCCCTCACGGGTGCGGTTCTTCTGTTCGGCGCCGGTAACGACATTGCCCATGCTGCCAATCAGGCCGCCAATCAGATAGTGGCGCGGATTTCGCTTTCGCAGCAGACGATGCAAGTCCTGGTCGACGGGCGGCCGACCTTCGCGTGGAAAGTCTCGACCGGCGCCAAGGGGCATGTCACCCCCACCGGCTCGTTCAAGCCGACCCGCATGCACCAAATGTGGTATTCGAGGAAATATGACAACGCGCCGATGCCGCATTCGGTCTTCTTCAAGGGTGGCTACGCTGTGCATGCGACAAATTTCGTCAAGCGCCTCGGCCAGCCGGCCTCGCATGGCTGCGTGCGGCTGCATCCGGTCAACGCCGCCGATTTTTACCAGCTGGTCGAGATTTTCGGTCCGGCCAACACCAGGATCGTCATCGTCAAATAGATAAGCAAAGACGATCCGCTTGTAAAATTACGTTGCGGTCGGACATCACTGCCCAAGAAAAAGGCCGGAAATCCCCGGCCTTTTTGTCAATCAATCAACCGGGACCGGCATCAGCTTCGGGTCCGGCTTCTCGGCGTGATGCGGCAGGTCCTTGCTGGCAATGAAGGTGTAGAACATCGGCACCACGAACAGGGTGAACATGGTCCCCACCAGAATGCCGGTGAAGATCACCAGGCCCATCGAATAGCGCGCCGCCGCACCCGCGCCGCTGGAGATGATCAGCGGCACCACGCCGAGCGCCATCGCAGCCGTCGTCATCAGGATCGGCCTTAGCCGCACCCTGGCCGAGGCGACGATCGCATCGCGCCGCCGCATCCCGTGGAGCTCGCGCTGCTGGTTGGCAAACTCGACCAGAAGAATGCCGTGCTTGGTGATCAGACCGATCAGCGTGATCAGGCCGACCTGCGTGTAGATATTGAGCGTTCCCAGCCCCAGATTGAGCGGCACGATCGCGCCGAAGATCGACAGCGGCACCGACATCATGATGATCAACGGATCGCGGAAGCTTTCGAACTGCGCCGCCAGCACCAGATAGATGACCAGAACGGCTGCCGCGAAGGCGATGATGATCGTGTAGCCCTGTTCCTTCTCCTGCCGCGACTGGCCGGTATAGTCGATGAAGAACGTATCGGGCAGGCTTTCCCTGGCGATATTCTCGATGGTCTTCAGCCCGTCGCCGGTGGTGACGGTGGGCAATGGCAGAGCCGAAATCGTGGCGGAGTTCAATTGGTTGAACTGCTCGATCGCGGCCGGCGATGCATTGGTCGAGATCTTCACCACCGCCGAGAGCGGCACCATCTCGCCCGACGCGCTGCGCACGAAATACTCGGCCAGCTTTTCAGGGTTGTCGCGGAAGTTCTGCGGTACCTGCGGGATGATGTCGTAGCTGTTGGATTCGCGGTCGAATTGCGCCACCTCAGCGCCACCGACCAAGAGGGTCAGCGTCCGGCCGATGTCGGCGATCGGCAGGTTGAGCGCCGCGGCGCGGTCGCGGTCGATCGTCACCGTCACTTGCGGCGCGTCGTAGGACATCGAATTCTGCACGGCGAGGAAGCGACCGGAGGCCTGCGCCTTGTTCTTGATGTCCTCGGCCGCCTCATACACCTGGGAGGCGTCGCCGGTCGAGCGCACCACCATCGTGATCGGCAGGCCGCCGCCGGAGCCGGGTAGCGTCGGCGGTGCGAAGACGAAAGCTTCGACGCCCGCAACCTTGCTGAGGCGACCCGTGATGTCTTCCTGAAGTTCCTTCGAGCTGCGCGTGCGGTCGGCCCAGTCCTTGAATGCGAAGCCGACGAAGGCGTTGTTCGTCGGGCCTTGGAACGCGACGGCGGAGAACCGCGCCCTGGTTTCGGGGATATTATTCACCAGCCCGAGAATCTGGTTCACATAGGTCTCGGTGTAGTCCGACGTCGCATAGCGCGGCGCGTTCACAATAGACAGCAAGAAACCCTGGTCTTCTTCCGGCGCCAGTTCGCTCGCGGTCTTGGTGAACATGAAGCCGGTCGTGGCCACCAGTGCGATGACGATCATCAGGGTCACCGGGCGATATTTCAACGAGCCGCTGACCAGCCGCTCATAGATGTTTTCGACGCGCCCGAACGTGCTGTCGACAATACGCTGGAAGCGGCTGTGCGAGCCGGCCCTCAGGATGCGTGCCGACATCATCGGCGTGACGGTGAGGGCAACGACACCCGAAAGCACCACCGAGCCGGCAAGCGTCACCGCGAATTCGCGAAACAGTGCGCCGGTCAGGCCGCCGGTGAAGGCCAGCGGCGCGAATACGGCGGCCAGCGTTATCGTCATGGCGATGACGGCGGACGAGATCTCCCGCATGCCGTTGAAGGCCGCCTGCATCGGCGACAAACCGTCTTCCTCCATATGGCGGTGAATGTTTTCTACCACCACGATGGCATCGTCAACGACGAGGCCGATCGCCAGCACCATGGCCAGCAAAGACAAAAGATTGATCGAATAGCCTAACGAAAACAGCAGGAAACAGACGCCGATCAGCGACAGCGGAATGGTCACAATCGGCATCAGCACCGAGCGGAACGAGCCGAGGAAGAGCAGGATGACGACGATGACGATGATGACCGCCTCGCCGATGGTCTTGAACACCTCCTCGATCGAGGCGCTGATCTGCTCGGTCGAATCGTAGACGATCTCGATCGTCATGCCTTGCGGCAGCGTCTCCTGAATCGTCGGCACAATGTCGTGGATCGCCTCCGCTGTCGTCAGCGGATTGGCGGCCGGCGTCGGGAAAATGGCGAGAAAGATGCCGGGCTTGCCGTTGAAAGTGACCCTGGTGTCAGTGTTCGCCGCAGCGAGTTCGACGCGCGCCACGTCGCGCAGTCTCACCACATTGCCGTCCTTCGAACGGAGCGGAAGGGCGGCGAAAGCCTCCGGCGTCTGCAGCGTCGAGCGAACGGTGATCGAGGAGGCGACGTATTCGTTTTCGGTATTGCCGGGCGCGGAGAGGAAATTCGATTCATTGATGGCAGTCAGCACTTCCGCCGCCGTCACGCCGCGCGCCGCCAGTTTGACCGGGTCGATCCAGACGCGCATCGAATATTCGGCGGCCCCGAAGATCTGAACGTCGGCGACACCCTCGACCGTCGACATGCGCGGCCGTACGACGCGCTCGATATATTCGGTGAGCTGTTCCGGCGTCATGTTCGGATTCTGCATCGAGATGTACATCATCGCGAACTGCTCGCCGGTGCCCTTGACGATCACCGGGTCTTCGGCCTCGTCTGGCAGATCGCCGCGCACGCCTTGTACCTTCGACAAGACTTCGTTCAACGCGACGTCGGGGTTGGAGCCGAGTTTCATCTGCACCGTCACGGTGCTTAAGGACGGCCGGCTCGCCGACGTGACATAATCGATGTTTTCGGTCGAAGCGACGGCACGGGCGATCGGCGCGGAAATGAATCCCTGGATCAGGTCGGCGCTGGCGCCGGGATAGGTCGTAGTGATCGTGATGGCCGTTTCTTCAACCTCCGGATACTGCCGGATCGAAAGGTTGAAGATGCCCTGGAAACCCAGAAGCAGGATCATCAAGGCGAGCACGGTCGAAAGGACCGGACGGCGGATGAAGAGGTCGGAAAAGCTCATTGCTGGGCTGCCTGCTGGTTCGCCGGCTTGGTCGGGTCGATCGTGTTGTCGACAGCTACGGACATGCCGTTGGAGAGCCGGTTCTGGCCGGCGGTAACGACTTCGTCGCCGGGCGCAATACCTTCCAGGATCTCAACCAGGCCGGCATTGTGGCGGCCGGGCTTGACGAACACCTGGGCAAGTACGAGCTGCGGTTTCTGCTCTTCCGCTGTCGATTCGGCCGGCGTTGCAGCCGGTTTTTCCCCGGGTTTTGCTGCGGGCGCTTCGGCTGCGGGCTTCGCAGTATCCGTGGCGGGCTTTTCTTCCGGCTTTGCCGCAGCAGGAGGGGCGGCGCCATTGGCCGCGGCCGGCTTCGCCGGACGCACCACAAAGACAAAGTCACCGTAGAGGCTGGAGGTCAGCGCGGTCTGCGGCACCGTCAGCACGTTGTTTTCCTCGGGCAATTCGATGCGCACCTGCACGAACTGGCCAGGGGTCAGCTTGCCTTCGGGGTTGGCGACCTCGGCCCTGACCGTCACCAGCCGGCTGGTTGGGTCGATCTTCGGGTCGATACCGCGGATGGTGCCGCCGAACGGCAGCTCGCCGTCACCAATGCCCAGCCGTACCTTCTGGCCGATCTTCAGCAGCGGAAGCTGCTGTTCGGGAACCGAGAAATCGGCCCGCATCGTCTCCAGGTCCTGCAGTGTCACTACGGAAGTGCCGGGTGAGAGATACTGGCCGAGATCGATCCTGGGGATACCCACTGTGCCGCCGAAGGGCGCTGTCAGCAGTTTCTGTTCGAGCACCGCCTGCAGCCTGTTGACCTGCGAAGCGGAAGCCGATGCGGTTGCCCGCGCCGTGTCGAGCGTCGATTCCGAGCCGACACCGCGCTTTTGCAATTCAAGGGCGCGTGTCAACGCCGTCTGGTCGAGCGCAGCTTGCGCCTTCGTCGCATCGAGATCGGCGCGCTCGGCGGCATCGTCGAGCTGAAGGAGAACCGCGTTGGCTTCAACCTTCTGATTGGCGTGAAACAGGATGTCCTTAACGATGCCGGCGGTTTCGACGCTCAGGTCGACGCCGCGGACCGCCCTGACAGTGCCGATCGCCTCGACGCCCGGCGTCCAGCTCGTCGGTTTGACGATTGTCGTCGACACGGTCGCGGCCGGCGGTTTCATCGTGGCGAAGAATTGCTGCATTGCATTGTCGCGGAACAAATTGAAGCCGACGATGCCGCCACACACCAGCACGAGCAGAACGAAGGCAATGACGAAACGCTTGATCACGAACAGTCCCCTTGGCCATGGCCCGGCATAACAGTCGGATGACCGAAACACATACCTGTGACTGGTCCCGATTTCAAATGACGGCGATCTTACTGTACCGTCTGGACGGTCTTGTCAATTCCGCGTAGGCTAATGTATGGGAAGTGACTGATGAAGGCCCGAAGAACAAATTCGCGCGACAAGATACTTGCTGCCGCCGCCGATGTGGCACGCGAGACAGGGCCCGGCAGCCTGTCGCTGGACGCCGTCGCCAGCCGAGCCGGCGTGTCGAAAGGCGGCTTGCTGTACAATTTCCCGACCAAGGCGAAACTGATGCAGGCGCTGGTGGAGGATTACCTGCGCGCCTTCGAGCAGGCGCTGGAGTCCGCCCGCACGGCCGGCGTCAGCGGCGAAAGCCCGCTTGCGACCTACATCAAGCTTTCGGCCGAACATGCCGAGGAATCGAAACCGTCGGCTTCCTGGATATTTTCGGCGATCGCCGAGGATCCCGATTTCCTGACACCGATAAAATCGTTCAGGCGGCAGGTTTTCGAGCGGCTCAAGGGAGAGACGCCGGACCTCAAGGCGCTGCTGGTTTGCTACCTCGCCATCGAAGGACTTCGCAGCATGAACCTCTTCGACTCGGACGTCCTTTCACAGGACGAACGCCGGTTGCTGGTATCGTCCTTGCTTGAGATCGCGGGATAGATTGCCGCGTAGGCCAGCGAAGCACCTGCGGCAAGGCAGATCACCGTGAACGACCTTGCCGATCGCCTGGATTATCCCGAGCACCTGAGCCGGTTTACCGCCAGGGCAACACACCGGCCGGAAACCGCCGCCCGAACCAGTCGAGCACAAGCAGCAGGACGACGACAATGACAATTGTGGAGACGGCGATCGCAGCTGCCTGCGTTCCCAAGCCTGCCTCCTCGAGACTGAACAGCACCACGCCCAGCCTCTCGTTGCCGCTCGACCAGAGCAAGGCCGAGACCGTCAGTTCGTTGAAGGCACTCATGAAGACGAGCAGCCCGCCCGCCACTGCCGCCGGTGCGGCGAGCGGCGCGGTTATGGTTGCAAGCCGGCGCGGCGAGCCGGCTCCCGACACTGCCGCTGCCTCGTCGAGATCGCGTGAAATCTGACCGACCGCGGTCGCCACCGGTTTCAAGGCGAGCGTGAAAAACCGCATCACATAGGCGACCACGATGATGAGGCAGTTGCATAGAGGCTGCCGACCAGCGGCAGCGGGCGCAGGAACAAGAGGATGCAGGCAATGGCAAGCCCGACGCCGGGAACAGCATAGGGCAGGTCGACGATGCCGCCGAGCAGCGCTGCCAACGCTGCCGAGCCGTCCGAGGATGGCGGTCACCGGTATGACGCCGAATGCGAGGATCAGTGCCGCAGCACCGGCAAAAACAAGGGAATTGCGGAAGGTACGAACGGTCGAAGCCTGGCGGACCAGAACCTCGGCATAGTTGGACACGGTCATCGTCTGCCATCCAAGCGGCACGCCGAAGGACGGTACGAGCGACGTGGCCAGCAGCGCGCAAGCGGGAAGAACAAGGATGAAGCCGATCGCCAGCCAACCTAGACCGGCCAGCAGCAGGCGGTAGCGCCCGAGCTCGAACCGCGCCGGCGTGCCTGAGGTAAAGCGGTGAGCGGCGCCACGCAAAGCCAGCGACTGGCAAGCAACACCGGCCAGCGCCAGCACCGACAGCGCCGTGATCTGCGGCAGGACACCGGGCCCGAAGCTCGACAGGTCCTGATAGATCAGCATTGGCAGCGTCAGATAGTTGACCGGCATTCCGAGCAAAGCGGGGATGCCGAAATTGCCGACGCCCGAAACGAAGGCGAGTGCCGCCGCAGCCACGATATACGGACGCACGGCCGGCAGGACGATGGTCCACAGCACGGATAGCGGCCTGGCGCCGGAGGCCCTGGCTGCCTCGACGAGATCGCGAGGAATCCGCGCAAGGCCGGCCCGCAGCGTAATGAACACAATCGGTGCATGCTGGACGGCGTAAAGCAGGATGATGCCGTTGCGGCCAAGCATTGGATTGGGTGTGCCCGGCGGCGGCGCCATGCCGACCATGCCGAGAAACGTGCTGAACGGACCAAACAGATGCAGCCCCGACAAAGCGGTGACCTGTGGCGCGATCATCAGCGGCAGCAAAAGCAGGAAGCCGAGGGGCTTTCGTCCCTACAGGTCGGTCATTGCGATGGCGACGGCAAGGGGGCTGCCGAGGCAGACCGCCAGCACGGCGCCGAAAAAAGCAGTATCTAGCGTATGCCACATCGCCCGCAAGGCGGCGGGCTGGCCAAACGTTCGGCGAATGCGCCGAAGTCGAGTTCGCCGCCCGGCGCGACGGCCGCGACGACGAGCCTGGACCATCGGCAGCAGACTGAGCGGCGCGATGAACAGCAGGGCGGTGACCGCTGATGCGCAAGACCCTGATGTGGCCCGCACCCCGGGCCCGCGCCATACCGGCACGGACTGCCCGGGTAGGATTTCCGGCGCGCACGACACCACTGGCTACCGGGCTGGCTACTGGCTCATCACGGCGCCGAACTTTTCCTTGTTGGCGGCGTCGTTGGCGAGTGCGGCGGCCGCATCGTAGCCCAGCACCTTTGATGGATTCGCGCTGGGACCTAAGGCGCCGTTCAGGGAACTTTTGTTCGGCTGGCGATTTTGGCTATATGGTAGAAAGCCGAACTGCCAGAAGGGTATTGCCGATGATGACAAAACGCTTTGCGACCCGCGCGCTCGCCTTCGCGATAGGCTGCAGCATGTCCGCCTCGGCTTTCGCGGGGGACAAATACCGCGATTATCGGCACCGCGACTACCGGGTTCAATCCGAACGCTACGTTCCCGCCGAAGGCGACATCATCGACATTCTGTTCGGCGGCCCGCGCTACTATGACCAGCAGTTGGTCACGACAGCCGCCGGAGCCTGCTCCTACCACAGGGTCGGACCCGACGCGAATGCGTTGAACAAGATCAACGATCACCACTGCGGGAAATAGGCGGCAGGCTTCAGCGCCCGCCAGTCTCCTTCATCCGCGCGATGATGTCGGCCATCAGCGCCAGGTCGCGACGGGAGTCCGCGAGGTCGGTCAGCGGCTTTGTCCCGTCAGTGATGTGGCGATGGAAGGTCTCCAGTTCATTCGAGAAAGCGTCGCCATAGAGCGGCCCGAAGGTCCTGGTCACCGGGCCTAGTGGACCGGCTTCCGTCACTTCGAGCCGCGTCGGCAGGCTGCGGATATAGGGCGTGTCGTAGATGATGCGGACACGTTTGGTGTTCGAGCGAACCTCGATCATGGCATCAAACAGGCCGAGATCGTCGACCACTGCGTCGTAGCAGCAGGCGAAATGCCCATAGTCGAAGGCGACGCTGGTGTTGGCGCCGCCATTGGTGCGATGCGCGGCGAGCACACGAACCGGCTCGCCGAGCAGCCCGCGCATCGCCGAAATGTGGTGCGAGCTCAGCGCCGTCAGGCCGCGATAGGCGCGTACGAGATCGGCGGGCGCATCGCTGCCCACCACTTCGCGGATCAGCGCCTCGCGCTCCCCGGCGCCGCGTGCCAAAAGGGCCGGATCGATGTCGGTGGGAGAGAGAATATTCTGGCTCTTTTTCAGGAAATGCCGGCCCTCGGAGATCAGGTCGAAGATGCGGACATGGGTGATATCGGCGAAGTCAGGCAGTTCCCCCATCGCCGCCAGGTAGGCCGGAGCGTAGCGGCGCATGTAACCGACGAAGATCGTCTTGGCGTAATTTGTCGTCAGAGCCAGCAATTCGTCGATTTCGCGCACCGTCAGGCAGGCGGGCTTTTCCAGCAGGACATGCTTGTTCGCCTGGACGGCGGCACGGACGAAACGGCTGTGGGTCTCGTCGGACGAGAGGATGAAAACCGCGTCGATATCCGGCGAACTGATCAGCGCCTCGGCCGAATCGAAGATTGCGGCAGTCGGGTATTCGGAGCGGCACAGCGTCACGAGGCTCGGCGAAACATCATAGACGCCCGATATCAGCCAGCGGTTGCGCTGGTCGCTCAGCACCGGCAGATGGATCGACTGAGCGACCTCTCCAAGCCCTACAAGTCCGACACGGATCACCGCCACTGCAACCCCCTTTCCAATCGTTTCAATTCGTAACGAGCCGGATCGTTTCTATGCCGCGCCGGTGACGAGCGCGACAAGTTCGTTGCCGGTGGTCTCGGACGATCGTACTGTCGCCACCATCCGCCCCGCCCGCATCACCCAGATCTGGTCGGACAGCCGCCGCACCTGATCGAAATTATGGCTGACCAGGATGACGCTGACGGCCTGGTCGCGCAGCCGCCGGATCAGGGCTTCGACATTGGCCGTCTCCTGCACGCCGAGCGCCGCGGTTGGTTCGTCCATCACCACCAGCTTGGCGCCGGAACCTGCGGCGCGGCAGATCGAGATCGCCTGTCGCTGCCCGCCCGAAAGGCGCCGCACGCGCTGGCTGACCGAAGGCATGTTGATCGACAGGCGCGACAGCATGGCACGCGCCTGCTGCTTCATCGCCTTGCGGTCGAGCAGGGCGAAGGGGCCGATCCGGCGCACGATCTCACGGTTGAGGAACAGGTTCTGGACGACGGTCAATTCATCGATCAGCGCGAGGTTCTGGTGCACCGTCTCGATGCCGGCCTTGCGCGCCTCGTCGGGATTGGCGAAGGGGTGCAGCCGGCCGTCGAAGAAGATCTCGCCACCATCCGGCACATGGACGCCGACCAGGCACCGTATCAGCGTCGACTTGCCGGCGCCATTGTCGCCGATGACAGCGGTGACCTCCCCACGGCGGGCCTGGAAGGCGACATCGGTGAAGGCGCGGATGCCGCCGAAATGCTTGCTTAGCCCTTCGCAGGCTAGGATCGCGTCGGCCGACGGCGAGTGATTGACGGCGCTCATTTCTGATACCGCATGATCAGTGCCGCCAGCACCACGATGGCGCCCACGGCGAGCGGTTGGTAGAAGGCCGAAACGCTGAGCAGCGTCAGCCCGTTGACGAGAGCGGTGAGCATCAGCGCCCCGATCGCCGGGCCGAGAATGCTGGCGCGTCCGCCGAACAGGCTGACGCCTCCCAAGACGACCGCCGCCACCGAATTGAGCAGAAGGCTGGTGTTGATCTGCGGTTCGGCCGAGCCGATGCGCGCCACCAGAAGCAGCGCGGCGATGCCGGCGCAGAATCCTGATATCGTGTAGGCGGCGATCTTGACCCGGTTGGTCCGGATGCCGAGCGAGCGGGCGCTTTCGGTCTGGCCGCCGGTCGCCAGCAGATGCACCCCGAAGCGGGTGTGGTAGAGCGCGATATGCGCCACGAGAACGGCCGATATCGCCACCCAGACTGGATAGCCGAACGGCCCGAAGGAACCGGAGGCCAGCCGCAGCAGGAAGGTCGAGCCAACCATTATCGGCTCGCCGCCCGACAGGATCAGACCGAGTCCGGTGACGCCCGAAAGCGTGCCGAGCGTCACCACGAAGTCGGGTATTTTCCCGGCTGTGATGAGCACGCCGTTGAGGAAACCGACCGCGCTGGTGGCGGCGACGGCCAGTACGCAGGCGAAGAAGATGCCATAGCCCGCGGCATCGACGAGGCCGAGGATGATGGCGCCCAGCATGACCGCGGCAGCCAGCGAGAGATCGATGCCAGCGGTGGCCACGACGAAGGTCTGGCCGATCGACAGCACCACCAGGATCGCCGCGGCCAGCAGCAGGGCCTGCAAATTGGCGACGCTGAGAAAGACCGGCTGGGCGATGCCGAACACGACGACGAGGCCGACGAGGCCGACGACGGATGCCCAGTCGGCCCAGAAGGAAGGATCCAGGAGGAGAGCCGCCAGGGAGGGACGGCTCTCCTCCGCCGCGCCCGCTTCCCGCGAGGACGCGTTCTCAGCGGGAGCGTTCACTGCTGCAACATCTCGCGGAAGGGATCGGGATAGTCTCCGCCGGGGCGCGGGAAGTTCTTCAGCGAAGCCTCGGCATTGTCCTTGTTGATCAGGAGCACCGGCGCCGGCACGTTGGCGGGCAGTTCCTTGCCCTTGGCTGCCGCGGCGCAGGCTTCCACGCCCATGGCTCCGACAACATAGGGATACTGGGCGACGGTCGCAGCGAGTTCGCCGGCGGCAACGGACTTCAGGGCGTCGACGATGCCGTCAAGCCCGATCACCTTGACGTCCTTACCCGAGGTCTGGACGGCGCGCTGGACGCCGAGCGCCATGATGTCGTTGGCGGCAAAGAAGCCGGCGAGATCGGGATGCGCGGCCAGGATGTCGGTCGCGGCGGTCAAGGCCTTTTCACGGTCCCAGTCGGCGCTCACCATCACCACGACGTCGAGCTTGCCTTCGACAGCCTGCTTGAAACCCTTGATGCGGGCATTGCTGCCGACATCGCCGACGATGCCCGCCACCAGTGCAACCTTGGAGCCTGCAGGAACCAGCTTCAGCATCTCCTCGCCGGCCAGCACGCCGGCGGCAACGTTGTCTGTGCCGATATAGGTTGAGATGGTGAAGCCGGCGGCCTTGGCCTGCTCGGCGTCGATGGTGCTGTCGATGTTGACGATCGGCTTGTTCTTCTGCGCGACCGGCACCAGCGCCTGCACCAGGTTGGAGACGCTGATCGGGTTGACCAGGTAGCAGTCGAAATCCTGCATGGCCATGGCGGTCAGCCGGTCCGCCTGCCCGGTTGCGTCGCCCATATTGGCGGCCGCCTGCACGGTAACGCCGACGCCATCGGCCTTGGCTTGCTCCTCGATGCCCTTCTGCATGTACTGGAAGAAGGGGTTGTCGAGACCCTTGACGATGGCCGCGACTTTCGCCGCGTCTTGGGCCTGGGTTGGCATGGAGATGATGGTTGCGAACAGACCTGCGCCAAGCGTCAGGCTATTGAATATACGCATGCTTCTTCCTCCTCCTAAATGTTGGTTGTGTCGCAATTAACCCGTTCGGCGAATGGAATGGCTGTGCAGGGCGCGACGAAGGCCGGCCCGGCGCTTGCGATGGCAGACAGCCGACCGATCGGCGATTGCCGTGGAGCTCTCTGCTTCAAGACCCGTTCCGGGCCATTTTCCGTGTCAGGCATTTCTCCTCCCAGAGCGCTGGCCAAGGCCTCGCCAGCATTATCGCATGTTTTAGAAAAATTTGACATGCGTCAAGTTTTAAAATGGTGTGCAGCGATTTTTGATGTGCTGCGATCCAGCAGAAATCGACACTGTAGGGGTCGAAGCAGGCTCGATGCCGGCGTCGTCAGTTCTCTGGTTTCAAACTATGAGCCCACGGCTCACGCCGATTGCAGAGACGCCAGCGCCGGACCATCGGTGCGAAACAGGTGGCAAGCCGATGGCGAGATGTCGAGCGCGATCGGGCTGTGCAACGGCGTCCGGTCGCCACCTCCCGCCTGCACCACCAGCGTGACATCGGGCGCGACCTCGACATGCAGGATGGTCAGGCTGCCAAGCCGCTCCGCCAGCACGGCTCGCCCCTTGAATTGTCCGTTGGACGAGATGCGGAGATGTTCCGGCCGCATGCCGAGCAGCAGCTCGTCGCCAGATTTGCTTGCACCGGCGGCAACCGGGACGGTCAGCGCCTGGCCGTCCGGCAAGGTAACGGAGACGCCTTTGGGCCCAGTCGCGGCCACTTTCAGCTTCAACAGATTCATCTTCGGCGAACCGATGAAGCCGGCGACGAAGATATTTGCCGGCCTGATATAGAGATCGAGCGGCGAGCCGACTTGCTCGATGCTGCCGCCGTTCAGCACGACGATCTTGTCGGCCATGGTCATAGCCTCGGTCTGGTCGTGGGTGACATAGATCATGGTCGCGGCCAGGTGTTCATGCAGGCGCATCAGCTCGAGCCGCATGCTCACCCGCAAGGCGGCGTCGAGATTGGACAGCGGCTCGTCGAACAGGAACACTTTGGGATTGCGCACGATGGCGCGGCCGATGGCGACACGCTGCCGCTGGCCGCCCGAAAGCGTCTTCGGCCGCCGGTGGAGAAGATGCGAAAGCTGCAGCATCTCGGCGGCCTCCCGCACCTTGCGTTCCTTTTCCGCGGCGGAGACGCCGGCGATCTTCAGCGCAAAGCCCATGTTCTCGGCCACCGTCATGTGCGGATAGAGCGCGTAGGACTGGAACACCATGGCGAGACTCGCTCGGACGGATCGATATCGTTGGCGCGCACGCCATCGATCAGCAAGTCGCCGGCGGTGATCTTTTCCAGGCCGGCGATCATGCGCAGCAGCGTGGACTTGCCGCAGCCGGACGGGCCAACGAAGACGACGAATTCGCGGTCCTCGACGTCCAGGTCAAGGCCCTTGATGATCTCGACGGATCCGTAGGACTTGCGCGCGCCGCGCAGCTTGAGCTCAGCCATGGCTTGCCTCCCTGCCGACGGCACGTTCGGTCGCGCCGTCTTTGCTGTCCTCGTCCTGCGCCATCGCCAATGGCGCGCCCGGTTCGCCTTCCGACAGGATCAGACTGGCCGCGCCGATCAGCCCTGCGCGGTCGCCAAGCTGCGCCGGCACGATCGGCACATCCCGGTAGGCCGGCATCGCCCGCTGCTCGACGGTTACCCTGATGGCTGGAGCCAGCAGGTCGAAGCCGTTGGCGAGACCGCCGCCCATGACGATCAGGTCCGGCGAATAGAGGTGAAGCAGGTTGGTGAAGCCGATGCCGAGCCACCTGGCTTCCGCCTCGATCAGCTCGAGCGCACTGATATCGCCGGTACGTGCGGCCTCGACGACGTGCCTGGCCGAAACGTCGCCATCGGCCGAAAGGCGCCTGAGCAGGGAGCCGTCGCCTGGCGCTGTCAGCGCCGTGGCACGCCGCCCGAGCGCGGTTCCGGAGGCGACCGCCTCGAAACAGCCGACAGCGCCGCAGAAGCAGCGGTCGCCCTCGCCGGTGATGGTCATGTGGCCGATCTCGGCGGCAAGCCCGCGCCGGCCGTGATAGATGTGGCCGTCGGCAACGACCCCGCCGCCGATGCCGGTCGATACGGTGACGAACACCAGCGACCCGGTGCCCAGGCCGGCGCCGAAGCGCCACTCGCCCAGCGCGGCCGCATTGGCGTCGTTTTCCAGCCGCACCGGCAGGCCGAAATGCTTGCCGAGAATGTCGATCAACGGCACGTCGTGCCAGCCGGCCAGCGTCGGCGGTGCGATCACGATCCCAGCCTTGGGATCGAGCGGTCCCGGCGCGCCGATGCCGATGCCGACGACATCCGCTTGTGGGCGCTGTGTCAGAAGAGCCCCGGCCAGTGCGATGATCTGCCCGATCACCGCATCCGATCCCGCGATCGCCATCGTCGGCGCCGAAACCTGCGCGACAACGCGGCCGCGGCTCTCGACCAACGCGCCGCGCAGCTCCGTTCCGCCGAGATCGAAGGCGAGGGCCAGTCTTGTCATAAGGCGGCGACCTTCAGCCCATGCAGCCAGGCCATGCGCTGCGCGAGGTCGGGGTCGCCGAATGCCAGCGATCCGAGCACCACGGTCTCGGCCCCGGCGGCGCGCAGGCGCGGCACCGTCTCGTGGCGGATGCCGCCGTCGGCAGCCAGGATGACGTCCGCCTCCCGGCCGGCTTGCCGCATCAGTGTACGCGCCTCTATCAGGCGTGGGCAGGCCTGGTCGGAAAGGCTCTGGCCCTTGACGCCAATGGATGTGCCAAGAAGCGTCACAAACGCGACTTCCGGCAGGAATGGGGTGACCGCAGCGACCGGCGTTTCCAGCCTGAGCACCACGCCGGCCTCGGCGCCGAGCTCATGCGCCAGCCGCACGGCGCGCAGGCCGGCCTCCCCGTTTTCGGCGTGCACACTGATCAGGTCGGCGCCGGTTTCGATGAACTGACGCGTCTGCTCTTCGACGATCTCGGCTTCGACCATCAGGTGCACATGGATCGGCCTTGCCGTCAGCCTGGCGATCCGCCTCACCAGATCCGGGAAGAACAGGAAGCCGGGGGTGAAGCGGGCGTCTGCGACGTCGATGTGATGCAGGTCGACATGAGGTTCTATGCGCTTCAGGTCGCGCTCCATATTGGCAAGGTCCGCCGACCACAGCGAAAACTCGCCGAGCAGCCGGTTGCGCGGCAAGGCGGCGATGGCAGCGGGACCGGACAGGGTTTTCATCGTCATGACGGAATGAGGCTCCGGATGTTGAAGTGGGCGTGAAGGAAGGTCGTGATCTCGGCCTGCAGTTCGGCGAAATGCCTGACACTGTCGAGCGCCTTGGGAGAGATTTCGGCAAAGGTCGCGCCGGAGATGGCCGTCGCGAGCGTATGGGCCGCCGACAGCGGATGCACCGCATCCATGGCATTGCCGATGACCAGCGTGGGAATGCCAAGCACCGCGGCGTCACTCGCGGAAACGCCTGGGCCGTCGGCAGAAATATCGGCGAGGACTTGCGCGAATGGCGCGGCGTCCGGCCGGTCGAAATAGCCAAACAGCGAGGCAAGGTTGTCGGGTGCTTCGCGCTTCAGGCGTGCGGCGGTTTCCGATTGCGCGAAGATCGCCTTGGCCTTGTCGGGGCCGTGACTGAGAATGAGGCCGGCAGCCTCGGCGATCGGCCGCATGTTGTCAGGCGCACTGTCGAACGTCCAGGCCGGCCGCACCAGCAGCAGGCCCGCGACACGGTCCGGATGACGGCAGGCGAGGCGGGTTGCAATTGCGGCGCCCATGGAAATGCCGCCGGCGACGAACCGATCGAGGTCGGCCTGATCGGCGGAGGCTAGAACATCATCCGCGAACATGCTCAGGGAGAACGGGCGGCTGCTGCCGAGCCCAGAGGCACCGTGCCCGCGGCATTCCAGCGTGAGGCGCCGCAACCTCGGCCCGGAAGGGAAAGCCTGGGCGACCTGCGCCTCGCCACCGCCCAGCCCATGCTGGAAGACGAAAGCAAGCCCGTCGCCGCGGTCGGAGACTTGAAGCAAGGCGTCATCGCGAAGCAGAGTTGCAAGACGCGCCATCAGATCAGCCCCTTGAGGAAGTGGGCAACCTCAGGCGCTTCGTCGGCTGAAAGGCCGTGCGTGACCAGCGCCCCGTCGAAGCCTGATACCTTTAGGCGGGCAACAAAATCCACAAAGTCGACAACGCCCCGACCGGCCGTAGCGAAGCGGCCATCGGCTAAACGGTCCTTGGCATGGGCCATCGCGACATGGCCGGCTGTGTGCTCGACCGCAGCGGCCACGATGGCGCGTGCTTCGGCGGGGCTCGCCTGCTCGAACAGGTTCGCCGGATCGAGCACGATGCGCAGCCGTTTCGAGCCCATGCTGGCGATGAGGCGCATCGCGTCCGACGCCGAGGCGACGATGTTGGCCTGTTCGGGCTCGATGCCGAGATCGACGCCGTGGCGCTCAGCGAATTGCAGCGCCTTTTCGACCTCGCTCGCCATGTCGTCCCATGCCTCAGGGGCAGCATTCTCGGGGTGATACGCCCACTGATCGTCCGCGTTGCGTGTTCCCGTGCACAGCGTGACCAAGGGAACGGAAAGGTCTGCCGCAGCCTTGATCACCACGCCAAGCCGGCGCAGGCCGTCGTCGCGTACCGTCCTGACGGGATGGGCCATGTTGTAGGTGCCCGAGAGCGCCACCAGGGTGACGCCGGAAGCATTCGACGCGGCCGCGATGGCGCTGATGCCATCGTCAGGGACCGCATCCGGCATCGACGGCAGGCCGGCGCAGGCCAGGTTGAACTGGGTGACGGCAAATCCCGCGTCGCGGACCGCTGACAGCACGCCGGCCGGCTCGCTCCCAGGGAAGGTCTTGGCGAACACCCCGATCTGCATCAGACCGCTCCCGTGACGGAAGCGATCTCGACGCGATCACCGGTTTCGACCGAGCGGGCGATCGCCACCATGGCGCGGATCGAGGCGAGGCCGTCCTCGACGTTGGCGCCGCGCATCGGCTTGCCGTCAAGGACGGTCTCGGCGAGGCTTTCGAGCTGGCGCCTGAAGAAATGCCCGTCGGCGCCCAGCGGCTTTCGCGACGTCGCATCCTTCTCGTGAAAGATATCGACCTCGCTCGCCCGGAAATACCACGGATTGAAGGTCTTCGCGATTACCGAGCCGTTCTCGCCATAGAGCTGGAAGCCCTCGTGCCAGTCCATGCGGACAGCCACGGTGAGATCGAGATGGCCAAGCGCGCCGTTGGCGAACTCGGTTTCGACGAACCAGCAATAGGCGCCGAAACGCTCGTTGAGGCGGGCGCGCACCGCGACGATCTCACCGCACAAGAAGCGCGCCGTGTCGACGAGGTGGGAGCCGTGCGCGAGCATGAAATACTGCCTGAGATCGGCTTTCGGATTGCCGCCAGGTTTCCTTGCCAGCTTGCTGGTGACGGGCAGCGGCTGGACCGCGTCGGTGTTGGTATAGCGATGGGTGGAATCGCAATACCAGGCTTTTAGCGCCAGGATCTCGCCTATCTCCTCGCGGACGAAATCGCGCGCCGCTTCCAGCGCCGGGTCGAAGCGCTTCATGTGACCGACCTGCAGCACCCTGCCGGAGCGTTTAACCGCATCGGCGAGCGTTTCGCCTTCCTCGACCGAGACGCCGATCGGCTTTTCGCACAGCACGTGCTTACCGGCCTCGAGCGCCTTGATCGACATCGGAACGTGGTAGGCGTCGGAGGTTGCGACGATCACCGCCTCCAGCTGCGGGTCGGCGAGCATCTCATCGTAGTCGGCGTACATCTTCTCGGGTTCATAGGTCGCGCCCATGCGCGCCAGAAGGTCGGGGGCGGCATCGCAGATCGCATAGAGATCAGCGTTCCTGGCCTTCACGCAGGATTCGAGATGGGCGAACTGCGCGATCGGCCCGCAGCCGAGCACGCCGACACGAAGGCGACGGTCTTGCTTCCGGATCATGATCTCTTCCTCACGCGCCGTAGTCGCGCATGGTCTGGCGGTTGGTCTTGACCGCGGCGGCCGGATCGGCGGCGGCGGTCTCGGATTCCTCCTCCAGCACCAGCCAACCGTTGAAATGTGGCGCGGCACCGGCGACATCCATCACAGCTTGGGTGTCGCAGACGCCCTTGCCGAGCATCGCCCATTTGCCGCCGGCATCGACGTCCTTCAGGTGGATGTAGCGGATGCGGTCCCGGTATGTGGTGAGCGTGTCGATCATGTCTTCATGGCCGCGCAAGATGTGGCCGGTGTCGGGCACCCAGCCGACGAGCGACGGATCGATCAGTGCGAAAATCCGGTCGTAGTCGGCACGGTCGAATAGCAGCGTGTTGTGGTGGGAACTGGGATGGACGGCGATGTCGACGCCGGCCTTGCGCCCGAGTTCGCCGGCCCTGTTGTAGACCTCGGCCGCGATGGCAAACTTGTCGTCACGAGGTCCTTCGGAAACGGAGGTAGCCGAGCCCATCGAGACGAGCGCGCCGGGAAATGCGGCGGCGAAATCGATCCAGCGCTTGGCGGTCTCAAGGTCGGCGCCGATCTTTTCCTGTAGTGTGAAGCCGCTCTTCGAGCCGAAGGCGAAAGACACAAGCGTCAGCCCGGACGATTTCAGCGCGGCGGCAAATTCCACCGGCTTGCCGGCATAGCGACCGATCATCGTGTCGGTGATCTCGATGCCGGCATAGCCGCCGTCGGCGATCGCCTTCAGCAGGTCGTCCGGACCGCCGGCAAAACGGTCTCCGAGCATTTCCCAGGTAAAGGTCTGGCAGCCGACTTTGAGGTCTTTCACGTTCATTCTTTCATTCCTTGATTCCGCCTATTCCTTGATGCGCCCTGCGTCGGCCCTGCGATGATGTGGCGCTGGAAGAACAGCACGAGCACGATCAGTGGAACGGTGCACGACGGCCAAGGCCGCGGCGATAACGTTTGCCAACAGATAGTCCGATCATCGATTGCGATACGCGGGATGGACATCCTACTTGACCGAGCCCGCGGTCATGCCGGCGAGGAAATACCTCTGGGCAACGAGGTAGATGAGCAAGAGCGGTAGCGAGCCGAGCACGCTCATCGCCATCATCTGGTTCCATTCGAAAGCGTGCTGCCCCATCAGCAACTGGATGCCGATGGGGACGGTGCGCATGGACGTTGACTTCGTCAGCGTCAGCGCAAAGAGAAATTCGTTCCAGCACAACAGGAAGGTGTAGACCGACGTCGCCACGATACCAGGCAGTGAAATCGGGACGATCACCCGCCAAAGCGCTGTCCAACTGGTGCCGCCGTCGACAGCCACCGCTTCATCGAGATCGCGGGGCAAGGTGTTCAGATATCCCGTCATCAAAAGGATCGCGTAGGGCAGTGTAAACACCAGGTAAGTCAGGATCAGTGCGACGTAGGTGTCGAAGATGCCATATGAGACGACAAGCCCGAAGAAGGGGATCAAAAGCGTGATCGGCGGAATCGTCTGCGTGCTGATGATGAGTGTGTTCAGGCTGCCCTTGCCGCGGAAGTTGAAGCGGCTGAACCCATAGGCGGCCAGCAAGGCGATCAGCACCGTCAGCACGGTCACCGCTCCCGCCACGAAGTAACTGTTGAAGAAGAAGCGCAGCTTTACCGGATCGCCAAGGATGGCTGCGTACGCTTCCAGCGTGAAGGCCTTCGGCAGGATGGTTGGCGGCAGGGCAAAGATTTCAGTGTTCGACTTGAACGAGCTGCTGAGCATCCAGTAGATCGGGAAGGCCGCGAAAAAGAGCCCCGCTGCAAGAGCAACATGCAGCGCGACGGTGATCAGCTTGTCTTTGCCAGAGTTTCGTTTCCTCATGGTGACTACCGAGCCTTCTGATAGCGGATGTAGAACAACGTCAGGCCGAGGGAGATCAGCAGGATGACCACGGCGCTTGCCGACGCTTGTGACAGGTTGTAGCTCGAAAACGCCAGCTTGTAAGTGTAGGTGCTGAGGACCTCGGTCGAGTAGATCGGGCCGCCGCCCGTGGTTATCCAGATCAACGGGAAGACCTGCATGGTCCAGATGAAGTCGAGCAGCGAGATGCTGATGATGATCGGCATCAGCTGCGGGATGGTGATGAAGATCAGCTTCTGGTAAGCCTTTGCCCCATCGATATCGGCGGCCTCGTAGAAATCCTTGGGAATGCCTTGCAAGCCCGCGAGCAGGCTGACCATGAAAAGCGGATAGCCCGCCCAGACATTGGCGAAGGTGACGGCGTGCAGCGCGGTCTCGGGCGAGGAAAACCACTCGACCTTGGAGCCGATGATGCCGATTTGCATGAGCATGCTGTTCACGACGCCATTCGGCTCCAGCAGGAGGCGCCAGATCACGGCGATGATCACCGCGGTGAACAGCCAGGGCAGTATGTAGAGCACGCGCAGAATATTGCGCAGCGTCGGATTGATGCGGTCGCTGTTCAGCATGAGCGCGAAGACCATGCCGATGGTCATGTGGAAAATGACGCTCATGCATGTGAAGTAGAGCGTGTGCCACAGCGAGGCCCAGAACACCGGGTCGTCGACGATCGCCTGGTAGTGTTTCAGTCCGGCAAAGGATGGGTCACGACGCAGCACCGCGCTGTTCTGGAACGAGTAGGCAATAACCGTGGCCATCGGCAGCAGCATCAGAAGGCCGATGATGAGGAGCGAGGGCGACAGATATAGGTAGGGTGCGACCGCTCGTTTCAGCTTGTGGTGGGAGCGCTTTTGCCGGGTCATGTGCCAACCTTGGGATACGCCTTCAAGAGAAGGTAAGCTTCCAAAAACAGGTCCATCTCAAATTGCCGATCCGTTGCTGCCGGGTGGCCTGCCCGAAGTCAGGCCACCCGGTCGAAGATAGCAAACGGGAACAGGCCGATCAGAATTTCGCCATCCAGCCCTTCTGAGCGGCGGCTGCGGCTTGTTCCGGAGACTGCTCGCCGGCGAGCATCTTCTGGGCCTGCACGTCGAACTGGGTCATCAGGTCTTCAGCCACCGGCAGGCCCGTGAATTCGTTGGCGAGATAACCCGTCTTGAAGATTTCGAAAGCCTTGCCGAAAGCCTTGTCCGAGGTCACGAAATCGGGCTTGGCGTTGACGTTGCCCGGGAAGGCGTTTGCAAGCGACACGAGCTTGGCATTCACCTTTTCACTCATCAGATACTGGACGAGTTTCCAGGCCTCTTCCTGATGTTTCGAGGCCGCAGAGATGCCGATGCCCCAGGAGGCATAGGGAAGGCCGCGCTTGCCGGTATACTTTTCCACGACCGGGACCGGGATGAGGTCGAAGTTCAGCTTGGGATTGCGCTTGCGGATGAGGTTCACATGCGCGAGCGAGTCGATCATCATCCCGACGCGGTTGTTGACGAATTCCTCGACCTTTTCCTGTTCGGTCTTGGTGGCGATGCCGGGCGAGATGGTGCCGGCGTCGTTGAGCGATTTGACGAAGGTGAGCATATCCACCACCGGCTTGCCCTCGAGGTCGGGCTTGCCGTTGGCCATCATCGACTGACCCGAAGCCCAGACCCAGGACATCATGTCGTTCTGGACGCCGGATGGCGTCTGCAGCGACAGGGGCAGCACCCAGCCATACTGGTTCTTGTCGGCTTGCGTCATCTTCTTGGCTGCTTCGAGAAACTCCGCGCGGGTCGACGGCAGCTTGGTCACGCCTGCCTGGGCGGCGAGGTCCAAATTCACGAAGACCGGATAGACGAAGGAAGCCACGGGAAACATCACCGCTTTGCCGTCCACCTTGATGATGTCCGCGACCTGGGTCTTGTCGAAACCGCTCGCATCCATCATCGGGTTCATGTCGGCGAGTGCGTTCTGCGCATTCAGATTGTTCACCCAGGCGCCGTCGAGACCGACCACGTCGCTGAGCGTTCCGGTTGCAGCACCAACCGAGATCTGGTCTCGCGTGGTCGCATAAGGGCCGCTGACCAGCGTCACCTTGATTCCGGGGTTTGCAGCCTCGAAGTCATCCATGATTGCCCTGAGCGAGCCAGCCGGCAATTCGGGCTCCCACCATTGGGTGAATTCCAGCGTCGTGTCCGCCATGGCGCCGGTTGCGCCAAGCAACCATGCGGCCGCGGCTATTTTCAGCATCGCGGGTTTTATACGAAACGTCATTTTCTCCTCCTTCTTTAGGATCGACCGCACAATGCGGACGATCGCCTGGTTTATTCAGAAGTCTTCTTACGCAGGCGCCTCGCCTTCGCCTGCGGGCCTTGCCGCGGGTCTTTAGATCGCCAGATGCGTCTCGGGATCGAAGAAATGGAGCTTGGTATCATCCAGGGCCAACCGGATTTCCGAGCCTGAGTGGACGGTGCTGACCGGTTCGAATTTCGCCACCGCATTCGACGCCAGGCCGAAATCGTCCACCGCGTCCGGGTCGCCGGAGTCCACGCGGACCGCGTCGATGTTCAGATGGACGATGTGTTCGGATCCGAGTTCTTCGATCGAGGTCACCTTTGCCGGTATCGTCTGATACTTGCGGCCGGATTCGAGGCTGCTGTCATAGAGATGCTCCGGTCGGATCCCGTACACGACCTTGCGCCCCGCATACGACCTCAAGCCCGGCCTGCGCACGAAGGCTGCATCCTGCAGCCGGATGGCGAAGGTGCCGGAGATCAATTCGTCGCCCGTCAGGGTGGCCTCGAAAAGGTTCATCGAAGGAGAGCCGATGAAGCCGGCAACGAAGGCATTCACCGGCGATTCATAGAGCCTCTTGGGTGTGTCGACCTGTTGCAGCACGCCGCCTTTCAACACCGCGACCCTGTCCCCCATCGTCATCGCTTCGGTTTGGTCGTGGGTCACGTAGATGGTCGTGACGCCGAGCTGCTTTTGCAGGCTGGTGATTTCGGCGCGCATTTGCACACGCAGTTTCGCGTCGAGATTAGAAAGCGGTTCGTCCATGAGAAAGGCGGCCGGCTCGCGCACCATCGCGCGGCCCATGGCAACCCGTTGGCGCTGTCCGCCTGAAAGGTTCGCCGGTTTGCTGTCCAGCAGAGACGTCAGCTGAAGGGTTTTGGCGATCTCGTCCACGCGCTTCTTGCGCTCGGCCTTCGGCTTGCCCGCCAGCCGCATCGAAAAGGCGATGTTTTCGAACACCGTCATATGCGGGTAGAGGGCGTAGCTCTGGAAGACCATCGCGATGTCGCGGTCCTTGGGCGGCATGTCGACAACGTCGACTCCGCCGATCCGAAGGCTGCCGCTGGTGACGTCCTCCAATCCTGCGATCATCCGCAACGCAGTGGATTTGCCGCAGCCGGACGGCCCGACGAGAATCAAAAACTCGCCGTCCTCGACCGACAGGTTCAGTTGGTCGATTGCGTGAAAATTGTTCCCATATGTCTTGCAGATATTCTCAAGAACGACTTCTGCCATCTTCCTCCCTCACAAGTTTAAGCCATTGATTTTTTTAATTATCCTCGGCTTGTGTTCACCTGCGAAATATTTCCTCGGATAGTTCGGCCTATGTCCCGGTATCGAGCCGCGCATATTTCAGTTCGACTGCCGACGGCGCGGTCGTCGATGCCAGGAGGTCCGTGACCCGGTCGTCGGTCGGAAGCGCCTCGCGCCCGCCCCGCCCCGTTATCGAAAGGGCCGCCGCCGCGGCCGCGAATGCGACCCGGCCTGCAGTGTTGGCTCCGCGCGTCAATGCATAGGCATAGGCGCCATGAAAGCAGTCGCCGGCGCCGGTCGAGTCGACGACTTCAACCCGGTGCGGAGGCAGGTGCCAGAGCCCCGTCTCGTCGCGTCCGCGATAATAGACGCCCCTGCCGCCATCCGTCAGGACCACGGCGGACCGCGACGGCAACCATAATGCATCGAGCATCTCGGCGGGCGATCGGCGGCCCGTGGCAGTCCGCGCAAAGCCGAGGGGAAGAATGAGATGGTCGCAGAGCGCGATCAGTTTCTCGGTGGCTAGACCGCTGCTCCATTCGACATCGCCGAGGATCGCGAGGCCGAGATCGCGAGCCCTAGCCACGACATTCAGCGACCGGATCGCGTAACTGTCGACGATCAGGACGGTCGCGCGGCTGAGGACCTCGTCCGGAAAGTCCGGCGCGGTGCCCAGCATGGCTTCGTCGTCATACGCGATGAACCGTTCCCCGTCCGAGCCGACGGTGATGCGCGAGCGCACCGGGTGTGCGTCGGCGTGGCGCGGCGCGAACGCGGTTTCAACGCCGCTCGCAACGAGATCGCACAGCACAGCGTCGTCCGTGGCACTGCCCAGCCATCCGACGAACCCGGCGGTTCCGCCGAGCCGCGCGACGGCGGCAAGGGCCGTCGCGACATTTCCCCCGAAAGCTCGGGCACTTTGCAGAACCTTCCCCTTGCCCGCCGACAACGGCTGATCGACATAGACGATGTCGTCGATCGCAATAGCTCCGAAGCCGAGGATTGAAGGGACGGTGGGCATCGTTCAGGCACCCGCCTTCGCCAGCGCGTCTTGCGCCGAAAGGCCGTCATGGATGACGCCGCGAAAGGCAATCGCTGCCTTCTCCGGATCGCCATGCCCCCAGAGATTGCGGCCCACCACGGCGCCACGCGCGCCGGCACGGATGGCGTCCGCCGTCTGCTGAAGCGCGCCGAGCAGCGTATCGGTCTTCGGACCACCTGCGATCACAACCGGCACCGGGCAGGTCCGGACGGTCTCTCGGAACGACTCGAAATCGCCCGTGTAGCCGATCTTGATCACGTCGACGCCGGACTCGTAGCCAATGCGCGCCGCATAGGCGATCTCGTCGGGGGTGAAGACGATTTTTGCTCCATCGGTGAAATCGCGAGGGTAGATATGCGCCACCACCGGCATGCCGTAGCGGGCCGTCGCATTCACCGAATCCGTCAGCCAGCGTATGTACTTGCCCTCGGTCGCGCCGCGCACCGGAATGGCCACGGCCAACGCATCGGCGCCAGCGCGCACAGCATCCTCGGGCGTTGCGATCAACTCGCTGATGCGATCGTCCGGAGTGAAGCAGCCCGCCTGGATCACCAGGGAAGCTTTGCCCGCATATTGCGGCCACAGATGGCGCGCGGTGCCGGGCTGGATGCTGACATAGTCGGGTTTGCCCGCCATGACGCGTGCGAGCGCGCCCGGCAGATCGGCAAGACCGCCTTTGCGCACGTCGCCATAGCCGACGAAGTGGTCGACCGCGCCGCCAAAAAGGTTCCCCGATGGATTTGAGAAGAGGCGCGCAAGGCGTACTTTGGTTCCGAGGCTCATGAGTCCAAAATTCTCCAATCGATTGATTTAAAAATCCTGGACCCAGTGTTTTCGAAAGAAAGGATAAATGCAATCTTTCGAAAGCTTTCGAATTTGCGTATTTTTGGTAGAGTGAACCGATGCCAGGGGCGATCGCCTGGCCCATGGAGGCAAGGACAGGGCAATGTTGTCAGAGCAGAGACGCCAATCGATCCTGGGTGAGGTGCAACGCAGCGGACAGGTTCGCATCAAGGACCTGTCGGACGATTTCGGCGTGTCGGAAGTCACGGTGCGCTCCGACCTTGAGATACTGGACCGCAAGGGACTGCTGACCAAGACCCGCGGCGGGGCGGTGACCCGGACCACGGATTCGACCACGGCCGCGTTCGCCCGGCGAATGCAAACGAACCTCGAAGCAAAGAAACGCATCGCCCGGGCAGCGGTAGAGCTGTTCGAGGACAACCAATCGGTCGTCTTCGACGGCGGCTCGACGTTGATGCAGGTTGCCATGCAGTTACCGCCGCTCAGCAATGTCGTGGTCGCGGCCACGGCGATGAATATCGTGCAGCATCTGATGCATCGGCCCGGGCTCGACGTTCACATGATCGGTGGCCGGGTCTATCCAGACACGGTGAGCACGCTGATCACCGATGCCGACACGGCTCTCGGCGGCTTGGTAGCGCATCAGGTGTTTGTTGGAGCGCATGCGATTGACTCGTCACTGGATGTGGTCGACGTGAACGAAGACATGGCGCGAACGAAGCGAAACCTCGTGCGCATGGCCCGGCGCGTTGTCCTCCTTGCGGATTCGAGCAAATGGGGCGTCAGCGGGACCTCCAAGGCATTTTCGCTGTCGAGCGTCGATGTGGTGATCACCGACGATGGCCTGCCCGGCCCGATGCGCAGCCGGCTCTATAGGACCGGGGCCAAGGTGATCTATGCCTGAACCCATCGCGGTCCCTGGCCGCGACCGAAAGATCCAATGCGCGCATGACCCACGGGATTCGCATCGGCGCCCGGCCGTTTTTTCATGTCAGTTCATTTTCTCCTCCTTGGGGCTGGCGGCCTCCCGATGTTGCGCCAGCATTTCCGCATGTTCTATAAAAATTTTACGCGCGTCAACATTTAAAATATTGTATAGCGACTTCCGACTATGATCCGTTGCCGGTGTAATAGGTCGGACAGGACATTGCAGCGTTGGGAGGTGAAATCGAAAATGCACGGAAAATCAGCAGCTAAGCTCGGTATTGGCGTTGTCGGGTGCGGCAACATCTCGATGACTTATTTACGCAATGCAGCTCTGTTCGGTGAGGTTGATCTGCGCGCCTGCGCCGACATATCGCCCGACATGGCGGCGCTGCGTGCGAGCGAATACGACATCCGGGCTCTCAGCGTCGATGCGCTCCTGGCCGATCCCGAGATCGACCTCGTCCTCAACCTGACCATCCCGGCGGCGCATTTCGACATTTCGTTTTCGGCGCTTTCGGCGGGAAAGCACGTCTTCACCGAAAAACCGCTGGCGACCTCGGCCAGCGACGGCCGGCGCCTTGTCGCCGAGGCGGCGGAGCGCGGGCTGCTGCTGGGTTCGGCTCCGGATACTTTCCTCGGCGCCGCCGGACGGCGGGCACGCCGCCTCATGGATCAGGGCGCAATCGGCCGCGCGGTGACCGGCACCGCCTTCATGATGGGGCGCGGCATGGAGCACTGGCATCCCAATCCGCAATTCTACTATCAGCCGGGCGGCGGACCGGTCTTCGACATGGGGCCCTATTACCTGACGATGCTTGTTAATTTGCTCGGGCCGGTGGCCCGCGTGATGGCGATGGCGACGCGAGGCCAGGAGGAGCGGCTGATCACTGCCGAAGGCCCCTATCGGAACACCAGCTTCAAGGTCGGCACACCGACCAACATCCTGTCGCTGCTGGAGTTCCGCTCGGGCGCCACCGTCACCTTCGGTGCCTCCTGGGATGTCTTCAGGCACTCTAACCATCCGATCGAGCTGCATGGGACCGAAGGCTCGCTCAGGCTGCCCGATCCGGACACGTTCGGCGGCACCGTCTCGCTGTCGGAACGTGGGGCCGACTGGGCCGACTTCCACAGCGAGAGCGAACTCTATGGCGCGCGCAACTGGCCCTATGCCGCGCCGGACCGAGCCAATTACCGAATGCTCGGCGTCGCCGACCTTTCGCGCGCACTGGCAACCGGAAGAAAGCCGCGTGCGTCCGGCGATCTTGCGCTGCATGTCCTGGAGATTATGGAAGCGATTCTTGCTTCGGGAGCGAGCCGCGAGTCCGTTGCCGTCAACGCAACCGTCGATCAGCCGCAGCTCCTCCAGGAGGACGAAGCGGTTAGCCTGCTTGCCTGATATCGGAGCGCTTACGATGACGACATCGCTTTCGCCCTTGCTCGATCCGGAGGCCCGGCACGTGCTCGACCTCGACAGGCAGGCGGCTGCCCCGCCATTCGAAGCCGGCACGCCCGAAGAAGCGCGCCGCGCCTATAAGCAGGGCTTTCCGGCACTCCAGGGCGAGCGCGAGCCGGTCGGCTCACTAACCGAGCGCACCATCACCGGACCCGGCGGCCCGTTGACGCTCAGGATCTATCGCGGACACGGCGTGAGCGGGGCCGCTGCCCCGGCGCTGCTCTATCTGCATGGCGGCGGCTGGGTGATCGGCAATCTCGACTCCCATGACGAGATTTGCCGGTGGTTTGCCAATATGGCGGCCTGCGTAGTCGTCTCTCCCGATTACCGGCTGGCGCCGGAACACAAATTTCCGGCGGCCATCGAAGATTGCCGCGCCGCACTTTCCTTCATGCAAGATGGCGCGGGCGATCTCGGCATCGACGCGAGAAGGATCGCTGTCGCCGGCGACAGCGCCGGCGGCAATCTCGCTACAGTGCTTTGCCTGCTTCTGCGCGGTGACGAGAACCCGCCGACCGCGCAACTGCTGTTCTATCCGAACACTGACGCCTCGCAGGCGGCGGACAGCTATCGCCGCTTTGCCGAGGGTTATGGCCTGACATCGCCGACCATGGCCTGGTTCCGCGACCACTATATCAACCATGCCGGCGATATCGACGACTGGCGCGTGTCGCCGCTCAAGGCCGCAAGCCTTGCGGGCGCAGCGCCGGCTTTTGTCGCAATCGCTGGTCATGACATTCTCGCCGACGAAGGCGGGGCCTATGCGAAGCGTCTGGAAGATGACGAGGTGCCGGTTGTCGTGCGGCGCTGGCCCGGCCAGATCCACGGCTTCGTCTCGATGGGCCGCCATGGTCCGGTGGCACGCCAAGCGGTCGGCGCGGCGGTTGCCGCATGGCGCAGCTTCGATCCTGTCTTTGGAAACGCTCAGGCCGACTGACGCATGACCAGCGTCGCGTCGAGACTGACCTTGGGGGCAACTGTCGCGTCGTCCTCGTCCAGCAAGGCCAGCAGCGTCTCCACGCTGCGTCCTGCCATCGAAGCGAAGTCCTGCGCCATGGTGGTGAGGGCAGGGCAGGTGTAGCGGCTCAACGGATGGTCGTCATGGGCTGCGACCCGCAGGTCGCAATCGCCCCTGCGGCCGACCTTGCGGCCTTGCGAGTGGGCGGCGGCCATCACGCCGAAGGCGAGACGGTCGTTGGCGCACAGAATGGTCTTGCCCGGCAGGCCGCCACGGGCGAGCATCGCCTCCATCTGCTCGTAGCCGATCCGTTCGAAATCCCAGGTGTAGTCATCGGTATTGCCGATGATGGCAGGGTCATGCCCGAGCCGCTGCATGGCGCCGACATAGCTGTCCAGGCGTTCGCGCGAATTGTGGTTGACGTGCGGGATGTCGAAATAGACCGGGGCATCACCGGAACGACAGAGATAATCGACGATGGTCGAGACGCTCTGGCTGTTGTTGTTGCCGACGAATGGCGTGTCGCCCTCCAGATAGGTGTCGAAATAGACGATCGGTATGGTCTGCGTCAGCTTCTCCAGCGTGCGATGGTCGGAGCGCAGGCCGAGCGGCGCGATGAGCGCGCCGGAAACTTTTAGCGAAAGAATGGTTCGCGTCGCTTCCACTTCGAGCTCGCGCGAGCCGTGCGAGGAGATCACGATCGGCCAGTAGCCTTCGTCGCGCAGCCTGAGTTCGATTCGGCTGACCATCTCGGAATAGAAGGGATCGGCGACCGTCGGCACCACAATGCCGATGCTGCGGGTCCGCTTGCGGTTCAGGTTGCGCGCAAAGAGATTGGGCTGGTAGTCGGACGAGCGCAGCGCCACCTCGATCCGCTCACGTGTCGCCGGCTTGACGCTGGTCGGATCGTCGAAATATTTCGACAATGTCGGCCTGGAGACGCCGCAAGAGCGAGCAAAATCCTCCATCGTCTTGTGCGTCATCGGCATTGATCCCTCGCGCCATTCGTCAGCGCTGCCCGGTTCCCTACTTACTGTGCGCCAGCATACAACCGTAAGTCGAAACTTTACAGACAATTCCAGCAGTTTCCATGCGTAAATTTATTAATTGACGCGAAAAAGCACAAGCCGTATTCACTTCCAGTGGGCGAATTCGAAATTCGTATCACCCGGAAACTGCTCGCGCGGTTCATCCGAAGCGAGGCCGGGGCGAAACGCCGGGAGGGATTCCGCGAGATGAAGAAGCTGGTCAGTGCCGGCGAGATTCTGGTCGAGATCATGGCCGAGCGGATCGACCAGAGCTTTCTCGATCCTGGTCCGCTGCTTGGGCCTTTCCCGTCCGGAGCGCCCGCCATCTTCATCGGCCAGGCGGCGGCGCTCGGCCAGCCGGCCGGTCTCATAGGCGCCGTCGGCGATGATGATTTCGGCAGGCTGAACATAGGCCGGCTGCGGGCGCTGGGTGCCGACGTGTCGGCGATCGCGGTTCACAAGGGCCATGCGACGGGCACCGCCTTCGTCGCCTACCGGGCCGATGCCAGCCGGCATTTTGTCTTCAACATCCGCAACAGCGCCTCCGGCCTGATCGAGACCGATGGGGCGGCAACAAAGCTGCTCGCCAGTGCCGATCACGTCCATGTCATGGGTTCGTCGCTGTTTTCCGACCGCGCCATCGAGGTCGCGCTGTCGGCGATCGAGACCGTCAAGGCCGGGGGTGGAACCGTGTCCTTCGATCCGAACGTTCGCCGGGAGATCATGCAGGCGTCCGGCATGCGCGCGGCGCTCGACCATGTGCTGGCGCGAGCCGACATTTTCTTGCCGAGCGGTGAGGAGCTCTTCCTGTTTTCATCGGCGAAGGACGAAAGGGGCGCGGTCGAGGAACTGCTGGCCCGTGGCCTGTCCTGCATCGTCCTGAAGAAAGGCGCCGCAGGCGCCGCCTATCATGATCGCCATGGTGTGATCGCCTCGTCAGGCTTTGCCGTCGACGAGGTCGATCCGACCGGCGCGGGTGATTGTTTCGGTGCTGCTTTCGTCTCGTTCTGGCTGCGCGGGGCGGCTCCCGCAGAGGCTCTGCGAATCGCCAATGCCTGCGGTGCGCTCGCCGTTACCCGCAAGGGGCCGATGGAGGGCATTTTCCCGCTTGAAGCGGTCGAGGCCTTCATCGCCACAGGGATGAGCGCGCCATGAGTGCTGCGACGCGAAGGTTTGCCTACATTGCGGCCAGGCGCGCCGCAGGCGAGAGAGGCGGCATCGCCTCGGTCTGCTCGGCGCATCCGCTGGTCATCGAGGCCGCTCTGCGTCATGGCATGGCGCGGCATGCGGATGTGCTGATCGAGGCCACCTGCAACCAGGTCAACCACGAGGGTGGCTACACCGGGATGACGCCGCCCGACTTCCGCAGCTTCGTCGAGGCGCATGCGCAGAAGGCTGGTTTCCCAATTGATCGCCTGATCCTCGGCGGCGATCATCTCGGACCCAATCCGTGGAAGCACATGGCTGCGGCCGCCGCGATGAAGAAGGCGGGGGCGATGATCGATGCCTATGCGAGCGCCGGCTTCACCAAGATGCATCTGGATACGAGCATGGCCTGCGCCGATGATCCAGCCGTGCTTGCCGATGAGATCATCGCCGCACGCGCGGCCGAACTTGCTGCAATCGCCGAGGCGGCGGTCGAGCGCGCCGGCAGCGAGAAGCCCGTCTACGTCATCGGCACCGAAGTGCCGGTGCCGGGCGGTGCACTGGAGGCGCTCGACCACCTGAATGTGACGGCGCCCGGAGATGCCTTGGGCACCGTCGAGGTCCACGCGCGAGCGTTTTCCCGTGCCGGCCTCGAAGCCGCTTTTGCCCGTGCGATCGGCGTCGTCGTCCAGCCCGGCGTCGAATTCGGCAACACCGAAATCGTGCCCTATGCGCCGGCCAAGGCGACCGAACTGGTAGCTGTGCTCGACCGCATGCCGCAATTTGTTTTTGAAGCGCATTCGACCGACTACCAGCCGGCCGAAGCGCTCAACGCTCTCGTTCGCGACGGCTTCGCCATCCTCAAGGTCGGCCCCTGGCTGACCTTCGGGCTTCGCGAAGCGCTGTATGGGCTCAGCCACATCGCCGATGTGCTCGCGCCGGACGCTTCGCGCGAAAGCCTGCCTGCCGCGATGGAACGCGTCATGCTGGCGTCGCCGGACAATTGGCAGAAATACTATCCGGGCACGCCGGAAGAGCAGCGCGTGCAGCGGCATTTCTCGTTCAGTGACCGCATCCGCTATTACTGGCCGACGCCGGAGGCGCAGCGCGCGACACAGACGCTGCTGGACGTGCTGGGCGAGACGGATATTCCCCGGCCTCTGATCAGCCAATATCTGGGGCAGCTCGACGCTGAGGTTGCGGCAGGCCGGGTCAAGCCCTTCGCGCACGAGCTTCTGATCGGCAGCATCACCCGAATCCTCGATCTCTACGCGGACGCGACCGGAGTAGGGATCCGCTGACGGAAAGTCGGCATCCCGCCCGAATTCGCTTCCTTCACGCCGATATTCGATGTCGTTTCGAAAAAGGCGCCGCCGCAATTTACAACTAACATGTTAGCGTGCTAAGACTGCCTGAACATCGAAATCTGGAGAGAATTGCAGTGGCTTCGCGCTTTGGTCTTTCGGTTGCCCTCACCACGCCTTTCGAGGCATCCGGGCAAATCGCCATCTCTCCGATGGTCGCGCAAGCCCGGGCTTGCCTTGGGGCCGGCTGCAGCAGCGCAACGCTGTTCGGCACCACCGGGGAAGGCGCCTCGGTGGGCACGGGGGAGCGGCGGACTGTCACCGAGGCCATGCTGGCCGCCGGCATTCCGGCGCATCAACTGGTAGCCGGCGTGCTGGTCGATGCGGCCGAAGACGCCGCCGAACAGGCGCGACATGCCTTGCAGTGCGGTGTCCGCAACATCCTGCTGGCTCCGCCGAGCTACTTCAAGAATGTCGGCGAGGACGGGTTGTTCGGATGGTTTTCGGCCGTCTTCGCCGCGCTCGGCCCGCTGGTTCGCGGGGTCTTGCTTTACAATATCCCCTCTGTCACCATGGTGCCGCTCCCGCTCAGCCTAATCGGTCGGCTGCGTGCCGCCTTTCCCGCCGTGGTCGCCGGTGTCAAGGATTCGGGTGGCGACTGGAGCTACAGCGAGGCGCTGCTAAGAGCCCATGGCGACCTGGTGATCCTGATCGGCGACGAGCGGCACCTGGCCAGAAGCGTGCGCCAGGGCGGGCAGGGCGCCATCTCCGGCATGGCCAATTTCGTCACCAGTGAAATCCGCGCCATGGCAGAGGACGGGCGCGACGATGCTCGTGTCGAGAGGTTCGTGCTCGAACTGCTCAAATATCCGGTCATCCCGGCGGTGAAGGTCATGGTGGCGCGCAAAACCGGCGACGAGCGCTGGCTGGCGGTCCGTCCGCCGCTGGAGCCGATCGCTTCGCAAGGGCGGCAACAGCTTGCTGCCGCCTACGACAGGCTGTTTGCGACAGAGCCGGCCTGATCGGCAAAGGGAAGCGCTGAAATGGACGACAGCAGCGAACCGGCCACCCTAAGGGAAAAAGCTTATGCCAGCTTCACGCGGCATTTGCTGGCCCGCGATCTGCGGCCGGGACAGTTCGTGTCGCAGCGTGAGCTGGTTGCCTTTACCGGGCTGCCGCTTGGCGCCATCCGCGAGATCGTGCCGCGTCTCGAAGCCGAGGGGCTTTTGACGACCATCCCGCAGCGCGGCATGCAGATCGCCCATATCGACATCAACCTGATCCGCGAGGCCTTCCAATTTCGCCTGTTCATGGAGCGCGAAGCGGTGGCGCTGTTCACCGTCAACGCCTCCGACGCCGAGCTCGCCCGCCTGCGGCACGAGCATGAGGACATGCTGGCTCAAGCGCTGTCGCAGGCGCCGACGCCGGAAATGGAAGCCAGGGCCCAGAACATCGATTGGGCCATGCACGACACCTTCATCGATGCGCTGGGCAACGAGATCATCGCCAAGGCGTATCTGGTCAATTCGGTAAAGATCAGGCTAATCCACCAGGAGCGTTTCCGTATCGACGGGCGCGTCGTGCCGGTGATGCAGGAGCACCTGACGGTGATCGAAGCGCTCGAGAGCCGCGACCCGCAAAAGGCGGTCGAGGCGATCAGCCGGCATATCGACAACGCGCGCCGGTTGGCGCTCCAGATCTGAGGACGTATGGTTCGCGGCTGCCGCGACACTACCCACAACGACAGCAACCCAGGGAGGAAGAAATGTCGTCCAATCCGTTTAAGCCAACAAGAAGGCAAGTCCTTGCAGGAACCACGGCGCTCGCCGCCGCGGGCCTGGCCGGCCTTCGCCCGAGCTTTTCCGCCAGCGTCGACTGGAAGCGCTTTGCCGGCACGACGCTCGACGTCAATCTGGTGAAAAGCCCGCGCAGCGACACCATCCTGAAATATATCGCCGAATTCGAGGAGCTGACCGGCATCAAGGTCAATGCCGAGGCGACGCCAGAACAACAGCAGCGGCAGAAGACGGTGATCGAACTGAGCTCCGGCAAGCCGAGCTTCGATGTCGTGCATCTGAGCTATCACGTGCAGAAGCGCCAGTTCGAAAAGGGTGGCTGGCTGGCCGACATATCAGGCTATCTGGCCGATCCGGCCCTGACCGATCCTGGGCTGGTCGAAAGCGATTTCGCCGAGGCCGGCATGCTTTTCGCCAAGGACAGCCAGGGCGTGCTGCGGTCGCTGCCCTTCTCGGTGGACTACTGGATCGTCTACTGGAACAAGGAGCTGTTCGAGGCCAAGGGCCTCAAATACCCTGAAACGTTCGACCAGCTGGTGGCCGCCGCCGAAGCGCTGACCGATCCGTCGACCAACACTTTCGGTTTCGTCGCCCGCGGCCTCAAGAATGCCAACACGCCGGTGTGGACGTCGCTGATGCTCGGCTACGACATGACGCCGCTCGACGACAAGGGCAAGCTGCGCACCGAAACGCCCGAGGCGATCGAGGCCGCTGCCCTCTACCAGAGGCTGATGACCAAGTCCGCCCCTCCGGGCGTCACCGGATTCAATTGGGCTGAAGCGCAGTCCGCCTTCCTGCAAGGCAAGATCGGCATGTGGTTCGATGGCGTGGGTTTTGCCCCGCCGATGGAAAATCCCGAAAAGTCGCGCGTGGTCGGCAAGGTCGGCTATGGGGTCATGCCCAAGGGGCCCAAGGCGCATGCCTCCGGGACGTTTGGCGACGGCCTCGGCGTGACCGCCTCCAGCGAAAAGAAGGAAGCTGCCTATCTCTTCTGTCAGTGGGCGGTTTCCCCGGCCATGGGCGCGCGCCTGCTCCAGGCCGGCGCCGGCGTGCCCTTCCGCAAGTCGGTACTGGAAGATCCCAAGGTGCGCGAAGGCGTCACCATGCCGGCAAGCTGGCTCGATGCCGTGGTTCAGTCCGGCAATATCAGCAGGCTGGCGCTGCCGGTGATCATCCCGGTCACTGAGTTCCGCGACATCTACGGCGTGGCGTTGACCAACATGATTGCCGGGGCCGATCCTGCCGAAGAGCTGAAGAAGGCCACCGCACAGTTCCAGCCGGTTCTCGACAGGAGCGAGCAGGGCTGATGTCGACCATCGCCCCTGAACGCACCGGGGTGACGACGGATCGCACCGAGGTGACGACGGATCGCACCGAGGTGACGACGGATCGCACCGAGGTGACGACGGATCGCACCGAGGTGACGACGAAACGCAGCGGCGCGACGACGCAAGCCATCGAGGAGAACCAGTCGGTCCGACTGGCTCCCAACTACTGGCCCTTCGTCGTCCCGGCGCTCGTCGTCGTTGGCGCCGTGATCGTCTTTCCCTGGGCTTTCACGCTCTGGATGAGCGTCAACCGCTGGACGCTCGGCCAATCGCGAAGCTTTGCCGGGATGGAAAACTATCTCCGTCTGGCCAGCGACCCGCGATTCTGGGAATCCCTTGTTCATACGTTGACCTACACCTCCCTGTCGGTGGCAGCGCCGATGCTCCTGGGCACTGTCGCCGCCCTGATCTTCGACGCCAGGTTTCCGCTGCGCGGCCTGCTGCGCGGCGTCTTCGTCATGCCGATGATGGCAACGCCAGTTGCCGTGGCGCTGGTCTGGACGATGATGTTCCATCCCCAACTCGGGGTGCTCAATTACCTTCTATCGCTGGTCGGCATCCCAGCGCAGGAATGGATATTCAACGCCAAAACGGTCATCCCTTCGCTGGTCGCGGTCGAGACCTGGCAGTGGACGCCGCTGGTGATGCTGATCGTGCTGGGCGGGCTGGCCTCGGTACCGCGCGAGCCGTTCGAGAGCGCCGAGATCGACGGTGCCAATGCCTGGCAGCAATTCCGCTACCTCACTCTGCCGATGATCGCGCCGTTCCTGATGATTGCGTTGATCATCCGCACCATCGATGCGCTGAAGAGCTTCGACATCATCTATGCGATGACCCAGGGCGGGCCGGGCACGGCGTCGGAAACCATCAACATCTATCTCTACAACACCGCCTTCTCCTACTACGACATCGGCTATGGCTCGGCCATGGCCGTGGTGTTCTTCATCGTCATCGTGGCGCTGTCCTTCATCCTCCTGATGCTGCGCCAACGCTCGCAGTGGAACGATACGGAGGGCAAATAGATGAGCTCACGTCTGGTCAACCAGATCGGCCTGTTTTTCGCGGCTCTGGTCATCGTTTCGCCGGCGATCCTGTTCTTCCTCTGGATGATCTCGCTTTCGCTGAAATTCGAAATCGATAACGGCGCTTATCCGCCGATCCTGATCCCCGAACGTTTCGCCTGGTCGAACTATGTAAAGGTGTTCGAGGAGAACAATTTCCTGCTCTATCTCTGGAATTCGGTTCTGGTGACCGGCACGGCGACATTGCTGGCGCTGCTGATCGGCGTGCCGGCAGGCTATGGCATAGCGCGGCTCAAGGCTGAAAGATCGGCGGTCGTCATCATGATCGCCCGCATGACGCCGGGGCTGTCCTATCTCATCCCGCTGTTTTTGCTGTTCCAATGGATCGGGATCCTCGGCACGCTCTGGCCGCAGATCATCATCCACCTGGTGGTGACGGTGCCGATCGTCGTCTGGGTGATGATCGGCTATTTCGAGACCACGCCGATGGAGCTGGAAGAGGCGGCCAACATCGACGGCGCCAGCTCCTGGCAGGTTTTCCGGCTGGTCGCCCTGCCCATCGCCAAGCCGGGCATCGTTGTCGCCTTCATCCTGTCCGTCATCTTTTCGTGGAACAATTTCGTCTTCGGCGTGGTGCTCGCCAGCCGCGAGACGCGCACGCTGCCGGTCGCCGTCTACAACATGCTCTCCTATGAGCAGGTGAGCTGGGGGCCGCTCGCCGCCGCGGCGCTGGTGGTGACGCTGCCGGTGCTGGTTCTGACCATGTTCGCGCAAAAGCAGATCGTCGCGGGGCTGACCGCCGGCGCGGTCAAGGGCGGCTGAAGCCGCAGTAGCTGGACATCACTCTTTTCCCGGAGAAATCCAATGGCATCGGTAACAATCAACAACGTGCAGAAGGCTTTCGGAGCCACCAAGATCATTCACGACGTCAGCGTCGATATCGCCGACGGAGAGTTCGTCATCCTGGTCGGCCCGTCGGGATGCGGAAAGTCGACGCTCCTGCGCATGATCGCCGGACTTGAAACGATCTCCGGCGGGAAGATCGCCATTGGGGAGCGCATGGTCAACAATCTGCGGGCGCGGGACCGGAACATCGCCATGGTGTTCCAGAACTATGCGCTCTATCCGCATATGACGGTGGCCGACAATATGGGCTTTGCCCTCAAGATCAAAAAAGCCGATCCAGCCGATACCGCCGGCCGCGTCAGGAATGCGGCCAGCATCCTTGGCCTGGAAAAGCTGCTTGAGCGCTACCCGCGTCAGCTCTCCGGCGGCCAGCGCCAGCGCGTCGCCATGGGCCGTGCCATCGTGCGCGACCCGCAGGTCTTCCTGTTCGACGAGCCGCTTTCCAATCTCGATGCCAAGCTGCGCGTCCAAATGCGCGGTGAGATCAAGGCGCTGCACCAGCGGCTGGGCACCACCACCATCTATGTCACGCATGACCAGATCGAGGCGATGACCATGGCCGACAAGATCGTCGTGCTGCATGACGGCCTGGTCGAGCAGATCGGCGCGCCACTCGACCTCTACGATCAGCCGGCCAATCTCTTCGTTGCCGGCTTTATCGGCTCGCCCGCCATGAACTTCATTGCCGGCCGCATCGAGGAAGGCGTGTTCCGCAGCGCCGGTGGGCTGATCCTGCCGCTGCCGGAAGGCGCCCGCCCGGCTGACGCTGCAGGACGCGAGCTTGTCTACGGCATCCGCCCCGAACATATCCGCGCAACCGCCCAGGGCATGCCAGGAACGGTGACGCTCCTGGAAGCCACGGGTTCGGAAATCTTCACCAAGGTCGACTGCGCCGGCGAGGAAATTTCCTGCCTGTTCCGCGAGCGGCTGCCGCTCAAGCAAGGCGCGCAGGTGCGGATCGAAGTCGATCGCGCATGCGCCCACCTGTTCGACGCGAAAACCGGCCGGCGTGTGTGAGTGGCGCAGGCGCCCGGGTAATCAGCGTCAGCGAACCAACCCATTCGCCAGCAAGAAACATGTGATCGCTGGTTGCGGACACTGGTCCCAGCAGGAGAAGCCTGAGGAGGTCACCGCCCTCATGCTCGACTACCCTTGCGGGGGGCAGGCGATGAAGGTGAAGAACTAGGCGCTTACGCGCGAGCCAAGCGGAGGGTTGCATGAAGCAGCTCGAACTTCTGGATTGGAACCCGCCCTGTCTGGTGATCGCCTTCCCGATGGCGAAGCGCGTCGGCAAAGTCCGTGTTGCCGAGGTGCTTTCGGTCAAGCGCGGCGCCGCTGCGACGAACTACTGAAAGCAGGTGGTTGCGACTTTGGGCGGACAGACGCAACGTGCCGGGTTCAATCGGGATACCATCAACCGCGAACCGCGAGCGCGTCATGACGCTGTTCAGCGCGAGCTTTGCTTGCGAAGTGGGCACGGGCAGCGGCCAGGAGGTAATGCCGCATGACCCCGATCTATCGTGGCGTCGACGGGCGGGATGGTTCAACCCGCGCGAAACCGTCAGCGCTGGTTGGATCGATCTTCATCAACCGGGATCTGGCCTCGGCCACGCGACGTTGCCCAGCCCGTATCCTGCTGCACAACGCAATATTGACGCCGACACCGCAGTCTTCATCCAGCATTTCATTCGCACGCCTAAGGGAAAGCTCCGCTCGGCTGAGCCGCTGTCGGGCTCTCGCCAATTCCAAACCCAGAAATTCCATTATCCTGCATCCATTGCAGTCCCTTCGATTGCTAAACCATTTGTCGTCGCCGTTGGTTCCGGCTGTTCGCGAACGCGCAGCCTAGGCGTCGATTTGGTTGGCACAGTCTGGAACGCCAGCGGTGGCGCTGCTGGCCGGAAGTGCGGGAAACAATGAGCCGTATCCCTGCCAACAGAGAGATCGTCCGCTGCTGCTGCTCACTCGACCTGCTCAATCTCCGGACCCGGTTCAGTCGGCGGAGCTGGCATGCAATCTTGTCCGGTGCATTCCTGCACAGGGTTATCCGCCGGCGGGAGACAGTTTTGCCCCTCGCAATGAACTGGCGGCTGCTCTGTTGCTGCTTCGCTGTTCGGCGGAGCCGGCTGATCCTCAGCTCGAACGGGCGGCATTCCAAGGCCGATCATGGCCGTGCACAGGAGCGCAATCCTAAGCAACTTCATTTCCGCCTCCGCGGCTGACAGCTAAATGCAGACTACACTTTCGAACTGCGGCCTACATCCTGTCACCCGCGAACGGCGTTAACAGCGCGTTTCGTTGCTGGTCAGGAGGTCGCGAGGAATGAGAGCGAATGTTGTTCGTCTTCCTGCCAAAACAGCGCCAAACACAGGCGAGCGTCTTCGACCGCTCCATATACCCGGCACCGAGGCCCTTACGGTCGAGCAGGCGCTGGAGGTGTTCAAAGACTATCGATTGTCAGAGGACACGTTGCGACGCTTGGTGAAGAAATTCAATTCCACTTCGCCAATCAGACGGCGCACCGCTTCGCATCAGCGCTCCAGGACTAGCCATGGCGCTTGAGGTGATCGTTGTGCGCTGAACTGCCTAGGCAGGACGACCGCGAACATCCGGACGTGCAACGGTATTTCCGAAGGTTGGGTATACCTCTAAGTTAGTGACGCAAAGCTGCGACGATCCCCTTCACCCAATTTAGAAATTCTGGACTGGAAAGGGATGCGGCAAGTGCTCTGGCCACTGTAGCAACTATCACCCCCACAGGCATAACACTCGTCAGACTGTTCATCTTGTTCACGTGGCGTTCAGCGGCTGCCCGCTGTTTTTCGTTGCTGTCGGGAAATCGTCAAAATGTACAATCCGGTACCGATCGTAGTCGACATCATCATGATTGATGCTATACCGGCGGAGGATTGCATTCTAATCTTGGCTAGGCGCTCGGTCTTATGGATGATGCCTTGGTCGCGCTCTGTGCAGCACGTCCTACAACTGAGGACGAGCAGAAACTTCGACGGAGATCCCCCTCTTCGATCGACATTGCTGCCAGTTTAACGGATGCGAGGACCTGACTAAGCGCGTCATCAAGGCACTGATCGAGGGCGTAGCGTCATGAGGCTTATCGCCGGCCTCCGCTGCCACCTTCACCTCAGCCTTGCGTCATGGCACCAGGACCGCGCCAGCGCCTTGCTCGACGTCATCCGGGCAAGGCGCGATAGGTGGAGGTCAACCGGCCCGCTGATGCCTCGCCGACGTCAGCTGTAACGTCCCGCTGCCCCAAACCAGTCCCATAGCCTCCCCCATGTCGCGTCCATGTCGCGTGGATCCGCCGATAGTCGCAGGAAACCTTTGGAAATCAACGGTAGCCAATTGCAACATGGCGCGACATGGCCGCCGCCCAAATGATCACCAAGCTTTTGATTTTGTTGGTGATCCCGACAGGAATCGAACCTGTGACCTACAGATTAGGAATCTGCCGCTCTATCCTACTGAGCTACGGGACCACGCGGCCCGACACATAACCGCTTCGGACCGTTTCGCCAAGAGGCTGGCTCGATGCAATCGGCCGGTTGCGAGGTGGATCGCAAAGATGAGTTGGGGATAGCGGAACTTCGGACCACCGCCGCGCTTTAGTGTGCCGAAGGAGATGCCGCATGAGTGCTACGAAAGAGTTCTTTGAAACCTGGCTCCAGGAGAACGTCGGTAACCTGCCCGCTGAAAGCGAGGTGAGCGTGGCGGTCCTGGCTCAGCAGTTCGAACAAGATGCCGACGCCGCCGGCTACGGTCACGAGGTGCGCGAAGACGAGATCGGCGACATTGAAGAGGCGATTGAGAAAGCTTTGGACAAGGCCCGGACCGGCGAACAGCAGCAGGCCGATCCGGTCGAAGAGAGTAATCTGGCGCCCGTCATGGAGGCGCTGGAGGTCGAGGACCCGAAGAGCGGACCATAGCGGTCCAGGCGCCATCCACTGATTTCGAAAAGAGTCCCAGCGGTTGCCCCTCCACCCTACATGACCGCTCATGATAGATGCGTGGGTATCGGCGTCGCGTTGGCTGCCTACCCTTGGGGGCAAGCCCGAGGGTAGGCTTTGGGGGCGATGCATTAGGCGGCCAGCGCCGTCTCCGCGAGCTTCACCCAATAGCTCATGCCATGCGGGATGACTTCGTCGTTGAAGTCGTAGGCAGGATTGTGGAGACCGGCCGTGTCGCCATTGCCGATGAAGATGAAGGCGCCCGGCCGCGCTTCCAGCATGTAGGAGAAATCCTCGCCGCCCATCACCGGCTGGATGGCGCGATGCACATGCGCCTCGCCGGCGACATCAGCGGCGACGTCGCTGGCAAAGGCCGTCTCTTCCGGATGGTTGAAGGTGACGGGATAATTGGCATTGTAATCCACCTCGATCGTTGCGCCGAAGGCCGCGCCCACGCCCTCGCAGAGGGCGCGCACGCGCTCCTCAGCCTTCCTGGCGACCTCCTTCTTCAGCGTGCGCACGGTGCCGGCGATCTCGGCGCTCTCGGGAATGACGTTGTAGGCGTCGCCGGCGTGGAATTTCGTCACCGACACCACGACAGCCTCTACCGGATCGATGCTGCGCGAGGCGATCGTCTGCAGAGCGCCGACGAGCTGGCTGGTGATGACGATCGGGTCGATCGTGCCGTGCGGCATCGCCGCATGCCCGCCTCGGCCCTTGACGGTAATGGTGAATTCGGCGGTCGCCGCCATGATCGGGCCCGGCTTGATGGCGAACTGGCCGACCGGCAGGCCCGGCATGTTGTGCATGCCGAACACCTTGGAGATGCCGAAGCGCTCCATCATGCCCTCCTTGACCATCTCGTTGCCGCCGCCGCCGCCTTCTTCGGCCGGCTGGAAGATCACCGCGAGGGAGCCGGCGAAATTGCGCGTCTCGGCAAGATATTTGGCAGCACCGAGCAGCATTGCGGTGTGGCCGTCGTGGCCGCAGGCGTGCATCTTGCCCGGAATGGTCGAGGCGTAGGATTTTCCGGAGATCTCGTTGAGCGGCAGCGCGTCCATGTCGGCGCGCAGGCCGATGGTCGTGCCTTCGCCCAGGCGGCCGCGGATGATGCCGACGACGCCGGTCTTGCCGAGCCCGGTCACCACGTCGTCGCAACCGAAGGCCTTCAGCTTCTCGGTGACGAAGGCGGCGGTCTTGAAGACGTCGAAATTCAGCTCCGGCGTCTGGTGCAGATGGCGGCGCCAGCCGGCGACCTCGTCTTGCATTTCGGCGGCGCGGTTCAGGATCGGCATGATGGTTCCATCTCGCTGTTGGAGCAGACGGGCTCTGCCTGCTGCTTTGCAAATTGTGCCTGCTGTTTTACAATTGTCATTCCGGCACTTTGCCATCTTGACGTCACATAGGCTAAATAGCACCGCAAGATTGCGATCCGGATAGGGGCCGGATCACCATGCTGGCGATCGCGTAACAAATCTTACGGAGCCAGAGGCGACTGCGGCAAGAGGCGATTTCGGATTCCACCATGCGGTACAGGCATTTCCTCAAACTATTGCTGGCGGGCGCCGTGGCGCTTCCGGTGTTGGCCGGACCGGCTCTCGCCAATCCGACGATCGTGTTCGATCTGGGGAATGGCAAGATCCTCCAGCACCAGGAGGCTTTCAAGCGCTGGTATCCTGCCTCGCTGACCAAGCTGATGACCGCCTATGTGGCATTTCGTGCGATTGCCGCGGGCGAGGTCCAGCTCGATTCGCCGATCAAGGTCACGAAACGTTCCGCCGGCGAGCCGCCGAGCAAAATGGGCTTCAAGCCGGGTTCGGTCATGCGGCTCGACAACGCGCTGAAGATGATGCTGGTCAAATCGGCCAACGACGTCGCCATGGCTGTCGGCGAGAACATCGGCGGTTCGCAGGCCGCTTTCGCCGAACGCATGAACACCGAGGCACGCCGGCTCGGCATGACCGGAACGCATTTCGTCAACCCGAACGGGCTGTTTTCGCCGGACCAGTATACGACGGCGCGCGACCTCGGCTTGCTGGTGATGGCGATCCGCATCGAATTTCCGCAATATGCCCCATGGTTCTCGATCGAGGGCCTGGCCGTCGGCAAGAAGCAGATCCCGAACTACAATCTTCTGATCGGCCGCTATCCCGGCGCCGACGGCATGAAGACCGGTTTCGTCTGCCCCTCGGGCTTCAACATGATTGGTTCGGCAACACGCGACGGGCGCACGCTGGTGGCGGTGGTGCTTGGCGAGAAGTCGGCCGTCACCCGCGCCGAGACCGTCGCCAGGCTGCTCGACCACGGCTTTGCGACGCCGACACCGGGCTGGTTGACGGTGGCGGCGCTGCCTTCCTATGGCGACACCACATCGGTCAACGACCTGAATGACGAGATTTGCAGGAAGAAACCGGCTAAGGAGCAGTCGGAAGCCGTCCCCGTCGGCGATAAGAATGCGCCAAAATCTCCCTATCGGGAAAAGCTCGACCATGTGCCGACATTGGTCGCGGTCGGCCTTGGCGGCGCCACCGGGCCGAAGCCGAAGGCGATGCTCGATGCATCGGGCCGGGAATATGCAGACGTGCCGCTGCCGAACTGGCGGCCCGACCTGCCGCCGCCGCCCGGCGCCGAGCCGGCAGTGATCGGTTCCGCCACCGCGGCCCAGGACGACCAGCCCGCCAAGGCCTTGAACTAGCCTGATGAGCAGCGGCTTTCCCATCGCCGTCTCGGTGCTGACCGGCTTTCTCGGCGCCGGCAAGACGACGCTGCTCAACCGGCTGCTCAGAGATCCCGCGCTCGCCGACACCGCGGTCATCATCAACGAGTTCGGCGAGGTGGCGATCGACCATCTCCTGGTCGAACAGGCCTCCGACGGCATCATCCAGCTTTCCGACGGCTGTCTATGCTGCACGGTACGCGGGGAACTGGTCGACACGCTGGCCGATCTCATCGACCGGCTGCAGACCGGCCGCATCGCCCGGCTTGCCCGTGTCGTCATCGAAACCACCGGCCTCGCCGATCCGGCGCCGGTGCTGCAGTCGATCATGGCGCATCCGGCGCTGGTCCACGCCTTCCGGCTCGACGGCGTCATCACGCTGGTCGACGCGGTCAACGGCAATGCGACGCTCGACGCCCATGTCGAGGCGGTGAAGCAGGTGGCCGTCGCCGACCGCATCGTGCTGACGAAAGCCGATCTGGCCACCGATCCGCGCGACGTCGAGGCCTTGCGGGCCCGGCTGCGGCAGATCAATCTGGGTGCCGAGCTGCTCGATGCGGGTGACAGAAGGACCGATGTAGCGGCGCTGTTCGATTGCGGCCTCTACAACCCGGCCACCAAGTCCGCCGACGTGCGGCGCTGGCTGGGCGAGGAAGCCGCCCATGATCACCATGGCGATCATGACCACGGCGACCATGATCACGACCATCGGCACGATTCCCGCGTGCGCTCCTACTCGTTGGTTCATGAAGGGCCGGTGCCGTTTTCGGCGATCGAGATGTTCTTTGACCTGTTGCGATCGGCGCATGGCGAGCGCCTGTTGCGCATGAAGGGCGTCATCGAATTGCTGGAAGACCCGTCGCGGCCGCTGGTCGTCCACGGCGTACAGAAGATCCTTCATCCGCCGGCGCGGCTGCCGTCCTGGCCGGACGGTCAACGCGGCACAAGGCTGGTGCTGATCACGCTCGACATGCCGGAAGACTACGTCCGCCGGCTGTTTGCCGCCTTCACCAACCGGCCGTCGATCGACACACCGGACCGCGCAGCGCTGGAAAACAACCCGCTGGCCATCGCCGGGCGGTAGCTTCAAGCTGCCAATCTCCCTCCTTGAGGGGGAGATGTCGCCGAAGGCGACAGAGGGGGTCGCCTCGGCTGGTGCGACGCCCCGCAGGACGAAAAAAAGGTTGGCGCTTCACGCGCGGCAACCTCTCTGGCCTGCCCTCTTTGCCAAAACTTGGCATCTCCCCCTCAAGGGAGATTGTCCGCTCAGCCGCTTTCGCCAGAACGAGCTAAGTTGAGACTCAGCCACCGCCGCGCTCGACGAGGAAGCGATGGCCGCCTGATATCGCTGCCGTTTCGATCAATCGATGGCCGCTCTCGGTGCAAAAGGCGGGAATGTCGATGACGGCGAGGGGATCAGTGGTTTCAAGCCACAGGCGGCTGCCCGGCTGCATTGTTGCCAACCGCTTTTTTGCCTTGAGCACGGGCAACGGGCAGTTCAGGCCTTTGAGATCGTAGACGGCGGCGGGGCTGGTTGAGGGCCTGTCTTCTTGGCCCCCATCTTCTTGTTCAAGCATGAACCTCAGCCGCCGAACATGCCGAGCAGCTTCTTCTTCAGCCTTGTCGTCGTGCTTTCGTCGGCACTCGCCGCGTGCGTTTCGATTGCCGCGGCGGCCTCGGAGGGCACGACGGTTGCAGTGGCGACAGGCGCTTCGGCTGCGGCCCGGACGGCTTCCTCTTCAGCCAGAGCCTGAGCCTTAGCTGCCTCTTTCTCGGCCTTGGCTGCTTCTATCGCGGCAAGCCTTTGCTCCTCGGCCTTCTGCTTGGCGGCCTTCTCCGCGTCGAGCGCGGCCATCTTGCGGCCCGCCGGCGAATCGATGCGGCCCATGCGCGCCGTCGCCGTCAACGAGCCGTCGGCGTTAAGCGAGGGCGGCTCGATCGGCACGCGTTCGCCACGGGCGCGCTTCTTCGACCACTCGGAGACGATGCTGGCTTCCTTGATCCCGGCGATGGTCGGCTTGGGCGCCGGCACGCTAGCCTTGACCGCGCCGTTAAAAGCCGCTTCGTAGGTGCTCTGATAGGCATTGAAGGCGCTCTTCAGCGAATCCGGCTGCGTGGTCGCGGGGCAGGCGCCGGCCGGATCGAAGGTCGCGCCGTCAGCCGCGACCTGGTTGAAGACATAGCGCTTCTCGCAGACATCGACCTTCGGCGGCACTTTGGTGATCTCGAAATTGTCGTAGCCGACCTTCAGCATCTTCCAGAATTCGTAGTTCGGATCTTTGCGATAGCGCGCCATGTTGGTGGCGGTCATGCGGAACGGAAAGGCCTGGATCTGGAACTCGGTCTGGCCGCCCTGGAAAGCGTCGCGGCCGAAGGCGTAGATCTGCTCGATCTGCGCGTCGGTCATCGAATAGCAGCCCGACGACGAGCAGGCGCCATGAACCATCAGATGGGAACCGGTGCGGCCATTGGCTCGGTCGTAGGCGTTGGGATAGCCGATGTTGAAGGCAAGGTGGTAGCTCGACCGCGGATTCATCTGCGCCGGACGGACCGTATAGAAGCCTTCCGGTGCCTGGCGGTCGCCTTCGGTGTATTTGGGACCCAGCTTGCCCGACCATTTGCAGATGTCGTAGCTGGCGACCAAGTCGTAGCGGCCGTTAGTCTTGGCCTTCCAGATTTCGAGCTTGCCCTCTTCCTTGAAGATGCGGGCCATCACCGGCGAGGTGCGGGTCATGCCCTTGGCCTTCATGCTGGCCAGGATCTTGTCGGGCAGCGGCTTGTTGGCGTGGGGGGCAAAATCCTTCATCGAAGAATCGGTGCAGCCGGCGACGCCTATCGCGGCAATCAGAAGTCCGGTGCGGGCAAGCTTGGCAAACATGGCTATGTCTTTTCTTTCGGACCGCAGGCATCAACGCCGACAGACCCAACCCTAAGTCCGTTAACCTTGAAAATTCCTTACCGCAAGCGCCGGGCCATTGCGGCAATCCGATTGAAACGAGTGCAGCGGCATTTTTGTGGCGAAGGTGCTCAATCTCGCCACATTGCAGCGCCGAAACCGTCCGGCGGTCCGTCCGATTGAAATCGAACGGCCCGAATCTTCTTGTTTGACCATGATCTTTTCCGAAAACCGGTACCCACTTTTTGCTACGCTGACCTTCGGTTTGGGATCATGGTCTAGAGGTTTCGCCCCATAGCCAGGTATTTCTCGCGGCGCTGCTCACGAAAATCGGTGTTGGCGCCGGAGAATTCCTTCATCGTTTTGGCGATGAGATCGCCGGTGGCGGCAATCACCGTCTCCGGGCCACGATGGGCGCCGCCGAGCGGTTCGGGAATGATGGCGTCGATGATCTTCAGCTCCAGCAGATCCTGGGCGGTGATCTTCATATTGGTCGCCGCATCCTTCGAGCGGGTGGTGTCGCGCCACAGGATCGAGGCGGCGCCCTCCGGCGAGATCACCGAATAGATGGCATGCTCGAGCATGTAGACGCGGTTGGCGGTGGCGATCGCGATGGCACCGCCCGAGCCGCCTTCGCCGATGACCACCGAGATCGACGGCACCTTCAGGCCGAGACAGGCCGAGGTCGAGCGGGCGATGGCTTCGGCCTGGCCGCGCTCCTCGGCATTGACGCCGGGATAGGCGCCGGCCGTGTCGACCAGCGTCAACAACGGGATATTGAAGCGATCGGCGAGTTCCATCAGCCGCACCGCCTTGCGATAGCCCTCCGGCCGTACCGAGCCGAAATTATGCCTCAGCCGGCTGGCCGTGTCGGAACCCTTTTCCTGGCCGATGATCGCCACCGGCTCGCCGCGGAAGCGGGCGAAGCCGCCGACGATCGCCTGGTCCTCGCCGAAATTGCGGTCGCCGGCAAGCGGCGTGAAATCGTTGAACAGGCCCTTTATGTAGTCGACGCAATGCGGTCTGTCCGGATGGCGCGCCACCTGCACCTTCTGCCATGGGGTCAGCGCCCTATAAGTGTCGCGCAATGCGTCACGCACGCGTTTCTCGAGACGGCTGATCTCATCGCCGACATCGACTGCCTCGCCATTCTCGGCGAGCTTCTTCAGCTCGACAATCTTGCCTTCGAGATCGGCAACCGGCTTTTCGAAATCGAGGTAATTGTACATTCTTGAGCGGACCGATAAGCCGGGAGGCAATGACTGACGGAACCTGGGAAATAGAGGCACCGGGCGGTGGAACGTCGTCCTCACATAGCGATATGACGTCTAGTCGGCAAGCGGATGATGATCGTTGACCAGCCGCACCAGCCGCTCCTCCAGCACATGCGTGTAAATCTGCGTCGTTGAAATATCGGCATGGCCAAGCAACTGCTGCACGGCCCTGAGATCGGCGCCGTTCTGCAGGAGATGGCTGGCGAAAGCATGGCGCAGCACATGCGGCGATATTTTCGCCGAGGCGATGCCGGCGCGCGCGGCAAGGCCCTTCAGGTCGCGGGCGAAAACCTGCCTGGAGAGATAGCCGCTGTCGCTTGCTGCTGGAAAAAGGAACGGGCTATCTGCGAAAGCCGGCACCGTTGCCCGGGCAGCGAGCCAGGCCCGCATTGCCATGCGCGCCTTTGCCGACAGCGGCACCATGCGTTCCTTGTCACCCTTGCCGCGCACCATGAAGAAACGATCGTCGCGCAGCGCCACCGTGACCGGCAGGCCGACCAGTTCAGAAACGCGCAGGCCGGTGGCGTAGAGCACCTCGACCAGGGCATGCAGGCGCAGCGCCGCCAGGTTGTCGCCATCGTTCAGCGAGGCGTCAGCGGCCTCCTGCGCTGCACGGTCGATCAGCCGGCCGGTGTCGGCCTCGCTCATCGTCTTCGGCAGCGGCCGGCCCTTCTTCGGACTGTCCAAGGTTCCGGTCGGGTCGTCGCCGCGCAGGCCTTCTGCATAGAGGAACTTGAAGAACTGGCGGATCGCCGACAGTTTGCGTGCCTGCGAGGTGGCAGCAAAACCGCGCGCCGCGATCTCGTCGAGATAGCCGCGGATATCGGCGGCGGCGGCACCCGCGAGCCCGCCGTCGATCTCGGCCGAAGCGTCTTCGAGGTCGCGGCGATAGCTGGAAAGCGTGTTTTCGGCAGCGCCGCGCTCGGCACTCATCATTTCCAAAAAGGCTTCGATGCGGGCCGCGCTATTCATTTCTTTTGGGTCAGTTTTTCTCTTTTGGGTCAGTTTTTCTTGGGGTTCAGCTTTTCGGGAGGAATGCGTACGCTCATTTCGGTCTTTCTCGGCTCGACGAACATCGCCAGAGCGAACATCGTGCCATAGACAATGCCGGCCAGAATCGTGAGCGTCACGACAAAGCGGAACAGTGTCGGCATCAATTTTCGCCCGTCTTCTTGTTCTGCGTTTCCAAACCCGGTGCCCTTATGAGACGCCAATCCGGCCAATTCAAGGGCGAAGCTCGGACGACACTCGGCACCGCCACGCTTGACGCAATCAGGCTTTTGATGTCGATACGCCGGCAAAGAGGGCCTAAGCAGGCATTCGTGGGCTGGCCCAGGAATGCCTGCTTAGATTCTTTGGCTTGTCGCAGTTCTTGTCGCCAAACCGTAGGACACTTGGCGGAACCTGCTTAGAAACATCATGGTGTAATGAACGCACTACCAGCAAATCCTCCCGATGAGAGCCATGCCGCGCTGCTCGGCCGGCTGGGCAGCCGTTCCATCGTCTTTGTCGGCCTTATGGGCGCCGGCAAGACGGCGATCGGCCGCAAGGTGGCGGGCATCCTGGGACTGCCTTTCATCGACAGCGATCAGGAGATCGAAAGCGTGTCGCGCATGAGCGTCCCTGAATTGTTCGAACGCTATGGCGAAACCGAGTTTCGGGCGCTGGAGCAGCGGGTCATCCTGCGCGTGCTGGAACATGGTCCGCAGGTGCTGTCGACGGGCGGCGGCGCCTTCATGAGTGCGCAGACGCGGGAGGCCATTGCCGGCCATGGCGTGTCCGTATGGCTGAAGGCCGAGATCGACCTCTTGATGGACCGCGTTTCCAAGAAGCAGAACCGGCCGCTCCTGAAAAGCGCCGACCCCCGCGCCGTGATCGAGCGGTTGATGGCTGAGCGCTATCCGGTCTACGCAGCCGCCGATGTCACCGTGCCGACCCGCGACGATCGCAAGGAGGTCATCGCGGCCGAGGTGGTGAATGCGCTTTGCGGGTATTTCGGCGTTGCGGCCGTGACAGGCGAGGTGCGGTCGTGAGCACCAATACGACAGTCACCGTCGAAGTCGGGCTCGGCGATCGTGCCTATGACATATTGATCGGCTCCGGCCTGCTTTTGCGCGCCGGCAGCGAGATTTCGCGCCGCCTGCCCGGTACGCGCGCCGCGGTGGTCGCCGACGTCAATGTCGCCGCAGCACACCTCGAGACGTTGAAGGCCGGCCTTGAAAAGGGCGGCATCCAGCCCGCCGTGATCACGTTGCCGGCTGGGGAAAAGACCAAGAGTTTCGCGCATCTCGAAGAGGTGGTGGACGGCGTGCTCGCCGCAAGACTGGAACGCGGCGATGTCGTCATCGCGCTCGGTGGCGGTGTCATCGGCGATCTGGCCGGATTTGCCGCCGGCATCGTGCGCCGCGGCATGAATTTCGTGCAGGTCCCGACTTCGCTGCTGGCGCAGGTCGACTCTTCCGTCGGCGGCAAGACCGGCATCAACAGTGCGCGCGGCAAGAACCTCGTCGGCGTCTTCCATCAGCCGAAACTGGTGCTGGCCGACACCGAAGTGCTCGATACGCTGCCGATCCGGGATTTCCGGGCGGGTTACGCCGAACTCGCCAAATACGGGCTCATCGATCGCCCCGACTTCTTCGCCTGGCTGGAGGAAAACTGGGGCCAAGTGTTCGCCGGCGGCCCGGAGCGGGCCGAGGCCATCGCCGAAGCCTGCCGCGCCAAGGCCGATGTCGTCGCCCGCGACGAGTTCGAGACCGGCGACCGCGCGCTGCTCAATCTCGGCCACACGTTCGGCCATGCGCTCGAGGCCGCCACCCACTATGACAGCGCCCGTCTCGTCCACGGCGAGGGAGTCGCCATCGGCATGGCGCTGGCTTATCGCTTTTCGTCACGCCTCAACCTGGCAAGTCCCGACGACGCGGCGCGCGTCGAGGCGCATCTTCGCGCTGTTGGCCTGCCCTGGCGCATGGCCGATATTCCGGGTGAATTGCCTGATGCCGAAGCGCTGCTTGCCTTCATCACCCAGGACAAGAAGGTTTCGCGCGGCGCGCTGACCTTCATCCTGACGCGCGGCATCGGCCAGGCCTTCATCGCCAAGGATGTGCCGGCGTCAGAAGTGCTGTCGTTTCTGAGGGAGAACCGCCCGGGTCAGCCGAAAGGCAGCCCGGGTCAGCAGAAGAGCCGCCCGGGATGAACGAGGCCGGCTGGATTGCCGCTGGTGTCTTGGCCGGGCTCGGCCTGCTCGCTTTCGCCTTTCGCGCGCGCCTGCTCGCTGCCTTCGGCTATGAACTGCAGCGCATCGAGCCGCAGCATTCGAACCATGATGAAGCGCGAGGCGCCGTCGACGATTTTCGGCGCGACGGCCAGGTGGTGCGCGTGGATCGCCCCCGCATCGGCCGCCTGTCCGATCTCGACGAGCTCGAAGTGTCCGATGTCATGGTCCACCGCACCAACATGCGCTCGGTCAATGCCGACAATCCGCCGGAAGCGGTGGTGCGCGAGATCCTGCAGAGCCCGCATACCCGCATGCCCTTGTGGAAGGGCTCGCTCGACAACATCGTCGGCGTGCTGCATGCCAAGGACCTGCTGCGCGCGCTGAACGATGTCGGCAACGACTTTTCCAAGATCGACGTGATGAAGATCGCTTCAAAACCGTGGTTCGTGCCCGATACCACGACACTGCAGGAACAGCTCAACGCCTTTCTGCGTCGCAAGGCGCATTTCGCAGTCGTCGTCGACGAGTATGGCGAGGTCGAGGGGCTGGTGACGCTGGAGGACATCATCGAGGAAATCGTCGGCGAGATCGCCGACGAGCACGACATCGACGTGCAGGGCGTCAAGCAGGAAGCCGACGGCTCCGTCGTCGTCGACGGCACTGTGTCGATCCGAGACCTGAACCGGGCGCTCGCCTGGGACCTGCCGGACGAAGAAGCCACCACCATTGCCGGTCTCGTCATCCACGAGACGCAATTGATCCCGGACGAGAAGCAGGCGTTCACCTTTCACGGGAAGCGCTTCGTCGTCATGAAGCGCGACAAGAACCGGATTGCAAGGTTGAGGATCAGGCCGGCCGGTGACATCTAGTTCTGGTAGGTTCTGTCGCGGCTCACCAATCCTTGACTGCACGCTCGCCGCGCCGGCGTGCACTTTTCGGCTGGGCTGTCTGGAGATGACGGTGATCGATCGGCGAATCCTGCTTTTGATGTCGATGGCTTTGTTGCCGGCCAGCGCTTCGGCGGCGCCGCGCCGGCTTTTGCCATCTCCGCAAACCTTCGACTACGGACCGGCCAGGCTCGACATCTACGCGCGCGCTGGCGCTAGCTCCCTGCCTGTGGTCCTTTTCATCCATGGCGGTGCCTGGCGAGCCGGCAATCGCACCAACGTCGACGTAAAGCCGGGCTTCCTGCTCGACAATGGCTTCTGCTTCGTCTCGATCGACTACCGGATGCTGCCTAGGGCTGATGTCGCCACCCAGGCCGACGATGTCGAGCAGGCATATCGTTACGTGCGCGCCAACATCGCCAGATACGGCGGCGATCCGAACCGGATAGCGGTGATGGGCCATTCCGCCGGCAGCCATCTCGCCGCACTGACGGGGCTGCGCGGCGGTCTGCCCGGCGTCGCGGCGCTGGTTCTGAACGATACCAGGGCCTATGATCTGGAGGCGCTTGCGAGGAGCGGCGGCATGACACCGGCCTACGCCCGGGCCTTTCCCGACCCGTCGCAGTGGCGCGTGCTGTCGCCTGCCACCCATGTCGGGAGCCGCAAACATCCGCCGACCTTTATCGCCTATTCGCGCGCATCGGGTCGTGCGGCGGCCTCACGGGCCTTCGCCGAGCGCCTGCGGGCGACCGGAACGGAGGTGACACTGTTCGACGGCAGCGCTTATTCGCACATGTCGATCAACCGCGACTTCGGCGAAGGCGACACCTTGACCCGTGCAGTGATGACTTTCCTGAAGGCGGCGCTCGGCTGAAGCCTACCACCTGGTCTTTTCGTCCGGCGCGGCCGGCTCGATCGCCAGCGCGTGGACACCAGCCTTCAGCTCGTCGGCCAGCAATGCGTTGACCGCGCGATGGCGCTCGATTCGGCTCATGCCGGCAAAGGCTGAGGAGACGATGCGGACGCGGAAATGCGTCTCGCCGGTGCCGTCATAAGTGCCGTGATGGTCGGAATCCTGATGGTGATGGCCGGCATGCAGATGGCTTTCGTTGATGATCACCAGCCGCTCCGGCGAGAACGCCTTCTTCAACTTGCCTTCCATCGTTGACTGTATGGACATTCGTACTTCCCTTCACCACATATGCGGGCGCATGACCCTCGAAAATCGGCGCCCTTTGCGCGTCCGGAAGGACGCACGGTACCGTCGCCGCGACAAAATTCGTCGATCGCCCGCTTTATGCCCCGATTCAGCGGTTAGGGCGATCATTGCAAAAATGTCAATTCTTGTTTCGCACCAGCGAACAGCCCATAAATGGGTGAGATGAAACCGTACCCCAAATATTTCGAAAAAATTCGCATCCGCCCGGAGAAGGATGCGGAGCTGAAGTCGCGCTCGCCGATCTGCCAATGGGACGGTTGCAAGGAGGCCGGCACCCATCGCGCGCCGGTCGGGCGCATGAAGGAGGGCGAATATTTCCAGTTCTGCTTCGATCATGTGCGCGAGTACAATAAGGGTTTCAATTATTTCTCCGGTGTCCCCGATACCGAGATCGCCCGCTTCCAGAAGGAAGCGATGACCGGCCACCGGCCAACCTGGAAGATGGGCGTCAACGGCGCCTCGACGCGCTCCTCGCCCGATTTCGCCCAGCAGCGTTCCGGCCGCGCCGGCTACTACAACCGCATGCGCGATCCGTTCGACCTGTTCAAAGGCCCGAAGGATCCGCGCGAAGCGCGGGAGCGCAAGGCCAAGCCGCTTGAGGCCAAGGCGCTGGAAACGCTTGGCCTTGATACAAAGGCGACTGGCAAGGATATCAAGGCGCGTTATAAGGAACTGGTGAAACGCCACCATCCGGATGCGAATGGCGGCGACAGAGGTTCGGAAGACCGGTTCCGCGATGTGCTCCAGGCCTATCGCGTGCTCAAGCAGGCAGGATTGTGCTGAGCGACCATTCGGTTCGTGTCGTTTTCCAACTTTCATAAGGTTGGAAAAGGCTCTAAGACCGCCCCCGAACAAAATCGATTGCCGGCGAAACGCGGCGTTCGCCCGTGGAGACGTTGATAAAGATGAACAAGGTCGATCGCGACATCGCCAACCTGCCCGACAGCACCGTGTCGGTGAAGGAGAAATTTGGCTTCGAGTCCAAGATGGTGGTGCCGGCCTATTCGGTGACGAGCGAGCATGTGCCCGACATCGATCCCGACTATCTGTTCGACAAGAACACGACGATGGCGATCCTCGCCGGCTTTGCCTACAACCGCCGCGTCATGGTGTCGGGCTATCACGGCACCGGCAAGTCGACGCATATCGAGCAGGTCGCCGCCCGTCTCAACTGGCCTATGGTGCGCGTCAATCTCGACAGCCATGTCAGCCGTATCGACCTCGTCGGCAAGGACGCCATCGTCGTCAAGGAAGGGCTGCAGATCACCGAATTCCGAGACGGCATCCTGCCCTGGGCCTACCAGCACAATGTCGCACTCTGCTTCGACGAGTACGATGCCGGCCGTCCGGACGTGATGTTCGTCATCCAGCGCGTGCTGGAGTCGTCCGGCCGGCTGACGCTGCTCGACCAGAGCCGGGTCATCCGCCCGCATCCGGCGTTCCGGCTGTTCTCCACCGCTAACACCGTTGGCCTCGGCGACACCACCGGCCTCTATCACGGCACCCAGCAGATCAACCAGGCGCAGATGGATCGCTGGTCGATCGTCACCACCCTGAACTATCTGCCGCACGACAATGAGGTGAACATCGTGCTGGCCAAGGCCAAGCACTATCGCGACAGCAAGGGCAAGGAGATCGTCAACAAGATGGTGCGTGTCGCCGACATGACGCGTTCGGCCTTCATCAACGGCGACCTGTCGACTGTCATGAGCCCGCGCACGGTCATCACCTGGGCCGAGAATGCCGAGATCTTCGGCGATATCGGCATGGCGTTCCGGCTGACCTTCCTCAACAAGTGCGACGAGCTGGAACGCTCGCTCGTTGCCGAGTTCTACCAGCGCGCCTTCGGCCAGGATCTGCCCGAATCGGCCGCCAATGTGGTGCTGGGCTAAGCATGGCTCGATTCTGATTTTCGGGGTCATGCTCCAAGGAACGATCGATGGCGGGTCCGGGCGACAATACGCGCAATAAGTCGAAGACGGGGGCTGAGGCCGACAGCTTCAAGCGCGCCGTTACCGTCTGTATGCGGGCGATTGCCGGCGACAAGGACCTCGAAGTTGGTTTCGCCAAGGACCGGCCGGCACTTGCCGGCAGCCGCGCCCGGCTGCCTGAACTGCCGAAAAAAGCGTCGAAGGCCGATATCGCCATCACGCGCGGGCTCGGCGATTCCATGGCGTTGAAGCGCGCCTGTCACGACACGCGCATCCACACTCGGCTGGCGCCGGAGGGCAAGCAGGCCCGCGCCATCTACGATGCGGTCGAGCAGGCCCGCGTCGAGGCGATCGGCTCCCGCGCCATGCAAGGTGTGGCCGACAATATCGGCTCGATGCTCGAGGACAAATACGCCAGGGCCAACCTCATCGACGTCAAGGACAAGGCCGATGCGCCGATCGAGGAAGCGCTCGCCCTGATGGTGCGCGAAAAGCTGACCGGCCGCACCGTGCCAAAGAGCGGCGAGCGGCTGGTCGACCTCTGGCGCCCGTGGGTCGAGGAGAAGGCCAGCGCCGATCTCGACGGACTGTCGGCAAAGCTCGACGACCAGCAGGCCTTCGCCCGTGTCGTGCGCGAGATGCTGGCTTCCATGGAAATGGCCGAGGAACTCGGCGACGATCAGGAGACGGAAGACTCGGAGGACAATGACGACAACCAGCCGCAAGGCGAGGAGCAGAGCGAGGAGGGCGGCGAGGATGATTCCGGCTCCGAGCAGTCGCAGTCCGACGACACCGAGGCGTCGTCCGACGACGAGCAATCGGCCGAGACGGAGGCATCCGATGCCACCGCCGACGACCTGTCCGACGATGACGACGCCGATGCCGAGACGCCCGGCGAGGCGCGCCGCAACGACAATCCCTTCACCAATCTGTCGAAGGAGATCGACTACAAGGTCTTCACCACCGCCTTCGACGAGACGGTGGGTGCGGAGGACCTGTGCGAAGAGGAAGAGCTGGATCGGCTGCGGGCCTTTCTCGACAAGCAACTTGCCAACCTTTCCGGCGTCGTCGGCCGGCTGGCCAACCGGCTGCAGCGCCGCCTGATGGCGCAGCAGAACCGGTCCTGGGATTTCGATCTCGAAGAGGGTTATCTCGATCCGGCGCGGCTGGTGCGCGTCGTCATCGATCCGATGCAGCCGCTGTCCTTCAAGCAGGAACGTGACACCAAATTCCGCGACACGGTGGTGACGCTGGTGCTCGACAATTCGGGCTCGATGCGCGGCCGGCCGATCACGGTCGCCGCCACCTGTGCCGACATTCTGGCGCGGACGCTGGAACGCTGCGGCGTCTCGGTCGAGATCCTCGGCTTCACCACCCGCGCCTGGAAGGGCGGGCAAGCACGCGAGAAATGGCTGAAGGAAGGCAAGCCGCCGAATCCCGGCCGGCTCAACGACCTGCGCCACATCATCTACAAATCCGCCGACCATCCGTGGCGGCGGGCGCGCCGCAATCTCGGGCTGATGATGCGCGAGGGCCTGCTCAAGGAAAATATCGACGGCGAGGCGCTGCTGTGGGCGCACAACCGCCTGATCGCCCGGCCTGAGCAACGCAAGATCCTGATGATGATCTCGGACGGCGCGCCGGTCGACGATTCGACGCTGTCGGTTAATCCGGGCAACTATCTCGAACGGCATCTGCGCGCGGTGATCGAACTGATCGAGACGCGCTCGCCGGTCGAGCTTTTGGCCATCGGCATCGGCCACGACGTTACCCGCTACTATCGCCGCGCGGTCACCATCGTCGATGCCGAGGAACTGGCCGGCGCCATGACCGAGCAACTGGCCTCACTGTTTGGCGAGGAAAGTACGCGGGACACGCGACGCGGCGGCATGCGGCGCGCCGGATGATTTTTTCGCGGGGCGGCTTTCGGCAGACGCTTTTCGCCGTCACAGCGCTGTTCGTTGCCGGCATCGCCCTGTCGCCTTGCATCGCCGCGGGCAGCGTTTCGGTCGAGCCGATCGAAATCTCGGCACGGCTGATAGACCGGTTTCATATCGGCCGTGACGAAAAGCGTTTCGGCCCGCTCGAATTCGTCGGCGGGCTGGAAATGACCTCGCCGTCACGCGATTTCGGCGCGCTGTCGGCGTTTCGCTTCCTCAAGCCCGGCAGTGATTTCATCGGCGTCGCCGACACTGGTTTCTGGTTCTTCGGCACGGTTACCCATGATGCCGACAAGCGCCCGTCGGGCATGCGGTATTTCCGTATGCAGCAGATGGTCGATGAGGCGGGCCTGATCGAAGAGAAATGGAAGGTCGACGCCGAAGGCCTTGCGGTCAAGGGTGGCATTGCCACGGTCGGCTTCGAGCGCAACCACCGTGTTTCCCAGTTCAAGATCGACCCGCACGATATGGAGCCGCCGTTCAAGCAATTGGATTCCCTGATTCCAGCCTGGGAACTTCGCCTGAATCGCGGCTTTGAGACCGTCACCCACGCCCATCCTAACGGCCAGCACCAAGGCGGGCTGGTCGTGGTGTCGGAGAAGAGCCTCGACAAGGCCGGCAACATCTATGCGGCTGTTATCGGAGGGCCGCACAAGGGTGTCTTCACCGTCATGCGCAACGGCAATTTCGACATTACCGACGGCGCATTCCTGCCGGACGGCGACCTCTTGCTTTTGGAGCGCAGCTTTTCGATGGCTGGCGGGGTCAAGATGCGGCTGAGGCGCATCTATGGCGAAAGCGTCGAGAAGGGCGCCGTTGCCGACGGGCCGGTGCTGATGGAAGCCGACATGGCCTACCAGATCGACAATATGGAAGGGCTCGACGTCTGGACCCGCGACGACGGCGCACTGATGGTGTCGCTGATCTCGGACGACAACCACTCGATGCTACAGCGTAATCTCTATCTGGAATTTGTGCTACACGAGGATTGAGAACGTGCGGCCGGCGATTGGCTGATGGCGAGGCTGCCGTCTCGAGCTCTTCGATGTTCGCAGCTTCGCAAAGAGAATTCGGCCTATTGCTCGTTGGTCGCGATCCAGATGACGTGGCGGGCGCCGCGCTTGCCATTGGCGCGGACCCTAACTTCCTCGACCGAGAAGCCCGTCTGCTTGAGTCTGCGGGTAAAGCCGCTGTCGGGCCCCTGCGACCAGACCGCCAGCACGCCGCCGGGCTTGAGCGCTGCTCTCGCTCTGTTCAACCCGGCTATACTGTAAAGAGCGTCATTGGCCCCGTGGACAATCCCTTCCGGCCCATTGTCGACGTCGAGCAGGATGGCATCCCAGGCCAAGGCTTCCGATCGTACGATCTGCCCGACGTCCGCCTCGCGAATGGTCACACGCGGATCGTCGAGACAGCCACCGAAAACCGAGGCCATCGGGCCGCGCGCCCACGCCACGACGGCGGGTACCAACTCGGCGACAACAATGCCGGCATCGGCGCCAAGCTCGGCAAGGGCGGCGCGCAGCGTGAAGCCCATGCCCAGCCCGCCGATCAGGATTTTCGGCTGCCGCCGGCCGGCAATCCTTTGGCAGGACAGCCTGGCCAGCGCTTCCTCGGAGCCGCTGAGGCGGCTGTTCATCAACTCGTTCGAGTCGAGCATGATCGAGAATTCGGCGCCGCGTTGTTTCAGGCGAAGCTCGTGGTCGCCGTCAGGCGTATTCGCGCTATCGAGCTGGACCCATGGGATCATGCTCGAGACCCTGTGAGCATGATCTTTTCCGAAAACCGGCACCCACTCTCAGGGATCATGGTCTATGCCGCCAGTGCCGGCTGGCTCCAGCGGGCGGCAAGCAGCCGGTAGGGGATCAGCGCCACCACGGCGATGATCAGCTTCACGCCGAGGTCGCCGAGCGCCCATGACACCCAGCGCATGGTCTCGACCGGCAGCACGCCCATCAGCGGCGCGGTTTCAAGCGCGAAGCCATCGTTGGGGCCAGCGAAGGCGAAGGCCGCTGAAAAGGCGACGGTGAAGAACACGGCGGTGTCGAACACCGAGCCGACCAGCGTGCCGACGATCGGCGCCCGCCACCAGCTCTGCCGGCGCAGCCAATTGAACACGGTCACGTCGAGCAGTTGCGCGATCAGGAACGCGGTGCCGGAAGCCGCCGCAATGCGCACCAGCCGGTCGGCGGCCGTTTCGAACTCGATCAGACCGTAGCGGAACAGCAAGGGCGGGATGACCACCGAGCAGATCACCGCCGCCGTGAAGCCGACAAACACGATCCGGCGCGCCACGGCCGGGCCGTAGCGGCGGTTGGCAAGGTCGGTGACCAGGAAGGAGAAGGGATAGGTGAAGGCGCCCCAGGTCAGAATGTCGGCCAGCGACAAGCCGCCGATCGCACCTTGCAGCGGGAACTGCACAAGGATGTTCGACGCCACCACGACAAGCGCCATGGCCGCAACAAAGGGCAGGTATCGGGAGAAAAAACTCATTTTTTTATCCTGGGTGATGGAACCAGCGGGATGTCATGCCGAGCTCGGACGACACTCCTTGGAAGGCGGTTGCCTGAAAAAATTAAGCGGCCGGCTGTTCGGCAAGTTTCTTGGCGATCTGCTTCTTCAGCAGGCGCGCGCGCTGCGACAGCTCCTTGGCGTCGGCCTTGGCCAGGAACGCATCAAGGCCGCCGCGATGCTCGACCGAACGCAGCGCGTTGGCCGAAATGCGCAGGCGCACATTTTGGTTCAGCGCTTCCGAGATCAGCGTCACGTTGACGAGATTGGGCAGGAAGCGACGCTTGGTCTTGTTGTTGGCGTGGCTCACATTGTTGCCGGACATGACTGCCTTGGCAGTGAGTTCGCAGGTGCGGGACATGGTTCTAAACCTTCAGTTCTCGGTCTGGCCAAACATTCGACCCGCGCCGGTTGGCGCGCGGTTTCGGTCAGGCGGCCTTATGGAAAAAGTTGGCGTTCCATAGTTGCATTTCGCCGATGCGTCAAGCTCCGGCTTGCGCACGGGTGTGACGACGCCTTTCACATAAAGGCCGGAATTCAGCCTATAAGCGGTCGCACAAGGAGATGCCAGGCCGGAGTTGTCCGCTTCCGCTGAAAAATCGAGGATCGATCCCCGCCATGCGTCGTTCGTCTCTTGCTCTCCTTGCCTCGCTTGCCGTTGCGCTGCCGACGGCAGCGTCTGCCGCCACGCCACAATCCTTCAAGGGCGAGTATACGGTATCGATCCTCGGCCTCTCGGTGGCGAAAGCAACCTTTTCCAGCAGTTACGAAGGCGATACCTATTCGATCGACGGCAGCGTCTCCAGCGCCGGCCTCGCCACAATCTTCGACGACACACGCGGCACGATCTCGTCAAAAGGCAAGATTTCGGGCAAGCAATTGCAGCCACAAGCGTTCCGCGCCGACTACAAGTCGGGCGAGAAGGCGTCGATGATCGATATCCAGTTCGCCAATGGCACTGTTATCGCGACGAAGGTCGTGCCTGCGCCGAAGAAGCGCAATCCCAAAAATTGGATACCGCTGGGCGCCAGCCATCTCGCGTCGGTGCTCGATCCGATGGCCGCCACCGTCATCCATGCCGATAGCCTCGACAAGGTCTGCGGGCGCACGGTGAAACTGTATGACGGCGAGATGCGCGCCAATCTGACGCTGACCTACTATTCGAAAGGTTCGATCTCGGTGCGCGGCTACAAGGGCGAGACCGTTACCTGCAGGCTCGGCTTTGAGCCGGTGGCGGGGTACCGCAAGAACCGCAAAGCTTTGAAGTACCTGAAGGATCGCAGCCGCATCATGGTGACATTTGCGCCGGTCGGCCAAACTGGCGTATATGCGCCGATCCACGCCACGGTCAGCACGAAAATCGGCACTCTTACCGTCAGCGCGGAGCGGTTCGAAGCAACAGAATAGGCGCGATTGCGCGCCGCCAGAAACAGGCATGAGGCCGACGGACATGGGGCGCGCAACACTGATCGGCTTCTCGGCGATCGCCATGTGGGCGCTGCTGGCGCTGCTTACGGACGCTTCCGGTGCGGTGCCGCCATTCCTGCTTTCGGCGATCACCTTCACGATCGGCACCGGCGTCGGGCTCGTCGCGCGGCTGCTCATGCCGGCCGCCGCCAACCGGCAGAAGATACCGCCGCAAGTGTGGGTGATCGGCATTGCCGGCCTGTTCGGCTATCACTTCTTCTACTTCACTGCGCTGCGCAACGCGCCGGCGGTGGAGGCGAGCCTCATCGCCTATCTGTGGCCGCTGCTGATCGTGCTCGGATCGGCGCTGATGCCGAGCGAGCGGCTGGCCTGGAACCATGTCGTCGGCGCGCTGCTCGGGCTTGCCGGCACTTTCCTGATCGTCACCAAGGGCGGCGGGCTTGCCTTCGACGCGCGCTATGCATTTGGCTATGCGATGGCTGGCGTCTGCGCCGTGCTGTGGTCGGCCTATTCGCTGCTGTCGCGGCGCTTCCCGTCGGTGCCGACCAGCATCGTCACCTGGTTCTGTGCGGCCACGGCAGCACTTTCCCTTGTCTGCCATCTGATGCTGGAAGAGACGGTGCTGCCTGTCGGCGCCGGCCAGTGGCTGGCCGTGCTCGGCCTCGGCCTGATGCCGGTGGGCGCGGCCTTCTACGCCTGGGACATAGGCGTCAAGCGCGGCAACATCCAGGTGCTGGGCGCGGCGAGCTATGCCGCGCCGCTGCTGTCGACGCTGGTGCTGATATCAGCCGGTTTCGCCGAGCCGTCCCTGCGCATTCTCGCCGCCTGCGTGCTGATCACCGGCGGGGCAGCGCTGGCGGCGAAATCGCTGTTCTTGTGCAAGCAGGCAACGAGCGGGGCCGAGGCGTGATGCCGTTTCCCGGCGGTATCGAAGCCAACGCCAATGCGACGCTGCTGTTTTCGCTGGTGGCGGCGGTGATCTACGCCTTCATCATCGACATGCCGCCGACGCTTGCGCGTTCTGCGGTCAAGACGCTGGCCGTGGCAATGCTTGCCGTGCTGGCCTCGCTGCAGGGCGGTCCGTGGCTGCTCGTAGCGGCACTGGGGCTCAGCGCCGTCGGCGACGCGTTCCTGTCGCGCGACGATGAAAAGGCTTTTCTCGGCGGGCTGGCCAGTTTTCTCGTCGCGCATGGGCTTTACATCGCGCTGTTCCTGCGTTCCGGCGGTGGGATCGGGCTGCTCTCGGCCGAGCCGTGGCGCGCGTCGATTGCCCTGGCAATGGCCGTGTTCGCGCTCGCCATGCTTTTTGCGCTCTGGCGCCGTGTCGGCCCCGCCTTGCGCCTTCCGGTCAGCGTCTATATCGCGGCAATCCTCGCCATGGCGATTTCTTCCCTGACGCTGAGCAATATCTGGGTCGTCGGCGGCGCCGTGCTGTTCATGGCGTCCGACGGGCTGCTCGCCTCGGAAAAGTTCCTGCTGACCGCCGTTTCGCCACACCGCGCCTTGGTGCGCTACGCGGTCTGGATGCTGTATTACGCCGCCCAGCTGGGGATCACGATGGGTTTCCTGTTGGGTTAGGTATGTCGATATCAGGGTGATGCCGGCCTGACCTGAATCTCAACATACCTACGTCGTTCCCGGCTGCCAGCCCGGTTCGGCCAGCTCGAAGGCGGCGAAATCGAAGCCCGGAGCCACGGTGCAGCCGACCAGCGACCACTCGCCCAGACTGCGTGCCGACTGCCACCAACCTGCCGGCACGACGATCTGCGGCCGCTCGCCCGCCGCCAGTGCCGTGCCGAGCACCTGCTCGATCACCGGCCCGTTTTCCCCATGTATCGACAGCGCCAGCGGCGCGCCGGCATAGAAATGCCAGACCTCGGCCGCGTCCTTGACGCGGTGCCATGCCGACAGTTGATCCTGCTCCAAGAGGAAATAAATCGCCGTCGAATGGCCGCGCGCACCTTCCGTGCCATCGCGGAAGGTTTCGGCATACCAGCCGCCTTCCGGATGCGGTTTCAGGCCGAGCGTTGCGATGATTTCGGCGGAACTGGTCACTGGCCCCAGAACGTCACGGTTTCCAGACCATCATGGCGCTCAGAAATTGTCCTTGCGCTTGCGAATTTCGGCGAACACTTCGGCGTCGGAGGCGTTCTCCATGCCGAGATGTTTGCGGATTGCCGGATCGTGCCAGCGCAGGAACGGATTGGTCGACAGTTCCTCGCCGATCGTGGTCGGCAGCGTCGGCTTGCCGTCGGCGCGCAGCGCTTCGATTTTCGCAGCACGCTCCTTTAACGCCGAATTGGTCGGGTCGACGGTCAGCGCGAAGCGGGCGTTGGAAAGCGTGTATTCATGGCCGCAATAAACGACCGTCTCAGCCGGAAGTGCCGCGAGCTTTTTCAGCGAATCGTACATCACCGGCGGCTTGCATTCGAACAGCCGGCCGCAGCCGAGCGCGAACAGCGTATCGGCGGTGAACGCCACTTTCGATCCCGGCAGATGATAGGAGACATGGCCTGCCGTGTGGCCGGGCGTGGCGATCACGTCGATCCTCTCCTCGCCGAGGTGGATGACCGAACCTTGCTCGACGGTTTCGGCGATGCCGGGGATCTTGGCCTTTTCCGCTTCCGGTCCGACGATGCGCAGCTTGAAGCGCTCCTTCAGCGCCAGATTGGCCTCGACATGGTCGACATGGTGATGGGTGGTCAGGATCATCGTCGGCGTCCAGCCGGTACGCTCGATCGCAGCCAGGATCGGCGCCTCCTCGGGCGCGTCGATGATCGCGGTCTGGCCGCTCTTGGGGTCATGCACCAGCACGCCGAAATTGTCGCTGCGGCACATGAACTGTTCGATTTCAACCGGCATGGGGTCTCTCCACTAGAGCGGTTCGTCGTTTCACGGAAACGCCGAACCGCTTTAATCTCTTGTTTTTGCGCAATTCCGGACGGAAAACCGTTTCACACTTTTCCTGGAATTGCTCTAGAGCGCCATACGTCCAGTTGGACGCACAAAGAACGCTCTAGCACTTTTATCTGCTGCATCGTGCTTTCCGAAATCGAAATCGATTTCGAGCCGATGCAGTAGTCGCCGCAGACATAGGGCGCTTGCCCGCGGATGTCATCCGCCTTTGTTGAACTTGGACAGCATCGAAGATAGCGTGCCGCGCATGCATTCCGATATCGTCGACCTTCGCTCCTTCTATTCGACCACGCTAGGGCGATTGGCCGAACGCTCGATCACCATGGCGTTGTCCTCGATATGGGCTGTTGTGCCCAATGAGCGGCTGGTCGGCCTCGGTTACACCTTGCCGTGGCTGGAGCGGTTCGGCACCGACGCGGAGCGCGTCTTTGCCTTCATGCCGGCGACGCAAGGCGCGGTGGTCTGGCCGGCCACGGGGCCGACCGCCACCGCGCTGGTCTTCGATGAGGAATTGCCGCTGGTCGATGCCTCAATCGACCGCATGCTGCTCGTCCATTCACTCGAACATGCCGAGAACCCGCGCGAGACGCTGAACGAAATCTGGCGGGTGCTGTCGCCCGCCGGCCGCGTCGTCATCGTCGTGCCCAACCGGCGCGGTGTCTGGGCCCGTTTCGAGCATACGCCGTTCGGCAGCGGCCGGCCCTTTTCGCGCGGCCAGCTCACCGAATTGCTGCGCGAAGCAAACTTCACGCCCGCCGCCTGGTCCGACGCCCTGTTCTTCCCGCCATCGCGGCGAGGTTTCATGATGCAGTTCCACAATGTGCTGGAGCGCGCCGGCCGCAGGTTCTGGCCGATCTTTTCCGGCGTCATCGTGGTCGAGGCGCAGAAGCGGCTCTATCAGGGCGTGCCGGTCGTCCAGCGCGCATCTCGCCGCGTCTTCGTGCCGGTTTTCTCGCCGCATGGCGCCACAAGGCTCGGCCGGATATCGCCGACCGGGAAGGCGACATTGCCGACTCGTCGATGACATTTTCGTGATCGGGATCGGGCTTTTTCTCACCTATCTGTCGAAGGCGGGTTTGCTACCCGAATGTGTCGACATGTTCACCGGTTTCAGCACCGCTTGCGAATTCAAGGACTTCACCAATGGCTGATCATCCGGATGTAGAGGCCAGCGCCAAGCCGGTTGCCGCGTCGATCGAGGCCAGCAGCTTGCGCGACCAATTGGCGACGATCAAGCTGGCGCTGGGGACTTCGCCGATCCGCAAACACCTGCTCTGGGCCTGCGTCGGCATTGTCGCCGTCATTGTGGCAACCTCGATCGGGCAGGTTCTGCTCAATCGCTGGAACGAGCCCTTCTACGACGCGCTGGCTCGGCGCGACATGCAGGGCTTCCTGCACCAGCTTCTGGTCTTTGCCGCCATCGCCGGCGGACTTGTGGTGCTCAATGTCGGCCAGACCTGGCTCGACCAGAGGATCCGGCTGAAGCTGCGTGAGGCGTTGACCCTCGATCTGATCGGTGAATGGATGCGGCCGGCGCGCGCCTTCCGGCTCGCCAACGCCGGCGCCATCGGCGTCAACCCTGACCAGCGCCTGCAGCAAGATGCCGGACATCTCTCCGATCTTTCGACAGGTCTCGGCATAGGGCTGTTGCAGTCGTTGATTCTGCTTGTTTCGTTCGTCGGCGTCTTATGGTCGCTGTCTTCTGGCTTCGTCTTCCATATCGGCGGCTATTCGCTGGCCATTCCGGGCTACATGGTGTGGGCCGCGATCCTCTATGCCGGTACCGCCTCCTGGCTGAGCTGGCTGGTCGGACGGCCGCTCATCCGCTTCAACAGCGACCGCTATACGCGTGAAGCGGAGCTGCGCTCCTCGGTGGTCCGCGTCAACGAGAATGTCGATGCCATCGCGCTTGCGCACGGCGAAGCCGACGCGAGACGACGGCTCGAGCTCGACCTCGGCACGGTGCTGGGCGCGATGCGGCGCATCTACAGCGCCCAGATCAATCTTTCCTGGGTGACCGATACCTATGGCTGGATCACTGTCGTCGCGCCGATCCTCGTCGCCTCGCCGGTCTATTTCGCCGGCGATATCAGCTTCGGCGGACTCATGATGGCTGTCGGCGCCTTCAACCAGGTGCATGCCTCGTTGCGCTGGTTCATCAACAATATCGGCGGCATCGCCGATTGGCGCGCCACGCTGATGCGCGTCGCCGATTTCCGCATCGCGCTCGTTGAAACGGACGTGCTGCACGACACCGAAGAACGCATCACGATCGGCGAAAACCCGAATGGCAGGCTGACATTCGAGAACCTCGAAGTTGCGTCGCGGGATGGCTGTACGAAGCTCGCCAAGCCCCATGTCGAAATCCGCGCGGGCGAGCGCGTCATGATCACCGGAGATCCGCGCGCCGGCAAGACGCTGTTCTTTCGCGCCATTGCCGGTCTGTGGCCGTGGGGAAGCGGGCGGATCGGCATGCCGGCCGGAGAGGTGCCCGCCTTCGTTCCCCGCAAGCCCTATTTCCCGCTCGGCACGCTGCGCGAGGTGCTCAACCACGCCGATGCCGCGGTCAGCGACGCCGAGATCTCGGCGGTGCTTGCCGAGGTCGGTCTTGGGCGTCTGTCGTCCTCGCTCGACCGCTCGGCGCGCTGGGAGCGCGAATTGAGCGATGACGAGCAGCGCCTGCTTGCCTTTGCCCGGCTGGTTTTGCGGCAGCCGAAATGGGTGATCATCGACGAGGCTTTGGACACGTTCGACGGCGCGACGCTGAGTCGGGTGCTGTCGATGCTGGAGGCGCGTCTTGCCGACGCCGCGATCCTCAACATCGGCCGGAGCCAGCAGAACATTGAATTCTTTCCGCGCTCGTTGGCGATCGTGAAAGACGTCGAGCGACCGGCTCTCAAGCCAGTCCGTGTCAGGGCCGGCGCGATCGAACCACCCCCGGCCGTCGCCGCAGCCTACCAAGAGACGTAGCCGGCGATACGCTGCCAAGCTTTATTTCGCCGTGATCGCGGCGAAAGATTGCCGGCATCGTGCGGAAGTTCGCGGCGTTGGACCCATGCTTGACGCGCTTAAAACGCGTCCCGTTGAAGAGATTCATGCGACACGCTTTAAGCCTTTGTTTCTATGCATGTCGTTACCCCAAAACCGCTTCGCACTTTTGGGCGACATGCATTAGCCTGCTTGCCTGCCTTGCCTGCGCTCAGGCAGCACCACTGGCCGCGCCGGCCGATACCATTGCAGTGGACGTCGAACTGGTGCTGGCGGTCGACATTTCACACTCGATGGACGAAAGCGAATTCGCCCTGCAGCGTGCCGGCTATGTCGAGGCGCTGCGCCACCCCGACTTCATCAATGCGGTGCGTTCGGGTGTGACCGGCCGCATCGCGCTGGCCTATTTCGAATGGGCAGGCACCGTCCGCGACGATGCGGTCATTGCCTGGCAGGTCATCGATAACGCTGAAAGCGCCGACGCATTCGCCGACAAGATCGAGGCGCGCCCATTCAGGAGCTTTCGCGGCACCTCCATTTCCGGTGCGCTCGGCTTCGGCGCCAAGCTTTTGGATGGAGGCGCTTTCGAGGCGACGCGCAGCGTCATCGACATTTCAGGCGATGGTCCCAACAATACCGGGATGCCCGTCACCACGACACGCGACGCCGCGGTGGCAAAGGGTATCGTCATCAACGGCCTGCCGATCCTGATCAGCCCGTCGCCCAGCTTCAGCCATCTCGACCAATACTATGCCGAGTGCGTTACGGGCGGGCCTGGGGCTTTCGTGCTGCCGGTCTATGCCGCTTCCGAATTCGTGACCGCCATACGCCGCAAACTGATCCTAGAGGTCAGCGGTGTTGCCGGTCCCTGGGCCGATCGCGGACCGATCCGGGTAGATGCGGCAACACCGGTCGACTGTTTGCAAGGCGAGCGCGACCGGCAGTTTTTCTCCGATCCGTATTTTCCGGAACTTAATCGCTAGCTGGTCGGACAGGTCGATCGCATATTGGCCGAAGAAGCGACGGCCGTTATCGCCTCAGCAAGAATACCGCCTGCTGGCCAAAGAAATTCCAGAACCACCATGGCATCGAGAGGCCGATTTTCTGGCCATTGGCGTCAAGCGCGGTTGCCCTTTCCACCGTTGCGCCGAGCTCCTCGCAGAGATTGACGAAGTCGCGGATGGTGCAGAAATGGATGTTGGGTGTGTCGTACCAGGAATAGGGCAGGTCCTTGGTCACCGGCATCCGCCCTTCGAGGAACAGCGAAAGGCGCACCCGCCAGTGGCCGAAATTGGGGAAGGAGACGATGGCGTGTTTGCCGATCCTGAGCAATTCGTCGAGCACCAGCTTCGGGTTGCGGGTCGCCTGCAAGGTTTGGGACAGGACGACGAAATCGAAACCCTTGTCGGGATAGAATTTGAGGTCCTTGTCGGCGTCGCCCTGGATGACGGACAGGCCGCGCGCCACGCATTCGTTGACGCCGCGCTGCGACAGTTCCATCCCGCGGCCGTCGACCTGCTTCGTCGCCTGCAGCAATTCGAGCAGCAGGCCATCGCCGGAACCGACGTCCAGCACCCGCGACTGCGGCGGGATGAGATCGGCGACGACTTCGAGGTCGACGCGCTGGGCGTGGTTGACACTCATGATCTCGCCTTTTGCCTGGCGCATGATCCTGATCCGAAAAGTCTGCAACTTTTCGGGGTCATGCGCTGATGCCTGGCGCATGATGCCGGTCCGAAAAGTCTGCAACTTTTCGGGGTCATGCGCTGATGCCTGGCGCATGATGCCGGTCCGGAAAGCCTGCAATCTTCAGGGGTCATGCGCTGAGCCCCCTGGCGCGGGCCGCCGAGGCGATGAAGCCGTTGATGGCCGCGAACAGCTCCGGCTCGTCGAGCAGGAAGGCGTCGTGGCCGCGATCGGTCTCGATCTCGACGAAGGACACCGAGGCGCCGGCCGCGTTCAGCGCGTGAACGACCGAGCGGCTCTCCTCGGTCGGGAACAGCCAGTCGCTGGTGAAGGAGACCAGGCAGAAACGGGTCCTGGTGCCGGCAAAGGCGTCGGCCAGCCGGCTGCCATGGTCGGCGGCGAGGTCGAAATAGTCCATTGCCCGGGTCATGTAGAGATAGGAGTTGGCGTCGAAACGGTCGACGAAGGTCATGCCCTGATGGCGCAGATAGCTCTCAATCTGGAAGTCGGCGTCGAAACCGAAGGTGAGCGCTTCACGGTCCTGCAAATTGCGGCCAAACTTCCGGTGCAGGGCCGCTTCAGACAGGTAGGTGATGTGAGCGGCCATGCGCGCCACGGCCAGTCCCTTTTCCGGGCGCTTGCCCTGCTCGAAATATTTGCCGCCATGCCAGTCCGGATCGGCCATCACCGCTTGCCGGCCGACCTCATGGAAGGCGATGTTCTGCGAGGAATGGCGCGCGCCGGTGGCGATCGGCAGCGCTGAGAAAACGCGCTCCGGATAGCTCGACGCCCATTGCAGTACCTGCATGCCGCCCATCGAGCCGCCGAGCACTGAGAACAGTTTTTCGATGCCGAAATGGTCGACCAGCATCAACTGCGCCCGCACCATGTCGCGGATGGTGATGATCGGCAGGTCGAGCCCGTAGGGCTTGCCGGTGGCTGGATTGGTCGAGGCGGGGCCGGTCGAGCCGAGACAGCCGCCGATGACGTTTGAGCAGATTACGAAGAAGCGGCTGGTGTCGATGATCTTGCCGGGGCCGATCAGCACTTCCCACCAGCCCGGCTTGCCGGTCACCGGATTGGTGCTGGCGACATGCTGGTCGCCGGTCAGCGCATGGCAGACGAGGATGGCGTTGGAGCGGGCGTCGTTGAGCGTGCCGTAGGTCTTGTATGCGATCTGGAACGGTGACAGCAGCGTGCCGGCGTCGAGCTTGAGCGGCTTGTCGGCACCGAAACGCAACACCGGGCTTGACGGTTGGTCGGCCTCGTTGTTGGTTCTTTTAGTGCGCAGCGCGACCATCGCATCCTCTTATATTACCCATCGCGCTTTCCGAAAATCGATTCCGATTTTCGGGCGATGCGGTTGTCCGGCCGGCAACGGACAACAAAAACCGGCATTGCCTTCGCAAAGCCGGTTACAGAATGCAAACGGCCCTTTAGCGAGTTGTTTAACGTGGCTGCAAGCCGACCGGCCAAATCACCACGGGATTTCGCCTTTCTTCTAGGACCGCCGCGCCTCGGCGTCAACGGCCAGTCGCTCACCCATAATTGACGCTCTCGACATTCCGGGCCACGGCTTGTATTTCCGCTGCGGCTTCCCGGGCGGAAACGTTCTCGACGGATTTTTGCAATATGAACCAGCCATCGGATCAGGCACGTCCAACGCCCCGCGCGGGGATCATGGACATAGAAGCCTATGTGCCGGGCAAGAGCACGGCGCCGGCCGGCGTTGCCAAGATCCATAAATTGTCGTCGAACGAGAACCCGCTCGGCCCCTCTCCGAAGGCTATAGAGGCCGCGCGCGACGTCGCAGCCAAACTCGACATATATCCCGACGGCACCGCCAGGCGCCTGCGGGAGGCGATCGCCGAGGTGCATGGCCTCAACCCGGCGAACATCGTCTGTTCCAATGGTTCCGACGAGATTCTGGGCCTGCTTGCGCAGACCTATCTCGCGCCCGGCGATGAAGCCGTTATCACCGAACACGGCTTCATGGTCTACAAGATCTACATCCAGTCGGCTGGCGCTGTCCCGGTGTCTGTCAAGGAAAGCAATGAGCGCGCCGACGTCGATGCGATCCTCGCCGCCGTAACGCCGCGGACCAGAATCATCTTCCTCGCCAATCCGAACAACCCGACCGGCACCTATTTGCCGTTCCTGGAGGTGCGCCGCTTGCATGCCGGCCTGCCTCGAAATGTGCTTCTGGTGCTGGATGGCGCCTATGCCGAATATGTCCGCCGCAAGGACTATGAAGCCGGCGTCGAACTGGTGGCTGGCGCGGAAAACGTGGTCATGACCCGCACCTTCTCCAAGCTCGGCCTCGGCGGCGCGCGGATCGGCTGGATGTACGCGCCGATGCATATCATCGACGCGATTAACCGCGTGCGAGGTCCCTTCAACGTCAACGCGACGGCGATCGAGGCCGGCATTGCCGCGATCCGCGACCGCGCCCATGTCGAGCGCAGCGTGGCGCATAACGAGACCTGGCTGCGATGGGTGAGCGAGGAGTTGACCAAGCTCGGACTGCGGGTGACGCCGAGCGTCGGCAATTTCGTGCTCATCCACTTTCCCGAGGACCAAAAGCATTCGGCGGCGGCTGCGGACGACTACCTCTCAGCGCGCGGCTACATATTGCGGCGCGTTTCCGGCTACGGCTTCCCGAATGCACTGCGCATGAGCATCGGCACCGAAGAGGCCAATCGCGGTGTTGTCGCCGCGCTCACGACATTTCTGAAAAGCTGAGACAATGACATCACCGATGTTCGAAAAGATCGCGCTGGTCGGCATCGGCCTGATCGGCTCGTCGCTGGCCCGTATCATCCGCCGCGAAGGTCTTGCCCGCCACGTCGCTATCTCGACACGCAGCGAAACGACGCTGGCACGGGCAAGCGAACTCGGTCTCGGCTCCTCCTACACGGTGGACGCGAAAGAGGCGGTCCGCGATGCAGACCTGGTCATCGTTTCGGTGCCGGTCGGCGCTTCGGGCGAGGTCGCCGAGGAAATCGCACCGGCGCTGAAGCAGGGCGCCATCCTCACCGATGTCGGCTCGACCAAGGCGTCGGTCATCGCGCAGATGCAGCCGCATGTGCCTGATGGTGTGCATTTCATTCCCGGCCATCCGTTGGCGGGCACCGAAAAATCGGGTCCGGATGCAGGCTTTGCCGAACTGTTCGAGAATCGCTGGTGCATTTTCACGCCGTTGCCCGGCACCGATCCCGAGGCGCTGGAAAGACTCTCGGAATTCTGGCGCCGCTGCGGCTCCAACATCGATACGATGGATCCCCAGCATCACGACATGACACTGGCCATCGTCTCGCATCTGCCGCACATCATTGCCTACAACATTGTCGGCACCGCAGACGACCTGGAGTCGGTGACCAAGTCCGAGGTCATCAAATATTCGGCCTCCGGCTTTCGCGACTTCACGCGCCTTGCCGCTTCCGACCCGACCATGTGGCGGGATGTCTGCCTGCACAACAAGGATGCCATCCTCGAAATGCTGGCGCGGTTCTCGGAAGATCTGGCCTCGCTGCAGCGGGCGATCCGCTGGGGCGACGGCGAAAAGCTGTTCGACCTGTTCACCCGCACCCGCGCCGTCCGCCGTTCGATCATCGAGGCCGGCCAGGACATCGATGTGCCGGACTTTGGCCGGCAGGCGGTCGAGCACCCATCCAAGGGATAGAGCATCGGACCCAAAAGTGGGTACTTGTTTTGGGAAATCCGATGCTCAAACAAAAGGCAGAGCGGCGGTACGATTCGATTTGAAGCCCGCCGCTGTCTCAGGCCGGCCAATGAGCCGCCATCATCGCCAGTGTCTCGGCCCTGTCCGGCGCGCCCAGCCTGCCGCCGAAGCGCAGGCATTTGAGCGCGGCGGCGGCGCTGGCAAACCGCAATGTCTGTTCGATCGGCATCGCCTCCGCCAGCCCGACGGCAAAGGCGCCGTGAAACACGTCGCCAGCGGCAAGCGTGTCCACTGCCTTGATCCTTGGCGCCGCGACATGGCGCACGGACGCGACCGAGCGGTCGAACCACCAGCTTCCCGCCGAGCCGCCCGTCACCGCTACGAATGCATCAGTGCGTCCGGCCAACGCTTCACAGGCCTCTTGCGGGCCTTGCTCCTCGCCGCAGAGGATGAATGCCGCTGGCTCCGACGCGACGATGTGCGAGGCGAGTGGAAACAGGCGTTCCAGCACGTCCCGTGGCGCGGTGTCGGCGTCCAGTATGGCTGGACGGCCGATTGAGCGCGCCGCCGCCATGGCCAGAGCTGCTGCGCCCGGCCAGCGCACATCGACCATGACGGCGTCGAATGCGGTGAGGTCTTCAGAGGGGAGCGCCTCGGGGTCGGCCTGGGCGAGCTTGTCATAAAAAGGAACGATGATGCGCTCGCCATGCGTATCGACCAAAATGGCCGACAGTGCCGAACGCGCGCCGGTGACGCGCCGGACAAAGCTGCAATCGACGCCTTCGGCCTCGATCCCGGCGACCAGCTGATCGCCGACGGAGTCGTCTCCCGCGCTCGCCCACAGCGATACGTCCGCGCCGAGGCGGCGTGCGGCGCAGGCCGCGCTCGAAGCCATGCCCGAGGCGATCTGGACGCCGTCGGCCGCGATGAACTTGCCCTGACGTGTCGGAAGCGTGTCGACGCGTAGGATCGTGTCGAGCGTCAGCGCGCCAACACTCAGGAGCTTCACCGGGCGGTTCATCTATCTTCCTGTTTGACCATGTTCTTTTCCGAACTGGAGGTTCGCAATCTTGGTCTAATCGACCGGCTTGATCCTGCCCAGCGGGATAAAACCGAGCGAGGCCTTGCCCTTGACGACCTTGAGCGGCATCGACGGTTCGTTGCCTAGCAGCGCCAGCCCGGCAAAGCCTGTTTTGATCTGGCTCTTCTGCTCGGGAATGGCCTTGCCGAGGATTGCCGCCACCGCCTTCGGATCGCTAAGCTTGATCATCAAATCGGCGTCGATCAGCCCATCGGCATCGACCGAAACCGGTCCGGAAATGGTGATACGCGCAGTTCCCGACGACAGATCGAGCTTGCCGATATCGACCGCCTGGCCGCGCAGGCTCTTTGTTTGTGTCTTGATCAGCGCCACGCCGTTCTTCAGCGTCACGTCGCCGCTGCCGTCGAGCGGCGGCAGCACGCGACCATCAATGGCATCGGGGTCGATTTCGAGATCGGTAAAACTCCCGGCATAGTCGATGTCCTGGCCGTTCGGACGCAATTGTCCGGCCGCTGTCCCGGCGCTGAACAGCTCGACCGGGTCTGTGCCATCCGCCGGATCGGTCTGGGCAGACAGGCTCTCCACCTCCAGTGAAACGCGCCGGGGCAGAGGCCAGGACAGTTTCACGTTCGCTCGCAGAGTATCCCAGTCGATCCATAGCGGCGCCATCCCCGGCACGGAGGTCCTGAGCGGCCCCCGCAGGTCGGCGCCAGGCGACGGGATCTGGGTGATGTGCGTAGCCGCGTTGAGGCTGCCGAGCGAGGCGGCGACGTTCCTTGTGTCGTCCTGGTAGGCCAGACTGTCGCAGGAAACGGCAAAGCTCAAGGGATAGCCGCTGACCGTGAGATTGGTGCAGTCCGCCTCGATGCCATTGCCGTTGAGCTCGGCCACCGCTTTGCCGGCTTCGCTCTTGACCTTGTCTGCCAGGTAGAACCAGCCGGCGCTGTAGAGGCCGAACAGTACGACGATGAAAGCGCCGAGCCAGAGCAGCCGGCGGAGAAAATTCGGCGGGCGTTCGTCATTTGACGTCATGCTGCGGCTCTTCGTTGGCGCGTGTTGCAGAGGGGACTGTCGTTTCCGGCAACATCAGATAGACGGAGGAGGATCGAAAAACACCGATTCCAGTGCGGTGCTGCAACAGGCTTGGCGATATGGGCGATTTTTGGGTTTTTGGCTACGGTTCGCTGATCTGGCGGCCGGGATTTGCGCATATCGAGACGCGGCGCGCCCGCCTCCACGGCTACCGCCGCTCGCTGTGCGTCTACTCCTTCGTGCATCGCGGCACGCGCGAACGGCCCGGCCTGGTGCTCGGCCTCGACCGTGGCGGCTCCTGCATCGGGCTGGCCTTCCGCGTCCCCGGCGATCTGCGCAACGAGGTCATCACCTATCTGCGCGAGCGCGAGCTGGTCACCAATGTCTATCTCGAGCGCATGCTTAGCATTCGCCTCGACAATGGCGATAAGGGTGGCGGCGATAAGGGTGGCGGCGATAAGGGTGGCGGCGAGACGGACGGGGGCGAGACGGTCTCGGCTGTCGCCTATGTCGTCGACCGTACCCACGAGCAATATGCCGGTGCGCTCGATGCGGCCGATGCGGCGACCGTCGTTCGCGGCGCCGTCGGCCAGTCGGGAAAGAACGAGGACTACGTGCTCAGCACGCTGGAGCACCTCGAAGCGCTGGGGATCCGCGACCACTGGCTGGAAGAAGTGGCGAAACGGATCGGGTCGTGATCTTCTTTCGTTGTTTGACCATGATCTTTCCGAAAACCGGTTCCACTTTTTGCTTCGCTGACCTTCGGTTCGGGATCATGATCCGGGCTAGATCCTGAGAATCTGCTTTCCGAGATCGGCGCGATCCAGGCTGTTTGCCACGGCGAGCTCGAACTGCGCCAGCGGATGGATGCCGCCGACAGAGATATGGAAATCGGGTTGGCCGAAGATGTCAACAATCTCGCGCAACACCGGCCGGTCGGCTTCGACAGGCGGCGAAAAGAAGTAGCGGTAGATATTTGCCCTGATCTCGACGCCGCTCAGCAGCACGTCGAAATTGTGCAGTTCGAAACGCTCGGTGCTCATGCCGCCATTGATGACCATCTGCCCGCCCATCGCGAGGGTGCGTATCAATTCGCCACTGGCGGGTCCGCCGACATTATCGATGATCCCGTTCAACCCGGCGCCGCCGGTCATGTCCATGACCGCTTCCCTGATGCCGACCTTCAAATCCGACAGATCGAGGGTGGCGGTGGCACCAAGCCGCTTCAGGTCCAGCCTGTCGTGAGAGCGTCGCACGAGCGCGATCACGTTGATGCCGCGCCGTTTGGCGAACTGCATCACCATCGTCGAAACCGATGAATAGCCGGCCGTGACGGCCAGCCACTGTCCAGGCTGCACACGGGAATCCGCCAGCAGGTCCCAGGCGGTAATGGGGTTCACCATCTGTCCGGCGCGTTCGAGCGGATAGTCCGCAGGTAGCGGGATCAGCCATTCGGCCGGAACGGCCGCATATTCGGCCCAGCTATTGTAGTAGCTGAACGCGACAAGCGTGCCCGGTTTCAAAGCGACGTTCGCGCCCACGGCATCGATAATGCCGGCGCCATGATTTCCGGCGATCTGGTGGGGAAAATGCGGCTTCTTCGGTTCGGGATAGAGGTTCTGGATGAACAGGAAGTCGCCAGGGTTGACCGAGGCGGAAACCATCCTGACCAGCACCTCGCCGTCGCCAATTCGCGGCATGGGTACGTCGTGCAGATAGAGCACGTCCCGCGGCGAGCCGATTGCGTCAAACACGATTGCTTTCATCTCGGCCTCCAATAACGGGCGATCTGGTCATGCAATCTGGACGCGGCCAGATCGCAGGCACCGATGTGCATCGGTGTCGCGCAACCTAAGCCCGCTGGCAAAAATCGGAATTGGCAGATTTGACAGTCTATGTGCTAAACTTGCCATAACTGTTCAAAAGGAGGCATCTTGGACAATCGTTCCGTCCACGCCGTGATCTGGCTGCCGTCGACCTTTTATTCGGCCGTCGCCGCGACACTTGTCGAAATGTTCGAGCTGGTGAACACAATTCGCGGCGCGCCGGCGATTTCCTTCGAATTCGTGGCGCGGCAGGCCGACGCCACGACGACGCCCGGGATTTCCTTCCATACCAGACGCGAACCCTCGCAGCGCATGGACCTGCTGATCCTGCTGGCCATGCCCGGCATGCAAATCCCGGAGCTTGTTGCCGCGCTGGAGGAAGAGAGCCGCCACGCCGCGCCGCTTATCGCAAGCGCGCAACGCGACGGCGCCATCATCGCCGCGCATTGCGGGGCCGGTTACTTCCTGGCAGACGCCGGTCTTCTCGACAGAAAGCGCGCGACGATCTCCTGGTGGCTGAAGACCGATGCCCAGCGCCGCTTTCCGAAGGTGCGTTGGGACGCTTCACGTGTGCTGATCGGGGACGGACGAATCTACACTTGCGGCGGCGGTTTTTCAGGCTTGGAGCTCGGCAAGGCGCTTCTGCGGGATCTTGGCTTCGCCAGGGAGGAACGCCTGGTTCGCAAATTGCTGGTGCTGCCACCGTCGCGGCAGATCCAGACACCCTACGAGTTCCCGCTCACCGATCTGCTGCCCACGCAAGAGCCGTTCCGCGACCGGCTCGAAACCTTGTCCAGAAAACAGCTTGGAGCGCTCGACGTTGCCTTCCTTGGAGCGCAACTCGGCCTGTCGCCGCGAACGCTGGCGCGCCGGTTTTCCGATGAATTGCACACCACTCCTGGCCGATGGATTCAAGACCGGCGCCTTGAGGCCGCGAAAACACTTCTTGAAAGCACCAAACTCGGCATTTCGGAAATATGTTACCAGGTCGGATACCGGGATACGGCCTCATTCAGCCGGCTTTTCAACCGCGTGGTCGGACTGCCGCCTGGTGAATACCGGCGCCAAAGCCAGTAGACATTTGGAGCGCGGCGAGTCGCGCCTTTGTGAAGCGCTGGTCCATCGGAAAAGACAGCCGGGCCTTTGACCTCGGCGCGGTGAGACCTAGTTAAGCCCGGGCTTTTCGCCCGCTCCTTTCCGTTCCCCACGGAGATCAGTCTTGCAGAAACGTCGTCTCGGTCAAACCGACCTGTCCATCGCGCCGCTGGTCCTGGGCGGCAACGTCTTCGGCTGGACCGCCGACGAGAAAACCTCTTTCGACCTGCTCGACCGCTTCGTCGGCGCCGGTCTCAACGCCATCGACACGGCGGATGCCTATTCGCGCTGGGTTCCCGGCAACAAAGGCGGCGAATCCGAAACCATCATCGGAAAATGGATGAAGAGCCGCGGCAACCGCGACAAGGTCGTGGTGATCACCAAGGTCGGGTCGGATATGGGACAGGGCAGGAAAGACCTCTCCGCCGCCTATGTCGAAAAGGCCATCGATGCGTCGCTGAAGCGGCTGCAGACCGATGTCGTCGATCTCTATCTGTCGCACTGGCCGGATCCGATGACCCCCTACGAGGAAACGCTCGGCGCCTACCAAAAACTGCTCGCCAAGGGCAAGATCCGCTACGTTGGCGCCTCCAATCTCGATGCCGGCCAGGTGCGCGCCGCGCTCGACGTGGCAAGCCTGCGGGGCCTGCCGCGCTACGCGGTGCTGCAGCCGGAATACAATCTCTATGATCGCGCCTCCTTCGACGGGCCGCTCCGCGATCTGTGCATGGCCGAGGATCTCGGCGTCATCAGCTATTTCGGCCTCGCCAAGGGTTTTTTGAGCGGCAAGTACCGCAGCGAAGCTGATCTCGGCAAAAGCGCGCGTGGCGACGGCGTGAAGCGCTATCTCAACGCGCGCGGCATGCGCATCTTGGCGGCACTCGACGCTGTGTCGGCGCGTCACTCGGCCAAGCAGGCGGAAGTGGCGCTCGCCTGGGTGATCGCGCGGCCCGGCCTCACTGCGCCAATCGCCAGCGCCACGACGCTGGACCAGGTCGACAGCCTCGTCCACGCCGCATCATTGAAGCTCAGCCCAGACGATATCGCCGAGCTCGACAGCGCGAGTGCGTAGCCGCGTGTGAAGTGACTGCTTGCGTGTCCCAGGACATTCAAGCAGTGGATGCGTCAAGGACACCCGGCCGCGGACGAGTTTGCACGATCGTTCAAGACGCTCGGCGCTGCCTTGCCGTACCGTCCCTGCATCGACGCACGATGCGGGGATGACGCATGGCCGGACAAGTTCTATCCCACCCGTATCTATGGCAGCAATTGCTCGCGCTTGTGCTGGCATCGGCGGTTGTGATGGGCAGTCCGGGGCCGGCGACGATCAGCGTCACCGCCGTTGGGGCCGCCTTCGGCCTGCGCGATTCGCTCCGCTACGCCTCGGGCATCGTTCTTGGCACGGTCGCCGTGCTTTTGGTCGTGGCGACGGGCATCACGGCCATGCTTGCCTCTGTGCCGAAGCTCACATCGCTCTTGGCGCTGGCATCCGCAGCCTACATCCTCTACCTCGCCTTCAAGATAGCAACGGCTCCGCCTCTGGCTGCGCGTACCGGCGGGGCGGCACTTCCCACGTTCCTGGGTGGGTTTCTTCTGGCCGTCGCGAACCCAAAAGCCTATGTGGCGATTGCCGCTGTGTTCGCCGGCACGTCGTCCGCCGGTGAGCTTGATGCAAGCCTCAAGCTGGCGGTCCTCGCCTCGATGATCGTCGCCATCCATGCCCTTTGGCTTCTCGCCGGGGCAGCGTTTGCGCGCTTCCTGCGCAAACCGCTGGCCTCGCGGATCATCAATCTGACGTTCGCGGCGACGCTGGTTTTGACGACGGCACTGGCTGTGGTTCCCTAGGGGGATATTACCGGTCAGGCAGCAGTTCAGGCCGAGGTATCGGGGGCCAGCTCACTCAGCCGCTTCACCGCCGTCGGCGGCATAGGCGGCGGGTTGGGCGCATTGGAGGCCTCGACGAGCAGCTGGTCGCAGGCGGCTTCCGTCTCACCAATCAGCCGTTCCATGAATTCCTGCTTATCCAACCCGGGTGGGATCGGTGGCAGGAAGCGGGCCTTGATCGTGCCGGGATAACGCAGGAATTTCCGGCGCGGCCAGTAGAGGCCGGCGACATGGGCGACCGGCACCACCGGAATGCCAAGCTGCGCATAAATCTCGACGATGCCGTATTTATAGGCCGGCTCGTCGCCCGGCGCCCGGCGCGTACCCTCGGGATAGATGATCAGCTGGCGGGGATTGCGCGCCAGCTCCTGTTTGGTCGCGGCGACGACTGCCTTCAATGCTTTCGAGCGGCTGCCGCGGTCGACCGGGATCATCCGCATTTTCAAGATGTACCAGCCGAAGAACGGGATCCAGGTCAGTTCCCGCTTCAGGATGTAGATCGGATCCTGCAGGAGGGGGAAGAAGGCAATCGCATCCCAGAAGGATTGATGCTTGGGCGCCAGGATGAACGAGCCTTCGGGCAGGTTTTCCTGGCCGGTGATCTCGCTTTTGGTGCCGGCGATCTTGTCATAAAGCCACATGCTTGTGCGCGACCAGAATTTCGGCACGAACCAGGCGCGGTGGCGCGGCGACAGGAAATAGTACGGGGTCCAGAGGATCATCTGGACGATCAGATTGACATAGAAGACGAAGTTAAACGCCAGCGAGCGGATAAGGAGCATGGAGAAGTGCCCGGTGAGGAGGTGTGCGTTGGTTACACCAAGCGCGGGCAAAAAGGAAACGATGCGAAATCGATCCGACTTGATAATCCGCTATCCGTTCATCAGGCCTGCCACGTCGCTTGCGCCAGCCGCTTCTTCAGGCGAGGGGCGGCGAAATCAAGGAACGCACGCAGTTTCACTGGCAGCAGACCCTGGCCGGCATGCACGAGACTGACCGGCCATGGCTGCGGCTCGAATGCCTGCAGCACGGCGCGGAGTGTGCCCGCCCGCACCGCAGCTGTGACCTGGTAGGAAAGCACCCTCGTCATCCCGGCGCCGGCAACCGCGGCATCGACCGCCGCTTCCGCGGTGTTGACCCGAAGCCGTGAGCGGATCGGAACAGCGAGCTCGGTCTTGCCGGTGGCAAAAGTCCATGCGGCGGGAGCGGTGAGCCCCTCGAAGGTGATGCAGTTATGTGCCGCGAGGTCTCTCGGGGTCTCCGGCATACCGTGCTCGGCCAGATAGGCCGGGCTCGCGCAAACAACGCGCCGGATCGAGCCGATGCGGGTGGCCACCAGGCTCGAGTCGGGAAGCTCGCCGATGCGGACGGCGAGATCGATATGCTCCTCGCTCAACTGGGTTATCCGGTCCGCGAGCATCAGGCGGATAGCCACGTCGGGGTAGGCGGCGAGGAAGCCGGTGACTACCGGCAGCACATGCAGGCGGCCAAAGACGATCGGTGCGGTGATGATCAGTTCGCCCGTCGGGGCGATGTATTCGCCGGCGGCGGTCCGCTCGGCCTCGCCGACCTCGTCGAGAATACGACGGCAGGCCGCCAGGTAGGCGTGACCCGCGTCGGTCAGCGTCAGCTGCCGTGTCGAGCGGTTCAGGAGACGCGTCTTCAGATGCCGCTCCAGGTCGGAGACCTTGCGGCTGACCGTTGCAAGTGGGATGCCGAAACGGCGTCCGGCGGCCGAAAGGCTGCCGGCCTCCACCGCGGCGACGAAAAGCGACATGGCCTCGAGGCGATCCATGGTTCTCCCGAAAAATGGAAGGATCAATTGCGAATATGACAGCTACATCCGAAACATGGAAGGGGGCATATTTGGTGGCGAAGCTGATCGACGAGAAGGAAATGCCATGCCCCGTATCTCTACACCTGCGTCCACAGAGGCCGCGCCTGCTGCGTCGCAGCCGATGTTGCATGCCGTCGAGGAGCAACTCGGTGTCGTCCCAAATCTCTTCAGGCTCGTTTCCAATAGCCCGGCTGCGCTGGAAGGCTATCTCAGTCTGTCCGGAGCGCTTGCCAGGGGCCGCCTTCCCGCGCCGACGCGCGAGCGCATCGCTCTGGCGGTCGCCGAGATCAATGGCTGCAGCTATTGCCTTTCCGCCCACACCTATCTCGGCAAGAACCTCGCCAAGCTTGACGACGCCGAGATGGTCGCCAATCGCGGCGGCGGGTCCAACGACCCCAAGGCCGCCGCAGCGGTGCGTTTCGGCGCCAAGGTTGCGCGCGACCGTGGCCATATCGGCGACGAGGATCTCAGCGCCGTCCGGCTCGCAGGCTACGATGATGCGCAGATCATCGAGATCGTCCAGCATGTCGCTCTCAATATCTGGACCAACTATGTCAATGAGGTTGCCAGGACGGAGATCGACTTTCCGCTCGTTTCTGCCCGCAGGGCAGCCTGAATTCAGCAACCGTGAGCCCATTGCAAGGAGTTCCCATGGCCGAAAGCCGCCCGCCGCTCCCGCCATTCACCGCCGAGACCGCCGCACAGAAGGCACGCATGGCGGAGGATGCCTGGAACTCCCGTGATCCGGCACGGGTCGCGCTTGCGTACACAATCGACAGTCGCTGGCGTAACCGGGCCGAGTTCCTGCAAGGACGCGATGCCATCCAGACCTTCCTCACACGCAAATGGGGTCGCGAACGCGACTATCGGCTGATCAAGGAGGTCTGGGCCTTCCGCGACAATCGTATTGCCGTGCGTTTCGCTTATGAATGGCACGACGACAGCGACTTGTGGTTTCGCAGCTACGGCAATGAGAACTGGGAGTTCGATGAACATGGATTGATGCGCTTGCGCATCGCCAGCATCAACGACCTGCCGATCCGCGAGGCCGACCGCAAATATCATTGGCCGCTCGGCCGCCGGCCGGACGACCATCCCTCTCTGACGGACCTCGGCCTTTGAAGGAGGCTTTCCAATGAGCGTTCACGTCTTCACCAGCGATGTCGCCTTTACGCCAACCGTCAAGGCGATCCAGGCCCGCAAAGGCTCACGCGTGGCCTATGCCCGCGTCGAGGAGCGTGGCGGCTGGCAAGCTGATATCACGCCCGATCTCGCCGCCTTCATCGAGGCGCAGACCAGCGTCTTCCTGTCGACGGCCAATGGTGAGGGCCAGCCCTACATCCAGCATCGCGGCGGGCCGGCCGGCTTTCTCAAGGTGCTCGACGAGCGGACGATCGGCTTCGCCGATTTCTCCGGCAACAGGCAATTCATCACCCAAGGCAATCTGGACGACAACCCCCGCGCTTTCCTGTTCCTGATCGACTATGCGCACCGGCAGCGCATCAAGATCTGGGGCAGTGCGCGTGTCCTCGAGGACGACGCCGAACTGATGGCGAAGCTGATGCCGGAAGGGTATAAGGCGCGCCCCGAGCAAATCATCCTGTTCACGGTTTCTGCCTGGGATTCCAATTGCCCGCAGCATATTCCGCAACGGTTCGAAGCTGCCGACGTCGCGGCGGCGCTGGCCGAGCGGGACAAGCGTATCGAACGTCTCGAACAGGAGATCGCGCGCCTGCGCAGCGCCTCATGCGCCACGGTCAAGGAATGATACAGGTCCAGATCGGCTCAGTTCGGCGCAGCAGCCTCGGCCAGAGCGATGCCGGTTGGCGTTGGTTTCACCGGCACGATGCCGCGCGCCAGCGCCAGCAGATATTTGTTATATTCGGTGAACAGCACGCGCAGCGCCCTAGGCTTGGTCAGCCAGCCGCCATTGCCAAGGTTGCTGTTGACAACCGGATAGGGCTCGAGCTTGGCCTTGTGCAGCAGCCGGCCCATTTCAAGCAGGCTGCGCGGCATGTGATAGTTGTTGGTGACGAGGATCACGGTGCCATAGGCGTGGTCTTCCACCCACTTGGCACTTTCCTCGGCATTTCCGATCGTGTCGAGCGCGGCGCGGTCGATATCGACGCAGCAGGAAAACAATTTCTTGTCGCCGCGGGTCGCGACCTGAAGCTGGCGGCGGCTGGCGGAAGGATGCACGCCGCTGATCAGCAGCCGCTCGCCCTTGCCGGACGCCAGCAGACCCATGGCGGCGTCGAGACGCGAATGGCCGCCGGTCAGCACGATGATGGCATCGGCTTTTGCCGGATTGATAGGCGTCGCGAGACGGCTGACAGTGTTGGCGAACCAGCCGAAGCCGCCGGCAAACAGCGTTGCCAGCACGAGCAGAAAGAAAGCGGAGATGCGCAATGCGCCCGCCAATCGGCCGGGCGTGACGCGCTCGCTGAATGGCGCAATCACCAAGGGTAACTGTCCAGCCGTTCCGGTCGACTCGCGCGCGTCCATCGTCTCTATCGTTAACCCCGAAATGCGGCGTTTAGTAGGTGGAAAAGCACACATTACGTTACGCTAATTCTCTATTCGTGATCACCCCGCGTCCGGCTGGCGGACATCGATGTCGCTGAGATAGGTGACGACGGTGACATGGGAGGTTGCCGCCGTCAGCGCACCGATGACCAGCACCATGAGGACGACGCCGAGATAGCCCGCCGAACCGATGGCGAAATTACCGAACAAGGCGGTCGCCTGATCGGCCTCCGGCGTTGCCATGTTCCGCGACGACCACCATGAGAAGACCATGAAGACGAGCACCGCCGCCGCACCCCCGGCGGCTGCGCCCTTCATGCCGGTGACCAGGAAGTGGTGGCGGAATTCGCGCGCGATGAAGCGCGCTTCGGCGCCGACGAAATGCAGCACCTCGATGATGTGGCCGCTGCCGGCCATGGCGCCGCGCGTTGCGAACACCACGGTCAGCACCGTTGCCGACAGCATCAGCGCCAGCACGGCAATGCCGATTGTCACCGTGGTACGGGCCATGGCCACCAGCCGGTCGACCCAGGTGCGATGGTCGTCAAGTGCTGCACTGGGGAGCTTCGGCGTGATCGCAGCGCGCATTGCGGCGAAGTCGGGCGGGTTGTTCTCGTCTATGGTGACGATGATCAGACGCGGCACCGGCAGCTCGTCGATGTTGAGACCCGAACCCAGCCACGGCTCGAGTAGCCGCGCCGTGGCATCGCGGTCGACGATCCTGGCGCTCTTCACGCCAGGAAATTCACCGGCGATCTGCGAGGCCTGGGCAAGTGCTGCCTCCATGTCGAGGCCATCTACCGGCTTGATCTGGATGGTCGCCTCGCGTGATATCTGGTTCTCCCAGACCGAGGCGGTGTCACGCACCAGCGTCACCGCGCCGAAGGTCAGGCAGGAGAGGAAAGTCATGATGGCAATGACCAGGACCAGTGCCCGGCCGGCGATGTTCTGCGCCGGCACGATCGGCGCCATCTTGCGCTGAGCGCGCTGCGTCGTCGCAGCCTTACCGGCGTGCTGGTCTTCGGCATGGTGAACGGAAAGGTCAGTCATAGATATCCAGCCTTCCGCCGGCCAGGATCATGCGCCGTGCGTCGACCTGTTCCATCAGGCCGAGGTCGTGCGTTGCAATCACCACCGCAGTGCCCAGCCGGTTGAGTTCGATGAACAGGCGCAACAGGCGTCGCGCCAGCGGTGGATCGACATTGCCGGTCGGCTCGTCGGCAAGCAGGATCTCGGGCTGCTCGATCAGCGCCCTGGCAATTGCGGCGCGCTGCTTCTCGCCACCCGACAGCACCGGCGGCAGCACATGCATGCGCTCGCCAAGGCCGACCCATTTCAGTAATTCGGTCACGTCGGTGCGGTAGCTCGCCTCCTCTCGCCCGCGCACGCGCAGCGGCAAGGCCACATTCTCATAGGTCGTCATGTGGTCGAGCAGGCGAAAGTCCTGGAACACCACGCCGATGCGCCGCCGCAGATGCGGCAGCTCGGTGCGCGAGATGCGCGAGCGGTCCTTGCCGAAGATGGTGATCAGCCCGCGCGTCGGCTTGAGTGACATGAACAAAAGCCGCAGCAGCGTCGTCTTGCCGGCGCCCGAAGGGCCGCTCAGGAACTGGAAGGAGCGCTCCGGTATGTGCAAGGAAATGTCGCGGAGGATTTCCGGACCCATGCCATAGCGGAGGCCGACATTTTCGAAGCGGATCACGTTCGACGACCTGAAACTTGCGGCGGCGACGAGCCAGCCTTCTCTGAGAAGAGACACCATCGGCCGCCATGGTTAACCCGCGGTTAATTCGGAGGTTTTTTAGGCGCGTCACAAGGGTTCCGGTGGCGAAGCGTTAACCATTTCCGTTTACACAAAAGAAAGGAAGACGAACAAGTGCCGTAGTGCTGGGGCCGTGATGGCTGACGATCGAACCGCGCGCCCGGTTTCCGGCGAATTCATGACCGATGCGCCGGAACGCATCTTGCGTGATCCAGCCGCCGACGTCGTCGATGCCGACTACGAGGTGCTGCCGCGCCTCACCGCCAGCATGGACCCTTCACCGCCGCTTTCGCGGGTGATCGCCACGCCATCGCTCGAAGGCATGGACATGTTGCGCAAGCCGAAAGCCGCGATGGAACGGCTGCGGGCGTCGCGCGGCGGGCCGATCTTCTGGATCGCCGGCCTCAGCGTGGCGTTTGCAGCCTTTTGGATCTCGGGCGGGCACGCGCTGGTGCGCCAGGCGCCGCTTCTTCTCGCGGCACAGGAGACGGGCGCTGCACTCACCATTTCAGGCGTTACGTCGCGTATCGATGCGTCCGGGCCGGAACCTGTCCTGTTCGTCGGTGGCGAGGCCGCGAATGACGGTGCCAGCCCTTTGCCATTGCCGCCGCTGGAAATCCGGGTCACCGGCAATGACAGGCGCACAACCCGCTATACGCTGGAGGCATTCAACCGTTCGCTGGCGCCCGGCGAAAGATTTGGCTTTTCCAGCCGGCTCGACGTGCCTAGAAACGGGGTCAAGACCGTCTCGGTCACCTTCGCCAATTAGGGGCGATCATTTCTGGAAAGGCGGCTAATGCCAATCGTGCGTGGCAAGAATATCGAGGTCTTGTTTTCGGCGTCGGCGATTGCCCGGCGCAATCTGGAACTCGCCAAGGAGATCGCCGGGCACGATTATCAGGACCTTCTGGTGATTTCGGTGCTGAAAGGATCGTTCATCTTCGCCGCCGATCTTATCCGCGCCATGCACGATGTCGGCCTGTCGCCCGAGGTCGAGTTCATCTTCATTTCCAGCTACGGCGCCGGTACCACCAGCGGCGAGGTGAGGGTGCTGCGTGACATCGACAACGAAGTCGCCGGCCGCGACGTGCTGTTGATCGACGACATTCTCGAATCCGGCAAGACGCTGTCCTTCACCCGCGACCTGATGCTGTCGCGCGGCGCCAAAAGCTGCGCCATCGCCGTGCTGCTCGACAAGCGCATGCGCCGCCAGACTGCGCTCAACGCCAACTATGTCGGCTTCGACTGCCCCGACTATTTCGTCGTCGGCTACGGCATGGATGTCGCCCACGCGTTTCGCGAATTGCCGTTTGTCGGCGTCGTCAAGGGCGACGCATAGATTTATCTTCGATGCCGTTTGCGGTTCAGGAAAAGTCAACTTTTCCCCGCCAAACATTCCGCTATGGCAAAGCTCCTGATCGTCGAGGACGATGAGTCCGTCCGCACCCTCGCCGCCCGCGCGCTCGAACGCGCCGGGCATATGATCGACATCGCCGCCGACGGCGCGCAAGGGCTTGCCCTGATCCGCGCAGCACGTGGCGGCTATGACCTTGTCGTTTCCGATGTCCGGATGCCGGAAATGGACGGCATCCAAATGGCCAAATCGGCGGCGTCGCTTTTTCCGGCGATGAAGATCTTGCTGATGACCGGCTATGCCGACCAGCGCGAGCGCGCCGAGGAATTGAACGGTGTCATTGTGGACGTCGTGCAAAAGCCGTTCACGCTGGCCGAAATCCGCGCGCGTGTCGAACGGGCGCTCGCCTGTTTTGCCTAGCGGCCAAAGCCTGATTGCAGTCAGGCCGGATCGCAGGTTGCCGCGATTGCCGGCGCGCTGCTCCGGCGCCGATTGGCGTTTAGCGCGAACAGACCGGCGCCGATGATGAGGGCCGCGCCGACGACGGTGGTCGATCGCGGCACTTCGGCAAAGAACAGGAAGCCCCACAGCGGCGACCAGATGATGCCGGTGTACTCGAAAGTGGCGACGCTGTTGGCGGGCGCCAGCCGGTATGCCTGCGACAACAGGACCATCCCAGCCGAAGCGACGAAGCCGCAGGCCGCCATCTTCAGGAAATCGATTGGCGTCGGCCAGATCCATGGCCTGACCAGGAATTCGAGGCTCGGGTGCGTGGCGTGAGCTATTCCCGCCAGCCAGAACAGCCCGGCAACCACTGCAGCGCCCAAGAGGTAGACGCCGTTCTGATAGAACGCCATGACCGTGGCTGATTCGGTGTCGCCGATCTTGCGGGCCATCAACTGCGATAAGCCGTACAGCACCGCCGAGGCCAGCGACAGCAGCGCCGCCCAGTCGAACAGCCCGGCACCGGGTCGCAGCATCACCAGCACGCCCAGCATCCCGACCATGACGGTGACCAGCGTCTGCCACGCCACTCGTTCGCCGAGATAAGGGCCGGCAAGCGCCATGATGAACAGCGGTGCCATGAAGTAGAGCGCCACCGCGTCGGCAAGCGGCAGGGCGGCGATCGCCAGATAGTAGACCGTGTAGGAGGTGAACAGGATGAAGGCGCGCGTCGTCAGCATGCGAAATCGCTTTGAAAAAATCGCTCTGAGCCCGACATCGGCATGAACGAGCACGAGAAGAATGGGCAGGGCGACGATGGAGCGGATCGCCATCACCTCTGTCACCGGATAGGTGCCCGACACGGCCTTGATCAGCGGATCCTGGAGCGAGAACACCAGAACGCCGAGGCAAAGGCTTGCCATGCCGAGAACGATCCGGTTCTGCATGTCGTTCGACGGCTCCTTGCTGTGCGGCCCGGAACCGGGCCTGCGTTCGGGGTAAAAAGAACCCGCCACCGTTTCGGGCAGCGGGTACGAGTGAGGACTCTATATTGGTCCGCGGCCGATTTCGCAGCCGCATGTCCAATGGGTGAGGCGACTATTATCCGCCGTTTGACATGTTGCAAACGAATTGGAATGATGCCAGCAATCAGAATTTCTTATGGCGGACAAATGAAGCTCACGCTCGACAGCGATCTGCTGCGCACCTTCGTAGCGGTTGCCGATACCGGCAATTTCACCAAGGCAGCGGAGCAGGCCGGCCGTACCCAATCGGCGGTTTCGATGCAGATGAAGAAGCTCGAAGATGTGCTCGGCGACAGCCTGTTCGAGCGCGGCTCGCGCGGTGTGGCGCTGACGCGCCGCGGCAGCGAACTCATCATCAACGCCCGCCGGATCGTATCGCTGCTGGACGAGACGGCGGCATCGATGGTCGCAGCGCCGCTTGGCGGGCCGGTTCGCATCGGCATTCCGGAGGAATATGGCCACGCGATCCTGTCGCGCGCGCTCGGCGCTTTTGCCAAGCGCCATCCTCAGGTCGACATCACCGTCCGCTACGCGCATTCGGGTGCGCAGATCGCGGCGCTCGCCGCCGGCGACCTCGATCTGGCGGTGGTGTTCGAATGGCAGGACCTCTCCGGCGGAGAGGTGCTGATGCATGATCCGACCGTATGGGTAACGTCGGAGCTGCATCACATGCATAAGGAGCGACCGGTGCCGATCGCCCTCTATAATCGTGCCGGCTGGTGCAAGGATTTCGCGATCAAGTCGCTGGAACAGCGCGGTCTCGCCTACCGTGTCGCCTATACCAGCGACACCAATGGCGGCCTGCGGCTCGCCGTCACCTCCGGGCTGGCGATTGCGCCGATCTCGCGCAGCAACATCCCGGCCGGCTGCCGCGAACTTACGGCCGCCGACGGGTTCGGCGACATCGATTCGTCGAACGTAGTGCTGCGGCGCAATCCGAACGCTTCCGGCGAGGCCATCGACGGCATGGAAGAGGCGATCCGCGAGGCGTTCACCAATCGCTAGAGCAGGGCAGGTTTACTTCAGCTCCAGCAGCCGCTCCAGATAGCTGCGCTCGATGTCGGGGCTGAGCGCGTTGCCGAGCCGCTTGCGGATCGCTTCGAGAATCTCGCGGGCGCGCTGCACGTCAATCTCGTCCGGCACCTTCACCGAATCGCCGAAATCGGGACCCTCGGTGGCGCGCGGCCGGCCGAGCGGATCGCGGTCGGCGTTCTGCTGGCGGCCGCCCCGCTCGCCGTCGCCCTCGTCGCCCTGCATGGCCTGCAATTGCTTCATCATGTCCTTGGCGCCCTTGCGCAGCGCTTCCAGCGCGCGGCCCTGGTGACCGACGGCCTGATCGCCATCGCTGTCGCCAAGTGCCTGTTCGGCGTTGCCCATGGATTTGCCGGCCTCGCCAAATCCTTCATTGGGCTCGAGACCCATGCCTTCGAGGCCTTTCCTCAGCTGGTCGAGGTCGCGTTTCAGCTTGCCTTGGCCTTCCTGCAACTGCTTCAGCGCGTCGGCGAATTCCTGCGGCGTCATCGGCTTCGGCCGGCCGAGCGGATCGCGGTCTTCACCTGGGCCGGGCTGCTCGCCCTGTTCGCCCATTTGGCCCTGCTCACCGTTCTCGCCGAGCTGCTCGTCGCGATTCTGCCCGCGCTGTTGCTGGCCACGCTGCATCTGGTCCATGCGGAACGTCTCGTTCATCATCTCCTGCTGGCGCCGCATGATCTCGCCGAGTTTGTCCATCTGCTGGCGCATTTCACTGTTCTGCTGGCCCCCCTGCTGCTGACGTCCGGCCTGCAGATTGTTCATCATGTCCTGCAGTTGCGAAAGCAATTGTTGCGCGCTGTCGCGATCGCCTGATTTCGCCAGGTTTTCGATCTGGTCCATCATGCGTTCGATGTCGCTCTGGCGCAGTTCCTGGCCGTTCTGCTGCATCTGCGGCGCGTTCGGATTCTGCTGCGCACGCTGGGCGAATTCCTGCAGGAACTGGTTCATCGCCTCGCGCAGTTCCTTCATCGCCTTGTCGATTTCCTCGTCGCTGGCGCCGTTCTTGATCGCGTCCTGCAGCGCCTGCTGCGCTTGGCGCAGCCGCCGCTCGGCCTCAGAAAGATTGCCTTCCTCGATGCCGAGCGCGATCTCCCACAGATAGGCGACCTCGTCGCGCAGCTTGTCGTCGCTGTCAGCCATCTTCAACCGGGTGCGGGCGCTCATGATGGCGAGGTAGTGCGCCATGTTGTCGAACGTATCTTCGGGCCTGAGCGTGATCGCGTCCATCAGGTCGAGCACGCGGCTCTTGAAGTTGGCGTCGAGCGCCAGCGCGCGGCGCTGCTCGATCACGGCCCTCGCCAGCGGGTTGGAGAAAGGCCGCTCCGGCATCACCAGCGTCTTAGTCTCGCTGGTTGCCGTATGTCCGGCGTCGTCGATGGCGACAAGCGTGAGCTTGATGTTGCCGCCGGCCCAGACATGCTCGGTCAGGTCCTTCGTGGTCTTGGCGGCGTTCCCCTTGGCGCCGCGGCGCGGCAGCGTCAGCGGCATTTCGGGCGGGCCATAGAGCGGATGCGCATTCGGCGCCGGTGGATCGGCCAATGCGAAATCCGCCTTGGCGGAGGCCGCACCATAGTCGTCGTCGATCTGGTAGTTGAGTTCGAAGGAGCCGTTGACGGCGCGTTTCGGCTCGCCGACGAAGCGGATCTGTGGCGGCTTGTCCGGGATCACCGCGAAGGCCCAGTTGCCGAGTTCGTCATTGCCCGATTGCAGCGTCAGCGTGCCGTTGGTCGTCAGCTTTCCTGTGAACTGGCGCACCGTGGAGGGCGTTGCCGTCGAGGGCGTTGCCGCCGCCGGTTTGGCGTCGGCCTTCTGCCCGGTCGGTTCGATGGTGCGGGCGTTGCCGTCGGCGTCGGCGTAGCTCAGCGTTTCCTCGCCCGAACCGCCGGTGACGCGCAGGGACACATCGCTGCCTTCCGGAACGGTGAAGGTGGACGCAGCCTGCTTGCCATTGTCGGCGAGGGCTGGGTTGGCGAGGGCGGGGGAAGTGAGGAAGACCGGCGGCCTGCCGGTGTAGGCCGGCGGCGTCACCCAGGCGTCGATGCGCGGCGGCACCGCGTCGCGCGCCGCGTGGGCACTGAACCCGTCTGCGATGCGGCCGCCCGACGGTCCGAAGGAGAAGGCAAAGGCAGTGACCAACAAAAGCGCCGCCACGGCGCGCAGCCCCCACGGGTCGCGCTCCGGCACCCGGGTGCGGGGCAGGTCGCCGCCGAGGCTGCCGAGTTTTTCGGCCATGCGTTTCTGGTGCTCACGCCACAGCGCTTGCGAAAAAATACTCTCCCTGCCGCTCGGCCGATCGGTCTGCACCAGCACCGGGCTGTGCAGCAATTGGTTGGCAGCCTCGATGCGCCGGTCGATCTCGGCGCTGGTCGGCACCCGGAAGAAACGCAGGGGATAGAGCGCGGCAAGGGCTGCGATGCCGAACACTGCCATGAGGCTCATGCGCGCGGTGTCGGGCAGCAGAAGGAAGAGGCCGAGCCACGAGACGCTGAGGAACAGGCTGGCGACGATGACCAGCGGAAGAAGCAACGGCCAGCCACGCTCGACCGTCATCGAGACCCGTGTCGCCAGCCGGCTCAGAGCAAGGCGCCCGGCCAGGCTGCGATCACTGGTGAAGGTGGGTCGTTGCGTCATCGGCCCTTCCTATTCGGGAGGATAACCCGAACCTCACAAATCTATCGCACCGGCCCGAGAATCGGATGCGAAGGACTTAAATCCTTAGATGCATGTCGCTCCAAACATACCAAGAAACACGGCGAAGGCGAGGCAGTTCCCTAAAACGTGAACAGGACTGCCCCCGTTATCGTCAGAATTTAGCCGGATTGGCGTTTGCACCGCAGACCAGTACCGCGACACGCTCGCCCGCAGCCGGCGCGTACCGGCCGGACAGGATCGCCGCGAAGGCAGCAGCGCCGCCCGGCTCGGCGATGATTCGCACTCGGTCCCAAAGCGCCGCCTGCGCGGCGATAATCTCGTCGTCGCTGACCAATATGGAACGCTCGACGAAAGCCTCGGCGATTGGAAACATCATTTCGCCGACGCGCTTCGGCGCCAGCGAATCGGCGGCGATGCCCTCGGCTGGCGCATCGACGGGTTGGCCGACCTCGAAGGCGCGATAAAGCGTCGGCGCTCCTTCGGGCTCGACGGCGACGATCCTGATTCGGCCGGCAAACCAGGCGGCGATGCCGCCGATCAGGCCGCCGCCACCGACGGCGACCAGCAGTGTGTCGAGCTCAGGCAGGTCGGCCTCGATCTCGAGGCCAAGCGTGCCTTGCCCGACAAGCGTTTCCTCCTGGTTGAAGGCGTGGATCTGCAGTGCACCGGACCTTTCGGCAAAGTCTTCGCTGGCGACCAGCGCCTCGGCATAGCGCGCGCCACCGACGACCAGCTCGGCGCCGTAGCCGCGGATGCGTTCCAGCTTGGCCGGCGGGCTCACTTCGGGAACGAAGATGGTCGCCTTGTGACCGAGCCGCATGGCGGCATAGGCGACCGCAGCGCCATGATTGCCGCCCGATGCCGCGACGACGCCAGCCTTGGGAACCGGCCGCTCGAGAAGATTGGTGAAGGCGCCGCGTGCCTTGAACGAGCCGGAATGCTGCAGGCATTCCAGCTTCAGGTCGACGGCAAGAGGCGGACGGCCGAAATCGGCCATGTCGACGCGCAGGACCGGCGTGTGGCGCACGAATGGCCGGATGCGGGGTTCCATTGCTGCGATGCGTTCGCGTGTAATGCTATTGCTGTTCAGCATGGCCTGCTCCCAAGGGTTGACATCACTTAGTAACTTAGCAAAATGGCTAAATGCAAGAGGTTGATGTCTTCAAGGCGATCGCCAACGTGCGCAGGCTGCAAATCCTCGACTGGCTGAAGGATCCGCGCGCGCATTTTCCACGCCAAGCGGATGGCGATCTTGTCGAGGACGGCGTCTGCGCGCTGCTGATTGCGGAAAAGCTTGGCATTACCCAGGCGACGCTCAGCGAGCATATGCGGGTGCTCACCCGGGCCGGCCTTCTCAGCAGTAAGCGTATCAAACAGTGGACGTTCTATCGCCGCGACGAGGACAGGATCGCCGAGACGAGGGCGCTCATTCAGCACCGGTTGTAGCGCTGCAGGCGATCTATTCTTGTTTGACCATGATCTTTTCCGAAAACCGGTTCCCACTTTTTCGGGATCATGGGTCTATTCCAGCCAGTCGGGCAGCGAATCCAGTCCGATCAGCGCGTCATAGGTCTGGCGCGGGCGCACGACGTGGAAACGATCGCCGTCGACCAGCACTTCGGGCACCAACAGGCGGGTGTTGTAGGTGCCGGCCTGCACCGCGCCGTAGGCGCCGGCAGTGGCGACGGCGATCAGGTCGCCGGCCTTCAGCCGGGGCAGGTCGCGGTCGAGGCCGAGATAATCGCCGGTCTCGCAGACCGGGCCGACCACGTCGACCGTCATGCGCGGCGCCGCAGCCGGCTGCTGCACCACCGGCTTGATGTCATGGAAGGCGTCGTAGAGCGTCGGCCGGATCAGATCGTTCATCGCGGCATCGACGACCAGGAAGTTCTTGGCGTCGCCCTCCTTCGCGAAGATCACTTGCGAGACAAGAATGCCGGCATTGCCGACGATCAGCCGCCCCGGCTCGAACATCACCTTCAATCCCAGCTTGGTGACGTGCTTTCTGACGATCTGGGCATAAGCGTCCGGCAAGGGGGGTGGGCTGTTGTCGACGCGGTAGGGAATGCCGAGGCCACCGCCGAGATCGATGTGCTCGATGGCGTGCCCGTCGGCACGCAGCACGCCGACCAGCTCCACCAGCAGCGCGAAGGCGTCGTCGAAGGGCTGCAATTCGGTGATCTGGCTGCCGATATGGGTGTCGATGCCGGTGACCTTTATGCCAGGCAGTTCAGCTGCGCGGGCATAGACCTGGCGTGCCTTCTGCCAGGGAATGCCGAACTTGTTCTCGGCCTTGCCGGTGGAGATCTTCTTGTGGGTCTTGGCGTCGACATCGGGATTGATGCGCAGCGAGATCGCAGCCACCTTTCCCAGTGCCGTGGTGCGGGCCGACAGCAATTCAAGTTCCGGTTCGGATTCGACGTTGAAGCACAGAATGCCGGCCGAGAGCGCAACATCCATTTCGCGCGCGGTCTTGCCGACGCCCGAAAACAGGATCTTGTTGGCCGGAATGCCAGCGGCCAGGGCGCGGCGCAATTCGCCTTCCGAGACCACGTCGGCGCCGGCGCCGAGCTTGGCCAGGATCTTTAGCACCGCCTGGTTGGAATTCGCCTTCATGGCGTAGCAGACCAGCGCGTCGAGCCCGGCAAAGGCCTGCGCAAACACGCGGAAATGCCTGGTCAGCGTCGCCGTCGAATAGCAATAGAACGGCGTGCCGACGCTTGCGGCGATATCTGATATCGCCACGTCCTCGGCATGCAGCACGCCGTCGCGGTAGTCGAAATGGTTCACAACAGTGGTTCCGGATGTTGAAGCCGATAAGATCGGCCGATCTCATCGGCTCTAGATCAGCGGGTCGAGAATGAACTTCTTGTCCTTGACCGGTTTTTCCGGCTCCGGCGGCACGGGCTGCTCGGCCTTTTGTGCGTCCTTGCGCGCCTGCACGGCCGCCTCATAGGGCGTGTCGAGGCCGGCTTTCCTGCCGCAGGCCGTTACGGTTGCCAGCGCCACCAGCAGCGTCAGCGTCACCAAAATCCTGCTTGCGGTCATCGATCCATCCGTCTGAAACTTTCGCCCGCCGCTTTTAGCCGAGTTTTGCTGGCATTGCACCTAGTGTGGTGGATTAGAAGTTCCTGTCATTGATGGCATTCGCGTCAAGGAAGTTCAAATCCAAAACCACACTAGAATTCATCAATACTCGTGCGGCTTTTGAATCCGAAATTCGCTCGCCGCGCTACTCCAACGTGATGCGAATTTCGAATTCGCCGCACGAGCATCACGCCTTGGCGATGTGCTTTTTCCAGTACCGGATCTGCTTCCTCACCTCCGACGGCGCGGTGCCGCCGAAGCTCGTGCGGCTCTTCACCGAATCCTGTACGGCAAGCACCGAAAACACGTCCGCCGTGATGCCGGGGTGAATGGACTGCAAGTTTTCCAGCGGCAGCCTGTCGAGCCCGATTTTCTTCTCCTCGGCCAGCGCCACCGCGCGGCCGGTGACGTGGTGCGCCTCGCGGAACGGCAGGCCGAGCGTGCGCACCAGCCAGTCGGCAAGGTCGGTCGCGGTCGAATAACCTGACCCGGCGGCCTTCTTCATGGCGGCCGCGTTCACCGTCATGTCGCGCACCATGCCGGTCATCGCCGCCAGCATCAGATCGAGCGTCTCGGCGGCGTCGAACACGGATTCCTTGTCCTCCTGCATGTCCTTGCCGTAGGTCAGCGGCATGCCCTTCATCACCGTCAGCAGGCCGACCAGATGGCCGGTGACGCGGCCGGTCTTGCCGCGCACCAGCTCGGCGGCGTCGGGGTTCTTCTTCTGCGGCATGATCGAGGAGCCGGTGGAGAATGAGTCCGACAGCCTGACGAAGCCGAATTGCGGCGTCGACCAGATGATGATCTCTTCGGCCAGCCGCGACAGATGCGTCGCGCAGATCGCCGCTAGCCCCAAGAATTCCAGTGCGAAATCGCGGTCCGAAACGCTGTCCAGCGAGTTGCGCATCGGTTCGCGGAAGCCGAGCGCCTTGGCCGTCTGGTGCCGGTCGATCGGAAAGCTTGTGCCGGCAAGGGCGGCCGCACCGAGCGGGCTTTCGTCCATCCGTTCGATGGCGTCGCGGACACGCGACAGGTCGCGCGAAAACATCTCGACATAGGCCATGCAGTGGTGGCCGAAGGTCACCGGCTGCGCCGCCTGCATGTGGGTGAAGCCCGGCATCACCGTCGCCGCATGCTCCTCGGCCCGTTCCAGGAACGCCGTGATCAGGCCCTTCAGCGCCTCGGCGACGCGAAAGCATTCGTCTTTGACCCACAGCCTGAGATCGACCGCTACCTGGTCGTTGCGGGAGCGGGCGGTATGCAGGCGGCCGGCGGCCGGGCCGATCAGCTCGGCAAGGCGGGCCTCGACATTCATGTGGATGTCTTCCAGCCTGGTCGAGAACTCGAACGTGCCAGCTTCGATCTCTGCCAGGATCGTGTTCAGCCCGTGAGCGATTTTTTCTTGATCGGCCGTCGAAATAATGCCCGTTTGCGCCAGCATCTCGCTATGGGCGATCGAGCCTCTGATATCCTGCGCATAGAGTTTGCGGTCGAACGAGATCGACGCGTTGATCGCTTCCATGATCGCGGCCGGACCCGAGGCAAAACGTCCGCCCCACATCTGGTTGCTGGCCTTCTTGTCGCTCATCGCTATAACCCGTGCTCCGGAGCAGTTTTTAGAAAATGGCAGACGGCAATCGATTTTTCCCGGCCCCGCGCCTCATCCTCGCCGCTTTGGTGGCGGGCGTGCTTGCGGGCGCGGTCGCGGTATATGTCAGCGAGAGCGGTTCTGGCAACAACGCGCCCGTGCCAGTCGCCATTGGCGACAGCAAGGACGATGTCGCCTGCGCCGCCAAGGCCGACCGCGCCAAGACGGTCGCGGCGGCTGCCACCGGCCAGGTGGCAGCACTTTTGCCGGCTGATCCGCCGCAATCGCTGAAGGGCCTTGCCTTCAACGACCCTGGCGGCAAGCCGATGACGCTCGCCGACCATGCCGGCAAGACGTTGCTGCTCAATCTGTGGGCGACATGGTGCGCACCCTGCCGCGCCGAAATGCCGGCGCTCGACGCGCTGCAAAAAGAAATGGGCAGCGATGCCTTCGAGGTCGTCGCGGTCAACGTCGATGTCGGCGACGACGCCAAGCCGAAGAAGTTCCTCGAGGAAACCGGCGTCAAGGCGCTCGGCTACTACCGCGATTCGACGATGGCGCTGTTCAACAATCTCAAGACGCGCGGCCTGGCGCTCGGCCTGCCGGTCACCATGCTGATCGACGGCGAAGGCTGCCTGATCGCTCACATGAACGGCCCGGCCGAATGGTCGGGACCGGACGCCAAGCGGCTGCTCGTGACAGCGCTCGGAAAGTCGGACTAGGCGTCAGCGATTGTTGCCGATCTTCGTCGCCTTGTTCGAGCCGTAAGCCGGCTTGGCAATCCCTTTCCATCAGCTCTCATTCGCAAGCGTGCACCACTTTACGTGGAGATCGAGTTCATCGATCCGCAACAAAACCGTTGTCCAATTGTCACGAGCGGCACATATTGCCTTTGCGAGAGTGCCCTTTCGCCAATGACAAAACGGGAGATGAAACATGAAGTTCTTCGGCTTCGCGGCCGGTGTCGCCGCCACCTTGACCCTGCTTTCCACCACTTCCGCTTTCGCCGTCACGCAGATCAGCTGGTGGCACGCCATGACCGGCGCCAACGCCGAAGTCGTCGACAAGATCTCTAAGGATTTCAACGCCAGCCAGAGCGACTATGAGCTGGTTCCGGTGTTCAAGGGCACCTATCCCGAGACGCTGAATGCCGGCATCGCTGCCTTCCGCGCCGGACAGGCGCCCGATATTCTCCAGGTGTTCGATGTCGGCACCGGCGTGATGATGGCGGCCGAGGGTGCGATCAAGCCGGTGGCCGAGGTGATGACCGGTGCCGGGATGACCTTCGACAAGAGCCAGTATCTGCCCGGCATCGTCGGCTATTATTCGAAGCCTGACGGCACCATGCTGTCCTTCCCCTACAACTCCTCCTCGCCGATCCTCTATTACAACAAGGACATCTTCCAGAAGGCGGGTCTCGATGTGAACAACCCGCCCAAGACCTGGAATGAGGTGTGGGAAGCTGCCAAGAAGATCAAGGCGAGCGGCGCCGCCTCATGCGGCTACACCTCGACCTGGCTGACCTGGATCCATCTCGAGAACTTTGCGGCGTGGAATGACGTGCCCTGGGCCACCCAGCAAAACGGCCTGGCCGGCGGTGATGTCGAGCTCAAGATCAATGCGCCGATTTTCGTCAACCACTTCCAGGCGCTCACAGACCTCGCCAAGGACGGCACCTTCAAATATGGCGGGCGCACCTCCGAAGCCAAGCAGATCTTCCTGGCCGGCGAATGCGGCATCTTCACCGAATCGTCGGGCGGCCTCGGCGACATCGTCAAGTCCGGCATGAACTATGGCATCGGCCAGCTTCCCTACGACACCGACGCCAAGGGCGCACCGCAGAACACCACGCCGGGCGGCGCCAGCCTGTGGGTCTTCGGCAACAAGTCGGACGAGCAATACAAGGGCGTCGCGACCTTCTTCGCCTATCTGTCCAAGACCGATGTGCAGGAATATCTGCACCAGAAGTCGGGATACCTGCCGGTGACGCTCGCCGCCTACGAGGCGACCAAGAAATCAGGCTTCTATGACAAAAACCCCGGCCGCGAGACACCCATCCTGCAGATGACGGGCAAGGCGCCGACCGATAACTCGAAGGGCGTGCGCCTGCCGAATCTGCCGCAGGTGCGCGATATCCAGAACGAGGAGTTCGAGAAGATGCTGGCCGGCCAGCAAACCGCTCAGCAGGCGCTCGACAATGCGGTCACGCGCGGCAACGCCGCGATCGAGGAAGCGCTCGAGAACTGACGAGATTATCTCGGTCAATCGATTGGAATATCGCCCACGCGAGCTCGCGTGGGCGATTCCTGGATAGCGAGGGAAATCAGCCTGTCTCCACGCATCGTCTTTCCCAACAAGATCCTGCCCTACCTGCTGGTGGCGCCACAACTCGCCATAACACTGGTTTTCTTCTACTGGCCGGCCGGTCAGGCGCTTTACCAGTCGATGCTCCGGCAAGACCCGTTCGGGCTGAGGACCAGGTTCGTCTGGTTCGCCAATTTCCGCAAGGTGCTGGCCGATCCGGCCTACCTCAACTCGATCCACGTCACCGTAGTGTTTTCGCTTGCGACCGCGATCGTTGCGATGGGCGTGGCTCTTTTGCTTGCGGTCATGGCCGAGAAGGCCGTGCGCGGCAAAGGCCTGTACCGCACATTGTTGATATGGCCCTATGCCGTGGCGCCGGCGATTGCCGGCATGCTGTGGCTGTTTCTGTTCAATCCTTCGATCGGCTCGTTGGCGTATTTGCTGAGAAGCCTCGGCATCGCATGGGACCCGCTCCTCAACGGCACCCACGCCATGATCCTGCTGGTGTCGGCGGCTGCCTGGAAGCAGATCAGCTACAATTTCCTGTTCTTCGTCGCCGGCCTGCAGGCGGTGCCGAAAACGCTGATCGAGGCGGCGGCGATGGATGGCGCCGGCGAGACCAAGCGCTTCTGGACTATCGTCTTCCCGCTGCTTGCGCCGACGACCTTTTTCCTGCTGGTCGTCAACACTGTCTATGCGCTGTTCGACACGTTCGGCATCGTTCATGCCGTCACCGGCGGCGGGCCGGGCAAGACGACCGAGACGCTGGTCTACAAGGTCTACAATGACGGCTTCGTCAATCTGATCCTGGGTGACTCGGCGGCGCAGTCGGTCATACTGATGGCCATCGTCATTGCGCTCACCGCCATCCAGTTCCGCTACGTGGAACGCAAAGTCCATTACGGTTGAGGGCAGCGATGATCGGCCAGTCCCCGCTCCGCACCTTCATCGCCCATGCCGTGCTCATCCTTGGCATATTGATTGTGGCTTTTCCGATCTACTACACTTTCGTTGCCTCGACCCACACGCTGCAAACCATCTTCAGGCCGCCGCTGCCGCTCTTGCCCGGCGGCCAGCTCTGGAACAATTACAGCGAGGCGCTGTTCGGCGGTATTGGCCGCATCGGCGGTGTCAGCGTCGGCCAACTGCTCCTCAACACCACGGTCATGGCGCTCGGCGTCGCGGTGGGAAAGATCTTCATCTCGATCCTGTCGGCCTATGCGATCGTGTTCTTCCGCTTTCCCTTGCGCATGACCTTCTTCTGGCTGATCTTCATCACCTTGATGCTTCCCGTTGAGGTGCGCATCCTGCCGACCTACAAGGTTATGGTCGACCTCGGCATGATCGACACCTACGCCGGCCTGATCATCCCGCTGATTGCCTCCGCCACCGCGACGCTGCTGTTCCGCCAGTTCTTCATGACCATACCGGGCGAATTGGTCGAGGCGGCGCGTGTCGATGGTGCCGGGCCATGGCGGTTCTTCTTCGATATCCTCTTGCCGCTGTCGCGCACCAACATCGCGGCGCTTTTCGTGATCCTCTTCATCTACGGCTGGACGCAGTATCTTTGGCCGCTGCTCGTCACCAACAGCAACGATATGAACACCATCGTCATCGCGCTGAGAAAGATGGTTTCTTTCGCCGATGCCGATACCGAATGGCACCTGGTCATGGTCACGGCGATGCTGGCCATCGTGCCGCCGATCCTGGTGGTCGTGCTGATGCAACGCTGGTTCGTGCGCGGCCTGGTCGAATCCGAAAAGTGAGAAGCCGATGGCGACCGTCGATCTGAAGGACGTGAAGAAGGTCTATCCCGGCGGCGTCGAAGCCGTGAAGGGGGTCTCCATCGCCATTCCCGACAGGGAGCTTTGTGTTCTGGTCGGCCCCTCCGGCTGCGGCAAGTCCACGCTGCTGAGGATGATCGCCGGGTTGGAGACCATTTCTGCCGGTACGGTCGCCATCGACGGCAAGGTGGTCAACGCCATTGGCCCGACCGAGCGCGACATCGCCATGGTGTTCCAGAACTACGCGCTTTACCCGCATATGAAGGTCTACGACAACATGGCCTATGGCCTGCGCAATCGCGGCACGCCGAAGGACGAGATCGACAGCAGGGTGCGCTCGACAGCCAAGGTGCTGGAGCTTTCGGCGCTGCTCGACCGGCGCCCGCGCGAGCTTTCCGGCGGCCAGCGCCAGCGTGTCGCCATGGGCCGCGCCATCGTGCGCAACCCGAAAGTCTTCCTGTTCGACGAGCCGCTCAGCAATCTCGATGCCAAACTGCGCGGCCAGATGCGGGTCGAGATCAAGAATTTGCAGCGCACGCTCGGCGTCACCTCGGTCTATGTCACCCACGACCAGCTGGAGGCGATGACGCTGGCCGACATCCTTGTTGTCATGAACGCCGGACTGGTCGAGCAAACTGGCGCGCCGCTCGACGTCTACGAGAAGCCAGCCTCGATCTTCGTCGCTTCCTTCATCGGCGCGCCACCGATGAATCTTCTGGCGCTCACCGGAAGTTCCTCAGGCCCGGTATTGGCCGACGGGACGGCGATCGGCTTTGCGGCTCGCGAAACACCAGCCGTGACACTGGGTTTTCGTCCTGAAGATGCCGACGTGACCTTCAATGCGGAGGCGCTGGCCGGTGCGCTCGTCCTGCCGGCGACAGTCAAGGCAGTCGAACCGGTCGGTGCCGAAAGCTTTCTTCACTGCGCCGCAGGCGGTAGCCGTATCGTCGTGCGCGTCTCAGGGCGCGCCGCCGCAAAGCCTGGTGACCAGTTGCGTGTCGTGGCCAAAGCCGAAAAGCTGCATTGGTTCGATCAGGCCGGAAAACGGGTCGATTGAAGCCAGCCTGTCGTCCTGGCCAGCGAACCGCGCGAGGCGCAAGGCCGTTCAGGCAAACACATGCGCCTTGCCCGACACCGTCAGCCGGACGATCTCGCCAACCACCGGTGTGTCCATGCCCGGCTTGCGCAGGATCAATGGCGTGTTGCCGATCGCGGCTGCGTCCGGCGGATCGGGACTGTTCAAGAGCCGCACCGCGATGGTGCACATCGAACCGGCGAATTCGGACTCCGTCACTTCGCCGAACAGCATGTCCGGCGTGCCCGACATGCCTTCGCGCGATGTCCGTTTCAACAGCACCTGTTCCGGCCGCAGCATGATGCGGACGATATCGCGCCGCTCGGTGCTGTCGACGGCGATGCGGCCGAGCGGCGAGTTGGCGAAGCCGTCCGCGATCTTGGCCGGCAGGATGATGGCATCGCCGAGGAATTCGGCGACCATCCTGTCCTTCGGTTTGAGATAGAGTTCGTGCGGCGTGCCGATTTGCGAGAATTTTCCATCGCGCATCACCGCGACCTGGCTGGCAAAGGACAGCGCCTCGGCCTGGTCGTGCGTGACCAGGATCGTGGTGATACCGGCGGTCTCCAGAAGTTCGGCCACCGCCTTGCGCATCGAGGCGCGCAGCCCGGTGTCAAGCGCCGAGAACGGCTCGTCGAGCAGCATCAGCCGCGGCTTCATGGCCATGGCGCGGGCCAGCGCCACACGCTGTTGCTGGCCGCCGGAGAGCTCGTGTGGCCGCCGTTTCAGGATCGCCTTGTCGAGCCCGACGATATAGGCGAGCTCGACGATGCGCTCGGTGCGCTTGTCCTCGTGATGTCGCATGCCGAAGCCGATATTGGCGGCGATGCTCAGATGCGGGAACAGGGCGCCGTCCTGCGCCACCACGCCGATGCCGCGCCGATAGGCGGGCACGGCGGCGCCGCCATTGGCCAGCACCTGGCCGTCAAGCACGATGCGGCCCCGGTCCGGCGCCTCAAAGCCGGCGATCAGCCGCAGCAAGGTCGTCTTGCCGCAGCCCGACGGCCCGACGATCGCGGTGCGGCTGCCGCCGGCCACGCTGAGATCGACACCGGCCAGTGCGGCCACCGGGCCGTAGTGCTTGTGCACATCGGTGAGTTCGAGGAAGCTCATCGTCCGGCCATCCGCTTCGACTGGACATAAAGCAGCCAGGTCAGCGGCAGTGAGATCGCCACCATGATAAGGGCGTAAGGTGCGGCGGACGCATAGTCGATCTCGCCGCTGTGGGCCCAGAACGCCAACGCCAGCGTGCGGGTGCCGTTGGGCGCCAGCATCTGCGTTGCGGTCAATTCGTTCATGATGCCGAGCGCCACCAGCGCCATGCCTGCCGCGGCACCCGGCGCCGACAGACGGATCGTCGTCGACCACAGCGCCTTGAGCGGTGACCGGCCGAGACTGGCGGCGGCGAGTTCGAGCTCGACCGGCGCCTGCGCGATCGACGCCCGCAGGCTGATCAGGGCGCGCGGCAGGAACATCAGCGCATAGGCAACGAGGATCGTGAACAGGGTCTGGTAGAGCGGCAGAGCGATGCGCACGGTGATGGTGACCAGCGCCAGCGCTACGACGACGCCGGGCAACGATCCGACGATGTAGTTGCAACCCTCCAGAAGACGCTGCAGCGGTCCCGGCGCGCGGATTGAGATCCAGGCCATCGGCATGGCGGCGATGGTGGCGAGCAGGGCGCCGGCGAGCGCCAGGAACAGGGTCTGGCCTAGCGCAAGGCCGATCTCATCGAGGCGCCAGACATCGGCACCGCCGGCTACGAGCCAGCGGCCGATGGTGACGAACGGCACGCCCAGCGCCAGCATAGTGGTGACGACCGGCAGCAGCAGGCACGGGAGCGTGGCGCGGCCGAGCCTTGTGCGTTGCTGCTGGCGCGCGGCGCCCGAGCCGACGCGGGCATAACGCTCCTCGCCGCGCACGAGCACTTCGATCCCGAGCAGCACGAAACAGCATGTCACCAGCACCGCAGCCAGCATGTTGGCGGCGGGGCCATTGAAGGTCGACTGGAACTGGTCGACGATCGCCGTGGTGAAGGTGTCGAAGCGGATGAACACGTAAAGGCCGTATTCGGCCAGGAGATGCAGGCCGACCAGTAGAGAGCCACCGCAGATGGCGAGCCTGAGCTGCGGCAGCACCACCCGCCGGAACACGCGCCACGGCCCGAGGCCGACAGCTGCCGCGGCATCTTCGAGAGCAGGATCGAGCCGGCGCAAAGCTGCCGCCACCGGCAGATAGAGGAACGGGAAATAGGCGACGACGGAAACCAGAACGCCGGCCCACAGGCCATGCAGTCCCGGCACCAGGGTGATCCAGGCATAGCTGTGGACGAAGGCGGGGATGGCGAGCGGCGCCACCGACAGCCAGGCCCACAGGCGGGCACCGGGAAGATCGCTGCGTTCGGTCAGCCAGGCCAGCGCCACCGAGAGCACGATGCAGATCGGTACCGCGAGCATCACCAAAAGCAGGGTGTTGACCAGCAGCTCGCCGACGCGCGGCCGGAAGACCAGTGCCGATACGGTCTCCCAGCCGGTCTGCACGGCAATCCAGATGATGAAGGCGAGCGGCAGCAGGGAGAGAAGTGAGATCAGGATGGCGGCAAGCGAAATCCAGGATATCGGCCGCCGGCGCGTCCATTGCCCAGCAACCATGCCGGTCGGCAGGCCCGAGCGTGCAAGGTCGGCCGCAGACTGCATCAGCTCAGGCGCCGTGCCGCTGCCGCCCGATGGCGGAAACGGTCGAAGGGCCGCAAACGCGGCCAGAAACGCAGCTTGTCGTCATGGACGAATGCCACCTCGAAAAACAGAGCGCTCCTGCGGAAGCGAATTCCCGCAGGAGCGCAGTCGGTTGCCCTTTTAGGACGAACGCCGACTAAAGCAAGCCGGCTGCCGTCATCAAATCGGTCACCTTCTTGGAGTTCAGCGTCGTCGCGTCGACCTTCGGCGCCTGCAGTTCGGCCAGCGGCACCAGCGCCGGATTGGAATCCGCGCCCTTGCCGACCGCGTATTCGAAGGAATTGCCGGTCTTCAGTACGTCCTGACCACCCTTGCCGGTCACCCATTTCAGGAAGGCCTGGGCTTCCTTCGGGTGCTTGCTGGAGGCCAGCACGCCACCACCGGAAACCGAGACGAACGCGCCCGGATCCTGGTTCTTGAAATAGTGAAGCCCGATGTTCTTGCTGTTCTCACCGGTCTTGGCCTGGTCGCCGTAGTAGTAATAGTGATATATCACGCCGCCTTCGACCTCGCCGGCATTGACCGCCTTCATCACCGTGCTGTTGCCTTTGTAGGCGGTAAAGTTCTCTTTCATCGCCTTAAGCCAGCCGGCCGTTGCGGCCTCACCCTTGAGCTGCAAAACCGCGCTGACGATCGCCTGGAAATCGGCGCCGGACGGCGAAGCGGCCCAGCGTCCCTTCCAGCTCGGATCGGCGAGATCAAGCAGCGACTTGGGCAGCTGTTCGGCGGTCAGCTTGGTTTTGTTGTAAACAAAGACGGTGCTGCGCGCGGCGATGCCCACCCATTTTCCGCTGGACGGCTGGTACTCCTGCGGAACCTGGGCCAGCGTCTCGGCATCGACCGGCGCGAACAGGCCGGCGGATTCGACCAGCACCATGGCGGGGGAGTTTTCGGTCAGGAACACGTCGGCCGGCGACGCGGCGCCTTCGGCGACGATCTGGTTGGAGAAATCGCTGTCACCGCCGTGGCGAACGGTGACCTTGATGCCGGTTTCCTTGGTGAAACCTTCAACCCAGGCGTCGGTCAGGCTTTCATGCTGGGCATTGTAGACGACGATGCCGCCGTCCTGGGCCATTGCCGGGCCGACGATCAGGCTGGTTGCAAGTGCCGCGGCACCGGCAAGGGCGGAAAGAGCATATTTCATGGACGTTATCCCTCTCGATCTCAATGGTCTTTGATTTAGCAAGACTGCACCTATCAATTCCTGACCGGTGTAGTCAACATTGATGAGCGGCGCAATCGGGCGCTGGAGGTGAAACCTTCGTGATATTCCCATATTTTGGCTTGGACATTATTCGCCGGCCACGTAACAAATCAGCGTCGAGGCGCGAATATCGGGGAGTGAACTCTTGTGACCGGCAACGACGAGGCCGAGCTTTCCCGGCTGATGCGGGCCGCGATCGCGGGAGATGAAAAGGCTTACGCCGACTTTCTGCGCCGGACGGCTGCTCTCGTTCGCGGCTTTATCAGGCGCAAGATCGTTCAGGGCGGGGTCGATCCCGAGGACGTCGTGCAGGAAACCTTGCTGGCCATTCATGTGAAACGGCATACCTGGCGGCAGGATCTGGCCGTGCTGCCCTGGGTCTACGCCATTGCGCGCTTCAAGCTGATCGATGCCTTTCGGCGGCGCGGGCGGCGCATCGAGATCGAAATCGACGAGATCGCCGAGACCTTCGCCGAACCGGAGGCCGAGACGGTCAGCGAGCGCGACATCAATCGGGCCTTGGACGGCCTGCCGCCGGCGCAGCGTTCCGTGGTCTCGTCGGTGTCGGTCGAAGGCCGTTCCATCGGCGAGACGGCAGCGAAGTTCGGCATCAGCGAGACGGCGGTGCGCGTATCGCTGCATCGTGGTCTCGCAACCATTGCCAAACGGTTCGGGGCCAGCCAATTCGGGCGGGAATGACATGAGGACCGACGATCTCATAAAGGCGCTTGACGCCGATGCCCGCAGCGGGGCGATGCCGCTTGGCTCGGCCTGGTGGGTGGCCGCCGGTGCGGCTACGGGGATCGCGGCGGTGGTTTTCTGGCTGGCGATCGGCCCACGCACCGACATCGCGACCGCCATGCATACGATGCGTTTCCTCGCCAAGTTCGTCTTCACGACTGCTCTGGCCGTCAGCGCCTTCGCCTTGATCCGCGCCCTGTCGACACCCGGTGCATCGACGAGCAGGGGGGCGGCCTGGATGGTTGCGGCACCGCTGCTGGTGGTCATTGCGGTGGTTCTTGAACTCCTTTCCGTGCCTGCGGCCGACTGGGGCACGCGGCTGGTCGGCAGCAATCTGGTGATCTGCCTGACGTTCATTCCGCTGATCGGCATCGGTCCGCTCGCCATCTTCCTAGCGGTGCTGCGCTATGGCGCCCCGACGCGGCCGGTGCTTGCCGGAACCGTGGCGGGCCTGCTTGCCGGTGGGCTGGCGGCAACTTTCTATGCCGCACACTGCTTCGACGACTCGCCGCTTTTCGTCGCCACCTGGTACACGATCGCCATTGCCATCCTTGCGGCGCTCGGCGCGCTCGGCGGGCGGCTTTTTGTGCGCTGGTGAGCGACGGCCCGCGATCGGAACAATAGGCGCGCGGCAGCGCATCGGCCCGAAATCGAATTCGCTCTGACCGGCGGGCGATCTCGGGGATCATCCACATGCTGCGCTCCAGCGGGCGCTGGAAGGACTGCCCGGTCGTCGGCCCCTGGTCGCTTCGTTTCTTGAGCCGAGGCGGAAGGGCGGGAGCGCTGCGATCCAGGAGGAACATTTGTTAGCTGATTAAGGCTTGACCAACTCCGCCGGGGTATATTATTTGGATCCATGGATCCAAAGTCGATTTTTAGCGAGCTGCAGGACGAGATCGAGTCAGGTGAATTGGCACCAGGCTCCGTTCTCAAGCAGGAATCGATCGCCGAGCGTTTCGGGGTCAGCCGCCAGCCCGTCCGGCAGGCCTTAGACCAGTTACTCGGGAGTGGCTTGGTCGTGCGGCGTCGCGATCGAAGCCTGGCGGTAGCGATCCTCTCAGAACGGGAGGCGACTGAACTTTGCGAACTTCGGGCCATTTTGGAGGTCGCCGCCTTGGAGCAGTCGGTACCGGGGCTTCAGCCTTCTGCCTTGCGTAAGGCTGAGAGGCTCAACGACGAGCTATTCGCGGAGTATGATCCGTCGCGGATTCTGGAGCTCGACCAACAGTTTCACCTCGCCCTGTACAGCGGTTGCACGAATACTCGATTGCTTAAGACCGTCGGAGACCTTCGACGAGAATCCCGGCGGTCAACCCTTCACCAAGAGCGTGGCGCCCAGGAGCGAATTGATTTCTTCGAGGAACACGCGGCGATCGTTGCCGCTTGTGCAAGGCGCGATTTCGACGCTGCTGCGCAGCATCTTCGCCGCCATTTAACCCAAACGACTGCAAGACTTCTTTCCATTCCGACAAAGGATCAATCATGAAAATGACCGTCGAGGTGCATTGGGAGCGAGAAGGGGCAGTATTTACCGACAAGCGCTACAGCCGCGCACACGTTTGGCGCTTCGACGGAGGCCAAGTGGTGCCGGCCTCGGCTTCGCCGCACATCGTTCCGCTTCCTTATTCAGTGGAAGCCAACGTCGATCCGGAGGAGGCCTACATCGCGGCGATTTCCAGTTGCCATATGTTGACTTTTCTCTCGATCGCGGCGCCCCAGGGAATCGTCGTCGAGAGCTATACCGACAAGGCGATCGGCATGATGGAGAAGGTCGACGGACGATTGGTTGTCAGCCGCGTTGACCTCAATCCGACCATTGTCTACGCCGGGGAGCCGCCAACCGCCGCAACGCAAGCGGAACTGCACCACTTGGCGCATGAACAGTGCTTCATTGCCAATTCCGTCAAGACGGAAATCCAGGTAGCCACTTGAGATATCCATCTAACCGTAGCGATTGATCGGTGGATATTTGGCATATTCTTGCGGTTGGACCGAACCGAAGGTAGGGCGGCTGTCGAAACGTATTGCATTGCCAATCCAGCCTTTCAGCGCCTGCCTTAAGCGGGCACTGAAGGCTGGACAAAAAACGATGGGGCACGGGGTGGTCGATCGGGTGAACGGGTTCCGCTCCGTGTCAAGCCTTTGCGCGACTGCGTTGGCTTAGCGGGCAGCGCCGCCGCCCGAGCGTAGCATGTGCATGTCCCCGAGCCCCGGTCATCGACACGCCGCGCCTCGCCCCTTCGGCTAATACGGCTGGATCGCCTCCCATTCCGCATCCGACAGCCAATGAACCTCGCGATTCCTTGCCATCCGAAAACCTCCGGACGCCAAGGAATCAGACCATCGCCTCTTAAACAACCACAATTGGGTTTCGAGCCTAACGCGTCGGAACGGGATGCTCGCCGCGATAATCGTAGAAACCGCGTCCGGTCTTGCGGCCGAGCCAGCCGGCCTCGACATATTTCACCAGCAGCGGGCAGGGGCGGTATTTCGAATCCGACAGGCCGTCATGCAGCACCTGCATGATCGACAGGCAGGTATCGAGGCCGATGAAATCGGCAAGCTGCAGCGGTCCCATCGGATGGTTGGCGCCGAGCCTCATGGCGGTGTCGATCGCGTCGACCGAGCCGACCCCTTCATAGAGCGTGTAGATCGCCTCGTTGATCATCGGCAGCAGGATGCGGTTGACGATGAAGGCCGGAAAATCCTCCGAGACGGTGATCGTCTTGTCGAGATGGTTCACATAGGCCTTTGCCGCTTCGAAGGTCTGGTCCTCGGTGGCGATGCCGCGTACCAGTTCGACCAGCTTCATCAGTGGAACCGGATTCATAAAATGGATGCCGATGAAACGCTCCGGCCTGTCGGTCTGCGCGGCGAGACGGGTGATCGAGATAGACGAGGTGTTCGTCGCCAGGATGGCTTCCGGATTGAGCTGCGGGCAGAGCTGGGCGTAGATCTTGCGCTTGACCGTCTCGTCCTCGGTCGCCGCTTCGATCACCAGATCGGCACCCGCAAGATCGGCCATGGTGGGCGCTGCCGAAATGCGCGCCATCGCCTCGTTGCGCAGCTTTTCCTCGAGTTTGCCGGAGCCGACCTGGCGGGCCATGTTGCCGCTGATCGTGGCGATGCCCTTTTCGATGCGGTCGGGTGAGATGTCGTAGACCAGCACCTTGTAGCCCGCAAGCGCGGACACATGGGCGATGCCGCCGCCCATCTGGCCCGCGCCGATGATGCCGATCGTCTCGATCTTGTTCATTACACCGATCCCGTCAAAAGGCTTTGCGGCCTGCTTTTTGTGCGGTGCAAACTAAAAGGGCGGGGCGACTTCGTCTACCCCGCCCTTCACAATTTAATACGCTTTGGCAGAAGGCGTCAAAGCGCCTTTTGCAGTTCCGGCAGAATGACGAAAAGGTCGCCGACGAGGCCGTAATCGGCGACCTGGAAGATCGGCGCTTCCTCGTCCTTGTTGATGGCGACGATGACCTTCGAATCCTTCATGCCGGCAAGATGCTGGATGGCACCGGAGATGCCGACGGCGATGTAGAGATCGGGTGCGACCACCTTGCCGGTCTGGCCGACCTGCCAGTCGTTCGGCGCGTAGCCGGCGTCGACGGCGGCGCGCGAGGCCCCGACGGCCGCTCCGAGCTTGTCGGCGATCGGCAGGATGACTTCCTGGAATTTCTCCGAAGAGCCCAGCGCGCGGCCGCCCGAGATGATGATCTTGGCCGAAGTCAGCTCAGGACGATCGGTCTCGGACAGCTTGTTCTCGACGAAGCTCGACAGGCCGGGATTGGCCACCGCCTGAACCGTCTCGACCGGGGCGGAACCGCCCTCGGGTGCGGCCTGGAAGGAGGCGGTGCGCACGGTGATGACCTTCTTGGCGTCGCTCGACTGCACCGTCTGGATGGCGTTGCCGGCATAAATCGGCCGCTTGAAGGTGTCGGGCGATACAACTTCGATGATCTCCGATACCTGCGCGACATCGAGCAGGGCTGCCACGCGCGGCGCGACATTCTTGCCCGACGAGGTCGCCGGCGCGATGATCGTGTCATAGGCACCGGCTATGCCGACGACGAGTGCGGCCAGCGGCTCGGCGAGGCGCTCGGTGAGTTCGTCGGCTTCGGCGAGCAGCACCTTGCTCACGCCCTTGAGCTTGGCGGCAGCATCGGCAGCGCCGTTTGCGCCCTTGCCGGCGACCAGCACATGCACGTCCGAGCCGATCTGCAGTGCCGCCGAAAGCGCCTTGGCGGTCTGGTCGGAAAGCGTCGCATTGTCGTGTTCGGCAATCAGAAGAATTGTCATTTTTTTGTCCCTTCGCAGCCTTACAGCACGCCGGCTTCGTTCTTGAGCTTGTCGATCAATTCGGCGACGCTCTTGACCTTGACGCCCGCCTTGCGGCCGCCCGGCTCCTCGGTCTTGATCACCTTCAGCCGGGGCTTGACGTCGGCGCCGTAGTCGGCCGGGCTCTTCTCGTCGAGCGGTTTCTTCTTGGCTTTCATGATGTTGGGCAGCGAGGCATAGCGCGGCTGGTTGAGGCGAAGATCCGCGGTGACAATCGCCGGCATCTTCAGCTCCACCGTCTGCAGGCCGCCGTCGACCTCGCGCGTCACCTTGGCCTTGTCGCCATCGATAACGACCTTGGAAGCGAAAGTGCCTTGCGCCCAGCCGAGAAGTGCCGCCAGCATCTGGCCGGTCTGGTTCGAATCGTCGTCGATCGCCTGCTTGCCGAGAATGACGAGACCGGGCTTTTCCGCCTCGACCACGCCCTTCAGCACCTTGGCGACGCCCAGCGGCTCCGTCTGCTCGTCGGTCTTGACCAGGATGGCGCGGTCGGCGCCCATCGCGAGGGCGGTGCGCAAGGTCTCCTGCGCCTGCTGCGGCCCGATCGAGACAACGATGATCTCTTCCGCCTTGCCGGCCTCCTTCAGCCGGATCGCCTCTTCGACCGCGATCTCGTCGAACGGGTTCATCGCCATCTTGACGTTGGCGAGTTCCACCGCCGAACCGTCAGCTTTCACACGAACCTTCACATTCGCATCCACAACCCGCTTCACGGGCACAAGGATCTTCATTTGCCTGTCACCTCTTTCACGATAGCCACCTCTTTCAAGATAGTCGGGGGCGCTATAGCAGTGTGCGCCTCTTCAGAGTTGTCGAAAGCCGACATTCCGGACGGAATTCTAGTCTCCGACCGCCTTTGTGTGGGAAAGCTTCCGTAGTTGCGGCGACCCCGCACGTCAATATCCGAGGCGCCCCCAAATTATCCGTGACGCACTCACATCGGTTCACTCCGGACTGGACGCGCTTCCCCGTCCCCAGCGCGGCGCCGCCTGCGCCGGCTGCGGGTCGCTTGACGCCGGCTCTGCGGCAACAGGCACCTGGCCGGCGACCACCACTGCCTCTTCCTCAGCACCGGCAAGCAGTGGTACGGCGCGATTGCGCAAAATGAGCACCAGCACGGCCCCGGCGATGATGCCGCCGACATGGCAGGCCCAGGAAATCTGATCCTCGCCACCGGCGGCGAACATCACGATCTGGAACAGGATCCACAGGATGAGCGGGATGAAGGCCGGGATCCGCAGCGGGATGCGGGCGAAGGCCAGCACCCATACCTTCACCCTGGGGTAGAGGATCAGATAGGCGGCGACCACGCCGGCGATGGCGCCTGAGGCGCCAATCAGCGGAACCTGCGAGTCCCACGCGATCAGGCCCTGGAAGAAGGCGCCGGCGATGGCGCACAGCAGGTAGAAGATGAGAAAGCGTACATGACCGAGCGCGTCCTCGACATTGTCGCCGAACACCCAGAGGAACAGCATGTTGCCGCCGAGGTGAAAAATATCGGCATGCAGGAAGGAATAGGTGACGTAGCTCAAGCTCTCCGGGATCACGACAAACTGCGGAGCCAGTTCGACGCTGTCGTGGACGACCGACGGGATGAAGCCGAGGCCCAGCACAGCAGCGTTGGTGAACTGCTCTCCGCCAAGCGCGGTGGCGAAGTAGATCAGCGTGTTGAACGCGATCAGGCCGATCGTCACATATTGCTGCTTGATGTGGCGCAGCCGGTTGGTGTCATAAAGCGGGATGAACATCGGACCCCCCTCCAGCCTCGGCAGCTTCAGCGGTTCTTGCCGGGAACCCATAGCACGTCGGCGTTTCCATTGTCATTGACCGCGCGTGCGGCGACGAACAGAAAGTCCGACACGCGGTTGATGTATCTTATCGCCTCGCGGTTGACATGCTCGCTTGGGTCCTGCGTCAAAGCCACCATGATGCGCTCGGCCCGCCGTGCCACCGTGCGGGCAAGGTGAAGGGCCGCCGCCGCCGCCGTGCCGCCGTTGAGCACGAAGGATTTGAGCGGCTGCAGGTCCTTGTTGAGCAGGTCGATGTCCTTTTCGACACGGTCGGTCTGCACAGCGGTGATGCGCAGCGCCTCATAGCCGAGCGGCTTGCCGTCGTCCGGCATCGCCAGATCGGCGCCGAGGTCGAAAAGGTCGTTCTGGATGCGGCCGAGCATCGCATCGATCCCCGGATGGGTTGCCGCGGTGTGGATGCGGGCCATGCCGATGCAGGCATTGGCTTCGTCGATCGTGCCATAGGCGTCGATGCGCAGATCGGATTTCAGCCGCCGTTCACCGGTGCCAAGGCCGGTGGTGCCGTCATCGCCGGTGCGGGTGTAGATCTTGTTGAGCTTGACCACGCTCTGCCTCCCGAAATCGCCACCCTCGTCACTTGCGGGTGAAATACACCGCCAGCATGATCAGCACCAATGCCACGAACTGCAGCAGCACGCGCGTCTGCATCAGCTTGTTGGAGGTCATGGCGGAGCCGCCGCGCATCATGTTGATGAGGCCGCGGATCAGCACGATCACCACGGCGACCATGACGAGGACAGCGAGGATGTTGAAGACGGTTGCCATAGTGTGTTTCCAATCGATTGCGTTCAGGCGCGTTTGGCAAGCAGGCGGTAGAGCATTGATGCCGGCAGGACGCGTTTGAGGATAACGCCGATCCTGGCCGGCACCGTTACCACATAATGCGGACGCGGGCGCCGCGACAGAAGCGCATGGCGCAAGGCCGCATGAACCACCTCCGGCCCAGGCTTCAGCCGTGACGTGCTGCCGCCGGCCTGCAGCCGTTGCAGCTGCGCCTCGTAGGCAAGACGGTGGACGGAATTCTCACGGTCGATATTCCTGAGAAACCACCCAAGGCCGTTGCTGGCGATCTTCGATGTTACCGGCCCCGGCTCGATCAGCGAGACATGGATGCCGCTGCCCTGGAGTTCCTGATGCATGCACAGCATCAGCCCTTCGATCGCGTGCTTGGACGCCGAATAGGCGCCGCGAAAGGGCAGCGGCGCCAGGCCGAGGATCGAGGAGCAATGGACGAGACGGCCATGGCCCTGGCGGCGCATCACCGGCACGACACGGCGGGTGAGGTCATGCCAGCCGAAGACATTCGCCTCGAATTGCTCCCGGAGTGCTGCGACCGGCAGGTCCTCGACGGCGCCGGGCTGGGCGTGGGCGCCATTGTTGAACAGGGCATCGAGCCGTCCGTCCGTCCGTTCCAGCACCGACGCCACCAGCGTCTCGATCGATCCAGGTTCGCGGTAGTCCAGATAGAAAGCCTCGAGGCCATCGGCCTCGAGGGCAGCGATGTCCTCTGGCTTGCGCGCCGTCGCGAAGACCTGCCAGCCTTCCGCCTTCAGCGCTCGCGCGCAATAGGCGCCTATCCCGGAAGAAGCACCGGTGACGATGATGGTGCGCAACTCTTCTCCGGGAGGAAGCGTGGTTTGACCTAGGCTTGCCATTTGCCGCAATCCCTTCCCATATTCGCGGCGTCGAGACAATCGAAGGGAACGCGGTTCTTGTTGCGGAAGATCGTAGCCCTCAAACGCGTGCTCTATGATGCGCTCGGCCATTTCAATGCAGACGATGGCTGGGCGATGGCCAGTCATCTGGCGATCACGGCGCTGATGGCGCTTTTCCCCTTTCTGATTTTCGCCACGACGCTGGCCAGCTTCCTCGGCGCACAGGCCTTTGCCGACACCGCCGTGCATCTCGTCTTCGACACCTGGCCCGAGCAGATCGCCAAGCCGATCGCGCGCGAAGTGCTCAACGTGCTCACCGTGCAACGCACCGACCTGTTGACCTACGGCGTGCTGCTTGCCGCCTTCTTCGCCTCGAACGGGATCGAGGCGCTGCGTACCTCGCTCAACCGCGCCTACCGCGTTTCCGAAACGCGCGGCATCATCTATCGACGGGTGCAGAGCATCGCCTTCGTTTTGATCGCCACGGCAGGTTTTCTGGTGATCAGCGTGCTCGTGGTTTTCGCGCCCTTACTGGGGCGGCTGGCCGAGGCCAATTTCGAATGGATAAAGCCCTATATGGGCACGATCACGCTGTGGCGTTACATCATCGCCTCCGCCGTCATCGTCGGTGGGCTGTTCGCGGTGCATTACTGGCTGCCTGCGGGCAGGCGCCGCTTCGTCTCGATCATACCGGGCATCATCTTCACGCTGATTGCCTGGCTCATCGGGTCGACCATCTTCGCCGCCTATCTCGACCGTTTCTCGTCCTATGTGACGACCTATGCCGGCCTTGCCTCGATCATGGTCGCGGTCGTCTTCCTCTACATCGTCTCGGCGATCTTCATCCTTGGCGGCGAACTCAATGCCGCGATCAGCCGCTATCTGGAGGCGCGCGCGAGAGTCGGCTGAGTCTTAGTTGAGCACGATCTTTTCCGAAAACCGGTTCCCACTTTTTGCTTCGCTGCCCTTCGGTTCGGGATCATGCTTTGGTCGGCTGAGCGGTTGCGAGCCCGACGCCGAGCGTCGCGATCGCCATGCCGACGATCTGGACCAGGTTCAATTGTTCGCCGAACAATAGCCAGGCGATGACCGCGGTGACCGCCGGGACCAGATAGAACAGCGAAGCGACTTTCGACATCTCGCCGTCGCGGATCATCACCATCAACAGGAAGATGGCGCCGATCGACAGCACCAGCACCAACCATGCCATGGCGAAGATCAACTCGCCGTTGACGACGACCGTTCGCGTCTCGAAGGCGAGCGAAGCCAGGACCATCACCGATGCGCCGCCGACATATTGCCATTTGGTGGCCGCCACGAGATCGCCGCTGGAGGCGAAGCGCTTCTGCCAGATCGTGCCGGCGCTCATGGCGAGCACCGAGACAAGCGACGCGGCCAGCGTCTCGGCCGTCACGCCGCCGCCGAGCGCACCGAGCTTCGGCCAGAGCACAATGAGCACACCGACCAGACCGATGCCGAGACCGGCCCAATGGCGCGGCAGGATGGCCTCGCCGAGAAATCGGCCGGCCATCACCGCGGTGATCAGCGGCTGCAGCCCGACGATCAAGGCCGAAAGCCCGGCCGGCATGCCTCGATGGATGGCCCAGAACACGCCGCCGAGATAGACGCCATGCATCAGGATGCCGGCGCCGGTCGCGTGCAACGCTTCCGCGCGGGTCGCCCGCCTGGAACCGAGTGCTGCCATCAAGGCGGCCAAGAGGACGGCGGCCAGAACGAAGCGCGCGGCGAGAAAGGTGAAGGGTTCCGCCCACGGCATGGCGTATCGAGCACCGATGAAGCCGGTCGCCCACAGGACGACGAAGGAGGCGGGGATGAACCGCTTGATGCTGTGCATTTTCGGGAGGCTGCCGCGTGATCGGTGAGGGTTGAGTGTCGCGACTGCAGTAATGCGGTTCAACCTAGCAAGCAAAACCAAACGGTTGATCCATAGGCTCATCCGAATTGAAGGGTGCGCTCATATTTGCGGTCGTATGCGCCGATCTAGAACCCAATCAGCCGCCTGACGTCGGCCGGCGATGCGCCGGCCTCGCGCAAGGCGGCAAGGCCGGTATCCCGAAGACTCTTCGACAGCTTTCGTCCGTCCGGGCCGAGGACGAGACGATGGTGGAAGTAGCTTGGTTGCGGCAGGCCAAGGATCTCCTGGAGCAGGCGCTGCACGCCGGTGGCGGAATAGAGGTCCTGGCCGCGCACGACATGGCTGACGCCCTGTAGCGCGTCGTCGACGACGACGGCGAGATGATAGCTGGTCGGGATTTCACGGCGCGCCACGATCACGTCGCCCCAGTCCTGCGGCCGAGCATGCACCGTGCGTGTTGCGGAAAGCCGCTCATCCGAAAATTCCAGCCATGACAGGTCCGTCCCGACGCGCGCCATCGCAGCATCGACGTCGAGCCGCCAGGCGAAAGGCGCATTTTCGGCAATCCGACGCTGGCGTTCCCTCATCGGCATTGCCTTGTCGACGGCGGGATAGAGCGGCACGCCGTCCGGGTCGCGCGGCCAGTCGCGCCCGCGCTTTTCGCTGGCGGCAATGAAGGCGCGGATTTCGCCACGGCTCATGAAGGCCGGGTAGACGAGCTCTTCCCTGATCAGCCGGTCGAGCACCGCCTGATAGTCCGCGAAATGATCCGACTGACGGCGCACCGGTTCTTCCCAGCCAACCCCGAGCCATTTCAGATCGCGAAAAATGCCGGCCTCGAATTCCGGCGTGCAGCGCGTCGTGTCGATGTCCTCGATGCGCAGCAACAGGCGCCCGCCGGTTGCTCTCGCCAATTTTTGATTGAGCAGCGCCGAATAGGCATGGCCGAGATGCAGTTCGCCATTCGGGCTCGGTGCGAAGCGGAATGTCAGGAGTGTCATCGTTCGGCGGCAATCGGGTTGAGCGGCGCTTTCGCCAATTGCTACTTTGCGCCTGATTACATCTGACATTTTGCGCTGGGAACAAGCAGACATGCAACGTATCGCCACGCTCGACGACATCGTACAAGGGCTGGACGCACTCTGCCTGCTCGACCCGCGTCTCGCAAAGGTGCGCGGCATGGCCGGCGAGGTGCCGCTTCGGCTTTCCGAGCCGGGGTTCAGAAGCCTTGCCTCGATCATCGTCTCGCAACAGGTTTCCCGCGCCAGCGCCGACGCCATCTTCGGGCGGCTGACAAAACTGGTCGATCCGCTGACGCCGCAAGCGATCCTTGCCGCCGACGAAGCCATGTTTCGCGAGGCCGGACTGTCGCGGCCGAAGCAGCGCGGCCTGATCGCCGTGGCCCAGGCGGTGGTCGACGGCCTCGACCTCGATCATCTCTGCTTGCTCGACGCCACTGATGCGATCACGGCGATGACCAAGGTGTCGGGCATCGGCCCGTGGACGGCGGAAGTCTATCTTTTGTTCGCCGCCGGCCACCCCGATGTCTTCCCGGCACGCGACGTTGCCCTGCAGAGCGCGGTCGGCCACGCGCTCGGCATCGACCCGCGTCCGCCCGAGAAAACACTGATCCAGCTCGCCGAATCATGGAGCCCATGGCGAGGTGTCGCATCGCGGCTTTTCTGGGCCTATTATCGCGAATTGAAGGGCAGGGACGCCGCGCCTCCGGCCTGAATTCGCAAAAAAGCATTGAAATCAGTCGCTTTTGGCGTGGCGTTTGATCGACAAGCCGCTTCACATCCCTGTCATGTCGGGCTTACAGTATCCGCGCCGACAGGTTACAGCGCCGCGCATCCAGTTGGATGCGCAATGACGCTGTAGGACTTTTGAAGCTGCGCATGATCCTTTCCGAAATTCGATCCGATTTTCGGGGTCATGCGCTGAACCAAGGAGGTCAATGACGTGACGGTTGCCGTATCTCCGGATGGGCTTCCAGCACTGGTGCTGAACGCGGATTACCGTCCGCTCAGCTACTACCCCCTGTCGCTCTGGTCTTGGCAGGACGCCATCAAGGCGGTGTTCCTCGAGAGGGTGAACATCGTCGCCGAATACGAGCACGCCGTGTCGTCGCCGACCTTCTCGATGAAACTGCCGAGCGTCGTCAGCCTGAAGGCCTATGTGAAGCCATCGCGGCATCCGGCCTTCACCCGCTTCAACGTCTTCCTGCGCGACCGTTTCCAGTGCCAGTATTGCGGCACGCCGGAGGATCTCACCTTCGACCATGTCGTTCCCCGCCATCGCGGCGGCGCGACGACGTGGGAGAATGTCGTCGCCGCCTGCTCGCCGTGCAATCTGAGAAAGGGCGGCATGATGCCGGCGCACGCCAAGATGTGGCCGCTGCAGAAGCCCTACCAGCCGACGGTGCATGATCTGCACAACAACGGCCGGCTGTTTCCGCCCAACCATTTGCATGAAAGCTGGATGGATTATCTGTACTGGGACGTCGAACTGGAACCGTAGAGTTCGGCAGAAATCCGCGAGCCCCGGTCGCCTGACGCAGCTTTCTGCGCTTCCGGTGCTCACGTACTTAAGTACGCTCCGCTCCGGTTCTCGAAAGCCACGTCATGCGCTCCGGCCTCACGAATTTCTGGACGAACTCTGCGCTGTGCGGTTCAGCCGCGCGCAAACGCACCACGGAAGGCGACCACGGCCAGGACAAAGCTGGCGATGGCGTTCCAGCCGGCCAGCGACAGGCCGAGGATGCGCAGTGCCGCCTTGTCGCAGGAGGGCGGGACGAATTGGTCGAGCGCGTCGAGCACGCCCTTGCCGCCGGTGTCCACCGGTCCTGCCGCCGCGGCACAATCGGTCGGCCCCGGCCACCACGCCCATTCGACGCCGGAATGATAGACGCCGAGATAGACGCCGTAGGCCATCAGCAGGCCGCCGACGGCCAGCAGGCCGCGTGTCAGCCAAGCCGGCCAGCGCAGCGCCGACGACAGCACCGCCAGCAGCATCAGGGGCACGCCGATGTAGTAGGGGGTGCGCTGCTCCAGGCAGAGCTTGCACGGGATGTAGCCGCCCAGGTGCTGGAAGGCCAGCGCCGAGCCGACGGTGGCCGCCATGGCGACGGCGAGAAACACCGCCGTCCGCATGCGCTGGCGTCCAGTGTCGGCATTCACGGTCGCTGTCATCGATCTACCGTCCATTCCCGTTAGAGCAAAGGATGGGTCAATTTGAACATCCTTGCTCTAGCCCGGACTTCTGATACTAGCCCGGACTTCTCATACTAGCCCGGACTTCTGATACTAGAAGGCGTATTTGACGACGATATAGAGCGAAATCAGGGCAGCGGCGGCGGCGCCCGCGATCATGCCAAGGCGCTTTTCGATGAACTCGCGGATCGGTTCGCCATAGCGGCGCAGCAGCCAGGCCAGGAACAGGAAGCGGGCGCCGCGCGCCACGATGGCCAGCACGATGAACAGCAGGAGATTGACGCCGATGACGCCGGACAAGATCGTCACGACCTTGATCGGCGGCAGATGGGCGAGGCCGGAGGTGATCAGCATCAGGATGATGAAGCCGATGCCCGACGAGACGCGCAGCGCCTCGAAGTCGTCATACTTGCCGTAGAATTCGAGGATCGGCTTCGCCACCGTGTCGTAGGCATAGTGGCCGATGTACCAGCCGGCGATGCCGCCCAGAACGGAGGCCAGCGTGGCGACCAGCGCGTAGCGGTAGGCGCGATCCGGCCGCGACAGTGCCATCGGCAGGTACAGCACGTCGGCCGGCACCAGGAACACCGAGCTTTCGACGAAAGCGATGAATGCCAGCCACCATTCGGCGGATTTCTTTGCCGCCAGCGACAAGGTCCAGTCGTAAAGTCCGCGAAGCATCGGCACTCCTAATGCACGTCGCCCAAAATGCGCAGCGGTTTTGGGATAACAATGCATAAAAACAAAGACCAAAAGCGCGCCACATGAATCTCTCGATACGCGACGCGCTTCAATGCGCTGCCTGTCTAGAAAGATTTTTCGCGCCGCACAATGGCCGCAGCTTCACGAAATCGAAGGCTGGGGTTGAGCGAAGGCCGCATGTCGGGAATTGGCCAGTTGACGAACAGGCCTCCAACCGTATAGTCCGCGCCAATCCAGGCCGCCCGGCCTGAGCCCCTATGGCGGAATTGGTAGACGCGCTCGACTCAAAATCGAGTTCCGCAAGGAGTGCTGGTTCGATCCCGGCTAGGGGCACCATTTTCCACCCGAGACGTCTTGAAAGCTCGGCGGGATGTTATCCCAGGAGCATCCTGGGATAATCCACAATCGAGGCCGGTCCTTCCTGACAACGAGGCCGGTCCTTCCTGATTAGATCGGACTCCGTAGCTCAGGTCGCCATCACATCGGCCCCGGGACCATCTTGGTCGGCTGCTCCGGCATCGGAAACGCGTAGTTGTCGCATTTCACGTCAGGGTTCGTCGGGCTGAACATTCCGAGCGGGTTGTCCTTGAACAGCCAGGCGTGAAGATCGTAATGGTAGAACTCCGTCGGAATAAGCGGATAATGCCCCTCCATCGGCCCCTGGAACGTCTGTCCAAAGAGTTTCGGCGGCTCCTTGGTGTCGGGCGTCAACGGTGCAAGCCATTCCACGGCCACCAGGCGCAAGCCGCCGTCGACCGGCTCATAGATAAGGACATTGGGGCGCGTCGGATCTGGTGTCGGGCTGACGCTCGCGACGTTGACGAAATGAATGCCCATCGCGCCCTTAGGGTAATCCATAGCGCCAGCCACTTTTTCGCCGCTGTAATAAACGCATCCGACCGTCGACAGATAGAGGTCGCGGATGGCGGCCTTGTAGTCTTCGTACTTGGCTAGCGATTTTTTGAGGGCATCGATCTCGGCCTTGTCGGGCTCGGCGGCCTGACCTGCAGCCGCAGTCAGGCAGGCGCCGATGAGGCCAGTCAAAGCGAGTATGCTGCGGCGCCTGAAGTAAGTTGTTTTCGTCATGCATTCCTCCCAGATTTTTGTTCTGGCCGTGCAAGGCGGCAATGATGCTGGTTGCGCGGCCGAGATTATCGCCGATGCTAATCCTTTCCGCTGGCCGGGAGAATTAGCCCTCATGACCTAGGCCTCGACTGTGCCTTCGTCATCCCAGGGTCTGTGCCCCGTCGCTTCGCTCCTTGCTCCGCCCGGGGATAACGAAGTGGAGGGGTGTTTCGGCTAATCCTAGAGGTTTGCGATTTGCCACTGACGTGAATTATCGACGTTCGCTGCTGATTGGCCCAACCTGTCAAAATCACTGGGTCGAGGAACCAGCAGCACCATCAGCCTACCGCCGTCCCAACAAGCTCTTCATCCGGTTGCGCAGCAGGCGCGCCATGTTGCGGGTTTCGCGGTAGAGGTGAAGCTGCGACGCCGCCTGGCGGGCGAGGCGGTCGGCGTCCGGCGTCAGGCCGATGACCAGGGTGCCGATCGGCCTGCGCTCCGTCCACAGCCGGCTCATCACCGGATGGTCGGGCACGGCGCAGGAATCGGTCATCATGATGTTGGGGTCGTCGAGGTGCTGCCTGGTCACCTCGATCATCAGCAGCGTGCCCGGCGAATAGGCGGCGAGCGTCTCGTCATAGGCCGTCTTCCAGGTGTAGGCGACGCCGGCCTCGACGAAGACGATCAGGCTGGCGATGGTGCGGTCGTCGAGCGTCAGCGAATGGATGCGGCACAGATCCTGTTCGGCGAGCCGGTGCACGGCCTCGCGGGCGAAGGCGGCGCGGTAGCGGTCGATGGCCATGGCGGTGCGCTCGCGGCCTTTCCAGCCTGCTGCTTCCAGCGTCAGGAAGCGTTCAATGGCATGGCGGATGTTTTCCGGTCCGCGCGCTACCAGATGCTCCAGCCTGCCGAGGTCGGCGAGGCGTCGCTTCAGGCGGCGGAACTCGCGATAATGGTGCGAGCGCAGCGAGGCCTTCAGATACTCATCGCCGTCGATCTCGCTTTCGAGCATCGGGCGTTCGGCCTTGCCGGTGGTGACCAGCGTCAGGCCACGCGTCTCGGCGACCGTCGCCAGCAGGCTGGCCACCGGGCCGTCGAGCCGGATGTCGGGCAGCACAAAGACTTTCGGCAGCTTGAGATGCGGCCGCGACAGCATCGAGAAAAAATCCTCGACGACGCCGACGGGATCGTCACGGTCGACCAGCGGGGTGCCGATCGGGCCGAACGGGCTCGACCATGTGCGCATGACCGGCACGCCGAGCGGCAGCGCCGGCCGCTCCACCGAGAACGGCACCAGCAAGCGCAGCCGGTTGCGGTATTCGTCGCCGTCGCGGATGACCGCCAGCCGCACCTCGCGGTCTTCCAGCCGCGGCATGGCAGGCGCCAGGAATCGCGGGTTGAAGAAGACGTTGGGCTCGATCGTGCGGGTGCAGAGATAGTCGAGTTCCTCGACCAGATCGAAGCCGGCGGAGGCCGGGTAGACGGCCAGTTTGCGCTCGGGCCGGTCGTTGGCCAAGAGCTCGATATGGGCGGGGTCGGCTTCGCGGGCGAGCCCGGCGAGGCCGGACACCATGGCGCCGGCCGGGCCGCCGCTGGTTTCCTCGAGCAACGGGATGGCAGCCATCATGCGGCTCCTTCGGCGGCTACGAAAATGGCCATGACGATGCCGAGCCTGCGCCAGACCGTGAAGGACAGCGCGCCGGCCTCGAAGATCATGGCGAAGGCGGTGGCCATCGCCGCGCCCCACAGGCCGAAAAGCGGAATCAGCACCAAATTGAGACCGATGTTGAAGGCCAGCGTCATGGCGTAGACGGCGGCGCAGATGTTCTGGTTGCCGCTCATGGTGAGCAGGCTTTCGCAGGGGCCAACGGCGGCGCGGGCGACGACGCCGAAGACCAGCAGGAACAACAGCGGATAGCCGGCAACGAATTCGGCGCCGAACAAGCTCAGCATCGGCTCGCCCAGCATCAGCACCAGCAGCGCCATCAACAGCGACGGCCAGAACGTCCACGACACCGTTTCGCGGGCGAAGGCGGCGAGCTTTTCCGGCTCGCCATGGGTGAATTGCGCGTAGCGCTGGGCGACGCCCGCCTTGACCGCGAAATAGACGAAATGCACCAGCGCCAGTGTTTTCACCGTGGCGAAATAGACGGCGACGTCGTTGGGCTTCATATAGGCGCCGACCATCAGCACGTCGGCATTGGTGAGCAGGAAGAAGAAGCCTTCGACCAGGAAAATCGGCAGCGACACGAGGAACCACTGCGCGAAATGAACCTTCTTCGGCCCGGCCGGGATATTCCGGTCCATGCGCGTCGTGACGCCGATGAGCTGACCGAGCGTGGTGGCATAGGCGGCGGCGATCGAGGCGAAAATCGCGGTCCTGGCGTCGGGCGCAAAGCCGACCAGAAGCATCAGCGCCATCAGCGCCAGGATCAGCACCGGCCGCACCAGATAGGTGGGCGCCAGCGCAAACAGCGCCCATGAGTTGGCCCGCGCCAGCCCCTGCAGCAGATCGGACATGGCGATCATCGGCATGCAGATGAGGCCGAGGATGAACGGCACGACATAGTAGTTTTCGATGAAGGGCGAGAGGAGCAAGACGCCGAGCGCGCCGAGCCCGGCGATCGCCGTCGAGGCAACCAGCACGAACAGGCGGCTGGTCAGCACGATGCCGCGCAGTTCGGCCAGCATGTTGCGCTCGCGATATTCGGGAATGAAGCGGATGACCGAGGTGTGGAAGCCGAGGCAGGCGAGATTGCCGACGATGACCATCGTCACCCAGACGAGGACGAAGATGCCGTATTCGAACGAGCCCATCCAGCGCGCCATCAGCACCTGGCTGACGAAGGCGATGACGGCGCTGACGATGCGGATGGAGAAGGCGATCAGCGACATGCGGCCGGCTTCGCCGCGCTCGTCGGCGGTGAACAGCACGGCATCGATGCGGCCAAGCAGCGGCTTTACGCGCAGCGCAAGGCGCTGCGGCAGGAACCGCCCGGCTGTCGTCGCCGCGGAAAAGCGCACCTAATACTCTCCGTTTTCCGCCTCTTTTCTGGGTTTGGGTGTAGCGAAAACACATTAAGAAACGGTTGGGTGGAATACTTCCTTCGCCCTGTTTGCGGGGAGAAGGCGCGAGCAGGAGCGCAAGCGCTGCTCCATATTCATCGTTCGCGGCAGAACGCGACGAAACGACAGAGCCTTGAAGAATGCATCATGCTGGCGATGGTCCCCGGCCTGAAAGGCTACGCCGAATACGCCCGACCAGATTGGTGCGTGCATCCAGACGACCGCCCGAAAAAGAAGGCCAGGGAATAGGTCCGCCAGCCAACCCCCTACGGCTGGGTAGCGCGGTGTTGCTCCAACCCAGAGTTGGTGCGATGACAGATGCATGGAGCACTTGATAAATAAAGAGCTGCAAGCGCGGCTTAAGCGATTGGGCGCGCGCCTTGAAGAGCTTAAGGCTGCAAAGCGAGTTGCGCCTTCTCGGGAACATGTTGACAGGGGACCGCTTGGTCCGCCAGACCCACGGCAGGCAGAGTTTCTGGCGCGGACGGGGTGGCGCGGTGACCGTAATCCCGTGTTTGTTTTGGGAGCCCTTGTTCTCTTTGTTCGCTCGCTGCGTCGAACGCGATAATTGACGGCCTGTCAGGATTCCTATGGTTTGTCCTACCAGATGATCGCCAAAAATTGATAATAAACACTTCGGGACAGCACCCCCCTCTGGCCGCCTGATATCTCCCCTCAGGTGGGAGATTGGCTTATCGCGAGCCCCAGCGCCGCCGCTCATGCGCCCCTCGGGCACCTTCTCCCGTATAATGGCGGGGAGAAGAGAAGCGCTCGCTTACGCAAACGCCCCATGACAATGCTTGTATTTCTTGCCTGAGCCACAGGGGCAAGCTTCGTTGCGGCCGACCTTGCCCCAGCTTGCCGGGTTGTTCGGGTCGCGGTTTTCGGGGGCGACGATGGCGTTGGTCTCCTGGCGAACCAGAAGCCCGGTCTCGCCGCCGTTAAAATCGTCCTCGCCGGTAGTGCCGTCGAGATGGCTGCCGAACATGTCGGGCGCCTCGGGCGGCGGCGCTTCGGCGGCCTGGCGGACCAGCTCGACGCGCATCAATTGCGCGGTGACGGCCTGGCGCAGATTGCCCAGCATCGCCTGGAACAGCTCGAACGCCTCGCCCTTGTATTCCTGCAGCGGGTCGCGCTGGGCATAGCCGCGGAAGCCGACGACCGAGCGCAAATGATCGAGGTTTACGATGTGCTCGCGCCACAGATGGTCGAGCGTCTGCAGTACCACTGAGCGCTCGACATAGGTCATCACGTCGGGGCCGAAGCGCTCGGCACGCTCTTTCGCGGCAGTCTCGGCGGCCTGGCTGATGCGCTCGCGGATGTCGTCCTCGGCAATGCCCTCTTCCTTGACCCAGTCCTCGATCGGCAGGTCGAGATTGAGGAATTCGGCGACCTCGGCCTTGAGGCCGGCGACGTTCCACTGCTCGGCATAAGCGTTTTCGGGAATGGCCTTGGCGACGATCTCCTCGATGACGCCCTCGCGCATCTCGGCGATGGTCTCGGACAGGCCTTCACCGTCCATCAGCTCGAGGCGCTGCTCGAACACCACCTTGCGCTGGTCGTTCGAGACGTCGTCATATTTCAGCAGGTTCTTGCGAATGTCGAAATTGCGCGCCTCGACCTTCTTCTGCGCTTTTTCCAGCGCCTTGTTGATCCAGGGGTGGATGATCGCCTCGTCTTCCTTGAGGCCAAGCTTCTGCAGCATGCCGTCCATGCGCTCGGAGCCGAAGATGCGCATCAGATCGTCCTGCAGCGACAGGAAGAATTTTGAGCGGCCGGGATCGCCCTGGCGGCCTGAGCGGCCGCGCAACTGGTTGTCGATGCGGCGCGACTCGTGGCGTTCGGTGGCGAGCACGTAGAGGCCGCCGGCGGCCAGCGCCTTTTCCTTCAGCCGGGCGACGTCGTCGCGGATTGCCTTTTCCCTGGCTTCGCGCTCGGGGCCTTCAGGCATATCGCCAAGCTCCTCGGCGATGCGCATGTCGGCGTTGCCGCCGAGCTGGATGTCGGTGCCGCGGCCGGCCATGTTGGTGGCGATGGTGATGGCACCGGGTTTTCCCGCCTGGGCGACGATCGCCGCCTCACGCTCGTGATGGCGGGCGTTCAGCACCTCGAAATCCGTAAAGCCTTCCTTCCGCAGACGCGCCGCCAGCTGCTCGGATTTCTCGATCGAGGTGGTGCCGACCAGCGTCGGCTGGCCCTTGGCGCGGGCTTCCTTGATCTCCTTGATGATCGCCTTGTATTTCTCCTCGACGGTCCGGTAGACCTCGTCGTCTTCGTCAATGCGGATCACCGGCAGATTCGTCGGGATCTCGGTGACCTCGAGATTGTAGATGTTGCCAAATTCCTCGGCCTCGGTCAGCGCCGTGCCGGTCATGCCGGCGAGCTTCTTGTAGAGGCGGAAATAGTTCTGGAAGGTGACGGAGGCGAGCGTCTGGTTCTCCGGCTGGATCGCCACATGCTCCTTGGCCTCGAGCGCCTGGTGCAGCCCTTCCGAATAGCGGCGGCCCGGCATCATGCGGCCGGTGAATTCGTCGATGATGACGATCTCGCCGTTGCGCACGATATAGTCCTTGTCCTTTTGGAACAGCTGGTGCGCCTTCAGCGCATTGTTGACGTGATGGACGATGGCGACGTTCTCGACGTCGTAGAGCGACTCGCCCTTGAGCAGGCCGGCGTCGCGCAGCAGGTTTTCGAGCTTCTCGGTGCCCTCCTCGGTGAAGATCGAGGTCTTCTGCTTCTCGTCGATCTCATAGTCGGCCGGGCCGAGCTTCAGCATGAAGGCGTCGATGGTGTTGTACATTTCCGAGCGGTCCTCGAGCGGACCGGAAATGATCAGCGGCGTGCGCGCCTCGTCGACCAGGATGGAATCGACCTCGTCGACGATCGCGTAGCTGTGGCCGCGCTGCACCATCTGGGCGCGCTCGAATTTCATGTTGTCGCGCAGATAGTCGAAGCCGAGCTCGTTGTTGGTGGCGTAGGTGACGTCGGCGGCGTAGGCAGCATGGCGTTCCTCGTCGGACAGGCCATGAACGATGACGCCTACGGTAAGGCCGAGGAATTTGTAGACGCGGCCCATCCATTCGGAGTCGCGTTTGGCAAGATAGTCGTTGACGGTGACGACATGGACGCCCTTGCCGGCGAGCGCGTTGAGATAGACCGGCAGCGTGGCGACCAGCGTCTTGCCCTCGCCGGTGCGCATCTCGGCGATGCCGCCATTGTGCAGCACCATGCCGCCGATCAGCTGGACGTCGAACGGGCGCATGCCGAGCACGCGGCGCGCCGCCTCGCGCACGGTGGCGAAGGCCGGCACCAGGAGATCATCGAGGCTGGCGCCGTTGGCGACGTCCTGGCGGAATTTTTCCGTGCGGGCCGCCAGCTCGGCGTCGGAGAGCGCCCGCATCTCGTTTTCCATGGCATTGATCGCTTCGACGCGCGGTCGGGTCGACTTGACCCGACGATCGTTGGAGGAGCCGAAAACCTTACGGGCGAGACCGCCAAAACTGACCATTCAATGGTCCTTTCAATAGCATTCCAAGTCGTTGCGACGGGTGCCGACGGTCCCATCAAATCCACGTGAAACGCGGACAAACGCAAAAAGCGCCCGGAAAACGGTTCTGGACGCAAAGTCGTTGGACAGATAAGAGGGGGCTCAATCGATGTCAACGGCGCGCTCGCCCTGTCGACCGTGCCAAATTCCGCCACAATCTGGCTGGTCTGGAAGCCATCCCGCTCTAGCTATCCCCCATTGGAGTTAATCGTATGTCCTTATTGTTCCGCCGCGCGTCGCTCGCCAGCCTCGGCCTGGCATTCGGGCTGTCGGCCCTGTCGCTATCGCCGCTGATGGCGCAGGACACCGCCCCCGCCCAACCAGCCCCGGCCCAACCGGCCGCCCCCGCCCAACCGGCCGCGCCGGTCGATCCGAACGCCGTGGTCGCCACGATCAACGGCCAGACGCTGACCGAGGCAGACCTTGCCCTTGCCGAAGGCGAGCTGTCACAGCAGTTCGCGCAGATGCCGCCCGAACAGCGCCGCGCCGCAGCACTTTCGGCGGCGATCGAAATCAAGGTCATGGCTGCCCAGGCGGTCACCACCGGCCTCGATAAGGATCCCGACTTCCAGCGCCGCATGGCATTCCTGCAGCAGCGCGCCCTGCATGGCGAAATGGTCGAGAAGGATGTCGTCGGCAAGGTCACGGATGCCGAAATTCGCGCCCGCTACGATCAGGAAATCGCCAACACGCCGCCGACCAACGAGGTGCATGCCCGTCACATCCTCGTGAAGACGAAGGAAGAGGCCGATACGATCATCAAGCAGCTCGACGGCGGCGCCGATTTCCAGAAACTCGCCAACGAGCACACCAGCGATCCGAGCGGCAAGACCAGCGGCGGCGATCTCGGCTGGTTCGGACCCGGCCAGATGGTGCCGGAGTTCGACAAGGCGGTCTTCGCGCTGGCGGTGGGCAAATACACCGAGCAGCCGGTGCAGTCGCAGTTCGGCTGGCACGTCATCCAGGTCGAGGACAAGCGCGCCAAGCAGCCGCCGGCCTTCGACCAGGTCAAGGACCAGGCCCGCCAGGCGGTTATCCGCGACAAGTACATCGCGCTGGTCAAGTCGCTGCGCGCCGAGGCCAAGGTCGAGATCCCGGACGAGAAGCTGAAGAAGACGGTCGACGCGCTGGAAAACACCAAGTAGGCCAGCCCGCCACGGCAGATGATGGAGACGATCAATTGTTGGCGCCGGCGCCGCGCCCCGATAATTGTGCCTCTGATGGTCTCCATCACGACAGGGCGTGGGTTTTGCTCTGCCGCCCCTGTCGCTTCTACCTGGTGGTGCGACCGATGACGCGTCGACGCCTCCGCCGGACCGCCGCGGCGTTGACCGAGCCGGCATCGTCGGCGGCTATGCCCTTCAACACATAGCCAACCGCCCTGCGCAGCGTCGCTTCGTCTTCGTCGAGGCGATTGGTCAAAAGATGCGTCCAGGCAAAGGAGGCGACCAGGTCGGCGACGAGCGTGGAATCGACGTCGGCCGCCACTTCGCCTCTTGCCTTGGCGCGTTCGATCATCTGCGCGGTATGGGCATGGCGTCCTTTCGTGTATTCGACAAGCACGGCGGCGACGGTCGCATCCGACTGCGCCTCGGCGATCAGCGATCTGAAGACGCTGCCTGAGGACGTTCCATGCCAGTGCGAGAACAGGTTCTTCAGGAAGCCGACGAGATCATCCTCGAGGTTTCCGGTATCGGGGTTGTCGACGCGCTTTAGCCGCTGATAGACGTCGAAGAGCAAAGCGGCCTTGCTCGGCCACCAGCGATAGATCGTAGGCTTTCCAGCACGCGCCCGCCGCGCCACCGCTTCGATCGAGAAGCCGGAATAACCGGCCTCGACCAGCACCGCCTCGGCGGCGTCGAGAATGGCGTCGGCGCTGTCGGGGTTGCGCCGCGCGCCAATTGATTTGCGGGCCTGATCTGCGTCCTCACCCATCTGCTTTTCCTTATCGGCAGGTTTCCTCAGCATGCATATACGACCTCTTGACGAAACGGAACGGCCCGTTTTATATAACGGAACGTTTCGTAACGATAAGGAGAGAGCCAATGACCTCGACCGCCGCCCGCTTCTCGCGCCTCCGCTTTGCGCTGCTGGTGCTTGCCGGCGTCTATCCACTGATCACCGCCATCCTCTATGTCGTGTTCCCGCTGACCGAACAGTGGGAGATCTGGCAGCGCACGCTGGTCATCGCCCCGCTGATGGTCGCGATCATGATCTGGGGCCTCATTCCGGGCGTGCAGAAGATGTTCCGGAGGTTCCTCAATCCTGCCCAATGACGCAAGCGTGCTGCCGGCAGTTGGTGTCGTCCGCAACGGTCGGGAAAACGCCCTTGCACCGGCGCCCGCTATCGGGCAAACCGGCGTTCCCCTTGCGATTTTCCCGCCCGAGGTCTTCATGTCAGCCACCATTTCGCCGCTCGCGCCGAAGAAGTATCCCAAAATGCCTGACATCGAGGGCGTCCGCATCGCCACCGCCGAGGCCGGGATAAAGTACAAGAACCGCACAGACCTGCTGACCATGGTCTTCGATGCCGGCACCACGGTCGCCGGCGTGTTCACCAAGTCGAAATGCCCGTCGGCGCCGGTCGATTTCTGCCGGCAGAATCTCGGGCAGGGCAGGGCGCGCGTCCTGGTCGTCAATTCCGGCAATGCCAACGCCTTCACCGGCAGCAAGGGCCGAGCCTCCACGGCAATGACCGGCGAGGCTGCAGCCAAGGCTGCGGGCTGCACGCCGGACGAGGTGTTTCTGGCCTCGACCGGCGTCATCGGCGAGCCGCTGGATGCCGGCAAGTTCAGCCATCTGCTCGCCGGACTGGTCAAGGACGGCAGGCCGGACCTGTGGACCGAAGCCGCCAAGGCGATCATGACCACGGACACCTATCCGAAACTGGCGACCGCGACGGTAAAACTCGGCGACGCCGACGTCACCATCAACGGTATTGCCAAGGGCGCCGGCATGATCGCGCCCGACATGGCGACGATGCTCTCCTTCATCGCCACCGATGCGCCGATCGCAGCCCCCGTGCTGCAGGATCTTTTGTCACGCGGCACGGCCAAGACCTTCAATGCGGTCACCGTCGACAGCGACACCTCGACCAGTGACACGCTGCTGATCTTCGCCACCGGCACCGCGTCCAGGCGCGGCGCGCCTGACATCACCGATGCCGGGGATGCGCGCCTCGGCGCCTTCCGCCGCGCGCTCGCCAAGGTGTTGAAATCGCTGGCGCTGCAAGTGGTGCGCGACGGCGAGGGCGCCCGCAAGCAGGTCGAGATCACCGTCACCGGTGCGAAATCGGCCCGCTCGGCCAAGCGCATCGCGCTGTCGATCGCCAATTCGCCGCTGGTCAAGACGGCGGTCGCCGGCGAGGATGCCAATTGGGGTCGCGTCGTCATGGCCATCGGCAAGGCCGGCGAACCGGCCGACCGCGACCTTCTGTCGATCTGGTTCGGCGATATCAGGCTGGCGCATGAGGGCGAGCGCGACGCCGCCTACTCCGAAGAGGCGACATCGGCCTACATGAAGCGCGACGAGATCCGCATCCATGCCGATATCGGTATCGGCCGCGGCAAGGCGACGGTGTGGACTTGCGACCTTACCAAAGAGTATGTCGCCATCAACGGCGATTATCGGAGCTGATGGCGTTGGTTTCCAGACATCCGGCAAGCGTGCTTGCCATCGTGCGCCGCTACGAGGCGGCCGGCTTTCGCGCCTGGCCGGCGGCGGCGGTCCACTATGACGGCACCTGGGTGGTGCGGCTGACGGCGGGTCATCCGGCCAAGCGGCTGAATTCGGTCAATCCGCTCGATCCGGGCGACATCCAGCACATTGCCGAGCGCATCGGCCGCGCCAGCCGCCGTTTCGACGCCTATGGCCGGCCGCTGACCTTCCGCATATCGCCGCTGTCGGGGCCGGTCCTTTCCAAACATCTCGACAGCGAAGGCTGGAGCACATTCGACGAATCGCTGGTGATGCGGCTGCCGCTGGCAGACGCCCAGCTCGATGCCGCGATGGACCAGATTCCGCTGAAGGACATCAGCCGCTTCATCGGCGCGTCGCTCAAGGTAAGCGGCTCGGATGTGTCGCTGCGGCCGGGCCTGTCGGAGATCATCGGCGCCATCCAGCCGGAAGCCGGGCTGTTCGCGCTCGAAAAGGGCACCGAACCGCTGGCGACGCTGATCTGCGTCCACGATGGCGATCTTGCCGGGCTGTTCGAGATCGCCACCGACAGATCGGTACGCAACCAGGGCCATGGCCGCCACCTCATCCTGTCGGCGCTGAAATGGGCCCGGCTGCGCGGCGCCCGGGAAGCCTGGCTGCAGGTCGAGGCCGACAATGCGCCGGCGCTGGCGCTTTATCGTTCGCTCGGGTTCGACGAAGTCTATCGTTACCATTATCGCCGGCCGCCAGGCGCATGACCGGCCCAAGCCCTGTCGGCAAGCGCCTGCTCCTGGTCGCAGCCTGCGCGCTGGTCGATAGCGACGGCCGCGTGCTGCTGGCGCAGCGGCCGGAAGGCAAGCAGCTCGCCGGCCTGTGGGAGTTTCCGGGCGGCAAAGTCGAGCCCGGCGAGACGCCGGAAGAATGCCTCATCCGGGAGTTGTACGAGGAGATCGGCATCGAAACCGATATTCCCTGCCTGGCGCCGTTCACCTTCGCCAGCCATTCCTACGATGATTTTCACCTGCTGATGCCGCTGTTCGTCTGCCGTCGCTTCCGCGGCATCGCGCAGCCGAAGGAAGGGCAGGTGCTGAAATGGGTGCGGCCGCGCCAGATGCGCGATTTTCCGATGCCGCCGGCCGACGCGCCGCTGATCCAGTTCCTCATCGATCTTCTGTGATTGTGCCGTCACTGCCCGAGTTAGACAGCGTTAATGGAAGATTTATCCCGCTGTGGAAAATTGAGGCGTGGACATTGAAGGGAAGGCCGTGTTCAGGCCTTCGGAGGGCGGTTGCATGAGCCTCGACAGGGACTGGGATTCGATCCGACCCGACCGCAGCTTTAGCGCTGTCCATGCCGGCATGGGCATATTGCGGATCACGCTGCTGTTCGGCTCGGCCGCGGTGGCGCTGGCCTTGATCGCGACGCCCTTGCTCGACAGCCGGGCGCGAATGCAGTCCGCCCGCGACCATTTTGCCGGCGGCCTCGATGGAATGAGCACAGGATCGATTGGGAGCCCAGGATCGGTCGGGAGCACAGGCTCGATTGGAAACACGGGCTCGATCGGCCATCGTGGGACCTACACGCTGCGCAGGAGCGTGCTGCAGCCGCTGCCCAGTTCGGTCTGCGTGATACGCGACAATGGCAAGCGCAGCGGCGACTGCTGAGATGGTTTAGAGCAGCCGTTTCACCGCCTGTTAAGCCTGTGCCATTAACCTTTCTTAACAGGTCGGCGCTAGGGTTTCGGCAAGCGGGATCGACGGCCATGAAAATATTGCTGCAACGATTTTGGGAAGACGAGACCGGCGCGACGGCCATCGAATATGGGCTGATCGTGACCGTGCTGTCGCTTACCATCATAGGCGGCATCGGCCAGGCGGCTGACGCAATGGCGTGGCTGTTCAGCGACAATTCCAGCAGGCTTGTGAACGCTTTCGCGCAGTGATCGCGACCGGCCACCAGCATCCATAAAAGTCCGGTCGACAGAAATCCGGTCAACGCCCGCTGGGATTTTCCAGTATCGTCTTCAGCGATATTTTCGCCGAGCCCGGCTTCAGCGGTTTTTGCTGCGAGGCGTCGGGCGCCCAGCCTGACATCCAGACGATCGGAAAACTCGCCCTGATGCGACCATCGGCATCCGAAAACCGCTCGGCGTAGATTTCGGCGACGCGGGCAAACAGCCTTCGTGTGCCCGGTCGCCTGCTGCGGTCGATGAGCGCGCTGGTTTCGCCCATCGCCCGCAGGTCCGCCATCAGACCGAACAGGGAATCGTAGCGCACCGTCACCGTCTCGACATCGGCGACGGGCAAGGCCAGGCCGGCGCGTTGCAAAAGTGCGCCGGCGTCGCGCACGTCGGTGAACGGGATGACGCGCGGGCTGGCCCCGCCGTAAAGCTCGGTCTCGGCGGCGAGCAGGCTTTCGCGCAGCTCGGAAAGCGTACCGGAGCCGGCAAAAGCGCCGAGGAAAAGACCATCCGGCTTCAGCGCGCGGCGGATCTGCACCAGCATGCCGGGAATGTCGTTCATTGCCTGAAGGGACAAAAGAGACACGGCGAGGTCGAGGCTTTCCGGCTCGAACGGCACGGTCTCCAGCGGCGCCACCAGTCCGGTGGCATCGCCCAGGAACATAGCGTCCGCCTCCACGCGTATGATGTCCGTAACCTTGCCGCTTGTCGCGAGCACGTCGACCGCCGCCGGCGTCTGGCAAAACAGCACGGCCGCTCTGTCGAATTTGCGCTCGACGGCGCCCAGCCGCTCGGCAAGCTCCTCGGCCGCCCGCCGCATCAGGAAATCCGCGCCGGCAGTCGGTCGGGCGAACGCCCGGCGCTTGTGCGCCAGCCAGAGAGAAGTGTCTACTATAGGTTGCAACTGACGGTTCCTGGTTTCCGCTCTCTGATATAGGGTGGCGGAGGAGCAACCACGTGGCCGATCCAATGCCAGATATCAAGAGTATCGCTCGAAAGGCATTGGGCTGGCCGGCGCGCATCCTGTTTCCGCCGGTTTGCGCCGGCTGTCGACGGCATGTCTCGCAGCCCGGCGTACTGTGCGGCGCCTGCTGGCCGAAGCTCAGGCTCCTGGAGCGGCCATGGTGCCCGGTGATGGGCACGCCGTTCATCCATCACATGGGCGAGGGGTTCCTGTCGGCCGAGGCGATCGCCGACCCGCCTCCGTTCGAGCGCGCGCGGGCCGCGGTCGCTTACTCCGGTGTCGCCCGCCAGATGGTGCAAGGGTTGAAATACCAGGATCGCACCGACCTCGCGCCGTGGATGGCGCGCTGGATGCTGCGCGCCGGTGCCGAACTGATCGCGGAAGCCGATGTGGTCGTGCCGGTGCCGCTGCACTGGCGGCGTTTTTTCAAGCGCCAGTTCAACCAGTCGGCGGAACTGGCAAGGGCGGTATCGCAACTTGGCGGCTTGCATTTTGCGCCCTCCGCTGTCAGGCGCGTCAAACTCACCCGCCAGCAGGTCGGGCTGGAGCGGCGGGAACGCGAGGAGAATGTGCGTGCCGCATTCAGAGTGCCCGAGGAGGCCGAGATCGAGATCGCCGGCCGCCGGGTGCTCTTGATCGACGATGTCTATACCACCGGCGCCACCGTCCGCGCGGTCGCCAAGGCGCTGAAGAAGGGCGGTGCTGGGACCGTCGACGTGCTGACCTTTGCGCGCGTGCTGCCGGGGGACTTTCGGGCCGACGAGTCCGCGACTATATAGATTGGAGAAAGGCAGGATTGCTGACCGATGGTCGATGTGACGATCTATACACGGATGATGTGCGGCTATTGCGTGGCGGCCAAGCGGCTGCTCGAGCGCAAGGGCGTTGCCTACACCGAGCACGACGCGTCCTTCTCGCCGGAACTGCGCCGAGAAATGATTTCCCGCGCGAATGGCCGCTCGACCTTTCCGCAGATATTCATCGGCGACACGCATGTCGGCGGCTGCGACGATCTCCATGAACTGGAGGCGGAGGGCCGGCTGGACCGTCTGCTCGCCAATGTCTCGACGAATTAAGGATGTGACGATGGGTGCTTTCAAGGCAGCGGCGATTCAGATGCGTTCGGGCACCAGCCCCGAGCGCAATGCGGTCGATCTGGCGCGGCTGGTGCGCGAGGCCGCGGGCCAGGGTGCGACCTATATCCAGTCCCCGGAAATGACCGGTGCGCTGATCCGCGACAGCCAAGCGCGGGCCGCCTCCTTCACTTCCGAGGACAAGGACATCATCGTCTCGACCTCGCGCAAGCTGGCGAAAGAATTTGGCGTCTTCCTGCATATCGGCTCGACCGCCATCCTGCGCGCCGACGGCAAGCTCGCCAACCGCGCGCTTCTGTTCGGACCGGATGGCGCGACGATTGCCACCTACGACAAGATCCACATGTTCGACGTCGATCTCGACAACGGCGAAAGCTGGCGCGAATCCGCCGCCTACGAGCCGGGCACCCAGGCCGTTGTCACTGAGATCAGCGGCGCCGGGACCGATGGTGCGAGGCTGGGTTTCGCCGTCTGCTACGATCTGCGCTTTCCGCAGCTCTTCCGCGCCGAGGCGCTGGCCGGCGCCGACCTGCTTTCGGTGCCCGCCGCCTTCACCCGCCAGACCGGCGAGGCGCACTGGCATGTGCTGCTGCGGGCGCGCGCCATCGAGAACGGCGCCTATGTCGTTGCCGCGGCGCAAGGCGGACTGCACGAGGACGGCCGCGAGACCTATGGCCATTCGCTGATCGTCGATCCCTGGGGCCGCATCGTCGCGGAAGCGGCACATGACGAGCCGGCGGTGATCATCGCCGAGATCGACCCGGCGCAGTCGGCCGCCGCGCGCAAGAAGATCCCAAACCTGAAAAATGCGCGGGATTTTGCCGTAAACGGCGGACAGGCTGAGGCATTGCCACTCAGGGGTGCAGCATCTTGATCCGGTTTTCTCTGATCTGCGAGCACGAGCACGAATTCGAGGGCTGGTTTCGCAGCAACGACGATTTCGACACCCAGAAGAAGCGTCGCTTCGTCGATTGCCCGACCTGCGGCTCGCACAAGGTTGAGAAGGCGTTGATGGCGCCGGCCGTCTCCACCGGTCGCAAGCAAGAGAAGATCGCACTAGCCATGGGCGAGGCCCAGAAGCAGGCGCTGGCGCAATTAAAGGCGATGGCCGAGAAGGTGCGCGAGAACGCCGACTATGTCGGCGACAAGTTTGCCGAGGAAGCGCGCAAGATCCATTTCGGCGAGAGCGATCCGCGCGGCATCTATGGCGAGGCGACGCTGGAGGAGGCGAAGAGTCTGGCCGAGGAAGGCGTTGAATTCATGCCGATTCCAAGCTTCCCGGACGAGCGGAACTGAGTGCCCGTGACCACGTCGCGTCGGCGCGGGAAGCCTGAACGGCGACCTTTTTCAATCGTGTGGCAGGACACTCTCAATTGGCTGGCCATGAAGGCGAGCGCCAAGCATACGATCAGCGGAATGGTGATCGTTTTTAGCAAACACAAAGGCAGTGAAGCTACGGACAAGGTTGCTGCAGCACTTCAACTGATAAGCGATTTCGATCCTGTTCGCTACAGACGCGTGGTCCAGGATATCAAGCGGATCTGGATTACGACTAATACCGGTGCCGCCGGCCAGTTCGTCAATTCGACGTCGACTTGTGAGCTCGATGAACGATTTGTTCTGGGCGAGCACACGACGACCGAGCAGATCGCCGGTGCTATCGTGCATGAAGCCACGCATGCGCGCCTCCATCAAGGGGGCATTGGCTACGAGCAGGAATTGCGCGACCGGGTGGAACAGGTCTGTATGGAACGTGAACTGGCCTTCGCAGCGAAACTGCCGAATGGAGAGAGTATTTGCCGATTGGTCGAAGCCAGACAGGATCGGCCAGTTGACTATTCCAACGCAGCACTCAAAGCCCGGGAGATCGCTGGCGCCCGGGATGCCTTGCTCCATCTCGATGCCCCGGCTTGGCTTGCGGGCATCATCGTCTCTTTCGCGCGATGGCGACATCGGAGGATCTTAGGGCGGCAAGATGGCAAAAGGGCTTCCGATCAGCCGAATTGATTCCTCCTTTTCCGTCGCTGGTCTCTGACTGTGCCCGCTGTTCAGCCCACGCTTCCTATCAATTTTTCGAGCAGCCGGGAGAGCGTGTCCTGCTCCTGGCGCGTCAGACCGGAAAGGATCTCGTGCTCGTTGGCGACGTGGGCGGCGACCGCCTCATCGACCAATGCGAGACCTTTTCCGGTCAGCTGCACGACGATCCCGCGCCGATCGTTGGGGTGCGGACCGCGCAGGATCAAGCCGGCCTTCTCCAGCCGATCGAGCCGGTTGGTCATGGCGCCCGACGTCACCATCGTCGCTTCATAGAGGGCAGTTGGCGTCAGCGCGTAAGGCGACCCGGAACGGCGCAGCGTCGCCAGCACATCGAATTCCCCGGATTGCAGTCCGAAGCGGGCAAACAGCGGAGCGAGGCGTTCTCGTGCAATCAGCGACGAGGCTTCGTTCAACCGTCCAAGCACGGCCATCGGAGAAACATCCAGATCCGGCCGTTCTTTCTTCCACTGCTCGATGGCTTTCGCGGCGCGATCCATCTATCTCACCGTTAAATATCTTGACGTTAAGAATCTTTCCATTATCTTATCTCAAGACACATTGCTGGCCAAGAGCTGCAAAGACAATAAGGTGCAAGGTTCGCTATGAAATTTCTCTGGGATTCAGCGCCCGGCCTTTTGGTCGTCACCGGCGGCCTGCTCGGCCTGACGCTGCCGTTCGGCAAGATCGCCACGGCGGCCGGCGTTTCGGCTATGGTCTGGGCCCTCGTTATCTCGCTCGGCGCCGGCGGTGTGCTTTTGTGCGCCCTGCTTCTGCGCGGGCAACGCATCCGGCTCACCCCGCCCAGGCTGCGTTACTTCGTCGTCACCGCGGCGGTGTCCTATGCATTCCCCAATCTCTTGATGTTCTCGGCCATTCCGCATCTCGGCGCCGGCTATACCGGTATCATGTTCACACTGTCGCCAGTGGTTACCCTGGTGTTTTCGATCCTGCTCGGCGTTCGGCGCCCCAATCTGCTTGGTGTCGTCGGCATTGCCGTCGGCTTCCTTGGTGCGGTGATGGTGGCGGGGACGCGCGGCGAGGCCGGCCAGCCGGCCGAATTTTTCTGGGTGGCGGTGGGGCTGCTCATCCCGGTCAGCCTTGCCGCCGGCAACATCTACCGCACGGTCGACTGGCCGGAAGGGACCGGACCGATCGAGCTTGCCGTCGGCAGCCATCTGGCATCGGCTGCGCTGCTTCTTTGCGGTATCTTCACGCTGCAGGGCGGCGGTTCGCTCGCCCTGGTCGGCGGCGTGCCAATGGTGGTCGTCGGGCAGGTCGCGTCAGCCGCGGCGATGTTCGTCTTCTTCTTCCGGCTGCAGGCGGTCGGCGGCCCGGTCTATCTCAGCCAGATCGGTTATGTCGCGGCTGCGGTCGGATTGTTTGCCGGCACTATGTTTCTCGGCGAGCACTATCGATTGCTGACCTGGGCGGGTGCTGCCATCATCATCGCCGGCGTGTTCATCACCACCAAAGCGCAAAGCCAGATCACCACAAAGGCGGGTGAGAAGGTGGCGGCGTGAGAAGGTTCAGACGTTTGGTGAGAAAGTTCAGGCGGGTGCCTTCTCCGCCAGCACCATGTAGTTGACGTCCATATCCTTCGACCGCTGCCAGCGGTCGGCGAGCGGATTGTAGGTGACGCCGGTGCGGTCGATGATGGTCAGGCCAGCGCCGGTCAGCGCCTTTTCCAGCTCGTCTGGCCGCACCAGCTTGCCGAACTGGTGGGTGCCGCGCGGCAACCAGCGCAGCACATATTCGGCGCCGATAATGGCCAGGCCCAGGGCCTTCAGTGTGCGGTTGATGGTGGCGACGAACATGATGCCGCCGGGCTTAAGCATGTCGCCGCATTTGGCCACGAACAGGTCGATGTCGGCAACATGCTCGACCACTTCCATGTTGAGGATGACGTCGAATTTCTCGCCGGCGTCAGCCAGATCCTCCGCCGTCGTGGCACGGTAATCCACCGTCACGCCGACCTCCGCCGCATGCAGCTTGGCCACTTCGATGTTGGTGGCCGATGCGTCGGCGCCGACCACTTCGGCGCCAAGCCGCGCCATCGGCTCGCACAACAGCCCGCCGCCGCAGCCGATGTCGAGGAAGCGCAGGCCCTCGAACGGCCGCGCCGCACGCGGGTCGCGGCCGAAGCGCGCCGCCACCTGGTCGCGTATATAGGCAAGCCGGATCGGATTGAACTTGTGCAGCGGGCGGAATTTGCCGTTCGGATTCCACCATTCGGCGGCAAGGGCGGAAAAGCGCTCCACTTCTCCGGCATCGATCGTCGATCGTCGGGGTTCTGGCATCGTGTGGTCTCCTCGAACGTTAGGAAGTCGGTCGAGAGCCAGCGAATGTCAAGGCAGCAAATTTCGACTGTTGCCCGTTGCGCCTATGCGACAGGTATGCGGGTACGCGCGTTTCGCTCGTGTGTCGCCTTCGTCGCCCAGGGCAAGCGGCGGCACGCCTTGCGAAACCCGTAGCATTTGGCTAAGGAGGCCGCCAATTCGGCGACCGGCCCAGGCGGGCGCTCCCTTTCCGTTATTCGGCCGCCGGTCCGGCACCCAGTCAAAGGCATTTCGCTTCCATGGCGCGCATCGTGATGAAATTCGGCGGAACCTCCGTCGCCGACATCGCCCGAATCCGCAATGTGGCGCGCCATGTCAAACGCGAGGTCGATGCCGGCCATGAGGTTGCGGTGGTCGTCTCGGCGATGGCCGGCAAGACCAACGAGCTCGTGCAGTGGACGCGCGAAGCCTCACCCATGCACGATGCGCGCGAATATGACGTCGTCGTCGCCTCCGGCGAGCAGGTGACCGCCGGCCTGCTGGCGATCGCGCTGCAGAATATGGGCGTCCATGCCCGCTCCTGGCAAGGCTGGCAGATCCCGATCAAGACCGACAATGCGCATGGCGCGGCGCGCATTCTCGACATCGACGGCGCGTTCCTGATCAAGCGCTTCGGCGAGGGCCAGGTGGCGGTGGTCGCCGGCTTCCAGGGCATCGGCCCGGACAATCGCATCGCCACGCTCGGCCGCGGCGGTTCCGACACCAGTGCTGTCGCCATCGCGGCGGCGGTCAAGGCCGACCGCTGCGACATCTACACCGATGTCGATGGGGTCTACACCACAGACCCGCGCATCGAGCCGAAAGCGCGGCGGCTGGCCAAGATTTCCTTCGAGGAAATGCTTGAAATGGCCTCTCTCGGCGCCAAGGTCCTGCAGGTACGCTCGGTCGAGCTTGCCATGGTGCACAGGGTGCGTACTTTCGTGCGGTCGTCCTTCGACGATCCCGACGCGCCCGGAATGGGGGATTTGCTCAATCCGCCCGGAACGCTTATTTGCGACGAGGAAGAGATCGTGGAACAGCAGGTCGTCACCGGAATTGCCTATGCCAAGGACGAAGCGCAGATTTCATTGCGCCGTGTCGGCGATCGGCCGGGCGTTGCCGCCGGCATTTTCGGGCCGCTGGCCGGGGCCAACATCAATGTCGACATGATCGTCCAGAACATTTCCGAGGACGGCAAGTTCACCGACATGACCTTCACCGTGCCGTCCGGCGATGTCGACAAGGCGCTTGCCGTGCTCGAGCGGCTGAAGACCACGATCGGCTACGACGTCGTGCAGTCGGAAGCCGGCATGTCGAAGGTCTCGGTCATCGGCATCGGCATGAGGAGCCATGCGGGCGTCGCCGCCACCGCTTTCAAGGCGCTGGCCGACAAGGCGATCAACATCCGTGCGATCACCACCTCCGAGATCAAAATTTCGATCCTGATCGACGGTCCCTACACCGAACTTGCGGTTCGCACTTTGCATTCCGTCTACGGTCTGGATAAGCAGTAGCAGACTGCATCGGCCCGAGAATCGGAGTCGATTTCGGAAAGCACGATGCAGCAGATCGAAAGTCTTAGAGCGTCCTTTGGCGTCCAATTGGACGCATTACGCTCTAATTGAGTTGTTGCGTGAGCGCCGGCCGCGGGAGAAACTGCGGCGGGCAAAATGTCCATTGGAGAACAAGCCGCGATGCGTGATACGGCCAGTGGCCCGCGCGTTTTGCTGAAACGGCTCCGCGAGCTCATGCAGGAGCCGCTGGAGCCGCAGGAGCGGCTCGACCGCATCGTGCGCGATATCGCCGCCAATATGGTCGCCGAAGTGTGCTCGCTCTATGTGCTGCGCGCCGATTCGGTGCTCGAACTCTATGCCACCGAGGGTCTGAACCCGAACGCCGTCCATTTGGCGCAGCTCAGGCTGGGGGAAGGCCTCGTCGGCACGATCGCGGCCTCAGCACGGCCGCTCAATCTCTCCAACGCGCAGGAACATCCAGCCTTCGCCTACCTGCCGGAGACAGGAGAAGAGATCTACAATTCCTTCCTCGGCGTGCCGGTGCTCAGGGCAGGGCGCACGCTCGGTGTGCTGGTCGTCCAGAACAAGACCATGCGCCACTATCGCGACGACGAGGTCGAGGCGCTGGAAACGACGGCGATGGTGATCGCCGAGATGATCGCCACCGGCGACCTTGCCCGGCTGACCCGGCCCGGGCTCGAACTCGACCTGCGCCGCCCGGTGAGCTTTACCGGCCTGTCCTTCAACGAAGGCGTCGGGCTCGGTCATGTCGTGCTGCACGAGCCGCGCATCGTCGTCACCAATCTGTTCAACGAGGACAGCGATGAGGAGATCAGGCGGCTCGATGCATCCCTCGGCTCGCTCAGGCTCTCCATCGACGACATGCTGGAACGCCGCGAAGTCGCCTTCGAGGGTGAACACCGCCAGGTGCTCGAAGCCTATCGCATGTTCGCCAACGACAGCGGCTGGGTGCGCCGGCTGGAAGAGGCGATCCGAAACGGCCTGACGGCGGAAGCAGCGGTGGAAAAAGTGCAGAGCGACATGCGTGCCCGCATGTTGCACATGACCGATCCGTATCTGCGCGAGCGAATGAGCGATTTCGACGATCTCGCCAATCGGTTGCTACGCCAGTTGATGGGGCGGGGGCCGGACGATGTCGCGGCCTCGCTGCCGAAGGACGCCATCATCGTCGCCCGCTCGATGGGGGCTGCCGAACTGCTCGATTATCCCAGAGACAAGCTGCGCGGGCTGGTGCTCGAGGACGGCGCGGCGACCAGCCACGTCGTTATCGTGGCGCGGGCCATGGGCATACCGGCCGCGGGCCAGATGAGGGGCGCCGTTTCCATGGCGGAAAACGGCGACGCCATCATTGTCGACGGCGAAGAAGGCGCGATCCATCTGCGCCCTCAGCCCGACCTCGAAGCCGCCTATGCCGAAAAGGTCCGCTTCCGGGCGCGGCGGCAGGAGGTCTACCGCGAACTGCGCAAGAAGCCGTCGGTGACCAAGGACGGCGTCCAGGTCGACCTTTTAATGAATGCGGGCCTGGCCGTCGATCTGCCGCAGCTTGCCGAGGCGGGCGCCGCCGGCATCGGCCTGTTCCGCACCGAGCTACAATTCATGGTCGCCTCGACCTTTCCGCGTGCGGAAGCCCAGGAACGGCTCTACCGCGACGTGCTCGACGCGGCGCGCGGCAAGCCGGTGACCTTCCGTACCATCGATATCGGCGGCGACAAGGTGCTGCCCTACTTCAAGGACACGATCCAGGAAGAGAACCCGGCGCTCGGCTGGCGCGCCATCCGCCTGACGCTCGACCGGCCGGGCCTGTTGCGCACCCAGATCCGTGCGCTTCTAAAGGCCTGCGGTGGGCGTGAACTGAAGCTGATGCTGCCAATGGTGACGGAGCTCGGCGAGATCGCACAGGCGCGCGAAATCATCGATCGCGAGGTGCGGCATCTGTCGCGTTTTGCCCATCATCTGCCGACCAGCCTGAAGCTCGGGGCCATGCTGGAAGTGCCGTCGCTGCTGTTCCAGCTCGACGAGCTGATGAAGGCCGTCGATTTCGTCTCGGTCGGCTCGAACGATCTGTTCCAGTTCGTTATGGCGGTCGATCGCGGCAACACGCAGCTCTCCGACCGTTTCGATGCGCTGTCGACGCCGTTCCTGCGCGTTCTGAAGCAGATTGCCGACGCCGGGGTGCGCAATCAAACCCCGGTGACCTTGTGCGGCGAACTGGCGGGCAAGCCGATCTCGGCGATGGCGCTGATCGGCCTTGGCTACCGGTCGATCTCGATGTCGCCGGCTTCGATCGGTCCAGTCAAGGCGATGCTGACGGAACTGCCGCTGGCCGAGCTGGAGACGTTCTTCGACGACAATCTTATGGCGCCGGCCTACGGGTTGCCGATGCGGGCGCTGCTGCAAGCCTTTGCCGACGACCGCTCCATTCCGTTGTAGACCTTCGCCATGATCAACCTGCCCCGCGACCGTATGGATCAAGTCGTCAAGCGTTTCGATATGCTCGAAGCGCAGATGTCGGCCGGGCCGGCGGCGGACGCCTATGTCAGGATGGCGTCGGAATATGCCGACATGCAGGAGATGGTGGCAAAGATCAGGGAGCTGCGTACCGCCGAGCATGAACAGTCCGACTTGCAGGCGATGCTCGCCGACAAAAGCACCGATGCCGAAATGCGGGCATTGGCCGAGGCTGATCTGCCCGAGGTCAGGGAACGCATTGAGGCGCTGCAGAGGGATATCCAGATCCTGCTTCTGCCCAAGGATGCCGCAGACGACAAGAACGCCATCCTCGAAATCCGCGCCGGCACCGGCGGCGACGAGGCGGCTCTCTTTGCTGGCGACCTGTTCCGCATGTACGAACGCTATGCTGCGGCACGCGGCTGGCGTTTCGAGACGGTGTCGGCGAGCGAGGGTGAGGTCGGCGGCTACAAGGAAATCATCGCCACCATTTCGGGCAAGGGGGTCTTCGCCCATCTGAAATTCGAGTCCGGTGTGCATCGTGTGCAGCGCGTGCCGGCGACCGAGGCCGGCGGGCGTATCCATACCTCGGCGGCGACGGTTGCGGTGCTGCCCGAAGCGGAAGAGGTCGACATCGACATCAGGGCCGAAGACATCCGCATCGACACGATGCGCGCCTCGGGTTCGGGTGGCCAGCACGTCAACACCACCGATTCGGCGGTGCGCATCACCCATCTGCCGACCGGCATCATGGTGGTGCAGGCGGAGAAGTCGCAGCACCAGAACCGGGCGAAAGCCATGCAGATCCTGCGCGCCAGGCTTTACGACCTCGAGCGCAGCAAGGCTGACGAGGAACGCTCCGAATCGCGCAAATCGCAGGTCGGTTCGGGCGATCGCTCGGAGCGCATCCGCACCTATAATTTCCCGCAGGGCCGCGTCACCGACCATCGCATCAATTTGACCCTCTATAAGCTCGACCGGGTGATGATGGGCGAACTCGACGAGATCATCGACGCGCTGATTGCCGACCACCAGTCGAAGCTGCTCGCCGATATCGGCCTCGATGGCTGACAGTCTGCCCGGTACGTTAGGGCCACTGCTGAAAGCGGCGCGGGCACGCCTTGCCGCGGCCGCAGTCGCCGATCCGGCGCTGGATGCAAGGCTGATCGTCGAACATATTTCCGGCACGACCCGCACACAAGCCATCGCCGATCCCGAATGCAGGGTCGATGCCGGCGCGATTGCCGCGATCGATTCAGCCCTGAGGCGGCGGATCGCCGGCGAGCCGGTGCATCGCATCCTGGGTTATCGCGAATTCTACGGCTTGCGCCTGTCGCTGTCACCGGAAACGCTTGAGCCGCGACCGGACACCGAAACGCTGGTCGAAGCGGTGCTGCCCTTCGTGAAGGCGACAGCGGAACGGCAAGGCCAATGCCGCATCCTCGATCTCGGCAGCGGCACCGGCGCCATCGCGCTGGCGCTGCTCAGCGCCGTTCCGGCGGCGGTGGCTACCGGTGTCGATATTTCGCAAGGCGCGCTGGCAACCGCCATGCGCAATGCCAGGGAATTGGGGTTAGCCGACCGGTTCCAGGTGCTCAAATCCGACTGGTTCGAAAAAGTTTTTGGCCGATACCATGTAATTGCCGCTAACCCTCCCTATATAGCATCAATAGACATTGAAAATCTGCAGGACGAAGTCCGCGATTTCGATCCACGCCAAGCCCTCGATGGCGGCGTGGATGGTCTGAGTCCCTACAGGATCATCGCCGCCGAGGCGGCAGGTTTTTTGGAAGCCGAGGGCAGGATTGCGGTCGAGATTGGCCACACCCAACGCAAAGAGGTTACGGGCATATTCTCCGCAGCCGGCTATGTGCCGGCGGGGGTATTCCGAGACTTTGGCGGAAACGAGAGGGTTCTGATCTTTGAACTGACAAAGCCGTGATGCAGTGCGAAAAAAGCGCTTGGCAATGCCGGGGAATGCGGCTAGGGTCGCCTTAACCGGATGAGACGAAGCAGGCAGTGCTCTTAGCGATTCGGTTTCCTTGGAAATAGCTGCCTTCTTGCGCAAACGACGCCCAAGCTTCGTGCGGGAATCGTCCGACAAGTGATGTAACCGGAACAGGATGACACGTGGCGCCAACGCAATCGATGCGGGCGAACGCCGGTGAAGAGACGAAACGGCTGGCTGCATGAGCGCCTCCGTTCGTGAAAAAGTTTTCGAAAATTCAAAATTGAAGAGAGTCGAATGAGGCCACAACAGCAGAACAGGCGCATGCGCGGTCGCAACAACAATGGCGGCGGCAATAACAACAACAATAACCGCAAGGGCCCAAATCCCCTGACGCGCAACTACGAGAGCAACGGTCCGGATGTGAAGATCCGCGGATCGGCTCAGCAGATCGCCGAAAAATACGCGACCCTTGCCCGTGACGCGCAAAGCTCCGGCGACCGGGTGATGGCGGAAAACTATCTCCAGCACGCCGAGCACTACAATCGCATCATCGCTGCCGCACAGGCGCAGTTACCGATCCAGAGCGCTCAGCAGAACCGCGACGATTTCGACGATGACGGCGACGAAGATCGCGATGAGTTCGACAATGCCGGCAACAGCAATGTCGGTGAGACTGCGGCTCCGGTGGTCAACCACGCTGGCGGCCCGCAGCCGGTCATCGATGGCACGCCAGCCGAGTTGGCGTTCAACCAGGAAAACGGCCGCGACAATCGCGATACCGGTGGGCGCGATACCGGGCGCGATAATAGTGGGCGCGGCAATAGTGGGCGCGACAATGGCGGCCGCCATCGCGACCGTCGCCCCAATGGCGGCTACGGCCAGAACGGCCAGCGCGGCGAATTTGGTGCGCGCGGCGAGCAGAGCGGACAACGCGACGATCAGAACCGGCGCGGCGATCAGAGCCGGCGCAACGAGACACCGGTACAGAACGAGACACCCATACAGGCGGAAACTGTGTCTCCGGTCGAGCCGGTTTCTGTGGCCGAACCCGCGCCGCAGTTCGAAAGCTTTTCGCCGGCGGCTCTGGCTGTCCAGGCCGAGATGAACGAAGCAGCCGCCGAAAGCGGCGCTGCCCGCCGCCCCAGGCGTCCGCGCCGTCCGCGCGTCAACGCTGATCAGGTGGATGGCGGTAACGACAATGCTGGCGCCGATAACGTGAATGCAGCGCCGGCGGAAGACGCCGGTGGCGAGCCTGCCATCATCGACGTCAACAACTGATCGAGCAAGGCCTTCAGACATTCTTGGACGGCGGAGAGAAATCTCCGCCGTTTTTGTTTTGCGCACCCGGGCAATATTATGCATTCACCATTATTGGGACGTCTTGAGGGTCCGTGGCTTGCGCCCCATATCTCGCGTGAATAGGACCCGGCTCGAACGGGCGGGTCCGTCACCGCAATCTGATCCGGTGCCGCAAAGCGGGCCGGTGACGGAAGGAGACAGAGATGAACCTTGAAAAATATTCCGAGCGCGTGCGCGGCTTCATCCAGTCCGCGCAGACCTTGGCGCTCTCGCGCAACCACCAGCAATTCACTCCCGAACATATATTGAAAGTGCTCGTCGACGACGACGAGGGCTTGGCCGCGTCGTTGATCGAGCGCGCCGGCGGCAGCGTCCGCGACGTCAAGCTTGGCGTCGAGACGGCACTTGAGGCGATGCCCAAGGTGGAAGGCGGCAACGGCCAGCTCTATCTGGCGCAGCCGCTGGCCAAGGTGTTCTCGACCGCCGAGGAACTGGCCAAGAAGGCCGGCGACAGTTTCGTTACGGTCGAGAGGCTGCTGACGGCGCTGGCGGTCGAGAAATCCGCCAAGACTGCCGACATCCTCACCAAGGCCGGCGTGACGCCACAGGCGCTGAACCAGGTGATCAACGACGTCCGCAAGGGTCGCACCGCCGATTCGGCGAGCGCCGAGCAGGGCTATGATGCGCTGAAGAAGTACGCGCGCGACCTGACCGCCGACGGCCGCGCCGGCAAGCTCGACCCGGTCATCGGCCGCGACGACGAGATCCGCCGCACCATCCAGGTGCTGTCGCGCCGCACCAAGAACAATCCGGTGCTGATCGGTGAACCCGGCGTCGGCAAGACGGCGATCGCCGAAGGGCTGGCGTTGCGCATCGTCAACGGCGACGTGCCGGAATCGCTCAAGGACAAGCAGTTGATGGCGCTCGACATGGGGTCGCTGATCGCCGGTGCCAAATATCGCGGCGAATTCGAAGAGCGGCTGAAGGCGGTCCTTTCGGAAGTTACCGCTGCCGCTGGCGGCATCATCCTGTTCATCGATGAGATGCACACGCTGGTCGGCGCCGGCAAGGCGGATGGCGCCATGGATGCGTCGAACCTGTTGAAGCCGGCGCTGGCACGCGGCGAACTCCACTGTGTGGGCGCGACGACGCTCGACGAATACCGGAAGCATGTCGAGAAGGACGCCGCCCTTGCCCGCCGCTTCCAGCCGGTCTTCGTCAATGAACCGACCGTCGAAGACACCGTCTCCATTCTGCGCGGCCTGAAGGAAAAATACGAGCAGCACCACAAGGTGCGCATCTCGGATTCGGCGCTGGTCGCTGCGGCGTCGCTGTCCAATCGCTATATCGCCGACCGGTTCCTGCCGGACAAGGCCATCGACCTTGTCGACGAGGCCGCGTCGCGGCTCCGGATGCAGGTCGATTCGAAGCCCGAAGCGCTAGACGAGATCGACCGCCGCATCATGCAGCTCAAGATCGAGCGTGAGGCGCTGAAGGTCGAGAAGGACGACGCGTCAAAGGACCGGCTCGCCCGCCTCGAAAAGGATCTTTCCGCTCTGGAAGAAGAATCGACCGAACTGACCTCGAAGTGGCAGGCCGAGAAGCAGAAGCTCGGGCTCGCGGCCGACCTGAAGAAACAGCTCGACGAGGCGCGAAACGAGCTCGCCATTGCCCAGCGCAGGGGTGAATTCCAGCGCGCCGGCGAGCTTGCCTATGGCAAGATTCCGGAACTCGAAAAAAAGCTGACGCAGGCCGAGGCGCAAGACGGCAAGGTCGGCATGGTCGAAGAGGTAGTCACCCCCGATCACGTTGCCCATATCGTGTCGCGCTGGACCGGCATTCCGGTCGACAAGATGCTGCAAGGCGAGCGTGATAAGCTGCTGCGCATGGAAGACGAGATCGGCAAGCGCGTCGTCGGCCAGGGCGAGGCGGTGCAGGCCGTGTCGAAAGCCGTTCGCCGTGCCCGCGCCGGCCTGCAGGATCCGAACCGGCCGATCGGCTCGTTCATGTTCCTCGGACCGACGGGCGTTGGCAAGACCGAGCTGACCAAGGCGCTCGCCAGCTTCCTGTTCGACGACGAGAGCGCCATGGTGCGCATCGATATGTCGGAATTCATGGAGAAACACTCGGTCGCCCGGCTGATCGGCGCGCCTCCCGGCTATGTCGGCTATGAGGAAGGCGGGGCACTGACCGAAGCGGTGCGGCGCCGGCCCTACCAGGTCGTGCTGTTCGACGAGATCGAGAAGGCGCATCCGGACGTGTTCAACGTGCTGCTGCAGGTGCTCGACGACGGCCGCCTGACCGACGGGCAGGGCCGCACGGTCGATTTCCGCAACACGCTGATCATCATGACGTCGAACCTCGGCGCCGAATATCTGGTCAATCTCAACGAGAACCAGGACGTCGATGCCGTACGTGACGAGGTGATGAGCGTGGTGCGGGTATCGTTCCGGCCGGAGTTCCTTAACCGCGTCGATGAAGTGATCCTGTTCCACCGGCTGCGCCGGCAGGATATGGGCCGCATCGTCGAGATCCAACTCAAGCGACTGGAAAACCTGCTCGTCGATCGCAAGATCACGCTCTCGCTGGACCAGGAGGCGATCGACTGGCTGGCGGCCAAGGGCTACGATCCGGCCTATGGCGCGCGGCCGCTGAAGCGGGTGATGCAAAAGGAACTGCAGGACCCGCTGGCGGAGAAGATACTGCTCGGCGACATCCTCGACAGTTCGACCGTCAAGGTCACCGCAGGTTCCGACCGGTTGAACTTCCGCTCGAAGCCGACGGTCGTGGCGACCGAGGCGGCGGCCTGATTCGAGGCCGCCACATAATTAAACACTCAACGGCGGGGCGCAGATGACGCTGGATGACTACAACAGCTTCTGCGCCTCGCTGCCGTCGACGAGCCATGTCGTCCAGTGGGGCGGCGCCCATGTCTGGAAGGTCGGAGCCAAGGTGTTTGCGATAGGCGGTTGGAGTGAGGGCAAGGAGCCGTTCGTCACCTTCAAATGCTCCGACACCGCTTATGACATCTTGAAGGAACAGCCGGGCCTTCGGCCCGCGCCCTATCTTGCGTCACGCGGCATGAAATGGATCCAGCGCCAGACAAGCCAAAGCATGGATGATGACGCGCTGAAGGACTATCTGCGCGAAAGCCATCGCCTTGTCGTACTCAAGCTGACCAAGCAGGCGCGCAAGGAATTGGGACTCGCCGCCAGCTAGCTATGTTGCTCTCATCGCCAGAAATCCGCCATCTTCATGCCCGGTTCATGTTGGAACCTTATGGTCGGCAACTGATTTGCTGGCGAAGAGGTTCGCCTGCCGCATAGGCCCGAACATCGAATTCGATTTTCGGAAAACTTGGTGCGAAGATTTTAACTATTGGAGCGTCCTTGCGCGTCCGAAGGGACGCGCGGCGCTCTAAAGAGACAACGCCGGGCGGCGGCAATTACGGACCGGAGATTTTGGCCAACATGTTTCGCACGATCTTCACCCTTTCGGCGCTCGCCGCCGGGCTGCTTTCTTCGAGCGCGATGGCCGCGCCGACTAAGGACATCGCGCCGCGATCTGCCCGTGCGGCCAATGCCGGTGGTGTGCTGGTCGCCCAGAACGGCGATTTCGACGTCTATTACGACGCCAGGGGGAACCGCGTCATCGTCGATGCGGAAACCGGCCAGGTCCTCGCCATCCAGCCGCCGCAGACCAGGTTCGACCGCCGCGCGCTCCGCCGCGAGCGCCTGCGCAATCTCGGACCGGTCGAGGACGACCGTTATTATCTCGACGACCCGGAAGACACGGCGCGCTTGCGCCGCAGGCAATTGGAAGAGGAAGGCCTGATCGTCGTACCGCCGGTCGATGAAGTCGTACCGCCGGTCGACGAATACGATCCCTACAGCGACAATTATGTGGAAGCTTTTCCCGAAGCGCCGCTGGATGACGGCAGCTATGGCAACGATTATCCGGAAGCGCCGCAGCCGATAAAGCCGCGCACCGTCAAGCGCCAGCCGCTCGACGAGGCTTCGATCGAACCGGTCGAGCCGACGGCCCCGGGCGACCAGGCGGCATTGCCGCCAAAGATCGGCGGCAAGACTGTCGCCGATCCGTCGCTTTCACTCGGTGCACGACAGGATGTTGCTGCGTTGCAAGTGCTGCTCGACCGCGCCGGCGCTTCGCCCGGCGTCGTCGACGGACGCTTCGGCTCGAATGTCGACAAGGCGCTCGCCGCCTACAACGAGATCACCGGCAGCAATCTTCGGTCGACCGATGTGGTCGGCATCCAGGCAGCCCTTGAGCAGTCCGGCGGCGATGCCTTCGCCTCCTACAGCATCACGCCCGAGGATGCGGCCGGCCCCTATGTCGCCTCGGTGCCGGAAGACTACGGCCAGAAGGCGCAGCTCGACCGGCTGAGTTACACCTCCGTCACCGAAGCGCTGGCCGAGCGGTTCCATATGGACGAGAACTATCTGAAGGCGCTCAACCCGGAAGCCAATTTCAATCGTCCAGGCACGATCATCAAGGTCGCCAATTTCGGCAGGCTGGTGGCGGAGCCGGTGGCGCGCATCATCGCCGACAAGGGCAAGAAGCAGGTCCGCGCCTATGACGCGTCGGGCAAGCTAATCGCGGCCTATCCAGCCACCATCGGCTCGGCGGACACGCCTTCGCCCACCGGCACTCATGCGGTGTCGCGGGTCGCGTTAGATCCGAACTACACCTACAATCCGAACATCAATTTCAAGCAGGGCGAAAACAACAAGATCCTGACCATCCCGCCGGGTCCGAACGGCCCCGTCGGCTCGGTCTGGATTGCACTGGACAAGCCGACCTACGGCATTCACGGCACGCCTGACCCCTCCAAGATCGGCAAAACCGAAAGCCATGGCTGCGTGCGGCTGACCAATTGGGACGCGCGCGAACTGGCAAAAATCGTCTCGCCGGGCGTCACGGTGGAATTCATCGACTGAGCGCCTTCGCAAATCGTAGCGCACCCCTGGGTCACCCGGGAGCAGGCTTTTGGGCGACTTGCATGAATCAGCCGATGATCTTCGCAAGTGAAGGAGCCGCTGTCCGGCGGCATCGAAACGCCGATCCTGTTCTGGTTTCAACGACAGCAGTCCTCTGGCCGGTTGTTGCCAGCGCATAGGAGGGCTAAGCAGGCTTCATGCGCTCTCCAAGCGAAGTCGGCGCCGAAGCCGTCCCCCTGGCCAGGCCGCTGCCGGCCGATACGTTTTGCCCGCAATCGCGGCGCAGCTTCGTGCTGATCGCGGCGATCCTGGCTTCGGCGCTCGGCTTCATCGACGGTTCGATCCTGGCCATCGCCACACCGGCGATCCGCGTCGATCTTGGCGCAAGTTTCGCCGAGGCGCAGTGGATTTCAAACTCCTATGCGCTGACGCTTTCGGCACTCATCCTTGTCGGCGGCGCCGCGGGCGACCGTTTTGGCCTGCGGCATGCTTTTGTGGCAGGCATCGCGCTGTTCATTGCCGCCTCGCTTGCCTGCGCGGTGGCGCCGAACCCGCCGGTGCTCATTGCGTTTCGCGCCATTCAGGGCATCGGTGCTGCCATCATGGTGCCGGGCAGCCTCGCCATTATCGCCAAGGCCTATCCCAAGAAGGAGCGCGGCAGGGCGATCGGCATCTGGGCGGCGGCCTCGGCGCTGACGACGGCGCTTGGCCCGGTGCTGGGCGGCGTTGTCTTGTCGGCCTTCGGCAACGGCATCTGGCGGGCGATCTTCGCGATCAATCTGCCGCTTGGTCTTGTCTCGATCTACCTCCTGCTCGCCAAGGTCCCGGCCGACGCACCGACGGAAAAGCGCAGCCTCGATCTCGGCGGCGCTACCCTCGCCACCTTGGCGTTCGGAGCGCTTGCCTACGGCTTGACCTCGATGAGCGCAGAGGGCGAGGCGCAAATGTCCGGCCCGAGCATCGCCGCCGGCGCGCTGCTGCTCATCATGTTTATTGTCTTCGAGCGCCGGCAGCGCGAACCGATGATCGATCTCTCGCTGTTTCGGGTCGGCGCCTTCGCCGGCGCCAATGTGGCGACCTTCTTCCTCTATTTCGCACTGTCGGCCAACCTGTTCTATCTGCCGATGCTGCTCATCGCCGGATGGGGGCTGAGCGCGGCTGAGGTCGGCTTCATCTTCCTGCCGCTGTCGGTCTTGATCGCGATGTTGTCGGGGCTGGTCGGCCAGTGGTCTGACCGGATCGGCCCGCGTTTTCCGATCACCAGCGGCAGTCTCGTCGTCGCTGTCGCCTTTGCCGGGCTTGCCTTGCTGGCCTATGCCGGCCTCCACAGTTTCTGGTGGGGAGTGTTTCCGCTGATGGCGCTGATGGGGCTCGGCATGGCGCTGGTCGTGTCGCCGCTGTCGACGGCGGTGATGACGGCAGTCGAGGACAAGGATACGGGTGCTGCTTCGGGAATCAACAATGCCGTCTCGCGCATTGGCGGCCTGATCGCAGTGGCGGCGATGGGGTCACTGGCGGCCTGGGTCTATGCGGCAGTGCTGAATAGCGGTGCCGCATCCGGCATTCCGGGTTTCGGCGAACCGGCGCCGGCGGGCCTGGCACCGGATCTCGATGCAGTAAGGCTTGCCGCCAGCGATGCAGCTTTCGCAGCCGTCGCCTTGGCGACCGCGCTGCTTTGTCTGCTCTCGGCGATCGTGGCGTGGACGACCGTCTCCGGCGAACGACTGCCATGGTCGCGTGTATCTGAGACTCCGCAGAGCTGAGGAGCCCGGAAGGTTTCAAGGTCAGCTCAGCCTTCGATCTTGGCGCTCGCGACCTTCAGCGAATCACTGTCTTCCTGATTGAGCAGATCATCGATGCGCCCGCGCTCGCGTTTGAAGGCGACGAGGTCGTCGCCCTTCAGCACCTTGCCGACCGGCAGGCGAACACGCATCGGATCGACCTTGGTGCCGTTGACGATCAGCTCGTAGTGGAGATGCGGACCGGTGGCAAGGCCGGTCTGGCCGAGAAAGCCGATGGTCTGGCCTTGGCGGACGCGCACGCCCGGCGCGATGCCTTTGGCAAATGCGCTCTGGTGATTGTAGGAGGTTTCGTAGCCATTGGCGTGGCGGATGATGATCTGTTTGCCATAGCCGCCGGCCCAGCCCGCCTTCTCGACGACACCGTTGCCGGCAGCGATGATCGGCGTGCCGATGGCGGCTGACCAATCGACACCGGTATGCATGCGCACATAGCCGAGGATCGGATGCCTGCGGGCACCGAAGCCGGAGCGGAATTTTCCTGCGGGCAGGGGATTGCGCAGCAGGAATTGCTGGGCGCTGCGGCCGTCCTCGTCGAAATAGTCGGTACTGCCGTCCTGCATCTGAAACCGATAGAAATTGCGCGTCGTGCCGCCGAACGTCGCCGAGACATAGAGCAGCTCGGATTCGTCGGATGCCTGGTCGTCGCCATCCGGCTGCGAGAACAGCACCTCGACGCGGTCCGACGGATTGAGCCGCGACTGGAAATCGACACCGGACGCCAGGAGCTTGATCAGCCGCTTGGTCATCGCCTTGGACATGCCGTAGGAATAGGCGGCGCGGTAGATGCCGTCATAGACGTTCGGCAGATTGCCGCGCACGACAACCGGCGGCGAATCATCGAACGCGGTCAGCAATTCGGGATTGGGCTCCGGCTCCTGCGCCGGCACATATTGGCCGTGATCATCGAGCGCGATGGTGACGATATGCTGGGCCCTGTCGTAGATGCCGGTGCGAACGACCTTGGCGGCGTCGCCATGGACCTCGAGGCCGACGCGCAGCACGGTTCCCGCCTTGAGCGCTGTCGCATTCAGCAATTTGGCGATCGCCTCGGCCATGCCGGTGGCGTCCTCGCCCGTATAGCCCGAATCGGCAAATGCCTCGACAATGTTGCGGTCCCTGGTGAAGGGGATGATCTCCTCGGCGAAGGCTGGCGCCTGATCATCGGGGGCAGCACGCGGCGACACCGAGACGTTTTCCGGGACGATCCTGACGTCGTAGGAGCCGGCCATGCTCTCGGCGAATGCATCGCCGAATCGCTGCGGGTCGACATAATGCAGCGACGCGACCTGCACGGCGCCGTCGCTCAGGCCCGTGCCGGCCTGGCGCACCACCTTTTCCACCTCGTCGGCGGACAAGTCACTCTTTTCGTCGAAGGCCGCCTTCTCGATCGGGAAATCGACCGTCTTCAGGCTCATCTCGCTTTCGACCTTGGCGCCATAGATCTGGCCGGCGGCGGCGGTCGCCGGCTGACCGGCATTGCCGTCGCGGTCGTCCCCAAACACCTGCATCGGGTTGAAAGGCGGATAGGCTCGGCTGGTCGTGTGCCCGGCGGCAAGCGCCATCTTGATCTGCACGAAAGGCATGGTGTGGATGACATCGCGGTCGCCGACCTTGGTCACCATCGACACTTCCATGCGCCGGCGGTCCTTGGCCTTGGCGATCTGGCGCGGCGCCGCCAGCCTGGTGGTCTTGGCGACCTCGCCGGAATCGTCGCCCCTTGCAAGGCTGATCAGTTCCGCGATCTCGGGCGGTGTTGCCAATTGCTGGCGGCCGTCGAGGGCTGCGAACAGCGCCACGCCCATCAGCACGCTCGACGTCACGCCAGTCAGAAAAGTGCCCGACAGCCAGCGCGCCGAAACCTCGCGCCGGTCGGGCGGGCCACTGCGACCGTCCGCAATCAGCGGCGGCTCGTTGCCGAGTTCGGCTATGACATTTTCCGTATCTGGCATCCAGAAAGGCTGCTTCTTCCCCGGGCGGGACGGCTTGTCGCTTTTGTTGTGGCCATGACATTTGCCTGTCACGGCGGGCGAAGTCAACGAAGCGCCTGGCTTCGGCCGAGATCCCCAGTCATACTTCTCTCTTAGTGGCTCTCTTATCAGTCGCTTATAAGGGCGCCGCGCCGGTGGTGCATGCGCCAGCTTCGTTGGGCCTTGGTGTCAAACCGCAATGCGGCGGCAATAGGGCTCCTTGGTGGTGGTCGGCTTTGTTATCCCCATGCTGCAGCGGAAGTCGGCTAGCGAAAATCGGCACCGCAATCTTTCGTCGCAAAAAATTCAAAAAAGACCGAAATCGTTGTTGACACTTTGGACGCCTGCCGACTATATACGCCTCACCAACGAGGGCGGCGCGCCGCTGGCGACGAAGAAGTTCGCTTCTAGATTTGCCCTCTGCGAAATTCAAGAGAGCCGCGTGAGCGACACTCGAACGGCCCCGAAGCCAAAAGCGTACGGGCCACGACCTCGCGTCTGCGATGTCTGTTCTTTGACAATTGA